>NZ_VDHJ01000004.1 GCF_006334925.1 Corynebacterium tapiri | reverse complement strand
GACTGCTTGACGCTTTTCTTCGGGTGTGAACATGATTGCCTCCTTGTTGCAGGGTGACTCACAACAAGGCTGGCACTACGGGTTGGCTGCGGAT
The DNA here is from genome assembly GCF_006334925.1 of Corynebacterium tapiri. Taxonomy (GTDB): domain Bacteria; phylum Actinomycetota; class Actinomycetes; order Mycobacteriales; family Mycobacteriaceae; genus Corynebacterium; species Corynebacterium tapiri. The sequence goes on along the minus strand of NZ_VDHJ01000004.1, from coordinate 66,563 downwards.
GTACAGGCTGTTGTTGTGCGCCTGGTTCGGCAGCAGGGTGTGCCGGCGACTGTGGATCAGGCTTCCAAGCTTGCTGAGCAGTTGTACCCGAGTGTGGTGCGCGCCAGGGAGTCCGCGTACCGGGCTCATATGGTGGAGCTTGGTCGGCAGGCTGTGGCTGCTGGTGTGGAGCTGCGGGCGGAGCCTTTGGAGGAGTACCCGCCGAAGGCTTTGTTTGATGCTGTGTGCCAGATCGCGCGCATTACCCCAGGGTCCACGAATATTCGTGTTGATTTGCTGGATAAGGAGACCGGGGAGCTGGTTTCTACTCCGGTGATGCCGTCTGCGGATAATCGCCATGATCGTGTGGTTGTGGATCGTGTTGCTGCGGAGTTGTCGCGGCGTGTGTCGCGTCATGTGGTGCAGGCTGGTCGGCAGGGTGTGGCGTCGACGGTTCATAATGGTTCGGCGCGTTTTGCTGCGTCTGGTCGTCCTGCTCATGCGGGTTATGCGCGTGTGCTGACGGGGCGTGAGAATTGTGCGTTTTGCGCGATGTTGGCGTCTCGTGGGCCGGTGTACCGGGAGGACACGGTTGTTCAGCGTAAGGACGGTCGTCGTTACCACGATGGGTGTGACTGTATTCCTGTTCTGGTGGTTGATGGTCACCCGTGGGAGGGTGAGGACGCTTACCGGAGGCTGGAGAAGCGTTGGCGTGATGTGACGTGGCGCAAGGACGATTCTGGTGAGCCAACGAGCCCGGGGGCTGATCAGTGGGCCAAGTGGCGAGCCCACGTTCAAGGCGGAAAGCTAAACGCGAAAGACTTCACTCCGACTTCTAAGGCTCGTAACTGGCCGAAGATCAGAAGCGTTGAAGTTCCTTCGCTCAAAAATGGTGGCAAGTCCATCGCGTTCTCAGGGGAGCCAGTGCCTACGGATGTTCACAGAATTGTGGGCCATGTTCTCTATGGATGGAGAGATCGTCCACTCAGCGGAGTCGGCAAAATCCCTCACACGGAGGACCAGCGTTACGGCCACACATGGGATTCAAAACGGACAGATGCGTCGAAGTTCCCTCGAGAGTGGTCGCACCAACAAATAGCTGCGGCGGTTCTCCGAACTCTCGAAGACCCCGATTACGTCCAAACGAAGCAGCACAGTCGCATCGTATGGCGAGAGGTAGATGGTATCCTGGTGATGGCAAAGTATGCCCTGGTAAGTGGGGAAGCAAGGTTCGTGACCTCTCATCCAGTCGATAGAATTCCATCCAGAGCGAAGAAGGTGTGATCATGACGCTTTACCAGCGCCTTGACATGGTGACGCCAGCGGCGGTTAGCCGCGAGGATGCGCTTTATTTCGCTGGACTCGGAAATGATGAGGCGGCGCTGATGACGCTTCTCGAAGATGCCTCCGAGGCTAACTTGATCACTGCCGATATGGTCACTGAGCTTCGCTCAATAATCCGTGAAAAGATGATTGAGCCAGTCATCGAAGAGTTCATCGAATTTGAGCTCAGTGAATCTTTGAAAAGCGCTTCGTAAAGACTTTTTGCTCACAAGTTGACCCCCTAACTGGTTTTTAAGAGATCAGTTCAAGGGGGATTTTTTATGCCCGCATGGTGCAAGCCCCTTGGTTCGATTCCGGGGCGGGCAACTCAACCCCGTTGCTGCGATGGTGGCGGGGTTTTGTCATATCCAACACCAACATTCACGCCCAGGAGGCGCACACATGTCGGATAACACTACCGCCACCAACACCAACAACCAGGACGAGGTGGCAAACCAAGACAACACCACCACCAGCGACGACAAGGCCACCAACACCAACGACAACACTGGTGCCGGTGCCGAAATGTCCCGCGAAGACCTCGAAAAGGCACTAGCCAAGGCCCGCAAGGAAGCAGCCCGCTACCGCACAGAACGCAACGACCTGCGCGGAGACGCTGAAAAGTACCGCGAAGCCAAGGAAGCCGAAAAGTCCGAGCTCGAAAAGGCCCAGGAGGCCAACGCACGACTCCAGCGCGACTACGAGGCCATGCAGGCACAAAACAAGCGCCTGCAGGTGGTATCCCGATTCGGGATCACTGAGGACAACATCGACCTGCTCGGCAATGACCCCGAGAAGTTCGAGGCGAACGCGGAGCGCATCGCCGCACTGCAGAAGGCAGAGGCCCGCCGGCCGGGCCCTCCGTCTGACTACCCGCGCGAGTACCTCAAGCCCGGCTCCTCCGAGCCGGAGAACACCCCGGATTACAACTACTTGGCAGCTTGGCCCGTGACCGGGCCGTTTGCCAACAACTAAGAATGGAGAAGACCCGAACATGGCTGTAACGCATGTCTCGTACACCCCAGCCCAGAATGTGACCGTCAAGGCACAGGGCGCACTCAGCGCCTCCACCTTCGTCACCATTTCCGCCGACGTCAGCGGACGTAACCCGGTCGTCAAGACCGCAGCCGCAGGCAACATGGCCTTCGGCGTTCCCGCACACGATGTAGCCGACGGCGGCCACGTCATGGTGTACCGCTCCGGCCACATCGTCACTGTCGCAGCAACCGGCTCCCTGACCGCAGGTGACATTGTCGCCGCCGGCTCGAACGGCAAGGCCGTGAAGCTGACCGAAGGAACCGCCCCCGCAGGCGTTGCCGTGTCCACGGCTGCTGACGGTTTCGTCCAGGTCGCCCTGGGCTAAAGAGAACAAAAGAAGGAGCATAGAAGCCTATGTCTAACGTGACTTTCCCGCTCGACCCGACGCAGGTCGTCGACGGCAAGGTCTCCCTTGACCTCCTCGTCAAGGAACCAACCCACATCTCCAAGTACATCTCCAACCTGGTGCAGGCCAACCTGGTCTCCCAGTTCCTGTACACCTCCACCGCCGCCAACGGTGGCGCGATCCTGTTTGACCAGCTCGTGGAGAATAAGGCCACCGCCGACCGCAACCCCGGGGTTATCGCCCCGGGCGCTGAGTTCCCCATGCTGGGAACCTCCAACGGTGAGCCCATCGTCCGTGGCGTGGTCAAGACTGGTGGCAAGTACGAGGTCACCCGCGAGGCACAGCTTCGCAACGACCCGACCGTGCTGCAGCGCAACGCCCAGCGCATCGCCAACACGATGGTCAAGGACATCGACCGTCGTGCTTTCGCAGCGATCACCAACGACCTTGCCAAGTTCGACGGTGCGCTCGGATTCGCCTCCTCTGGCTGGGCTGCAGCCACCAAGGTGGCCAAGGACACCAAGACCGCAGTGACCGGCGAAGGGCAGATCGTCTCCGACCTGCTCGACGCGAAGCTGTTGGTTGAGGAAACCGGGATGGGCTACTCCCCGGACACCCTGGTTCTGTCTCCGCAGGCTCGTACCGCCATGCAGAAGTTGCTGGGGCTCGACAACTGGCAGGGTGTGCTTAACTCCCTCGGCCTGACTGCGTACACCACCACCGCGCTGGCTGACCCGGGCGAGGCTCTGCTTCTGCAGCGTGGCGCTGTCGGCGTGATGGGTGTTGAGGACCCGATCAGCACCGACAACGAGTACATCAAGTCTCGTCAGGTCACTGAGTTCTACACCTGGGCAACGCTCGCGTTCGGTGTGACCGACCCGCTGGCGGTCGTCAAGATCACTGGCCTGAACAAGTAACCAGAAGCTAGAGGGGCGGTTCGGTGAGTTTCGCTACTGCAGAAGAATTCCGGGCGCTCTGGCCACAAGCCCAAGGCAGCGATGCCGAAATTGAGGCCAAGCTTCGTGTCGCCACGGCCTACCTACGCTCATTGTTCGACCTCCCGGTTGTTCCTTCGGGGCATCTGGGGGATGTGCTCATGGGTGTGGTCGTGGCGATGGTGAAGCGGTCCATGCTGGCCGATAGTGGCGGGAATATGCAGTCGACGGGGCATACCGCCGGGCCGTTCTCGGAGACCGTGTCCTATCGCAACTCGGAAGGCAATCTGTACATTACTGCGCAGGAGCGTGAAGTGATTCAGGCTGCTTTGGCTGGCCGTCACGGCGGCATGCGCAGCATCGACGCGATAGGGGGATGAGCAGTCTTTATGGCTTTTATCCCGCTGTCGCAGTCGATTGACATGCAGGCCAAGGCTGGTACGAAGCGTGATCGCTTCGGCAACCTGGTCGCTGCTCCCGGCGAGTGGCGACAAGTCAGGGTGGCCTCATGGTGGGTTGACCGCAGTGAAGAAAAGGCAGGGGACTCAGTGCTACGCACTGTCGATTACCTGCACGTTCACTGCCTGCCCGCGGATGCCCCCGGGCCAGATGGCCGTGTACGCACCCCAGATGGTCGCGTTTGGTCAGTCCAAGGCAACTCGGAAGATTTCAACCACGGCTTTCACGGGTTTATCCCCGGTCTAGTTGTCGTCCACGCCAAGGAGGTACAAGGATGATCGAAGTCAGCGCACTGAACATCAACGATGAGCTGGTCAGCGTGAAATTTGAGACTAACGCGGTCGAAGTTATTGATGGTGCCCTGATCGTTTACACGGAGGGCGCTAAGAACTTCATCGCAGGTTTCGCCCCCGGGCAGTGGTTCAGCTTCCACAATCTGGCGGCGCACTAATGGCCGTCAAGATCAACTGGAAAATGGACGGCTTCACCCAGCTACGTAAAGACCCCGCACTGGTCAAACAGATAGACGACCTCGCCGGAAACTTAGCAGAACGGGCAGGCCGGGGCTTCGAGGTGAAAACCCGTGAGGATGACCGCTACCGGGCGATCGTGTTCACGGACACCCCGAGGGCCATGGTCGTCAATGCTCGTGACAACACACTGATCAAAGCCTTAGGGGGTGGGTAAGTGGTACTTGCTGTTGAGCGGCTACTCGAGGAGCTGAAGGCACGTTTCGATGTGCCAGTGTTCACGAAGGTGCCGCGCTATGAAGCCCCCGGGCTGTTTATTCGTGTGGATGCTGGCGAGCCTCGTGCTTCCACTGTGGTCAGTGAGGACACGCTGATGGCTGTGCAAGTTTATGGGGGCGATCTCGATGAGACCATCACCTTGATTGGCCGGCTACGTCAGTACCTCATGGATGAGTGCTACCGGGTTAACCCGCACATCGTGTGGTGGCGGGAAGAGGCCGGGCCGCACGAGTTCCCAGACCCCGATACAGATACGCACACCCGATACCAATTAACGGGCGTGCTGACCACAACCCTTGACCTACCCGCGTAGGTCAGGGGCTTTTTTAATGCCACAAAAACTAGGAGGATATAGTGGCTGATCTGCGTAATCGCAAGAACGTAATCGTTGGTGCCCCGGACGTTGAAGCGTCTGGCGGCATCACCATCGGCAAGGTGGCAGATAATAAGTCCCAGTTCCCCGAGACTGTGGACGCCAAGCTGGACGCGCTCGAACACGGGCCTGCCGGCTACGTCTCCGAGGACGGCGTCGTCAAGACCGTCGACCGCTCCACCGACAAGATCAAGGACTGGAACGGCGACACCATCCTGATCACCCAGTCCGACCACTCTGTGACCCTGCAGGTCACCTTCATGGAGGGTGCGAACGGCGAGGTCCTGAAGATGATCGCCGGCGAGTCCAACGTGCAAGACAACGGCGACACCCTGCGCGTCGTCGACAATGCGGACGAGCTTCCGCACCGCTCCATCGCGTTCACCATCAAGGGCGGAAACGGCTCCAAGATCCTCGTGTTCGCACCCGATGCACAGGTCACCGAGGTGGGCGAGGTCAACTATGTCCGCTCCGATGTGATCAAATACCAGGCCACCCTGGAGTGCTTCGGCGTGGATAACGTCAAACTCATTTCCCTGATCAAGCGCGGCACGGACGCTAAGGGCACCACCGATGCCCCTATGGTCACTACCACGTCTTTGAACGTGACCAGCGGCGCTGAGGTCAACGAGACCCTGGCAGCTGATGGTGGCGCTGCTCCGTACATGTGGAACGCCACGGGCCTGCCAGCCGGGCTGACCCTGGCTACCGACGGCAAGCTGACCGGCACTACCACGGACGCGGGTGCCCACACTGTGCACGTCGTGGTCGGTGATTCCACCGGCAAGTCCCGAAACCAGGACATCACCATCACTGTCGCCTAACGCGATGGCCCTACGGATACGGGAGACGCCGTAGGGCCTACTTAAAAGTCTCCCCAAGTTTCCAAATTTTCCTAAGTAGAAAGGTCTCCCAAGATCATGGCTCTCGAACGATTCCACTTCACCCGCTCCAACGGCGAAGAACGCGAGTTCCCCTACCTCATGGACACCATGGGTATGCGCAAGCTCCATAAGCTCCAGAAGAAGTACAAGGACGACCCGGAGCAGCTGACCGAGGAACTCCTGACCTCCGCTCTGGGCAAGAAGGTCGCCGACGAAATCCTGGACGACTGGTCGATGCGTGACTCCACCAACTTCATGCAGGGCTGGATGGATGACGAGGACGCTCCTGTGGGGGAATAATCGGGCTGTGCGAGGCCCTAGAAGACGATGAATTCCGCCAAGCAGTCGAATACGACCTCATCTCAATGGGTCTGCGACTGCGCTGGCTATGCGACGGCACAGACCGGCTGAACTGGCGGGACCTGCTGGTCATCGTGCGTCAGTGCGGCCATGACTCCGCACTTGTGCGTCACTCAATGGGGGACGCGGCCTCCTGGTCGGTGGATACACACATCCTTGCCGGGCTTCTTGACGGGGTTAACGGGCTGTTGTGGCAGGGCAGCGGCGGAAAGGGCGGCAAGCCCAAACCGATGCAACGCCCCACCATGGGCAAGACCGCACAAGCACCAGAAGGTAAGCCGGCGCCGGTTCCGGAAGGTGACCCGTTCAAGGACGACGAATCTGGCGTGTTCCGGGGCGAAATGACCCCCCTGGGCGAGCTGAACGAGTGGCTGGGGTGGGTCGATTAATCAACAATTAGAAAGGTGTGGCCGATGGCGGCGACTGGCGTAGAGCTCGCAAATGCGTGGGTGACCATTAAGCCCTCCACCAAGGACATTGCTCCGGAGGTCACGAAGGCACTCAAGGGCATCGACACGACAAGTGTTGGTTCCAAGCTGGGCGACCGTCTCAATGGTGCCCTTTCTAAATCCCTCAAGATCGGCGCGGCTGCCACGGGTGCAGCTGTTGGTGGTGTTCTCGCAGGCGCCATCACCAAGGGCATGTCGCGTCTGACGGCGATTGAGGGTGCTCAGGCCAAGCTCAAGGGCCTGGGCAACTCGGCTAGTGATGTCGCGTCGATCATGGACAATGCGCTGGCGTCGGTGAAAGGCACAGCTAACGGTCTTGGTGAGGCCGCTGCCGTGTCCGCGTCCATGGTTGCCGCTGGCATTAAGCCTGGCCAGCAGCTTGAGCAGACCCTTAAGACTGTGGGTGATACGGCGGCTATTGCTGGGCGGTCCATGCAGGATGTGGGTCTGATCTTTGGTTCTATTGCTGCCCGCGGCAAGCTGCAGGGTGACGACATGCTGCAGCTGATGTCCTCCGGCATCCCAGTCCTGCAGTTGTTGGCAGAAGAGACCGGCAAGACGTCCGAAGAGATCAGTGACATGGTCTCCAAGGGTGAGATCGACTTCGCCACCTTTGAGCGCGCCATGCGCAACGGCATGGGTGGCGCTGCCCTGGAGATGGGCAACACCTTCTCAGGTGCGCTGAAGAATATGGGTGCTGCGATGGGGCGTTTCGGTGAAGCGCTCGCAGGGCCCGCGTTTAAGGCCGCGCCTCCGTTGTTCGCTGCGATTGGCGGGGCGTTTGACGCTATGGCGGCGGGGTTCAAGCCCGCTAGTGAACGTATTACTGCCATGCTGGTGCCTGCGATGGAACGCCTCGGCGGGTCTGTCAACAATATGGGGCCAGTGTTTGAGGCTGTAGGCCGCTGGGTAGGCGAGCTGGCAGAAAAGATCACTCGTGTGGCTGTCGATCCGTCCACATGGGAGACGATCAAGGTTGTTTTTGTTGGCATCGGGGAAGCGGCAAAAGCTATAGGCTCACCCTTATTGTCCTTAGTAGGGGTATTCGGGCGCATTGCTGGTGCGATCAGTGTGCAAGTATGGGATGCGCTTATTCGCGTTCTGGAAGCTCTCGCCCCTGTGCTGGAGCACGTGGTCGTGCCTGCGCTTGAGAAGATCGCGTCTATGGCGGAGAAGCACCCCGAGCTAGTTGGGGCGCTGGTCACGGCATGGATGGGCATGATGGTGCTCAATAAGATCACCGCACCTCTACGTGGTGTGGCTGGCGCGTTGCTGGCCGTGGGGCATGTCTTCATCATGATGAAGTTCGCCGACGAAATGACCAAGCTGGCAGGGGCCGTAGCAAAGACCAACCCTGCGTTGTCGTCTTTTGCCCGCATGGCCGCGAACCTGACTAAGGCGTTTAACCCGCTGGGCACAGTCCTGCGGTTCATCATGTCCCCGATCAAGGCCCTAGCTGGTCTGTTCGTGCAGTTGATCACCAAGCTCAACCCGATCACAGCGATCATCAGCATCGTAGTGACGGCCCTGGTTCTGTTCTTCACCAAGACCGAGATGGGCCGTGAACTGTGGCAACGCTTCGTCGACGCGCTTTCCGCTGGCTGGCAGTGGATTAGCGCTAAGGCGATGGAAGCATGGGCACAAATCCAGCCCGTGCTGCAGGCCCTGTGGGACAAGATCACGGAGCTGGCTACCCAGGTCATGCCCGTACTGATTTCCGCTGGGCAGAAGCTGTGGCAGGCGATCAGTCCTGTGGTGAAGTTCATCGTTGATGCGCTCACCCAGATTGGCCAGATTGCGGTCAACATTCTGGGTGGCGTGCTGGCCGTTGCCCTCGGGCTGCTGATCGTGGCGTGGAACGGCCTAGCAGCGGCGTTTAACTGGGCGTGGACGAATGTTCTGCAGCCAATCCTCAACGGCCTCGGTGAAGTATTCACCTGGTTGTGGACCACGATCATTTCCCCCACGATTGACTGGATCAAGGCCAAGTGGATCGACCTGTCCGCAGTGTTTACCGCTGTGTGGGACTTCCTCAAGGCCAACGTCTTCGACCTCATGGGCGCAGCCTTCACCTGGTTGTGGACCGAAGTTATCTCCCCAGTCATTGACTGGATCAAGGGTAAGTGGACTGAACTGTCCAATGCGTTCACCATCGTGTGGACGGTCATCAAGACCACGGTGCTGGACGCTTTCGGTGCCGCCTTCAACTGGCTCTGGTCCAACGTCATCTCCCCAGTTGTTGACTGGATTAAGGGGAAGTGGTCGGATCTGTCTGCCCTCATGGGAGCGGTCTGGAACTGGATCAGCGCCAACGTGTTCGCACCTATGGGCGCTGGGTTCAATGCACTCTGGGCGAACGTTGTCCGGCCTGTCGTCGACTGGGTCGCCGGCAAGTGGGACTGGCTCAAGGGCGCGCTGGCTGCTGCCTGGCAGTGGATCGACTCGAACGTGCTCGGAGCTTTCCGCAACGGCATGAATAACCTCAAGGCCTTTTTCGGCACGGTTGTTGACGGTATTTCCTCCGCATGGTCAACACTGCGTGGTGCGCTCGCCAAGCCGGTGAACTTCTTGATCAACACTGTCTACAACGACGGTATTGCCAAGGCTTGGGACACCATTGGTTCGTTCCTGCCGCTGAATCCCAAGACCGCACGACGCCTAAGCCCCATCGGTGGCTACGCCACAGGTGGCGCTATCCGCGGCAAGGGCACAGGCACCTCGGACGATATTCCCGCGTGGCTGTCGAACGGTGAGCACGTCCTAACCGCAGCGGATGTTAAGGCATTCGGTGGACAAGGCGCTGTCTACGCAATACGAAACGCTCTGCAAGATGGGCAAGGCTTCACCTTCGACGGGCGTAAGCTCGCAATCCTGCCGGAGCACCTGAAGAACCGCACTGGTGATCTTTTGGGGGCGGCACCTAGCCTGTTCCCGGCGTTCGCCGACGGTGGCGAAGTCCGCCCGATGTGGGAGCTGCAGCTCGAGCGCGGCCACCAGTGGGCAAAGTCCCGCCACGGTCGCCCCTACGTCCTGGGCGGCTCCGCAGATGGCGGGGGCGGCACGGACTGCTCTGGCTTCATGTCCGGTATCGCTGACGTCATGGGTGGTGGCACTGGTCATCGCCAGTGGGCCACGATGGCGTTTAACGGCGGTGGCAACTCGCAGTACCCCACTGGCCCACAAGGCTTTGTGGCTGGTCTGAAGGGCAACACTTTCAGTATCGGCGTGACCAACGGTGGTGCTGCCGGTGGTCACACTGCCGGAACTCTGGGCGCTACATCGCGTGTGGGTGCGGTCAATGTCGAGTCGGGCGGTTCCCCGTCGATGGTGAAGTATGGCACTGGCGCTGCCGGCGCCAATGATGGGTACTTCACCACGCACTATCACCTGCCTATTGGCCCTGGTGGCGCATTCGTTATCGGTAAGGGCACTGGTGGCCCGTCGCCGGATCAGATGCGCAAGTTCATCACGGACAAGGTATCTGGTGCCATCGACAAGATCATGGGGCCGATCAAGGGACGCCTGCCGTCCGGTCCACCCGAGTACAACAACATCCCGCGTGGCGCCTACGACAAGGGCAAGACTGCCCTGTCCGAGGGCGTGGGCAAGGTTGTGCAGGGCCTTGGCGACAAGCTGTCCACGGTATATACCGCCGCCCAGGAGGTTGGAGAACTGGTGCGCAACGCTGGCCGGGGCGTTATGGCCCTAGCGGGTCGCGCGATTGGCCTGCATGACTCTGGCGGTTGGTTGCAGTCTGGCAACTTGGCGTTGAACCTGTCGGGTAAGCCGGAGCCGGTGCTGACCAATTCCCAGTGGTCCCTGGTTGCGCAGGGTATCCGCAAGATTGGTGAGCTTATCCCCGCGTTGGAGAAGCAAGCCGACGCTATTGCCAAGTCCTTGGAGAAGGGCGACGGTGGAAACATTGGTGCCTGGTTGAGTGGGTCCACCATCAAGGAAAAGCTGGATATGGCCACCAAGCTACCAATGGTGGGTAGCCTGTTCTCCCCGTTCACGGGTGTTGCCGGTGGGGTGGACTCACTGACCAAGGCTTACGATGATCAGGCCAAGGCCGCAGGTGATGTGGTCGCAGCCGAGGACGCTCTTAACACGGCACGTGCTGAGGGTGATGCCAATAAGATCGCAGATGCCGAAAAGAAGTACGCCGCGGCGAAGGCGGTGGCGACGAAGGCGGCTGTGGCGGCAGGCCAGGCCGAGATCGCGCTGGCGATTGAAGTCGCAGACCTGGTTATGGGCCTGGTCGATCGTCTGATCGGTTCGATCATGACTGCACGTGTCGAGGCGTTCAAGGGCATGGCCAGCATGGCCGGGTCTGTGCGTGAGCTTGTTGGTATGGCCGAGAAGTTCCGCAACGAGATCACTGGCCTGGTTGTGTCGTTCGCCACCTCTGCGATTGACCTTGCTGCCGCGGAGCGCAACGTGCGTATCGTCCGCATGGACGGGGCCAAGGCTTCGCTTGAGGCGGCTAAGACAGTGGCGGAGGCGCAGGCCAAGTTTGATGCTCAGCGCAAGGCGGATATGCGCCGGGCGGCGTTGGACTACACGGACCTGTCTTTGGCGTATGACCGCTTCCGCTGGAACATGCGTCAGGCTGGGCATGATGCGATGAATGAGCTGGCCGCCTGGTCCGATGAGTCGCATGCCCTGTACTCGGAGTTGTTGGCAGCCCAGGTTGGGCAGCAGTTGGCGATTAAGAAAGCCCAGGAGTCCAATCTTGAGGCCACGCTGAAGGCCACCCTGGCGGCACTTGATTTGCGGGATGTGACGAGCAGTCTGGGTGTTGCTACCCAGAAGCTTGCGGTCATGTCTGGCAGCGCTTTTGGCTACGACAGCGTGCAGGCCACGGTAGGCCAGCGGTACGCGAACCTGGTGGCCGAAAAGGCTGGTTTGCAGGCTGATCAGGCCAATATCAAGACCTGGATCAACCCGGTGAATTGGTTCACGGCCATGCCTGCCGCGCAGCGCCGCATCAAGCAGATTGATGCGGAGCTTGCCAACCTTGCCAAGCGGGACGATTTCAAGGACTTCGACCGCAGCACCAAGGCCGCGATTGACAAGGCCGCGGTGAGCGCCGGGTTCATGGGATTCTTCGGTGCTGGCGACAAGGTTGCCGGCATGATCAAGAACAGTGCCCTGGGTGACCCCGCACGCGCGCTTGATCAGATCAAGTTCGAGCACTCTGTGATTGACCTCAAGGCGGAGCAGGACAAGCTGCGATCAAAGATTGACCGCGACCTGGCCGAGCTTGATAGTCGCGCTAAGACTGACCCGCTGAAGACCGAGATCATGGGCCTGGAGCGGGAAAAGGCCGCGAATGAAACGTGGGCCGAGTACTGGCGCGCAGACAACGCCGAAGTCAAAAAGGCCCTGGCCGACCTTGCCAAGGTGCAGGCGGACAACGCCACCACCCTCAAGGGGATGGCGGCAGAGTCCAAGACCATCAACCTCTACGGCAATACCGCGTCGATGGACGATGTGGAAAAGATGCTGGGTGACCTGGGATACCGGGTTAACCGGCTGGAGAACCCACGCCCGAGCGCGCTGGATGTTGTTGGGGCACGTCGATAGGAGGATGTGAATGTACACGCTGAAGTATGTGGCCCCGGATGGGGTGGTGTTTCCTCTGATCGGCGGGCCTTATGGGGCTGTTTTTGTGCGTGATGGTGGCCTGGAGTCGCTGGTGGCCTCGTTTGAGGACACTGGTGTGCAGGCTGCTGGTCATGCAGGTCGTCGTGTGGATTGGCGTGATCGTCTGGTTAAGGAATTGACTGGGGCGCTTACGGTGGTTGTGCGTGACCCTGCGTTGTGGCCGGGGTTTGCTCGTGCTTTTCATTCCCGCCGCCATGGCACGTTGGTGTTGGATGGTGGGGCATTGGGGCCGATGCGTTTGAGTGTTCGGTTGGCTGCTCCTATTGGGCCGCCGTCGATGCAACCGAAGCCTGGCACGGAGGTGCAGGTGAGTTTGGTTGCTGACGATGGTGTGTGGGTGCAGTCGCATACGGGCACGGGAAACGTCACTGTGACGAATTACGGTGATGTTCCTATATGGCCGAGCGTGGAGTGGGATGGGGCCGGTGGGCAAGTAAAACTACCGTCTGGCGCCACATTCACGCTTCCTGCGGTGACGGGCCGGCATTCTGTGTCGTTGTCTCGTCTTGATGGTGGGGAAGTGGTTGATGCTCGTGGTCGTGTTGATCAGGGGTTGACCGATAAAGCGGGGGCGTTGTCGGAGTCTGTTCCGGTTGACTTTTCTCGCACGTTTAGTGTTCCCACGGGCGCCAGGTTGTCCTGGTCTGTGGGTTATTTTTCGCCCTGGAGGTAGCCGGTGGATTTTGAGGCCTGGAGAAAGCACATTGATCAGGTGGTCGCGGACGATGGCCAGTGGTTGGGTGTGCTCGATGAGGACGGTTGGCCGCTTATGGACTTGCCGCTGGCTTCCTCTGTGAAAGCCAGTGAAGTGAAGCTGGGGCCAGGTTCACTTGAGGTCACGGTTCCGTTGCGTGGTGGGATTGGTGGGCGTGTTGCTCGTGATCTTGTCGCCGATGATGTGCTAGCGGAGGATGGTGCCGGCAGGTTGGTGCCGTCGAATGGGCCTACGCGGTTGGTGTGTGTGGCCCGGGGTGGTGAGCGCCGGGCGTACTTGATTAGCCACGTGCATGTGGAGGGCGGGGACCCTCCCAAGACAGTGACGATTTATGGCGCTGACTTTTTGGAGGGGCTGGCGTGGTGGCCGTGCCCCTCTATCCCGCTGGATTGGCAGCAGGCCAAGTTCGCAACCTGGGATACGGATGCCAGCGGTGAGAAGTACGCCAAGCCCCGGCAACTAGCCCAGCTGAAGTTCGCGGACCAGGCTGACGGGTACACGAAGAAAGGCCCGGCGCGCACTGTGATTCGTGATCTTATCCAGGATTCTTTCGACGCGGTGAACCCCATGAAAGGGTGGCAGGACGATGATCATGCCGTTGTGGACTATTCGGGCGGGGTGGACACCTCACGTCAAGTGCTTATCCGAACCGATGATTCCTATGTGTGGGACACGGTGAGTGCTCCGGCGAAAAACGCCGGCGTGGGTATCCAGGTTGATTTGTGGTGGCCCGGTGATGGTGAGGTGACCGTGCGCACCCAAGACCGCCAAAGCACGCAAAAAATGTCATGGTCTTACCCCATACAGATTGTGCGCGTAGAGACCACGAGGGAGGTTTAACGTGCGACCACTCATTGCCGAGAACAGTGAACTAACTGTGCTGCGGTCCCTGGCCGCTTATGCCTACGGTAATTGGCAGGTGGAATGGCCGGATACCGTTCCCGAAGATCAACGGCCTAGTGCCGGCGAGGGCCGCAAGTTCGGTTACGTCGCGGACCTTGGGCGTAACCCTGGCCGGATGGGGCGTCGTTTCGTGCGCGCTGACGTGTCGATTAAGGCGCGGGATGTGGACGAAAAAGGCCAGACTGTGCCGTTTTCTGGCAGCACGGACGTGGAGCACACGCTAGATATTGCAGCACGCAAGACTGACGGTGATGTGTTCCTGGAGCGCGACATTACCCGCGCTGGGCTGAACGGCAACGTCCCTTACGTTGATTTTGACGTGGACGATATTGTTCCCGTCCTGGTGTGGGGGCGCACCCTTAACCTGCCGGTGACCTCGATTGAGGCGGTGACGGAGGCCGGGGCGACGATTGACTGGCGTATCCACGTTGGTGGCCAGTTGTTGTTTGATGATGCCGCGCAAGACCACGCGAATCTGGAGATTGAGCGGGCTATCGCGCAGGAGCGTCGGGAGCGTCTCAAGGATGTGGGCAAGGCTCATGCGGCCGCGTCTCACGCGCAGTCTACGGCGGATAGGGCGCAGGTGTCTGCTGATGGTGCCCAGTCCACGGCGGATAGTGCTTTGTCTAAGGCGGAGCTTGTTCTGTCGCCTATGCAGACTCCGGTGGGTGATGATCCGCTTGCGTTGTATGCGGCGTTCACTAGGTGGGCGCAGGCGCGGGGTATCCCGGGTGACGCACCCGTTATGCAGCTGGCTCATGTGACGAAGTTGGTGGATGAGCAGCAGGAGGAGATTAGTCGTCAGCAGGGCGACCAGTTGGACAAGTTTGGTGAGGTCGCTACCCGTGTAGATGAGCTGACGGCTGACCTTAGCGAGGTGTCGAATTTTGGTCGTGCGCGGATTGTGTGGCCTGGTGATGACTGGTCTGGCTCGCAGGGCACGTGGACGGCTAAGGGCACCTGGGTTGGCAGGGTGATGGGCGTCTACATGGAGGAGACCAACAAATACGTTAAATCCGGTGATGGTTATGTGCCTGTCCAGGAGCCACGCTATGTACTGGAGTCCGTTCCTAAGCCTGATGGTTCCCGTACTTACCCGTTCATGGTCGGTGTGTATGAGGTGGAGCCTGGTAGGGCACTGTCACGCACCCTGAGGGGTGGGGGATTGACCCCGCCGCAAAACCAGTGGACGGCAACCGGGGTGGAGTTCACGCCGGAGAAGCGGATAAACAACATGAGCGCGCGTATCTCGGTGACCTGGGGTGCAGCTAATCGTGGTTCACCGTACCGGGTGCGTCTGGTGGCCGGGGGGCGTGTGTTGGAGCAGACGTATTCGTCCAGGTTGGGGCCTTTGTTTCCGTGGGGTAATGGTCGTGCTGAGCAGTCGTTTTCTACCGGCCCGTGGACTATCCAGCCCGGCGAGGTGTTGCGTGTTGAGGTGTTGGCGGACGCTGGGGGTTCCTCGCAGCGTGAGGTTGAGTCGAGTGAGTTGTTTGTGTCGTGGACAGAGTAGGAGCACATGATGACTAGGGTTAGTGGCCCGTTGAAGTTGGTAACTAATGACCCTTTGTTGGCGGCTGGCGTTTTTGTTGGTTCGAAGCGTGTCCGCCCTCATGGTGGGGGTGCTGTGGTGCCGACTCTCACGCCGGTGAGTGTGGATAACGGCACTGTTTCGTTTGAGGCTGTTCCTGGTCCGGCTGTACTCGTGGTGTCGGACAACGGGGGTGTGTCGGAGCAGATTGAGCTGCTTATCCCGGAGTCCGCTACGGCCTCGCTGGAGTTGTGTATCACGGGCGCGCGGGTCGCGGATGAGGGTACTCGTGCCGAGATTGAGCGCCTGGCGGCGGACGCGCTTAAGGCGGTGGAGGCCGCTAAGCAGGCTAAGGTGTCGCAGGACGCTGCTTCTCAGTCCGCGCAGGCTGCTGGGGCTTCCAAGGATGAGGCGCAACGGCAGGCGCAAACCGCTACGTCGCAGGCGCAGGCGGCTAAAGCGTCGCAGGACGCGGCCAAGGCTAGTGCGTCGCAGGCGGATCAGTCGAAGAGTGCGGCGGCACAGTCCGCGTCGCAGGCTAATGATTCCAAGGCGCAGGCGGCGCAGTCCGCACAGGCAGCGTCCACGTCGAAGAATGAGGCAGCAGCCAGCGCCGAAGAGGCAGGCACAGCACGCCAGGGCGCTGAAACAGCGCGTGACCTTGCCAAGCAGTACGCGGATAGTGCACAGACGGGGATTAAGCCGGATACGGTAACCCGGGCCATGCTGAAGCCGGAGCTGCGCGGGGAGATCGACGGGAAGGCCCCCGCCAGCCACACCCACAGTGACCTGCAGGCCGCCCTGGACGGCAAGGCAGACAAGACTGCGGTACAGCCCACCATTGATGATGTGACAGCCTCAACCTATAGCGCGACACCAGGCACGTTGATGAAACGCACATCTACGGGTGCTGTGTCAGTGGCTTCCCCAACCGCAAGTGTGCACGCGGCGAACAAATCCTACGTTGATGATGCGGTGTCCGGGAAGATTAACAGCGCTGAGGCGACTCAAACAGCTAATGGTGGAAAGATCGTTAAGCGGTGGGACACAGGCCAGATCAGTGTCCCATTGGTGCCCGATAGTTCAGGTGCAGCTACGTCGAAGCAGTACGTGGACGGTGAGCTGGCGAAGAAGGTGAACTCTTCCGACACGTCGACCGCTGCTACAGGCGGAACGGTTGTGCGTCGATGGAACAGTGGGCAAATTAGTGTTCCGCTAATCCCGGATAACGCGGATGTTGCTACCTCAAAGCAGTATGTTGACCAGGCAATCGCTGAGGGTGGCGGGGGTGCGTTTGCTTTCCTGAAGTACCCCTACACGACTACTTCCAGTACAACTTCGGAGACGGTTAAGTGGTCGATGGTACGTAAGCAGGGAGCTTTTTCTCTGTCGGGTGATACTCAGATCAGTATCCCTAAGACGGGTCTGTGGGAGATCAACTACTCGATCACTTTCGCGTCGTTCTTTGATTTTACATACGAAACTGCTCTGCAGGTAGGCGGAAAGACGATTCAGTTTGCCCAGTCTCATGGCTTCTCTAGCTGGCAGCTGTCGAACAATCATGTTTTTCACGCTCAGCTGAACTTTGGTGACTGGATCAGTATCCGGAACCTGTATGAGAAGGCTGCCTGGGTCGGGTTCAACTCCGAAAAGTCGGTCCCGTCTCAGCTTGTGCTGAAGTTTATCGGGTAGTCGAATTATTTCTAGATATTAAGGAGGTCCATTGTGGGTACAAACATTGATTACCAGTCGCTGACTGATATTGAACTCAGTGAGGTAGTCCAGAAGGCTTGGGCCGAGGTGAAGCGCCGGGAAGCAGCCCCGTTTATTGAGGAGGCTAGGGCCGAGGACGCGGTGAAACTGTGGGAGGCGCACCCGGAGTTGAAGCCCGCCGTGACAACGAAGCCGGCACCGGCGAAGCCCACCGACAGCACCCTGGAACAAGCAGCACAGGCCTTTTACATCCCCACGTGGACGCAGCCCACGGGCGCTCATGATGCGCACCCCAAGGGTTACCTGTGCGTGGAGGACGGCAAGATATGGCAAGCCCTCATCGAGGCCGTGGTGTGGTCGCCCACCAGCCCGGGGATGGATGAACGCTATTGGCAGGACGTGACCGCCAAATATGTGAACGCCGGAGAAAAGCCCGCCGAGGCACCTAGTTCGCCTGCACCTAGTGCGCCGAGTAATCCCGCGTGGAAGCCCGGGATCAGCGTCAAAGCGGGCGACAAATATACCTACGGCGGCGTTTTATACCAGGTTATACAGGCTCACACCACACAGGCAGGATGGGCACCACCAAACGTTCCCGCACTCTTCCAGAAAGCCTAGACCCCTTCTTACGGGGTCTTTTTTTAATCCATAGGAGGAACAAATGAAAAATTGGGAAACACTGGAGCCCGACAAGTACACCTTGGTGGGCAGTCATCGCTACACCAAGGGGCGTGCTCGTCCTATCGACCGCATCATCATCCACCACAATGCTGCGAACAACTGGAGCAGTGAGCAGGTGCGCGACCTGTGGAACAACAGCCGTGAGGCGTCTGCGCACTACCAAGTAGAAGCAGACGGCACCATCGGGCAGCTGGTCAATGACTATGACACCGCGTGGCATGCGGCGAATGCGGACATTAACGCACGCTCGATTGGTATTGAGCACGCCAACATCAGCGGGCCGCCGCGCTGGCAGATCAGCGACAAGACCATCGAAGAGGGTGCGCACCTGGTTGCAGCCCTGTGCCACGCGTACAACCTGGGCCGCCCACAGTGGGGCAAAAACGTGTTCCCCCATTCCCGATTTACGAGCACGTCATGTCCGCACCAGCTCGACGTGGGCGGCGAAGATCACGCCACCTACATGGCGCGCGCTCAGTGGTGGTACGACAACTTCCGATCTAAGCCCGCACCCGCACCGAAGAAAGAGGAGGGCCTGTTTATGGCACTAAGTGAGCAAGAGCAACGTGAAGCGCTGGATCTTCTCCGGCGCATTTATTTTGAGCTGACCGAGAATTACCAGTCCCGCTATGAGAAGGATGGCGTGCGCTCGGAGTTCCGCGACACCGCCATTGGCTACGCGCTGGAGGCTGACCGGAAGTTGGAGGACATGCACGCGAACATGCTGCCTGCCATCTATGCGGGCATCACTGATCTGATGAAGAAGGCAGGTAAGAAGAATGGCTAACCACTATAAGAACTCGCCCAAGCCGCGCGCTGTGATCGGCACCCCGTGGTTCGTACGCCTGGCGGTCTACGTTGTTGTGGCTGCCGTGGGCCTGGCTTTGACTGTGGCGGGCATCGTGCAGCCGGAACAGGTCGATTCCTGGCTGGGGCAGACCGGCTCGCTGGCAGCCCTAATCGGTGGTCTGCTGGCGGCGGTGAACACGGGTCGTGAGTCTGACGAGAAGCCCGTGGGTGTATCCCTCTCGGAGAGTTTGCCTGCGCAGGAGCCGGAGCCCGCTAAGCCCATGTTTAGCGCCTACATGTAGACAAGGAGGGGGTCACGATGACACAAACACCACCGCCCCCAAGTCTGCAGATCTCTCACAGCGCGGCCTACTCCGACTGGGTAGGCGTGATCATCCTCACGGTTGCCAGCCTCATGCGTGGTGTCTACTACCTGCCAGCTTTTGCGCCGCTGGAGGATTTGTCGCATCCGTGGTGGCTTAACGTCCGCTGGTGGGCCTACATCTGGCTGGTTACCGGCGGCATTGGGTTGGCCGCGTGTGTAGCACGCCTAGCGCGGGTGACCCACCAACTCACTGTGCCCATTGCCAGCGGGCTGCTAGTCGCAGTGCACTTTTTCTGGGCCATGGTACTCATGGTCGGTGTCATCTCCGGGTACAACCCGCGCGGGTACGTCAACGCCACCACATTCCTGCTGATATGCGCGCTGGCCACATGGGCATTCGGTAAGGGGCGATCACGATGACCGAGGACCTACTCGTGCCCATCATCACCGTTGCCGGAACGATCATCGTTGGTATCGGTGCGGCGATCATCAACGCCCGCTCAAGCCGCGAGGGCAACGAGATCAAGTGGGCCGAAGAAATGCGCGGCTGGGCATATGCCCAGATTGATCAGCAGCATAAAATCATCGTGCGGCTACAGGAGCGCCTGGATACTGTCGAGGAGGAGCTTATGAGCCTGCGCACCCGGTATCACGTGGCCGTCGGTTGGATCGCCCGAAACCATCACAAGGTCGAAGAACCCATACCGCCTCTGATCGAGAAAGACATGTAGCGTCTTACCCCCCACCTAACCGGTGGGGGTCTTTTTTCATGCCTGGGGTTGGTTAGGCGCATGCTTCACACTTACTTCACACAGTGTTAAGCGGGTGCGAAGCTATCTGTCCTGGTGCGGGTCGTGGGGCGGTTGCCGTAGGGGGAGGAAGATTTGACGATTTTTTGACGACTTTTGTGCCAGCTTCGGGCCGTTCCTGACCCGTTCCAACCGTTTGGCGAAAATACGAAAACCCCCGCTACCAGTAAAAATGCTGGTTAACGGGGGAATCTAAACGCTCCTCCAACTGGGCTCGAACCAGTGACCCTTCGATTAACAGTCGAATGCTCTGCCAACTGAGCTATGGAGGAATATCTGTGCTCGGACCAACTTGGTGGGTGGTCTGTGCGACGAGAACATACTGTAATGCGAGGATCTTCCCGCAAGCAAATCGCCACGTCAGAGGGTAAATGTACCGTAAGATCTTGGACTCGGGGAATCCTTGGGGGTTGTGATCCTCAGTCCCCGGGGCTCGTTAGTTCTCAGATGAGTGGCTACCATCGTCCGGCGTGAGTCAATTAGTTGAGCGATTGCCATCTCCAGAGCGACAACGGCGTCTGATTGTCGGTTATGCAATTCTCATGATCGTCGCGATTGCCGTGGCAGGAATTTCCGGGCACACCGTTATCGCGGGATATATCGTGACCGTCGGACTTGTGGGGACCTTGGCATCTGCACTGTTGATGCCGGTACTGGGTGTTGCAGCATTCGTAGCAGTCTTTGTGGCTGGCGCAATGGTTCCTTCGGCCCTAGGGGCGGTCGACACAATGATGGCCCCATTAGCGGTAGCTCCCCTGGCCTCTGCAAGGCGTGCGCGCTGGGCAATTCTGGCCTCCTTCTTGCTCATTACGGCGGGTCTGTGGGAACCATCAAACCTGGAGTTCAACCTAGATTTCGGGGTTATAGCTGTATGGTCATTCCAATTTCCTCTTGCTGTCCTGATGGGATGGGGTATCCGGCAGCGTCGTCGCATTCGGGATGAGATGACACAGCGATACCAAGAGCGGCGTCGCGAGCTGGCGCGGACACTTCATGATTCCGTGGCGTCTTCGTTGACGTCGGTGATCATTCGCTCCGAGGTCATGGCAATGGCGCATCAAGAAGGACAAGAAGGAGGAGATATCGCTGAGGAATGTGCGCAAATTGCCGAAGCAAGCAGAGTCTCTATGCGGCAGGTACGGCAGCTCATCAACCTCCTTGATGCAGGTGAAGATGAAGAACTTGTAATGCGCCTGGAATCGTTGAAGGAGACAGTGGATAAGACCCGGGAAACGCTCGAAGAGCACGGGTTTTCTGTTGACTGTCCGCGAACTACACCGTCGATCATCCTCGATTCGGGCAAGGAGATCCTCATCAATCGTTTCTTGAGGGAGACCACCACAAACATCTTGAAGTACGGGGAGCCTGGTAGCCGGGTCGAGGTTGTTCATGACTACTCAAGTGCTCAGCTCAACCTGATCGTTCTCAATGAGATTCGGCAGGGGGATTACCGCCAGCCAGAGTTGAGCTCCGGAATAGGAATCGGGGCTCTGAAGGAAACTGCCGCTGCCCTTGGGGCAGTGGTCTCTTCG
This sequence comes from Corynebacterium tapiri, assembly GCF_006334925.1. GTDB lineage: Bacteria > Actinomycetota > Actinomycetes > Mycobacteriales > Mycobacteriaceae > Corynebacterium > Corynebacterium tapiri. The sequence goes on along the minus strand of NZ_VDHJ01000004.1, from coordinate 45,003 downwards.
CAAGCGATCGATGATGGACGTTGGGAAACCCAGTTACGCATCTCGGTGTAGCCCAAAAAGTGACCCACATCATTAGTCGCCACTTTAACTTCCACTCAGTTCCCGTTATGCTCTTGCCTATCAGCAGCCCGTCACCTTGAAAGAAGGTTAGAAAAATATGAAGAAGATCGCTCGTCTGGGTGTCATCGCTGCCGCAACCGCAGCTGCCGTAGTCAACCCGGTTGCTAACGCAACTGAGACCACTACTCAGGAGTCTGGCTTCGGGTTCTACCGTGCCGCAGCCGACATCTACGGTTGCGAGATTCAGAAGAACGTGTGGTGCCGCTAATTTCTCAGCCCACTAAGTCCGCAACCCCCCTCCGCGTGCTGATCGTCGACGACGATTCAGCAGTGCGGCAGGGGTTTTCGGCGTACTTCTCCTACGCGCCCGACATTGCTGTCGCAGGTGTGTGCTCCAACGGAGTGCAAGCGCTCGACTTTCTCAAGCGCGAAAAGGTTGACGTTGTGCTCTCGGACATCAACATGCCGGAGATGGGTGGCATCGAGCTGCTCGAGCACGTTAAGAAGATGGATGACGCACCGGCGTTCGTGGCCATCACGGCCTTGGATACCGACGATTCCATGCTGCGCATCATTAGCAATGGTGGGCAGGGATACGTCGTTAAGTCTTCGTCTCCGCAGCAGATCAACAGCGCGGTGCGTGACGCCACGAAGGGTGGCACCACCGTTTCTCCAGAATGCCTCTCGCGTTTGGTCGACTACGTTCCGGACGTAAAGCCGGAGGACCAGAAGATCCGCGATCGCATCGAGGAGCTCACGCCTGCTGAGCGCATGGTGCTGGATCTGCTTTGCCAGGGGCTGTCTAACGCGGAGATCGCTCGCCAGTCGTACTACGCCGAGTCGACGGTGAAGAAGCACGTCTCCAACCTGACCTCTCACTTTGGGGCAAGCAACCGCCTTGAGCTGGTGGTCAAGGTAATCAACGCTCGCACCTCCGGAAAGAAGTAGTCGCCCCCTGTGTAGGGGCGGCGCGGACCTACCGCTACACTTTCCGGCGGGGCTATAGCTCAGTCGGTTAGAGCCGCGGACTCATAATCCGCTGGTCGCGGGTTCGAGCCCCGCTGGCCCCACAGTATTGTCTCCCGAGTGCCCTAAGCATTCGGGAGACTTTTTAATGAGAATCCCGCCCGTTGAGAACATTCCAGGCCACATCGGGCACATTGGGTTCGTCGTACCAGGAATGGCCTTCCCCCTCGACCTTGGTCAGGCTGGTGAGGGCGTCACATCCGGTGGGGCGATAGCGGACGGCATTGGGGCCGATGTCGCGGGCTGCAATCACGTGGGTGTTGCACCCATTGCGTCGCGCTATCTCCTCAAAGGCTTCGCGCGCGGAACCCAGGGGCTCGCCCCATTTCACGCCACCCTCGTAGTTGATCACCGTGTCATCGGTGGAGTGCAGCATCGCAATCGGCACTGGGTGAGCAGTCGCGCAACCTGAAAAGGTGCCCTCGTAGAAGGCGCCGGCGACGGTCATGGCGGCGTCGATAAGCCCCGGATCCTGGCAGAGAATCGCTCCGACCATGCCGCCTCCGTTGGAGTGGCCCACGGCCATGATGCGGTTCTGATCGACGGGGTAGTCGGCGGAGAGTTCCTTAATAATCTCTCGAACAAAGCGCACGTCCTCACCCCTCGAGGAATGGGCATAAGGCGCGTTTTCCCACCTGTTCTTCAACCCCTGCGGGTAGACGACAATAGCGCGGCCATGGCTGGCCTGTTCCAGCCCGGAATCTTTGGCAAAACGGCGTGGGGTGACGTCCTTGCCACCAAAAGCCAGGATGAGGGGATAAGAGCCAGGGTTGTCTCCCTCGGCAGCGCGAGGAATGTCCAGCAGATAGGAGCGAGTTCTCGATCCCACCTCGATCGTGCGCGAAACCGATCGCACCTTATCTTCAGTGTGATCGGCTGCGGCCTGATAGGCGGGGACGGGGTGGGATACCGGGCGAACAGGCGCACCGGAGCTCACCAGGGCACAGCTCGTGGCGGTCACGAGGAGCGAGGCAAGCAATTTCCAGGACACGGCACGCCATCGTAGTCGAGCTATATATGCTCGGACACATGGATCTTGCGCGCGTACTCGAACCGATGTCCCACTGGCCGGTCAACACCGTCAGCGCAGGCGTTATCGCCGGAGAAGAGCAAGCGTCGATCGGGGATCCGGACACGCAGTTCGAGCTCGCCAGCGTGACCAAGCTGCTGTCGGCCTACGGGGTGCTCATGGCTATCGAGGAGGGGATCTTCGACCTCGAATCCCCGCTGGGCCCCGAAGGGTCCACCGTGCGCCACCTACTTTCTCACGCCTCGGGGGTGGGCTTTCACTCCCGGGAGCTGGAGAAACCGGTGGGGCAGCGACGCATCTATTCTTCAGCTGGCTTCGAAATTCTGGCCGAGGCGATCGAGCAAGAGGCCGAGATGTCCTTTGCGGAGTACCTGCGACTAGGCGTGTTTGAGCCGTTGCAGATGAACTCCACGCACCTGTGGGGATCAGCGGGCCACGAGGCCCGCTCCACGGTGCACGACCTACTTCGTTTTTCCCGTGAGGTGTTAAAGCCAACTTTGCTGGCTCAGGAAAGCGTCGATACGGCGCTGTCGATCCACTTCCCGGAGCTCAAAGGCATCGTTCCGGGCTACGGCATGCAGAACCCGTGTCCGTGGGGCCTGGGTTTTGAGATCAAGGGCGAGAAGAAGAAGCACTGGACGGCCCCGGGGATGCCTGCCGAGACTGTCGGGCACTTCGGAATGGCCGGAACCTTCCTGTGGCTGGTGCCCGCCAAGGGGTGGGCTGTCGTGGCCCTCACCGACCGCGACTTCGGTGATTGGGCCAAGCCACTGTGGGCGGAGACCAACACGGAGGTTTATCAAGCGTTAGGCGAGTACTCAGCGAGCACACAGACTAGGGCAGAATAGCGTTATGGCTCGAAAGTCCCTCGTTCTTCCCACCCTGTGGGCCTGAGGAGGCACAGAAAATTATGGCTCTCCACGAAGTCGACCCGCAGATCCTGCTGCTCTATCGTGTTTTCGATGTCACGGGCGTATTGCTCATGGGCATCATCGGTGGAACTATCGCCCGTCAGCGCGGTTTCGACATTGTGGGCTTCCTTTTTATCGCGCTGTTTTCTTCCCTGGGCGGAGGAATGATCCGTGACGTGCTGATCAACCGCGGCACAGTCGCAGCCATGTCTGAGTCCGAGTACCTGATGCTCGCATTTGCTGGTGCGCTCATTGCCCGGTTTGTCTACTTCAAGGGGTCGGCCTGGGAGCGGTTCCAGGTCCACGCGGATGCCACCGTCTCAGGTCTGTGGGCAGCGACCGGCTGCGTGAAAGCATTGTCCTTCGGCCTGCCGGTGCTGGCCTGCGTGATGATGGGCGTGTTCACCGCCGTTGGCGGCGGGATGATCCGCGACGTAGTCACCGGGCGCATCCCCAGCATCTTCGGCGACAACGTTCCGGCGGTCATCCCCGCTATTGCCTGTACGGCGATTGTCATCAGCGCAGATGTCGCTGGTTTTCTGGCCGTAGGGATGGTGATCGGCCCGATTGTCAGCGTGGTCATCACGGTGTGGGGCTACTGGACTGGCTGGCGCCCACGTGCCGATTCCGAGTGGGCACCGGTCAATGTCGCAGCAGCTGTGATGGAGCGCAAGGGCCGGCGAGTCGGTCGACGGTTGGAGCCCACCCGAATCCGGGCTTGGCGCCATCGGCAGATGGAGAAGGCCCTGCAGCGCCGCCTGGCCATGGCCCAACATGTAGACACCCCCACAGCCCAGGAGGCTCTCGAGGCGCTATCCCAGGAATTTGAGCTGCCGAGTGCGGAGGAAACTTCCGGGATCGGCATGGACTTCGGCGGGGATTCCTACGACAACTACGACGCCGACACCGGGCGCGAAAGCAATGAGTTTGTTCAGGCGGCCCAGCGCGCCGGTATCGAGGTGGAACACCAGGAAGGGGCATTGGATTCCAAGCGGATGACCCAAGAGCTGATGGATATGGTCCTGCAGGATGACAAGCTCATGGATGAGCTGCTCGAGCGCCTCGCGGAGAAGTACCAGAGAGGGCAGGAGACGTAGTGCCGATGCAGGGTGAGGTTCCGGTTCCCGTCGAGCAGCTGTATCGGCTTATCGACGTCTCGGGAGTATTCCTCATGGGTGTCGTCGGTGGTCGAATTGCTCGACAGAAGGATTACGACATCGTCGGGTTTTTCTTCCTGGCTCTGTTTTCCGCCCTGGGTGGAGGCATGATCCGCGACACCCTTATCCAGGCAGGCGCGCCTGCCGCCGTCGCAGAGCGCGAATACCTGATGCTGGCGTTTGCCGGGGCTATGATCGCTTGGCTCACGCGATTCCAAGGGCCGTTGTGGGACAAACTCGAAGCACACGCGGACGCCATCATCTCTGCATCCTGGGCGGTCACCGGCGCCACCAAAGCGTTGAACTTTGGCATGCCTTTGCTCTCTGCGCTGTTTATGGGTGTTCTCACTGCAACCGGTGGCGGAATGATCCGCGACGTGGTTACCGGGGAGCGCCCTCGAGTGTTCGGAGGTAACGGCCTGGCGGTGATCCCGGCGGTGCTTGCGGGTCTCATTTGTGCGGTTTTCCATCACGCTCATCTGCAATTTATCGGCATGATTCTGGGGTTGCTCGTTGGTGCCGGGTTGAGCATCGCCTCGTACTGGTTTGGCTGGCAGATGCACCGTGATCCGGACTTTGCCCCGGTGAACATGACCGCGCGGCAGGTGTATAGCCTGCTTTCCCGCGCAAAGAACCGCCTGGTAAGGCGCAATCAGCGCCCGGTCGACGAGATCATCGAGGATATGCGCAGCGGGGAAGACGTGAGCGAGGAACTACACGAGGTGCAGACTGCCCAGGACTATTCGTTCGAGGACGTTCTGCGCGCATTGCATTCCGATGACAGCGATGCCGGCCGGGAAAATGAGCGTGCCTTCATCGAGGCCTGGCTCTCATGGAAGAAGGAACAGGCCGAAAAGCAGGGGTAAAGGTCAACTTCAGGTTGATTAAACAGGGGGATCAAGCTGCGGTTGAGAGTTGCCCGTGGGGTTGGTGGGGCGCCAGAATCGCGGGTGTTCTTGTGGTGCGCCTGAGAAACAAGCAGCCGAGGTTCGTTGGGGAAGACGAAGATCTCGTCTTGTTTTACGTCACGCGACCCCCAAGATAAGGACTGTGATGCCACAATGCTGGCGCTTAAGGAACACACCAGCGTGATGGCTGGAGACATCACCTCACCGACAGCTTTGCCGTGCTGTGCCGCAGTGCTCATCGTCGAGCGTCTGCCGCGAACGCAGCGCGCGGAGATCGAGGCGCTCATGGTTGAGCACCTTGTGAGCGAGCCAGTGGGGTGCCTGCCGGGCACCGATGCGCTGAGCGCGGATTGGTTTACTCGGTGGGAGCACGATCCTAGTGCTCGCGAGTTCTACGCAGTGCGCTGCCGCCAGGTGGTCACCGGTACCAGGGAAGAACTCGAGCACCTCGAATGCGCGCTTCAAGCGTTGCAGGCCAGCAACAGCGAGCTAGGCACTCGGGCTGGCCTCAAGCGCGCGAGTTAGCCGTCTGCTTTAGCGCTCCTGGCCGTTGCGCTCGCCTTCGACCGGGTTGTCGTAATACCCATCCTCGAAAGGATCAAGGATGCGATCTGCGAGGTCTGCCACCGAGCCCACAATTCGGGTGGGGCGGTATGGGTAGCGCTCCACCTCGGCGTCATCCGAGATTCCTGAGCGCACCAGCACCGTGCGCATTCCAGCTTCGAGGCCGGAGCGGACGTCGGTATCCATGCGGTCACCGATCATGACAGCACGCTCAGAGTGCGCACCAATTGCATTGAGCGCCGTACGCATCATCACCGGGTTTGGCTTGCCCACGAAGTACGGCTTCATCCCGGTGGCCGCCGTAATCAGAGAGGCCACCGCGCCCGTGGCGGGCAGGACTCCCTGCGGGGCCGGGCCGGTTACATCCGGGTTGGTGCAGATGAAGCGCGCACCCTCGTTGATGAGGTTGATGGCCGTCGTAATCGCCTCGAAAGAGTACGTCCGAGTTTCACCCAGAACCACATACTCCGGGCTGGAGGAGGTAAGGATGAAGCCGGCCTCGTGAAGCGCTGTGGTCAGACCTGCCTCGCCGATGGCGTACACGCCGCCATCCGTTCCCTGGTTAGACAGGAACTTTGCAGTTGCCGTCGCCGACGTCCAAATGCGCTCGGGCTCGATGTCCAGACCCTGGCGCAGCAAGCGAGCGGCCAAATCGCGTGGGGTAGCCATCGAGTTGTTCGTCAGCACCATGAAACGGATGTCATTGGAGCGCAAGGCCTCCAAGAACTTGTCGGCGCCCTCGATCATGTCGCCCTCGCGAATCAGCACGCCGTCCATATCGGTGAGGTAAGAAATGTGGCTGGTCATAATGACTATTCTGCCTCAGAAGTGATGTGCTGATGAAGGTCTGCGACGGTAGTTTCCGGGTGGAGAAGGGACTCGTCGAAACGCGTAGAGAACTCCTGCTCCAGCCGAATCCCCAGCTCGATGCGATCCAGAGAACTTAGACCTAAAGAATCTGCAGTAGCGGAATCGCTGATCTCAGTGGGATCGGCCTGAATCAAACGGGCAATCAAGTGAGCGATTCGCGCGCGGACGTCGCCCCCACTCTCATCCTCTGAGGAGTCCTGGGAGGGTGCAGACGCGCCGAATTTGGCCGCGAGTTGCTGCTGCATGGCATCGGATAGCTCCATGAATGACACCCTAATACGTTGCCTGGGTAGGCTCTGAAGACTATGAAACCGCGTTCTCCACTTCTGCGCGCAATAGAGGTACCCCTACGCACCGTTCCGTTTGCCCGTCGACTCCTGGCGATCGGCCACGGCGACGAGTACCGCGAGCGTCGCGAAGACAAACTGGTACATGCGCGCCGGGGATTCGTGGACTCCCACGGGAGAAAGATTGCCTACTACGAATACGGCCCGGAAGACGCGGAGCTGACCGTAGTTTTTGTGCACGGATTCACGCTGGCGGCGGAAGCCTTTTACCTGCAGGTGGACTACCTGCTACGGCATTTCCCGCAGGTCAAACTAGTGCTGCTTGACTTGAGAGGGCATGGAGATAGTGAAAACGTTTCGATTTCCGAGTGCACGATCGACAAAGCAGCCGACGATGCCATCTGCGTGATCGAGGAGCGCGTACCCCGCGGCCGCTACATCATTCTTGGGCATTCACTGGGCGGGCCGGTGTCGCTGAACGTGGTGCGGCGCGCGCCTGAAGATGTGCGCGTGCGTCTGGCGGGTCTCGTTGAGGTGTCGACGTCCGTCGAAGAGCTGGCACAGGCAGGATTGACCAGGGTGCTCAACACCTGGCCGGTAAGGGCGACCGTGGAGCACCTGGCCACCAAGCCCGAATCTGTCCTGGCTTTGCGCGACCGCATCAGTGGGTATTTGCCGCACATCATCGGCGCATTCTTTTTCATGCGAGACACCCATGATGAGCTCATCGAGTTCCATGCCTCGCTCATCGCCCACGCCCCGCCAGAAACCCTGCTGGGCTTTGTCGACGACCTCCGCCTCCACCGGGAACTCGAAGCCGCCCAGTACCTGCAGGACGTCCCGGGCTACATCATCTCCGGTGAAAAGGACATGGTCACCCCGGTCTCCCAGGCACGTCGCCTGGCAGAAGTGTGGCCCAAGGGTTACCTGCAGATCGCGCAGGGAGCAGGGCACATGCTGCCACTGGAGGTACCGGAGATTGTCAACGTAGCCATGGAGCGCTTGCTCAACTCTTTGGGCTACGAGCGGGTGGCCTGAACCAGGTACTCGACGGTGCGCTGGGCACCGTCTCGGTGGAGCCGCTCAAGGGCGTCGAGGTACGGGGTGGTGAATGCCTCGACCTCGGCCAAGTCGCCGAACAGCGACTGGTCACGCAGGAACGAGACCGGGTCGCTATCCCGCCTGCGCGCTGCTTGGGTGAGCTCGTCTGCCAGTCGGTCTCGGATTGCGATGGCGTTACCCTGCTCATCCACGCCTTCCGCATAGCGCGCCCAGCTTGCGACGATGGCGGCAGAGAGCGTGACCTGAGTGCCAGTGGCGAGGTTCTCGCGCACTACGGGGACCAACCACTTGGGAATGCGGTCGGAAGACTCAGCCGCCAGGCGCGGGACAGTGTCGCGCACGGCTGCATTGCCAAAGCGTTCGATGAGACGAAGCTGGTAGGCCTCCACATCGACTCCCGGTAGCTCCTTGAGCGTGGGTGTGGCCTCTTGCTTCATGTACTGCAAGAGGAAATCTCGGAATGCTTCATCTGCCATGACGTCGTGAACCAGACGATGCCCGGCGAGGTAGCCGAAGTAAGCCAGACCCTGGTGGGAGGCATTCAGCAGACGCAGCTTCATGAGCTCGTAGGGCTCGACATCGGAAACTACCTGGACCCCAACGTGCTCGTAGGGTGGGCGGGCGTCGACAAATGCATCCTCGATGACCCACTGCGTGAAGTCCTCAGAAACCACGGGCCAGGCGTCTTCAATTCCGAACTTCTCGGCAACCTCAGACCGATCCTCGTCGGTTGTCTCCGGGGTAATGCGGTCGACCATGGAGTTGGGGAAGGTGACATTTTCCGCGATCCACGCCGCTAGATCCGGGTCCACTTCGTGTGCGAATGCCAGCAGCATGGCCTTGACCATGTCGCCGTTGCCCTGAATGTTGTCACAGCTCATCACTGTGAATGGGGTCTGTCCCTGCTCGCGCCGGATGGCCAACGCCGCCGTAATAAAGCCGAAGAAGGTACGAAGGCAGTCGTGGCGACCCTCACGAAGATCATCGATGTCAGCTGACACGGCTGGTGTGTCACGCTTGAACTCGCCCGTCACCTGGTCAAAGTTGTATCCGCCCTCGGTGACGGTGAGGGAGACGATGCGAATGTTCGAGCCGGCCAGAGTTTGGACCACATACGATGGGTCCTCAGGTGCGAAAAGGTAATCGACGATCGATCCGATGACGCGCGCGTGTGGCTCGCCGTGCGCGGGCTTTTCGACGAGCGTGTACAAGCAATCTTGGGAAACAAGCGCATCCCGCATTGCCACATCGCTTGGCATGACACCGATGCCCACGATGCCGAAGTCGAAGGCTTCGCCCCGACGCAGGAGTTCATCGAGGTAACGAGCCTGATGTGCGCGGTGGAATCCACCCACTCCAAAATGTGCGATGCCCGGCTTGAGGGCACTGCGGTCGTAGTCGAATACCTCGACTGCACCGGATTGGCGGATCTGTTCAAGATTGGCTGAGTTCAGCTTCATTGTCTTGGTTCTCTTTCTTGTTCGTAATTAGTGAGGGGACGGGGCGCTGGTGAGCGGCTCTTGTACGGGTACACCGTCGAAGCCAGGTTGCAGTCCCTTGAACGCCAGAGTCATCAACCCCGAGAGCAGGTACAGAATCACAAAGGTCACGACCAACCCAGTGGCGCCGACCAGCGGGTGCAGGAGTGCCACCAGGGCCGGGCCGGCTGCAACAGCTGCGCCAACGCCGAGGTTGTAGGTGCTCATGGCAGCTCCGGGACGATCGGGCAGCAGCGCTACTGCAATCGGGGATAGAGGGACGAAACCTGCCAGAGCAATGCCGAACAGAGCACCAGCAACCAGAGTGATGGCGAAGGCTATGCCGTCAGCTACGCCGGCTTTGGTCAGGATGAGCGGCAGGGCATAGACCAGGGCAACAGTGACGGCGCAGAACATGGAGCCCGCCCAGAACATGGATCGACGCCACCCAAAACGGTCGCCCAGCTGTCCGTTGAGGGGGTTGAAGGGAAGATTCACCGCGTAAATCACGGAGGTAAGGATCAAAAACCAGGCCAGCGGCCACCCCAGGTCGTCGGTGAAGTAACTCGGGAAGAAGATCGCCATAGCGTAGGTAGGGATCGAATTGATCGTGCGGATGTAGGTAACAAACCGAGCTCTACGATCAGTGAGAAACAGCCGTAAACCAGCGCCGAGGGTGGCGGTTACATCCGATGCGTCGCTGACCAGCGGAGCGCGACCGATGCGCTCGCGTACACCCACAAGCGCACACGCTGCGCCGATGATGACCAACGCGAGGGAAACCCACAGCGTCGAGTAGAAACCCAGTCCGATCAGGTTCATGGAAACGGTCGCGGTGAGGGCACCCAAGGTGGGCAGACCCGCGGAGAACGCCACATAGAACCATCCGACTGAGGTCGCTAGGCGGTCAGCAGGAGACACCGCCGTGATCCAGACCAGGAAGGCGTAGGCGAACAACGGGTAGCCGAATCCGCGGATGCCGTAACTAAGAAAGATGAGAGCACGGCTGTCAGAGGGGAGAGCGATAGCAAGCAAGACGATCTCAAAGATGATCCATATTGCTGCACCGAGCGCCATCACTTTGCGCGGGCCCCATAGGTCCGAGAGGGCAGCGGCGAAGAATGCTGCAATGGCAACGGCGACGCCATACACGGTGACTAGGGTCCCGGCCAGGCTGACGCTAAAGCCGTGGTCGGTGGAGAGGAAAGGCTCCAGGATGTTGGTTTCCACCCCGTCGCCGATCATAAAGATTGTTAGTCCGATGAATCCCCACGCCAGTGGGGTGGGGATGCCGAGACGGTGGGCCCAGGAAGAACCAGTCGGTTCTGCCGCAAGAGGTCTAGCGCTCATGAAAGGTGTCCTTTGTGCTGAGTCACATTGCTTTTAACACTATTTAACAAAAGTGTGGTCATAGTCAACATGTTTTAACATTTCGGTGTTAATGGGAGTGTTATGCTTCGAGCATGTTCACACCCGACAGCGAGGCCCACGCTCTTCACGGGCCGGACCAGCGCAGGCAATTCGTGGTGCAGTGGTTGCAAGCGCGTGGGGAAGGCCAAGTCTCCGAGATCGCCGAAATCTGTGGGGTATCCCATATGACAATGCACCGAGATCTAGACGCATTAGAGTCCGCCGGGGTGGTCGAGCGCTTCCGGGGTGGCGCCCGACTAGCTCCTGGTCAGACGTCCGGACTAGGCGGCTTTGGGCTGAGCGAAGATGCCGAGCGAGATGTAGAGATTCGGCGGCGGGCCAATGTAACCACCAAGAACCTCTTAGCGGTGCGCGCTGCGCAACTTATCGAGCCGGGTATGACGGTGGCGCTAGACGACTCCACCACCGTGTCTGCCATGGCTGCTCATCTCCCAGGACGTCACGCAGCCGGCATGATCACGCACTCTCTGGCGCTACTCGTGCAGGTCGGCCGCTCTCTCCCCGTAGGCGCAGTGGTCGGTGTCGGAGGGCGGTATGTGAGTGCGACCGACTCCTTCCTGGGAGCGGCGGCCATCGAGCATTTGGAAAAGCTCAGCTCAGACATCTCATTCGTGTCCACCACGAGTATCCGATCCGGCAAGCTGTATCACCCAGACGATTCGGCGGCGGCAACCAAACGGGCCTGTATTCGGGTGGGGGAGCGACGAGTGTTGGTAACCGATTCTTCAAAGTTTTCCGGGCCAGGAATGGAGATGGTGGCTGCGCTGTCGGACTTTGACGACATTGTGGTTGACGAGCACCTTTCTACGCGAGCACGTGAGATGGTTGAGGAGTCTGGAGCTCGGATTCATCTAGTCGAAGCTCCTGCGCCTATGGCCGTTCACGTTCCCGCCCACCTCTAACGCCACGTAAAGGGGAAGCACCATGACCACTGTTCTCGGCATTGACTCTTCCACTCAATCCTGCAAGGCCGTCTTGGTAGACGCTGAATCTGGGGAGGTTATTAAAGAGCAGCGAGCTCCCCATCCGCAGGGGACACAAGTCGATCCCCGGGCCTGGATCGAGGCTCTGCGAAGTGCCACCGACGGACTTCTGGAGCGCGCCGATGCGGTTTCGATTGCCGGCCAGCAACACGGGATGGTCACCTTGGACCACGAAAGTGAGCCAGTGCGGAATGCCATGCTGTGGAACGACACGTCGTCTGCACCCCAAGCATCGCAACTCATCGATGAACTCGGTGGGCCGCTGGACTGTGCGCGTCGCACAGGAAGCGTGTTCGTGGCCTCGATAACCGGGACAAAGCTGCGATGGTTAGCGGAGAATGAACCGGAAAACGCAGAGCGTGTCGCCCAGGTAGCTCTGCCTCACGACTTTCTTACATTCGAACTTGGCGGCAGAAAAGAACTCACCACCGACCACGGAGATGCTTCAGGTACTGGGTACTACAACCCAACGAGCCGCCGGTTCGAACCTGAACTCGCTGAACAGTTCCTCAAGCATGCAGTTCGCCTTCCTCGGATTGCTGAGCCCAATGAGTTGGTGGGAAGCATCGGCGAAACGCAGATTGCTGCCGGTACCGGGGACAACATGGCGGCAGCTCTTGGGCTGGACCTCAAACCTGGGGAGGTGTGCGTTTCGCTTGGGACATCCGGTGTGGCGAGCGCTGTCGTAGGCAACCCGGTTGCAGATGCGTCGGGATCAATCAATGGTTTCTGCGATGCTACCGGTCGTTACCTGCCACTTGCTTGCACTCTTAATGGGGCCCGAGTCCTAGAGCTCGGTGCCCGTCTATTGGGCGTCGACAATGACGAGTTCGCCCGTATGGCACTGAGCGCTGAAGGGCAGGCTCCGGTTTTGCTGCCGTACCTTGACGGGGAGCGAACTCCGAACAGGCCACATGCGACGGGTGTTCTCTCGGGCTTGACGTCGGCAACGAGCCGGGAACAATGTGCCCGGTCGTTCGTCGAGGGGATCTTGTTCTCGCTCAAAGATGCAGTGTCCAAGTTGGAGAGCACGACCGGCGTCCCTACCCGTCGAATTCTGCTCATCGGCGGCGGAGCACGATCCGCCGCGGTACGAGCACTCGCGCCGCATATCTTCTCGGGCGAGGTGGTCGTGCCCGAAGCTGGGGAATATGTAGCAATCGGCGCTGCGCGCCAGGCGGCCTGGGCCCTTAGCAGCAGGGATGAGCCTCCGCAGTGGCAGCGTTTCCAGGAAACGGTGCTGGAGGCGGAGCACAAGCACCGAGTAAGCGCGGAGGCTGTCGCACAATACGCCGAGCTGAGGGACCTTACCGAGCCGCTCGCCTAATCACACCCAATTGAAACCAAACGGGGGTTTCTGGCCCGGCGCTAGTGAAATAATCCGCAAGTCTCCGAGTGCCACCCACCCGGTCAGCTCGACAGTGGCAGCGCCGGACGTTGGCGGGGCGAGGTTGATCTTGGGTGTGCCGAGATTGACTGAGATTCGGTTCACCACGTTCACCCCCTCCGCCACGATGAGTCGAATGGAACCGCATACCGTTGTCAGTTGAAGCCGGACGTGCGGATGGGACGGTTGTGCCTGGCGAAGATCTAGGCGAATGTCATCGAAGTACGTGGAGAACGTAGAACCGTCCTGGACCACCCAATGGCCAGAACGCTTAATAGGGCTGAGGAAACCGGTTTGGCTGTCGGCCTGCGCAGGCAGCGGTGTAAGGGGTGCTGGTGTCCCGGGTGCCATAGACGACCCGGAAGGTGCGGGCGCCCGGAAACTGAGGAGCCTACGTTCGATGATCTCCAGCTCTCCTCGGCTGTCCGCAGCGTTGATCGCGGCGGTGAATTCTTCGAAATCATCGAGGTCGATGAGGGCGTCGTCAAGAGCCTCCTGAGCGCAGCGAAGCGCGCGCTTCCGATCAGCATTGAAGACCGTGTTCTCATCGATGCCCATGCACCTCAGGGTAGCGGCATTTTCAAGGGCTGCGCAGTGAAAACGGGCACCTGACCCCTCAGTGGAAGGATCAAGCGCCCGTTAGCGGCAGGCTACCTAGGCCTTTGTCGGGTCGTCGATGTGCAGCTCCTTGGCTGCCTCGGACGCCACCGACATGTCAATCTTGCCCTCGCGCGCCAGGCCGAGGAGGCTGGCGACAACGAGAGACTCGGCGTCGATGTTGAAGTAACGACGAGCAGCCGGACGCGTGTCTGCGAAGCCGAAGCCATCAGCACCCAGGGTGATGTACTCACCCGGAACGACCGGGCGGATCGACTCGTGCAGATCAGAGGCGAAGTCGCTCGTGGCCACGTAGGGGCCGGGCGTCTGCTTGAGCTGCTTGGTGGCAAACGGCTCTTCCACATCTGCGCCCGGGTTGCGCAGGGACTCGTCGGCGTAACGACGTCCATCGCGAGCCAGTTCGGTCCACGAAGTCACGGAGTAGACGTGCGCACGAACGTCGTACTGCTCCGCGAGCATCTCCTGGGCCTTCAGCGCCCACTGCATGCCTACGCCGGAAGCCAGCAGCGAGACCTGCTTGTCCTCCGAACCCTGCTCACCACGGGAGAACAGGTAGATGCCCTTGTGCAGGCCCTCGACGTCCAGGTCCTCAGGCTCGGCCGGCTGCGGGACGGGCTCGTTGTACACGGTTAGGTAGTAGATGACGTCCTCACCGCGACCCTCGCCGTACATGCGATCGATGCCCTCGCGGATGAGGTGGGCGACCTCGTAGGCGAATGCCGGGTCGTAGGAGATGACTGCCGGGTTGGTCGAAGCCAGGATCGGGGAGTGGCCGTCCATGTGCTGCAGACCCTCGCCGGTCAGGGTGGTGCGACCAGCGGTGGCGCCAATGAGGAAGCCACGGGAAAGCTGGTCGGCAGCAGCCCAGATCACGTCACCGGTGCGCTGGAAGCCGAACATCGAGTAGAAGATGTACAGCGGAACCATGGCCTCGCCGTGCGTGGCGTAGGAGGTAGCGGCCGCGATGAAGGAGGCCGTGGAGCCGTCCTCGTTGATGCCCTCGTGGAGGATCTGGCCGTCGGTGGCCTCGCGGTAAGACAGCATCAGATCGTGGTCCACCGGCTGGTAGTTCTGGCCGTGCGGGTTGTAGATCTTCAGCGTCGGGAACCAGGAGTCCATGCCGAAGGTGCGAGCCTCGTCCGGGATGATCGGGACGATGCGCTTGCCCAGCTCCTTGTCGCGCATGAGCTCCTTGAAGGTACGCACCAGGGCCATGGTCGTGGCCACCTGCTGCTTACCGGAACCCTTGCGCACGCTCTTGAGCTTGGCCAGCTCAGGAACCGACAACGGGGTGTACTGCTCACGACGCTCCGGCAGGAAGCCACCCAGCTCCTTGCGGCGCTCGAGGAGGTACTTGATCTCCTTGGCGTCCTTGCCGGGGTGGTAGTACGGCGGCAGGTAGGGATCCTTCTCCAGGTCCTCGTCGGTGAAGGGGATGTCCTGCTTGTTGCGGAACTGCTTGAGGTCCTCCAGCGTCAACTTCTTCATCTGGTGGGTCGCGTTGCGACCCTCGAAGTTGTGGCCCAGGCCGTAGCCCTTGATGGTGTGGGCGAGGATGACGGTGGGAGCGCCGTTCTTGGTCTCCATCGCGCGCTTGTAGGCGGCGTAGACCTTGCGGTAGTCGTGGCCACCGCGACGCAGAGCCCAGATCTCGTCGTCAGTCATGTCCTCGACGAGCTTCTTGGTGCGCTCGTCGCGGCCGAAGAAGTGCTCGCGCACGTAGGCACCGTCGTTGGCCTTGAAGGTCTGGTAGTCGCCGTCGGGCGTGTTGTTCATCAGCTCAACCAGGGCACCCTCGGTGTCCTTCTCCAGCAGAGCATCCCACTCGCGGCCCCACACAACCTTGATCACGTTCCAGCCCGCGCCGCGGAAGAACGACTCCAGCTCCTGGATGATCTGGGAGTTGCCGCGCACGGGGCCATCAAGGCGCTGCAGGTTGCAGTTGACCACAAAGGTGAGGTTGTCCAGGCCGTAGAGCGGGCCCATCTGGATCAGGCCGCGGGACTCGGCCTCGTCCATCTCGCCGTCGCCCAGGAATGCCCAGACGTGCTGCTCACTGGTGTCCTTGATGCCGCGATCTGCCAGGTACTTGTTAAAGCGAGCCTGGTAGATGGCGTTCATCGGGCCGATGCCCATGGACACGGTGGGGAACTCCCAGAAGTCGCGCATGCCACGCGGGTGCGGGTAAGAGGGCATGCCGTTGCCCTCGCCGCGGGAGACCTCCTGACGGAAGCCGTCCAGGTCGTCCTCGTCCAGGCGGCCCTCCAGGTACGCGCGGGCGTACATGCCCGGGGAGGCGTGGCCCTGGAAGAAGATCTGGTCACCGCCGCCAGGGTGGTCCTTGCCGCGGAAGAAGTGGTTCATGCCCACCTCGTACAGCGGGGCAGCGGAAGCATAGGTGGAGATGTGGCCGCCCACGCCGATCTCGGGGCGCTGTGCGCGGTGCACCATGACGGCGGCGTTCCAGCGCATCCAGCGACGGTAGCGCTTCTCGATCTCCTCATCACCCGGGAACTCTGGTTCCATGTCGGTGGGGATGGTGTTGACAAAGTCCGTCGAGGTCAACGGGGGAAGCGGCACGCGCTTGGCGGTGGCGCGCTCCAGCAAGTGCAGCATGAGGAAGCGTGCACGCTCCGGGCTGGTGGATTCCAGAAGGCCGTCGAGGGAGTCCATCCACTCGCGGGTCTCCTCCGGATCCGAGTCGTGCAGGTACGATGCCACGCCGTCGCGGATGAGCGGGAAATTCGAGTCGTCTCGCTGAGTTTCTAGGCCATCGGCCATGTGATTCCTCCTGTTGGTATCACGTTGCTGGAGCTTATGCGCGTGCTGCATCTAGCTGGTCAAAGCTCGAGAAGATCTGCGCGCATAACTGTTTGCCGATGATACTTTGTTTGGCCACTTTGGGTAGCCATCGCCTCGTCGAATGGGTGCATCCACCCCTATAAGGAAATCGCGATTGGCTGTGAACCGGTGGTTGACCAAGGAAAGCACGCACAATCCTTGTAAGCTGGGGGAGTCTATTGGAAGAACTTGAGGAGGAATAGCACTGTGGTGAACGCTCCGGTCGCCGGAAACGACGACTCGGTCAAGGAATGGGTCTCGCGCTTGGGGATCCAGCCTGACATGGTGGTTCAGGAACTTGGCTGGGACGACGATTGCGACGCAGCCCTTTCGGAGGCCGTCGAGGACGTCATCGGGGAAGAGCTGCTGGACGACGACACGGATGAACTGTGCGACGTAGTCCTGGTGTGGTGGCGCAGCTCCGACGGGGATCTCGTGGATGGGCTTGTCGACGCCGTCCGCAACCTCGACTCCAATGGACGCATCTGGTTGCTCACCCCAGCCACCGGCACCGAGGGCGGCATCGCCCCGGGCGAGATCAACGAATCTGCGCAGCTGGCAGGCCTGACCCAAACCAAGTCTGACCGCTTCGGTGACTTCCAGGGCGCTTGCCTGGTTCCCAGCGGATCCGCCAAAAAGTAAGGGGCAATGTGCGCCCTAGTTGTAGGGCGTGCTACGCTTTTGTCCTACACCGCAAGAACAATGCGGTGCCTGCGCTCCTAGCTCAGCTGGAAGAGCAACTGGTTTACACCCAGTAGGTCGGCGGTTCGATCCCGTCGGAGCGCACCACTCAAGCGGCACCTCCACTCAGTAGGGGGTGCCGCTTCGCGCGTTGTCTGCGGAGGGGTAAGCCCGGGTTCGACTGCCCATGGCAACTTGGCAGTGCACCCAAGGCCGAACTTGCGCTTGCCCGCACTGCATTGTTGCCCGCCGGCACCTGGTTGAAGTGGTTAAGGTGAGCGGCATGGGAAGTCTGTGGTTTCCGATCGCCTTGATGGTCTGCGCGACGATCCTGTGCGCCAGCGCAATTCCGTCTGCTGGTCGGGAGAAGACTAGCCACCCGCTGGTCAAGGAGAAATCTCCAGTCGCCGTGTGGTGGTTTCTTGCCGCAGCTCTGGCGTACGCAGCTAGTTGCGTGGCGTTGATGCTGTCGCTGTCGCGGGGCTGGGCAATCGGTTTAGCCTTCATTGGGCTGTTCACCGGCGCTGCGGGGTACGTCGCGGCCGGTGGGAAGCGCTAAAACCTAGGCCTGCTGCGCTGCACCGCGGCTCTTGAAGTACTTGTTCGCTGCAGAGATGATGATCGGAAGCACAGAGATACCGACCACAACCAGCATGATGGCATCGATCCGATGCGCGATGCCGGGGATGTGCCCGAGGAGCACGCCCACCATGGTCATGGAGACGACCCATCCGAGCGCGCCCAACACGTTCCACATCAAAAACGAGCGGTAGTTCATGGCCGCGGTGCCGGCAGCCAGGGGAACATAGGTGCGCACAATGGGGACAAAGCGCCCCAGAACGAGGGCCAGCGGACCCCATCGGTGGAAGAAGGTTTCGGCCTCCTCCAGGTGACGGGTCTTCAAGATCCGCGCGTTCGGCTTAAACAGCTTGCGGCCAAAGCGGCGGCCGAGCCAGAAGCCGACCTGGTCACCAGCGATCGCCGCGATTCCTGCAACGAGCAAGATCTGCCACACGGAGACCCCGAGCTCTCCGCGCAAGATAGCCGCGGTGACCAGGAGCGAGTCCCCAGGAAGGAAGGGGAAGAGCACTCCGGATTCGATGAAAATAACCAGGCCCAAGCCGGCAAGGATCCAGGATCCAAAACTTTGTAGGAGAGTTCCGGCGTCGAGAAGTCCGGATAGCCCTAGGGAAGATAGCATGCGTAAGAATATAGACCGCACCGTTGCCATGCGTGGAATGTGCGCACGAGTTCACCGGGATTTGCCAAGGCCTATTCACGAACGTGAATGACGAGATGCCCCACCCGCGAGAGCATTCCAATTTTGGCGGTCCGGTTTAGGCTGGGGTGGTGTTTAGCTCGACGACTTTGAACTCCCGCGCGCGCCGTATTGTCGCCGTGGTGGCCTGCCTGAACCTGCTGGGATTTGTCGTCGAGTTGGTGAGCGCAACCGTGATCGGCTCTGCGTCCTTATTCGCTGATGCCGCCGATTTTCTGGAAGATACCCTCATCAACCTTTTGGTGTTGACGGCATTGGGGTGGTCGGTCACGAGTCGTCGAAAAGCCAGCATCGGACTGGCCGGATTGATCTTGATCCCGGCTCTCGCCGCATTCGGCACCGTGGTCTGGAAGATCTTCTCGGGTCAGCCGCCGGAACCGTGGTCGCTTTCCGCAGTGGCGGTGTTTGCGATGGCGATCAACGTAGCTAGCGCGGCGCTTTTGATGCGTCTGCGCAGCGCAGAGGTAACTCTGGTGCGCGGTGCATGGCTAGCGGCGCGTAACGACGTCCTGGCCAACATCCTGATATTGGCCGCCGGAGTGGTGACCGTCTTCTGGTTCAGCGTGTGGCCTGACATCGTCGTGGGGCTCATCATCGCCGCGATCAATGTCACTGCCGCTAAGGAGGTTTACGAACAAGCTCGCGCAGACGACCCACAACTGGAGCTGGAAGAAACCGCCGATTAGGGGAGGTTAGCTTTCAGCGAGATTGCCTTCGAGCCCGCCGGTCCGCGCATCCTTCTTCACCCAGTAGATGGGGCTTTCACCACCCGAGCGCTCCAGCACCAAAACCCGGCGATCCCGTGGTGCGTAGACAGTGGCTATGCGTGTTTCTGCCTCTGGGTCCCCGATGTGCGGGTCGAGGGTGAAGCCTACGTCCGAGGCAGAGTAGCGGGACCGCAGCGAAATGGTTCCCGAGCGGTGGGAACCGGCATCAAGCATCGCGACAGCATGGGCATCCGGTACTCCTGCGGTTTCTCCAACTTCGCGCGCGAAGTCGACCAAGGACTCAACGGTCGTACGAGGCTGGGCGCCATTTCGGAAGTAACCTGGCCCGAAGAGCAACCGGGCGCCAGAGCGCTGCTGGAGTAGGTAATGCAGGGGCTGGCTGCGAAAAGCCGTGCGGTCAGCGATCGACGCGAGGGTGACCTCGTGAACTGGGGTGAGACCCATACCTGCCAGCCGTGCCAAGGCGTCGAAAAGCACACGGGCATCCTTGGCGTCCTCAGCACCTTCAGAGGTCGGTTCTGGGATGTCGGATCGATTAACGCGCGTGGACCCGGCAGAAGCTGCGGCTGCATGGCGGGGCCCCTGTGGCTTGGTGGGAGTCTTCGGCGGTTGAGAAAACCCAGGCATCTTCACTGCCGGCGTGGCGCGAATGACCTCCCCCAACGAGGACTCTGCCTCTTCACTGTGGTTCGTTTGCGCAGTGGTGGACTCGTCGGTGGAGCTAGGAGCGTGATGCGCTCCGGTCTTTTCGCTGCTGAACAGTCGTTGCCAAAGGCCCATGGTTCTCTAGGCTAATTCAGCGCTCGCGTTCGCGCTTGATCCGCTTGGCGTAGTAGTCGGGCTTCGCGTCCCCATAGCGGTCGCGCACGCTCCGGGAACGGTGGACCACGGGTTCCTGAGAGGGCTCTTCGACAGGCTCCACGCCTTGCGCATCGAGCTGTTCTTCTTCCTCGCGCACGCGACGACGCTCGCGGAACTCGTTGAAGACGAAGTAGAGCAAACCCGCCGGGGCCAGGAATCCAAAGGCTAGCCACTGCAAGCCGTAGCTGAGGTGATTACCGCGCTCGAGCTGGGGAATCGGAATGGGATTGAGCACCCCGGGCTGATCTGCGTTGAGCTGCACGTATCCGCCCTCAAGGTCGGTTGAAGTTAGCTGCCCGATCTGCTCGGAGTTGATGGCGTAGACCTGCGGGTTGCCCTGGCTAAGCAGTGGCTCGCGGTCACTCGGTCGCTCGTCGAGCTGGACCATGCCCACCGTGGTCACTTCGTTGGTAGGGGCAGGGGCAATGTCGGGAAGTTCGTCGCCCGGGGCCGCTGGCACGAATCCGCGATTGACTAGGACGAGCGGGCCGCCATTGACCTGGAACGGGGTGAGCGCCTGGAATGCCGGAGATCCCCCGACGGGGCGCAGACGCAGCACAACCTCGTCATCGGGGACGAAGTGGCCGGTAAGAGAAACGCGCGTCCACTGGTCAGATTCTTCAAAGGGGACAACCGAGGACACATCTACCGGGTCGGAGGAAAAAGCCTGCTCGATCTGGTGATTGCGCTCGATGATGCGCTCGTTCTTACCCAGCTGCCAGGGAGCAAAGAAGGTGAAGGAGAAGTAAGAAAACAGCACCACGAACAACAGGAGGAAAAACCACCCGGGCGTGAGAAACTTCCGCCACATCGGTGGGGTGCGTTGACCGGCTGCAGATTCACTCACAATAGGTATTAAGCCTAATCCTGCTGGCGGACCCAATCCACAATGCCCTGCGCAGCGGCCTCGATCTGTTCGCGGGTAAGGCTAAAGCCCTCCGGGCCTCCGTAGTACGGATCCTCCACGGAAGCATTCTCCCCGGCTTCCGGGTCGAAGTCGCGCAGCAGTCGCACCTTGGCGGGGTCTGCTCCCTGGGCGATGAGCTCCGAGCGATGGTTCGTGGCCAAAGCGACGATGAGATCGGCATCCAGCGTCTCGCCGTCTACCTGGCGGGCGCGGTGTGCGGAGCCATCGTATCCGTGGTCTATCAGCTCCTTAAGAGCACGTTCGTCGGCCCTGTTGCCCACGTGCCAACCACCCATTCCGCTGGAGGTCACCTTCGCGTCCACTCCAGCCTCGTCGAGGTAGTGCTGAACGATCACCGCGGCCATCGGGGACCGGCAGATATTTCCGGTGCAGACGAAGTCGATGTGCGGCTTAACTGGTGAATTCATGAACGATCCTCGCTAGTTCTTCAGGGGAGTGGGCAACAAAGTCCGCGTGCTCCCATTCTTCAGGGGCGCCGTATCCCCAGGTGACGATGCACGTCGATAAGCCATGGGCGCGGGCCCCCTCAACGTCGTGCAGTCGATCTCCCACCATGAGGATGTCACCGGTGCGATCTGTCAGGCCGAGACTGCTAAGCGCGTAGTCGATGACGGAGGCCTTATCGCGTCGGGGCCCATCTTCCGTGGCAGCGGCCAGGAAGTCCAGGTGCTGCAGCAACCCGAGCTCCTCCAACGTGAGACGGGCAAAGTGCTCACCTTTGCTCGTGGCGGTGGACAGGTACAACCCTTCGCGCTTCCACTGGGACAATAGCTTCTCGACGCCCGGGAACGCCGTAGCGCGCGGAGCTTGACCGGAGCGGGTGTAGTCCATGTAGGCGCCAAACGCCTCGGTTACCTGCTGCTCGTTCAGACCGCTATTGCGCAGGGTGACCTCCATGGGTGGCCCCGGGATACGGCGAATGAACTCCTCGTCGGGGTGTGCGACTCCGACGGAGTCCAGGGCTTGCAGGTAGCCCTCGCGGATCCCCGGAAATGAGTCGATGAGGGTGCCGTCGACGTCGAGAAACACGATGCGGCGACCCTCGGGCACTGGCTGGGTGCTTAAGCAATCCGGGTTGTGGTGCATGCCCTCCAGTTGTACCCAAGATGGCACCTCGCGTGCGCACTGCTGCTTCTACACTGAATGCCTATGACCACAGTCGAGGATGTCGTACAAACCCTAGAAGCCGCCTATCCACCGCACCTGGCCGAGAGTTGGGACGCGGTTGGCTTGGTGTGCGGAGACCCGAAGGCCGAGGTCACCAAGGTGGCGTTTGCCCTGGACTGCACCCAGGAGGTTGCAGAGGCAGCGGTGGCCGCAGGTGCCCAAATGCTGGTGGTCCACCACCCGCTGCTCATGCGGGGTGTCACCTCAGTGGCCGCGAATACTCCCAAGGGCAGGGTTGTGCACACCTTGATCACGGGCGGCTGCGCCCTGTTCGCTGCACACACCAACGCCGATTCCGCACGTCCGGGTGTCAACGACAAGCTGGCCGAGCTCGTAGGTATTACGGCCGGGCGGCCGATCAAACCCGTCGTCAAGCCCGACGCCGTCGACCTCTGGGGCGTACACGTCCCTCCGAGCGATGCGCAGGACCTCAAGAAGGCGCTGTTTGACGCGGGAGCTGGCACCATCGGAAACTACGAACAGTGCTCCTTTGACCTCACCGGGCAGGGCCAATTCATGCCGGTTGAGGGGGCAAACCCGACGGAGGGGAGCCTGGGCCAGGTGCACCGCGCTCAGGAGCTTCGAATCCAGTTTGTTGCCCCGCGTTCCAAGCGTGAGCAGATCACGGAGGCGCTGAAGGCCCAGCATCCGTATGAGGAACCCGCATTCGACGTGGTGGAACTGGCCCAGGCAGAGGATCTGGAGAATGCGCCTGGACTGGGCAGAATCGGCACGCTGCCTGAACCCATGAGCCTGCGAGAGTTCACCCAGCACGTGGCTAACGTCCTGCCCGAAACTGCCTGGGGTGTGCGCGCGGCCGGAGACCCGGACGCGGTGATTTCTAAGGTGGCGGTCTCCTCGGGCGCAGGAGATAGCTTCCTGGACGCGGTGCGTGGCCTCGGGGTGGACGCCTACGTGACCTCTGACCTTAGGCATCACCCGGTCGATGAGTACCTGCGTGCAGGGGGTCCAGCGGTGATCGATGCCGCTCACTGGGCCACCGAGTTCCCGTGGACGGAGCAGGCCAGTGAGATCGTTCACCGGGAGACCGGTCTGCCCACACACATCATCGACCTGCGAACTGACCCGTGGGTACTGTCCACCCATCCCGACAAGGTAGAAAAGTAACCATGATCCTGGAGAAGCACCTGCAATCGATCTTGCTGGAACTGGCACTCGCCGAGCGCGCCGTGGAGGCCGGGCAAACGGCCCCTAAGGCGACCGCGGAGCAGGAGGAGCTGGCGCGTCTGGAGCAGGAACTCAAGCGCATGCGCGAGGCCGCCGGCTCGGCGCAGCTGGCGGTCGATGACATGGAGGCCGAGATCCTGCGCATCCAGGAGGACGAGCGCAAGCTCAAGCGTCGCGAGCGCGATGATCGCGAGCAGCTGTCGGCAACCACCGATCCGGAGCTGCGCAAGGACCTGGAGCGCGATCGCTACAACACCAAGTCGCGTATCAATGACCTGCTCAACGAGCTGAAGGAAGCGCACAACGAGATCCACGCGCTGCGCAACAACCGCGACGTGCACGGTGCGCGTGTCGACGAGCTAACACGCCAGGTCGAGGTAGCGCGCCGGGCGGCCGAGGCAGCCAACGAGGCACAGCCCCCTGAGGATCCGCAGGAGAAAATTGACGCCCTGCGTGCGCAGCTGCCCGCCGACGTGCTCGCTGATTATGACGAGCGCAAGAAGGAGGCCGATACCGGCGCCGCCCTGTTCAACGGGCGCAGCTGCGTGGGATGCTTCATTGCTCTACCCAGCGCGGATCGCTCCGCCATCAACCGTGCCCCGGAGAATGAAGTGCCAGAGTGCCCCAACTGCGGCACCTACCTCGTGCGTAAGACCAGCTAAATGCGGGTATTTCTCTATGCCGACGGCGGTTCGCGCGGAAACCCGGGCGTTGCTGGATCGGGCGCGGTCGTTCTCGATGCGGTGAGCAAGCAGCGCCTGGCCAGCATCGTCTACGCCTTTAAGGAAAAGACCACCAACAACGTCGCCGAATACCGTGGTCTTATCGAGGGGCTCAAGGCCGCCCGCGATCTCGGGGCTAGCCAGGTGGACGTTTTCCTCGACTCCAAGCTCGTGGTGGAGCAGATGACCGGGCGTTGGAAGATTAAGCACCCGGACATGCAGAAGTTGGCCGTGGAGGCGCGCAAGCTCATGTCGCTTTTCGACGATGTCAGCTTCACCTGGGTGCCTCGCGCCAAGAACAAGGACGCCGACGCGCTCTCCAATGTGGCCATGGATGCATCGGCTGCAGGTGCTCCCACGGGGATCGTGAAGAGCAAGTCCACGCTTCCCTCAGCGCCCGCTGCCAAGACTGAGTCTGAAGATGAGGCGGAACCCCCGGCGGAGGAGAAGCCCTCGGCTACGTCGAGTGCCTGGTGGAGCGGATCCGATAGCCCGCCCACTCGGATCGTTCTGGTCCGCCACGGTCAGACTGATCTTTCTGCGCAGCGCCGCTACGCCGGGCATCGCGACGCTCAGCTGACGGAGCTGGGAACGACCCAGTCCGTTGCCACGGCCAAGGCAGTAGCAGGCATGGACAACATAGCCGCGGTGCTGACCTCCCCGTTGTCGCGCTGCCAGCACACTGCCGAAAAGTTGGCTGGACTCCTGGGCTTGCAGGCTCAGGTGAACAAGGCCTTCATCGAGTGTGACTTCGGGGACGCCGAGGGGCTGACCTTCGAGGAGGCCGAGGACAAACTGGGTGCCCAACACGGCACGTGGTTGCGTGATCCCAGTTCACCCGCACCAGGCGGGGAATCATTCGCCGAGGTGCACGCACGCGTTGGCCGAGCGCTAAACCGGATCGTGGAGGAATACCGCGGCAAGACCGTTGTGGTAGTCAGCCACGTCACCCCCATCAAGGCTGTCCTGGCGCACGCGCTCGGGGGCAACGAATCGGTGTATCCGCGGATTGTGCTGGACGTGGCGTCGATAAGCGTCGTCGATGTTCTGGGAACCGGAGCGATCGTGCCCGCGCAGGTGCGCGCGATCAACGACACGGCGCACCTATAGCGCGATCTCGGCGACTGTGCGCCACCATTCAGCAAGCACGGGGAGCGGGGCATGGGCGTTGAGCCCGCTGGGTTGGGGAAGGGCCCACACCTGCGCACCTTCGATGGTGATGTCCTGCTTGCCCAGCGCGGCCTTCTTATCGTCGAAGGCCGCGCGGTAGGCAGTGATTCCCAGGACCGCGATGACCTTGGGCTGCACAGCTCGCGCAACGTTTTCGAGATGACGGCGGCCTTTGACAAGCTCCGCCGTGGAGAGTTCGCTGGCGCGGGCGGTGGCACGATTGACCAGGTTGGTCAGGCCCAGGCCACGGCCCACGAACAGGCGCGCATCCTCCTCGCTCAGTCCCCGGGAGGCATCGACTCGGTGCGGCATGATTCCGGCGGCCTCTAAGGAGGGCCAGAAGCGGTTACCTGGGTGGGCAAAGGGTGCGTTGACCGCGGCCGTCCATAGCCCGGGATTGATTCCCACGATGAGCAGCCGAGCGCTATCTCCCAGGACGTCATCTATTCCTGCATTCTCAAACTGGCTCAGCTCCTCGCGGGTGGGGCGTCGCCCGCCCAGAGGGGACGGACGGCGAGGCGAGATGGCGGGAGTGGGGGAGGAGTCGCTCATGCATCCCACGCTGGCACGACGGGCTCGGTCAAGCAACTAAGTGTGTGACTACCTTTTTGCACCTAGCGAGCGCTAGGATATGCACTTGCGAACGAGCCGGCCGGGCGGCCGCGGCCTCCTTGAACTGCCTGCGCTATGTGGGTGGGCGAGGGTCGAGGAAAGTCCGGACTCCACAGAGCACGGTGGTTGCTAACGGCAACCCGGGGCAACCCGAGGGAAAGTGCAACAGAGAGTAGACCGCCGCGTGCCTTCGGGTGCGAGGTAAGGGTGAAAGGGTGCGGTAAGAGCGCACCGGCGAGGCAGGTGACTGCCTCGGCCAGGTAAACCCCACTGGGAGCAAGGCATCACGGCCCGCACACTGCGGGCCCGCTCAGACGCTTGAGGGCTGCTCGCCCGAGTCTGAAGGTAGCTGCTTGAGGCGCCCAGCAATGGTGCGTCCAGATGGATGGTCGCCGCCACCTGCCCCATTCGTCGAGGCAGGTGGAGACAGAATCCGGCTTACAGGCCGGCTCGTTCGCCCTTTCTCTGCAAAGATGGGCGCTTATGAAGCTCTACGCAGCCGACCTTGATTTCCGGGCCATTGCCGAGGAATTTTCCGTGCCCACGACCTTCCCCGAGCCCGTGCTCCAGGAGGCTGAAGCCAGCACCGACCGGTGTGCTGATCAGCGTCGCGACGCCCGGGAATTGGAGCTGGTCACCATTGATCCACCCGGGTCCAAGGACCTGGACCAGGCCGTGCTCATCGAGGCGCGCGGCGAGGGTTTTCGCGTGTACTACGCCATTGCGGACGTGGCCGCCTGGGTCGAACCTGGGGGACAGGTGGAGGCAGAATCGCTGCGGCGGGGCCAAACGATCTATCTTCCCGACGAGCCAGCGCGCCTGCACCCGCCAGTCATTTCCGAGGACCGGGCCTCCCTGCTTGAGGGCGTAGACCGACCAGCAGTGCTATGGACGATCGACCTGGATTCTGCCGGTGAGGTCACCGGGTTCCACGTCGAGCGAGCTCTCGTGCGCTCGCGAGCGCGCTTGGACTACGACGGCGTGCAGCGTGACCGTGAGCAGGGCACGGTGCATCCGTCGATTCAGCTGCTGGACAAGGTAGGTGCGGCCCGCGCGGCGACGGCTTTGCGACGCGAGGCAATCAACCTGCGCTTGCCCTCTCAGCGGGTCAGCCGCACCGACGATGGGCGCTTTGAGCTGGTCATCGAACCCCGCCACCAGGTGATGGACGATAACTCCGAGATCTCGCTGCTCACGGGCATGGTGGCAGGACAGATGATGACGGAGGCGGGCCACGGGCTGGTGCGCACCTTGAAACCTGCGACGCAGGACGCACTCGCCGATTTCCGACTCAAGGCGCAGGCACTGGGGTACGCCCTGCAGGAGGGTGAGAGCGTGCCCGCACTCCTGCAGCGAGTCGATGCCACGCAGCCTCGGGGAATGGCCGTGATGCGTGAAGCCCAGAGCTTGCTGCGAGGTTCAGGCTACGCGCGGGTGGGCACGGAGGAAGCTACCGTGCACGCCGGGGTCGGTGGCTACTACGCACACGTGACCGCCCCGTTGCGCCGCCTCATCGATCGCTTTGCCACGGAGCACTGCCTTTCCATCGCAGCCGGTACTGACGTTCCCGCCTGGGTCACCGACAAGGAGCAAGAAGTGCTGGAGGCCATGCAGTCCAGCGGTGGTCTGGCCTCCCAGGTCGACCGGGCGGTCCTGGACCTGACAGAAGCCACGGTGTTAGCACCCTGGGTAGGGCACAACTTCCCAGCAGTGGTGCTCTCGGCGAACCAGGAGCAAGCTACCAGCCGCATCTTTGTGGAGGAACCTCCGGTCATTTCCTCCTGCGTGG
Organism: Corynebacterium tapiri; assembly: GCF_006334925.1. Lineage (GTDB taxonomy): Bacteria > Actinomycetota > Actinomycetes > Mycobacteriales > Mycobacteriaceae > Corynebacterium > Corynebacterium tapiri. Next base: position 17,265 of record NZ_VDHJ01000004.1, on the reverse strand, counting down.
GGGCTCCACCGGTGGGCGCGGCCACCGTGGTCTCGCTCATTACCGCCGATCCGGGCAGCCGAAAGGTGGAATTCGCCTGGCCGGCGGATTAGCGGTGCGTGCCTAGTCTTCCGGAGAAACTCGTCGGGCAGGCTCTCCCGTACCCAGCCACACCACCGAGTACGAGGTGAGGTCGGCGAGCCACGACTGAGCCTGGGCAACCTCGACGTAAGCCAGCGCAACATCGGTACACAACCCGATGGCTGCGGTTGCTCCTGCGCGCACAGCGGCCTGTGCAACCTGGTTGTCCGGCGCGTCCTGCGCACCTTCCGTGAGAACCGGCCACAGCTGGGCTACACGGCGAGAACGCAGCGCTAGCGCTGCCGCCTGGGTGCGGTCGATCTCGCGCTCCAGGCGCGAGAGCCAACCATGTGCAGTCTCGACTGAGGGAAGATCGGTAGAGCTATCAAAGTCATGCACTGCAGCCAGGTGCTTGAGCACGCGATCGTGGGCATCGGGCAGAGTGCGCAAGGGGTCGGCGGCAAAGGCATGGCACGCGGCGTCGATGAACGCTCGACGCTGGAGCTCCTCCTGGTCACGCTCGCTAGTTGAGGGGTGCTCACCCGTGATGACGGCGGCCGAATATCCGGTTGGAGCCGAAACCTGGGTCACAGAACCGTCGCCATAATCAATCACGCTGAGGTTACCGGGGGTACCACGCAGGATCGCGGTGTAGCGCCCCCGCAGGTGAGGCCGGTGTGCGTGAGCTGCTGCGGATTGTGCACACAGCTCGGAAAGGCGTGCCCGGTGGGGGACGATGTCGGCTTCAGCGGGGTCGTCGACAAGCGCCACCACACACGCCGCATCGATGGCCTCGTCGCGTCCTAAGCCCGCACCAATTTCGGCAGGGCAGGAGATGGCAACATGTAGCCCACTCGTGGTCCGGGGGACCAGCTGACGCTGCACGAGCGATGCCACCAGGCCAGTTAGCCGCTCGGCGACCTCCGCCTGATCCTCAACGCCCACGACGTCGACCCGGTCGCCCTCGCCTGGGCCCACTGCGACGGCGACGTGGTGCTCACTCAAGCCCACCACGACGCAGCCACCGTAATGGTCCGTCTCCTCGCCCGAAACCACGTAAGTCAGCGGCGCCTGTGCCACCGACGATGCGGCGCTATCAAAGGAGCGAGCAAACAGGCTTCGCGCATTGTCGGCCGGGGAGGGGGAGTTCTGGCTCATCACTGCTTCCTGGTGTGGTTCGGGGGATGCTTGTCGACGCCTGCGGCAACCGCCCAAGTCTATCCCGACCGGGTAGTGGACCGGGCGAACAGGAACAAATCCGCTGCAATTGCGCGTAAACTAGACCGCACTGTGTAACGCGCCACCTGAGCGAAAGGCAACGATCAGCATGACTAACCAGTGGTTCTTCAACCCCAGCAACGGCGAAGTGTCCCAGGGCAAGGAAGACGGAATTACTGACCGCATGGGTCCCTACGGTTCCCGCGAAGAGGCCGAGAACGCCCTGAAGATCGCCGACGAGCGCACCAAGGCCGCCGACGCCTACGACGAGCAGGACGAGAACTGGGGAGCCTAAGGCCCCCGCTAGCTCTTACTACTTCTTGCGCCCGAGCTGCTTGTAGGCGGCAGCGATACGGGCGTAGTCCTCTTCATAGGACTTCAGGGCTTTCAGCCCGAGCTCGCGTTCGCGCTGGTAGAGCATGCCCAGCGCGAAGGTGTCGCGGCCATGGCGGCGGTGCTGCTGTGCCAGATGCGCGATCCGATCGCGGCTAGTCACAGCATCCTGGAAGTCGCCCAAGGTGGACTGCATCTGCTTGCAGGCCTTGAACACCTTGCGAGTCTTTAGACCAGTGGCCTCATGTACGGCCTCCGCGCTGTAGCGCAGCTTCTTGGCGGCCTTGCGCATGTCGTGGAAGTAGTCCTCGCGCTCGTGCAGGCTTAAGTCCTTGTTCTCCCAATTGCGCACGGCCTTCTTGTGCCGCTTGCGCAGGGAAGCGAAGGCTTTGTCCAAGGATGCTGCCATGACGTGCTCCATGTCGTCCGGCGATGTGGCTGTCGAGTGTGCGCTTTCTTCGCGGGTGATCACCGGCGGGTTGGCGAGCAAAGCGTCGATCTGTTCGAGCAGGTTGAGATACCGCGGAGAGTTCAGCGCAGCCACGACGTGGCGATGCGCACGCTGGTACTCGGTGTTCATGGCTCCCAGGATCTGAGCACGCTCGTCCTCGGAGATCAGGCCAGAATCATCAGAGTCGATCAGCCAGGCAAAGCGCTCCTCGACCACCTCGGCGTCGCGGGCCTTGCCCAGCAATCCTGCGAGCATCTTCAACTCATCCAGGATGATGCGGACGGGCTCGCCGGCCAGCACGCCATCAAAGGTCTGCAGGTGGCTGCGCAGCTCACGGGTGGCCACGCGCATCTGGTGGACGGAGTCCCACTCGTCGCGACGCACCTTGGGGTCGTACTCCACCATCTTGTCGCGGTTGGCCTTGAGCGCGCGCACCACCGCTCCGGCAGCGGAATCCGGGTCGACCTGCTGTGCCAGGTACGCCGGTACCGGGGCTGTATGCAGCGAAGCGCCGAGGGCTGCGACCAGTTTGGACGGGGAATCGGAGGTGCGAGCCCCGGCGGCTCGCAACAGCTCGCTGGCCTGCGCAATCAGTTCAGTGCCTTCTTCGGTACCGGGCAGATCACCGGCTAGCTCAATTTCCCATTCCCGCCACGAGCGACTGGAGCCACCCAGCAGCAGCGAGGAAGCGGTGACATGGTCGTCGCAGAATTCGGCAATGGGGGAGGAGTCTTCGTTCGCAATCGTGATCTCGGTGCGCTCGTTGTCCACCTGCGCGATGGGAATGAGTTCGTGCGAGCGGACAATGGAGCGAATCTGGGCGAGCAGTTCCTCGGGCACCTCGATCTGCCCGTCGCGGGGTTCCTCGCCCAACGGTGCACCGAGCTCAAGGCGGCCCTGCGCTGACGGCAGCTTGAGGTGCCAGCCTTCGTCGCCACCACCGGTTCGCCGGCGCAACGTCACCTTCGATCTGGTCAGGCGCAGGTCGCGAGTGTCGTAATAGATAGCGGACAAACTGTGGTGGTGTGTCGTCTCCACCGCGCCGAGCTCCTCGAACGAGGGCACGGCTGCATCCTGATCAACTGCGAACTTTGCTTCGACCTCGAGAAAAGTGCTCACCATAGTGCCCCACTCTACGTTTGAATTCGCCAGTTGGGCAGACTGCGCGGCCAGCCAATCTCCGTATGCTGGGGAGAATGAACAGTCAGCAGGAATACGTCCTCCACGCGGTTGAGGATCGCGACGTCAACTTCATCCGCCTGTGGTTCACCGACATCTTTGGTCAGCTCAAGAGCGTGATGATGTCCCCCAGTGAACTCGAGGGGGCCTTTGACGAGGGAGTGGGCTTCGACGGATCCTCCATCGAGGGTTTTTCGCGAGTATCGGAGTCAGACACCCTGCTGCTGCCTGATCCCTCCACGTTCCAGATCATGCCCTTCGACGAAGACGAGCCGGAGCTGCGAACCGCGCGCATGTTCTGCGACGTCATCATGCCGGATGGCAACCCCTCCATGGCAGACCCCCGGCAGATCCTGCGTCGCCAGGTCAACGTGGCAGCCCAGGAGGGCTTTACCTGCCAGGCAAGCCCGGAGATTGAGTTTTACGTGCTCAAGCAGGCCGGCGAGGGCGCGCCGGCGACGGATCTGGTGCCCACGGATAACGGAGGGTACTTCGACCAGGCATCGCATAACGACGTCCCGAAGTTTCGCCGACAGGCCATGCGGGCGTTGGAAAGCGTGGGCATTGCCACCGAGTTCTCCCACCACGAGACCGCCCCGGGGCAGCAGGAGATCGACCTGCGTAACGCGGATGTGCTGGCCATGGCAGACAACGTGATGAGCTTTAGGTACCTGATCAAGAACGTTGCCCAGCGTTCTGATGTGCGAGCTACCTTCATGCCCAAGCCCTTCCAGCAGTACGCGGGAAGCGCGATGCACACGCACTTTTCCCTCTTCGAGGGAGACTCCAACGCCTTCCACGACCCGGATGACGAGTTCTCGTTGTCCGACACCGCACGCCACTTCATTGCCGGCATCCTGGCCCATGCCCACGAGATCAGTGCGGTGACCAACCAGTGGGTCAACTCCTACAAGCGACTGCAGTTCGGCAACGAGGCCCCGACCGCAGTCACGTGGGGCGTGTCTAACCGGTCGGCACTGGTCCGCGTGCCCACCTACCGCCTGGACAAGGAGAATTCGCGCCGGGTCGAAGTCCGCTCATTGGACTCGGCTGCGAACCCGTATCTGGCGTACGCGGCAGTGTTGGCAGCCGGATTAAAGGGGATTCGCGAAGAATACGAGCTCGTCGAGCCAGCCGAGGACGATGTCACCTCCCTGACTCGCCGCGAGCGTCGCGCCATGGGATACCGGGACCTGCCGATGAGCCTGGACGATGCTCTCCACGAGTTTGAGCGCAGCGAATTCATGGCTGAAGTGCTGGGAGAGCACGTCTTCGAATTCTTCCTGCGATCGAAGTGGAACGAGTGGCGCGCCTACACCCAACAGATCACAGCGTGGGAGCTGCGATCCACCATGGAGCTGTAGCTGATGGCGCGCTCCGAACGCATCTCCCCGGCAACGCTGGGATTGAAAGGCCCGCACGCGGCAGAGGATTTGGACAAGCTTCACCTCGACAGCCCGGATGTGCTGTGGACGCTTGCCGGGGCAGGCAATCCAGACCTCCTGCTCAACACCCTGATGCGCCTGGTTGAGGCGGTCGAAGGCGAGCGAGACCAGCTGCTCGAGGCCATACAGACCGACTCCACATTCCGGGTGCGCTTATTCGCGCTGCTGGGAGGCTCCAGCGCCCTGGGTGACCACCTCGTCGCTCATCCCTCCACGTGGAAGGAACTGGCAGGTGACCTGCCCGGGCGTGGGGAGATGTTTGCCGCCATGCTCGAGTCGGTTAAGGCACGTCGCCTTGACGGCGAACCTCTCGGGGATGAGCCAGAAGCGGGAACCTACCGTGCCCAGCTCAAGGGCCCGGAGGCCAAGACTGCCCTCAAGTCCTGCTATCGCACCCTCTTGATGCGCATCGCGGCTCTCGACCTGGCTGGAACCTTCGCTGCCCGTAAGGGCTACGGGGCAGGCCAGCCGGTCATTAGCTTTCCGGAGGTCACTGGAGCCTTAAGCGATTTGGCCGATGCCGCGTTGACCGCAGCACTCGCGGTGGCGGTCTATACCGTGCGCGGTGACCAGGAGCTGGATGTGCGCCTCGGCGTCATGGCGATGGGCAAGTGCGGGGCGCGCGAGCTGAATTACATCTCCGACGTGGACGTCATCTTCGTTGCTGATGACGCTGGAGCCGTGGCCACAAAAATCGCCAGCGAGTTCATGCGTATCGGGTCTGCCTGCTTCTTTGAGGTCGACGCCAACCTGCGTCCAGAGGGTAAGTCGGGTGCGCTGGTGCGCACGCTGGATAGCCACGTGACCTATTACCGTCGCTGGGCAGAAACCTGGGAATTCCAGGCACAGCTGAAGTCGCGCCCCATGACAGGCGATGTGGAGCTCGCCCAGGACTATGTCGACGCCCTCGCTCCCATGGTGTGGGAGGCCTCCCGCCGCGACTCCTTTGTGGAGGACGTGCAGCGCATGCGCCGGCGGGTGGTGGACAACGTGCCCTCCGACCTCAAGGATCGTGAGCTCAAGCTGGGAAGTGGTGGCTTGCGTGATGTCGAGTTTGCCGTGCAGTTGCTGCAGCTTGTGCATGGACGCTCCGATGACTCGTTGCGCGTGTTGGCCACGACCCAGGCGCTGGAAGCACTGGTGGCAGGCGGTTACGTCGGCCGCGTGGACGGCACTCGACTGATCAAGGCCTACGAACATTTGCGCCTGATGGAGCACCGCCTGCAGTTGCACCGACTGCGGCGAACCCACGCCCTACCCGCCAAAGACGACCGGGATGACTGGGGCTGGTTGGCCACCACGGCAGGTTTTACCGCCCGGGACGGCAAGTCGCCGGTGGAGCGCCTGGAAGAGTCGTTGAAGAAAGTGCGTCGCGACGTCTCGGGCCTGCACGCCAAGCTTTTCTATCGCCCTCTGCTGAATTCTGTGGTGACCAAGAGCGTCGACGAGCTCCGATTGAGCCCGACCGCCGCTCGCGACCAACTGGCTGCGCTGGGTTACACCCACCCGGCCCGCGCCGTAGAGCACCTGACCAAGCTGGCCACGGGGTCCTCGCGCAAGGCCAAGCTGCAGGCGATCCTGTTGCCCAGCCTCCTGGAGTATTTGGGCACCACGCCCGACCCCGACGCGGGCTTGCTGAACTATCGCAAGCTATCCGAGGCCGCCGAGGATCGCACGTGGTTCTTAAGGATGCTGCGCGACGAGGGCATCGTGGCCGAGCGCCTGATGTTCATTCTGGGAACGAGCCCGTACACCTCCGAGCTCGTGATCAATGCACCTGATGTGGTCAAGCAGCTTTCCGACGGCGCGTCCGGCCCAAAGCTGCTGGAGGCAGAACCCGAGCGCGTTTACAGCGCGTTGTTGGCCTCGGCCAAGCGCCATCGGTCGGCAAGCAAGGCCGTTGCGCGAGCCCGCGGGCTGCGCCGGCTCGAACTAGCTCGCATCGCCTGCGCTGACCTGCTCGGATTCATGGATGTGCGCCAGGTATGCCTGGAGCTATCCACCGTGTGGCTGGCCGTGCTGGAAGCGGGCTTGCGGGCGGAAATCCGGGAGGGCCTCAACGCCAGCGGGGAGGAGTCGCCGAAGGCGCGCCTGGCGATCATCGGCATGGGACGCCTCGGAGGCCGCGAACTGGGCTACGGCTCGGACGCTGATGTCATGGTGGTCGCCGAACCAGCTGAGGGGGTTGAGGAAAGCGAGGCGATTGCGTGGGCTGGCAAGGTTGTTGACTCCATGCGGCGTCGATTAGCGACTCCCTCCGGAGACCCACCCCTGGACGTGGACCTGGGACTGCGACCCGAGGGACGCAGCGGGGCAGTGGTGCGCACCGTCGGCTCCTACGAGCGCTATTACCGCGAATGGGGCGAGACCTGGGAGATTCAGGCGTTGCAGCGCGCGGCTTTTGCCGCCGGTGACAAGGGACTGGCAGAGAAGTTCCTGCTCACCATCGATCAGTTCCGCTACCCCGAGAAGGGAGCTAGTGCCGCCCAGGTCCGCGAGGTACGCCGTATCAAGGCGCGCGTGGATGATGAGCGCCTGCCTCGTGGAGGCGATCGCACCACGCACACCAAGCTGGGACGCGGTGGCCTAAGCGACATCGAATGGACGGTGCAGTTGCTCACGATGGAGCACGCCCACACTCATCCGCAGCTGCACAACACCTCCACGCTGGCCACGCTCGACGCACTCGAGGAGGCCAACGATCCGGACATCATCACCGCGAGCGACGTGCGCGAGCTACGCGATGCCTGGATCATGGCCACCGATGCCCGCAACGCTCTCGTGCTGGCCAAAGGCAAGCGTAAGGACCAACTGCCCCAGCCCGGCCCCGAGCTTGCCCGCGTGGCAGCAGCGGCCGGCTACGGCTCGGAATACCAAAAGTTTCTGGAGGACTACCTGCGTGTTACTCGTCGCGCGCGTCGAATCGTGGACCGTGTGTTCTGGGGAGAGGAATCCACCCTGGAGTTCGGATAGTTGGCGTAGGGAGATGCCCTGATTTCTACCCGGAGATCCCGGTTTCAGGGTGTTGCACCCGCGCCGCAGCGCCTAGGTTGAGCAGTACAGGACAGAAACCAACCCCAAAAGGAGTGCCACCATGCCAGTGAAGTTTTCTATCGGACTCAATGACGCCACCTTCAGCGACTTGATCACGCTTGTCGACGCTGCCCGCAACGCCCAGGTAGACCCCGCCACCGAGGTTGTCATCGAGGGCGATGAGCTGGCCGTGGTCACCGAGGACACCACACAGACAGCCGATGTGCGCGAACCCCGCCATGCGTCCGCAGAGTCCCCGCTGCCTCCGCGTCCGGCCCCCGGGGCCGGGGCAGAGACCGCCCTGAAGTTCATCGCGGAGTTGCTCAACAGCGATCAGCGCCACTCTCGCTAATGTTTCAGCCGCCACTCAAGTCAGTCAGACTGCCTGACCTCAGCGTCTTGAGGTCCTTGGTAAACCAGCGAAGGTTAGATAGTTACGTCTTCGATTTGCCAGTGGTCCGGGCGCTCACCCGCGCTCCGCTGGAATTTCAGGCTCCCGTTACCGTGATCACCGGGGATAACGGCAGCGGCAAGTCGACGTTGATGGAGGCCATCGCTCTGGCCCTCGAGTTCGACGCGTGGGGCGGGCCACGTCATGGCTTTGACTTGGAAGGAAAGAGGCGCCGCACGGGGACGGAGTCCAGGCTTGATCGCGTGCTCCGGGTTGAGACTGAGGAACCGGCCATCTTCGGCGGTTTTTATCTCCGCAGCGAGACGCAACTGAGCCTGATGGAGGTTGCGGATAGCATGATCGGGCGAGCCGGGCGACTGCGGATGGAGCAGTCGGAGCGCCTGGCTGGGCGCTCACACGGGGAGGGCGTTTTCGACATCCTCGGGGAGTACATGCGCGGACGCGGGGTGTACCTCCTCGACGAGCCCGAGTCGGGCCTGTCCGTCGTGCGCCAGATGGCCCTACTCGCGGAGATCGCGTTGGCTGCCCAGCACGGTGGGCAGTTTATCGTCGCTACGCATTCCCCGGTACTGCCGGCCATCCCCGGCGCGGACATCGTGGAGATCGGCGATCATGGGATTGACCACGTGGACTTCGATAGCGTGGAATCGGTGCACGCCACCCGCGAGTTCCTCGCGGATCCTCACGGAGTAGCGCGTTACTTGGTCTCGGGAGACTGATCGACCACGCGCACGCGGGTGGTGTTGCCGGAGCGCTTCTCCCAGCGCTTCGTCCACACGCGGGTAAGCACAATTCCGGCCATGCCCACACCCCAGATGGCCAGGGGAGCAACCCAGGCAACGCGGAAGTCCTGCCATTGATACTGCGCCCCGTTGGAGGAGGCGTCGAGAAGCACACCCACCATCTGTGCCGCCACCATGGCAGAGATGAAGCCTCCCATGTTTCCCAGCCCGGTTCCGGTGGCGACGATCTCTCGGGGGACGCGCGAACGCACCGAATCGAACCCGAAATTCGAGGACAGGCACAGCGAGCCCATCAGGACGTTGAGGATGATGGCCGCGGCGAAACCGCGCGGCTGCTCAGGAGCCAAGAAGATCATCCACGATGCGCCGAGCGTGCCGGCGAGCACGAGAACCGCGATGTCGCGCGAGTACCCCATGCGTTGAGAGATGATGCCCATGAGCGGCACGGCCATGATGTTGGCTGCCGTATTGAGGGAGAGCGCGAGGCCAACCTGGCCGTTGGAAAGCCCCATACCCAGGCTCATCAACGGCACACCCCACAACAAGGTGAACACCACCTGGAGCATCATTCCGCTGTAGTGGATGAAGAAGGCTTGCCAACACACCGGGTGGCTCAAAACAGTGCGCAGCGTAGCGGAAAACGGAGGATGCGGAGCCGGCTTCTTGGGCTGTGCGCTCGCTGGGGCGTCGGCAACAGCAAGACCCGCCGCCAACGCCACCAACACTCCGACTGCGCCGAGGCCGACAAACGCCGGAGTCCAGCCCTGCGTGCTCAGCACGGCGAGGAACGGGACCGCGGAGAGAAACTGTCCCAGCTGGCCGAGTCCGGCGGTGAGCTGCGTAAATATCGGGGTCTTGCGGGGCGGAATCCAATTGGGAATCAACCGCATGACCGACAAGAAGGCAGACGCATCACCGGCGCCGATGAGGATGCGCGCTCCGATGGCCACACCGTAGGACGTGGTCAGGCCCAGAATAAGCTGGCCGATGGCCATGATGAACGCACCGGTGACCAAAACGCGCCGGGGCCCGAAGCGATCGATGAGCAAACCCACCGGCATCTGGGCCGTGGAGTAGACCGCCAACTGGACGGCAGTAAAGACTGCGATGCGCGCGGCATCTACCTCGAATCGATCGATGGCCGTAATACCGGCGACTCCGAAGGACGTTCGACCGGTGACTGCCACGATGTAGAAAAGCGCGGCACATGCCCACACAATGACCGCTCGACGGGAGAGGGGACTATGCGCGTCGCTATTCATGGGTGTAGACCTTATACCCGCCGGGTAACACACGCGCGTGCGGACTCTATGCGCAAAAACGCAGTACACTAGCGACGCATGGAATACATCTCTACCCGCGATACCAATGAGACCCCCGCCGCGTTCAGCGAGATCTTGCTGACCGGGCTGGCCCCGGATGGCGGTCTCTACATTCCGGCGCACTACCCAGAGGTGAGCCCGGAGACTCTCCAGAGCTGGCGCGAGCTGCTGGCCACAGAGGGGTACGCGGCGCTGGTTACCGAGGTGTTGGACCTATTTATTAGCGACATCCCGCGCGAGGACCTGGCCGCAATGGCGCGCCGGGCATACAACGCCGAGGCATTCGGCACCGACGAGATCGTGCGGGTTTCGCGTTTCGACGATCGGATGTTCCTCGGCCACATCTCCGAAGGCCCTACGGCTGCCTTCAAGGACATGGCGATGCAGCTTTTGGGAGAACTCTTTGAGTACGAGCTCACCCGCCGCGGCCAGAAGCTCAACATCCTGGGCGCTACCTCGGGGGATACCGGATCGAGCGCGGAATACGCCATGCGCGGGCGCGATAACATCAACGTGTTCATGCTGACCCCGGCAGGTCGCATGACCCCCTTCCAGCAGGCGCAAATGTTCTCGCTGGATGATGACAACATCTACAACATCGCGCTCGAGGGAACCTTCGACGACTGCCAGGACGTGGTCAAGGCGGTTGCCGGGGACGCGGACTTTAAGGCGCAGTACTCGATCGGTGCGGTTAATTCCATCAACTTCGCCCGCATCCTGGCGCAGGTGGCCTATTACTTTGCGCTGTACTTCAAGGTCACGGAGAGTAACGACCAGAAGATCTCGTTCTCCGTGCCAACCGGCAACTTTGGCAACGTGTACGCCGGCCACGTGGCCCGCATGATGGGTCTGCCCATCGACCAGCTCATCGTGGCCAACAACGAGAATGACAACCTGGACGTCTTCTTCAACACCGGCTACTACCACCGCAAGCAGGCGGGAGGTTCGATCAAGACCTCCTCGCCCTCGATGGACATCTCGCGCCCATCGAACTTTGAGCGCTTCATTTACGACCTCCTCGACGGTGAGGCCGGACGTATCAAGGACATGTTTGGGGTGCTGGTCCCGCAGGGCGGGTTCAACCTGTCCGAGGACACGAAGATGCTCGACATTGTGCCCGAATTCGGTTTCGCCTCGGGTTCTTCCACACACGCCGACCGCATCGCCGAGATTAAGGACGCGCACGAGCGCCTGGATACGCTGATCGACCCACACACGGCCGACGGCGTACATGTGGCGCGCGGGTGGCTGCCCGAGATCGATACCGACATCGTTGTGCTCGAAACCGCCCTACCTGTGAAGTTCTCCGAGACGATTACGGAGGCAATTGGCAGCTTCCCACCGGTGCCGGAACGCTTTGCGGAGGTTGAGGGCAAGGAGCACCACGTGGTAGACCTGCCCAACGACGCGCAGAAGGTCAAGGACTTTATTGCGCAGCATGCTGCTGAGAAGGAACAGTAAATGGGTCAGGAATATGTAGGCGGCCCGGAGGTCTACCAGGAATTCGATCCTGAGGCCTTTGTGCGTGAGTTGAAGAAAGAGGCGGCGCGCGCACAAGCGGACGACGCCCAGCAGGAAGGACAAGGCGAAAACTCGTGACCAGTACCTCACAACGCTCGACACTGGGGCCGTGGGCCTTCGCCGTGGCCGTGTGCGCCTCCGCGGTTGCTGTGACCGCTGGCGCGGGTGTTCTGCGCGAGCAGACCACTATGACTCAGGCTCAGTCCTCTGTGGCTACCCAGGCCACTCCCGTGGCCGAGACCGCGGGCTTTGGCCCGGCCGGAACTGTCGTGCCTACCCATTCGCCGTGGGCTCCGGGAACGCTGTTTCACCTGACCGGTGAGATTCCTACCCCAGGTGTCCCCTTCGAAGCGACCGAGTGCACCGTCGCATTCAGCTTCGATGGCCAGGACGGCCGTGCCTACGCGGTGACGGCCTCGCACTGCGGTCAGGAGGGCGACTTGGTGTTCCCGCGCGGCGGGAATACCGAGCAGAACTTCACCAAGGAAGTTGGCCGCGTGATCTACTCCGGGCTCAACGAATCAGACCCCGCCAAACGCTCCGATGTGGCCATCATCGAGATCACCGATCCGAATCACCCCATGATCCTGGGTGACAAGGCGCCGGTCGAGACTTTGCTGGGTAACACCCCTCCCACGGGTACTGCGTGCAAGGTCGGTGGCACCACCGGGCAGACCTGTGGAGAGATCGGGCCACAGGGTCAGCGCTACGCCATGGTCGACCCCGAGACCGAGCAGGAAGTAATCACCACTGGGGATACCGCCAAGATGTGCGCCCAGCGCGGCGATTCCGGCGGCCCGGTCACCATCGGCATCGACGGTCGTCCCGTGGTCATTGGTCTGGTGTCCGGTACCCGCGGTGCCACGGATGCAGCACCGGTATGCGACGACCCGGCTCAGGCTGCCGAGGCCTCGGTGGCGTTCGTGCCGATGGCCCGCATCCAGGAGGTTATTCGTGAGGTAGTCCCGGACGCCCGCCTGACGTGGTCCTAACCGGGCGGTACCCTTGTAGCTATGCCTATCCCACCCTTTATCACCGAGCTGCGCCAGAAGATTGGGCATGACCGTCTGTGGCTGCCCTCGGTGACAGCGGTGGTGTTGCGTGACGCCACCAACGACACGATCTTTGCGGCACCCGAGGTATTGCTGGTCAAGCGCTCCGACAACGGGAAGTGGACGCCCGTTACCGGGATCTGTGACCCGGGGGAGGACCCGGACACCACTGCGGTGCGTGAAGTCAAAGAGGAAACCGGCCTGGATGCGCGGGTTGAAGCCCTGCTTGGAGTGGGATCCACGCCCCCGCTTACGCACGTCAATGGCGATCAGTGCACATACATGGTCACTGCGCTGCGGATGAGCGTGGTAGGAGATGACACCCCGGTTGTGGGAGACGATGAGTCGACCGAAGTGGGTTGGTTTTCGGTGACCGACCTTCCGGTGAGCGATCCTCAGCAGCGGCTCATCATCGCCGATGCAGTGGCGCAGCGAAAGTATCCGGAGCGGTTTAGTCCCCGCCTGGGTTTCCGGAAACGCTCCTAAAAATGCCTCTGACCAGTTAGGTTAGGCTTCGATCGCTTGCGGGTGGTGTCGCATGCGACTTAAGTAGTGGACATGTTCACGAACATCGCGGGATTACCCGCGCATCCGCTGCTGGTCCATGCAGCCGTCACCTTGGTTCCCATCGCTGCGCTGCTGTGCATCGTGTGGGCGCTCATCCCCGCAACTCATCGGGCACTGCGCTACTTGGCGCCGGTAGTTTCCATCATTTCTGTGCCAGCGATCTTGTTGGCGCGATCTTCTGGCGAAGCCATGCTGGCTCTTAAGGGCTTGAGCGAAGCGAACATGGGCCCGGTTTCCACCCATGCCCTGTATGCCAACGGTGCAACTGCTTCCACCATCGCGCTTGCTGTTCTTGCAGCGGCCTTTTATTACGCCACCACCACCAACAAGGCACGCACCTTCGCCATGATCGTGCAGGTACTTACTGTCGTGGCTGCGTTGGCAACGCTCGTCTTTGTGGTTTTGACCGGCCACGAGGGCGCTCGACTCGTGTGGACTAGTTAGGACAGAACGCTATGACTTCTTCTCATTCCGGCATTGAGCCGCACTCTGGCAGCGTAACCTCAGCCACCAACACGCTGCGCGCTGGTGTCTTGGGCGCCAACGACGGCATCGTTTCCGTCGCCGCTCTGCTCATCGGTGTGCTGGGTGCTGGAGCTAGCGACTCGGCCTTGATGACGGCAGGCATTGCCGCCACCGTCGGTGGCGCGGTTTCCATGGCCCTGGGCGAGTACGTCTCAGTGTCCTCGCAGCGCGATACCGAGCGGGTACTCATTGACAAGGAGCGTCGCGAGCTCGTCGAAGACCCCGATGGTGAGCATGAGGAGCTGACCCAGATTCTGGCCGGCTATGGCATGAGCGAGCAGACCGCCCGCACGGCAGCCTCCGAGATCACCCAGGGTGATGCACTTGGTGCACACCTGCGCCTTGAGCTGGGAATCGACCAGGAGGAGCTGACCAGCCCGATTGCCGCGGCCGCCTCATCGGCGATTGCCTTCGTGCTGGGAGCGATCGTTCCACTGGCTGCAGCGCTTTTGGCACCGTCCGCAGTGGCAGCTGTAGTGGTTGCACTGGTCACCCTGCTCGCCCTGGGCTTGACCGGCTACATCTCTGCGCGCCTTTCCGATGCCCCACGGGGTCGCGCGATTGCCCGCCTGGTTATCGGCGGTGCACTGGGCCTGGCCGTGACCTACGGGATCGGCGCGCTGTTCGCCGTTCAGGCGTAAAGCTTCTCCCAGACGTCGTCATCGACGTCGACCTCTCGGGGTCGCGCAGCATTCATGCGCGAGCGCCCCGGGATATATACACCGTGGTCTGCTGAAAGCTGTGCCAGGTGGTCCTGCACGAGCTGCGCGCCACCGAAGCTTTCCGGATCAAGGCAGAGAATGAACATGCTGACTCGCGGCTGACCCCCGTCCGCCGAGTTCTCAGTGACCTCCAGCGAGGATGTTCCTCCGGCCATCAGCGCCAGAACCTCGCTCATCAGCGCGAGGTTCGCGCCCTTCTTCCCGCCAAAGGGCAGCATCGCGCCGTCGACGGCTGCTTGTGCATCGGTGGTGGGGTGCCCGTGCTTATCGACGGCCCATCCCTCCGGCAGTTCCTCATTCCGCGCCGCATGCTGGCGCACATTCAAGTACGCCGTCTCGCTCACGGCCTGATCCATCACCATGGCCCCAGGAACGCCGAATGCAGTGGGGTTTGTGCCTACTACTCGTTGTCCATCGGATCCGAGAGCGACTAAGGCGGGGGAGTTGGTGGTGGTCATGCTGACGAGCCCGTGGCGCGCGAAAGCTCGGGGATACCAACCCAGCTCGCCGGTGGTGTACGTATTCGAGATCGCGCACACCGCCACGCCTTGCTCGCGGGTGGTGGTGACGACCTGCTGCATCGCCTGATCGACGGCGAATTGGCTCAACCCACCATCGGCGTCCACGTGTACGACCGATCCCGCCAGGTGGACCTTGGGCTTGGCCTTGCCATTAATCGCTCCCTTGTCCAAGGCCGCGAGATAGTCGATCAGGTGAAAGGTCCCGTGGCTGGACTTTCCTTGCAGCTCAGCGTCGACAAACACAGCTGCACTCGAGCGCGCTTGGGCATCGCTCATGCCGTGGCGCGCCAGTGCGGCGTGGAACGTCTCGTACAGCGTCTGCGCGGTAACCTTCATGCTCTCCAACCTACGCGGTGGGTCCGTAAGGGTGCCCTAGGCTTTGCGCTCCCACGCGCCTAGCACGCTCGTCGGGTGAGAACCGAGCTGCTCGTTGATCCGCAACATCCACTCGTTTTCACTGGCGTTCCAGGTGTGAATCCTTTTTATGTGCGGAGCAACTTCGCGCAGTTGTGCCAGGTTGGCCAGCTTCATGGCTAGACCAAGTCCGTGGCCACGGTGTTCTGAAAGAACTAGCGTGCCGTGTTGAAAGGCGAAGTCTCCGCCATCCTCGGGGTAAACCAAGAAGGTATAGCCTGCGGGGGCTCCATCTTCAGTAAAAGCAACGGTCCACACGTGTTCTCGGCGCGCCTGGCGTAACGCCTCCTCTTTACTGCGCACACGCTCTGCATCCCAAGGATCGTGGGCGAATTCGACTCCACCGGTGGGAGCATCCGTCGCCAAGCGTGAACACAACAACGCCACGTCATCGACGTATTCCTCCGGGGCAGGTCCCACCCACCTCTTTAAGGCATATCCCGCCGCAACGGTGTATTCCGCGCGATGGTTGTCGACGTGAAGGGTTGACGCAGATTCGGTTTGAATGAGGGTGAATCCGTGATCGCTCAGCCATTGTGTGATTGCGGTCTTCTCGACGGGGAGATCGCCGCTTTGTGGCGCAAGGCCATCAGCGACAAGAGGCGAGTAAACCCACCAGGTCACAGACGTTCGTGATCCAGTGAGCTTCTCGACGCCCGGGCGCAGCGCCTCGAGCACAGCAATCGGGTCGCATTCCGGATCAGTTATGAAATCAACGTTGGCTATGTGGGCGTTCTTTCCGCCGTCGAGAGTGACTTGGGCGGCTCCACGAAGAACATCGTCCGCATCCCTATGGAGAACGAAGTAGTTTTGGGCGGTCGAGGTATCGTTCAGCAGCGCGATGATCTCGTGGGGAAAATGGCCAAAGTCAGCGTGACCGAGCACTGCCTGCAGAGAACGGGTTTGAAGCTCCGAGATCTCTGCAGCAAGCGCCCGGTCAGCATGGTCGATGATCTGCATACTCTTGGAGTGTATGGCACAGATCACGTCTAGGGAGTGGGTTTACTCCGATTCGTTTCTTACCCAGTCTCCAATCACTCCGGGAACGACTGCGCGGCGCTCGCCAAGAAGTTCCCGCATATTGCCCTCGCGCTCAACGGCAGAGACAACCGTGCGGATTTTGCCCTTCTTCCTTTCCGGTGAAGCATGTGCGCCTCGCATGGGAGCTCCGGTCATTCCCGTGCCGCGACCGCCAGATTGTGAAGCTCGCTTAGAGTCGCTTTCTTCCGCAACGTTGGCCTGCGTTGTCGGCGTGGCATGGAGGGACGAAGGAGCGCCCTGTGCGAATCCTCCTCCTGTGCCGAGGCCAGAACTGTGAGGTGCGTAGGGCAAACGCGGAGGAACTGCGTGTAACGAGGAACCAGACGATCCGGCAGAGCGCGGCAAAGACGAGGGAGAACTGGAGGAGTCCAAAGCCGATCCCGGAATCTGGGTTGAGCCACGAAGTGCGGACAGAGTGCTCCCATTGGGGCCAGCACCAAGCGGGCCGGAACGAACGGGGGTCAACCCCGAGGCCGAAATGGGAGAACGAGAGCCTGCAGCACTGAGTGGGTTGGAAGCGATCGCGCCCTGGGTGCTTGGATCCAGAGGCGAGTTCAGTCCAGGAGCGACATGTGCGGTCGATGGTGAGAGCGCAGGAGGCTGGAGCGTTCCAGTGGACATGGTTGGGTGGGGAAGCGCACCGGTCCCTGCCGTAGCAGGGGCAGTGTGGAGCGACTGCGGAGAGATGAGTCCCTCGCCGAGATCC
>NZ_VDHJ01000003.1 GCF_006334925.1 Corynebacterium tapiri | reverse complement strand
CGTGCTTACCGAACTCGCGGGTGGCCGCATTAAAACCGTCTAGCGCGCCGGGATTTGCGTGGTGGTAGTTGAGGACCTGGTCGACAAGACCTTGCGGGGCCGTGATCCCCTTAGCCGAGTAAAGCGAGCCAGTGCTATCCACTCCAGACATCTTGGCTTCCAGGTCCACACCCGGGTTCGCGGTCTCAGGATGAGTGAGGTTAGGAACCCCGGGGAGGAGACCGGTAAGCGAAGCCTGGGTGGCGGTGGCGGCATAACCCAGGAACATTCTTTCCAGGACTTCCGCGGCGGCTTTGCCCTCTGGGCCAGTGGCCTCGAGCGCAAGGATTTGGTTGTAGACGCGCACTGCGAGCTGGTGAAAATCTGAGCGTGTGCTATCCAACGAGGTCAGGCGCTCGTGGAAGTGCTGAGCGTGGCCGGAGATGGTGTTCGCACGATTGGTGGTGGTGGACAGGCGTTGCGACATCGCGTCGGCAGCAGCACCAGAGTTAGCCGATGCGATTGACTGGGAAAGCTGCTCGAGCTCGGAACCGATGTGGCGCGTGGTTTGCTGGATGCTGGCCCACACAGGAAGCGATTCGACTGCCTGGGTGATTCTTCCGGAGACCAGGCTGTTCTTGAACTGCAGAATGCTGGCCGCTGGGACAGTCACAATCGGTTCGGTGTACATCCCGTGGGTTCCGCTGGCCTCCCGGTCACCGAGATTATGGCTAGACGAGGTCCCGGCAGCGCTACCCGTATCGACGCGGTCGAGGACGTGAGCATGGGTGTCATCGTGAGAAGCTACCGCTGCGCTGGTGGCATTCAAGTTCTTGGAGTAAGTCCCGAGTTCCGCTGCCAGGCTACGCATTACTGATTCAGCAGATCCCGGTGCAGTGTTTAGGGACTGGCCGTGGATGTGCCCCATTTGGTCAAAGCCAGAGGCAGGGGAGTAGGCGCGGGAGATGGTTGCTCGTTGTGCATTCTGTAGTTCTTTGCTGGCTCGCAACTCAAGTTTTGCAAGTTCGCGTGAGGCTCCATCCAAGCTAGACAGATCAATTTTCATCGTAAATCTCCTAAGAGCGTAAGAAGTTTCTGGAGGATGGCGTTCGAATTTTCACAGCGTTCTAGATTTTTCTTGGGTGTTGAAAAGTCGAGAATTACGACCTCCAATGCACCGCGGGTGGTGCTAATAAGCGCGCTACACGTCACTGGGTCATCTGGGGAGTAGCTACCAATGCGGACCGGAAAACCGTCGGCATCCACCTTTGATTCGTTCTCTAGGGATGAGAATCGGGATAGATCTTGCCGGCCACCTGAAACCGAAGTCATTGAACCGTCGTCATTGAATTGAGAACAGGTGGAAATCTCGGCAGTCGTTCCGTCGTACTCGAGAGGCGGTTCCAACCCAGCCTCCCGCAACACCTCCTCCGGAATCTCCTCGCAGGGGTTAATCCAGTCGATGGTGTGGTCATGTGGGTCGTAGTCGCCGAAGGGGACGAACTCCCCACTGAGATAGATGCCTTCGGGCTGTTCGGCAGTGTTCGTTTGACCGGGTGCGGTTGAGCACCCAGTCACGCAGAGCAAGGTGAGTAGTGCGGCGAGGAGTCGTCGCATAGAAATACCCCCGACAGTTCAAGTACCTTCAGCCCAATTCTTGGGCCCACGTACTTAGACTGCTCGGGGGCGTAATCGGTTCCCTTGCGGGAGCGCCCATTGTGATGGGCAGCGGGGATTAGATGAAGATTCCCCAGATGGTGGCGATAAGAACGATGGTTCCCATCACGGTCACAAAGATGTTGGTAGGCAGTCCGCGGAAGCGTGCCAGGGCATCGACTCGGTTAACCACGAACATCGGCAGCAGATAGATGATGAAGGCGTAGAAGATGCCGCCGACCAGCGTGATCATGTCCAGGATCGAGGGGTTGAGGATGCCCACGATCGAGGTGCAGATGAAGATGAACAGGTAGGTCAGCAGGTCCAGCTGGCGCGAAGAAATCGACTTAGCTGCCTTTGGGAAAGAAAGGTTGAACAGGTACTGCGTGCCCTCCACGGTTCCCAGAGCGTGGCCGAAGTAACTGGAGGCGATGGCGCAGATAACCACGATCGGCGCCATGTATGCCATGAACGGAGCGCCGGTGACGTTGGCAAAGTAGGACAGCACCGGCAGGTTGTTTTCGTTGGCCTCACGCATGCCGTCGGCACCCATGGCCAGTGCGGAGGACCACACGAAGAACATGGTGAAGACGGTCAGCAAGATAACAGTGTTGCGGATGACCTTGTCAGACTGCTTGTGGTGGTCGCGTCCGTATTGCTCGCCCATGCTGATGACGAACTGCGAGAGCGCAGCCACGAAGGCGAAAGCGAAGACGAGCACCGGCAAGATGAGCACGGTGGAACGAATCACGCCCATGACGCTGTGGTCGCCAGCTTCCATGAAGGATTGGAAGTCCCACTGGGGGATCAGGTAGATCGATACGGCTGCCAGCGCGATGATGAGCGGGTACACCACGATCTGGGCAACGGCCAGCATGATCTTGTGGCCAAATGCGAGAGCAAGCGTCATCAAGCCAACGCACACTGGAGCGAGGATCCAGCGGCTCGGGGCTTGCAGGCCTAGCTGGTTCGTCGCAAAGCTCTCAATCGTGTTGGTGATGGAGACGCCATAGATCAACACCACGGGGAAGATCGTGAACCAATAGATGATCGCCAGGATGATGCCAGCGCGACGGCCGAAGAAATCGGTCAGGACGGCCAGGACGTCTTCGCCGAAGAGGGGGGAGTACGTCATCATCCAGGAGTAGGCCCGGTGGGACAGGTAGGTCATGGGGCCGATCAGGATGGTGGCAATCAGCAAGGGGACAAAGCCGAAGCTACCGGCAGAAATCGGGAGGAAAAGGATGCCGGCGCCCACAGCGGTGCCGAAGAGGGTGATGGTCCACTGCGCATTAAATCCCCTGCTCGGAGCGGGGGATTGAGTGGCGGAGGTCGAGCTAGCGGTAGTCATGGCTAGGCATGGCCTTTCGTCGGTACAAGTTCAGGCGCCAAGTCTATAGCGATGTGACGTGGGACTCATAATTAATTGTTTGCGGATTATGTCTCCAGTTTCCTATGATGCTCCTTCGGTTTTAGTTGATAATGGATACCATTACCGACTAATCTCCTGAGATAGTCCACCTATCCCATCTCATCGCAGTAGGAACCAGTGATAACTCAATCCCGCGCTGCCGAATCGCATAGAGTTCGGTCGAATTTCTTCATCGCGTTTCTGACCACGCTCGCCCTCATGATTGCGGGAGCCGTCGCGCCGGCCCACGTCGCCCATGCGGACGAGCTAAAGCAATATGAGGGTCGCGACCTCTTGTTCAAAAATCACGTTGATGCCGCCCATGTTTATGAAGAGGGCAGCGACCTCAAAGTTGGCGTGATCGAGGGTGAAAAGACTCTTCGTAAGGCTGAAGACGTTATTGTTCGCCTCGGGCCTGACGCGACCTCGAGCGGTGAAGAAATGTCCCGTATTGTCGTCCCGGACAAGCAGGAGTACAGCTTTCTTGGTAAGCCGGGCGACGTTTTGTGGCATGCGACGCAGAGGCTGCACTGGTATTGGCCCTCGGTGTGGCCTGGAATTGGTGCCGGAGACATTTCCGAAGCTTTTCAGGCAGATTCGCTGGAACTGCACTCGGCGGGTATTGATGGGCCGGGCGACGTAGAGGTCTACTTCGCTGAGTACAACAGTGAGCCTCGGCGCGTATTCAGCTCCACTGACCCCAATTTCCAGTCGAAGAAGATGAAGCCTCGGGAGCACGGCCACTTCAACTGGGCCTTCACCGAGCCCGGTCGTTACACCTTTAAGTACTACGTCACTGCCAAGCGTGCGGACGGCTCCGAGTACAAGTCGGACGAATACCACATTGAGTGGTTCGTAGGCACCGACAAGCAGGTTGATCTTCCTGAGGGCAGCTGGCAGCCACTGAACGAGATCCAGAAGTTCGTTGCTCCGCTCGATGGCTACACAGACGAGCAGGGCAATCCGATCGCTAAGGATTCCTCTGAGACCAGCGAGTCCACCCCGCCGAGCAAGCCTTCGGAAAAGCCCTCCAAGCCGGCAGAGCCATCAGAACCGGAAGAGCCTTCGGAGCCCAGCGAGCCGGCTGCCCCCAATGGGGAAGAAAAGTTGATCCTGGATGAAGGTCACACCGACATCTTCAGCGTCTCCGCTTCCCAGGGTGGTAATCCGGTGCTCGAGCTGTCCGAAGACGTCACCGGTTCTCACGTCAAGCACAAGCCGGAGGATGTGGAACTCCACATCAAGAGCGACGCTTTAACCACCATCCCGGACAAATTCCCCGGTGCCGGACAGGCCTACTTCCTTTCTGAAACACAAAAAGAAGGACTCATCTGGCCGGGCTGGGACACCCAGGGAATCCGCGGTAGCGGCCTGGACAATCAAATCGACCTGCGCTTCACCAACGTCGAGGGGCCGGGAACAATCAACCTCTGGAGCACTAAGGGCTTCGGCGAGGTGGCTTCGCTTCTCGACGGCGATGCAACCGAGCTAACCAGCGGCGCCGTTCTGAATCAGAAGATGCCGTCGCACACTCACGCCAACTGGGCATTCAGCGAGCCGGGCGTTTACCGTCTGACGGTACAGGCTGCCGGCACCCGCAATGGCCAGGAAGTTCTGAGCGAGCCAGCCGTGTACACCTTCACCGTTGGCGATGAGTTCCGTGGCACTGAACAGGGCGGTGGCGACGCTTCTGAGGCTCCGTCTGAAGAGCCCAGCGAGCCGGCTCCGCAGCCGAGTAAGCCTGCCAAGCCGCAGCCTGCTCCGGACGCGCCGATTGCTAAGCACAAGCCGCACAAGCAGCCTTCCCTTCCGGGCAAGGGCAATGGCGCCAACTCGGTGCTGCCGAGCTTCGGATCCTCCCAGGGGGCCAACGGTTCGCTTCTTGACCAGCTCAACCACAGCGTTCCGCTGATGATTGCTGCAGCCTCTGCAGTGTCGGTCGCCATCGGATTCGGCCTGTACCACATTGGCCTGAACAAGGGTTGGTTTAAGTAATCAAAATCCCTCAAACGGACTAGTGGCCCGCACCGATTAGGTGCGGGCCAATTTCGTATGCAAGCGCCGAATATCATCGCCTATTGGCGGCGTCTGCAAACCTAGATCAGCCGGCTCTAACCCACTTCCTTAGAGAAACTGGCGTCAAGAATTTTCAGAGAGGCGAACGCGGTAGCAGCGGCCAGCGGAAACGCTCGGTTAGCCTCCACACGCGATCAGTACTCCATTACTTCCTTTGAAGCCCTGGAGCGCAAAGCGCTGAAGCTGTTGACCGCTTTGATGTCGGACTCAAAGGCTAGGACGTAGCCCCACTTTTGACCCTCGAATTCCTGATAATTAATCAGCTTACGAAGAAGCTGGTTCGCGGCATCCATCTTCTTCTCGACGATCTTGTCATCCTTCTTGTCGTCGCCCTTGCCCTCGATGATCCAGTAGGTGCCTTGGGTGTCGAGCACCACGAAATCCGGCACGTAGTCGCTCATCGGGGTGTAGGCAATAGATGCCCTGTCGCTGCGATAGATGCGCGTCCACCACTTCACCTCATCGTCGAAGTTGAGTAGATCGGCCAGCATGTACTCAGCTGAGAAGCTGTCGAACTTGGCTGCGTTGAACAAGCCCCTTTCCCAGGTGCCGTAGAAGCGGTTTTCCACGAAACCAGCAGCCTTCTTCGTCGATGCTTCGCGGGTGTCCAGAAGGTCGTGAATCTTCATGCCGTCGGGGAGCGGGTACTTAGTGGTGACTGGAATCTCGACGGGGTGGATAACAGTCTCGGTAAACGTGTTGGAGGCAGCGGCCTGGCGGGCTTTCAGCTTCACCAGTTTAGTGATCTCAGCTGCGGCAGATGTCTTAGAGGCTTCAGTCCAGGAGTTGATGTTTGCGGATGCCATGAGAACGGGAATAATCCGCTTGTTGAGCTGACGAATATTCTCTTCGTTGAGCTGAATGGTTCCAGTGTTAGCGACTGCATTGAGCAGGGCTTTGCGCACCTGGGTTTCCGACTGAGTAAAGCTCGCAACACTCGACCTCGTTTGTCGAGCCGCTTTGAGGCTCTGTCCGTCATCACCGGTGACAATCGCCTCGCGCTCAAGTTTGACCAGCTGATCGGTGACCTTCTTCGCAGCCTCTACGATCTCTGTTCCTTCAATCTGATCCAGCGCGAAGGGCTTCACTGTCCTGGTCATGGTGGACGACGGGAACATGAACGTCTCACCAGCAAACTCGGCATTCACCTCGATGTATACCGGCTCGTAATGCGGTGCTACATCTTCGATCTCGTCATCGTCCTTTACAGGCCTCACTTCCAGCGGAGAATTGGTAGTGCCAGTCTTGAACACATCGACGTCATCTCGAGGAGTAGGCGCAATGCCCGAGCTGGTGACTGATTCGGGGGAGTTGGTGCCAGGGGAATCAAACGTGATGTCGTTATCCGCGGTAGAAACCCTGTCCGGGTCGACGAAGGCAATCCCGGTTTCGGCCTCATTTTCTTCCTCAATACCGAACTCGCGGAGGACGTTCTCAGACTTCAGCAGCGTGACGAATGACTTGTGAGAGAGGATGTCCAGCTCGTCCACGGCCTTAACCCCGGTGCGCTTGCCGAACGGCAACCTCAAACCTCGGCCCATGATCTGCTGGGTGAGCACCTCAGACCCCATGGCGCGAAGCGTAGACATGACGGCGATGCGCTTTGTATCCCAGCCTTCGCGGAGCTTATTCACCGAAACGATGACGCGAACAGGGGAGTGCGGGGTGTCAAGATAACGCAGGAAGTTCAGAGTCGTCTCGTCGTTATGCTGGTTATCCACCTGCAAGACCTGCGGTTCTGGCTCGTTGCCAGGGCGGAAGTGGGTATTGCGGAGATACTCAGCCGTTTCAGTCGCGTGGTTGACGTCCTGGCAGACCACAAACAGAAGTGGCTTGGTCCGCGGGGCTTCAGGGTGTGCTTCGCGATATTTCGCGTATGCCTCTTCCTTGACCTTCAGCAGGCTGTAAGCGTCGTGTAGCTGGCGCTCTTGGCCCATGTCTTTCTCGTTATATCCAGACTTGCGGTAAACCAGAACAGGGCGCTTCACAAAGCCGTCGTTGAGCGCTCTCCAAAGGGGATAGCTGTGGATGACATTGTCGTTCTTGTCCGGTGAAGCGGTTAGGCCAATAGTCGCAGCAGGCTTCAAGCCTGTAAGCGATTTTCGGAAGGTCTTAGCGGAGGTGCCGAAGAGGTGAGCCTCGTCCACGATGACCACCAGGTCGTCGAAACTTTGAATCTTCTCAGCCAGCACACCAGACGATTCCTGGAAGCGGTGGAACTTGCGACGCTGGGCTTCCATGCCGGTTGCTTCGTTCTTGCCGCCCTCCTTCGGTGGGAAGAGCTGCTGGACATTGAAAACGTAGACCGTCGAGGCCTCCTGTCCTGCAAAGAGGTGCTTGCTGCTGTCCTCCATACGAAGGTGTGCAACGTCCTCAGGGGTGATTAGTTGCGGCGCAACGTCGAAACCGCCCACATAGCGGTGGCTGCCCTGAGAGAGGTCCATGATGGTCTTGTCCTGAACCACCCTGTTGGGAGTGACCACCATGACGTTCGGATGGCCCTGGCGGCGCAGGTATTCGATAAGGCCAGCCATGATGTAGGTCTTACCGGCGCCGGTAGCCAGTGCGAGCGTAAGCGGCTCGAGCGGGTTGAAGTTGCCCTCTTCAAGGTTTTCGACAACGGTACGAAGCGCCTCAGCGTTGGGCTTTCTGAGGTCGAATTTGGCCTCAATCTCGGCGAGAAGGTTGTCATCAACGGTGACGTTTAGTGGCATGATCAGTTGGCCTCCTCGTCGAAGTTGCCTGCGTAGGGGAAGATGTCGAGCGGAATGTGCATCACTCGAGAGCCGTTCTTAAACGAGCGAACGTGATCGCGCACTCCTTGGTTCACGATGGTCGCTGCAAAGAGGACTGAGTGCCCCTCATCGACCTTGCCCATCAACTCATCGACCTTGTCAGTGTCGAGTTCTCCCTCCACCACGGCGAGGAACTGCCTACCGGCCACGCCATTGAAGTTGCGGTTGTCGGGAGTGAGCGAGAAACCCAGGTTCGCTGCAACGCTACGAACAAGAACCGCACCGGTAGCTTCGTGGGTAAGCGAGGTAAGACCGGTCTCCGGGTCGAAGTTGAAGCAGTTCGGGGAAAGCTTGGCGACGGTGAAACCACCGCCACCGAGATAGTTGATGATGTCTTTGCCTTTTGCGGTCTTGACTAGGGACTTCAGAGCCTTGATTCCCTTATCAGTCTTAAGGGCGTCATTCTCCTTGACCGCCTTATTAATGAGGCTGGTCAGTTGTTGTGCTTCCTCCGGGGTAATTCCCTCCGGCAAGCCGTCCTCAGTTGCGTCGATGCGCTCGCCCTTAGTGACGGTGATGCCACCTTGATCTTCACCGTTGACGACCTTCCCAAGACGCGCCTTTGTGAAGCGGTTGAAAGTATCCTCCACCAACTCGCAGGTAACCCAGCGACGACCCATCTTCTGCGCAACGGCAGCAGTGGTTCCAGAACCAGCAAAAACGTCTAGGACGACGTCGCAAGGGTCGGTGGCAATGTGGATGATGCGCTCGAGCAGGCGCTCAGGCTTAGGGGTAGTGAAAGTGGCGCCGGTGCCAAACATCGCGCGATTCTCACCCTTGGCAGACCGATTGTGTCCTACTTCGGCGTTTGGCCACCACGTCCGGGCTGGCTGTCCATAGGCAGGACGACGAACCTTCCGGCCAAAAGAGCGCTCTTTAATAAAAAATTCTGGCCAGTCGCCAGCATGTAACCGTTCGTAAGCGCGAGCTACTGAAGCCTGGCGATGTGTGGGATCCAATATGAGATCAGGGACCTCGGAGCGGAGCTTGTCTGGTGCAATCCCGGTCTTTTCATATCTCAGCTCAAGATCGGGTGCAGCCTCTACGTAATCACCATATTCCAGTAGCGACTTTAATAAGCGTTCCTTGCCGAACGTCCACATCCTCCCCCTGACTGGGTAAAGGAGCTCCCCAGTTAGCGGATGCTCAATCGCATGAACTGAGGGGTGTTGAACTTGGCCAGACATGTTACCGGGCGCGGTGTAGTCGCCGTTACGCCACGGTCCTGTTACATCATCATCGGGGTTCTTATAAGGCGCATCGTCCTTTGGGGTGCGTGGCATGCGGTTCATGGAAACAACCGATTCCTTACCGTAAACCAAAATGACGTCATGGTCCGAGGAGATTCCGACAATATCGTTTCGCGGAGAATCAGCTTTTTCCCAGACAACTTCAGCTTGGAAGTTCTCCGACCCGAAGACTTCATCTAACAGTAGCCGCATCCGGTGACTCTCAACATCATCCAGATGGACCCAGATCAAACCGTCCTCGCTAAGCAAATCCCGCAGGTGAACAAGTCGATCTCGCATCATGGTCAACCAGATCGAGTGCTCTAGATTGTCCTCGTAATTAGCGAAAGTCTGCGAGGTGTTAAACGGGGGATCTATATAGACCAGCTTCACCTTGCCGAGGTACTTTTCTCGCAGTTCAGGAACCCTGGTCAGTGCCTCCAGAACGTCACCGGACTCGCCCAAGATCAACAGGTTGTCGTCCTGCGGCTCAAGGTCAGCCTTCTCGGAGTAAGTCTGTCCTTCGACTTTCTCAGCCCTGATCCCTTCGACCTTTTCAAGGGTCTCAAGGAAGTGAGTCTCACAGTAGCGTGGGTCCTTCGGATCAACCCAGGTGTAACCGTACTTTCCGGTTTCAGTGGGGATGAGTGCCTTGTCCTTGTTGAACCAAGTGAGCTCTAGTTTCTGTTGTGACACGAAAATATTCCTAAATCGCAGCTAGTCGACTTTTGATCGTCCTCACAAGTCTAGTCGAGGCCGCTAACGGTCACGAGAAAACTAAGGATTGACCGCGAAACTGGAAACAAGCACCCCGGCGAAGAAGTTCCTAGTGGCCTACCGCCCTTTCTGGTGGGATATTGAATCGGTGCCACAACTCCTGGCTGGCATCCCGTTACCGTATTCCTTTGCTTGGAGGTCAACCTGATCGAACTCCAGCGCAGACTGTCTGAAGTAGATCTTGCTGAGATTAACCAGGCTCCTGAGATGGTCATCAAGTTTGGGGACGAAAAATGGGTCGAAAAAATATCTCCGAAAAAGACTTCACCCCGCCCGGAACAACCAGCGTTCCAGGCGGGGTGTTGTCGGCAATCTAGGCCGGCAAGGGAAGCGTCGTCAAGCGCCGAACCCTAGCAATCGAAATACATCTCGAACTCGAGCGGCGTCGGGCGCAGGCGAGTCGGCATGATTTCGTTGTCGACCTTGTAGTTGATGTAGGTCTCGATCAGGTCTTCGGTGAAGACGTCGCCTTCCAGGAGGAACTCGTGGTCGTCGCGAAGCGCCTCAATCGCGGCCTCCAGGGAGGTCGGAGCCTGCGGGATGGACGCGGCCTCCTCCGGCGGGAGCTCGTAGAGGTCCTTGTCCACCGGGGCGTGGGGCTCGATGCGGTTCTTGATGCCGTCGATACCTGCCATGAGCATGGCAGCCAGACCCAGGTAGGGGTTGCCCGAGGGGTCCGGCGCGCGGAACTCCAGGCGCTTGGCCTTGGGGTTGTTGCCAGTGATCGGGATGCGGATGGCAGCCGATCGGTTGCGCTGGGAGTACACCAGGTTGATCGGAGCCTCGAAGCCCGGAACCAGACGGTGGTAGGAGTTCAGCGTCGGGTTGGTAAACGCCAGCACAGCCGGAGCGTGGTGGAGCAGGCCGCCGATGTAGTAGCGGGCGGTGTCAGACAGCCCGCCGTAACCGGACTCGTCGTAGAAGAGCGGCTTGCCGTCCTTCCACAGGGACTGGTGAGCGTGCATGCCGGAGCCGTTGTCGCCAGCAAGGGGCTTGGGCATGAAGGTGGCGGCCTTGCCGTACTCGGCGGCGGTGTTCTTCACGATGTACTTGAAGGTCTGCAGATCGTCAGCCGCGCGGAGCAGGGTGTCAAAGCGGTAGTTGATCTCGTTCTGGCCACCGGTGCCCACCTCGTGGTGGAAGCGCTCGACGTCGAAGCCAGCGCCCTGCAGGCGCTTGACGATCGCGTCGCGCACCTCCTGAGTCTTATCCACCGGGGTGTTGGGGAAGTAGCCACCCTTGACGCGAGTCTTGAAGCCGGTGTTCGGGGTGCCGTCCAGGTTGGTTTCGTTGCCGCGGTTCCACCAGCCCTCGTTGGAGTCGACGTGGTAGAAGGACTCGTTGGTCTCGGCGGCGTAGGAGACCTTGTCAAAGAGGTAGAACTCGGCCTCCATGCCAAAGCTGGCGCTGTCTGCGATGCCGGAGGAGGCGAGGTACTCCTCGGCCTTCTTGGCCACGTTGCGCGGATCGCGGCTAAACGGCTCGTAGGTGAACGGGTCGTTGACAAAGAACTGCATGTTCAGCGTCTTGACCTCACGGAACGGATCCACGTAGGCGCTGGCCGGATCCGGCAGCAGCGTCATGTCGGACTCGTCGATGGTGGTGAAGCCGCGGATGGAAGAGCCGTCGAAAGCCAGGCCCTCCTCGGCGCTTTCTTCGGTGAACTCGCTGGCCGGGAGCGTGAAGTGGTGCTCCATGCCCGGAACGTCGGTGAAACGGATGTCGAGGAACTCGATGCCCTCGTCCTTAATGAACTTCACCACGTCTTGGTTCGTCTCGAATGCCACGGGGTGTCTCCTAAGGTCTTTCGAAAGGGTGCTGGCTCGGCGCGCGACCAGGGGAGGCGGGCCGGTTGCTCATCAGTATAACCAATTTCTATAGCGTGAACGATAAAGCGGTGGGCATTTACGCTATTTCACCCCCGATAGGCCACGGCGATACTCTTAAGCACCATGGCGCAACCCAATCGTAGCTGGCTTGATGGCCCGGAGATCCCCGCTGAAAATGACGGCCCCGACAACATCAGTCGCTGGCCCGGAGAAAACCTCGGCCTGCCGCAGTCCGGCCCGCGCTCCATGGCCTCGGTGGGGCGCCGCGCGATCGCCGTCTTCATCGATTGGTTCATCTGCCAGTTCATCGCGGGAGCTATTCACAGCTTCACCTCGTCGCTCGGCGACACGATGACCCTCACCCTCATTCTTTGGGTGATTCTGGGAATTATCGGCGGCTGGCTCTTCGCCCGCACGCCCGGCATGGCACTGCTGGGAATGGGAGTGGCGCGTATCGACGTCCCCGGCGCCCGCGTGGGGCTCTGGCGCTCGGTGGTGCGCACCCTGCTGACGATGTTTGTATTCCCGGCAGCGATGGTGGATGCCGACGGCCGTGGCATGCACGACCGCGGCACCGGGACCGCAGTAATTCGCGGTTAAAGCGTTTTACTTTCCGCGGCGCTCGGCAGCGCGGCGCATACGACGGTTCATGCCCGCCATGCTCTGCGCCTGACCCGGCAGCGGACCCTTGGGCAGGCCCTGCGGCTGGCCGGCACGAGAAGAATCGATCGCCTCGAGCTTGGCGTTGAGCGAGTAGACCTCGTCCTTTTTGTAGTTTCGCGGGAGCTTGAGCATGTGGCGCTGCAGCTTCTTCAGCGGCACCTCGCCCTTCTCCTCGTCTTCGCCGACAAAGACCTCGTAGACCGGGACGCCGCCCAGAACCTTGTCCACGCGCTTAGCCTGTTGAGTCATCAGTGGGCGCAGGCGGTTGCGGTTGCCCTCGCCGACCAAGACCACACCCGGGTTACCCACCACGCGGTGAACCACGTCCAGCTGCTTGGTGCCGGCCACACCGGTCTGGGTGATCCAGGCGATGCCCATGGTGTTGCGCATGTTCTCCAGCGCCCAGCCGGCCGCACCCTTCTGATCCGAGACCTGGTCATACATCGATGCCTCCAGACGCTTGGTAAACACCAGCATCGAGAGGACAACGCCCAGCAGGATGCCCAAAACGAGCATGAACCACTGGCCGTTCCACAACAGACCGACGAGGAAGAACAGCAGTGCCGTACCCACGATGGTCAGCAGCATGAGCGGGACGAGCTTGCTGTCCCGCTTGCGCAGCATGTTGAATGCCTGCCACATTTGCTTGAACGTCTGACCGCGCTGCGCTCGCTTAGCGGCGCGGGCCTCCTTCTTGGCCGACTTCTCCACCGCCTGAGAGGCGGGAGTGGACCCCTTCTTCGCGTTTTTCGCCATGCCCACAACTGTAGGGGACATGTCCTTGGTAAACAGAATGGGTCCCCAGCACACAACACTGCGCGGGCTCGGGAGCTGACCTACTTTAAGGGGCATGTCCTCACTTATCGCCCCCGGATTGGCCTCGCTGCTCGCTCTGTCCTCCCTCCAGCCCGCTGACATGGATCAGACCACCTTTGCCACCTACAACACCAGTCTGAATCGTCCCAGCGCCGGCCAGTTGATTACAGACCTCTCCACGCCTGACGACGCCCAGGCGCAAGCCATCGCCACAGTCATCCAACACACCCGGCCTGACGTGATCGTGCTCAACGAGTTCGACTACGACGCAGGAGGAGAGGCCGTGGCGAACTTCCAGCGCAACTACCTGGAGAAATCGCAGGCAGGGCACGAGCCGATCCACTACGAGTACACCTTCATCGCGCCGGTGAACACAGGAGTGGATTCCGGCCTTGATCTGGACGGCAACGGCAAGCTGGGCGATCCCGGAGATGCGTGGGGCTTTGGCACGCATCCTGGTCAGTACGGCATGGTCATCCTGTCCACCAAGCCGATCGATACGACAAGCGCGCGCACCTTCCAGAACCTCACCTGGAACTCCATGCCCAACAACCGCCTGCCCTACGAGTTCTACGGGGAGAACGCGGACAAACTGCGCTTGTCCTCGAAGTCGCATTGGGATGTGCCGGTCACGGTTGATGGCCGCACCGTGCACTTGCTGGTCTCGCACCCCACGCCGCCCTCGTTCGATGGTCCGGAGAAGCGCAACAAGCTGCGCAATGCCGACGAGATCCGCCTGACCGCCGACTACATTGCCGGGGGAGAGCGCGCCGACTGGATCGTGGACGACAACGGCCAGCGCGGTGGGCTGGCTCCGGGAAGCGACTTCGTTGTTTTTGGCGACCAGAACTCTGACCCCAACGACGGCGACAACTCCGGGGACACCGGCATCAATCAGATTCTCAACTTGCCGCAGGTTCACGACCCGCAGCCCACCAGCTCCGGCGCTCAGGCCGCGGGCAACACGGGCCACGTCACCGACCCGGCCCTGGACACAGCAGACTTCCCGGAGCCTTCCCCGGGGAACCTGCGTGTGGACTACGTGTTGCCGTCGACAAGCCTCAACGTGGTGGATACCGGCGTGTTCTGGCCCGCCGAGGGGGAGCCGCTGGCGGAGTTGATGACCGCAGAAAAAACCAGCGACCATCACCTCGTGTGGGCGACGATCACTGGTTAGAACCCGGGCCTAGCGGCGGAAGGCGCCGACCGGGTGCTCCTTAGACGGGCCGTACTTGGTCAGCAGGGTGGAGGCCTCCTGGGCGGTATCTCCCTGGGAGGTCTCGGCCAGGTGCTTGAGGTTCTCCGGCAGCTCGCGGCCGCGGGCCTGCATTGCCTCGACGTACAGGCGGCCGGCGCGGTAGGACGAGCGCACCAGCGGGCCCGACATGACAGCGCCGAAGCCCATCTCCTTAGCGGCATCGCGGTACTCGATGAACTCCTCGGGCTTTACCCACCGATCGATCGGGTGGTAGTTCGGGCCCGGGCGCAGGTACTGGGTGATCGTGATGATGTCCGTGCCCGCATCCCGCAGCTCCTGCAGCGCCTCGAGCACCTCCTCGCGGGTCTCACCCATGCCCAGAATAAGGTTGGACTTGGTGATCAGACCGTAGTTTTGCGCCTGGTTAATCACATCGAGGGAGCGCTCGTAGCGGAAGGCCGGACGGATGCGACGGAAGATGCGCGGCACCGTCTCCAGATTGTGCGCGAACACCTCCGGCTCGGCCTCGAAAACCTCCTGGAGCAGGTCAGGCTTGCCGGAGAAGTCCGGGGTGAGGTTCTCCACGCCGGTGTGCGGGTTCAGCTCGTGCACCTTGCGCACGACCTCGGCGTAGAGCCATGCGCCCTCGTCGTCCAGATCATCGCGGGTCACACCGGTGATGGTGGCGTAGTTGAGGTTCATCTCGCCGATGTTCTCAGCCACGCGGCGTGGCTCATCGCGATCCAACGGGGTGGGGCGACCGGACTTAATGTCGCAGAAGTCGCAGCGGCGCGAACAGGTATCGCCACCGATGAGGAAGGTCGCCTCGCGCGACTCCCAGCACTCGTGAATATTGGGGCAGCCGGCCTCCTGGCACACGGTGTGCAGGCCAGCGCCCTTCACGCGCTTCTTCATGTCCTCGTATTCGGGACCAGTCTTGACCGCGTTGCGGATCCACCGCGGCTTCGACTCGATGGGGGTCTGCGCGTTGCGCTTTTCGACGCGCAGTAGCTTGCGTCCTTCAGGTGCGACAGTCACCGTTTCACCCTAACTAACTCGACGTTCGTGCTCAGTAATCAGGTACAACCTAGTTGCTGTTCTTTTTCTTCCGGCCTAACCCCTTTGTGGGGTCCGGCGCAGAGCCAAACGTGTGGTCGGCGACGGTCATGCGGCCGGAGAGGACATCGTCCAGCGCGGTGAGCAAGGGGGCTGCGGCATCCTCGACGGTGACGTCCTTGCCCAGCTCCAGGCTCAGCGTGGTCACGTCGGCATCATCGATGCCGCAGGCCACGATGTGCTCGTAGAAGTCCAGCGTGTTCGTGCAGTTCAGGCTGAGGCCATGCATGGTCACCCCGCGCGTAATCCGAATGCCCAGCGCAGCGATCTTGCGATCACGCGTGCTGGCCGATGGGTCAGCTGCCTTCCGCGTAGACGGCACCCACACCCCCGAGCGGCCATCAATGCGCCCTGCCTCATCCACGCCGAGCTGACGGACGACGTGGATAACGGCCTCTTCCAGTCGACGCACGTAATCCACCACGTCTACCGGTTCGGCGAGCTTGATGATCGGGTAGATCACCAGCTGGCCCTCGCCGTGCCAGGTGATGCGCCCACCGCGGTCGACATCCACGACCGGCAAGCCGTTGGTCGGGCGATCCTCCGGCTGGGTGCGCTTTCCCGCCGTGTACACGTTCGGGTGCTCCAGCACGAGGATCGTGTCCCCGATCTCGTTGGCTGCGCGCTGTTTGGCTAACTCCGCCTGGAGGTGCCAGGTTTCCTCATAATCGACGCGGCCGAGGTGGCGGATATCTAGCGGCGTCTCGGCGTCAGCGCGAATGGGTTTGTCTGCGGGGAAGAAGGGGTCGCGGGGAGCAGTCATAATGCTTTTCGACTCTACTCGCGGTGGCTCGAGGCGGCTTGGGGCGGCTCGGGGTGGCAACTTTGTAGGACGCCCGCAGTCGAAACAGCCCGCGCCCGTCCGGCAAAGTTGCCAGAGACGGCGCTCAGGGGTGCGTGGCGGCTCGCGTCACCCCAATCTGGCAACTTTGCAGTGCGCCCATGGCCGAAAACGCGGCTGCCCGCACGACATTGTTGCCAGAAACCACCGTCAGAAAAGCCGAAAACCCCCGCCGCGGCGGGGGTTGGAGGGCACCTGCGTGCCAGGTGCCGCAGGAGACTGCGGCTTAGACGCCGTTAGCCTCGGCGTACTCGTCGGCGGTCATCAGCGGACCAACCTCGGTGACCTCGACCTCGAAGAGCCAGCCCTCGCCGAAGGGATCCTCGTTGATCACGGCGTAGTCGTCGTCCAGCGCCTCGTTCACGGCGGTAACCGTGCCGGAGACCGGGGCGTAGAGGTCGGAAACCGACTTGGTGGACTCGACCTCACCGCAGGTCTCGGAGTGGGTCAGGGTATCGCCCACGCTCGGGAGCTCGGCGAAAACGACCTCGCCGAGGCGGTCAGCGGCGACGGAGGTGATGCCTACGCGCACGGTGGAGCCAGCAGCGTCCTCAGCGGTGGCGTTGATCCACTCGTGGTCCTCGGAGTAGGAGAAGTCCTGGGGCAGGTTTGCCATGGTGATCGTGACCTTTCTGAATTGTGGGGTGAACGTGATGCGATTGTAGGCAGTGAACTACTTCGCGCGCTTGTAAAACGGGCGCTCGCAAATAGTGAAGGGGTAGCGCTTTCCGCGAATATCCACCTCAACCTCGGTGCCGACGGCGGTGTGATCTACATCCACCAGGGCAAGGGCGATGGGGTGGCCCAGCGTGGGAGAAGGCTGGCCGGAGGTAACGGTGCCGATCTTCTTATCGCCTACGAACACCTCGGAACCAGCGCGAGCGGCACGACGCTGCTCGGACGTGAGCCCCACGATGGCCCCGCTGCGCTCGCGGTTGATAAGGGCGTGCTTGCCGACGAAGTCCGCTTCCTTCTTGGCAAATGCCCGGCCCATGTCGGCCTCAACTGGCGTGATGTCGCGGGAGAGCTCGTTGCCGTACAGCGGCATGGCAGCCTCCAGTCGCAGGGAGTCGCGTGCCGCCAAACCACACACGGTGGCCTCGAACTCGGCAGCGGCCTCGACCACGGTGTCCCACAGCGCCGGGGCCTCGGTAGCCGGCAGGAAGAGCTCGAAGCCGTCCTCGCCGGTGTACCCAGTACGTGCCAGCAGAATGTCGTGGCCGGCCAGGGTGAGGGGAACGCAGCGGTAGTACTTCAGCTCGCGAATGGCATCTGCATCCGACTCGTCCGCGATCTTGAGGAGCACCTCCTCGGCGCGGGGGCCCTGTACCGCGATGAGTGCGGTGTCGTTGGACTCGTTGGCCAGCTCGACGTTCTCGAACTTCTTGGCGCGCTCCGTAAAGGCCTCCCACACCGGGTCGATGTTTGAGGCGTTGGGAACGACCAGGAACTCCTCCTCGCCGAGGCGGTAGGTGATCAGGTCGTCGATGATGCCGCCGTCTTCCTCGGTGATCATCGAGTATTTGGCCTGGCCAATAGCTGCCGAGGACAAGGTGGAGATGAGGGTGTAGTCCAGAAGCGCGGCGGCATCCGGGCCGGTCACGCGGAACTCGCCCATGTGGGAGAGATCGAAGATTCCCACCTTTTCGCGCACGGCACGGTGCTCGTCGAGCTCCTTGCCGTACTTCAGCGGCATGTTCCATGCGCCGAAGGGGGTAAACGAAGCACCGAGCTCCTCGTGCTTGGCGTGCAGCGGAGAGTTACGCAGTTCAGTCATGAAGTCCTCCTTGAAAATGCAGGTGTCGTGGGGCTAGAGCTCGAAAGCTTCTGGGGGCGGGCAGGAGCAGACCAGGTTGCGGTCGCCGTAGGCGTCGTCGATACGCCGCACTGGCGGGAAGTACTTGGCGCGGCGCAGCGCCTGCACAGGCCACGCGGCCTTCTCGCGGCTGAAGGAGTAGTTCCACTCGTCGCTGGACACGCTGTGTGCGGTGTAAGGAGCGTGGTGGATGACGGAGTCCTCGTAGGCCACCGCGCCGTCGATGATCTCCTGGATCTCGGCGCGGATGGTCAGCATCGCCTCGACGAAGCGCTCCAGCTCTCCCAAATCCTCGGACTCGGTGGGCTCGACCATGAGCGTGCCGGCGACCGGGAATGCCAGGGTGGGGGCGTGGAAGCCGAAGTCGACCAGTCGCTTACACACATCGGCCGCGGTGACGCCGGAGGCGTCCGTGAGCGGGCGCAGGTCGATGATGCACTCGTGGCCGACCAGGCCGCTCTTGCCGGTGTAGAGGACCGGGAAAGCGTCATTGAGGCGCTTGGCCAGGTAGTTGGCGCCCAGGATTGCGTGGGCGGTGGCGTTGGCCTGGCCGTCCGCGCCCGTCATCGCCAGGTAAGACCACGGGATTTGCAGCACGCCTGCGGAACCGTAGCGGGTTGCGGTGATCGGCACGCCGCGGCCGACCTCGAGCTCGGTGGACGGATCGGTGCCCAGCGGGTCGCTGGGCAGGTAGTCCACCAGGTGCGCGGCTACGGCCACCGGGCCCACGCCCGGGCCACCGCCGCCGTGCGGGATAGTGAAGGTCTTGTGCAGGTTCAAGTGCGAGACGTCGCCGCCGAACTCGCCCGGCTTTGCTAGCCCGGCCATGGCGTTCATGTTGGCGCCATCGATGTAGACCTGGCCGCCCGCGGCGTGCACCTTGGAGCACACATCGCGCACGGAATCCTCGAAGACGCCGTGCGTGGACGGGTAGGTGATCATGATCGCGGCCAGGCGCTCACCGTGCGTGGCGATCTTCTCATCCAGGTCATTAAGGTCGACCGAGCCGTCCTTGTCGGTGGCCACGACGACCACGCGCAGGTTCGCCAAGACGGCCGAGGCCGCGTTGGTGCCGTGGGCGGAGGCTGGGATCAGGCAGACATCACGCTCGGAGTCACCGTTGGCAACGTGGTAGCGGCGGATCGCCAGCAGACCAGCCAGCTCACCCTGCGATCCCGCGTTGGGCTGGATAGAGACCTTGGCGTAACCGGTCACCTGGGCCAGCCACTCCTCGAGCTGCTCGATGAGCTCGCGCCAGCCAGCCGTGTCGGACTCGGGCGCGTAGGGGTGAATGTTGGCGAAACCGGGCCAGGTAATCGTCTCCAGGCCGGCGGTGGGGTTGAGCTTCATCGTGCACGATCCCAGCGGGATCATGGTGCGATCCAGCGCCAGGTCCTTGTCGCCCAGCATGCGGATGTAGCGCATCATCTGCGTCTCCGAGTGAACGGAGCTGAAGATCGGGTGGCTCAGCGCCGGTTCGTCGCGGCGTAGCCCCTCGGGCAGACGCGAACTCGGTGCAGCCTCTCCGGAGACCTCCGCGGAGAAGAAAGAGGCCAGGCGATTAACGTCTTCCTCAGTGGCGGACTCGCCGAAGCTCACACCCACGGTGTCTGCATCGATGACGCGCAGCAGGTAGCCTGCCTCGCCGGCAGCCTCGACGACCTCGGCAGCGCGGCCCGGAACCTCAACGGCGACGGTGTCGAAGAAATTCTCGTGCTTGACCGTGCCCACGGCATCTGCGAAACGAACAGCCAGCTCGTGGACGCGCTCGGCGATCGTCTTCAGTCCCTCGGGGCCGTGGTAGACGGCGTACATGGAAGCGGCCACGGCAAGAAGCGCCTGGGCGGTACAGATGTTGCTGGTGGCGCGCTCACGGCGAATGTGCTGCTCACGCGTCTGCAGGGCAAGACGATAAGCCGGGCGGCCCTCGGCGTCCTTGGACACGCCCACGATGCGTCCTGGAATCTGGCGCTTGAGCTTTTCCGTCACTGCGATGTAGGCGGCATGCGGGCCTCCGAAAAACAGAGGGACGCCGAATCGCTGGGAGTTACCCACCACGATGTCGGCGCCCAAAGAACCGGGAGACTTCAGCAGCAGCAGAGACAGCGGGTCGCTGGCCACGGCTGCCAGTCCACCGCGGGTGTGGATCTCCTCGATGATCGGGGAAGGATCCACAATGTCGCCCTCGGTACCCGGGTACGCGATGACCACGCCCACGAGATCCTCGCCGACCAGGCCAGAGGTCACATCGGTGATCTCCACCTCGAGCTCAATGGCACGAGCACGCTCGGCGGCGACTGCCAGGACCTGCGGGTGCAGGCGAGAATCCAATACGACCTTGCGGCCCTTCTTGACCGCGCGAGACATCAGGCCCACGGCCTCGGCGACAGCCGAGGCTTCGTCGAGAAGCGAGGCGTTAGCGATGGGCAGGCCCGTTAGCTCCTGGATCATGGTCTGGAAGTTCAGAAGTGCTTCCAGGCGGCCCTGGGAGATCTC
Source organism: Corynebacterium tapiri (assembly GCF_006334925.1). Classification (GTDB taxonomy): domain Bacteria; phylum Actinomycetota; class Actinomycetes; order Mycobacteriales; family Mycobacteriaceae; genus Corynebacterium; species Corynebacterium tapiri. The sequence goes on along the minus strand of NZ_VDHJ01000003.1, from coordinate 299,008 downwards.
CGGCTGGTAGGGGGTGTACGCGGTGTACCAGCCGGCGTCTTCGATCACGCCGCGGCGGATGACCGGGGGAGTGATGGTGTCGGAAAAGCCCTGGCCGTAGAACGACTTCTTGACAACGTTTTTCGCAGCCAGCTCGTGCAGGCGGTGCTGCGCTTCATGCTCACCCAGTGCTGGAGGCAGTTGGGGTGCCGAATCTTGGCGGATTGCGGAAGGCAAGGCGGCGTCGATAAGCGCGTCGAGGGAGTCATACCCCACGACGCTGAGCATCTGCTCCGCTTCGCTTCTGTTCGGTCCAAGGTGTCGGGCGACGTAGTTGCTGCCGTCGCTGACCGGGGTAAGGGCCATGTGGAGCATCCCTCCTGTAGGAATCGTGTGAGATACGTCCTTCAGTATAAAGAGGAAATGCGCGCCTCCACCCGCTCCGGGGTGATTTACATACACAACAACGCCGAGCAGTAAGGAGTGTCACACTCCAAAAAACTGCTCGGCGTTGGGGGCTTATCGACGCCCGTGCGCTACTTCAGCTCGAGGTCTGCCTGGAAGTTGGCGGTCTCCAGACGGTCCTTGATCGTGGTGATGAAGCGACCAGCATCTGCACCGTCGACGATCTGGTGATCGTAGGTGAACGGCAGGTAACACATGTAGCGGATAGCGATGGCGTCCACGCCGTCCTCGGTGACGACCACCGGGCGCTTCTCGATGGCCGCGGTACCCAGGATGCCGGCCTGCGGCGGGGTGAGAATCGGGGTATCCAGCAGCGCGCCCTCGGAACCGATGTTGGTCACCGTGAAGGTGGCACCGCTCAGGTCGTCCGGGCGCAGCTTCTTGTTGCGCGCGCGGTCGGCCAGGTCGACGATCTCCTTGGCGATCTCCGGCAGGGACTTGTCCTGAGCCTTCTTGATCACCGGAACCAGCAGGCCCTGCGGGGTGTCCACGGCGATGCCGATGTTGACGTCCGCGTGGTAGGTCATCTCCTTGGTCTCAGCGTTGTAGGACGCGTTGACGTTCGGGTGGGAGACCAGCGCCTCGGCGGTGGCCTTCACAATGAAGCCGAGGAAGGTCAAGTTGACGCCGTGAGCATCGATGAAAGCCTGCTTGTTGGCCTTGCGCAGATCCCAGATGCGGGACATGTCGACTTCCTGTACGTGGGTGAGCTGCGCGGAGGTCTGCAGGGACTCCACCATCTTGGCGGCGGTGATCTGACGGATGCGGTTGACCTTCTGGGTCGTACCGATCAGCTCAGCCTTGGCCGGATCCACGGACTTGGTGGACCAGTTGGCACGAGCACCGCCGGACTGCTCCTCGGAGGAGCCAGCCTGCTCGGCGCCACCCTCGGCAGCTGCGAGAACATCCTGCTTGCGGATGCGGCCGCCCACGCCAGTGCCCTCGACGGTGTTCAGGTCGACACCGTGCTTGTCAGCGAGCTTGCGTACCAGCGGGGTGACGTAAGGAACGTTGCCACCGGCGTTGACCTTGGACTCCGACTTCTTCGGCTCCTCGGACTTCTCGGTCGTCTCGGTCTTCTCGGCAGGAGCCTCGGCCTTTTCTTCGGAGGCGGTCTCCTCGGAGGAATCCTGCTCCTCAGCAGGCTCCCCCTCGTCGTCAGAGGAGTCGTCGGAGGAGTCCTCGGCCTCGGCGGAGTCGGGGTCGCCGATCTTGACGATCACGGCGCCGACCTCGACGGTGTCGTCTTCCTCGGCGAGGATTTCCAGGATGGTGCCGGCGACCGGGGAGGGGACCTCGGTGTCGACCTTGTCGGTGGAGACCTCGAGAAGGGCGTCGTCAACCTCGACGGTGTCGCCGACTTCCTTCAGCCACTGGGTGATGGTGCCCTCGGTGACGGACTCGCCGAGCTCCGGCATGGTCACGTCGGTAGCGGAGCCGGAAGACTTCTTGGCAGGCTTCTCGGACTTCTTCTCCTCGACCGGCTTGTCGGACTTTGCGTCCTCGACGGTCTCGTTCTCGTCCTGAGTCTCGGACTCGCGGATAGCAGCCTCGGAGGGCACGCCGTCGGCGTCTGCTGCCTCGTCGTCAGAGGACTCGTCGGAGGAGTCCTCGGCCTCGGCGGAGTCGGGGTCGCCGATCTTGACGATCACGGCGCCGACCTCGACGGTGTCGTCTTCCTCGGCGAGGATTTCCAGGATGGTGCCGGCGACCGGGGAAGGAACCTCGGTGTCGACCTTGTCAGTGGAGACCTCGAGAAGGGCGTCGTCGACCTCGACGGTGTCGCCGACTTCCTTCAGCCACTGGGTGATGGTGCCCTCGGTGACGGACTCGCCGAGCTCCGGCATGGTCACGTCAGTAGCGGATCCGGAAGACTTCTTGGCAGGCTTCTCGGACTTCTCCGTCTTCTTCTCTTCCTTGGGCTCCTCGGAAGCCTCGGCCTCTTCAGCCTTCTCGGATTCCTCGGACTTCTCAGCCTCGTCGGAGGAGGAATCGCCTGCGGACTCGCCCTCTTCACCGATGATGGCGATTACAGATCCCACCTCGACGGTGTCATCCTCTTCGGCCTTAATTTCCAGCAGAACGCCGGACTTGGGGGAGGGGACCTCGGTGTCGACCTTGTCGGTGGAGACCTCGAGCAGCGCCTCGTCAGCCTCGACGGTGTCGCCAACTTCCTTCAGCCACTGGGTGATGGTGCCCTCGGTGACGGACTCGCCCAGCTCGGGCATCTCTACGGAGTAGGCCATGTTGTGTAAGACTCCTCGACGAATTGTGAAAAGAGACGATGGTTATTGCGCACTAGCGTACCCGTAATACCCGCTAGGTGTGTGCCATGACCCCCGCATCCGCGGGTGACTTCGGCTGCATACAATTGCACCCGTGTTCAACTGGTTTTCTCGGCGTAAGGCACGCAATTCCCCGCTGCGGCCACCCCGCGCCCCGGGGGATACGATTCGCCCCCACGACGCTCAGGCACTTGCCCAGTGGGTTAAGGAGCGAGAATTCATCGAGGCCTTCGTAGAACCAGAGACCATAGTCAACGAAATGTCCGTGGTACTCGTCGACGCCGATGGAGACTTCACCCGGCGTCCAATCGGCGGGCCAAAGGGCATAGACGCAGTAGCTCATCTGCTGGACGTCCCTGTCTTTGACGTCGAAGAGACCGGTTACCCCGAACGCATGCGCAAGCGCATCGAGCGCGATCGCATTCTGCGCAAGCGTCAAGAACAACGCGAACGCCGCGCCCGATTCGAGCGCGGCGAAAACCCGTTGGCCTAGAGGCTTAAAACCTCTAAGCCTCCACGGCGATATCGCGCAGGCACTGCACGATCGTGCGGACCGGAGCACCGGTTGCGCGCTTGGGGGTGTAACCAAAAGCCGAGCCCTCATTGAAGGACGGCCCAGCCACGTCGATGTGTGCCCACTGGATTCCCTCGCCCACGAAGCGGCTCAGGTAAGCGCCGGCGAAGAGCATGCCGCCATTGCGGGAGTTTGCGTGGTTGCGGATGTCCGCCACCGGGCTCTTGATGTCCTCGTCGTGTTCCTCGAGCAGGGGCATGGCCCAGGCGTTTTCACCCACGAGCTGGCCAGCGCGAGCAACGGAGTCACGGAACTGATCGGATCCCATCACGCCGGCGGTCCGCGCACCCAGGGCGACCAGCTGTGCACCGGTCAGGGTTGCGGTCTCGATGAGGTAGTCGGGCTTGTCCTCGCTTGCACGGGCGATGGCGTCTGCAAGCACTAGACGGCCCTCGGCGTCGGTGTTGATTACCTCAGAGGTGATGCCACCGTAGTGGGTAATCACGTCACCGGGACGGGTCGCAGAACCGGACGGCATGTTCTCTGCCAGCGGGATCGTTGCCGTCACAGCCACGGGGAGGTTCAGGCGAGCGGCCGCGATGGTCGCTCCGACCACAGCGGCAGAGCCACCCATGTCAGAGATCATGTTCTCCATGTGTGCGCCGGGCTTCAGCGAGATTCCGCCGGTATCGAAGGTGATGCCCTTGCCCACCAGCGCCACCGAGGACTTGGCCTTCTTGGGCTTCCACGTCAGGCGCACAACGCGCGGTGCGCGATCGGAACCTTGGCCAACGGCAAGGATGCCGCCAAAGCCCTGCGCCTTGAGCTTGTTCTCGTCCAGGATCTCTACCTTCAGGCCTGCGGCCTCAGCGGCGTCGGCGATGATCTGCGCGTAGCTCTCCGGGTAGAGGTGGGAGGCTGGGGTGTTCACCAGGTCGCGGGCAAAGCACACCTGCTCGGCGGTGATGTGAGCGGAGACGAACTCTTCCTTGTCCTGCTTGGGATCTCCCACCAGGGTGAAGGTGGTGGCAGGGCGATCCTCGGCCGTGCGCTCAGAACGCAGACCACGGTACTCGTAACCGCCGAGGAGAAGACCCTCTACTGTGGCGGCCAGGCCGAAGTCGCCCAGGCTCGTGGCTACCGTTTCCAGGGATCCCAGAGTGCGGGCGGCAACTCCTGCTGCGCGGCGGACCGACTCGTCGTCAAGCTCCTCGGGGGAACCCAGGCCCACTGCGACCACAGCGCTGGCGCCCACACCCTCCGGCGCCGGAACGCGGGTGACAGCACCGAGGCTGCCCTTCGCATCGACAGCACTCAGAGCGGCGAAGATCTTCTTGGTGTCGCCGGAGCTCAGCAGAGAGCTGGCCGGGAGTTCAAGGGTCGCATCCTCACCCTCAAAAACTGCGACGAGGAAAGCATCGACCTGCTTGGGTGCCTTCTTCTCTAGTTCCACCTGCGGGGTGCGCCCGCGTGCCGGAAGACGCGTCTCCAACTTCGGCATCCTTCAAGCTCCTTTTCATTCATGGCGTTCATCAACTCAGTGGCGCGGGTATGGGCGCCAATATTCGCCAGCCTAACGCCCCGTGCATGTGAGCGGGGTAGGTTGGGGGAATGAGCTCCTTAGAATTTTCAGTAACCCGTAATCCGGATCCAGTTTCTGATGAGAAGCGTGCCGAAATCTTGGCTCAGCCTCGATTTGGCCAGAACTTTACCGATCACATGGTGCGCATTGATTGGACCGCAGACGCTGGCTGGCACAACGCGCAGGTGCTGCCGTATCAGCCACTTCAGCTGGACCCGGCGACCACCGTCTTCCATTACGGCCAGGCAATTTTCGAGGGAATCAAGGCCTACCGTCAGCCCGATGGTTCCATTGCCACCTTCCGCCCGGATGCTAACGCCCAGCGCATGCAGCGTTCCGCCGAGCGCATGGCCATGCCGCAATTGCCTACCGAGCTGTTTATCGAGTCCTTGCGTCAGTTAGTCGACATCGACCAGGACTGGGTCCCGGCAGCCGGCGGAGAAGAAGCCCTGTACATCCGCCCGTTCATGATCTCCACCGAGGTCTCGCTGGGAGTTGCTCCCGCTGATGCGTACTCCTTCTTCGTGATTGCCTCTCCCTCGGGTGCCTACTTTGCCAATGGCATCACGCCGGTCTCGGTCTGGTTGGGAGAGGACTACGTTCGTGCAGCTCCGGGTGGCACCGGTGCAGCGAAGTTCGCTGGCAACTACGCGGCCTCCCTCTTGGCTCAGGCCCAGGCCGAGGAAAAGGGCTGCGACCAGGTCGTTTGGCTCGACGCGATCGAGCGGCGCTACGTGGAAGAAATGGGCGGCATGAACCTTATGTTCGTCTATGGTGCGGGCGACGACGTCCGCCTGGTCACCCCAGAGCTGTCGGGCTCTCTGCTGCCAGGGATTACCCGCGACTCCCTCCTGCAGGTTGCTCGCGACATGGGGTACCAGACCGAGGAGACCAAGGTGTCAGCGGAGCAATGGCGCGAGGATGCCACGTCCGGCGCTATGACGGAGGCTCTGGCTTGCGGCACGGCAGCGGTGATCACTCCGGTGGGGCGGGTGCTCAGCAACAGCGGCGAGTTCACGGTCAACAACAACGAGTCCGGCACGGTCACGATGGCGCTGCGCGAGCGGCTCACCGGCATCCAGAAGGGTGAGGTTGAGGACGCGCACGGTTGGCGTCACACCTTGGTGCAGGGTTAGGCGACGCGCTTGGCGACGCCTGCCCGCCACCCGCTAAGTGCTTAGGGCCCCGAGCTTTATGCGGGGTCGGTCGGGGCGAACGTCCCGGCCAGTTCGCAGGCCGAGCGCACCAGGCCTAATGCAGTGATCGCCCCGCAACCCTGACCCAGCGCGGTGTCGAGAGCGAGCAAGGGGGTAAGCCCCAGCTCGTTGAGCGCTAGCAGATGTGCTGGCTCGGGGGAAAGGTCGCCGGCTAGGCACCAGTCCTTCGTTCCCGGGGCCAGGCGATTAGCAAGGAAAGCTGCGGCGGTGACGGCCGCGCCGTCGAGAAGCACAGGAGTGCGCCGGACAGCTGCCTGGGCGATGAACCCGTTCAGCGCTGCCAGCACCGGGGAGCCGATGGTGCGCAGCAAAAATTCGGTGTCATCGTGGCGTCCGCGAGCCCGGAACATCGCATCCCGGATAGCTGTGACCTTGATCTTCCAGGTCTCGTCCGTGATTCCGGAGCCCGGTCCGATCACGGAGACCGGTTCCGTGCGCGTGGCAGCCCCCATGAGCGCAGCCGTAACAGTGGTCCCGCCCACCCCCAGCTCGCCCGGGATGAGTAAGTCAGCTCCCGCATCGACCTCACTGTCCGCGATCCGAGCACCGATGGCGAGAGCACGCTCGAGATCATCGGGGGACATCGCATCTGCCTCGTCAATGGCGGGGCAGGAGCGGCTGACTCGCTCGTCTCCCCACACATCGTGGTCGAGGCAGACGTCGACAAGCCTGACCCCCGCCTGCTGCACTCGCGCCAGCGCATTAACAGGGCCCGCACCTGCGGTGATCTCCTCTGCCTGCGTTAACGACGCTTCCGGGGCGTAAGCGCTGACTTCGCGCTGGGCGATGCCATTATCTCCGGCAAAAACGACGACTCGCGCCTGCGTCGGCGGCTGGGGATCCGTGCGTGCCTGCCACCCGGCCGCGAGGACCGCTACCGGGGCCAGGCGACCGAGAGCAAGGCCACGCGGGGTAGAGCTGAGCACTGCAGAAAGGCGCTCAGCGCTTAAAGAATCTGGGCTGGCGACCTGCGGGAAGCGCGGCGAATCAGCGGGTAACGATCCCGGGGACGTTGTCTGCTCGGTCATCGCAGGTCACCTTTCTATCTGCTCACTTGGGTATGTGAGTGCAGTTTAGATCCGATCGCCGACAGCGACGCGCGGGCGAGGGGTTCGCCATTTGCGCGGCTGGGTGGCACGCGAGAAGGCGTAGAAGCCCATACCGAAACCGCGGTCGGTCGTGTTCGGGTACTTCGCCCGAACCGCCTTGTTCACACGGATGCCGATGAAGATGCCCTCGATCAGGAACACCAAAACGGCGATCATGAGGATCGAGGAAACCACGTTGGCCACCATCGGGTTGACCGAAGTGAGGAAGAAGGAGAGCAACATGATCAGCGCGACGGGCAGGAAGAGGTTGTTGAAAAAGCGCTTGGAGTCCACCCAGTCGCGGGCGTAGCGGCGCTCGTCGCCCTTATCGCGCTCCATGAGGTAACGCTCGTCTCCGGAATACAGGCGCTCTCGATAAATGCGGTTGCGCTCGCGGGATTCCTCTCGCTCCTTGCGCTTATATTCCTTCCACTCCTCCTTGCTCATCGACTTCTTCAGCTCCTTGCGGCGCTTGCTTGCCTCAGCCGGGGTGAGCTTGTTGGGATCGCGGACGACGCCGCGCTCGATTTCACGGTCGCGACGCTTCGGAGTGGGACGCCCCTTGGGCGGGGTGTAACCCTTGCGCTGCGTGGCGGCCTGGGAGCCAGCACCCTGGTGGGCGGGCTTCTTCTCAGCAGCGGGCTCGCGGTCGGGCTCGGTGGCGGCGGGAGCGGCTGCCTGGGCCTGGACGGCATCGTCCTTCAGCAGATCCGACGCACGCGTCGAGCCGCTGGGGGCATCCTGAGCAGCATTCTGTTCGGATTTCTTCCACGGAGTCTTCACAACTGACCAGGTTACAAGCCCGATAGGGTTGACAGGGAATGCGGGTGCCTGCGATATGGTTACCCTTTATGTAAGGGTCACCTCGTGGCCCGCTGGATCGGCCCACCGGGCATCATCGATAGGTAATAAGGAGTCAAGTTTATGACCGCACCCACCTCGTCCACCGGCGTCATCCTCACCGAGGCCGCTGCTGCCAAGGCTAAGGCCCTGCTTGACCAGGAGGGGCGCGACGACCTCTCGCTGCGCATCGCCGTGCAGCCCGGCGGCTGCGCAGGACTTCGTTACCAGCTGTACTTCGACGATCGTTCGCTCGACGGTGACAAGGTTGACACTATTGGCGGAGTCAACCTCGTGGTGGACAAGATGAGCATCCCTTACCTCATGGGCGCAACCATCGATTTCTCTGACACCATCGAGTCTCAGGGCTTCACCATCGATAACCCGAACGCTGGCGGATCCTGCGCCTGCGGCGATTCCTTCAACTGATCTGTCGCCGGGGAACGACCCACGGCGCAGAAAAACCCCTAGGCCCTCTTCGAGGCCTAGGGGAGAGCGGGCCCGGCCTTCGTCACTGTGACGATCACCGGGCTCGCTTTTGTATTAGAGCTGGACGGGGTAGTCGCGCTGCTCGATCTGCGGATCGATGCGCTTTTCGACGAAGATTCCGTGCCACACCATGAAAGCAAGGACCGTCCACAGACGACGCGAGTGGTCAGAGATGCCGTCACGGTGCTCCTTGAGCATCTCGAGGACCGCCTGCTTGTCAAAGATGTCTTCCGTCTGGGAAGCAGTGATCTGGTCCTGGGCCCATCCGAAGAGCTCGTCACCAGCCAGCCAGTGGCGCATCGGAACCGGGAAGCCGAGCTTCTTGCGGTGGAGCACGTGCGGAGGCACGATCTGCTCGAGAGCCTTGCGCAGCGCGTACTTGGTGGTCCCGTGGGAGATCTTCAGGTCATGGGGGATGGTCTGTGCGACCTCAAAGACTTCCTTGTCCAGGAAGGGGACGCGCAGCTCAAGGGAGTTGGCCATGTTGATCTTGTCGGCTTTGACCAGGATGTCGCCGCGCATCCAGGTGAACAGGTCCAGGTGCTGCATACGAGCGACCGGATCCATTTCCAGGTCCTTGGACCACTGGTAAATCGGCGCGGTGACCTCGCGGTGATCCCACTCCGGCTTAGCCCAGGGGAGGACTCGCTGCAGCTGCTCGAAGTTAAAGTTACGAGCGTTGCCGTAGTACCGGGCCTCCATCGGCTGGGTGCCGCGCTCCAGTAGCGACTTGCCCTTGACACCGTCGGGAAGCACGCGGGAGAGGCGGTTGAGCCCACGGTTAAGGGTGGCCGGCAGCTTCTCAAAGGGAGCGAGGGAGAGAGGCTCCTTGTAGATGGTGTAGCCGCCGAAGAGCTCGTCGGCGCCTTCGCCCGAGAGGACGACCTTGACATGCTTGCGGGCGGTCTCGGCCACGAAGTAGAGCGGAACCAGCGAAGGGTCGGCAACCGGATCGTCGAGGTACCACATAATCTTCGGGATGGCGTCGGCATATTCCTCCGGGGAGACAATCTTGACGATGTGCTCCGCTCCAATCGCGGCAGCAGATTCTGCGGCCACGTCGACCTCGGAGTAGCCCTCGCGCTCGAAACCAGTGGTGAACGTCAGCAGGTCCGGGTTGTGGCGCTTGGCCAGGGCAGCAATCGCGGTGGAGTCGATGCCGCCGGAGAGGAAAGATCCGACGGTCACGTCGGCGCGCATGTGCTTGGCGACGGAATCTTCCAGCACCCGAGCGATGCGGTCGAACAGATCCTGCTCGTTGCCCTTAGCAACGGGCTGCACCTGGAAAGAAGGTGTGAAGTAGCGCTCGGACTCAACCTGGCCACCTGGCTTGAGCGTGACCGTGCATCCGGACTCCACACGACGGATACCGGCATGCAGAGACTCGGGCTCCGGCACATACTGCAGGTCCACGTAATGCTCGATCGCACGGCGGTCAAGGCTGAGGTCGAGACCAATGGCGTCCGCCATCTCCAGGATCGACTTCTTTTCGGAGGCGAAGACCGTGCCTGCTTCGGTAGTGGCATAGAACAGCGGCTTGATGCCGAACTGGTCGCGAGCAGCGAAGACCGTCGAGGTCTCCGTGTCCCAAATGACAAAGCCGAACATGCCGCGGAGGTGGTTGACCACATCGGCACCCCAGTGGTGGTAGCCGACGACGATCGTCTCGGAGTCGCCCTCAGTATTAAAGGAATAACCGAGACCGGTAAGTTCCTCGCGCAACTCGACGAAGTTATAGATCTCGCCGTTGAATGTCAGAGCGTAGCGCTCCGGGTTCTCTTCGGGCCCCCAGCGCAGGGGCTGGTGGGAGTGCTCGAGGTCGATGATGCTGAGTCGGTTGAAGCCGAACACGGCGTGGTCATCGTTCCAGGTGCCAGCAGCGTCCGGACCACGATGGCGCATGCAGGGGAGAGCGTCGCGGGCGGCACCCACATACTTCTCGGCGTCGGCGCCGCTCGTCAGCATCGCTAACAGACCACACATCTTTGAATACTTCTCCTTCGCAGGCGTACATACGCGATCGAAATCGCTCAAGGATCAAGCGATCGAGTTCCTGTTCCACCTTAGGGTGCTGAGCGGAAAAGGTGGGCAACCGGTGTGGCGCGCCCAACCCGCGTTGCTTGATACCCGAATAGGTGCAAACTTTCGGTTGATCAGGGGTGACTGGGGGTGTGAAGTCGGTGACAGTCGCGGAGGGATGAATGACGGCCCTGTAATGAAGGACCTGGCGCTGGCCTGTACGATCTTCAGCTAGATGTGTGACAGCTGGCAATCTATGGCTCGTTGTCATGCATGTTTCCCGCGCGGAATGGAGCGGGAAAACCAATGCCGATGAACTATTCTGCCTAGGTAGGAATGCTCGGGTTCGGCATTGACCGAAGAATTGTGTGGACAGGAAGGCAGACACACGTGGAACAGCGAACGAAGCGCACGGTGGCCCGCAAGTTTGGCCTGGCCGGTGCGCTCGCACTCGGCGGAGCTGCTCTGGTTGGTTGCGACGTTGCGCCGCCGGAGGCTCTGGCAAACGTCCTCGATATGGGATGGCCGGATCCGGTGACCCCTGAGGGCGTTGAGATGTACAACTTCTGGGTGTGGGTCTGGGTTGCGGCCTGGATCATCGGCATCATCATGTGGGCCCTCATGCTCACCGCCATCTTCGCATGGAACCGCAAGAAGCAGGCCAAGAAGACTGACGACGAGTTCCCCAAGCAGCTGCAGTACAACATCCCGCTGGAGCTTGTGCTCACGATCGTTCCGATCGTGATCGTTATGTCCCTGTTCTTCTTCACCGTGCAGACCCAGCAGAAGGTTGTTGCCCTGGACAAGGACCCGGAGGTCACCGTCGATGTCACCGCCTTCCAGTGGAACTGGAAGTTCGGCTACGCCAATGTTGGCGGCGAGCTCAGCCCGACCGGTGCTGACTACGACGGCAAGGACGAGGAGGCTACCCGCCTCGCAGAGCAGACCCGCACCGACAGCGAGGATGTTCACAACCCGAACCCGATCCACGGCAACTCTCTCGGCGATCAGTCCTACCTGAACTTCAACGACGTGGAGACCGTGGGTACCACCGAGGAGGTTCCGGTTCTGGTTCTCCCGGCTAACACCCCGGTTGAGTTCCGCCTCGCTTCGGGCGATGTCTCCCACGCCTTCTGGGTTCCGGAGTTCTTGTTCAAGCGCGACGTCTACGCTCACCCCGAGGCCAACCAGCAGGAGCGTTCCTTCCAGATCGAGTCCATCGAGGAAGGCGCATACGTCGGACGTTGTGCCGAGATGTGCGGTACCTACCACGCAATGATGAACTTCGAGGTTCGCGTTGTCTCCCCGGAGGCATTCACTAACTACATGCAGTTCCGCATCGATAACCCGGAGGCCCCGAACTCCGAGGCTCTGAAGGCCATCGGTGAGGATCCTTACGCCGTGACGACCCGCCCGTTCAACTCTGACCGCACGGGCACCCGCAACGGTGACAACGTTATCCCGGCCAACGAGCAGGTCTAAGCTCGCTTAAGCTCAAAAAACAAGGAACTACTTAAGGAGCAAAAATGCGTCCCGGTGCAAAAGTAATGTTCTCCATCGCCGCCTTCTTGGCAGTGATGACCGTGGTGTACATCTTCGCCACCATGCGCGTCCAAGACGATGCCTACCTGTTCGGCGTTGAGTGGGCGGGCTCGGTCGCCCTGGTTCTGTCCTTCGTTCTGGCGATGATGCTCGGCGGCTACATCCAGTTCATCGAGAACCGGACCGACTTCCTGCCGGAGGATTACGAAGAGGCAGAGACCGAGGACGGCGCTGGCGTTCTGGGCTTCTTCTCCCCGAGCTCCATCTGGCCGTTCGCGATGTCCTGCTCGATCGCCGTATTCGGCTTCGGCGTCATCTTCTTCTACTACTGGATGATCGCCCTCGGCGGTGTCCTGCTCATCTGGTCCACCACGATGCTGAACCTCCAGTACGGAATGCCGAAGGAAAAGCACTAGTCGCTTGACGCGATAGCTGCGCCGGCTCCCGACGCTTTCCGCCCCGCTTTCCCGACCTCAGGTTGGGGAAGCGGGGTTTTCCTGCTTTGGGAGCGCTAACGAACCTGCCTGGATAGCCAGATCTAGGGACAGTTGATGGGGGCAGACCGTGGGGGTCATCCGAAAGTTGGTCAGTTGGTGTTCGTGTGGGGGTTTTCGTGTGATATCTGTCTCTCGCGATTGAGGGCGTGTCGACGTGAAATTTCAAACGAAATTCCCCAGCAAAACCTGAAAACCTTGCTCTCTCGGCGGGGTTTTCGGGATCAGTGTTGTGACCTGCAGGAATTTGGGCGTCGTAAAGCGTGTGTCATTAGTTCCCGTAGGTTCCAAAAATTTTTGGCCACGTCCGAATCAATCGAAAGGTGCAGGTAGGTGGCCAGTGCCAGCTCGGTCACGGGGGTGAACAAGGTGATTTTCAGGCGCTGACAGTCCATACTGTTATGCGTGACGAGCGCAGTTTCTAACCAAGGTATGGCGACACCGCAGCGTGTTCCCGCACTGAACCGCCCCAATGTGGTCAGTGTCGGCACGATTGTGTTTTTGTCGCAGGAGTTGATGTTCTTCGCCGGACTGTTCGCGATGTACTTCACGTCGCGTGCGAACGGACAGGCGGGCAACTGGGATGAGATGACCAGCCATCTCAACGTGGTGTATGGCGCGATCATCACCGCCATCCTGCTTGCTTCCTCCGTGACCTCTCAGTTCGGCGTCTTCGCAGCAGAGAGGGGTGACGTTTTCGGCCTGCGCAAGTGGTACGCAGTGACTATTGCGCTGGGCGTCGTGTTCCTGGGCATGGTGGCCTTCGAGTACTACGAGATGATCCACCACCACGTAACCATCCAGTCCAGCGTGTTCGGCTCGGTGTTCTACATCATCACCGGCTTCCACATGCTGCACGTGATCGGTGGCCTGCTGGCCTTCGTCGTGGTGCTGCTTCGCGTGGGACTTGCTCGCTTCACGCCGGCACAGGCAACCGCCGCTATGGCCGTGTCCTACTACTGGCACTTCGTGGACGTCATCTGGATTGGCGTCTTCACGGTCATCTACCTGATCCAGTAGCACGGTAGGGGACCGCACATGGTCTCCGCGGTGTAGCTGACAGCTTTATTCAGATATAAGACAAAGGGAATCTCATGGAAACTACTTCCAACTCCGCGGCTGGGGCATCGACCCCGGTTTCCGCGAAGCAGTCCCGCCGTCGCCGCAAAGTCCGCAAGACGGTTGCCGGTGCCGCTGCGCTCACCGTCGGTCTGACGGGCGCTGGCGTCCTGGCCACTGCTCTCACCCCGGACGCTCAGGTTGCTACGGCTCAGCTGGACGATCAGGCGATGATCGATCAGGGCAAGGACATCTACGACGTCGCTTGTATCACCTGCCACGGTGCAAACCTGCAGGGCGTTAAGGACCGCGGACCTTCTCTCATTGGTATCGGTGCAGGCTCGACCTACTTCCAGGTCCATTCCGGCCGCATGCCGATGATGTCCAACGACGCGCAGGCTGAGCGCAAGACCCCGCGTTACACCGAGCAGCAGAGCCTCGCGCTCGCTGCTTACGTGGCATCGCAGGGTGGCGGCCCGGACATCGTCTGGAACGAGGATGGCACCATCGCCATGGAGTCGCTGCGCGGCGCCAACTACGACGGTGAGATGAAGGCCGAGGATATCGCTCGCGGTTCCGAGCTCTTCCGCCTCAACTGCGCTTCCTGCCACAACTTCACCGGACGCGGCGGCGCTCTGTCCTCCGGCAAGTACGCACCTGGTTTGGATCCGGCCAACGAGCAGGAGATCTACCAGGCTATGCTCACCGGCCCGCAGAACATGCCGAAGTTCTCCGATCGCCAGCTCTCCGCTGACGAGAAGAAGGACATCATCGCTTACATCAAGTCCGCTAAGGAGACCCCGAACCCGGGTGGTTGGGCACTTGGCGGATTGGGACCGGTTTCTGAGGGCCTGGCCATGTGGCTGATCGGTCTGACCGCTCTCATCGCAGTCGCTATGTGGATTGGATCGCGCTCATGAGCAACGACGTGAACAAGAACTACACGGATAAGGAACTCGCGTCGATGAGCCAATCCGAGCTTGCCCAGCTGGGCACCGAGCTCGACGGCGTTACCGTCGCATTCCGCAAGGAGCGTTTCCCGCTAGAGAACGATCCGGCTGAAAGGCGCGCCGCACGCGGAGTGGCCACCTGGCTGACGATCTCCGTTCTTTCTGGCATTGCTTTCCTCGCGGTCTACCTCTTCTGGCCGTGGCGCTACAAGGCATTGGGGGAGGATGGCCACCTGTGGCACACCCTGTTCACCCCGATGCTCGGCCTGCTGTCCATGGTTACGGTGTTGTCCCTGGGCATCGCCGTCCTGCAGTACGTGAAGAAGTTCGTGCCCGAGGAGATCTCGGTGCAGCGTCGTCACGACGGCCCCTCCGACGAGATCGATCGTCGCACCGTCACTGCTCTGCTTAACGACGCTTGGTCCACCTCGACCCTGGGCCGCCGCACCACCATCAAGGGCCTGCTCGGCGCCGCCGGTGTTCTGTTCGGCCTCGTGGTTGTTGCACCGCTGGGCGGTGCCGTGAAGAACCCGTGGCGTGCCCACGAGTTGGACTACCACGGCGACGGCACCCTGTGGACCTCCGGTTGGACCCTGCACGAGAAGGGCGTGAAGCTCTACCTCGCACGCGACATCGGAACGACCGCCGATTACCACGAGAGCCCGACAGGCTCGCACTACACCACCCAGGGTCTGTCCCGCCTGGTGCGTGTTCGTCCCGAGGACCTCGCCGCCGGCGGTATGGAGACTGTGTTCCCGCTCGCCGAGGAGCACGTCAACGACGGCGACAAGTTCAACCCCGAGGCGGATGTGTACGAAGAGCACATGCACTCGATTCACGGTCCGCGTAACCCTGTCATGCTTATTCGTCTGCGCTCCAGCGATGCTGAGCGCGTGATCGAGCGCCAGGGTCAGGAGGACTTCCACTACGGCGACTACTACGCGTACTCCAAGATTTGTACGCACATCGGTTGCCCGACGTCCCTGTACGAGGCACAGACGCAGCGCATTCTCTGCCCGTGCCACCAGTCGCAGTTCGACGCCCTGCAGTACGCAAAGCCGGTCTTCGGCCCGGCCGCCCGTGCGCTTCCGCAGCTTCCGCTGACGGTGGACGAGGAGGGCTACTTCGTCGCAGCTGGCAACTTCATTGAGCCACTCGGCCCGGCATTCTGGGAGCGTAAGTCCTAATGAGCACAAAGACTGAAAACCGCATGGCGCACATCGGCAACAACGTTGATTCGCGCTACACCATCGCAGGCGTACTCCGCCCGCAGTTGAACAAGGTATTCCCGACCCACTGGTCGTTCATGCTCGGTGAGATGGCGCTGTACAGCTTCATCATCCTCGTGCTGACCGGTATCTACCTGGCGCTCTTCTTCGACCCCTCGATCACCAAGGTGATCTACGACGGCGCATACCTGCCGCTCAACGGTGTCGAGATGTCACGTGCCTACGCAACCGCACTGGATCTGTCCTTCGACGTGCGAGGCGGACTCTTCATCCGTCAGATGCACCACTGGGCAGCCCTGATGTTCATGATGTCCATGGTTGCGCACATGCTGCGTATCTTCTTCACCGGTGCGTTCCGTCGCCCGCGTGAGGCTAACTGGATCATCGGTTGCACCCTGATTCTGCTGGGCATGATCGAGGGCTTCCTCGGTTACTCCCTGCCGGACGACCTGCTCTCCGGCGTTGGTCTGCGCATCATGTCCGCCATCATCCTGTCCCTGCCAATCGTGGGCACCTGGTTGCACTGGGCCATCTTCGGCGGTGACTTCCCGTCCGACCTGATGCTGGACCGCTTCTACATCCTCCACGTCCTCGTCCTGCCGGGCATCATCCTGGCTCTGATCGCGGCCCACCTGCTCCTGGTCTGGTACCAGAAGCACACGCAGTTCCCGGGACCGGGTCGTACCGAGAACAACGTTGTCGGCGTTCGCATCATGCCGGTCTTTGCCACCAAGGCCATCGGCCTGGGTCTGATGACTTTCGGTGTCCTGTCCGGCATGGCCGGCCTGCTGTCCATCAACGCCATCTGGATGCTTGGCCCCTACAACCCGTCGCAGGTTTCCGCTGGTTCCCAGCCGGATATCTACATGCTGTGGACGGACGGCCTGGCTCGTGTCATGCCGGCGTGGGAGCTCTACCTGGGCAACTACACCATTCCGGGCGCCTTCTGGGTCATGCTGGTTGCTGGCCTCATGGTTGGTCTGCTCATGGCGTACCCCTTCATCGAGAAGTGGGCCACGGGTGACGACGCTCACCACAACCTCCTGCAGCGTCCGCGCGATGTCCCGGCCCGCTCCGCCATCGGCGCTATGGCCATCACGTTCTTCGTGCTGGTGACCATCTCCGGTGGTAACGACCACGTCGCTCACTTCTTCCAGATCTCGCTGAACGCGATGACCTGGGTTGGCCGCATCGGCCTGGTTGTTCTGCCTCCGATCGCGTACTTCATCACCTACCGCATCTGCCTGGGTCTGCAGCGCAGCGACCGCGAGGTGCTGGAGCACGGCATCGAGACCGGCACCATCAAGATGATGCCGACCGGTGAGTTCATCGAGGTCCATCAGCCGCTGGGTGGCGTCGACGAGCACGGCCACGCCATCCCGCTCGAGTACGCAGGCGCTCGCGTGCCCAAGCAGCTCAACGAGCTTGGCCTGGCGGACAACGAGGCTCACGGCGGATGGTTCTCCGGAGATGACCGCGCAATTGCAGATCGCAAGAACCGCATCACTCACGACAACCACCGTGAAGAGGCTGAGATGTTCCGCAACCTTAACCGCGCCAACATCGAGCGCGACCGCAAGGACGGCCACATTCAGTAGCCTCAGCACTGCGCTCAAGGAATAGTCCCGCTCCGGCCTAATGGCCTGGGCGGGATTTTCCATATTCTCAGCGACCAGTCTCCGATCCTTCAAGCGCGCACCGTGACTGTTCGATCCCTGGCTTTTGTGTCCAGGGGTTGACACATAATTGCCCAGCGATCCAGGTGTGTCCAAGGTCACACACGATGCAGATTTCGGATCTCGCTTCGGTATCCAGTGGACGCTGAGAGAGTTAGCGGGGGAGTGCAGGTGATTGTTTGCCCAGGGTATCGGGGTGATTCCTGGCTGCGTGAGAACTGTCCCTTAGGGGTCGTCTAGGGGCATGCGCTAAAGCACATTTTCGGTTACGGGAAAATAACGGACCGATAACGGCCGTGTCATTGGACATGGCTTGACCTGGTTTCGTAACCTATTCGAGACATTGCGGTGAGCCACCAGGTACCGCAATCCGAAACTGAACAATCGCCGTACCGGCACCGCCACGCATGGGTATCCCTCAGGGTTCTTCCGTAGGTGCTGGTGAATCGCTGAATCACCACAGTCAGGGCAATAGACCTACATTGCCCTGACTATTTCAGCGGTTTAGGCCCAGCGAAAGATTTGGAGAAATTCGTGGCTAAGCACCGTAAGAACGCCCGCACCGTAGCTACCCGTCGCGCAGTTGCTGCAACCGCAGCTGTTGCTGGCGTGGGCGTCCTCGCTCCCGCGCAGGCTTCCGCAGCTGAGGTCGTCGTTCCTAACACCGACTTCCGTGTGGACGTGCAGGGCGTAGAGAACATCCCGGGCATCGCGGATGTACCGAACATCGAGAACTTCGTGCCCTCGCTCAACCAGGAGGCAGCCGCTGCCCCGGCCATCACCCCGGTCGCGGACACCCAGCAGTTCGCCCTTCCGTCCTCTTCCTCTTCTGAGGGACAGGCTGTCGTTGACGCAGCTCGCTCCGCAATCGGCTCCCCCTACGGCTGGGGTTCCGCTGGCCCGAGCTCTTTCGACTGCTCCGGCCTGACCTCCTGGGCCTACTCCCAGGCTGGTAAGTCCATCCCGCGTACCTCCCAGGCCCAGGCTTCCGCTGGCCAGCAGGTTTCCCTGGATGCACTGCAGCCCGGTGACATCATCGTTTACTACTCCGGTGCTTCCCACGTGGGCATCTACACCGGCAACGGCACCATCATCGATTCCCTGAACTCCGGCACCACCGTGTCCGAGCGCCCGATCGACTACATGCCGATCCACTCCGCAGTTCGCTTCTAATCTGAACAGCTGAACGCGTAACCCCGTATCCGAGTGATGCGGGGTTTTTTAGTGCGTCGATAAGCCAACAGATACTCTTGAGTCCATGGGACGCACTCTCTTGGTGACCAACGACTTTCCTCCAACGATTGGGGGAATTCAGTCGTATGTGCGTGATTTTGCAGCGCAGCTTGACCCCGAGAGCCTCATCGTTTTCGCCTCGACTCAGGATCCGGTGGCGGCGGCGATGTACGACGAGTCTCTGGATTATCGGGTCATACGTTGGCCCCGCCGGGTCATGCTGCCCACGAGGTCTGCTGGGGACGCTTTGGTGTCCATCATCAAGGAGTTCGACGTGGAGACGGTGTGGTTCGCCGCGGCAGCGCCCTTAGGGCTGCTCGCCCCACGTGCGCGTCATGCAGGAGCGCGGACCATCGTCGCTTCGACGCATGGGCACGAGGTGGGCTGGGCGATGTTGCCGGGTGCTCGCCAAACTCTGCGCAAGATCGGGCGGTCGGTAGACGTAGTTACATATATTTCCGAATACACCCGCCAGCGGCTCCAACCGGTTATGGGGCCGCACCCGCAGTATTGCAGCCTCCCCGCTGGGGTGGACACGGACTTTTTCTCCCCGGGTAGCGAGCAAGGTCGGAAGAGCACGCGCGACCGCTTTGGGTTTGGAGATAAGCCCGTCATTGTGTGCGTCTCCCGGCTCGTTCCCCGCAAGGGACAGGACGCGCTTATTGAGGCACTGCCCACTATCCGGGAGAGTGTTCCAGACGCTCAGCTTGTGCTCGTCGGGGAAGGGGCGTACCTCACTCGGCTGCGGGGACTGGCGCGCCGAAAAGCGGTCACCGAAGCAGTGCACTTTCTCGGTGCGCTGGAGAGAGGTGCTATGCGCGACGTTTTGGCGACTGCCGACCTCTTTGCCATGCCTGCGCGTACACGCGTTGGGGGACTGGACGTTGAGGGGCTAGGCATCGTTTACCTCGAGGCCCAGGCATGCGGGGTCCCTGTTATCGCAGGAAGCTCCGGCGGTGCACCAGAAACTGTGACTTCGCAGAGCGCAGTGGTCGTTGATGGACATGACGTTGCAGGGTTGGCGCGCGCCATCACGACGGTGCTTCTCGACGCCCCGTTGCGAGCCACCATGGGGCAAGCCGGCCGCGAACATGTTGAGCAACACTGGACGTGGGAGCAGAAGGGCCAGCAACTTCGATCGATCCTCAAACGGTAGGATTTCCCTCCGTCACTTTTCGCACTTACCCACAAGGCCTCGAGGTAGTCATGGCAC
This sequence comes from Corynebacterium tapiri, assembly GCF_006334925.1. GTDB lineage: Bacteria > Actinomycetota > Actinomycetes > Mycobacteriales > Mycobacteriaceae > Corynebacterium > Corynebacterium tapiri. Next base: position 279,134 of record NZ_VDHJ01000003.1, on the reverse strand, counting down.
ACAGCTCATCGAGTGATCCGACAGGAGATCACTTCACTATCGGTTTTGATATCGGTGGTACTAACTTGCGAGCCGGTGTCATTGACGCGGCTGGTCAACTGCTGGCTACTCGATCCGTACGAACGCCTCGGTGCGCGGACACTGCAGAGGGGCACATCGTGGACATGGTGAACTCGCTCAAGCGCGAGTACCCCATTAGCGCGGTGGGTCTAGCGGTAGCTGGCTTTTTGGACCCATTGTGCGAGACCGTGCGCTTTGCCCCGCACTTGCCGTGGCGCGATGCCCCATTGCGACGCACCTTGGAGCAGCGACTGGAAATTCCGGTTCGCCTGGAACATGACGCCAACTCGGCGGCCTGGGGAGAGTACAAGTTCGGTGCCGCGCAAGGCGCAGGAATTTGGGTGTTCTTTGCTGTCGGAACCGGAATCGGTGCCACGCTCATGATCGATGGAAAAATCTACCGTGGCGCATTTGGCACAGCGCCGGAGTTCGGGCATTTGACCGTGGTCCCAGGAACGGGTGGCCGAGCATGCTCGTGTGGCAAGCGGGGATGCTTGGAGCGTTATGCCTCCGGAACCGCTCTGGTCGACACCGCTCGAGAGTTGGCACCACGGTATGCCCACACAGACCTGGCACAAGACTTGGCCACAGGGTTGGACGTTACCGGGCCTGATGTTGTGCGTGCTGCGCGCGAGGGCGACGGCCTGGGGGTAGCAGTCATCGAGGATTTTGCCTGCTGGATGGGGCGTGGCCTGTCGTTTGTCGGAGACATCCTTGACCCAGAGCTCATCGTGATCGGCGGGGGAGTTTCTGGGGATGCTGACCTCTTTCTGTCGGATGCAGAGCGCACCATGCGTGAATCGATGGTGGGATCTAACTACCGGCCGCTCCCGGCGCTGCGTACCGCTGAGCTGGGAGGCCAGGCAGGTATGATTGGCGTGGCCGATTTAGCGCGATCCGAGCTCACGGACTGACACTGAGGACACCATGAAGAACAACTGGTACTCCCTGTTCAAAGGGATTCTTGGACCGGGACTGCGGGTGCTTAACCGCCCGGAGATCGAGGGAGCAGACAACGTCCCCACTGAGGGGGCAGCTATCTTGGCCTCGAACCATCAGGCCGTGATGGATTCGTTCTACCTGCCGCTCATGCTGGAGCGTCAACTGCGCTTTCCCGCCAAGAGTGAATACTTCACCACTCCTGGGCTGGTCGGTCGCTTCCAAAAGTTCTTCTTTACCGCTGTCGGGCAAATCCCGGTGGATCGAAAGGCCGCCGACGCGGGTGAAGCGATGCTCGCTGCCGCGCGCAGCGTGCTCGATGAGGGAGAGCTCTTTGGCATCTACCCGGAAGGCACACGTTCCCCCGACGGTCGGATGTACCGCGGACGTACTGGCATGGCCCGCATCGCAATGGCTACCGGTGAAAAGGTCATCCCGGTGGCCATGATTGGCACCCGGGAAGCTAATCCGATCGGCTCGTGGATTCCGCGCCCGGCCAAGGTGCGCATCCGCATCGGGGAGGGGATTGATCCCCATCAGTGGGCTCGGGACAACGGCTTTGATCCCCATTCCCGCGAGGCCATCCGCCCGTTCACCGACTACTTCATGCGCACGCTCGCTGAGCTTTCTGGGCAGAAGTACGTAGACATGTACGCCACCGAGGTTAAGCAGTCGCTTGCTGCCGGAAACGGTTACCCGGCAGGCACTGAGCCGGGCGGAAAGCTTGAGTCCTAACCTTTATCTGTTTTCCATTTCCACTGGGTCCGTGGAGGCGTCGCTGCCTACATAGGCGTACAACAAGGAGTAAACTACGCTATGTCCTCTAGGCCTCGCACACGCATGGCCTGGCCAGACGTAGCCAAGGGGATCTCCATCATCGGCGTGGTCATCCTCCACGTCACCATTGCGGTCCCCGAGGGGGCGCTCACCAACGCAGCTGAGATTAACGCCTGGCTCGATCCGCTGCGTATGCCCTTGTTCTTTTTCATCTCTGGATTCTTCGGGGCCAAGGTTTTTCGCTTTGACCTGCGAGAGCTGTTTGCCCGACGCCTCTGGTTTTTCTTGATCCCTTACCTGGTGTGGGTCCCTATCGAGCATTACACCAAGGGGATGGAGAATATCGCTGCTCGCGATGGGGAATTCATGTCTGCCAAAGCGGTTGGACATTCTTTGCTTTTTGGCATCAACATGGCGTGGTTTCTCCACGCCCTCATGCTTTTTACGTTGTGCTTGTGGGCGCTGCGCAAGCTAAACCGTTGGGCCGTCATGGCGATCTCGCTGACCCCGGTGTTCCTGCTTCCGTTCCACCTGGAGTACCACGTGGCGGGCAAGTTCGTGCTCTACCTGCCGGTGTTCCTGGCCGGTGCCTTCTTTCGCGATGAGACACGACGGTTTGCCGACCGCTGCCTGCACCCCGTGTTTCTTTTGGCATCGGGGGCGCTTTACGCCGCCGGGGTGGGGCTGCGGCACTGGTGGGCGGTATCAAGTGCCGAGCACCAATTTACTGTTGGTTGGCCGCTCTACGGACTTGACCAGCTCACCAATCCCGAGATCGAGCTCTACGTTCGCCTAGCCTTGCATTTTCTCATGCTGCCGGCCGGCATCACCATCGCGGTGTTGATCTCTAAGATCCCGCTCATCTCGCCGGGCCTGCGGGTGCTGGGGCGCCATACGCTTCCCATCTATTTGGGGCACCCCATTGCTCTGACGGTGTTCTATAACTTCACCCAGTACCGCCTACAGGTTCCGGTCGATTCCTCGCCGGGGCATTGGGTTGCCTCCACAAACTTCTGGGTAAGCATGTGCGTACTCGTTGCTCTGCTCGGCGGAATGGTTCTGTGGGCATTGTCCAAGGTTCCGGTGGTTGGTTGGTTGGTCATGCCACCAGCCATTTACAACCTCACGGGTGTGAAGCTGATGCGCCGCCCGCGGCGGAACCGCTGGGGCAACAAGGTCAGCGCCACGCAGGCGCAGCGTGATAACGACGTACAGCAGGCACTGCGCACCTAGCGGCGGGCTGAATCACGCCCCACTCGCGCGTAGAAGGCCCGGGGGACTACTGCCGCAACCACCAAAAACGCGATGGCGGCCAGCACGTAAGCGTTGCCCACCAGGTGCTGCCAGAAGGACCACCCCAGCTCTGCGCCTGCGCCACGTGGGACAAACCGGTGCGGTGCAATTAAGAACAACAGCCACAATGCGAGGCCACCGAGTTGGGTCACACGCTGATTGGCAACGATGCAGGCCATAACGAGGACCACGCCCCAGACCCAGTGATGGGACCAAGAAATCGGCGAACACAGCAAGGCAATGCACGAGATGCAGGCTAGCGAGGCCAGCGGGTAGTGCCGGACGCGCCAGGCGGCAAGTAAAGCCAGCACCCCGGATGCTCCAGCAATCGTTAACCATGCCAATCCTGTAGCTGGTTGGCCGAGCCTGGCCAAAACACCCGAGATGGACTGGTTGGTGGCATATTCTTGGCTGCCGATTCGCGAGGTCTCCGTGAGTGTGTGCAGGAAGTAATCCAGCGAGATCTGCGGTGCAACCAGTGCCGCCAGCGCAGTTGCACCCAGGGCAGCCAGGACCAAGCGGGCAAGAGCACACCGGTCGCGTTCAACTACGAAGCTGAGCACAAAGACTGCCGGGGTGAGCTTGATCGCCGCGGCAAGGCCGCTGCACACTCCGCGCATCCAGTGCCGGCGTCCGCTGATCCACAGCACATCGGTAGCCACCAAGGCCAGCAAAATCAGGTTGATTTGCCCAAAGGAGATCGTGTCCACGACCGGCTCGCAGGCCGTAAAAACCGGCAATAACCAGGCAGCGAGTATTCCCGGGCGGGAAACCCCGGCAAGCTGGCAGCACAAACGCAATACCCACCACAGGCACGCTAGCGATGACACACTCAGCACTAACCCGGCTATCCCGAGCGACATCCAGGTCATAGGCACAAACAACAGGGCAGCAAACGGGGGATAGGTAAAAGGCAGAGTGGCCGTCGGCAGCTCAAAGTTGAGCGAGTACAGGTCCGCCCCGTCGACAAAGGCCTGCGCCCCATGGCGGTACACGTCGGTGTCCAGGTGATAGGCGGGTGCCAGGTTACCGGGGACGTCGATAAGCCAATACCCCACGATCGCCAGCGCCAGACACACCGGGAGGGGTGTGAATCGGCGTTGGTGCAGCCACGTCGGGAGGGACACGGGAAACAGGCTTGGACGGGTGCTCACAAAGAGCAAAGTTTAACCCTCCACGATTGCCGTTTTATCCAAGGCGCTACGCTGAAAACCAGCGTTTGGCGTTGGCGTCCGGAAAGGGTCCCGTGCGGTATTTCTACGACACAGAGTTCATCGAGGATGGACGCACGATCGAGCTGGTCTCGATCGGCATTGTGGCCGAGGATGGGCGAGAGTACTACGCCGTCTCTACGGATTTTGATTCAACCAAGGCAGGCCCTTGGGTTCACGAGCACGTGCTCAACCAGCTGCCCAGTCCGCACAGTTCGGAGTGGAAGTCACGTTCGGTCATTCGTGATGAGGTCGTGGACTTTTTAAGTCAGGGTTCGGGGCCAATCGATCTGTGGGCGTGGGTCGGAGCCTATGACCACGTTGTATTTGCGCAGCTCTTCGGTGATATGACCGGCCTGCCCTCCCGCTTGCCGCGCTACACCAACGAGTTGAAGCAGTTGTGGATCCTGGCGGGTAAGCCCCATCTTCCGGCGACACCGCGCGGGGTTCATGATGCGCTTGTCGACGCTCGACACAACCTGGCTAAGTTCCGCGCCATCACTCAGGTGATGCCACTTGGAAGGGATAACCGGGTCCGCGGCCTCTAGTGTCTAAGCCCCTCGTGCTACAAAAGATAGTGTGAGTTGGACAATAGATATCCCTAAAGCCGCCCTTCCTGACCTTCCGCCATTGCCGGGGGAGCTGAATCGACGATTTCAGGACGTCGTGGCCCGGGACGCCAAGCAGCAGCCGACCTGGGATGCAGGCCAGGCCAGTAATGTGCGGCGCATTCTGGAGACCGTCCCGCCGATCGTGGTTGCCCCGGAAGTTACCGAGCTGAAGAAGCAGCTCGCCGAGGTGGCAGAAGGTCGCGCCTTTTTGCTGCAGGGTGGAGATTGCGCGGAGACGTTCGAGTCCAATACCGAGCCGCACATCCGTGCCAACATCCGCACCCTGCTACAGATGGCCGTGGTGCTGACCTACGGAGCTTCCACCCCGGTGGTCAAGCTGGCGCGTATTGCCGGCCAGTACGCCAAGCCGCGTTCCTCCAACCTGGACGGGAACGGTCTGCCGAACTACCGTGGCGACATCGTTAATGGTGTGGACCCGAACCCGGAGTCTCGCGAGCACGACCCGGCCCGCATGGTGCGTGCCTACGCCAACTCGTCCGCCGCCATGAACCTGGTGCGTGCGCTGACGTCGTCTGGCACCGCTGACCTGTACAAGCTGCATGAGTGGAACCAAGAGTTCATTACCGCTTCTCCGGCCGGGGCGCGTTACCAGGCGCTGGCCAATGAGATCGAGTCGGGCCTGCGCTTCATGGAAGCGTGTGGCGTGCACGATGAGTCCCTGCGCGCCGCCAACGTCTACGCGTCGCACGAGGCACTCCTGGTGGACTACGAGCGGGCCATGCTGCGCCTGCATGAGGACGAGGACGGCCAGACCCGCCTCTACGACCTGTCCGCCCACCAGCTGTGGATCGGCGAGCGCACTCGAGGACTCGAGGACTTCCACGTGAACTTCGCGGCGCTGATCGCCAACCCCATCGGCATCAAGATCGGCCCGTCGATTACCCCGGAAGAGGCCGTTGCCTACGCCGCCAAGCTCGACCCCGAGCGCGAGCCCGGCCGCCTGACCATGGTGGCCCGCATGGGTCACGACAAGGTTCGTACCGTGTTGCCAGCAGTGGTCGAGGCCGTGGAGGCCGAGGGCCACAAGGTGATCTGGCAGTCGGATCCGATGCACGGCAACACCTTCACCTCCTCGAACGGTTACAAGACCCGACACTTTGACAAGGTCATTGACGAGGTGCAGGGCTTCTTCGAGGTTCACCGTGCCCTGGGCAGCCACCCGGGTGGCGTGCACATCGAGCTCACGGGTGAGGATGTCACCGAGTGTCTGGGTGGCGCCATGGACATCACCGACGTGGATCTGCCCGGCCGCTACGAGTCGGCGTGCGACCCGCGACTGAACACTCAGCAGTCGTTGGAGCTGGCTTTCCTGGTTGCTGAGATGCTGCGTAACTAGCGCTATGCTCGCGCGAATCCCCTGGCACGTTTCCCTTGTTGGCCACGCCCTTCTGCTGGGTGTGCTGGTTGCCGGGGGATTTGCCACGTTCGGGGCCGTTCCCGATCCCATTCCCACGCACTTTGATGCCGCGGGCAACGCGGATGCGTGGAGTACCAAGACGTTGACCAACTGGCTGGTGCAGATCCTCCTGGGGCCGGGAATTCTGACTGTGGTCTTCGCCGGTTCAGCTGGGCTGATCCGCGCCGTCGGCTCTGAGGTAGGCGAGGCCAACACCCGGGCTAAGCTGCGGCACAAGGTCGCGCTGAAGGGGCAGGCCAACGCGCTTCTCAGCTCGGGGTTCCTGCTCAGCCTGGTCCTGGGCCTGGCGGTTCCTGCCGCTACCTTGGGGTGGAACATACCCGGGTGGCTTATCCTGCTGGGCATCTTCGCGGCCTGCGCATCGATCTTTGTGGGCATGGCGCAGGCTCACAAGAATGCGGACCGCGCGTATCCGCGCCAAGAAGGCGAGCCGCGCATGCTCTATGGCTTGTTGTATTACGACCCGAACGATTCTCGGGTCATGGTTTCCGACGAGCTGGGTGCCAACTACCAGCCGAACGTGGCAACCCGGGGAGGAAAGGCCATCGTGTACGGCTTTGTGGCGGTCATGCTGATTGCGATGGTGGTTGTGTTCGGCCAGTCCTTCTGGGCGGCCTAACCGGCGGGCGCCCAGAGGTACGGCGGTATGACTCCGTATTGGCCCGAGCCGAACCACCAGCCGCCGATCGCTACCGCAGCAACCAGCAACGCGATGGCTATCAACCCGACGGCTAAGGAGATCGGAGAGCGATTGGTCAGCGGTGTCCTCTCATGAGGGTCGAGGGGCGGCTGAGCACGCTCGGGCGTCCTGCTCGGGGCAGGCACCGGAGCAGGGGCGGGTGCCGGTGCAGGGGCGGGTGCCGGAACGGGATTGACCGGGGGAACGGCGGCAGGTTGATGAAGCAGAGTTTCCGGCTCGCGATCCGCGATGACGTATGTTGCTGGTTCGGAATCTGGGCGGGGAGAGGGCTCCGGGCTCTCGGCCTTGTTCTGGGCGGGCAGGTGGGTGGTCTCGATGATGCTGGTCATATCCGTGGGCACGGCCGCTGCGCGGTGGGCGGCAGCGTTACGAGGAGCCGGAACGGTAAAGGCTGGAAGAGCCAGCTCGGCGGCGACGTCGTCGAGCGCGGCAAGGAATTCGCCGGCATCCGCGAAGCGATCGCGAGGATCGCGGGCGGTGGCGGTGGAGACTAACTCATTAAACAGGTTGGGAACACCGTCGATAAGCGAACTCGGCGAGGGCACGTCTCGCTGGATGCGCGCATAGGCATGGGCCAGGGGAGTATCCCCACGGAAAGGGGTCTGGCCGGTCAGGAGCTCGAAAAGAACGATGCCCGCCGAGTACACATCGGAAGCGGGAGTGATTGCGGAACCATCGACCTGCTCAGGGGAGAGGTAGGCAACCGTTCCCACGATCTCGTTGGTGGAATGGGTTGCTGCAGCGGAAGCTCGCACCAGGCCAAAGTCTGCGACCTTCACACGATGATCGCTGTCGATAAGGATGTTGTCGGGCTTGATGTCGCGATGCACCATGTCCTTGGTGTGCGCAACGCTCAAGCCGGTCAGAACCGCCCTCATCACAGCCGTGGCGGCGTGTGGAGGCATGGGACCGCGCTCGGCCAAAAGCTCGCGCAGTGTTCCGCCTGTGATCAGCTCCATGATGAGGAACAAGCCCGAGTCGTCGGACGAGAAGTCGTAGACGCTAACCAGATTCGGGTGCGACAGCTGCGCCATTGCGCGAGCCTCACGTCGGAAACGAATCCGCGAGGAGGCGTCGTCGGTGAAGCGCTCGTGCATCACTTTCGCAGCCACGGCGCGCCCTAAGCGCATATCGACGCAGCGGTAGACCGTGGCCATGCCACCCCGGGCGATCGGGTGATCGATACGGTAGCGGCCCTCGAGGACATCTCCCACGGATAGTTGCGTCATATATGCCAGTATGGCGCACTTTCGGCGACCGCCTACGATGGGGTGCGTGACTAAGCACGATGAGTTGATGAATGTTCTCGCCGAAGAAACGCTCCTGCCGCTGGCTGCGGTGGGCGAACGCCTGGGCGTTCCGGTAACCAAGGTGGGCGACCTGCTCAAGGAGCACAAGCTGGTCGCGCTGAAGGTAGACGGCAGAAAGGTCGTTCCGGAGGCGCTTCTCGACGACGGCCTCGAGCTGAACAAGTTCGTCGCCAGCGCAATCAGCGTCCTGGTCGACGGGGGATACGACGATGAGGAGATCCTCACGTACTTCTTCACACCCGACGACAGCCTGCCCGGACGACCGGTCGATGCGCTGCACGGCCACGGCGCGCGCGAAGTCATCCGCCGCGCCCAGGCGATGGCCTTTTAGTCCTCCCGGCGTTGTCCGGCGAGGCCCGGACGGTTCTCTGCGTCGAGGGGGAAGACGTAAACCGTCAGCAGCCAGGCCGCGATAATCACGCCCGCCATCCAGGGGACGTTGTAGAGCTGATGATTTCCGCTGCCGCTAAAAGCGAGCGCCACAACGATGGACGCACCCACACCGAGCTTGCACAGCCACAGCGGCGGGCGAAAGGTGCCCAGCAGAGAGATCACGGATGCGTAGTACCACGGCAGCGTGACTGAACTGAGCACGAAGGCCGTCTGGTACGCAGCCGCCGTACCCGCCAGAGCATGCTTGCCGCCCCCTCGGAAGAACCACCAGCAGGCAACGAGACCGAGCAGCATCAGGACCGAGAAGATCGGTCGCAGGGCTTGGAGAACCACGTTGTATTCGAAGGTGGGGTCGAAAAGCTGAATAAACGGGGTGATCAGTTCCGTCAGCAGCGTGGGCGCCGCCAAGGGGTTAATCACCTTGGAGTTTCCGGTGATCTCGGAAAGCCAGCCCCATGACGACCCCGAAGCCCACGTCACCAACCACACCACGGCAACCGTTTCGATCAGGGCCAGCGCACCCGACACTACGAAGGCCAACGCGCGGCGGCCGAAGGGGCGCATGTGCGGGGCGTAGCGATACGTGACCATCCACACCACGAATGGCAAAGCGATGGCGGCGGTGGCCTTGAGAGAAACTGCCACGGCAATCAGCGCGACCGCGCTGACATAGCGGTGATACACCGCGGCCAGCAGACCGACGGACACCAGCCCCACCATGATGGACTCGTTGTGCATGCCGCCGACCATGTGAAAAACCATGACCGGGTTAGCCACACCGAGCCACAGCGCCAAGGCCGGATCGCCTCCCAGGCGGGCGGCAATCTTGGGCACCGCCCATGCGATGGCGAAGAACCCGAGGACCGAGATGAGCTTGTACGCGATCACCCCGGCACTGACGTTCTCACCGACAAGCTTGGTTACCCCTTCACCGATCCACAGATGGAGCGGGCCGTAGGGCGTGGTGGTGTTACGCCAGTCGTGCGAAACCTCCAGCAGGAACGGGCCCGGGTTAACGGCTGCGCCCTCGCTGTACGGATCGAATCCGTCGCGCACCATAGCTCCCTGCATGAGGTAGGAGTACACATCGCGCGACAGGATCGGGGCCGCTGCCAGCAGCGGCACGCACCACAGCACGAGGGCGCGTTGGATGTGCTGGAGACGCAGCGGCGTGCTGTATTGCTTGTCGACGATCACCCGGCGCCCGATAACCACCCACGCCAGAACCATCCCAATGAGGCCCGCCGAGACCAGCGCGTTCATCACCGCTGCTCCATGGCCGAAGGCCAGGAATGACAGGTTTAGGGCCTCGAGAAGCCCCCCGCGATTGCGCGTGGCTCCGGCACCATGGGAACCGATTGCCAGGATGACCGCAGAAACTACCCCGATGGCCGCGGGAGAGGGGAGGCGGTCGAGGTAGTCCTCTGGCCGAAAACGACGAGCCGCTCGCTTGGCTGCGATGGTGCTTACTCGGGTACTCATGTGTTCGGTACTCCCAGTTGCGCTAGGCAACGCGTTGGGTCGACTTGAGTGCGAGATCATGGAGCAACTCGTAGACCTCGCTGGGCACATGCGCGGCCTTGAGATGTTCCAAGCCACGCGAGGTGAGGTCACTGATGCGAGCCTCCATGATCTTGGGTGCGCCGGAGATCGTAATGAGCTCAGCCAGGCGTGCTAACTCCTCCGGGTCGGTGGTGCGACCCACCCCTGCGCGTAGCTCTTCTGCCAGTGCCGGATCAGCCTGGGATAGCTGCGCTAGCGCGACGGACAACAATTCCGTGCGCTTTCCCTCGCGCAGGTCATCTACCGCCGGTTTACCGGTGACCGACGGATTGCCAAAGACGCCAAGCAGATCATCGCGCAGCTGGAAAGCGACTCCGATGTCCTTGCCAAAGCCGAGATAGGACTGGATTAGCTCGGGGCTACATCCTGCGATTGCGCCTCCGATGTGCAACGGGCGCGCGATGGTGTACGCCGCGGTCTTGTACAGGTTGACGTTGCGGGACAACGTTTCGTCCTCGGACCCGCTGGCCTCGAGGCTGACGTCGAGCAGCTGCCCGCCAATGACCTCGGTGCGCATGGCCCGCCACGGCTGACGAATGCGGCGAAGGGCAGCATCACTCAGCCCTGAGTCAGAGATCATGTCGTCTGCCCAAGCGAGCGCGAGATCGCCAATGAGAATCGCAGCAGCTTCTCCAAAGTGACCAGGGCTTCCCAGGAAATTCCGGTCGCGGTGGTGCCGCTCTACTGTGCGGTGGACGGTTGGCTTTCCGCGCCGGGTGTCAGATTGGTCGATGATGTCGTCATGAATCAACGCACAGGCCTGGACTAACTCCAGGGCGCTGACTGCGCGCACCACGGCAGCGGGATCCTCGGCGTTATTGTGCAGTCCACCAGCTCCGACAAATCCCGCCCACCCGTAAAGGGGGCGCACGCGCTTGCCTCCACCGAGGACGAAGGTTTCTAGCTGTTCAAACGCGTAGGTCACCGGGGCGCCAATGGCCTCGATCTCAGGGCGCTGCTGAGCAAGAAAATCGGCGAGAACTCGCCGTGCTACGTCTGGAAGGTCTGCCACATGTGACGGGACGTCTGGTGAAGTGGGCGCGTCACTCATAGGGGGCAAAACCTTTTCTACGTCGGAGAGGAAACTGCAAGGCGCGAAGCAACTCGCGCATCGGATTCACACTTTACAAGCCGGACGACGAGGCAAGCGGCAGCCAAGCCCCGAGTATGGCGAAGGCTCGAGGATCCGATTCGTAATAGTGGTGTCGGAGGACGTCGAAAAAGCCCAAAGAGCGGTACAACCCAAAGGCGGCGTTGTGCTCCCCGGCAACCTCTGGCGTGGACAGGAGCGCTAGGTGAGCAGGGGCGCCGTCGAGTAGCGCAGTGATGAGGCGGCGCCCGATTCCTGCTCCCTGATAATCGGGGTGAACGTGGATTTCTGCGACTTCGAAGTATCCCTCGTTCAGGTCAATCTTCGGCTGTGATGCTGAGGGCAATCCACGGAGGGCATGTCGAAGCTGCCGATCCCACCAGTAGGCGGGGTCACCGAGAAATCCATAGGCGACGCCAAGGACCTCGGAGTCGTGCGTCGCGACGACCGCGTGAAATCCAGGCTTAAGTCGATCGGAGCGCCACGCTCGAAGCCGGGAGTCAAAAATTCCAGGTGGGTAATCCATCGCGGCCAGGTGGATCTTCACCAGCTCAGGAGTCAAGAGCAAAAACTCGTCAGGTCTTAGGTGCATGAGGGAATTCGGCACAGGTCAATAGAACCACAATCTCCGTCGGTAGAACGCATGTTCGAACTGTTTTCGAACGGATGTCCAGTGTCTCTTCTATCTTTTGGGCATTACTTCATGAACCAAAAATTGCGCTAGGAGAATCTCATGGGAGACATCATCTCGGCTACCACCACTGCAACCGAGGCTAAGTCCGCTCGCTTTCTATCGTCAGCATCTCTTCTGCTGGACCAGGCAGAAAGGTGCGCTGAAGCGGGGGAGTGGGGGCTGGCCCTGGAGAATGCGTATCAAGCCGCCCTGCGTACTGCGGGTGCGAGAACAAGTGCAGATCCTGCGATAAAGCGGCGGAAGCGATTGCCGACTAGTGCTTGGGCCCGCTTGCAGCTGATGGGTGGTGATGCACAAAGGTGGGCCGTAGAGCTGAGCGGTTATTCCCGTCTACGCTCTCGGGTTCTCAGCGGCATTGAACCGGACCCGGATCCTGGCCGTGTGCGAGAGCTCATTGACCTAGCCCGTGCCTTCTATGATTCTACGCTGTTGGGAGATGATGAGCTCCTTGCTGCCTAGTTGGAAAGGAAACTCTCATAAGCCCGGGAACAAAGCAGCTAAGATCACCGTTACATCTTATGTAGGAATCGACGTATGCTAACTGGCCCGGCAAGAGGCCTGTTTCAAGGAATGCGGGAGGATCGCGTGGCGCTATCTGAGCAAGAGCAACGGGCCCTGAGGGAGATTGAGCAGTCTCTCATGGCTGACGATCCGAAGTTTGGCTCGTCGGTGTCATCGGTCGGCTCGGGCGGTGCTGGGGTAGGCCTCAAGGCGGTAGCTATTGGGGTGGTGGGTTTGCTCCTGCTTATTGGGGGAGTCGCCCTGGCTCAATCCAGTCTGTGGTTCATTGCGCTCAGTGTTCTTGGTTTCCTGGTGATGTTCGCTGCCGGAGTGTGGGCGTTGCGCTCATCCCGTACGCAGGAACATGCCGATGTCCGAATTGCGGCCGGGGGAAGCAAGCACCCGAATCAGAGCAAGGACTCCGGGATTGGCGCGCGGATGGAGGAGAACTTCCGCCGCCGCTTTGACGGCGCCTGACGTGTTTCCGCTGCCCGCATCTTGCCCCGCACCTTGTGGTGCGGGGCTTTTTGTTTGTCTCTGGTTGCTCTAGAGCGTTTGACCCACTTTGCCCCACCTCGGTCTCCCACTTTGCCCCACTCGAGGGTTCTTGGCGGGCTGAAGGGGTGATGTGCAGAACTTAGCCCACCATATTTCCAGGTCGCGTGTGGGAGAAGATATCGGCTGGGGTGTGAGCTGCAGGAGGGGAAAGACTTTTATAAGTTTCTAGAGTGATTCAAGTGAATATAGTGACATAATGTCAGAATTCTCCGGGATGACGCCCCACTGAAAATAGGGGCTATGACCTGCGGTTTAGGGGGCGAAAACTTTTCAGGCCGTGTTTGGGGTGGTGCATGTGGGGCGTAGTGGGTTAAAGTGGGGCGCAGTGGCAAGCAAGGGAGCGAATCTTCGTGGCCCGCGCGAGTCACAGAGAACAGAATCATCGTGCACTGACCGTGCACAACACGATGCGTGACAGCACAGTCTGAGGGGTTACGGAGGGGAGGGCCCGGGATGTTTCTCGGTACCTACACTCCAAAGCTCGACGACAAGGGGCGTCTGACGTTGCCGGCGAAGTTTCGTGAGGAACTGGCTGGTGGACTGATGATCACCAAGGGACAGGACCATTCGCTGGCCGTGTACCCCAGGGAGGAGTTCGCCGCGCGAGCCCGCAAGGCCGCCGCCGTCTCCCGCACCAGTCCGGAAGCTCGTGCGTTCATCCGCAACCTTGCGGCCAGCGCCGATGAGCAGCGACCGGATGGCAATGGGCGCATCACCCTCTCTGCTTCTCACCGTGAATACGCGGGGTTGAGCAAAGAGTGTGTGGTCATTGGTTCGGTGGACTTTCTCGAAATTTGGGATGCCGAATCCTGGGCTGAATATCAGCAACAGACCGAAGCCGCGTTCTCCGCGGCGGACGATAACGACATTCTTGCCGGGTTGCTCTAAAACCCGGCAGTACAGCGGAGTGCGTGTACGGACTCTGCCCGGGGCGGATGCTCTGGTGTACTTCCCCGACATCAGATCCCGCCCCGGACAGGGCCCTATGCGCACCCCAACAATCCAGGACGCGGCACGGGAGGGGGACGCGAATCATGAACCAAGCAGACGCAGAAAAGGCACTGCTTGCCTCCAACCATGGCCACGTTCCTGTCATGCGAGACCGGGTCACTGAGCTGTTGGCCCCAGCGATTGAAGCTGCCGGAGACACCGCCGTCCTCATCGACGGCACGCTTGGTGCGGGCGGCCACTCCGAACATCTGCTGCGTACTTTTGGCAATCTGCACCTCATCGGGCTGGACCGCGACCAGAAGTCGTTGGCCGCCGCACGTGAGCGCCTCGCTCCGTTCGGCGAAAGGTTCGTAGGGGTACACACGCGTTTCGACGATCTCTCTTTTGCCATTGACGAGAACGAAGGCACTATCTTCGACCTCGCACGAGAGCATGGCATCGCCGGTGCCCTGTACGACCTCGGTGTTTCCTCCATGCAGCTCGATGAGGAAGAGCGCGGCTTTGCTTACCGCACGGACGCTCCTCTGGATATGCGGATGGACCCTAGTAGTGGGATCACCGCCGCTGACATCCTGAATACCTATTCGCATGGGGATCTGGCGCGGGTCCTCAAGACCTATGGGGACGAGCGCTTCGCCGGCAAGATCGCTTCGGCTGTGATTAAGGAGCGCGAAAAGGAATCATTCTCGACCTCCGCGCGCTTGGTCGAGCTGCTCTACGCTGTGATCCCCGCCGCCACCCGCCGAACCGGCGGCCACCCTGCAAAGCGGACCTTCCAGGCGTTGCGGGTGGAAGTGAATTCCGAGCTGGAGAGCGTCGAAAAGAGCCTCTGGGCGGTCACTGACCGGCTCCGTGTGGGAGGCCGCGCGGTGTATATGAGCTACCAGTCGCTGGAAGACAAGCTGGTCAAGAAGGTCTTTACGGAGCTGAGCACGTCGAAAACCCCGGCGGGACTGCCCATGGACTTGCCCGGTACTTCAGCGAAGTTCACCACGGTGACGCGAGGGGCCGAGAAGGCTGACCAGCAAGAAATAGACATCAATCCTCGAGCAGCGTCCGTACGCGTTCGAGCCCTAGAGCGACTGGCAAGGTCGGAAGGATAAGCGATATGGCTACCACCGTTACCCGTTCACGCCGCACCACTCAGGTCTCGGCGCCGCGCTCGCGTGGGGTGAGTCAGGACTTTTCTACCGCCACGCGCTCTACCGGCGCTCCGGTTGAGACTCCGCGTCGGGCATACCCGTCCCAGCCCACCAGGCAGGTTCAGCCGATTCGAGGCCGTCGACTGGGGTCACGTCAGGTCGTCTCTGTGCGTGGACGTCGCGTTCGCGAGGTCAAGGCGGTCGGTCCGCTGTTCAAGGTGGCCACTGTAAGCCTGTCGTTCCTGGTGGGAGGCATCGTTCTGGCGATGTGGCTCAGCGGTTTGTCCACCCAGCAGACGTTTGCGATTTCCCAGCTGACCGCGCAGGAGTCCCAGCTCAGTAACCAGCTGGAGACGCTCAATCGCGATCTGCAGAACGAGTCGTCCTCGGCGGAGATCGCTCGTCGGGCACAGGAGATGGGCATGGCCATTCCGGACAAGCCCGGTGTACTCAACGTGGCAGAAAACGGCGACGTCTCGGAGAGCCGTCCGGCAGATGCCGCCACGACTCCTATCATCGACCTCAACGGCGAAAAGGTACGCCCGGGTACTGCTTCGAGTGATCCGAAGGATATGAAGAACCTCCCGAACAATCTCGAGGCTGTACCGCAGGGCGAGCAGCTCCCAGCGGCCGACGTGCCGGCGGTTGCACCGTATAGCCGCTAAGAGCGGGATTCGCTCCGTTTAGGCGAATAGCGGTCAACAACGGGGGCGATGAACACACATTACGCAGGTAGACAGGTGGTAAACGGGCAGTGAGTAACCGAGGCTCGAATAACCGACGCGGCCACACTCGTCGCGAGGCGCCCTTTACTCCACCTAGCCGAGAGCACGCCGCGGCGTTCAATGCCGCAGGGAAGCGTCCCACGCAGCGAACCATCATGCGTGAACGCGTCCACCTCATTGGCCTAATCCTCTTTGCAATCGCCACATTGCTCATCGCTCGCTTGGCGTGGGTCCAGCTGGCCTGGGGGCCAGCGTTGTCGGCGCAGGCCGAAGAGCAGCGCGCTCGGGTCTACGTGGAGCCCGCTCGTCGCGGGTCCATCGTTGATCACCAGGGCCGCGAGCTGGCGTACACCATGCAGGCGCGGTCCCTGACAGTCTCACCAAACGTTCTGCGCAAAGAGCTAACTCAGCAGGGTGAGCTGGATTTGGTTACCGAGGGCAAGGCTGCAAGCATGACCCAGGACCAGATCCGCGAGGAAGCAACTCGTCGTATGGACGAGAAGCTGAAGGAGATGGCCAACGAGATCCCCAAGATGATCAGTGGTGCCGTCGAGAACTCCGAGAAGGTGAAGTCCTCGGACCTGGAGAAGAAGCTGCGGGCGGATTCCACGTACGAGGTGCTCGTGCGCAACGTTGACCCGGACGTGGCATCGGAGATCGCCCAGCGTTTCCATGGTGTCGCCGCGGATCACCAGGACATTCGCCAGTACCCCAACGGAGCCATCGGCGAGAATATTCTGGGCAAGGTCTCCGTGGATGGAGAGGGCCAGTTCGGATTTGAGGCTAGTGGCGACGATTTCCTGGCGGGCCAAAACGGGCGCTCCACGGAGGACGTCGCCACCACCGGCCAGGTAATTCCGGGTACCTTGCGGGACGTCGTTCCGGCCATTGATGGCGCAGATGCCACGCTCACGATCGATCTGGACCTGCAGACCTACGTGCAGCAGCAAATCGAGCAGGCGAAGCACAACTCCGGAGCCAAGCACGCGGAGGCCGTTGTGTTGGACGTGCAGACCGGTGAGGTTCTCGCCATGGCCAACACGGACACGATTAACCCGAATAAGAACATCGACGAGCAGCTGAAGAACGGTAAGCGGTTTGAAAACTCGTCGATAAGCTTCCCCTACGAACCGGGCTCTGTTGCCAAGATCATTACCGCAGCCGCCACCATCAACGAGGGGTTGACCACGCCGGACGAGGTCCACTACGTCCCCGGGTCCATCAACATGGCCGGAGTAACGGTCAACGACGCGTGGCAGCACAGTGGTACGAACTTCACCACGACCGGCATCTTCGGCAAGTCCTCCAACGTGGGCACGCTGATGCTCGCCCAGCGGCTGGGGGAGGAGAAGTACGCCGACTACCTGAAGAGGTTTGGAATCGGGCAGTCCACTGGCGTGGAGCTGCCGGCGGAATCGCCTGGACTGCTCATGGACCTGCAGGATTGGGGTGGCGGTACCTTTGCCAACCTCCCGATTGGTCAGGGTATGAGCTGGACGACGCTGCAGATGGCCAGCGTGTACCAGGCGATCGCCAACGGTGGAGAGCGCATCGAGCCGCGCATCATTCACCAGATCACCGACGCGGACGGCAACGTCCGCGATCTACCGGAGCCCGAGCACACGCAGGTGATCAGCCCGGAGGCTGCGCGCACAGTGACGGACATGTTCCGCGCAACGCTGCAGAAGGATCCGGCCGGTGGCTCGCAGAGTGGTACCGCACCTGGACAGTCCCCCGAGGGCTACCAGGCCAGCGGCAAGACCGGTACCGCGCAGAAGGTCGACCCGAACACGGGCGCGTACTCCATGAGCGACTACTGGATTACCTTCGCCGGCATTGCCCCGGCTGATGATCCTCGCTTCGCGGTGGCCATCATGCTCGACGACCCGGAGCGAGGCGTGGAGGCCGGCGGAGGCGGAGGCCAGTCTGCCGCGCCGCTGTTCAAGGACATCGCCAGCTGGCTGCTGGATCGCGACAACGTCCCGACCTCGCCGCCTCCAACGACTCTGGTACTTCAGCAATAAAATTGAACCCGAAAAATTCTTGCTAGGGAACTTCTAAGGAGACATTCCTCAATGAGCACCCACACTCCGGTCACCCTCTCGCGTCTCGCGGAGATCGCAGGCGCGCGCACCATTCGCGCCGGCTCGGTGGCAGAGTCGCTGGACATCACCTCGGTCAGTCTGGATTCCTCCGCCCTGCAGGCCGGCGGCCTTTTCGCCGCGCTGCCCGGAACGCGCGTGCACGGCGCCCGGTTCGCCTTCGACTGCCCGGCATCGGCAATCCTCACGGATGAGGAGGGCGCAGGAATCCTGGAGACTACCGACGAGCGCCGCCCCGTGCTGGTCGTCGAGGACGTCCGCCGCGTGCTTGGATTAATCGCCGCCGAGATTTACGGCCACCCGTCCGAGGAGTTCACGCTGCTCGGCGTCACGGGCACGTCCGGCAAGACCACCACCACGTACCTGCTTGAGGAGGCTCTGCGCGAGGCGGGGCACACAGTGGCCATCATCGGTACGACCGGAACGCGCATCAATGGTCAGGCGGTCCCCACCTCGTTGACCACTCCCGAGGCCCCCAAGCTGCAGGAACTTTTCCGGACTATGGCAGACCAAGGCGTGTCGCACGTAGTCATGGAGGTCTCGTCTCACGCGCTTGAGCTGGGCCGTGTGCAGGGGGCGCGTTTCGACGTCGCAGGCTTTACCAACCTCTCCCAGGACCACCTGGACTTCCATCCGACAATGGAGGACTACTTCGAGGCGAAGGCCGCCTTTTTTGCCCCCGATTCTCCGCTGCGCGCTCGCCGGGCTGTCGTATGCATTGACGACGACTGGGGCAAGCGCATGGCGCAGCGAGCCGGTGAGGCCGTAACCGTGGCTACGGGAGCAGACGCGGACGCTGACGTCACAGGGGTGGCGCTGGAGCAGGAGGCCACCGGCGCACAGCGCATTGCTGTGGCGATCAATTCTGAGCGCCTCGAGTTCGAGCTTCCGCTGCCGGGTGACTTCAACGTCGCCAATGCAACGCTGGCCCTGGCGTTGGCCGCTCAAGTAGGCGTCGACGTTCACGCCGCCGCCCGCGGCATCTCCCAGGTGCGCGTTCCCGGACGCATGGAGCGTATCGACGAAGGCCAGGACTTCCTCGCAGTCGTCGACTATGCCCACAAGCCAGCCGCGGTAGCTGCCGTATTGGCTACCCTGCACTCCCAGGTCGACGGGCGCATTGGCGTCGTCGTGGGAAGCGGAGGCGACCGAGATTCCTCCAAGCGGCCCCTGATGGGCGCCGAGGCTGCCCGCGGTGCCGACTTCGTCGTGGTCACCGACGACAACCCCCGAACCGAAGATCCCGACCTCATTCGCGACGCAGTGGTCGCCGGAGCCCGCGAGGCCGGGACTGACGCCGAGATCCTCAACATTGGTTCGCGCCGAGAGGCCATCGACAAGGTCGTCGAGTGGGCACAGCCCGGTGACGCCGTCATCGTGGTAGGTAAAGGGCATGAGGTGGGCCAGATCGTGGGAGACAAGGTCCTAGAGTTCGATGACCGCGTAGAGGTACGTAGGGCTCTGCTCAACCGCAGCGAATCCGCCACAAGCACCAACGAATAGTCGCGAAAGACAGAAACGTAGGTAACGCCATGATCAGCATGACACTCGCAGAGATCGCGGAGGTCGTCGGAGGAACTCTGCAGGCAGGTGCGCAGCCCGAGGCCACCGTAACCGGATTTGTGGAGTTTGATTCCCGCAAGGTGACCAAGGGCGGCCTGTTTGTGGCGTTGCCTGGCGAACGGGTCGATGGGCACCGCTTTGCGCAGGCGGCCTGCGAAAAGGGCGCCGTCGCCGTCCTCGCCGCGCGCGAGGTGGAGGCCCCTTCCATTCTGGTTCAACCGAAGAGTTCAGCTGATGCTGATGTTTTTGCCGCCGTGGTCGATGCCCTGACGGCCCTGGCCACGGAGATTTCTCGCAGGCTTACCGAGGCGGGAAAATTGACCATCGTGGGTGTGACCGGCTCAGCCGGCAAGACGTCTACAAAGGACCTGCTCAACGCGGTGCTTAGCTGCGACGGCCCGACTGTTGCCCCACCGGGGTCGTTCAACAACGAGATCGGCCATCCGTATACCGTGCTGCGCTGCGATGACACCACCGAGTATCTGGTAGCCGAGATGTCCGCGCGCGGAGTCGGCCACATCGCGCACTTGGCCTCGATCGCGCGCCCGCGGATAGGCGTGGTGCTCAATGTCGGCTCCGCGCATCTGGGTGAATTCGGTTCGCGGGAGAACATTGCCCAGGCCAAAGGCGAGCTCGTCGAGGCGCTGCCTGCGGCCACAGAAGGCGGCATTGCCATCCTTAACGCGGACGACGTGTTTGTCGCTGCCATGGACAAGCGCACCGACGCCAAGGTGGTCTACTACTCGGCTGCCACCCCGCCGATGCGCCAGGCTGATTACTACGCCACGGACATCGAGCTGGACAACGTAGCGCGCGCCTCGTTCACATTGCATGGCCCCGGTTTTGACCCCGTGCCTGTACAGCTCGGCGTATTTGGCCAGCACCAAGTTTCTAATGCCCTGGCGGCTGCCGCGGCAGGCATCGAGTCTGGCATGTCCGCTAACGACGTGGCCCGCTGCCTGTCCACCCACCGCGCGGCGAGCGAGCACCGGATGGATGTGCGCACCCGTGCGGACGGACTCACCGTGATCAACGATTCCTACAACGCCAACCCCGAATCTATGCGGGCTGCGGTGGCGGCCCTGGCTTACACCGCCTCCGCTAACCCGGGCTCCCGGGCGATCGCGGTGCTCGGCCCGATGGGTGAGCTCGGCAACGACGGGATCCAGGCCCACCGGGATCTCGGCGAGGAGCTGGCGCGATTCAACGTCACTCACGCCGTCGCCGTCGGCGGGGATGAACTGATCAGCGCCACGGCCGATGCTGCCGAAGCCAGGGGAGTAGTGGTCTACCGCGCCCCCGATGCAGCCCAGGCGGCAGAGGCGGTGAACGAGATCGTGCGCCAGCGGCCTGCCGACCTTCCGGATGGTTCAGATGTAGTCCTGGTCAAGGCCTCGAACTCGGCGCGGTTGTGGCGGGTTGCCCAGGCGCTAACGGACTCGCCGGAGGCTGATCACACGGCCTAGTGCCATGCGGATTACGGTTAGTACACCACCAATCACGGTTGACGGACAGGATACGAAGCTCAAGTGACTCAGATCATCATCGCAGGAACCGTAGCGTTCCTCGTCTCGATCTTCTTCACCCCCTTGCTCATTAGGTACTTTTCGGCAGAGGGACTTGGACAGGAGATCCGCGAGGACGGACCAAGGTCGCATCTGCGCAAGCGCGGCACCCCCACCATGGGCGGTATTGCCATCCTGGCCGGCATCACCATCGCCTACCTCGTCTCCGGCTTCTACGCCATGGCCACCGGGGGTGCTGGTTTTAGCGCGTCGGGATGGCTCGTGCTGGGGCTTACTCTCGCGTTGGGCGCGACCGGGTTTGCCGATGACTTCATCAAGCTCTACATGGGCCGAAACCTGGGGCTGAACAAGAAGGCCAAGCTGATCTGTCAGCTGCTCATCGCCGTTGCCTTCGGCCTGCTCATCCTGCAGTTCCCGGATGAGCAGGGGCTGACCCCGGGCTCCCGGCAGCTCTCGTTTATCCGTGACCTGAACACCATCAATCTCGCTGTGGGCGGGGCGATCATCGGCACGATCATCTTTTTGGTGTTCATCTACCTGCTGATCGCCGCCTGGTCCAACGCCGTCAATCTCACCGATGGCCTGGATGGCCTCGCCGCCGGTTCCACAGCGCTGACCATGGGGGCCTACGGTCTGATTACCTTCTGGCAGTTCCGTAACGCCTGCGCCAACGAGATCGAGCCGGGCTGCTACGCCGTGCGCGACCCCCTGGACCTGGCGGTGCTAGCCGCCGCGGGCCTGGGAGCATGCCTCGGCTTCCTCTGGTGGAACGCCTCCCCGGCCAAAATCTTTATGGGAGATACCGGTTCTCTGGCGCTCGGCGGCCTGGTTGCCGGCCTCTCGGTGACCACCCGTACGGAGCTGCTCATGGTCATCGTCGGTGGATTGTTCGTCATCGAGGCGGCCTCCGTCGTCATCCAGGTGGCGTCGTTCAAAACCACCGGTAAGCGCGTGTTCCGCATGGCGCCGTTCCACCACCACTTTGAAAACGGTGGCTGGCCGGAGACCACCGTGGTCATTCGCTTCTGGCTCATCGCCCTGATGGGCGCCATCGTTGGTGTTTCTGTCTTCTATGCCGAATGGCTCAGCGTCGCTGACGCCCTAGGAGTGGGATAAATGACTGAGTTTGAAACCTCGCTGGGCTACTCCCAGGTCCTGGTAACCGGTGCCGGGGTCTCTGGTGCCTCCGTCGCTCGTCTACTGCGCAAACTCGGTGTTGAGGTCACGCTTGTCGACGACAACGAGGCCACCCTGAGCGCTGTCGCCGCCGAAACCGGTGTGGACACCGCATCAGTGAACAAGGCTGCCGGATTGGTGGCAGCTGGCTGGCCGGACCTCATCGTGACTTCTCCAGGATGGCGTCCCGATTCCGCCCTGTTCGGGTTGGCTAGCGATGCGGGCATCGAGATCATCGGTGACGTCGAGCTCGCCTGGCGCGTGGATCAAGCGCAGCTTTGCGGACCCAAGCGCACCTGGTTGGCGGTGACCGGAACCAACGGCAAAACCACCACTACCGCAATGTTGGCGGAGATCATGCAGGCACACGGTCGCAAGACTGGCCACACGGCCCAGGCCGTGGGCAACATCGGCACCGCGGTCTGTGATGCGCTGACCAGCACGGAGCGTATTGACGTCCTGGTCGCCGAGCTCTCCAGTTTCCAGCTGCATTGGTCGTGCCAGCTACACCCCTCAGCAGGCGTGTTGCTGAATGTGGCCGAAGATCACCTGGACTGGCACGGCTCCTTTGAGGCCTATGGCCAGGCCAAGGCCCGCGTGCTTAACGCCGATCATCCGATTGCCGGTGTGGATGACTCGCACGTGCGCGCCTTGGCCACCCAGGACAACCTGGTGGGATTCACCATGAACGCGCCTGCCGCGGGACAGGTCGGCGTGGTCGACGGAAAGATCGTCGATGCCACGGGCGGCGAACCGGTCGAGATCGCCCCCACACAGGGAATTGAGCCAGCCGGTCCTGCTGGCATCTATGATGCTTTGGCCGCGACAGCAGCCGCGCGCTCTCAGGGGGTCAGCCCCGAGACCATCGCGCAGGCGTTGGCAGATTTCAGTGTTGCCGGACACCGTGGGGCAATCGTTGCTCGTGGCCAGCAGACGTGGATCGATAACTCAAAGGCCACCAACCCGCACGCGGCCGAGGCGGCTCTGGCAGCCATCGATCCGAACGACGGGGTCGCCTGGATCGCAGGTGGTCAGCTCAAGGGGGCGAGCATCGAGGACGTGGTGAAAAACCACGGGCACCGGATGCGTTCCGCCTCCGTGATCGGAGTCGACGGGGCAGAGATCGTCGAGGCCCTGCGCACCCATGCGCCGCACGTGCGAGTCACACATGTGACTTCCACCGATCCGCTGCGGGCGATGCATCTGGCATGCGAGGCGGCGTCGATAAGCGAAGCCTCCACCGTTCTGCTCGCACCTGCTGCAGCCAGCCTCGACATGTACACGGGCATGGCCCAGCGGGGAGACGTGTTCGCGCGTGCCGCGCAAATGTGCGAGGACAATCGCATTACGGACTTACCCGGGCAAGGAGCCTGATTCATCATGAGCACCACCCACCCGCCGCGTTCAGAAAAGCCGTCGAGGATGAGCCAGGTCGTTGGCTCGGCGCAGGACACGCTCCTCAGTTTGCCGGGCCTGGATTACCTGATGATCCGCATCCTCGTGCTGTTTCTCACCGGCATCGGTGTGGTCATGGCGTTTTCCACCTCCATGACGTGGTCGGTGGCCGAGGGGGCGACAGTGTGGTCGACCGCTCTGCGCCAATGCCTCATGGTCGCTATCGGCCTGATGCTGTTCTGGGTGGCGCTCAAGGTGCCCATGCGGGTTGTGCGTTCGCTGGCGCCTTGGCTGTTGGGCCTCACGCTGATTCTTCTGATTGCGGTGCTCATTCCGGGAATCGGTACCGGTCGCGAGGAGGTGGGTTCCCAATCCTGGATCCCGATCGGACCGGTGCAGCTGCAGCCGAGTGAGATCGCCAAGGTAGCCATCGCAGTGTGGGGTGCTAACCACCTCGCTGGTCATCGCCATGACCTGACCACCATCAAGAGCCCGTTCGTTCAGTACGTGCTGGTCGCGGGCGCGTTCTTCCTGCTGATCATCGCTCAGGGCGACGTGGGAATGGCGCTCTCGTTTGCCGCCGTCGTTGCGTTCACCCTGATTTTCGCCGGCATCAAGTGGGGCATCGTGGCTTCCTTCGCCGTCGTCGCGCTGCTGGGAATGATCGGCCTCTTCCTCAGCGGGGGATTCCGCTCGCAGCGCTTCCACACCTACTTTGACGCGCTGACCGGCAACTTCGAGAACACCCAGAACGAGGCGTTTCAGACGTATCAGGGGTATCTCTCGCTTGCCGACGGTTCCCTAGGCGGCGTGGGGCTGGGACAGTCCCGCGCAAAGTGGTTCTACCTTCCCGAGGCCAAGAACGACTTTGTCTTCGCCGTCATCGGCGAGGAGCTCGGCCTGTGGGGCGGAGCGCTGGTGATCATCCTGTTCGCATTGCTCGGCTTTTTTGGCCTGCGCACCGCGGTGCGGGCGAGCAACCAGTTCCAGGGACTGATGGCCGCGGCACTCACGATGGGCGTGGTGTCCCAGGCGTTTGTCAACATCGGTTACGTGGTAGGCGCTTTGCCGGTGACTGGTATCCAGCTGCCGATGATCTCCGCTGGTGGTACCTCTGCGGTGATCACCATCGGCTCGATGGGTCTGCTCGCCTCAGTGGCGCGCCACGAGCCAGAGGCAGTCTCGGCGATGCAGAGCTACGGCCGCCCGATGTTTGACCGACTGTTCTTCATCGGCGAGCCCAACGAAGATGGGGGAGCCAAGGGCGAACGCGGGCGCGGACTAGGCGGGAACGCGAAACCGCGAGCCGTGCCCGTGACTGCACGACGTTCGTCCTCCCTGCGGCCTGGGGGAGAGGACGTATCATCTACAGGATCAGGAATTGTGGGCCAGCGACCCAGCCGTCGCTCTGGTCACACTCGTTCCTCCCAGCGGATCCGACCGTCAGAACCGGGTAGCCCGGACACTTTTTACAGGAGGCGCTAAGTACTCATGGCAACTTCCCCTTTGACTGTCCTGCTCGCCGGTGGCGGCACCGCCGGACACATCGAACCCGCCCTCGCGGTGGGCGAAGCTTTGGCTTCGCGCCATGGAGTCCAGGTGGAAGCCCTGGGTACCACCAAGGGGCTGGAGACCACGATCATCCCGGCGCGCGGGGTTCAGCTTCACCTGATCGATCCCGTGCCCATTCCGCGCAAGAAGCCCTGGAAGCTGTTGGCTGTGCCGGGCAAGCTCGTGCGCTCAGTTCAGCAGTCGCGTCGCGTGATCAAGCAAACGGGGGCAGATGCCGTATTCGGCACGGGTGGTTATGTGTCCGCCTCGGCATACCTGGCAGCGAAGGCTGCGGGCATCCCGTTCTATGTGCTGGAGACTAACGCTCTGGCAGGTATGGCCAACAAGCTTGGCGTTCGCCTGGGTGGCGTGGGGCTGAATGCCGTCGAGGGATCCGGCATGGCCGGCGACGTCGTGGGCATTCCCGTGCGCCCGAGCCTGGGGGCCGATAAGGACGGCACGGCGCGGCAGCGCGCGTTGACGCAGTGGGGCCTGGATCCCCAGCGTCCTACGATTCTGGTTACCGGTGGCTCCCAAGGTGCGGCGAGCATCAATGCTGCCGTGGCGGAGGCAGCGCAGGACCTCATCAACGACGGCTGGCAAATCCTGCATGCCTACGGTCGCAAGAACGCAGAGCCCTCTGCCCTGGAGCATTATCGCGCAGTGCCGTACATCGACGACATGGAGGCAGCATTGGCCGTTGCCGATCTCGTGGTGTGCCGCTCGGGTGCCATGACCGTAGCCGAGGTCACCGCATGCGGGGTTCCGGCGATCTATATCCCGCTGCCCCATGGCAATGGCGAGCAGGGGCGCAACTCTCAGCCCGTTGTGCGCGCCGGCGGCGCAGTTCAGATCGACGACGCGGATCTAAGCGGCCAACGCCTGGTCGCCCAGATCCACTCCCTGCAGAGTGCCGAGGGAGGACTGGCCGCCATGAAAGATGCCTTGGCTTCGTCGCCCGCTGGAGATGCTGCCGAGCGCATTGCCGAGCGCATCGTCACCGATCTTCGTCGCTAACTCCATCGCCGCCACCGACCTACATTAAGGACGCGTCAGCACACCTATGAGCACTACTTCTGCAATCGATCTGTCCCGGGTTCACCTCATCGGCATTGGCGGAGCGGGAATGTCCGGGCTTGCCCGCATTCTGCTGAGCCGCGGCAGCGTTGTATCTGGTTCGGACGTCAAGGACTCCCGTCCCGTGCGCGCCTTGGAAGTCTCCGGAGCTGTGGTTGCTGTTGGCCACAAGGCAGAGAACCTGCACTTGACGGGCGAGCAACCCACCGTGGTGGTCACCTCCTTCGCGGCAATCCCCAAGGACAACCCGGAGCTACTCGAGGCCGCCGCCCTAGGAATCCCGGTGATTCGACGATCGGACCTGCTGGGAGAGTTGATGGAGGGATACACCCAGGTGCTGCTGGCCGGCACGCACGGCAAGACCTCGACCACCTCCATGACGGTGACGGCGATGCAGCACGCGGGGTTGGACCCGTCCTTCGCTATCGGCGGCCAGCTCAACAAGGCTGGGACCAACGCCCACCACGGAACCGGGGCGGCGTTTGTGGCAGAGGCAGACGAGTCGGATGCCTCGCTGCTGCGCTACAAGCCCAACGTGGCGGTAGTGACCAACGTGGAACCTGATCACCTGGACTTCTTCCGTACGGAGGAGGCTTACTTCCAGGTTTTCGATGACTTTGCCGATCGTCTCCAACCTGGCGGCCACCTCATCGTCTGTCTGGACGACACCGCTGCTGCAGAACTGGGCGAGCGCAGCGTCCAGCGTGGGATCAGCGTGCTGGGTTACGGAACCGAAGCGGCCGTCAAGGCACATCCCACGGTCCCGGCAGCGGCGGTTGTTCGCCAGGGAGAGATCGGCCCAGCCGGAACCGAGCTGGTCGTGGACGTGAACGTTCCTGGTGATGAGCCGACCACGGTGAGGTACACACTGCAGATCCCGGGCACTCACATGGCACTGAACTCAGCGGCAGCTCTGCTCGCGGGCAGGCTGACCGGTGGATCCCTCGCTGAGCTCGCCGAGGGATTGGCGGGATTTGGGGGAGTACGTCGGCGTTTTGAGTACCACGGAGCGGTGGAGGAGGGACGTTTTAGCGGCGCCCGGGTGTACGACGACTACGCCCACCACCCCACCGAGGTCACGGCGGTGCTGACCGCTGCGCGCGAAAAGGTCGAGGCAGAGGGTAAGGGAGCTCGGGTCGTGGCTTGCTTCCAGCCGCATCTTTACTCGCGCACGATGACCTTCGCGCGGGAGTTTGGTCAGGCCTTGTCCTTGGCAGATGCGGTGGTGGTCTTGGACATCTTTGGGGCCCGGGAGGAACCCGTCGAGGGCGTGAGCTCCCGCATCATCATCGAGCACATGGATCAGGGCAACACCGAGATTCGCTACGAGCCGGACTTCTCCGCTGCCCCGGAGACCATCGCCTCGCTGGTCCGACCTGGCGACGTTGTGCTCACCATGGGCGCGGGGACGGTCACGATGCTGGCACCTGAGGTGCTCGAGCGCCTGCGGCAGGGATAGACGCGTCCCTGGGGTGCGAACATTCCCAGGGATTCACTGCCAATTGCTATCGAATTTCAAGGAACTGAAAAATCATCGTGGCCGACTGATAAGGCATGTCATTTTCAGAACCACGGGTGCTCTTGCACCGACTGCATGCCCTTGGCGGCGTGATTGTTGCTCCGCTGATCCTCATCGCATGCATCACCGGCATCGGTTACGCTGCCGCACCGACCGCCGAAAAGATCGTTTACCACGATCTGATCCACACCCCCGAGCACCCCGACTCCACCGCCCTGCCTGTTGAGGACCAGGTCAAGGCGGCGCATACCGTCTACCCAGACCTGCCGGTGGCCAAAGTCCAAGTGGAAGAGAAGCCTGGGCTGGCAACCCGCGTGCTGTTCAAGGATGATTCCTTGATCTCTTCCAGCTACACCCGCGTAGTGTTCGTTGATCCGGTCGACGCCCACGTCCAGGGCTCCAGCGTCCAGTACGGCTCCGCAGCGGCCCTGCCTCTGCGATCCTGGATCTCGGAGGGGCACAAGCGTCTATGGCTCGGCCCGGCCGGCCGCTGGTACTCCGAGCTGGCCGCATCCTGGCTCGGTGCACTGACCCTCGTTGGCATCTTCCTCTGGTGGCAGCGCACTCGAGATCGCCGTGGGCGCAACGCATCTACGGCTTCTGCACTTTCTCTGCGCGCGCGACGTCGTAAGCTGCACACGCAGCTCGGTTTGTGGCTCACCCTGGTCATGCTGTTCTTCACCGCCACGGGATTGACCTGGTCGCGCGTCGCCGGCTCCAACGTGGCGAACCTTCGCAAGAAGCTGGACTGGATTGCGCCTAATCCCTCGGGAGTGTCCAGCAGCGCCACCGGCCCCTTCCCGGTCGACGGCCATGACGGGCAGGCCGCCATCGATCTCGCACGTGCCGAGGGGCTCACTGGCCGCCTCGAAATTCGACCTCCCGCATCCGAGCAGACGGTTTGGCTGGTCCAAGAGGCGCGACAGGAATTCCGGATGGGTAAGGACTCTTTGGCCATCGCCATGCACAACGGGCATGCCCACGTGGTGGATTCGGTCAGCTTCAGCGAGTGGCCATTCCCTGCGAAGCTGGCAGAGTGGCTAATTAATGCCCACATGGGAATCCTGTTTGGATGGCCCAACCAGCTGCTGCTTGCCTTGGCCACGGTGGGAATCATGGTGGTTATCGTTCACGGTTACCTGATGTGGTTCATGCGCTCGCGAGCTCCCCGGCCGGCAAAGTGGACCAAGATTCCTCGTTCCGCTCAGGTGATCATTGTGGTGGCGATAGTGGTGTACTCCCTCGTTGCCCCGCTCTTTGGAATTTCTCTGGTCGCGTTCCTGCTGGCGCAGTGGATCTATGGGGTGTTTAAGAAGCGTCGTCACGCGCGAGATTCTCAGAGCGCTCCGGCTGGCGGTGTAGCATCTAGGCGTTAACCCCCGCCCGCGTGAGCTAGGAGCCTACGTTTTATGAGCTCGATTCCTGCTGCAACCAACGATTCGCAGACTCCGGGTGCAGGGTCTTCGCCAGCAGGGAAGGGGCGAGCTTCGCGCAAGCGCTCGCGGCTGCGCATTCTGTTGGGCGTGCTGGGTGTCGTGCTCGTTGTAGCTCTGCTCGCTGCGGTGTTGCTGGCGACGCCACTTTTTGCCATTCGCTCCATTGAGGTGCGGGGAAACCAGCAGGTAGAAACCCCGGTGATCGTCGAGGCCACAGGCATCCAAGAGGGGCAGAACCTGCTGCGCATCGATGCCGCCCACGCCGCCGCCGGAGTAGCCTCCCTCCCACGTATCCAGTCCGCGACGACGAAGCGCTCGCTGCCGTCGACGCTGGTGGTCGAGGTGGAGGAGAAGCGCGTTGTCGCGTGGGCGGATCGCTCTGGTGAGGCGGTGCTAATCGACGAACGCGGTCAAACATTTACTGATGGCACCCCGCCGCCGACTGCCGTGCGCATCGCGGCCAAGGACGACCAGGAGACCTTTACCCACGCCGTCGAGGTGGTCGCCGCGTTGCCCCCGCACGTCGCTGAGCAGGTGGATCACATCGCCGCCGATGGGCCCTACAACTTCGTCTTGCACATGAAGGACGGGCGAACCGTCGTGTGGGGAGCAGCCGAGGACAACGGCAACAAGGCGGTGGCCACTGAAACCGTGTTAAAGCGGGAAGGCTCCACGTGGGACGTGAGCAATCCGGTCATGCCGGTGGTTCGCTAACCAGCCCGAATTAGATGGTTGGGGCAGCAAAACCCCACGTCAGAAAAGTTTAAAGTAGAGGTTGAGGGTGCCGACACGCGGAAAATGTTCCGGAATTCTCACACACTTTTCGCCATGATGGACACAGCAAACCGAAGATGCTTTAAGCATTATGTGACTGTTTCCCTACCCTTGAAAGGCGAGCGAATACCCTCATGACCTCCCAGAACAACTACCTCGCCGTGATCAAGGTTGTCGGCGTCGGCGGCGGCGGAGTTAACGCCGTTAACCGCATGATTGAGGAGAACCTCAAGGGTGTGGAGTTTGTAGCCATCAACACCGACTCCCAGGCGCTGCTGTTCTCCGATGCCGACACCAAGCTCGACATTGGCCGGGAGGCCACCCGTGGTCTTGGCGCCGGCGCAAACCCGGAGGTTGGTCGCACCTCGGCTGAGGACCACAAGTCGGAGATTGAGGAGACCCTCAAGGGCTCCGACATGGTGTTTGTGACCGCAGGCGAGGGCGGCGGAACCGGCACCGGTGCCGCTCCGGTCGTGGCGGGAATCGCCAAGAAGATGGGTGCGCTGACCATCGGTGTGGTCACCCGCCCGTTCTCCTTCGAGGGCAAGCGCCGTACCCGCCAGGCCATGGAGGGCATCGAGGCCCTGCGCGAGGTGTGCGACACCGTCATCGTGATCCCGAACGATCGCCTGCTGCAGCTGGGCGACCAGGACCTGACGATGATGGACGCCTTCCGCGCCGCCGACGAAATCCTGTTCAACGGTGTCCAGGGCATTACCAACCTGATCACCATCCCGGGCATGATCAACGTCGACTTTGCCGACGTGCGCTCCGTCATGGCCGACGCTGGCTCCGCGCTCATGGGCGTGGGCTCCTCGCGTGGCGACGACCGCGTCATGGACGCCACCCTCCAGGCCATCAACTCCCCGCTGCTGGAGACCACCATGGAAGGTGCCACCGGCATCCTGCTCTCCGTCGCAGGCGGTTCCGACCTGGGGCTGCAGGAAGTTCACGCCGCTGCCACCATCGTGGAGGAGAAGGCAGACGAGGACGTCAACCTCATCTTCGGCACCATCATCGACGACAACCTGGGCGACGAGGTCCGCGTCACCATCATCGCGACCGGCTTCAACGCTGCCGCCAACCACATCGAGTCTGGTCAGCAGAAGGCAGCCCAGGCTTCCGCTCAGCCGCAGCCGCAGTCGCAGGCCGCCCCGGTCGCCGAGACCGCGCGTGGCTCGCTGTTCGACGAGCGCTCCCGCGAGCAGGAGGAAGCCTCCTACGAGCGCACTCCGCGCCACCAGCGCTTTGAGCCCAGCTCGTCGCGCGGCCGCTCTGAGGGCCTGTTCACCGATGGCGCCCGCTACTCCGAGCCGGTTGAGCGCACGGAGATCCGCGATGATCGTCGCGATGACGGTGACGATCTCGATGTGCCGTCGTTCATGCGTTAATCTCGGGCGCATGCCCACCGATCACGCAGAACCCTCTGTTTACGACCGCCCCGTCCGCATGGTGTTTACCTCCCGTGCGGGCGGGGTCTCGTCGTCTCCGTATGACTCCTTCAACCTCGGTGACCACGTCGGCGACAACCCGGACGACGTGCAGGCCAATCGTGCGCGCCTGGCCAAGGTAGTGGGGCTTGACCCAGACCGCCTGGTCTGGATGGAGCAGCTGCATACCAACAACGTCACGGTGGTGACCGAGCCGCAGAGCGCCCCGGTGGAGGCCACGGACGCCCTGGTAACCACCGTGCCCCAGCTCGCCCTCGGCGTTCTCGTGGCCGATTGTGTTCCCGTGCTCCTGGCGGATCACCACAATGGTGTCGTGGCCGCGGTGCACGCCGGGCGCCGTGGGGCGCGCAACGGGATCGTGGTTAAGACAGTGGAGAAGATGTGTGAGCTCGGAGCCCAGCCGGCGCAGATTCAGGCACTGTTGGGCCCGGCGGCTTCCGGACGGCGCTACGAGGTCCCGGCGGAGATGGCACAGGACATGGAGGCGCACCTTCCCGGTTCGCGCTGCACCACGGTTCAGGGAACCCCGGGTGTAGACGTCCGCGCCGGGCTGGTCCGCCAACTTTTGGGGCTCGGCGTCCAGGCGATTGAGTCCGATCCGCGCTGCACCATCGAGGACACGTCGTTCTTCTCCTATCGCCGAGACAAGACCACGGGCCGCCAGTGCGGTCTCGTCTGGCTCACCGGAAAGGAGCACTAATGGATCGCCTCGAGGAGCTGCGCTCGTCCTACCAGCGGGTGCAGGAACGCCTCCGCGCTGCCGAACAATCCGCCGGGCGCGAACCGGGCAGCGTTGAGCTTTTGCCCGTGACCAAGTTCCACCCCGCCAGCGATGTGGCTCTTTTGGCCGAGCTGGGCGTGAGCGACGTGGGGGAGAACCGCGAGCAGGAGGCCCGCCAGAAGGCCGCCGAACTCCCGAACATGCGCTTTCACATGATCGGGCAGGTGCAGACGAAGAAGGCCAATGCCGTCGCGCGCTGGGCTCATTCGTGCCATTCGGTGGACTCCATCAAGTTGGCCAACGCGCTTGAACGTGGCGTGGCCCTAGCCATCGAGCGTGGCGAGCGCACCGAAACGCTCTCGTGCTTTATCCAACTGTCCGCCGATGGCGATACCGAGCGCGGTGGAGTCACCGCAGAGGGCCTGGACGAGGTCGCTGACGTCATCGAAAGCGCCGAGCACCTCCTCCTTGCTGGGGTCATGGTGGTCCCTCCCATCGACTCCGATGCCGGCGAAGTGTTCACTCGCGCGCGCTCGCTTGTCGACGCCCTGGCGCAGCGCATTGGCCGCAACCTGCGCCTATCTGCTGGCATG
The DNA here is from genome assembly GCF_006334925.1 of Corynebacterium tapiri. Classification (GTDB taxonomy): domain Bacteria; phylum Actinomycetota; class Actinomycetes; order Mycobacteriales; family Mycobacteriaceae; genus Corynebacterium; species Corynebacterium tapiri. The sequence continues at coordinate 246,294 of NZ_VDHJ01000003.1, read as the reverse complement.
TCAGGCGATTTGGAAGAGGCCGTAGCTGCGGGAACGGACGTGGTGCGTGTCGGAACGGACATCCTGGGAAAGCGCACAGTAGCCTAGCTTCAGCGATATATCCCTCTTAGACACCTAGAACGCATACAGGGGAAAACATGTCTTTCATCAAAGGTGCCCGCGAATTCTTCGGCCTTGACCCGGTCGATGAGGAGCACGACGACGCCTACTACGACGAGCCGCGCTACGCGCCGTCGCGCGATTACTCCCGCGACTACGAGCCGCGCGAGCGTGACTCACGCCCGCTGGCCGGGGAGAGCTCCTACCGCTCCAGCCACGAGACCTACTCTTCGGCATCGAGCTCGTCCCGTCTGGGAGCTTCTGCTGGTGCTTCGCATCGTGGCCGCGGGGGAGCGTCGACAAGCGACTATGTCCCCGTGATTGTGGCCGTCGAACCGCGCAGCTACGCCGAGGCCACCGAGGTGGGCGAGCCGTTCCGCCAGGGCGACGCGGTGACCTTTGAGCTGACGAACGCAGAGCGCGATGTGGCCAAGCGCATCATCGACTTCGCTGCCGGCCTGTGCTTTGCCTCCCGCGGTTCGATGCACAACCTGTCCAAGGACATCACCTCGGATCGTAAGGTGTTCGCCGTGGTTCCCGAGGGTGCTGATGTTTCCCTCGACGAGCTGCAGCGCGCTGCTGGTCTGGTGCGTTAGGCGCAGATGTTGGCAACAATTGGAGCAATTCTGCTCGTATTTCTCCGGCTGTACACGCTGGTTCTCATCGCGCGTCTGATCACGGAGATGATCGAATCCTTCTCGCGTCAGTTCCGGCCGCCGCGTTGGTTCGCGATGGTCGCTGAGCCGGTTTTCCTGCTGACCGATCCGCCCGTCAAGGCACTGCGTCGACTGATCCCGCCGCTGCGTACCGGGGGCGTGGGAATCGACGTCAGCGTGATCGTGCTTTTCCTCATCCTCACCGTGCTGCAGATCGTCGTGCGGTCGATATTCCTGGTGTAGGAAAGCAAATATCCCGTGCGATCCTCGTGCGACCTGGAAAATAAGTAATAAAAACTGTATAAATTGATAAGGTGCTGTAACAGATCGCTGCCCCCGGACTGTGTCCGTGGTGCGGGTGACGTTGTAGTATCCAAGTGAAAGAAAACACTCCGTGTAACTTTCCGTGCGCTTGATGGCGATTACGGTATAAGTTGCCTATAACCCACAATCTGGGTGCCACCGACTTGAAGGGGAAACTATGCCGCTGACACCAGCTGACGTGCACAACGTTGCTTTCAGTAAGCCGCCGATCGGCAAGCGCGGCTACAACGAGGACGAGGTCGATCAGTTCCTCGACCTGGTTGAGGACACTCTCGCCCAGCTGCAGGACGAGAACGAGCAGCTGCGCAACGAGGCCTCCAACGTTTCTGGTGCAGCCGCAGCCCCGGTGGCTGGATCTGCTTCCTCGGTGGACGAGGCCCAGATTCGCCGCACGGTTGAGGCAGAGGTTCGCCGCGAGTACGAGGCCAAGCTGGCTCAGGCTCAGAAGGACGTGGAGAAGGCTCAGGCTGAGGCCAAGCAGGCTCGTGCCGAGGCCGAGCGCGCCCGCAACGAGGCTGCTGAGGCACAGCGCAAGGCCGAGGCCGATGTGAAGTCCGCTCGCGCAGAGGCTTCCCAGGCTGCCACCGAGTCCAAGGCATCCACCTCCGAGAAGGTCTCCGCTACCAGCGCTTCCGGCTTCGCCGCTGCTGGTGCTGCAGAGTCCGGCGTTGCCACCCCGGAGACCCACATGCAGGCTGCTCGCGTGCTGGCCATGGCCCAGGAGATGGCTGACCGCCTCACCTCCGAGGCTCAGACCGAGTCCCGCTCCATGCTGCAGGACGCTCGCAACACCGCGGAGAAGCAGGTTGCTGACGCAGACGCTCGCTCCAAGGCTCAGCTCGAGCAGGCACAGACCCAGGCTGACAAGCTGGTGGCTGACGCCCAGGCCAAGGCTCAGCAGACCACCACGGACGCCAACTCCCGCGCTGAGGCCCAGATCAAGCAGGCCGAGGAGAAGGCTGCTGCTCTGCAGGCTGACGCTGAGCGCAAGCACACCGACATCATGAACACGGTGAAGAAGCAGCAGACCGCTCTCGAGGGCCGCATCGCCGAGCTGCGTACCTTCGAGCGCGAGTACCGCACCCGCCTGAAGACCCTGCTGCAGTCCCAGCTGGAGGAGCTGGAGTCCCGTGGCTCCTCTGCTCCGGCCGGAACCGAGCGCAAGTAGTACGCACGGCCCTGGTTAAGGGCCGTTACTAGGCCCCCGGCCTGTCAGTTCAGGAAATCTGGACGGCAGGGCCGGGGTTTTGTCATGCCTGGCGGGCGGTGAGGTGGCGTGTTTTTGGGGAGGCGGTTTTGGTGACGACCGGAAGGCTGGGTGGTTGCTTCCGGTCGTCGGCAAGCGGCATGGTGTGGGCTCACGGAGAGGCCGATTCCCTTGGGCTCGACACCTGGAAGGCACTCCGCCACTAAAACCCCAGGTCGCGATCCGCGAAAGAGCTCCAGGTGTCGAGCCGAAGGATTGGTGGTCGACCGGAAGTACCAGCACAATCTTCCGGTCGACCAGGGGCGGGGTTCTGTCCGCCAAAAGCCCTGGTCGCGCTCTTTCGATTTGGCCCTCTTGTCGACCGGAAGCACCGGCACAATCTTCCGGTCGACCAACGATGCGGTCCCGCCCGCCATCATTCAGCACAAATTCTTTCGGCTCGACACCTGGAAGGCACTTTGCCACTAAAACCCCAGGTCGCGCTCTGCTTAATCGCTCCAGGTGTCGAGCCGAAGGAAAAGCCACCAAAGAACAACCCACCCCGCCTCCTTCCCGCCCGCCCACCCCACCGTGTAAAGTCGCCAAATAAGAGCTTTGATCCGGCAATCACCGGGGAGCCATCTGGAAGAACAGCACGCGAATCTTCGCAGCCCAGTAGAACCAGACGGGTAGGACCGACATCTCCTGTGAATCACAATGAAGTGGAGGATCGCGCCCGGATCAGTACCGGAAGCGAATCTCAAACAGGGTGGTACCGCGCGGGCTAGCGCATAACAGCTGGTCAGCGTCCCTGTGATCAGTAGCGATTTCACAAGGAGAGATGCACCCGTGAGTGATCCCACCCAAGTTGGCGGCGTGTACCCCAAGGCTGACCTGACTGGGGGTTCGAACCGCTTCCCGGAGATGGAAAAGCGCGTCCTGGACTACTGGAAAGAAAACAACACGTTCCAGGCCTCGCTGGATAACCGCGCCGACGCGGAAGATTACGTTTTCTACGATGGCCCGCCCTTCGCTAACGGCCTACCGCACTACGGCCACCTGCTGACTGGTTACGTCAAGGACATCATCCCGCGCTACAAGACGATGCGCGGCTACCACGTCCCCCGCGTCTTTGGCTGGGACACTCACGGCCTGCCCGCCGAGCTGGAGGCGGAGAAGCAGCTTGGCATCACCGATAAGGGCCAGATCGAGGACATGGGTCTGGAGAAGTTCAACGAGTACTGCGCCTCCTCCGTTCTGCGCTACACCGAAGAGTGGAAGGAGTACGTCACCCGCCAGGCACGTTGGGTGGACTTCGACGGTGGTTACAAGACGATGGACCTGTCCTACATGGAGTCTGTCATCTGGGCCTTTAAGCAGCTCTATGACAAGGGCCTGATCTACCAGGGCTTCCGCGTCCTTCCATACTCCTGGGCCGAGCACACCCCGCTGTCCAACCAGGAGACGCGTCTCGACGATTCCTACAAGATGCGCCAGGATCCCACCTTGACGGTGACCCTGCCCATCACCGGCGCCAAGGATGGTTCGGCTGGCCAAAAGACCTTGTCCGAGCACCCCGAGCTGGCGCAGGCTAGCGCTCTGGCCTGGACGACGACCCCCTGGACCCTGCCATCTAACCTGGCACTGGCCGTGCACCCCGAGGTGGAATACGTCTTGCTGCGTGTGGGCGAGGACTCCTCGGCCTCCGAGTTCGCCGGCTCGCTGGTGATCCTGGCGGCACCTCTGGCCGGCGCCTACACCAAGGAGCTGGGCAAGAAGCACGAAGAGGTTGCTCGCTTTACCGGTGCTCAGCTCGAGGGGCTGACCTACCAGCCGGTCTTCGACTACTTCGCGGATCACGCCAATGCCTTCCAGATCCTGCTGGCTGACTACGTCACCACTGAGGACGGCACCGGCATCGTCCACCAGGCCCCGGCCTTCGGTGAGGACGATATGAACACCACCAATGCCTATGGGATCGAGCTGATCATCCCGGTCGACATGGATGGCAAGTTCACCTCGCTGGTTCCGGACTACCAGGGCCAGCTGGTTTTCGACGCGAACAAGGACATCATCCGCGACCTCAAGGAAACCGGGCGCGTGCTGCGCCACCAGACGATCGAGCACTCCTACCCGCACTCCTGGCGTTCGGGGGAGCCACTGATCTACATGGCGCTGCCCAGCTGGTTCGTTGACGTCACCGCCATCCGCGATCGCATGGTCGAGCTCAACCACGAGCAGATCGAGTGGATGCCCGAGCACGTGCGCGACGGTCAGTTCGGCCGCTGGCTCGAGGGCGCTCGCGACTGGAATATCTCGCGTACCCGTTACTGGGGCTCGCCGATCCCGGTCTGGGTCTCTGACAACGACGAGTACCCGCGTGTCGACGTCTACGGCTCCCTGGACGAGCTCGAGGCCGACTTTGGTGTGCGGCCGGAGTCGCTGCACCGCCCGCATATCGACGAGCTGACCCGCCCCAACCCGGATGATCCGACCGGCAAGTCCACCATGCGCCGTGTCCCGGACGTGCTCGATGTGTGGTTCGACTCCGGTTCCATGCCGTTCGCGCAGTTCCACTACCCGTTTGAGAACAAGGACTGGTTCGAGTCCCACGCCCCGGCCGACTTCATCGTGGAGTACATCGGCCAGACCCGTGGTTGGTTCTACCTGCTGCACGTGCTCAGCGTGGCACTGTTCGACCGCCCGGCATTCTCCAAGGTGGTCGCTCATGGCATCGTCCTGGGTGATGATGGGCAGAAGATGTCCAAGTCCAAGGGCAACTACCCGAACGTCAACGAGGTCTTTGACCGCGACGGTTCGGACGCCATGCGCTGGTTCCTGATGTCCTCGCCCATCCTGCGCGGTGGCAATCTCATCGTCACCGAGCAGGGCATCCGCGAGGGTGTTCGCCAGGCTATCCTGCCGATCTGGAATGCTTACACCTTCCTGCAGCTGTACTCGCACAAGGAGGCCGAGTTCTCCTTCGACAGCACCCACGTGCTGGATCGCTACATCCTGGCCAAGCTGCAGGAGCTGGTCAGCGACGTGCAGGAGGCGCTGGACAACACGGACATCGCCGTGGCCACTGAGCGCGTGCGTCTGTTCGCCGATGCTCTGACCAACTGGTACGTGCGTCGTTCTCGCGATCGCTTCTGGGAGGGCCAGGAGGCACACCCCGAGGCCTTCAACACGCTGTACACCGTCCTCGAGGTGCTTACTCGCACCGTGGCTCCGCTGCTGCCGTACGTCTCCGAGGTGATCTGGCGTGGTTTGACCGGTGGCCGTTCGGTTCACCTGACTGACTTCCCGAACCCGCAGGAGATCCCGGCGGATGCCGCCTTGGTCGAGGCCATGGATGCGGTGCGCGGAGTGTGCTCGGCGGCGTCGTCGGTACGCAAGTCCCACAAGCTGCGTAACCGTCTGCCGCTGCCGTCGCTGACGGTGGCGCTGGAGCAGTCGGACCGACTCTCCGAGTTCGCCGAGATCATTCGCGACGAGGTCAACGTCAAGGAGCTCAAGCTCACCGATGACGTGGACTCCGTGGGCACCTTCGAGGTCGTCGTTAACGCTAAGGTCGCCGGCCCGCGCCTGGGCAAGGACGTCCAGCGCGTGATCAAGGCGGTGAAGTCCGGTGCTTACGAGCGTGTGGGCGACACCGTGGTAGCCGACGGCATCGAGCTGCGCGAGGGTGAGTTCACCGAGCGTCTCGTGGCTGCGGATCCGGCCTCCACGGCGCGTATCGACGGCCTGGACGGCCTGGTCGTTCTGGACATGACCGTCACGGAGGAGCTCGAGGCAGAAGGTTGGGCCGCCGATGTCATCCGCGGCATCCAGGACGCCCGCAAGGCCTCTGACTTCGAGGTGTCTGACCGCATCAGTGCGGTGCTGTCGGTTCCGGCCGACAAGCTGGAGTGGGCTCAGCGCCACGCCGATCACATCGCGGCGGAGACGCTGGCCACCGACTTCCAGGTCACCACTGACGAGCTGACCGGTACTGCCCACGACGTGGTCGCGGGTGTGAAGGTCCAGGTGGCTAAGCGCTAATTCCCAGCAGGGTAGTGGTAACCGTCGTGGCCACCAGAATCACACCGATGATGAAGGCCACGATGGTTTCCGGCCGCTTGGCGTATGGTCGCAGGCGCTTGACCTTCATAAACAGCGCCAGGGGCAGCATGTTGACCAAGAGAGCGAAGATGACGCCTCCGATGAAGCTGATCAGGCCCATAATTGGCGGGTTCATGATGGTAATCAGCGTTCCCGTGACAAACACGAAGGCAGCAAAGCTCAAGCTGATCACGCGCGGATTGATCTTCTCCATGGTCTCGGGGAATACGACCCTAAACGGGTAAGTCGTGGCTTCCTCGGTACCCAGCATGATGCCAAAGAATGAGGTAGCGATCGCGCACATCGTCACCAGCGGGGCCAGGTATGTCAGGAATCCGGAGCCGGTGGTGTTGGCAAAGTAGCTCAGGACCGGAAGGTTCTCGTTCTTGGCCTGCGTCAGGCCGTCGGCACCCATAGCCAGGGCACACGACCAGACAAAGAACATGGTGAACGCGACCAACAGCGTGACGGCGATGGCATCAGTGCGGCTGACGCGCTTCTCCATGTTTTCGGGGTGGGAGCGCTGCACGTCGATAGCTAGCTGCGAGATTGCACCCATGTGGCTGAAGGAAAACACGAGCACGGGCAGCATCAAGATCAACGCCACGGGCAGCGAGTGCTCGGCGGGGTAGCTGGTGAAGCTACCCGGATCCCATTTCGGAATGAGAAATAGCGAAAAGGCCAGCAGGGAGACGATCAGCGGGTAGACCAGCATGTTGGCAAACGCCAGCATCGGTTTCAGGCCAAAGGCGGCGGCCGCGGTCACCGTGCCTACGCACAACACAGCGACGACCGGGCGGGACAGATCCGGTCCGTGCAGCTGGTTAGTGATAAAGCTGTCCACCGTGTTGGTCACCGAGATGCAGTAGATGACCAGGGTGGGGTAGTTGGCCAACCAGTACAGCAGGGCAACGACCAGACCGCGCTTGCGCCCGGTGAGGTAGGTGACCACTTCGAGGATGTCCATCCCCGTCGTGCCCGAGACCGTGATGATGCGCGAGTACGTGCGGTGTGAAATGAACACGATCGGGCCGATCAGAATGGTCATGATCGCCAGCGGCCAGAATCCAAAGCTGCCGGCGGAGATGGGGAGGAAGAGGAGACCGGCACCCACCGCGGTGCCAAAGAGGGTGAGCACCCACGTCCAGATGGAAGAAGAGGTTCCTTCTGGCTGCTCACCCTCGAGGTGCTCGGCCGTTTCGTTCGAGGACTGTTCCATGACAGGTCATTTCTGTAGCGAACATTTATCCTCAAAAAGGCTACTAGCCTTATGAATGCGCTCACCCTTATGGGGTTGATGTGGCGGAGATCCCTCGGCTCTCCGGCGGCTGGGTGTCAGCCTCGGGCTCTGTGAACTCACCGGTGCCGGCGATGTCCAGGATTCCCAGACCGTTGCGTGCGCAGTAGTCCTGCAGCCACTGGTGGGCGGCCTGGACGTCCTCGTCTGCCAGGGTGATCTCCAGGTGATCCCAGTCCACGAAGTACTTGGCCGGGTGTACGCCGCGCTCCTGGGCGTCCTCGATTTCGGACTCAGCAGCGTCGTCCGCGGGGAAGACGGTCTGCAGGGAGGACGCGCACTCGGTGACGGCGCTGGATTGCTCACCGGGAGAGTACGCGGGGTCGTCGTCACGCGTAAACACACCCTGCGCCCAGGTGCGCCTTTCTGCGGCGTCAGCGGGAATGAGGGACGGGTCGTAGACGATGAGGTCGTAACTCATGGCACCCACCCTAATCACTACACTTTCAAGCCATGGGTTCCTCGCGCTATGCAGCTCCGGCGATCATGATCGGATCCGGGGTGAGCTTGTACGCAGGAGCCGCGCTGGCCGTTATACTCTTCGCATCCTTCCCGCCGTCGCTGGTGGCATGGTTTCGCATCGCCGGTGCGGCAGTGATCCTGGTGGGTCTGACCCGCCCGTCATTACGCAGCTTCTGGGGGCGCGCCGGGGGCTTCGCAGCGCTGTACGGACTGGTCACCTTGGCGATGAACACGACGTTCTACGAGGCGATTGCGCGTATTCCCATGGGCACCGCGGTGGCCATCGAGTTTGCTGGCCCGGTAGCCGTTGCAGCCTTGGGCTCGCGCGGGGCGCGTGATGTGGCCGCACTGGTCTGTGCTGGGGCGGGGGTGCTGCTGATGTCGGGTGCGGTGATCAGTGATTCGCTGAGTGGGCTGCTCTTCGCGCTGCTCGCGGGGCTGATGTGGGCGGCCTACATCATGCTTGGTTCTCGAATCGCGCTCCAGGGTAACTCGCAGACCAGCGTGGCTGTGGGCTTCGCGTGGGCAGCCGTGCTCACCTTGCCGGTGGCACTCTTGCTGCGCGATCCCCACCAGGACTCCAACTTATTAGTGACCACCACGATCGTGCTGGGGTTGGGCCTGCTGTCTGCCGCCATCCCGTACTCCCTGGACCAGATCGTCCTCCGCAAGGCCGGGGCGGCGTATTTTGCGCTGCTGCAGGCGATCTTGCCGATCGTGGCAGCGATCATCGGGGCGGTTGCCCTACGTCAGATGCTGTCCGCCGCAGAGGTCATCGGTATTGCGCTGGTGGTGCTGGCCATCGGGATGCGCAGGCCCTAAAGACTTATGCGACGCTGGGTTCTCCACATCGACATGGATGCGTTCTTCGCGTCCGTCGAGCAGCTGACCCGTCCCACGCTGGCGGGGCGTCCTGTCCTGGTTGCTGGGGTCAGCGGCAGGGGAGTCGTGGCGGGCGCGTCCTATGAGGCTCGAGCTTATGGCGCGCGGTCGGCCATGCCCACGGCGCGGGCCGCGCGTTTGGTGGGGCCGAAGGTGGTGCTGGTGAGCCCGCGCAAGGAGGTGTACTCCGTCGCGTCGCGACGCGTATTCGACCTCATCGCCTCGCGTGTCGACGTCTTCGAACAACTCTCTATCGACGAAGCCTTCATGGAACCCTCCGAGCTGCAGGGAGCGAGCGCCGAGGAGGTCAGGCAGTGGGCGAACAACCTGCGCGCGGAGCTGCGAAAAGAGACCGGCTTGCCGGCCTCGATCGGGGCGGGATCGGGCAAGCAGTACGCCAAGATCGGCTCTGGAGAGGCCAAACCAGACGGGGTGTTCATCCTGCCGGCGGAGCGGCAGCTGGAGGTGCTGCACCCGATGAAGGTCGGCAAGCTGTGGGGCGTGGGGCCCGTGACCGAGAAGAAGCTGCAGGACGTGGGCGTGCACACCATCGGCGACCTGGCCGGGCTGACGCTCCGGGAGGTCGACATCACCCTGGGCAACACGGTGGGTCGGGCCCTGTGGGCGCTGGCCAAGGGCGTGGACGAGCGACCGGTCGCTCCCCGGGCCGAAGCAAAACAGACCTCGGCTGAACACACGTATCCCCAAGACCTAACCACCTCGCAGGAGGTTGATGCGGCCGTGGTGCGCTCGGCGAAGGATGCTCATCGGCGCCTGGTACGCGATGGGCGTGGCGCTCGGACCGTGACGGTGAAGCTGCGCATGGCGGACTTTCACATCGAGTCGCGCTCGGCGACTCTGGCCTATGCCACCGATGACCTGGAAACGTTGACGGCCGTGGCCAAGCGGGTGACTCGGTACCCAGATGAGGTGGGACCGATCCGGCTGGTGGGCGTGAGCTACTCGGGGCTGGAAGCAACGCGGCAGGACATCCTGTTTCCGGAGCTGGACCAACTGGTAGTTCCGCCGCGCGAGACGGATTACGAGGTCGGGGTATCCGATGGGGTCACGGTCTCTGTCGCTGCACCTCAACCAGCCGAAACGCAGGTGCGCTTCCGCGCCACCCAGGATGTGGAGCACGAGGAGTTCGGGCACGGTTGGGTACAGGGGACCGGGCACGGGGTGGTGTCGGTGCGCTTTGAGACGCGCGCCACTGGACCCGGGTTCAGCAAGACCCTGTCGGTGGACGATCCGCAGCTGCACCCCGGCGACCCCGTGACCTCGTTGGCGTGGGATGAGTGGATCGCCGAGAACTTAGAGCAGTAGTTCGCGCGGATCTCGGCCGGCGGCCAGCGCCACGATGAGCGCGATGCGCGCCTGCGCTGCCGAGAGCGGGCCGGAGGCGAGAGCGCCCTGGTCTGCCAGGGTGGAGCCACCGCCTGGTCCGCCGTAGGCCAACTCGGTTGGGCCCCGGCCCACACGGGTGGCTATCACCACGGGAATGTCTTGCTCCAGCAGCTTCCCGATCTCCTGGCCGGCCTGCTCGGAAACGTTGCCTGAACCCATGGCGGCAACCACCAGTCCGTCCACCCCGGTGGCGGCTACAGCCGCCACTACGCTTGCGGGGGCTCCTGGATACATTGCCACGATGGGTACGTGGAACCCGTCGAGAAGCACACGCTCACACGGGGCCGGGCGTGCGCCATGCGGCTCTGAAACAAAGGCATCCAAATCATGGGTGTGGGCCTTGCGCAGTCCGCGAGCGGGCAGGGTGCGCGATCCGAAGTGGACATACACGCCCGGGGTTAGAGTGCGGCCGGCCGCGGCAGCACCGGCTAAGTTCTTCGGCCCGTCGGTTTCGGGGTGGTCGAAGGAGCGCTGGGCGCCGGTGATCACCACGGGCTTGTCCCAGGTGTGCATGAGGTCCAAGGCGAGCGCGGTCTCTTCCATGGAGTCGGTGCCATGCGTCAGCACTACCGCCTCCACGTCGGTGCGTTCCAGCTCGTTGTGGACGCGCGCGATGACATCGTCGAGCTCGGCAAGGGTGATGGAGGAGGAGTCTAGGCGCACCACGTCGTTGACGTCGACGTCGGAAAGCCCGGCGGCCCTGGCGAGCTCGGCGCCGGTGATCGTGGGCACGAGGGCACCGGCCTCATCCTGGGTGCAGGCGATGGTGCCACCGGTAGTGAGAATTGACAACATGGCATCCCAGCGTGCCACACGCCCGCCTGTACTACAGGTAATAGACAGCCCAGGCGGTACGATATGGCGAAAAGACCACCTGTTCAGCCCCGCGTGGAGTGCTGGCGCACTATGTTGCCCACGCCGATGTCACGGCGGGATTAGCAAGGAGATGTGAGAGTGAAGTTTCGCACGATGAGTGCCGTACTCGCAGCGGGTTTGAGCCTGAGCCTGGCCGCCTGCGGTTCCGACGACAAGGCCGCCGAGTCTTCCTCCGGGGCCCAGGCCACCGCGCCGAGCTCTGCGTCTGAGGCCGCTCCGAGCCTGCCCACTGCCGCCGAGCTGAACCAGGTGATGGGCGTGGCCACCAACTCTGGTGCTCCGATGGAGCAGCGCGTGGCCACCGTGCAGGGCGGCGAGACCGTCCCGCCGGAGCTCTTTGACACCTTGGCTGCTGCTCAGGCGCAGTCCGGTGCCAGCTTCCAGGTGGTCGACCCCGTCCTGCCCGGCTACGCACCGAATTCCGCGCTGGCTACCGTGACCTTCACGCTGCCGGATCGTGCTCCCAACACCGCCGAGAACGTGGAGTTCATTCACGAGAACGGCCAGTGGAAGTTGTCCCAGTCCTGGGCTTGCACCCTGATCACCAGCACGGTGGCTCCGGAGCAGGTTCCGCAGATGTGCCAGGACTCCGCGGCCATCGGTGGCGGGGTTGCGCCGGCTGCTCCTGCTGCTCCCGCACCGGCTGCTCCGGGTGCGCCTGCTGATCCCGCAGCGCCTGCCCCGGCTCCTGCTCCGGCAGACCCCGCTGCACCGGCAGCTCCGGCGCCGGCTGCTTAATTAAGCTTGACCGCCAGCGAGGAGTCCTGCACTACTTGCTGCGGCTGAGAACCTGCATAGACCACCCGTGTGGTGGTCTTTATGTCTGCGTTCACCGGGAGAGCCTGGGACAAATCCACGACGATCGTTCCCTTGCTCCAGCTCTGCGTCGAGGCGACCTTGAGCTCTTCGCCTGCCTCACCCTCGACACCGGTGACATTGAGTGCGCCCAACGACGGGCGCCGCTCGATGGACACGTCGAGTACGGCGCGATTGCCGTTAAGTTCCCGCATCACGTAGGTGCTGCTCTGCAGCAGGTTGGCGTCTCCCGGGACGCGCACGTCCACGCCCCAGGTGGCACCAACGCCCACCTCTTCTTCGGGGAAGACGGGGAGTACGCCCATGGTGGACAGCAGAGCCTTTTCCACGCTTGCGCGAGCTTGATCGGTGGCCTCCGGAGGGGCGGAGAACATCACGGTGGATACGCGGCCTTGATCGTCGCCACGCCAACCCATGCGAAAGCCCGATGCGCTCTTCAGCGAGGTGCGCTCGAGATCGCCAACCCTAAACTCCGGAGCACGCGTGGCCTCCTGCTGGCCCTCGGAAGCCTCGGAGGCAGCGTCCGTAGAGCCAGTTAGTGGCAGGGTGATGTGCTCGCCCGATCCCACGAAGTTCTCCGGCGGTACCGGATCAACGGAGGCAGCATGCTCCACGCGCTGCTCAAATCCCTCGCTGACATCGAGCGTGACCTGCTGCTCGGCAGCGTCCACATCGGAGTAGCGCAGCTGCGTGCGCTCTTCTCCGCCTTGGGTGACCAGGGTGATGCGCGGGGCATCCACGGGGGCGCCGATGCCTTGCTCAGTAGGGGTGCGGCCGGCGGGAGCCTCGGACGTGCAGGCCGCCAGGCTTAGTGAGGCGAGCGCGGCGACGGTGGCGACAGAAAGGCGAGAAAACTTCACGGTCCCACGCTACCGCGTGCCAGGTTCGCGGACTTCAGCAGTCATGGGTGACAATGGTGGGCGTGTCTTCAGCCGTAACACCTAGCACCGCAGACCGTCCGCCAGCACGAGGCCGCAACATGGGCCTGATGTTGGGCATCATGCTCGCGGTTGCCGCCATCGATCAGGCCACCAAGCAGTACATGCTCTCCACACTGGTGGAAGGCGTGGCGCGCCCTGTGATCGGGGACTGGTTCCGCTTCCTGTTGATCTTCAATCCCGGTGCCGCCTTCGGTTTGGGGCAGAACAACACGTGGCTGTTTACCACGATCCAGCTGGGGTTTGTCATCGCCGCCTGCATCGCGTCCTGGTTCATGCGCGACCGCTTCTCCGGGGTTGGCCTGGCGTTTATCGGCGGGGGCGCGCTGGGCAACCTGATCGACCGCCTCTTCCGCGAGCCCGGGTTCTGGTTCGGTCACGTCGTTGACTTCATCTCTGTGGGCAACTTCGCCATCTTCAACCTCGCCGACGCCGCCATTAACGTAGGCGTGGTGCTGTTCATCATCGCCATCGTCACAGAGGAGCGTCGCCATGGCGCGTGAGACTCGCCAACTGCCCGTCCCCGAGGGACTCGAGGGAATGCGTGTCGACGCCGCGGTGAGCCGTCTCTTCGGCCTCTCTCGTGCCGTCGCGGCTGATCTCGTGGCCGCGGGGGATGTGCTTATCGACGCCGCCACCACCTCCAAATCCGACCGCCTGAGCGCGGGCTCCTGGCTGGAGGTCACCCTGCCCGCGCCCGAGGAACCTCTGACGCCCAAGGAGGAGCTGGTCGAGGGCATGGACATCCTCTACAGCGACGACGACCTCATCGCCGTGAACAAACCGGTAGGCGTGGCCGCGCACCCCACCATCGGCTGGGATGGGCCGACCGTGGTTGGTGGCCTAACCGCCGCGGGCTTTCGCATCTCCACTTCCGGCCCTCCGGAGCGCAAGGGCATCGTGCAGCGCCTGGACGTGGGCACCTCCGGCGTGATGGTGGTGGCCGCCTCGGAGCGCGGGTACAGCTCGCTGAAGCAGGCATTTCGCGATCGCACCGTGAGCAAGAACTACCACGCCCTGGTCCAAGGCCTGCCCGATCCGATCAAGGGCACCGTGGATGCCCCCATTGGCCGGCACCCCTCGGCCGGGTGGCGCTTCGCCGTGACCGAGGGCGGCAAGCACGCGATCACGCACTACGAGGTCATCGAGGCCTTCCGCGAGGTCAGCCTTTTGGACATCAAGCTGGAGACCGGGCGCACCCACCAGATCCGCGTGCACATGTCCTCCATCGGGCATCCGTGTGCCGGTGACCCGATGTACGGCTGCGACCCCAACCTGGCCAAGCGCTTGGGCCTGATCCGCCAATGGCTGCACGCGGTGCGCCTGGGCTTCCACCATCCTTCGAGTGGCTCGTGGATGGAGATCACCGCGCCCTACCCGGATGACCTGGCAGGTGCTTTGGACAAGGTGCGCCAGTGAGCTTGGACGGGGTGGATCGCACCCGCGTAGGCCTGGCTACTGCGTCCGCCGTGGGCTTGGTAGGTCTGTTGGTCTTTGCCAGCCTCAACTCCGAACCGCCGGCGCAAGTGGGCTCCAACGGCGACGTCCTGGGACCCGAGGGTGGGCAAACCTTGAGCGCTTACCGCGACGAGGCCAATCAGACCCTTGCAGAGGCCCCGCAGGATCAGCCGGCCTACTCCATGGTCACGTTCAGCTCTACGCTGACTCCCCAGGAGGTCGGAGAGATCACCTCTGAGCTGCGTCGCGTGAACGCTGTGGTCAGTCAGGCCAACGCCCCGCGCCCGATCCCCGAGCCGGTCGAAGGCGCCACGCGTGCCGAGGTATTCCAGCAGTACACCGACGGCCTGGACGCGGTAATTGCGTATGACACGCCTGAGGCTTTGAAGCCGCTTCTTGATGATCCCCGCGTGCTGGCCGTGGAAGTTCTGCCGCCAGATGCCGTGTGGGGAGCGTTCGGGGTACGCCCGCCTAGGGCTTGACGCGACGGCGCGCAGTCAGCAAATCCCCCAAGTAGACCGCCACCGCGACCCAGATGATGACGAAGCCGATCCAGCGCGCCGGAGTCTGCGTCTCATGGACCACAAACACGGCCCAGAGCATCTGCATCGTCGGGGTGATGTACTGCAGCATGCCGATGGCAGACAGCGGCAGACGCTTGGCACCGGCTCCGAAGAAGAACAGGGGAGCGGCGGTGACGATGCCGGAGATGATCAGCAGAAGCGTGTGCGAGGGGCCCTCGCTTAGGAGCGTTGAGTTACCCTGCGATCCGTTGACCAGAAGGTAGATCAGTGCAATCGGGGCCACCACCAGAGTTTCTGCCGTGAGTGATCCGGCGGCAGAAAGGTGGATGCGCTTTTTGATCAAGCCATAAAACCCAAACGTCAGCGCCAGCCCCACGGCCAGGAACGGCGGCTGCCCGGTGAGGAACGTCAACCAGAGCACGCCCACAATGGCGATGACCACGGCGAGTTTTTGCAGGATACGAAGGCGCTCACCGAGGAAGAGCATGCCCAACGCGATGGAGACCAACGGATTGATGAAGTACCCCAGGGCGGCCTCGGCCACGTGCCCGGTGTTGACCGCTAGCACGTAGATGCCCCAGTTACCCGAGACCAATACACCGGCCGCTGCTACCCACAGCCATTGCTTTGCGGTTGCCCTGCGCAGCTCCGCAAAACCGCGGGTGACCAGGAGTGCTATGACCATGAACACGGCGCACCACACAATGCGGTGCGCCAGGATCTCACCCGGACCGGCAGGCTTAAGCAGCGGGAAGAACGCGGGGAAGAAGCCCCACATGAGGTAGGCGGCGAGGACAAACGGCATGGGGGCCACTTTAGGGCACGGGGTGGTGGGCACATGTTTACCCCTGAGACGAGTAACACCCCGTGCACACAGGCACGAGGCGTAACTTCAGACGGAATCTATTAACTGCGCGAGGAGACGCTCAATACGGAGCTCAGCTGGGAAGACAGCGACGGCGCGGTAGTGTTGGCTGGCTTGGGTTGAGTTGGCTGCTGCGGTGCTGGCTCGGTGGGCTGTGCCGGGGTGGTCGGCTGCTCGGGCTCGGCATTGGGCTTGTCGACGATCAGCCCGGTGGGAGTTTCGCCTTCGGTCTCGCTGCAGTACAGAATGGTGTTCTGTACTTGATCTGGCAAGGTGTCAGCCTCAAAAGCGGACCCGGAGGCGGCGATGGAGAAGGTGGTCCAGTTTTCACTGCGCTCGCCCTTCAAGTCAGCAAAGAGGAGCATGCAATCCTTTTTCGTCGAATTTTTCGACGATCCTCCACTTAGACCTGATGTGTCACCGATATCAGGGGCAAGCGTTGCTGTGTCACGCCCCGCAAGCGATCGTCAGCCGATGCAGTGGGAGCGATGGTGTCGAGGCCTTCACGTCCTCGTCGGAAAAATTGACGATTTGGCTACTGGAGCGAAGCGAAACTGAAGTGAACACTCGGCCGCCCTCGTTCGTCTTTTGGCGGCAACGGTATAAGCCAAGGTGAATTTATTAAAGACCGGCCCTAGCGCCTCGCTGTGGTGAGGCAGTGGAACCGGTCGTGTTGTGTCCGAAGTTACTGGACTGTCATCGCTGCACCATTTAATGGGCGAAGGGGACCTACCCCAGATCGTCAATAATTTTGACGGTCTCCACCGCCACTCGCGTCACCTTGCCGATTAGATCCACGATGTAGCGCGGATTGCCCACCTCGTCGGCCCAGTCGTTCGGATCGTTGACGATGCCCGATTTCTTATCTGTCTTCACCTGATAGCGGTCGATGATCCACGCCAGTGCCGAGCGCGACCCCAGCATGTAGCGGTCCGCTTCCTCCGGGATCCCCGCAATAGTCACCTTGGGGTTGTAGATCATCGTGGTGACGTCGTTAACCTTCTTGCCGGTCTCCTCATCTACCTTCTTGGTCCACTTGAGCTTAATCACACGCCAGGTCTCGCGATCCTCCGGATCGGCCGACTCCTTTAACTGAACATCCAGTGGATAGGGCTCGACGTCCTCATAGTTGACGTGCAGGTCCATCAGCTTCTTACCCGCAGCTGCGACGCGATCGAAGCGAGCGCGATCGGTCTCGGGCTCGATGTGCGGCAGCATTTTCTTTAGATCTGCCTTGTACTTCTCCCGGTACTCAGGATCGTGCAGCTGGCCGTAGACGTAATGGAAGATGTCGTCACCGGTAACGTCCTCGCCAAGCGCTTCTCGGTAGAGAGTCTTGATTTCATCCGTGATGTTGTCGGTGCGCACGTAGCCATCGACGACTTCGCCGATCTCTCCGTAGATGCTGTGTTCTGAAGGTTGCTTCTCGACGACTCCCGTGCCGAATAGCTCCCCGTCGTCAGCCTCGAACTTTTCCCAGGTGAAGCGGGGGAAGAATTGGGATGAAGCGATGGTATGAAGGTCCGGGACCAGATTAGTTGCAAGGGCGTCCCCTCCAACGGTTTCTCCAGGGCTAACCACAACAAAACCTATGTTTTGATGAGCTACGGAAGGAAACATGCGTGGCAGCTGTGACATGCGGTCATTGAAGACCGGATGAAAAATGACTTTAGGAGTGGTAAAAGGCCTATACAGGGCCGGGATTATTTGTTCTGAATCTGGAATTTGTATCTCAGACCTATTCTGCAATCTGTTAATGAGATTAGAGGACCACTTAATTTTAGTGGGGTCTACTAGCTCGGGTTCCTGTTTTAGGAATTCGTTGATAGATTTTTCTTTCTCCAGTTTGGACACGGCTTCATTGAAAGTTTTAACGAAAGTGTCAATGCTTTTTATTAGGGTTTCATTGCTAAAGTTGTAAACCCAGGAGTCGCGGTTGGTGCTCAACCCTGTCGCGGACGTCTTGAAAAAGTTAACAGATCCTATGGGATTCTTGCCTAGAGCTGGCCAGGTCCCGAAGTCTTCGGAGCGTTGCGAGATCCAGTCGCCATGAGAATTAGGTATAATTTCTTCCCAGTCAAGATTGCTAGGGGTCGCACGGTTTACAATCTCGAGTTTTTCTTCGGCAGAAAGATAGTCACCTATGTCTTTATAGTAAATGCGATTTTCGTGGTCGGATGGGTTCTTAATGCCGATCGTGATTGCAATGGTGGTTCGTCCACCATCTCGAAAGACATTTCCGGCTTCTTTGCGGCGTTGCATACCTGAGGTTCGAGCATTGCCTCTCAGATTAAAGACGTATAGGTCGGAGAAATCTTTTTGGAAGCTCAGTCGGACTCCGTCGCCTGAGTTGCCATCAATCCATCCTCCATTGGATACAAAGGCGACGATCCCCTTATCGCCAACCCGATCGGTTGCCCATCGGAAAGCGCGCAGATAGGAGTCGTAAAGTTTGATTTTTGCCTTCGCAGTTGAATTCTTCGCGTAAGTATCGGAAATTCGACCATCTAGAGTTGGGTAGTTTAAATTCGCATTCATGTCGTTTGCTGAATTCTGGCCTGATGAATAAGGCGGATTTCCCACAATCACATGAATCGGTGCGTCCTTCTGGCGCTGAATCCGCTCGTTGTTGTCCACGAACATATCCAAATCAAGGGCATCGTCTTCTTCGTGGACCTGGAATGTATCGGCCAATGCGATGCCCTCAAAGGGCTCGTAACCCGGTTCTTCTGCACCATCACGCTGCGCCCGCTCGGAAACAATTGCGTGGTACGTCGTTTCAATGTTGACGGCCGCGACGTAGTAGGCCAGCAACATGATCTCGGTGGCGTGTAGCTCAGTGGCATACTTGCGTGCCAAATCTTCCGGGCTGATCAGTCCGCTTTGAAGTAGCCGGACCATGAACGTACCGGTGCCGGTGAAGGGGTCGAGGATGTGGACTCCCTCGTCGGTAAGCCCCTTACCAAAATGCTTGCGGGAGACCTCGTCGGCAGCGCGGAGTATGAAGTCGACGACCTCGACCGGGGTGTACACGATGCCCAAGGCTTCAGACTGTTTCTTAAAGGCCTTGCGGAAGAAGCGCTCGTAAAGCTCCTTGATCACTTCCTGCTTGCCGGACGCGCTGGTGACCTCGGAGGCGCGCACGCGGACGGATTGGTAGAACTTCTCTAGTCCGTCGGTCTCGGTTTCCAGGCGCTTGTCGGCCAGGGCGTTGACCATGCGGGTCATTACCTGAGCCACGGGGTTGTGGGAAGCGAAGTCGTGCTCGCTGAAAAGCGCGTCAAAGACCGGGGCAGTGATCAGGTGCTGGGAGAGCATGCTGATGGCCTCGGGCTCGGAGATGGAGTCGTTCAAGTTGGCGCGCAGGCCGGTGATGAAGCGTTCGAACTCTTTGCGCAGGGCCGGGGAGGCATCGTCAATCAACGCGGTAATGCGGGCAATTTGTGCTTGGGCAATGTCGGCAACATCGTCAGCCCAGTCTTCCCAGTAGGTGCGGGTGCCCACCTTGTCCACCAGCTTGGTGTACATGGCCTCCTGCCACTGATCCAGGGAGAAAAGGCCAAGCTGCTCAGAGGTGACCGCTGGCTCATCAGATGTTTCACCGACGTGCTCGACCGCTAGCTTGTCACGCAGGCTGTTGCCGGACGCATTGTCCTTGTCCTGCGGATCCTTCTCCTGCTCATTGAGGCTGATGGAGTTGACCATCGCGTTAAAACGGTCGTCGTGGGCGCGCAGAGCGTTGAGGATCTGCCAGACCACCTTGAACCGGCGATTGTCGTTGAGCGCCTGGGACGGGGGAGTGTTCGGCGGCACCGCGACCGGCAGGATGATGTAGCCGTAGTTCTTATCCTTGGCCTTGCGCATCACGCGTCCGACGGACTGGACCACGTCCACCATGGAGTTGCGGGGGTTGAAGAACGCGATCGCATCCAGGGCAGGCACGTCCACGCCCTCCGAGAGGCAACGCGCGTTGGTGAGGATCTTGGTGGAGTCCTCTTCTGGAGTTGCCTTAAGCCAGGTGAGAAGCTTGCCGCGCTCGAGCGCGTTCATGCCGCCGTCGACGTGCTCGGCCTGAACAGCAAGGTCCACGTTGTGCAGCGAGACGTCAGTGTTGGTGGCGGCTTTTTCCTTCAGCCCATAGGAGAAGGAATCGATGAGGCTCGGAAAGGCAGCGGCGATCTTTTTGGACGTCTTGATGTCCTTGGCAAAGGCGACGGCGCGCTTCATCGCGGTCTCGTTGGAGGAGAAACCGCTGGCGGTGTCTTGCTCGTTTCCAGATCGCTTGGCCAGCGCGTTCCAGGTGCCGATCATTGCTGAGGCCAGATCGAGAGTCACCTCATTGTCAGCGGAGTTCATCCTGGTCATCGCGTCGGCGGCGGTGGACTCGTCGACGGTCATCACCACGACCTTGTAGTCGGTGAGCAGCCCGCGCTCCACGGCCTCGCCGAAGCCCAGGCGGTGAAACTCGGGGCCGTAGGTGGACTCGTCGTCCATGGAGGCGATCTCGGCAGAGTGCTCGGTTGCCTTGGCCTTGGTGGTGTCGTCGAAAAGCCGCGGAGTGGCCGTCATGTACAACCGCTTGCCGGCCTTGATGTAGTCCTCATCGTGAACGCGGGTGAAATTCGACGGGTCTTCGCCAGCGAGCGTGACACCGGTGGTGCGGTGGGCCTCGTCGCAGATGATCAGGTCAAAGTCGGGCGCTCCGTTGGCCTGCGCGTCGTGGATGGCTTGGATTGACTGGTAGGTAGAGAACACCACGTTGAGGCCGGCGGCGCGCTTGCCGTGCTCCATGCGCTCGGCAAGATGCTTGCCGTTGGTGGTGACCGGGACCTCAAGGTCATATGCCGCGATGTCCTCGGCGGCCTTGGACACCTTGGTGTCAGAACAAACCGCAAAGGGCTTCAAATCCAGGTTTGCCTGGGCGGTCCACTCCTTCAGCGTTTGAGAGAGCAGGCTGATCGAGGGAACGAGAAAGAGCACGCGGGCGCGTCCTCCCAGCTGCTCTGCATAGGTTTCGGCCAGGCGCAGGGAGGTAAAGGTCTTGCCAGTACCGCAGGCCATGACCAACTTGCCGCGATCGTGCGTACCGAATGCCTCAATGGTCTTGTCGATGGCTTCCTGCTGGTGCGGGCGCGGAGCAAAGGTCTCCTTGAGGGAGAGGTCGATGGAGATCTCCGAACCGGGGAAGGCCACGTCCCAATTCACGCGGGAATCTGCGATCGCACTGATTCCAATGCGCGAAACCGGGATTTGCTGGTTCTCCAACATGGATTCAGCGTTCTTGGACCACTTGTCCGTGGTGGAGATGATCACGCGGTGGCTGAAGCCTTCGGTGCCCTTATCCGTGGTGAAGGTGCGTCCGGATGCCTCGAAGAAGGAATCCAGGTTTTGCTTCTGCAGGTAGGCGGTGGGCTTGTAGAACTTGCATTGAATAGCAACCCAGGAATCATCCTCGGAGCTGCGGGCCACCAGGTCGATGCCGGTGTCGGTCTTGCCGCCATTGTGCGGCCACTCGTTAAACCGGTAGACCTCTGAATATTCCTGGCTCAACACCGGATCCACGCGGAAGTAGTTGAGCATGAGCTTCTCAAACATGTAGCCACGCGTGGCGTCGTTAGTGACTTCGTTGAGTTGATCCAGGACATCGGAGATTGCAGCCATAAGAAACAGTATGGCGCAACAGGTAATGGATTTTGTGAAAAGCCTGGGAACTAATTCATCGAAGAATCACTAAACCAACCCACTCCCAGCAAACAACACCAGCACGATCGCAAAGCCCACCACCGACACCAGCACCTGGTTCACGGTCCAGGTACGCAGGGTAGTGGCCACGTCCATGCCCATGAGTCGACCCACCAGCCAGAAGCCAGAGTCGTTGACGTGGCTGCCAAACACCGAGCCCGCAGCGGTGGCCAACACCAGCAAAGCAACCTGCACCGAGTTGTAGCCGGCGGCCTCCACGGCCGGGACCATGAGAGCTGCAGCGGTCGTCAGGGCCACCGTGGCCGAGCCCTGGGCCAAACGCAGCACCACCGCAATCAGGTACACCGCCACAATCACCGGCAGCCCCATGCTCGCCATCACCTCAGAGAGTGCGTCGCCGATACCCGAGGTGCGCAGCACACCGCCAAACATGCCTCCTGCACCGGTGATCAAAACGACCGAGCAAATCGGGCCCAGGGCCTGTTCCACGGCCTGCTCGACCTCGGTGCGCCCCATACCCATCCGCAGACCCAGCACCACGGTGGCCACCAGAGTGCTGATCAGCAAGGCAATCGGGGTCTGGCCCAAGAAGATCAAGAACTGCACCCAGCGCGCGCCCTTGTCAATCGTTCCGGCAGCACTAAGCGCGGAGAGCCCGGTATTGCCCAGAATGAGCAGAATCGGAATGGCTAGCACGCCCAGCACTGCGGCCGGGGAAGCAAGCCGATGTCCGGGCTTCAGGTCACGCTCCGGGCCAACCAACAGGTCGGTCACCGGGAACGGGAAGCGGCGACCAGACACCAGACCCCACCAATAACCGGAAACCAACCAGGTGGGTAGTGCAACCACCAGGCCGAGCAGAAGGATCAGGCCGAGGTCAGCTCCATAGAAACCGGCCGCCGCAACCGGGCCGGGGTGGGGAGGCAGGTAGACGTGGGTGACGGAGAATGCACCGGCTGCGGGAATTCCATAGGACAAAACGGGGCCGTTAATACGCCTGGCCACGGCAAAGATGACCGGGAGCATCACAATCAGGCCGGCATCGAAGAAGATAGGCACGCCAACAATGAGCGAGGCAACACCGAGTGCCAGCGGTGCGCGCTGCTCTCCGAAGCGTCGCAGCATCAGCTCCGCCAGGCTTTGCGCGCCACCAGACAGCTCCACCAAGCGGCCCAGCATCGCACCGAGGCCCACTAGCAACGCCACGGACGCCAAGGTGGATCCGAATCCCTCGGTCATCGTTTTCACCACGCCCTCGAAGGGGATGCCGGCGGCAAGTGCGGTAAGCGCAGAGACCGTGACCAGGGTGATGAACGCGTGTACGCGGAACACAATCACCATGACCAGAATGAGCGCCACAGCTGCGAGCGCGATGGCAAGTAGCGGACCTGCTGAAAGAGTTGGGGTCCAGGTATCCAAGAGCTGGCCTTTCACAACCGAGGAGCAAGAATTAACTTTGGGTTCACCTTAACTGTGCAGCCCACCCGGGGTCAGTCGGATTCGCTTTCACATTCCGCCCCCAAACCCCCGTCGATAAGCGAGCGCAACAACCCCACAAGGTCCGACTTGCGCACCCCGATAGGATGACGGCTTATGGGGAAGCGGTCATTCGTTCATCTGCACAATCACACGGAATATTCCATGCTCGACGGCATGGCCAAGGTGGACTTGTTGGCCGAGGAGGTCAAGCGCCAGGGCATGCCGGCGGTGGGAATGACCGACCACGGCAACATGTTCGGCTCCAACGCGTTCTACCGCAAGATGACCGAGGCCGGGATCAAGCCGATCATCGGCATTGAGGCGTACATGGCGCCGGAAAGCCGCTTCAATAAGTCGCGCGTGCGCTGGGGTACGCCGGATCAGAAGTCGGACGACGTCTCGGCCTCCGGTGCCTACCTGCACCAGACGATGCTGGCGGAAAACGCCACCGGTCTGCGCAACCTGTTCTACCTGTCCTCGATGGCCTCCTACGAGGGCCAGCTGGGTAAGTGGCCGCGCATGGATGCCGAGCTCATCGCCGAGCGTGCCGACGGCATCATCGCCACCACCGGCTGCCCCTCCGGAGATGTGCAGACCCGCCTGCGCCTGGGCCAGTACGACGAGGCCCTGGAAGCCGCGGCCATGTGGCAGGACATCTATGGGCGCGAGAACTACTTCCTCGAGCTGATGGATCACGGCTTGAGCATCGAGAAGCGCGTGCGCGACGAGCTGCTGGATATTGGCCGCAAGCTCGACCTGCCCCCGCTGGTGACCAACGACTGCCACTACGTCCTCGAGTCCCAGGCACCCGCGCACGAGGCCATGCTCTGCGTGCAGACGGGCAAGACCCTCCTGGACGCCGACCGCTTCAAGTTCGACGGCTCCGGCTACTACATCAAGTCCGCCGAGCAGATGCGCGAGATCTGGGACGAGATGGTGCCCAAGGGCTGCGACAACACCCTCTGGATCGCCGAGCGCGTCCAGGACTACGGCGAGATGTGGGAGGACCACACCCACGACCGCATGCCCATCGCCGACGTCCCCGAGGGCGAGACCCCAACCTCCTGGCTCACCCACGAGGTCATGGAGGGATTGAAGAAGCGTTTCGACGGCGGCGAGGTCCCCGAAGAGTACATCGAGCGCGCCAAGTACGAGATCGACGTCATCGACGGCAAGGGATACCCGTCCTACTTCCTCATCGTGGCCGAGCTGATCAAGCACGCCCGTTCCATCGGTATCCGCGTGGGGCCGGGCCGTGGCTCGGCCGCCGGCGCGTTGGTGGCGTATGCACTCACGATCACCAACATCGACCCGATCGAGCACGGCCTGCTTTTCGAGCGATTCCTTAACCCCGAGCGACCGTCTGCACCCGATATCGATATCGACTTCGACGATCGCCGCCGCGGCGAGATGATCACCTACGCGGCGCAGCGCTGGGGTGAAGACAAGATTGCTCAGGTGATCACCTTCGGCACCGTGAAGACCAAACAGGCCATCAAGGACGCTGCGAAGGTCAACTTTGGTCAGCCCGGCTTCCAGATGGCCGACCGCATCAACGCGGCCCTGCCACCGGCGATCATGGCCAAGGACATCCCGCTGGCCGGCATCACCGACCCGGAGCACGCGCGCTACGCGGAGGCCTCGGAGGTGCGCGGCATGATCGAGACCGACCCGGACGTAGCCAAGATTTACGAAACCGCCCGCGGCCTGGAAGGCGTGGTGCGCCAGGCCGGCGTGCACGCCTGTGCCGTGATTATGGCCAGCGTGCGCCTGCTGGACCACATCCCCATGTGGAAGCGCCCGGCCGACGGTGCGATCATCACCGGCTGGGACTACCCGGCCTGTGAGGCCATCGGCCTGCTCAAGATGGACTTTCTGGGCCTGCGCAACCTCACGGTGATCGGTGATGCCATCGAGAACATTAAGAAGAACCGCGGCGAGACGGTGCTCCTGGACAATCTGGAGACCGACGACCCGAAGGTCTACGAGCTACTCGGACGCGGCGACACCCTGGGCGTGTTCCAGCTCGACGGCGGCGGCATGCAGGAGCTGCTCAAGCGTATGAAGCCCACCGGCTTCAATGACATCGTGGCTTCGCTGGCGCTCTACCGCCCGGGCCCGATGGGTGTGAACGCCCACCTGGACTACGCCGACCGCAAGAACGGGCGCAAGCCGATTACCCCGATCCACCCGGAGCTGGAGGAGCCGCTCAAGGAGATCCTGGAGGAGACCTACGGTCTGATCGTCTACCAGGAGCAGATCATGGAGATCTCGCGCAAGGTAGCCAACTACACCGCCGGCGAGGCCGATGGCTTCCGTAAAGCCATGGGTAAGAAGAAGCCGGAAGTGCTGGCCCAGCAGTACGAGAAGTTCTCTCAGGGCATGTTCTCCAACGGGTATTCCAAGGACGCGGTCGACGCCCTCTGGGGAACAATCGAGCCCTTCGCGTCCTACGCGTTCAACAAGTCGCACGCCGCCGGCTACGGCCTGGTGTCCTACTGGACGGGATATCTCAAGGCCAACTACACGCCGGAGTACATGGCGGCCCTTTTGACCTCGGTGGGGGATAAGAAGGACAAGTCCGCGATCTACCTGGCCGACTGCCGCCACCTGGGTATCAAGGTGCTGCCGCCGGACGTCAACGAGTCCGACCAGGACTTCATGGCCGTGGGCGAGGACATCCGCTACGGCATGAGCGCGATCCGCAATGTGGGGCGCGAGGTGGTGGAATCGATCGTCGAGACGCGACGCACCAAGGGTGCGTTTGAATCCTTCGGCGACTACCTGGACAAGATCGACCTGCTGCCGTGCAACAAGCGCATCACCGAATCCCTGGTCAAGGCCGGTGCTTTTGACTCCCTCGGGCACCCGCGCAAGGGGCTCATGCTCATTCATGAGGACGCCGTCGATAGCGTGCTGACCACCAAGAAGGCCGCAGACAAGGGGCAGTTTGACCTCTTCGCGGGGCTGGGTGCCGAGGACTCCAGTGCCAACAACGTCTTCGCCATCGAGGTGCCGGATCAGAAGTGGGAGCGCAAGCATGAGCTGACCCTCGAGCGCGAGATGCTGGGCCTGTATGTCTCTGGTCACCCGCTCGACGGCTTTGAGGATGCGATCTCCGCGCAGACGGATACGCAATTGACGACGATTCTCTCCGGCGAGGTGCGTAACAAGCAGGAGATGATCATCGGCGGAATCATCTCGGGCGTGGACCGGCGCTTCTCCAAGAAGGACGGCTCGCCGTGGGCGATCGTCACGGTGGAGGATCACCACGGCGCGCAGGTGGAGATTTTGGTGTTCAACAAGGTCTACTCACTGGTCGCACCCCAGATCGTGGAGGACAACATCATCCTGGCCAAGGTGCACGTGTCCATCCGAGATGAGCGCGTGAGCCTGTTCTGCGATGACATCCGCGTGCCTGAGCTCGGCCCCGGCGGCGGTGCCGGCCTGCCGCTGCGCCTGACCATGCGCACCGAGCAATGCACCCTGGAGAACATCCGCAAGCTCAAGGAGGTGTTGGTCAAAAACAAGGGCGAGTCGGACGTGTACCTCAACCTTGTCAACGGGGAGGAGTCCACGCTCATGGTCCTGGGCGAGCACCTGCGCGTGGAACGCGGCGGCAACTTGATGGGCGACCTGAAGGCGACGATGGGGCCGGGCATTCTGGGATAGATTTCGGCCTCAGTGGCTCAGTAGTTTCGTTACCGTAGTAAGTATGAGTTTTATTTTCCGAGAAACTACAGCTGAAGATAAGACGTACATCTACCGCCTGAACTACCTGGCGGATGTCTTCGGGGATGAGACGAAGAATCCGGATTCGCAGGAGTTCCTCGAGGCCACCCGCGTCTACGTCGACGAATGGGACGCAGAGCGCGGGGGAGTGCTCGTAATCGACGAGGACCTGAAGAACCCCGCTGGTGGAGCCTGGCTGGTCTACGGCACGGACGATTCCCACGGTGAGGGCTACGTCGCAGAGGGCATCCCGGAGGTCGCCATCGCCGTGGAGAGCCGCTACCGCGGAAGTGGCCTGGGGACCGAGCTGTTGAAGAAGTCCGCTGAGCTGGCGCGCGACCGCGGGGCCAAGCAGCTCTCCCTGTGCGTCCACGATGACAACCCGCGTGCCCGCGCGTTGTACGAGCGCCTGGGCTTTAAAACGGTGAAGGTCAAGGACAACCCGTACACCGTCATGGTGCTGGATCTGACCTAGTCCGCGGGGTTCAGGCCGGTGCGGCGTGGTCGTATCATTGAAGCTGCTAAAGTAGACCGCATAGTCTATACCGCAGGTTTCAATTGAACGGAGATTCCTCTTCCATGGCGAACAAGATCCGCACGACGCACGTCGGCTCCCTGCCTCGCACCCCAGAACTCCTCGACGCCAACAAACGCCGCGCAGAAGGCTCGATTGGCGACGAGGAGTTCTTTGCCATCCTGCGCTCTTCGATCGACGAGGTAGTGCGCCGCCAGGTCGAACTCGGCGTGGACATCATCAACGAGGGCGAGTACGGCCACATCACCTCCGGTGCCGTCGATTACGGCGCGTGGTGGAACTACTCGTTCTCTCGCCTGGGTGGGCTGACCATGACCGACGAGGACCGCTGGGCCGCCCAGGACGTCGTGCGCTCCACCCCGGGCAACATCAAGCTGACCTCCTTTGCTGATCGCCGCGATCGTGCTCTGTTTGCCGATGCCTACAATGACCCCGAGTCCGGCATCTTCGCCGGCCGAGCCAAGGTGGGCAACCCCAAGTTCACCGGTGAAGTCACCTACATCGGACAGGAAGAGGTGGCCACCGACGCCAAGCTGCTGCGCGAGGCCATGGACAAGCACGGGGCCAAGGATGGCTTCATCGCTGCACTGTCTCCGGGATCGGCCGCTCGCTTGAAGAACGAGTACTACGACAACGACACCGACCTGGTCAACGCCTGCGGAGCCGCCCTGCACCACGAGTACAAGGCGATCACCGATGCCGGCTTCACGGTCCAGCTCGACGCCCCTGATCTGGCCGAGGCCTGGGACCAGATCAACCCGGAGCCCAGCGTTGCCGACTTCCAGGACTGGCTGAAGATCCGCATCGACGCCATCAACTCCGCCCTCGAGGGCCTGCCGCGCGAGCAGACCCGCCTGCACATCTGCTGGGGTTCCTGGCACGGCCCGCACGCCACCGACGTGCCGTTCGAGGACATCATCGACGTCATCCTCGAGGCCAAGGTCGGCGGCTACTCCTTCGAGGGCTCCAGCCCCCGCCACGCCCACGAGTGGCGCGTGTGGACCAACCGCACCCTGCCCGAGAACTCCGTGATCTACCCCGGCCTGGTGTCGCACTCCACCAATGCGATCGAGCATCCCCGCCTGGTTGCCGATCGCATCATCAAGTTTGCCGAGCAGGTCGGGCCGGAGAACGTCGTCGCCTCCACCGACTGCGGTCTTGGCGGCCGCCTGAACCATCAGCTCGCCTGGGCCAAGCTCGAGTCCGTGGTCAAGGGCGCGGAGATCGCTACGAAGGAACTGTTTAAGTAGTCTCTCGCTTCTCGACGCCTCCCGGCCACCAGAACTTCTCTCCCAGCACCATGACTAGCGCCGGGATGAGGAGGGGCCTGACCACCAGGGTGTCCAGCAGCACGCCCACAAAGATCACCACGCCGATCTGAGCGAGTGCTACCAGCGGCAGAACTCCCAGGGCCGCGAAGACTGCGGCCAGGAGGATTCCGGCGGAGGTGATCACCCCTCCCGTGGCGGCCACCGCCGTGCGCACCCCATCGCGGGTGCCGGCAGTGGCCGCCTCTTCGCGCGTGCGGGTAATCAGGAAGATCGAGTAGTCGATGCCCAGTGCCACGAGGAACACGAACGAGTACAGGGGAGTGGTCTCCGCAAAACGCTCGAAGCCGAAGATGCCCGTGCTGACCCACCAGCCCAAGCCCAACGCGGCCAGGTTGGTCAGCAGCACCGAGGCGACCATGATCACCGGGCCGAGCACGCTGCGCAGCAACACCATCAACGCTGCCAGGATCACCAGCAGTACAAGCGGGAAGATGAGCGTTCGATCCTGGGCTGCGAAGCGGGCGGCGTCGATAAGCTGGGCATCCTGTCCACCCACGAGCGTGTCGGTGCCGGCAACCGCATCCCTGATCGCCGGCACGAGCTCGGTGCCTTCGGGTGAGGCGGTCGCCTGGATGCTCGTCCACTCGCCGA
The DNA here is from genome assembly GCF_006334925.1 of Corynebacterium tapiri. Classification (GTDB taxonomy): domain Bacteria; phylum Actinomycetota; class Actinomycetes; order Mycobacteriales; family Mycobacteriaceae; genus Corynebacterium; species Corynebacterium tapiri. The sequence continues at coordinate 217,029 of NZ_VDHJ01000003.1, read as the reverse complement.
GCTGTTCCGGCGGCGTGGCGGTGATGCCCGCGGCCGTGAGTTCCTGGGTGACGCGCTCGGGCTCGGTGGTGAGTACGCGCGCCGGCGTGGCGTTGTTCTCCGGGAAGGCCTCGCGCAGCTCGGCGGCCGCGGTGACCGACTCCGGGGTGGAGATGAACTGGTCCTCTTGCTTCAGTCCCACCGAGGCGAACGGGTAGCCCGCCGCCGCCGCGAGGAGACCGATCAGCGTGACTGACGCGACCTTGACCGGGCGCGCGGCCACGTAGTCCGCCACCTTGGCCCACACGCCGTGTGTGACCTGTGTGCCCGGCTCCGGGCGCCTGGGCCAGAACACCCAGCGCCCGCACGCCACGAGCGCGCCGGGCAGGGCTGCCAGCACAAAGAACATGGCGATCAGGATGCCCACCATCGCCGCACCGCCCAGGCCGCGGTTGGCCGGGGTGGCAGATAGCAGCAGGCAGGCCACTCCCACGATCACCGTGCCGCCGCTGGCCACGACCGTGGTGGCTGTGGGGCGAAGTGCTGTGGCCATAGCCGCGAAGCGATCGGCCTGCTGGGTGAGCTCGTCGCGGTACCGTGAGATCAGCAGCAGCGCGTAGTTGGTGCCGGCGCCGAAGACGAGCACCGAGACGATGCCGGCCGTCGACTCGTTCCACGTCATTCCCAGCGCGCCGAGCACCCAGGTAAAAGCGGTGGCCGCCACGCGATCCGCGACGCCAATGACCGCCAGCGGGATGATCCACAGCACGGGGGAGCGGTAGGTGAAAATCAGCAGCACGGCCACGATCAGCCCGGTCACCGCCAACAGCGTGACGTTGGCGCCCTCGAACACGGCGGACAGATCCGCGCTGATTGCCGCCGGGCCGGTGACCTTGACGCTGACACCTTGTGGGGCTTCGGCGTTGAGGCGCTCGCGCAGTTGGGTCACGGCCTCGCTGTTGCCCGTCAGCGTGGAGCTCTCGATGGTGGTGGGCACGAGTGCCGCGGTGGCGTCCTCGTTGGGGATCAGTGGCCCGCCGAGTTCCTGGGCGATCTCCTGCAGGCGGGCAACATCCAACGTGCCCGAGCTGGAGCTAAAGAACACCACCGCCTGGTTGTCTCCCGGCTCGCCCTGCTCGGCGACGATCTGGGACACGCGGGTGGAGTCCGCGTCGTCCGGCATCATGCCCGTGGGATTACTGGGCTGTGGGGTGGGGCCGATGAGGATCAGCCCAATGCCGATGAGCATGAGGATCGCGCTGGCCCAGCGGGAGCGTCGGACAATGCGAGGCGACACGCCTGCCTCCTGTGTGGGTGGGAGAGAGGTGGATATACTTAGAAAATCGTACTATCCGATGGTGCAGAAATTCCAGGACGAATCTCCATGACCACCCCCACCCCGCGCTTTCACCCGATCTCCCGCCGCCTCTTTGAGGTGCTCAAGTGGAATGACGAGATCGCCTTTCAGGCCGCTAACACCGCCGGCATGAACGCCACCGACTTCCGCGCAGTCCAGCTACTGCTCAAACAGGGCCCGCACTCGCCCACGGACCTGGCCAAACGCCTACACCTGACCAACGCGGCCACCACCACGGTGATCGACCGCCTGGTCGCCCGCGGTCACGTCACGCGCGCTACCCACCCGCAGGATCGCCGCCGCACCGTCGTCGAGGCCACACCCACCGCCTACGCGCAGGTGATGAGCATGCTCGCCCCGGTGCTCGCCGAGTCCGAGGACATCGTCGCGGCACTCTCACCCGAGGAACAAGACACCGTGCTGCGCTACCTCAAGGCGATCGAATCCAGCCTCAAGGCACACACGCAGCGCCTAGAACAGGGAGCTGCCGGAGGACAGTGAGCTGCCGGAGGACAGTGAGCTGCCCGGCAGCTCAGACGACGCCCCCGGGCCGGCGAACTCGGTAGCCGGGCCGCCGATCTCAAACACGGTCGTAGAACCAGACACCTCGTTGCCCACCACCAACAGTGGCTTGCCGTTCGGGGAATCCGCGGCCGCGATGAACTTCACGCCCTCCGGGCCCAGGTCGCCGGCCCCGGCCAGGCCATCATCCTCGGCGGAGACGGAGAAGTCGCGGTTGTTCACGTACGTCACAAACTTCGGCGCCTGCGGAGTGCTCAGGTCGTACACCATGATCCCGCCCACACGCTCGTTGCCCACAAACGCGTAGGGAACACCGGCGATCTCGGCGGTGGTCAGCGCCTCGGGCTCCGGGCCCTTGTCGTCCGAGCGGCCCTCAAAGTTGGACTCGGAGTGGTTGGAATTCACGTACTCCGGCAGCGCCTGGCCGGTGATGCGCTCGAACTCATCGCCCGAGGTTGCCACCAGCTGGCCGTCGGTGGTGTAGACCCCGATCCCGCGCCCGCCAAAGGTGTAGAGCTCGGTGAACACCTTGCGCTCGGCGTCGTAGCCGTGCGCGGTGGTGATGTTCAACCGACCCAGGTGCTCATCCTCGGCCAGCTCGGGGCCAAAGACCTCCGGGTCCAGCCCACCAAACTCGGTCTCCTTCGGATCTCCCAGGTCTTTGACGCGAATCTCCTCGGAGTAGCCCTTCCAATCGCGCGAGTCACCCTCATTCGCCGTGACCAGGTAGGTGGTGCCGCCGACGTTCACGTGAGACACGGCGTCGGGAAGCGGAAGAGACTTCACCGGATACGTGCGCGGCTCGAAGGTCTCGTCCTTGTCTGAGGGATCGAACGGCACCTCGTTGCGATCAATGGTGCCCAGCCCAAACACGTCAGTCACCGTGGCGGTGGCGATGTCCACCACCGCGATCGCGTTATTCTCCTGCAGCGTCACGTAGGCCTTGTCGCCGTCGACGGTGATGTACTCGGGCTCAAAGTTCACCGAGGCGCGCAGGCTGGACTCCGGGCCGAAGACACGGATGTTGTTTTGGGCAAACAGCTCCTCGGGGCTCTGCGCGTCCCAGGCGCCGAAGCCGGCGGTGCGCGCCTCATAGTCGCCATTGGGCTCGGCTGGCACCGAGATCACGGAGACCGACCCCTCCGGGTCCACGGAGTAGTCCTCTGCCGGCTCGCCTTCGTTGGCCACCAGCGCAAAGCTGCCGTCCTCGTTAAAGGTGACCATGTCCGGCAGCGACCCGACCTCCACCTCGCGGTAGATCACGCCGTCGGCGACGTTGAAGAACACCACCTTGCCACGCGCAGTCTTGTCCTCGGCGGGCTCTGCGGCGGCGACCGCCAAGCCGTCGGCACGCACGTCCACGGAGTTCAGCGTGTAGCCCTCAACGGCCAGCTCCCCGCGCTTGGCCAGCTGCGTGGGATCAGAAGCATCGAGCAGATCAATGTGTCCTGCCTGCGCATTCACCGTCAGGATTGTCGTCGACTGCTTGTGGTAAGACACGATCTCAGCCGCAGACTCATCCAGAATCCCGGTGTCGTAGGACCCGATCGGGCTCAAGGTGATCGACTCGGTTCCAGCTGCATGAACGGGCTTATCGACGATCTCCGCTCCCGCAGGAAGTGCAAACGCGCTCAGCGCGGTGGAAGCACACAGCGCGATGACGCCGGCGCGGGATAGAGGGGACATGTCTAACTCCTTGAGTAGCGTGACAACAACGTGGGTATTTACTGATTTGTAGCTGTGTCACTTAAACGTGAGGAGAGCTCAGGGTGAAGCCTGAATGAATGGACCTCCATGGCTAAGATTTATAGGTATGACCGAAGCACCGTTTGAGCCCATCCACGCCTCCGACATCCAAGGCGCACAGGCGCGCATTTCCTCGGTCATTGCACCGACCCCGCTGCAATTCTGCCCCCGCCTGAGCGAAGAGACCGGATTTGAGGTCTACCTCAAGCGCGAGGACTTGCAGGATGTGCGCTCCTACAAGATCCGCGGTGCCTACTTCTCCATGTCCAACCTCACCACGCAGGAAGCTGCCGCCGGAATCGTGGCAGCTTCTGCCGGCAACCATGCTCAGGGCGTGGCGTACGCCTGCAAGACCATGCGCATCCCGGGCCGCATCTTCGTGCCCAACAAGACGCCTAAGCAAAAGCGTGATCGCATCGCCGTGCACGGCGGCGACATGGTGGAGGTTGTAGTCACCGGTGCCAACTTCGACGAGGCTGCCGCCGCAGCGCGTGTAGATGCGGCTGAGCGTGGTGCCACCATCGTCGAGCCTTTCGACGCCCGCAACACCGTAATCGGCCAGGGAACTGTGGCTGCCGAGATCGTCAGCCAGCTGACCACGCTGGGCAAGTCTTTGGACACCGTGGTCGTGCCGGTGGGTGGGGCTGGCTTGCTTTCGGGCATCACCAGCTACCTGGCTGACATGGCCCCGCGCACCTCAATCGTGGGTGTGGAGCCCTCGGGCGCACGCTCGCTCCAGGCCGCACTGGAGGCCGGGGAGCCGGTGAGCCTGCCGGACGTGGACACATTCATCGACGGCGCCGCAGTTCGTCGCATCGGTGACGTGAACTACCAGGTGGTCAATGCCAACCGCGAGCGCGTCCACGTCACGCATGCTGATGAGGGGGCGGTAGCCACCGAAATGCTGGATCTGTACCAGTCCGAGGGCATCATCGCCGAGCCTGCCGGAGCCCTGTCCATTGCTGGACTGCGCGGACTTAACGCCCCGGCCGGATCCACCGTGGTGTGCGTGATCTCCGGGGGCAATAACGACGTCCTGCGTTACGCCGAGATCATGGAACGCTCCCTGATCCACCGCGGCCTGAAGCACTACTTCCTGGTGAACTTTCCGCAGGAACCGGGCCAGCTGCGCGCCTTCCTCACGGACATCCTGGGGCCTGATGACGACATCACCCTGTTTGAATACCTCAAGCGCAACAACCGCGAGACCGGTACCGCCCTAGTCGGCCTGCAACTGGGCAGCGCTGCCGATCTGGCCGGTCTACTCGAGCGCATGGAGGCCTCGCGTATCGACTGCCGCCGGCTCGAGCCAGGCACCCCGGAGTACGACTTCGTCGTCGCTGGCTAGCGCTTCCGGCTAGCGCTTCTGGCTAGCGCTTCCGGTTAGCGCGTCGCCAGCAGCGCGCAGCTCCACGCGCCCAGCGAGGTGCTCGCACCGTCGGGGTTGACCTCCCCGCTGCCAAACAGCGCCTCCCCGGCGTAGGGCGCACACACTGGTTGGTCGGATAGGTTGGCCACCACCAGGAAGCGACCATGGCCGAATGCCAGCCAGCGGTCATTTTCGGCGCCGTGGTCGACCATCCATTCGTCGAGACGCGGATGCGCGATGTCGTGCGCTGCCCTGAGCGCAAGCAGGCGCTTATACGCAGCGTGAATCTCCTGCTGCTCCTCATCGAAGTTCCACACCAGCTTGGCCGACTCAAACGTCTCTTCTGCGGCCGGGTCGGGGATGTCATTCTCATCCCATCCGATGTTCGCGAACTCCCGGCGGCGTCCGTCCCGGGTCGCCTGCAGCAGGTCGGCGTCGGTGTGCGAGCAGAAGAACGGGAAGGGCGTGCGTGCACCAAACTCCTCACCCATGAACAGCATCGGGGTGAAGGGGGAGAGCAGCGTGAGCGTGGCCTTGAGCACCTGCTGGCGTGGGCTCAGATACATGGAGGGCCGGTCGCCGGCGGCGCGATTGCCGGTCTGATCGTGCGTGGTGGTGTAGGTGACCAGACGCCATGAAGGCGTGCGCTCCAAATCCAGGGGGCGGCCGTGCGTCTTTTGTCTAAATTCCGAGTAGTCGTTGTTAAAGCGCCAACCACGGCGCAGAATCTCGGCGTAAATCTTCAGGGTTCCGTAGTCGCAGTAGTAACCCTCGGTCTCCCCGCTGACCAGGCTGTGCAATCCGTGGTGAATGTCATCCACCCACTGGCCATCCAAGCCGAACCCGCCCTCTGACTGTGGGGTGATCAGGCGCGGGTTATTCAGGTCGCTCTCTGCGATGAGCGTGCGCGGGCGGTGATCCAGGGCCTGCACCTCGTCTGCGACCGCACGCATCTCCTCCATGATGCTGTAGGCGCGGCGATCGTCGTAGGCGTGCACCGCGTCCAGGCGCAGCCCATCGACGTGGAATTCCTCCAGCCATTGGCGCACCGCGCCGAGGACAAAAGAGCGCACGTGGTCGGAGCCGGCCATGCTGAGGTTGACCACCTCACCCCAGCCGGTCGAGCCGCCGGCGGTGTAGGGGCCAAAGGCTCCGAGGTAATTGCCGTCGGGCCCGAAGTGGTTGAACACGACGTCGAGAAGCACCGCCATACCCCGCTGGTGGGCAGCATCGACAAAGCGCTTCAGCGCGCGGGGGCCACCGTATGAGGCGTGCACGGCGTAGAGCTCCACGCCGTCGTAACCCCAGTTACGATCCCCACCGAAGGGCTGCACCGGCATCAGCTGCACCGTATTGATTCCCAAGTCCTGCAGGTAATCCAGCTTCTCTGCCGCGGCATCCAGCGTGCCCTCGGGCGTAAACACGCCCGTGTGCAGCTCGTAGATCACCATCTCATTGAGCTGGCGGCCCGCGTAGTCGTGGTCATTCCAGGCGAAGTCGGCGGTGACCCACTCGCTGAGGCCATGTACACCCTCGGGCTGAGAACGCGTGCGCGGATCCGGCAACGGGGTGCTCCACTCACCGTCCTTGAGCAGCTCAAATCCGTAACGCGAGCCTTCCTGCATCTCGACCTCGCCACCAAACCACCCTTGCTCTCCAGGGGTGAGGTCATGGCGCTGGCCATCAATGAGTACGCGGCAGTCGGTGGCGTACGGTGCCCAGACTTTAAGGGGAAAGCTCATACCTATTCACGCTAGGCAAAATGCCCCGTGGGCGCACGGGTATTATGCGGTGCTAACCATGATCACCGAATACAGTCTGCCTACGGCCGGCACCGTCTTTTCCGCCGAGCTAGAGATCAAGCGCTCCCGCTTCATCGCCGACCTGCGGCGTACCTCCACCGAGGATGAGGCCCGGGAGTTCATCGAGCAGATCCGGAAAACGTATCCCGACGCCCGCCACCATTGCTCCGCGATGGTCATCCACGTCGACGGCGCCACCCCCATCGAGCGCTCCTCCGATGACGGCGAGCCCTCCGGAACCGCCGGTGCTCCGATGCTGCAGCAGCTTAAAGGATCCTCGCTTTACGACGTCACCTGCGTGGTCACCCGGTACTTCGGCGGAATCAAGTTGGGTGCCGGTGGGCTGACCCATGCGTATTCCGAGGCCGTTGGTCAGGTACTCGAGACCGTGCAGCGTGCCCAGCGCAGCCAGCGCGAACTGTACACCGTCGAATTCACCCACGCTGATGCCGGGCGCTGTGAGTCAGAGCTGCGCGCAGCCGGGGTGGATATCACCAACGTCGAGTACGGCTCCAAAGCACGCTATACCCTCGCCGTAGCTCCGGGGACCCGCGAGGAGCTCGAGGCCGTGCTGGCATCCGTGACCAAGGGAGCAGCGCGCACGAGTGCTGCCGGCTCGGCATGGGTCGAGCGTTAGAATAGGGCGCATGACGCTTCAGCCCCGACCCTCTAACCCGATCCAGCACCGCAAGGACCAGGTGCGAAAGCACTCGCGCAATGCCGCTATCTGTGTGGGAGGTGGCATCGGCGGCGGCCTCCTAGTGGGCTTTCTGCTATCGCACTCCATGTTCTGGGTCACCCTCGGCCTGATCATCGCCGTGGTGGGCGGTGGCTGGAACGCACTGCGCATCAACCAGATCATTAACCACAAGGACTAGGTTCGTAGCCTATGACCGATCCCAGTGGCATGCCCGTTCGGCTTGATGCCTGGGTGTGGTCCGTGCGGTTCTTCAAAACCCGCTCCGAGGCCGCCGAGGCCGTGCGCGCCGGGCACGTCAAGCTCAACGGTTCCGCCACCAAGCCAGCCCAGCAGGTCGTTCCAGGGGACCGCGTGCGCATCTGGAAGGACCACCGAGAGTTCGACCTCGAGGTCTTGGCCACCGTGCGCAAGCGAGTAGGCGCACCGATTGCCCGGCGCTGCTATGCGGACCATTCCCCACCTCCGCCGCCCAAGGAGATCCTGGCGTCTATGCCCCAGCGCGATCGCGGGGCAGGTCGGCCCACTAAGAAAGACCGCCGCGAGCTGGAGCGCCTGCGCCGCCGCCAGTAGGTAAGGCCCTAGCCCTTGCGCAGGGCGTTCAGGCGGGCACGCAGGCGCCGCGGGCGATGGGTCGATCGGTTTCCGGAGTCGCCTGTGCGCGCGATGTGCTGCTCCCCGAATCGGTGGAGGAGAAGGTCGTCGATAAGCCGGACCTGGCCGGGTTGGAACCGGTAGTTCACGGCGGCGGTGACGGTCTCGATGGCGAGGTCGTCGAGAAGCTCGGCGAGCTCCGCGACGGTGGTCACTCCATTGGCGGTAAGTAGCTCCTCCAGCCAGCGGTAGTTCTCGGAACGCGAGCGGGGGAACCGATTGCCCAGCAGCATAGTGAGGATTCCGGGCAGCGTCTCGGCGCTGATTTCCACATCCCCGGTGTGCTCCGGGATGTCCTTCTTGGGGGACTTAAGAGCAGCGATCTGGTCGAATTGCTGGTCGGCGAGCTCAATCAAACCGGCGGCGAGCGTGAATGCGCGATCGACCTGAGGATCCAGGGGCTCGGAGCCGTGCTTATAGCGGATGTCGTGCTCGAACTCGGCCCAGGCATGCTGCAGGACGGTGCGCACCTGGACCTCGAAGGTAAAACCGCTGTACTCGGCCAGATCGGTGCTGGATTCTGGCACCCGCAGCACCAGGTGATGGGAGCCATAGCCAAAGCCGCCAGCCACGCGGGTCTCCGCTGCCTTGTCCACGGAGCGAACCACCTCGAACCACTGGCTTAAGACCTCGATGGCCAGCGGGATCTCGGTCGAGTGGAACACGTTAACCCGCACGCCCACGATGTCGTGGATGTCCGTCCAGGGTTCTGCGTAGGCGAGCTGACCATCGGAGCGCCGCTTGCGGGCCTTGGCCTTGAGCGAAGGCCACGTTTTCACGCGCGCGGTGACGCGATCGAAGGTCACGCCGGCATCGTTGAGCAGATCCTCGATGTCCTCGGCAAAGTCCTCCGCCGCCTGCGGGTGCTGCCTAATCCACTCGTGATAGCGCGAACCTAGCTGGCGAATGATCTTCTCAGGCATGATCCTCCGCAACGAGCACGGCGGCCGGGAACACGTCGAAGATGGCAGAGACCGGCGTCTTGCCCGAAAACTCCTGGCCGGTTAGCGCATCGGTCCACGTGCCGTCCGGCAGAGTGAGCGTGCACTCACCCCACCCGCCGCGTAGGTCCAGTACCTGGGGGCGGCGGGTGGCCACGGTGATCACACCGATGTCCCCACCGCGGGTGGAGCGGGCCATGCCAATGAGGTGGCCGGAACTTGGTCCCTCGGCAAAGACAGCCTGGTAGCCCTCGGAGACGAACATGTCCGGGTAGCGCAGACGCAGCTGAAGGATCGTGTGAGTGAGGTGTTGCTTGGCCCAATCGGCATGCTCAGCCAGGTAGTCGTAGGCGTTCAGGGCACCAACCGGAACCGTCTCGCGCAACTGCGCTGCCTGGGCGCGGACCTTGTCCAGCGTGTCTGCCTGCTGCAGGGACTGCGCGCGAGCGGTGTAGTCCACAAAGCGTCGGTTATCCGGATCGACCAGGGAATCGTCGAAGAACTCCTGGCCCTGGAAGATGTCCGGGATGCCCGGGCCGGTCAGTTGCAGCGCCTTGCGCGAAAGGCTGAGCACTCGGGCGGCGGCGTCGAGTGGCTGCACAAACCGGGTAATGGAGGCAGCAACGGGGCCGTCGATGACGGCATCGATCCAGTCGAGCACGGCCTTTTCGGCACGCTCATCGGGATCGACCCAGGTGGTGATGCGGCCGGCCTCGCGGATCGCCTTCAGCGCGTAGTCATGGAAGCGCTGGCGCAGCGAGTCCGTGACCTCGCCGTCAGTGGGCCAGACGCCCAGCAGGTTGTGGAAGAGGAAGAGCCCGGTCGCGGTATCGGGGGCCGGGACCTGGGCGCTGCAGCGGCGCACCAGCTCGGCGAAGTCGTTCGGCGTTTCTGTCAGCTCGATCAACCTCGAGCGAACGTCCTCGCTGCGCTTGGTGTCGTGGGTGGACAAAGTGGTCATCGTGCGCGGCCACAGGCGGGCACGCTCCTGCTGCAGCAGATGGAACTCGGCAGCCGAGACGCCAAAGCGCCCGGGAGCGCCTCCGACCTCCTGCAGGGCGACCAGACGGCAGGCCCGGTAGAAGGTCGTATCCTCCACGCCTTTGGCCATGACCGCACCGCACACCTGGGCAAAGCGGATTTTGGCCTCTCCGTTCTCGATCAGCGCAGCGGCGATGAGATCCAGGCAATCGCGCCGGGAAGGGAAGCGGCGCGAGAGGTCCGCGATCACCGTGGCGGTTACGCGGGAGAGCGAGATGTAGTCGGCACGATAGACGGGGATCTCGGCAACCAGATCAACGATGGTATTGACCAGGTCTTCCTCCGAGACGGTCGAGCCGGCCGTGGAGAAGTTGTCGCGTCGAATTGCACGTGCGAGGCGGGCGACCTCGGCACCCAGCTCAGTCTCGGCCACGTCGCGCTTGAGCTGGTGCTCGGTGGCCTCGAAGGCATGCTCGTCCCAGGTAGAACCAGACTGCTGCAGGGCCAACATGCTGAGGGTGTCCTCGGCCTCGCGAGAGACAAACACCCCGTCGAGTTCGCGCAGGGCGTCATAACCCGTGGTGCCATCCACCGACAGGCGGGGATCCAGCGGCTCGTCGGCGGACAAGATCTTTTCCACCACCAGCCAGCGGTCATCTCCGATGAGCTCGCGCAGGCGGTGCAGGTAACCAAAGGGGTCAGCCAGACCATCGGGGTGGTCAACGCGGACGCCGTCGATAAGCCCCTCCGAGATGAGCTGTCGCAGGATGCGGTGCGTGTGCTCAAAGACCAGGGGATCTTCCTGGCGAATACCCGCCAACGTGTTCACCGAGAAGAAACGGCGGTACGAGATCACGCCGTCGCGCCAATACATCAGCCGGTAGGACTGCTTTTCATAGACGGCGACGGGGTCGTCATCCACGCCAGAGCAGGTGCCCTCCTTGATGGGGAAGTGGTTGTCGTAGTAGGCCAGGGTCAGCTCGTTGACGATCTCGTCGTGCTCGAGGGTGAGCTTGTCCTCATCGCCCTCGGCGCCCAACACCGGCAGGCCCAACTTGCCGTTGGCGCCGTTGTCGTCATGCCAGTCGATGTCGAAGTAGTGCTCGAACTGGCTGTCCTGGCCGTTCTTAAGCACGTCCCACCACCACGCGTTGAGTTGGGGGACTTCCACGCTCATGTGGTTGGGCACGATGTCCACGATGATGCCCAGGCCCGCTTTATGGGCGCGCTCAGCCAACTCGCGCAGCCCCTCGATGCCGCCAAGCTCGGGGTTGACTGTGGTGGGGTCGATGACGTCGTAGTTGTGATTCGAGTGGGGAACGGCCGTCAGGATCGGGGAGAGGTAGATATGGCTTACGCCCAGAGACGCCAGGTACTCCACCTGTTCTGCGGCCTCGGCAAACCCGAAGGCTCGGCCAGACGGGTCGGCCTGCGGGCCCCGCAGCTGGAGGCGATAGGTGGCGGTGAGTTCTCGGCGCATCGGAAGCGGTGCTCCTGTCTAGGCTTGTGCGACGGGTTATCGACGTCCCAGCATAGGCAGTTTCCTAGGCGGCAAGCAGGAATGCGTTACTACGGGTGTGCCCCAAGTGCGCGGGAACAGGGAATCCGTTGCGGTAGACCGCGGAATGGGTGAAGGTCTCGCGCGTACGACGGGTGGTGGATACCTCCACATACTCCGAATCCAAAGCCGGAAGGTGAAAGACCGGATCGAACCCCACGCGACTGCGCACGGTGCGGTGCAGGAAGTGAAACGTGCGCGGATGAGCTAGCCAGCTGGTGGCTCGGGTGCCCCGCACAAACAGGTGATAACTATCGGGGCCGGGTCTAACGCGCAGCTCCACGTTGTCTGGGGAGCCAGCCAGCGCGAGCAGGTTGTCCGCGGATTCCTCCCACGCTTGCCTAATGCTTAAGCCCATGCAGCCCAGCTCGGTGGCGGATTGGGCTACCGATGCCAGGGTGATCACCGCATTGAGCTCGGTGGAGAGGGCCACTGCCGCTACTCGACGAGCACGCGGCGTGTCCTCGCGCCGCCACTGCAGCGCGGGGATGAGTAGGTGGGTGGTGGAGGAAGGGGACAGAGCAGTTGTCATGGGGTGGGCCTCGCTACACGCAGAAGTTTGTGGTTTCACCCCTCTTTGACTGCTTTAAACCCCCATCGGTTCCCTCGCGTGGGCAAAAGTCTTGTGCTCGGCTTAGAACGGCGGCTCTTCGCTCAGCCCCAGTACCTCGAGCAGCTTGTCTGCCGGCCACAGCTGAATGTCCTGGCCCTTGTCCATGAGCTCGCGGGCGCGCTTCTCCTTCGACGTCATTGATCCCCAAGAGCCGATCACCAGGATGGTGGACTTCTTGGTCACGTTCTTGGCCACCTGGCCGCCGTGCTCGGCGATCGCTTGCCACAGCTGGCCCTTGTCAAAGGGCTCGAAGTCTCCGGTGAGGGTGACCTGCTGGCCATACAACGGGTCGTTGGGGTCGGCGGCCTGGTTTGGCTCCGGGATGGTCTCCGGGGTGGCCACCTTTGACCAGGGAGCCGGCCCGCGACCGCGCGTGGGCTTCTTTTCCTGCGCACTGTCTTCGGTTGAGCGGAAGTCCGTTCCCGCGCCGGGCTCACCCAGCGGGGAAGCGGTGGTGTGCCCCTTTAGCTGTAGCGCGCGGGCTGCACCCGAACGGTCCTTGAGCACTGGGGTGACCTTGCCCTCGGCGATGCGGCCGAGGGTGAAGCCGGCGTCGTGGAACAGGCCCATGAGCTCGCCGCGGTAGTTCCTCTCGGAGGCCAAACCGACGATGATGCCGCCGCAGGCAATCGCGTCTGCCTCGGCGTTGTGATGCTGGGACAAATCCGCATGGAAGTGTTCTGCCAGGGTCGGCAGTTTGTGGTTTTTCACCTTGAGCGAGGCCGCGCGCGCCAGCGCCAGCGAGCACCCAAACAGAATGTCAGGCAGGTCGAGCGAGGTGGCCTGAGCAGCATCGCGCAGCGCCGTCGCGTCGAACTGCGCGTTGTGAGCCACAAAAGGCATATCGCCTAAGAACTCGAGGGCCTCGGCGGCAGCGTCGGCAAAGGCCGGCGCGTCGGCCACGTCCTCCGGGGTGATCCCGTGGATCTCCATGTTCTTGGGCTGGAAATCATCGAGCCCTTGCGGAGGCTTGCACAGCCAGGAGCGAGTTTCTGCCAGTTCGCCGTCGCGGAACTTGGCCATGCCGATCTGGCACACTGACCCGAACGCCGGGTTGGCCGTTTCCACATCGAATGCCACAAAGTCTAGGCCAGTAACCCCGGAGGTAGTGGGAGCTTCCCCATTGCGGGCGCGCTCGATGGCCTCACTGAGGGCTTGCGCCTGCTCCTGTTGGAGGGGTGCAAACGCGATGGAGTGCTGTGTGCCGTCGAGAAGCACCGCGCCACGATCCAGCTCCGTGGGCTCCTCGATGTGCACTCCTGTGATCTCGCTCAAGGGGATCGAAAGAAGTTCGTCGCCGAGCAACGCAGCAGACAACGCAGAGCGCTGAACCTCCACGGAATCTGCCGTGACCGTTACCGTCGCACCATGGGCTTTGAACACGCCACCGCACCTTTCCTGACTCACGTATAGATGACTCAGCCTACGCGGTGGGGTGGCGCTTTTCGACGTCCCCTCTCAACCAGATTTCTTAGAACGGCATGCGCCCGCCACCAGCGGCCACAATGGTCTCGCCGGTGACAAAGGAGGCCTCATCGGATGCCAGGTAGACGTAGGCTCCGGCCATCTCCACGGGCTGCCCGGCACGACCCAAGCCGGTGTCGCGGCCGAACTCCTGAACCTTCTCCTGCGGCTGGCCGTGGGAGGGCTGAAGGACCGTCCACACCGGGCCGGGTGCCACACAGTTGACGCGGATGCCATCCCCGACGAGCTGCTCGGATAGGCCCTTGGCCAGGTTGTTCATGGCTGCCTTGGTCACGCCGTAGTCGATCAGCGTCGGGCTGGGCGAGTAGGCGTTGACCGAGGACGTAAACAGGATTGCCGAACCCGGCTCCAGGTGCGGCAGCGCCGCCTTGGTCACACGGAAGGAGGAGTAGACGTTGGCCTTCATAGTCTTGTCGAATTCCTCGTCGGTGATGTCGGTGAGTTTTTCCTGCCACCGCTGGCGCGACGCGTTGTTGACCAGGATGTCCAGGCCACCGAAAGCCTTGACCGTTTCAGCCACGATCTTTTCGCACTGCTCCAGCTCGATGAGGTCGCCGGGCAGCGCCAGGGCCTTCTGGCCCGCATCCTCGATCGCCTTGATTACGCGGTCCGCGTCCTTCTGCTCGCTGGGCAGGTAGGAGATGGCCACGTCTGCACCCTCGCGGGCGTAGGCGATGGCCACGGCGGCGCCAATGCCGGAGTCGCCACCGGTGATCAGGGCCTTACGGCCCTTGAGCCGCCCGTGGCCAACGTAGGAGTCGAGCCCGATGTCCGGGACCGGGGTGGCCTCGGTCTCCAGTCCGGGCTCCTCCTGAATCTGCGCCGGCGGCTCAATAGCTTCGAACAACGTGCGGGGGTCTTTCAAAGTGCTCATGTCACCCGAGACTAATCAAAATCCACGCATATGTGGTCGGATCGATAGGGTGGGCGGACATGACCCAGATGATCACGCCTACCCTATGGATGAACCGCACCGCCGACGAGGCCTGCGACTTCTACGTTCAGGCCTTCCAGTCCATCGACGTGCGCGCCGAGGTGACCGGCCGCCTGACCTACCCGGACCCGCACGAGTACTACCTGGAAGAGTTCGCCGGCAAGACCCGCGTGAAGTTCCTAGACATCGAAGGCGTTTCGCTGGGCTTTATCAACGCCGCGGATGAGCACGCAGTGAATCCGTCGATAAGCTTCATCCTCAACTTCGATCCCTCTCGGATGCAGGACGCCAGCGCGCGCCTGGAAAAGCTGTGGGAGGTGCTTATCGACGGCGGTCAAGCGCTCATGCCGCTGCAGCAGTATCCCTTTAGCCAGCTTTATGGGTGGGTGCAGGACAAATATGGGGTGAACTGGCAGCTCATGCTGACCAATCCGGAGGGCGACGAGCGCCCCTTTGTCACCCCGTCGCTGATGTTTGGCAACGTCAACCACGGCAAGGCCCGTGAAGCCGTTGACTACTACGTGGAGACGTTCCCGGATTCCCAGCTCGGCGTGCGCCACTTCTACACCGATGAGTCCGCCGCGGGCACGGGCGTGTCCACCGAAAGCGGCGACGTGATGTACTCCGATGCGCGCATCGGCGGACTGTGGTTATCCGCCATGGACTCCGGCGTGGAGCACGAGTTCACCTTCACCGCCGGCAACTCGCTGCACGTCATGGCCGAGGACGCGGAGCAGGCAGAGCAGCTGCATGCTCGCCTGTCCCACGATCCTGCCAAGGACAACTACGGCTGGTGCGAGGATCAGTTCGGAATCACCTGGCAGATCCACCACCGCGGGATGGAGCTCTAGGCGTCGAACTCCGGGGGAGCCAGCTGCTTGAGCACCATCGTGGAGCGCGCCGGCACCCGCAAGGTATCGGAGGCTGACATCTCCTGGGCCTCCAAGGGGTAGCCGGTCGGCTCGGTGGTGTCGATGACCACCGTCCACCGCGTACCCAGGGACTTCGGGGGCAGCGTGAAGTCGATGTCCTCATCGTGCGCGTTGAACATGAGCACAAAAGAATCATCCACGATGTGCTCGCCGCGCTCGTTCGGCTCGGTGATGGCCATGCCGTTGAGGTAGACCATCAAGGCTTTGCCAAAGTCGAAATCCCAATCGTCCTGCGTCATCAGTTCGCCGGAGGGGACCAGCCAGGCGATGTCGCGCTCGCGCACATCCGAGCCCAGCGGCCCGCCGGAGAGGAATTGGCGGCGCCGGAACACCGGGTGCTCCTGGCGCAGTGCGATGAGGCGCTGGGTAAACGCGTGCAGCTCGGAGTTCTCCTCCAACAGGTCCCAGTTCATCCACGACAGCTCGTTGTCTTGGCAGTACACATTGTTGTTGCCGTTCTGGGTGCGCCCGATCTCATCACCGTGGCTGATCATCGGCGTGCCCAGGCTCAATAGCAGGGTGGTGAGGAAGTTGCGACGCTGGCGCCCGCGCAGCTCCAGCACCGCCGGGTCGTCCGTCTTGCCCTCCACGCCGTGGTTCCACGAGCGGTTGTGGGATTCACCGTCGCGGTTGTCCTCGCCGTTTTCAGAGTTGTGCTTCTCGTTGTAGCTGACCAGGTCGTTGAGGGTGAAGCCGTCGTGTGCGGTGATGAAGTTGATCGAGGCCGTGGGGCGACGATCGCTACCCGCATACAGATCGGAGGAGCCCGTCAGGCGAGAGGCAAACTCGCCCAGGGTGGCGGGCTGACCGCGCCAGAAGTCGCGCACCGTGTCGCGGTACTTACCGTTCCACTCGGTCCACAGCGGCGGGAAGTTGCCTACCTGGTAGCCGCCCTCGCCGACATCCCAGGGCTCGGCGATGAGCTTGACTTGGGAGACCACCGGGTCCTGCTGGACCAGGTCGAAGAACGTGGCCAGGCGATCAACGTCGTTGAACTCACGCGCCAGAGTGGAGGCCAGGTCGAAGCGGAAGCCGTCCACGTGCATCTCGGTGACCCAGTAGCGCAGGCTATCCAGGATTAGCTGCAGCGAGTGCGGGTGGCGCACGTTCAGCGAGTTACCGGTGCCGGTGTAGTCCATGTAGTGGCCCTCGTCGCCCTCGACTAGGCGGTAGTAGGCCTGGTTGTCGATGCCGCGGAAGGCGATCGTGGGACCGAGATGGTTGCCCTCAGCGGTGTGGTTGTAAACCACATCGAGGATGACCTCCATACCCGCCTCGTGATAGGCGCGCACCATGCCCTTGAATTCGGCGACGGCCTCGCCTGGGCGCTGCGCAGCCGCGTAGTCCTGTTGCGGGGCAAAGAACCCGAAGGTGTTGTACCCCCAGTAGTTGCGCAGTCCCAGGTTACGCAGGCGATCATCCTGCAGGAACTGATGCACGGGCATCAGCTCGACTGCGGTGACGCCGAGGTCTTTGAGGTAGTTGACCACAGCGGGGTGAGCCATGCCGGCATACGTTCCGCGCAGGTGTTCGGGAACGTCCGGGTGGGTGGCCGTCATGCCCTTGACGTGGGTCTCGTAGATCACTGTCTCGTGGTACGGGGTCTTGGGGGCGCGGTCGTTTCCCCAGTCGAAGAAGGGGTTGATCACCACAGACTTCATGGTGTGGCCCAAGGAGTCCGACTCGTTGCGGCCCGCACCCGGTTCATCGGCGAAGATGTCGTAGCTAAACAGGGAGGCGTCGCCGTCGAACTCGCCGTCGAAGGCGCGGGCGTATGGGTCCACCAGCAGCTTGGACGGATCGCAGCGCAGGCCATTGTCCGGGTCGTAGGGACCATAGACGCGGTAACCGTAGCGCTGGCCCGGAACGATTCCGGGAAGATAGCAATGCCAGACGTGGCCGTCGACCTCGGTGATCTCCACTCGGGTCTCGTTGTCATCGCGGTCGATAAGGCAAAGCTCGACGCGTTCTGCAACATCCGAGAACAGTGCAAAGTTGGTCCCCGCGCCGTCGTAGGTGGAGCCGAGGGGATAAGCAGAGCCGGGCCAGACGGGTTGCTCTTCAGTATTCGCAGAACTCATGACGGCTTAGTCTAGCGGGGTAGCTTGCCCAAGACCGCGCAACAGCAGTGCAACCTGCGTTTCGACGTCCCGGCTTACCCCATACCCGCTCACAACCACGTCGGATCCGGCAGCGGCTGCCAGCTGCCGCGTGGTCTGCTCGTTGACGCAGGCACCCAACAGCAGATGGAGCAGCGCTCGGGCAGCGACGGGCGAGTCGGGAATGGAACCAAGCGCAGTGGTCAAAGACTCCTCGATCTCGCGTCGCACGGCAGATTCTGGCTGGGCGATTGCGATCGAGCACAGCTCAGCGGCATCCCGGTGGGACACCAGTGCACCAGCGATGAGCTGGGTGCGCTCGTGAGCATCCTGGGCGGGCGAGTTCAGCGCTGGCTCCACAATTCGTTGCGCCAGCGCGGCGATGAGTGCCTGCTTGTTGGCCACGTGCCAGTACAGCGCACCGGGAGCTACCGAGAGGTGCGTGGCCACGCGTCGCATCGTCATATCGGCCAGACCGTAGGTATCCAGGATGGTCAGGGCGGCGTCGACAATGGCATCGCGAGTCAGGTTCACGGTGCACCACGATAGCGTTAAACCTCAGGTGAGCGTTCACAGGATTCTTTGCGTAATCCGCTAGACAACGCCTACGCGGCGGACAGTTGAAGGTTGTTACGATCGGCACAACTGATGCGATAGACCTTCATGTCCGGATGTTTGCCGCACTTGTTGATTTAAGGAGATCACCCTTCGTGTTTGCGAGTCTTTCCCGTGTTGCCCCCGCTGTAGCCGTTGTGGCTGCCGTGCCACTTGTGCTCAGTGCGTGCGGTTCCAAGGAGGAATCGGCTAACGCCCCCGCGCCCACGAGCACGGTGACCTCATCGGCAAAGCCCAGCAGCTCGGCAACGACGACGTCGTCCAGCACGACGTCCGCGAAAGAGTCGACGACGAAGCCCTCCGATCAGCCTAAGTCCCCGCAGAAGGGGGATTCCGCAAACGCTCCAGCCGTCCCCGTACCGGCTCCAGGGGCGGCAGCGGCAGGGGAGAACCCCTTTGAGAATGGCGACATCCAGGTAGCGGAGATCGACCCCATCCAAGGCCAGCCTGCCAACCCTGACCAGGTTCACCAGATCACCACGCTGGTTGGCGGACTGTACGAGCAGCAGACGCTGCATGACTTCCTGCTCTACATGCCGCGCCACTCCTGCCAGGAGGTCGTCGCCGAGCAGGGCGGTGAGAAGGCATTCAATCTGGATGGTGTGCCCAACATGCCGATGAACAACTTTCCGGGTTGGAATGCCTCTGGCATCAAGGATGTGAGCAACGTGGTCGTCAACGGGGACGTGGCCTCCGCGTCGATCACCGCCTCCACCGCAGAAGGCACCGACACCAAGACGCAGCGCTTCCGCAATGAGGGCGGGGAGTGGAAGTTCTGCCGCTAACGCGAACTCGACCACGGATTGGTCCCGCAGTGGGTGATGCTGCGGGACTATTTGGCGTTGCCCTTCTGGGGTACTCGACGCTTGGGGCCCTGTGGGGGTGGTTGCGCCCGCGCGTGCTCACAGAGGTTACCGAGGATGGTGCGGGGCTGGCGCTGATCGCTAACACCGATGCCAGCGTGAACAGCTACATGTGGTTCGTCGTCCTCACGGGGCTGCTTGGCGTTGCCGTCGGCTCGCTAGCAGTGGCGGCAACGCGCACCCGGCCCTCGACGCGGGGTGTGTTGTGGTCCGGCCTCTGTGCCGTGACCGGGGCACTAGCGTTCTTCCTGGTTGGTGATGCGGTATCGCACGCCCTGCACACCATCCCTGACCTGCCTACGGTGCAGCCGGGGCAGCAGGTGGAGCTGGTTACCGATCTCGATCCCACCGTGGCGCTGATCGCAGCCCCCTTGATGGCCACGATGGCCCACTGGTGCGGACTCGTAATGCGGCAGTGGCAGGAGATTTAGGGCCAATCCACGGCGCTGGAGCCGGTGGCGTCGCGGCTAATGTCATCCAGCGCGTGCAGGATCAGGTTGAGGGCGTGCATGACGTGGGAGTCCAATTGATCGTCGTTAAGCCCCTGCACCACGGAGGCCGTGTACTCGATGCGCACCTGTAAGCCGTCATCGTCGGTGTGGGTGTAGGCCTTCAGCAGCGGCTTTTCGCAGTTGAGGTCGTTGCAGAGCAAGAAGATGCGCAGGGCGTCGTTTTCCGGATCGAGGCCCGGATCCCAGTGCCCTTTAACCAGGAAGCTGGGTCCGTTGTCCACGAAGAAGCCAAACGCTATGCCATTGATCCAGGCCATCAAGCCCTCGGGGTCGCGCTGTACGCGCGTGATGCCGAGGGACTCGAGGCTGGTCAAGATGCGGTCCAGAGTGACCGGCTTGATGGATGATTCCACGGTGTCCTCTTCTTGCTGAACGGCATTGCGCAATACGGAATCCTCTACTCCGCGGTGCTGGCGGTGCCCGATGCTGCGCTTGGCGGCATCCTGGTCCTGTGTCTCACGCTGATCAGGGGAGAGGTCGCTGAACTCGGGTCGGGCGTTGCTCAGCTCGCGGAAAAAGAGTTTGCTGGTGGACTCGTACAGCTGCATGTGATCCAACACTTGGGCGTCGCTCAGCCCATCAACCACCAGGACGCTAACGCGCGCTACGACCTCGACAGAACCATCGTCACCGACGACGAGCGTGGCGGTCGGTCCGAGGCGATCGTGATTCCATTCATTGCACAGCTGAGCTAGTTCGGCGATGTCGGCCAGGGCCGCGCTATGGCGTGCGCGGGAGGTGAACGAGAGCGTTCGTGGCGACTCTTCCTGCACGGTGATCACCGTAACGTGAGTCTCGGCGGGAACAACGACGCTGTTCTCCGCCTCCACGACCGGCAGCCCCATGTAAGTAGCAGCAGCCCGGATTCGGTCAAGTGTGACCTCGGAAATGGTGCCGTCCTCAAAACTCATGGCTACTCCTCGGCTAAACCTTGTACCCCGTACACTGGATTACCTATTCCTCTACAGGCTTACAAAGGAAGAGGTACCTCGATGCTAGCTGTGACCGATTTGCGCGGCACCGCCCCCACCCCTTCGCAGCTGCGGCGCGCTCTACCACGAGGAGGGGTTGACGTTGCCTCGACTCTGCCAACGGTCGCGCCCATCGTAGAGGACGTTCGACACCGCGGTGCCGCCGCCGCCCTCGATTACACCGAGCGATTCGATTCCGTGCGCCCGGAGGCCATTCGCGTGCCGGAGGAAGAGTGCCAGCGCGCCTTGGCAGATCTCGATCCCGCCGTGCGGGCGGCCTTGGAAGAATCGATTGCGCGGGTGCGCGCTGTCCATGCTGATCAGCGCCCGGTGGAACACACCACCGAGATTCGATCGGGCGCGCGCATCACCGAGACCTTTGTGCCCGTTGAGCGCGTGGGCCTCTACGTGCCCGGCGGTCAGGCGGTGTACCCGTCCAGCGTCATGATGAATGTGATTCCGGCGCAGGAGGCGGGGGCAAGCTCCCTCGTCGTGGCCTCGCCGCCGCAGGCCGAGCACGGCGGATTGCCTCACCCCACGATCCTGGCGGCATGCGCTCTACTTGGGGTCGACGAGGTGTGGGCGGTCGGTGGCGCGCAAGCTGTCGCGTTGCTGGCATACGGTGACGACGAAGCCGACTTGGCACCCGTAGATATGATCACGGGCCCGGGAAACATCTTTGTCGCAGCCGCCAAAAGGCTGGTCAACGGGGTAGTAGGTATCGATGCAGAGGCCGGACCCACCGAGATCGCGGTGCTGGCGGATTCTTCCGCCAATCCGGTCCACGTGGCCTACGACCTCATCAGCCAGGCCGAGCACGATCAGCTGGCAGCATCCGTGCTGATCACCGACGACGAGGACCTGGCCCACGCGGTGAACAAGGAGGTCGAGGCACGCTATACCGTCACCCGCAATGCCGACCGGGTGCGCGAGGCGCTCACTGGTGCGCAGTCGGGCATCGTGCTGGTTAGCGGCCTTGAGGCGGGGATTGCGGCAGCCAATGCGTACGCGGCCGAACACCTGGAGATTCACACCCGTGAGGCCGAGGCCGTTGCCCGCCGCATCACCAACGCCGGAGCCGTGTTTGTGGGCCCGTACTCACCGGTTCCGCTGGGCGACTACGCAGCCGGTTCCAATCACGTGCTTCCCACCTCGGGCACCGCACGCTTTGCTGCGGGCTTAAGCACCCACACATTCCTCAAGCCCATGAACCTGGTGTCTTACGACCAGCCTGCGTTGGCCGAGGTCGCCGAGCACGTCATTGCACTGGCCGAGGCAGAGCAGCTGCCCGCGCACGGTGAAGCCATTTCTGCCCGGTTGCTTGGAGAGGAGCGCTGATGACAAACCTGAACGACCTTCCGCTTCGCGACGAGCTACGTGGCCAGGAGGCCTACGGCGCCCCGCAACTTGCCGTGAGCGTTCGCCTGAACACCAACGAAAACCCCTACCCGCCATCCGCACAGATCCTGGATGAGTTCTTCGAGCGCATGAAGCAGGCCGGGCCCGAACTCAACCGCTACCCCGATCGCGACTGCGTCGAGCTGCGCACGGAGCTCGCCGCGTATCTGACGCGCCAGACTGGGGTGCAGCTGGAAAAGGACAATGTGTGGGCCGCCAATGGTTCCAACGAGGTATTGCAGCAGCTCCTGCAGGCCTTCGGCGGTCCGGGGCGCAAGGCCATGGGTTTTACTCCGTCCTATTCCATGCACCCGCTTCTGGCCGCGGGCACGCAAACAGAGTTCATCTCTATTCCCCGTGGAGCAGACTTCCGCATTGATCGCACCGAGGCGCTCGCGGCGATTGCCCAGCACTCGCCAGACATCGTATTCATCACCACGCCGAACAATCCGACTGGTGATGTCACCAGCCTGGAGATCATCGAGGACGTCCTGAAGGCTGCGCCCGGCATCGTGATCGTGGATGAGGCCTACGCGGAATTCTCCGCCAGCCCCTCGGCAACCACCCTCATTGCGCGCTATCCAGAAAAGCTCGTGGTCTCGCGCACGATGAGCAAAGCCTTCGACTTCGCCGGTGGGCGGGTGGGGTACTTCGCGGCCGATCCCGCCTTCGTGGAAGCAGTCATGCTGGTGCGCTTGCCCTACCACTTGTCCACCCCCACGCAGATCGCGGCGGTGGCGGCACTGCACCACAGCGAGCAGACGCTGCGCACCGTCGACAAGCTCAGCGCAGAGCGGGAACGCGTTGCCGTTCGGCTGCGTGAATTCGGCTTCCACCTGGTGGACAGCGAGGCGAACTTCTTGTTCTTCGGGCAGTTCGCCGATTCGCATGCGGTGTGGCAGCGCTTCCTGGACCGGGACGTGCTGATCCGAGACGTGGGAGCGACCGGCTACCTGCGAGTGACTATTGGCGTGCCGGAAGAAAATGATGCTTTCCTCGACGCCGCCGAAGAAATTGCAAAGGAGCTGGCATGAACACACCGCGTATCGCGCAGGTCCACCGGCGTACCAGTGAGTCGGATATCCGGGTGGAGATCAACCTGGATGGCTCCGGCACAGCCAATATTCAGACCGGGTTGCCATTTTTTGACCACATGCTTACCGCGTTCTGCACCCACGGCGCCTTCGACCTTGAGGTAATCGCCCAGGGTGACACCCACATCGATGCCCACCACACGGTGGAGGACACAGCCATTGTGCTGGGGCAGGCCATCGCTCAGGCGCTCGGGGACAAAGCGGGCATTCGTCGCTTTGGGCAGCGCTACCTGCCCATGGACGAGGCCCTGGTTCGTGCCGTCATCGACCTCTCTGGTCGCAGTTACAGCGTGATCACTGGGGAGCCCGAGAACATGCAGGTGCAGGTCATCGGTGGGCACTATCCCACGGTGATCAACCACCACTTCTTTGAAACTTTGGCGCAACACAGCCAGGCGACCCTGCACCTGACGGTGTTGGCCGGACGCGACCCGCACCACATCACCGAGGCGGAGTTCAAGGCGGTGGCGCGCAGCCTGCGCGAGGCGTGCGAAAACGATGAACGTATCCAGTCAGTTCCTTCTACCAAGGGCACGTTGTAGTGTGGGCTGAGATTTAAAACACTAAATAAGAAGAGGATGTGAGGGATAGGTGAACTTGATGGCTCGGACTGCTGGTACTGACGTGACTAAGAACGACAGCGTGTGGTCGAGTCCTGGTTTTACCCCCACCATGATCGCGGTCGCCTCCGCGTTCGGCGCCTGGTCGATCCTCTTGCCCGTTCTTCCGCTCGCAGTATTGGACTCCGGGGGAACCGCCGCACTGGCCGGTGCAACCACCGCGGTGTTCATGGCAGTAACCGTGGTCACCCAGATGTGCACTCCGTTCCTGCTGCGCAAGTTTGGTTACAACCCCGTGATGGTCGTTGCCGCCCTCATGCTGGGCGTGCCGGCCCTCGGTCACCTGCTGGGCATGGACGCGTGGATCGTCTTGCTGTTCTCCGCCCTGCGCGGCATCGGCTTCGGTGCCATCACCGTGGCAGAGTCCGCCCTCATTGCCGAGCTCGTGCCGGTGAGGTTGTTGGGCAAGGCGACCGGCCTGCTGGGAGTGTTCGTTGGTCTTGCCCAGATGCTGCTGCTGCCCTCCGGCTTGTTCCTGGCGGATCACTTTAACTACGAGACCGTGTACGTCGTGGCCGCAGCCATCGCCCTAGTGGCCGGCGTGATGTGCCTGCGCATCCCGCGCATCAAGGCGGCCTCGACCAAGGATGATGAGGCGGTAGCCGGGGGAGCTCCGCAGGTGAGCATGTGGAAGCTCGTGCTCGTGCCCGCCCTGGCGGTAACGACCGTGTCCATGAGCTTTGGTGCCGTCTCCACCTTCCTGCCGGCGGCTGTCCGCGAGATCGACCCCTCCACCGGAGCCGTCATCGGCGGATTCATGCTCTCGATCGTCGGCGCGTCCATCATGACGGCGCGCTACGTCTCCGGCGCGATTGCCGACCGCACCGGAAAGCCCGGCCAACTGATGATCATCTCCGAAATCATCGCCCTTTTGGGCATGGTGCTCATGAGCGTGACCGTTGCCCTCCACCTGTCGGTATGGCTGCTGGTGGTTGCGGCCATCCTGTTCGGCTCCGGCTTTGGTGCGGCTCAGAACGAGGCTCTGCTCAGCATGTTCCACCGCCTGCCGCGCTCCAAGGTTTCCGAGGCGTCTGCGGTGTGGAACATCTTTTACGACGCGGGCACCGGTTTGGGCTCCATCGTGTACGGAGCTGTGGTGGCCTCGTACTTCTACCACGGTGCATTCGCGGTGGGCGCGGCCGTGATTGTGCTTGGCATCCTCTGGACTGCAGCCGACGCCTTCGTGGGGCGCCACCGCGTCAGCGAGTATGACAACATCAAGACCCGTCTGCGCCAGGTGCGAGTACGCGCACGTCGCCCACGCTCGGGAGAATAGGATCTAGCCCCATGGTTCAGCGAGTAGCCCTTTTAGACTACGGATCCGGCAACATCCGTTCGGCCCAGCGGGCACTGGAGCGCGTGGGGGCTGAAGTCACAGTCACCTCAGATCCGAAGATCGCTGTTGCCGCCGATGGCTTGCTGGTGCCGGGAGTTGGAGCATTCGACGCCTGCATGCAGGGGCTGCGCGCGGTCTACGGTCCGCGCATCATCGGGGAGCGCCTGGCCGGAGGACGCCCGGTGATGGGCATCTGCGTGGGGATGCAGGTGCTTTTCGACGCCGGAACCGAGCATGGCGTGCGCAGCGAAGGATGCGGGGAATGGCCAGGAGAGGTCACCCGCTTGGAGGCAGAACCGCTGCCACACATGGGGTGGAACACCGTTGAAGCCCCGGCGGATACCCAGATGTTTGCCGGGCTGCCCGCCGAGGAGCGTTTCTACTTTGTGCACTCCTACGCGGCGCGCTCCTGGGAGCTGGTTACCGACGGACGCACGCACGCCCCGCTGGTGACGTGGGCCGAACACGGAGGTGACCGTTTTGTCGCGGCGGTAGAAAACGGTCCGCTGTGGGCTACCCAATTCCATCCAGAAAAGTCTGGAGATGCCGGCGCCCAGCTGCTCAAGAACTGGCTGGAGAGCTTCTAAGGGCGAACGTCAGCTACCTGGCCCTCGGCCAGGCCCAGCGGCAGCCCTGCATCTGCCCAGGCCTCCACTCCGCCGATCACATCGGTGGCGTTAACCAAACCCATGGCTTTCAGCTGGGCTGCCGCCACGGACGAGCTGTAGCTGTGGCGGCACAACAGTATCCAGCGCACATCCCAATCGGTTGCCTCAGGCAGCCGATAGTCAAACGTGGGATCCAGACGCCACGGCAGCACAGTGAGATCGCAGACGATCGCGCCCGGTAGCTCACCCTGGTCTGCGCGGTGGTCCGGCATACGCACATCGATGAGGTATGCCTCGCCCCGGCGCTGCTCCTCCAGGGCCTGCTGAGGAGTTACCCGGTCAATGCTGGCCCGAGCTCGAGCGAGCAGATCCATCGCGCCCTTCATGCCAGCCCCACCGGCTTACCCACCACGCTTCCGGCAATGTGCATGATTGCTCCGACGTGTTGTTGGCAATCGTCGATAAGCGAGACCAAGCGCACCCCGCGAGTGGTGGGTGGATCCCAGGAATCGTCTACCACCTCGTCTAAGTCCGCGGTGGGGAAGTAGGCCACGATCTCGCCGATTACCGCATTGAGATAATCCAACGCAGAAGGCAGCGTCTGGCTTGTGAGCGTAATTTCAGCAGCCTCCTGTGGGGTATGCCCCAGCCCGAAGCTATCTCCCAGCGGGCCTAGCTCAAGCTGCGCGCGATAACCCCCGCGCTTCCACAACTGCGCATGACCCGTCAGCTCGGATAGCTGTACGTCAGCCTGGCGAGCCGCATGCCACAACAGCCACGAGATCGAATTGGGGTGGTCACCGGGGCGAGCGTTGAGTTGCTCGGTAGTCAGCTGGGGCAGGGCACGCAGCTGTGCGATGGGCCGAGACGCGAAGTTGCGAAAGATCTCCAAGCCGTCCATGCGCTTAAGCCTAGGCGCTAGTATTGCCCACATGACGTTTACCCTCGTGCCCGCTGTAGACATCGTCGGCGGCCAAGCAGTGCGCCTGGACAAAGGCGCTGCTGGCACCGAGAAAGGCTACGGAGACCCACTGGCGGCAGCCCGCTGTTTCCAGGAGCAGGGCGCGCAGTGGTTGCACGTGGTCGATCTGGACGCGGCCTTCGGGCGAGGCTCCAACCACGAACTGCTGGCGCACATCGCCGGAGAGCTGGACATCAATGTGGAGCTCACCGGCGGAATTCGTGATGATGCCTCCTTAGAAAGAGCCCTGGCCACCGGGGCCGCGCGCGTCAACATCGGTACCGCCGCGCTGACCAACCCGGAGTGGATTGAACGCGTGATCGCACGGCACGGAGAGGCCATCGCTGTCGATCTTGCTGCCGTGGCCGAGGGCGATTCTTGGCGAGTCAAGGCCAACGGATGGGTCACCGATGGCGGCGATCTCTGGGAGGTTCTGGAGCGACTGGACGCAGCGGGATGCCCGCGCTTTGTGGTCACGGACGTGTCCACCGACGGCACGCTGTCCGGACCGAATGTGGAGTTGCTTGTCGACGTCGCGGCGGCCACCGATGCCGCAGTCACGGCCTCAGGGGGCATTTCCAGTGTTGACGACATCATTGCCCTGGCAGAATGCGCCGACGAGGGAATCGACTCCGTGATCGTGGGCAAGGCCCTCTACGAAGGTCGCGTCGACCTGGCCGAGGCGCTCCGCGCAGTCTCTGCCTACTAAATAGACGGGACGGTCCATGGCCTATCGCGAACTCCTGCACACCGCCTTAGAGGTGGTCAACGACGCCGAGGCGCTCTTTCGCGACGGAGTGGGAGCTTGTCCGAGCGTGCACAAGGGGCCGCGAGACTTTGCCACCAGCGTCGACCTGGAGATCGAGCGGCTCATTCGTGCGCGCTTGACCGCAGAAACCGGCATCGAGGTGTTCGGTGAGGAACATGGTGGTTTCTTCGACCAGGCCAAGATGTGGGTAGTCGACCCGATCGATGGCACGAGCAATTATGCGGTGGGCAACCCAATGTGCGCCATACTGCTGAGCTTGGTCGTGGAGTCAGAACCGGTGGTTGCCGTGACCTCACATCCACTTCTGGGCCGGCGTATCACCTGGGCGCAGGGACAAGAAGCGAAGTTCAATGAGCAGCCAGTGCACTCCATTGGCAACAGACCAGCTGCGCTAGGGCAGTTGGGGGTTTCCTCTGCAGTATCCGGATCTCTGCCGCCGACGCATCGCGCGGCAGCCGGAGATCTGCTGTGCCAATTGGCACACGGGCCCTTTCGACCTCGCATCACGGGTTCGGTGGGAACCGACCTGGCCTTTGTTGCGCAGGGAGTGTTCGACGGAGCCATAAGCCTGAGCCCGCACGTGTGGGACAACGCGGCTGGCGTGGCGCTGGCCCGCGCCGCCGGGGCGGTGGTGACCGACCTCAGTGGCAACCCTTGGACGCCCCAGAGCCACGGGGTGATTGCGGGAGCACCTGAAGCACACACGTTCCTGCTGAGTACCATCAAACAAACTAAATCTTCTTCCAGCTCAACCTTTTAGGAGAACGTCATGGCAGTGGCAGTCCGGGTAATTCCCTGCTTGGACGTCGACAACGGGCGCGTGGTCAAAGGGGTGAACTTCGCCGGACTAGTCGATGCCGGCGACCCCGTCGAACTTGCCGAGCGCTATGACCGTGAAGGCGCCGACGAACTGACGTTTCTGGACGTGACCGCCTCCAAAGATGGGCGCGGAACCATGCTCGACGTGGTTCGTCGTACTGCCGATCGCGTTTTCATCCCGCTGACAGTCGGGGGAGGAGTGCGCAGCGCAGAGGACGTGGACGCCCTGTTGCGTGCCGGCGCCGACAAGGTCTCCATCAACACCGCGGCGATCGCCAACCCTGCTCTACTGCAAGAGCTATCCCAGCGCTTCGGCGCGCAGTGCATTGTCCTGTCGGTTGATGCGCGCCGGGTTAAGGAATCGAGCGAGCAGTGCCCGAGCGGGTTCGAGGTGACCACTCACGGAGGATCGCGCTCGGCGGGACTGGACGCCGTGGAATGGGCCCGGAAAGGCCAGGAACTGGGTGTCGGAGAGATCTTGCTGAACTCCATGGACGGGGACGGCACGCAGGAAGGCTTTGACCTGGAGCTCTTGCAGGCTGTGCGCGAGGCGGTCGACGTTCCCGTGATCGCCTCGGGTGGAGCGGGAAGCCCCCAGGATTTTCCTCCGGCCATTGCTGCCGGGGCGGACGCGGTGCTGGCGGCCTCCATCTTCCACTTCGGGCACACCACGATCGGTGAAGTCAAGAGCGCGATCGCGCAAGCCGGTTACGAGGTGCGCCAGTGACCTTGCAGCAAGAGATTGCCCAGGAAAAGCTCGACCCTGCGATAGCCGCAAGGGTGAGCTTTAACTCGGCCGGTCTGGTTCCGGCGATTGCCCAGGAAGCCACGACCGGGGAAGTGCTGATGATGGCGTGGATGGATAGCGCAGCCCTCGCGTATACGCTGCGCTCGCGCCGAGCCACGTACTACTCCCGCTCCCGGGACGAATACTGGGTTAAGGGACTGACGTCTGGGCACACGCAAGCGGTACATGAGGTCCGCCTGGACTGTGACGGCGACACTGTGCTGATTACGGTCGACCAAGTCGGTGGGGCCTGCCACACCGGGGATCGCACCTGTTTTGATTCCGACATCTTGCTGGAGGACACCAAGTGAGCGTCGATACGTCCAAGAAGCCCTCTCGCCTGGGAGCACTCACGATGCTGGCGGCGGCCGGCATGTTGTGGTTGGCCTCGAACATGCAGTGGCTGACCGTGAGCGCGGATGACGACAAAGCCGGCCCGCAAAGCGTGGCGGTCAAGGGATCCACCTACTCCACCGAGATTCTCGCGGTAGCTCTGCTCGTTGTGGCGGCCGCGGTGGCCCTGCTGGTTTTGCGTCGGTGGGGGCGGCGCTTCGTGGCGGGGATCGCTGGGCTTGCTGCCATTGGAGCGAGCCTGAGCCCCGTGAGCATTCTGACGACCGATCCCGACTACTCCCGGCTCCATGCTCTGCTGAGTACGCGAACCTCGGCCCGGAAAGCCACGGATGCACCCGCGCTGGAGTCTTGGGCGCAAATCACCGGAGTTGAGGTGCACCACCTCGGCCCAGTGCTTGCCTTGCTGGCATGTGCCTTGGTCGTCATGGCGGCGGTCGTCGTGCTCATGAGGCCAGGGGCGGATGGGGTGCGGGCAAACGCGTACGAACGCAAGGCCACTCGCGCAGAGAAGCTGCAGGAGGACCTCGAGGAGTCTCCGGATTCGGGGCGTGTGATGTGGGATGCACTCGATGAAGACATTGACCCCACCGATGTGAAGTAGTGTGCCCCAGAACACACCCGCAATTTCGCAGGACACTCTCAGCGCATTAGGCTCGCAAGGGTATTGACATCCGCGCACGACTCGAGGAGAGGGGCCATGCAATCACCGCTTGCTGTCGATGGCATTGTCGCCGGAATCCTCGAGGACGTTGCCGCCCGTGAGGCGCACATCAGCTTTGCCGACATCAAAGCGCGCTCTCGACAAGCACCCGCGCCCCGCGACGGTCGGGCCGCCATTCTGCGTTCGGGTTGCGGTGTCATCGTTGAGATCAAACGCGCCGTGCCACGCCTAGGGCAACGAGTATCCATCCCGTCGATGGAAGAACTGGCGACAACGATCGAACGCGCCGGAGCCCATTTGGTGGCGTGCCAGACCGAACGATTGCGTTACGACGGTTCCCTGGAAGACATGTGGCATGCCCGCCAGGCGGTTAGTCTGCCCATGATTATCCGGGACATCATCGTCGACCCTTACCAGATTCACGAGGCCCGTTGCTTTGGTGCAGACATCGTGCCGCTCCAGGTTGAGCTTCTTGGTCAGGCCCGTCTGGTCGCCCTGATCGATCGTGCTGAGTCTCTGGGAATGACAGCGCTGGCCGAGGTGCGAACACCTGAGGAAGCGGATCGGGCCCTGGAAGCCGGAGCCCGGGTGATCGGTGTTAATGCTTGGTCGATCACGTCCTCGACGCTGGATCGCGAAAACTTTGCTTCCATTGTTCCAGGGCTGCCGGAAGAGGTGGTGCGCATCGCGCTGGGGGGCGTGCGAACCGGCCAAGACTTGTTGGCCTATGCCTCCGCGGGGGCTGATGCGGTCCTGGTAGGAGAGGCGATCATGATGGCTGAAGATCCAGAAGCCGCCACGCGCGCCCTGGTCGCGGCAGGGCAACACCCGGCCTGCCCTTCGCGTTAATTGATGCACTAAGGCACACTATGGTGCGTGCACACCATGATTTTGGCGAATATTCCCTCCCCACCCCAAGGCGTTTGGCATCTCGGGCCTCTGCCGATTCGTGCCTACGCGCTTTGCATCATCACCGGCATTCTCGTTGCCCTGTGGTTGACGCTGCGCCGTTACAAGGAGCGTGGGGGAAATCCTGATGACGTTTGGGATGCCGCCATCGTCGCTGTGCCAGCTGGCATCGTCGGCGGTCGGCTGTACCACGTGATCACGGATGCTCCGAAGTACTTCGGAGAGGGTAAGAACCCCTGGCAGGCGTTCAATATCACTGCCGGTGGCCTAGGAATCTGGGGCGCCATTGCACTCGGCAGCATCGCGGTATGGCTGCTGTTTAAGTACAAGCAGGTCCCGTTGGCGCCGTTTGCCGACGCAGTCGCTCCCGGAGTGGTTCTCGCGCAGGGCATCGGACGCCTGGGTAACTGGTTCAACCAGGAGATCTATGGTCGCCCCACCGATGTGCCGTGGGCACTAGAGATCTACTACCGCGTCGATGAGCAAGGAAACTTCGCCCCGCTGACCGGGCACTCGACCGGAGAAATCATCTCCGTGGTTCACCCCACCTTCCTCTACGAGCTGTTGTGGAACGTGTTGGTTTGCCTCTTCCTGCTCTGGGCCGATCGACGCTTCCGCCTAGGCAACGGCAGCGTGTTCGTGTTGTACGTGGCCGGATACACGCTTGGTCGCTTCTGGGTGGAGCTCATGCGTGACGACGCCGCCACCATGATTCTGGGGCAGCGAGTGAACACCTGGGTTTCGCTGATTGTGTTCCTGAGCGCAGTAGTGGTGTTCATTGTCATGAAAAAACGGCGGGAAACGAGCCTGTCTCCAGGGACTTCCCAAGCAGTGAAGCAAACGGAGTAAATTGGGGCATTGACGCCCAACAAACTACGTCATACCAATCCCCAGACGTTTCAGTAAGGTGATGCAGTGTGGATAGAAGAACCAAGATCGTTTGTACGCTAGGCCCGGCGGTCGCCAGCAAGGAAGGCATTCTCGGACTCGTCGAGGCCGGCATGAATGTGGCTCGCATGAACTTCTCGCATGGCGATCACGCTGACCACGAGCAGAACTACAAGTGGGTGCGTGAGGCCACCGACGAGACTGGACAGGCCGTGGGCATCCTGGCCGACCTTCAGGGCCCGAAGATTCGCCTCGGACGATTCGAAGAAGGCTCGACCTACTGGGCCGATGGCGAGATCGTGCGCATCACCGTGGATGACGTCCCCGGTACGCACGACCGCGTGTCCACTACCTACAAGAACCTGGCTCTGGACGCCCGCCCCGGCGACCGTCTGCTCGTCGACGACGGCAAGGTCGGCCTGGTGTGCAAAGAGGTCGACGGCAACGACGTGGTCTGCGAGGTCGTAGAGGGCGGCCCCGTGTCCAACAACAAGGGCGTGTCCCTGCCGGGCATGGACATCTCCGTGCCCGCGCTGTCGGAGAAGGACATCGAGGATCTGCGCTTTGCCATGCAGCTGGGCGTGGACTTTGTCGCCCTGTCCTTTGTGCGCTCGCCGGCTGATGTGGACCTGGTCCACGAGATCATGGACGAGCACGGATTCCGCGTGCCCGTGATCGCAAAACTGGAGAAGCCGGAGGCTATCGACGCCCTCGAGTCCATTGTGCTGGCCTTCGACGGCATCATGGTCGCCCGCGGTGACCTCGGCGTGGAGATCCCGTTGGAGGACGTCCCGCTGGTGCAGAAGCGCGCTGTGCAGATTGCCCGCGAGAACGCCAAGCCGGCCATCGTGGCTACCCAGATGCTGGACTCCATGATCGAAAACTCCCGGCCGACCCGTGCAGAGGCCTCCGACGTGGCTAACGCCGTGCTCGATGGCGCCGACGCCGTCATGCTGTCCGGTGAGACCTCCGTGGGCCGCGATCCGCACAACACCGTGCGCACCATGGCTCGTATCGTTCGCGTTGCTGAGCGCGACGGTTCGGTTCCGGAGCTTTCCCACGTGCCGCGTACCAAGCGTGGCGTGATCTCCTACTCGGCACGCGACATCGCCGAGCGCCTGGGATCCCGCGCGCTCGTTGCCTTCACCACCACTGGTGATACCGCAAAGCGCGTGGCCCGCCTGCACTCCCACCTGCCGCTGCTGGTTTTCACGCCGCATCAGCACGTGCGCTCTCAGCTGGCGCTGACCTGGGGTGCAGAGACGTTCCTGTGCCCGGCTATTGAGTCCACGGACGAAATGATGGCCACGCTAGACGACCAGCTGCTTGGCCTGGAGGAGTACAACGAGAACGACATGATGGTTGTTGTCGCCGGTACCCCTCCGGGAGTCTCGGGCAATACCAACATGATCCAGGTGCACATGTTGGGCGACGTCGCTAAGGCAGCGAACGCGCACAACAACTAAGAAAAACAGCCCGCCCTACCACTGAGGTAGAGCGGGCTGAGCGCTAGAGCCCCATCCGATTAGAAGATCGGGTGGGGTTTAATGCGCCATACCTCGTCGGCGTAGTCGCGGATCGTGCGATCCGAAGAGAAACGCCCCGAAGCACAGATGTTCAGCCAGCACTTGCGGGCCCACTCCAGCGGGTCGCGCTGATAGTCTTCCGCCGCCTGATCGCGGGTCTCGCGGTAGGACTCGAAGTCGCCGAGCACGTAGTAGGTGTCGGTGGCAGTCTCGCCGTAGCCGTGGATGAGCGAGTTCTTTAGGTCGTGGAACTGGCCGGTCCCGTGGTCGTCGAGAGTGCCATCGTCGAAGGCATCCAACGCACGCTTAAGTCCGGGGACCTTCTCATAGAACTCGTGGGGAGAATAGGTAGCGCGCAGCTGCGGAAGCTCTTCTTCCCGTGCACCGAAGATGTAGGCGTTCTCCCCGCCGACGGCCTCGACGATCTCAACGTTGGCGCCATCCATGGTGCCCAAGGTCAACGCCCCGTTCATCATGAACTTCATGTTGCTGGTGCCCGAGGCCTCCTTGCCGGCAGTAGAGATCTGCTCAGAGATGTCCGCGGCCGGGATGATGCGCTCGGCGGGGGAGACGTTGTAGTTCTCCACGAAGACCACCCGCAGGTAGCGCGACGCCACCGGGTCGTTATTGACCAGGTCAGCAATAGTATTGATGAGCTTGATGATCGCCTTGGCGCGGTCATATCCCGGGGCTGCCTTAGCACCGAAGATGAAGGTGCGCGGCGGGCACGAATGGCCATCACGCGTAATGCGGAAATACAGGTCCAGGATGTAGATGGCGTTGAGAAGTTGGCGCTTGTACTCGTGCAACCGCTTGATCTGGACGTCGAAAAGCGACGTCGAATCGATCTCGATTCCCTGACGCTTATTGATCCACTCCGCGAAGTCATCCTTGTTGGCCTGCTTGATAGCCATGAGTTCGCGGAGGAGTTCCTCGTCGGAGGCATGCTCATCGAGGTAGCTGAGCTCCTCGAGGTTGGTAACCCACTCATCCGAACCGCTCAGTCGGGTAAGCGTTTGGGCCAGGCGCGGGTTGCACATGGCCAGCCAGCGGCGCGGGGTCACACCATTGGTCTTGTTGTTGAACTTCTCCGGCCACAGGTCATGCCAGTCGCCCAGCGTCTCGCGCTTGATGATCTCGGTGTGCAGCGCCGCGACACCGTTGATGGAGTAGGCGGCGTAGCAGGCGATCCACGCCATGTGGACGATGCCATCGCGGACCGGGGCCATGCGGTTGATGCGCTCGGAATCGAGGCCGCGAGCCTGCATGTCCAGTCGGAAGCGGCGGTCGATCTCCTCAATGATCTGCCACACTCGCCACAGCATCTGCTGGAAGATGGACTGCTCCCAGGTCTCCAGGGCCTCGGTAAGCACGGTGTGGTTGGTGTAGGCGAACGTCTGGGTGACGATGTCCCAGGCCTCGTCCCACCCCAGGCCGTGCTCGTCCATGAGCAGGCGCATGAGCTCGGGGATGGCCAGCACCGGGTGGGTGTCATTGAGCTGGATGCAGTTGTACTCAGCGAAGCTGCGCACATCCGAATGGTGCTTGAGGTGATTGGCCAGCATCTCCTGCAGGGACGCGGAGGTAAAGAAGTACTGCTGGCGAACGCGCAGCTTCTTGCCTTCGTAGGTCGTGTCGTTGGGGTAGAGGACACGGCAGATGTCGTTGACTGCCTCGCGCTGGGTGATGGCCTCAGTGAAGCGCTGGGAGTTGAACGCTTGGTAGTCGAACTCCTCCATGGGTTCGGCCTTCCACAGGCGCAGCGTTCCGACGTTCGAGGTGCCGTAGCCGGTGATCGGCATGTCATAGGGGACGGCTCGCACATTGAGATCGTCGAAGTTCACGCGCACCTGCTGGTGGGTGCGGCGGATAGTGAACGGGTTGCCGTCCTCGCGCCAGGGGTCAGGCTGCTCCACCTGGAATCCTTCGGAGAACTCCTGGCGGAACAGTCCGTAGCGGTAAAGCAGACCGTAGCCGGTGACCGGCAGGTCGTGGGTCACTGCCGAATCGAGGAAGCAGGCGGCCAAACGTCCCAGGCCACCGTTGCCGAGGGCGGCGTCGTTTTCGGCTTCCAGTACTTCGGTCAGATCGCGGCCATAGCCGGCTGCGGCTTCCTTCGCCTCCTCCAACAAGCCGAGGTTATTGAGGTTGTTCAGCAGCGCGCGTCCCATCAGGAACTCCGCAGAGAAGTAGTGCTGCTGGCGAACCTTGGCGTGGGCCGAACGGGTACGGTGCCAATTCTCCGACATCGCGTCCACGATGGCGCGGGAGAGTCCAAACCAGAACTTACGATCAGTGGCGTGCTCCGGAGTAGTACCGGCCGCGGCACGAATGTGGCCACCAACGGATTTGTACATGAACTTACGGGGCCTTCCTGTAAAACAGCGAACACAATAGGCACAAAGGCTTATAGCTGTAGCCTAATTGTGCCCGCAGCTGCTCGCGCAGGTTCGCCCCTTTTAGTGGCCCTCTTAAGAGGCCAAGTACGTCAATGCTGCTGCGGCACCCGCCTTGGTGGCTGCTTCGACCGTGGGCTCGTAGTCCGGCAGGAAGTTTGGCTGGTGGTTAACAGGTACGTCAGTATCGACGGTGCCGTTGGCCACTGCCTGGTCCCAGATGTCGTGCGGAGTGCAGCCAACCGTCCAGTACAGGTATGGAGAACGAAACGCCGCGGGAATATGAGAGAAGTCCTCCGAAACCGATGAGCGGTGCCCGTCAACGGAGTTGCGCCCGAAGACTCGATCAAAGGTGGGGCGAACCGTGGAGTAGACCTCGGGGGAATTATCAATCAAATCACCGTGGGCAAAGAACTCGAATTCGGCGGGCTTGGGTGATCCGGAGGCCTCGCACTCGGCGTTGACGAGGCGCCGAATGGATGAATACACGCGTCGCTTAGTGGCGTTGTCAAAGAAGCGGCAATTCAGCACAATCTCGGCGGACGACGGGATGATGTTGTTCGTCGTACCGGCCCGAACGGATCCCACGGTGACCACTGCGAAATCATCCGGGTCAACTTCGCGCCCCACGACGGCCTGCAAGCGAACGATAATCATGGCCGCAATAAAAGTCGGATCGATGGCCTTGTGCGGCATGGAACCGTGCGCGCTGCGCCCATGGACCGTGATGCGAATCGAGTCGCAGGCCGCGAACTGGGCGCCAGGCATGGAGCGCACCTCACCGGCGCGCCCCGGCATAACGTGCTGCCCCAGGCAGACATCGGGGCGCGGGATCTTAGTCACCAATCCATCAGCGATCATGGCGTTGGCTCCGGTCGAGTTCTCCTCGGCGGGCTGGAATAGGGCAACGAAAGTACCCGACCAGTCCTGGCGGTGCGCGTCCAGGATCGCGCAAATTCCGGCCAGGGCGGTGGCGTGCATGTCGTGGCCGCAGGCGTGCATCACTCCGGTCATGGTGCCGTCCCCGCGCGGACGCAGGCGTGTCGACGCGTAGGGGACACCAGTCTCCTCCTTCACCGGAAGGGCGTCGATATCCGCGCGGAAGAGGACCGTGGGGCCGTCGCCATTTCGAAAGACCGCGCATAGCCCGAACCCACCCAGCGGGGAGACCACCTCGCAGTCGAAGCGCTCCATGAGCTCCTGGATTTTGCTGAACGTCTCTGCCTCTTGGCCAGAAAGTTCGGGGCGCTCGTGCAGGTCCTCATAGAACGGGCGCTGGAAACTGAGGTCGGCTTCGTGGCTGGAGAGCAAGCGGGCAATATCTGTGGGCGCGGACATGGCGCAAACGTCTTTCTATCGAGTAAATGGTTAATGCTTGGAAATCACTATAACCATCACTGGTCTAAGCTCCAGGGGCATGCCGACCATTCGCTTTGACGTCCTTGCCCCCGACGACGCCGCAGCCGAGATCCGCGCGGCCTTCGAAAACGCCGGGCGCATCCTCTGCGAGCACAAGCGCCTCCACAGCTACGACTTGTCCTATGAGGATGCCCCGCAGGTATCGGAGCAGCTCACTCAACAACTGTGGGAGGTCTACGAGCGCGAGCACGCGGAAGTCGACCAGAATGCCCGCGTGCGCAGCCTCAGTATCGAGGCCACGGGTGAGTCTCTGTCCTACAACGAACTAGCTATGAGCCTTGCGCGGATTCTTACCCCGCGTGCTGATCTGCCGAACGATCCAGTGGCTTTGGAAAACGAGCTGGCCTTCGAGATCCCGGCCGCCTATCCCTGGTCGGTGGAGATCCTCAGGTAGTCCGCAGCGACTTGAGCCCCAGCCTCCTCGAGTGCCTGCGGGGTGGCCTCCGGCAGGTTGATCCCAGCAACAGTCGTGCTTTCGGGGGCGCTGCGGCGGAGTGCTTCTGCTGCCCCGCCCGTAGAAATGGCCAGGTTGGGGGAGTCTGCGAGTAGCGCGGAAACGTCAAGTCCGGCCACCAACTCGTCGACAGTCAGCAATGTGACGTGCTCCGGACCTGCGTGGAATACGGTGGACAGCCAAGTCGGGGCAATCGCAAGATTCGGAGTGGATTCCCCCACGCCGGTAAACGCACGTAGCTGCTCCATGCCCGGGGCCTCAGCAAACGGTTGGCCACCGACGAACATCCAGTCCATCGCGCCGGCGGGCACGTTGACCTTTGCGGTATCAAAGTCTGCAACGCGCTCTAGTGCCTTGCCGCCCTTGGGGAGGGTGTGTCCGGCAGCATCCAGCGGGGGAGCTGCGAGAGCAACAAGGATCCCGGCTCCGCCGTCGTCCACTGTGCAACCGTTGAGAGCAATCAGCGCTCGGGAAGCTCCACGCGTCTGCGCATCGGCGATGAGCACGCCCAAGCCGTAGGAGTCGGCGGTTCCGGGAGTGAGCTCCTCTTCACCCAGGCAGGTGGCGGCGTCGATGATGGCGGTGTCGCCACTGAGTACGTATGTCGCCTCGGTGAGTCGACCTGACGCCGTCACGGTGGGGCAGGTGATGGTGGAGCCGTCGAAAAGCGCCGCCGTGCCCGGGCCGCCCGCGCTGATCGGCGCGATGCTGACCTGGGCATCGCGGATCACACTGGTAACTCCAGATCCCACGTGTTGGGCGACTTCGGTGGCGCTCAGGGCACCGAGATCGGTGGGAGCAATGAGGACGTTAAGCGGGTTGGCCGGTGGGTTAGGGGTGAATACGTCAGACGGCATAGCTTCGCAGTGTAGTGGCCAGGGAGATCGCCGGTTTTGTCTGATCGCCCTTAAATCTGGGGTGCGCCTGACATACAATGTCTCATAGGTTCTATCGAACTATAGAAAGGAATGTTGATGTCTGACGTTGACCAGAAGGTCTCGGAGTATTACTCAAAGCTGCTCAAGCGCAACGCTGGTGAGCCGGAGTTCCACCAGGCCGTGGCCGAGGTGCTCGATTCCCTCAAGATTGTGTTGGAGCATGATCCGCATTACGCCGATTACGGGCTCATCCAGCGTCTCTGCGAGCCGGAGCGTCAGATCATCTTCCGAGTGCCCTGGGTGGATGACCAGGGCCAGGTACAGGTCAATCGCGGATTCCGCGTCCAGTTCAACTCGGCACTTGGCCCGTACAAGGGCGGGCTGCGTTTCCACCCGTCGGTCAACCTGGGCATCATCAAGTTCCTGGGGTTCGAGCAGATCTTCAAGAACTCCTTGACCGGCCTGCCCATCGGTGGCGGCAAGGGCGGTTCGGACTTCGACCCCAAGGGACGTTCCGACCAAGAGATCATGCGTTTTTGCCAGTCCTTCATGACGGAGCTGCACCGCCATATCGGTGAGTACCGCGATGTGCCCGCCGGCGACATCGGCGTGGGTGGTCGTGAGATTGGCTACCTCTTTGGGCAGTACCGTCGCCTGACCAACGAACACGAGTCTGGCGTGCTCACGGGCAAGGGGCTGAACTGGGGTGGTTCCCTGGTACGCACCGAGGCCACCGGCTACGGCTGCGTTTACCTCACCGAGGAGATGATGAAGGCCAATGGCGACAGCCTGCAGGGCGCACACGTCATCGTGTCGGGCTCCGGCAACGTGGCCATCTACGCCATCGAGAAGGCCCAGCAGTTGGGGGCAACCGTCGTCGGTT
Source organism: Corynebacterium tapiri (assembly GCF_006334925.1). GTDB lineage: Bacteria > Actinomycetota > Actinomycetes > Mycobacteriales > Mycobacteriaceae > Corynebacterium > Corynebacterium tapiri. The sequence continues at coordinate 177,639 of NZ_VDHJ01000003.1, read as the reverse complement.
TCTCCGACTCCTCGGGGTGGGTCCACACCCCGGAGGGCGTGGACGTGGAGCTGCTCAAGCAGATCAAGGAGGTCGAGCGCGGGCGCGTTGGCGATTACGTCAAGCACGCCGACAATGCCACCTTCCACGAGGACGGCAGCGTCTGGGATCTGGAAGCCGCCGTTGCTCTGCCGTGTGCCACCCAGAACGAGCTGGATGAGTCCCACGCCAAGAACCTGGTGGACAAGGGCGTGGCCTACGTGGCCGAAGGTGCGAATATGCCCTGTACCCCGGAGGCCATCGAGGCGTTCCAGAAGGCGGGCGTCCACTTCGTTCCGGGCAAGGCTGCCAACGCCGGTGGCGTGGCCACGTCGGCCCTGGAAATGCAGCAGAACGCCACACGCGACTCCTGGAGCTTCGAGTACACCGACGAGCGTCTGCAGGAGATCATGAAGAACATCTTCCGCGCCACCGCCGATACCGCTGCCCAGTACGGCCATGAGAACGACTATGTGGTGGGTGCAAACATCGCGGGCTTCAAGAAGGTCGCTGATGCCATGCTCGCGCAGGGAGTTATCTAAGCCACCAGGTTTCGCGCGTCGAGAAGCGCCGAAGCCGGAGACCATGCGTATCGTGGGGGACTATGTATCGAGTTTTTGAAGCCCTCGACGAATTGGTGCAGACCGTAGAGCAGGCCTACGGCGTGCCCATGACCCCCAACTGCATGGTTCCGCGCAATGATGTCCTCGCGCTTCTCGACGATCTGCGCAACGCCCTGCCGATGGAAATCGACGACGCGCAGGACGTGCTGGATAAGCAGGACGACATCCTCCGCGGAGCCGAAGAGCGTGCCCGCGAGATCGTGCAGGACGCCCAGGCCGAGGCAGATGACACCATCAACGGCGCCAGCTCCGAGGCAGCCGCGATCATGGATGATGCCCAGGCACGCGCCACGGCTACCATTTCTGAGGCCGACGAAGAGGCAGACCGCACGGTCGTTTCTGCCCGTAACGAGGCTGACCGTCTGGTCAGCGAGGGTAACGCCGCCTATGAGCGTTACGTCAACGAGGGCATTGCAGAGCAGCAGCGCCTGGTCGACGAGTCCGAGGTCACTCGCCGTGCCAACGAGGAGGCACGTCGTATCGTCGACGCCGCCCACTCCGACTCTGATCGTCTGCGCACCGAGGCCGATGAGTTCGTGGACAACAAGTTGGCAGACTTTGAGGAGTCGCTCTCCTCGATCCTGCGCACTGTGACCTCCGATCGCGCCGCACTGCGTCGCGGAGCAGGCCTGTCCGGTCAGCAGCGTCAGCAGCCGGGCCAGGGTTACGCTTCCCGCGGTACCACGCGCGCACGTCGCCCCCGCTCCGAGTAAGTGGGGCAACGCGGGTAACCTAGACGGCGTTATGAACTCTCCATTCGTCTTTAACGTTGCCGAACTTCTGCGGGTGCAAGCCAGCGAGACTGAGGTGCGCCGCAACTCTGGTCCCAGCCCCTCACGTATCGGGCCCGAAATGATCGCCATCGCTGAAGGCGAGCAGGTCGTCGTTGACGCCAGCCTCACGCCGCTGGGCGGGGCAGTGCTCGTCGATGCTGACATCAGCTCGACGCTGACGGGCGAGTGCGTGCGCTGCCTGCGCACACTGCGCCCGGAGACCCGTCTGCACATCAGCCAGGTTTTCGCCGGTGATGACGACTTCATCGCGGGCGAAGCTGCCGAAGACGGCGAGGACGAAGGCGTGGTGGTCATCAGTGGCGATACCGCGGACATCGAGCAGGCCGTGGTTGATGAGGCCGGTCTGAGCCTGCCCTTCAACCCCGTCTGTGAGAACGGTTGCGACGAGGACGCGCCCAAGCCTGATGGGGTGTCTGGGGAAGAGGACGAGGAGAAGACCGACCCGCGCTGGGCTGGATTGGAGAAGTTCCTGTGAGCCGCTCCAAGAAGTCCCGCATCAGCGGCGAAGAGGCCTGGCAGCAGGCCTATGAGGCTGTCGACCACACCCCGCTGCTGACTGCGCTCGGCATCACCGTGGCCGACGAAGGTTTGCGCCTAGCGCTCACGCACCGTTCTTTCGCAAACGAGAACGGCCACCTACCCAACAACGAGCGTCTCGAGTTCCTCGGTGATGCCGTGCTGGGGCTTTCTGTGGCCAACAAGCTGTACGAGCAGTACCCCACGCGCCCAGAGTCGGACATCTCCAAGATGCGCGCCGGCATTGTCTCCCGCTATGGCCTTGCCGATATCGCCCGAGAGATCGGTCTGGGTGAGCACATCCTGTTGGGTAAGGGCGAGCTGGTGACCCAGGGCCGAGAAAAGGACTCGATTCTGGCCGACACCACCGAGGCGATCTTCGGAGCGATCTACCTGGAACACGGATTTGAGCCTGCGCGTCAGGTGATCTTGCGCCTGTTTAAGAAGAAGATCGATAGCGCTTCCGCCTTGAGCCTCCACCAGGACTTCAAGACTGCCCTGCAGGAGCGCCTGGCCGAGCTCAAGGCTCCCATGGCCGTGTACACGGCCACTTCGGTTGGGCCGGATCATGATCTCACCTTCACCGCTCACGCCACGGTCAACGACAAGGTTTTGGGCACCGGCGTGAAGGGAAACAAGAAGCTGGCCGAGCAGGAGGCCGCGCGCGAGGCCCTGGCCGTCTTGCGCGATAACCCCGCGGTCGTCCGTGCCTGAACTTCCTGAAGTCGAGGTTGTCCGGCGCGGTCTGGACACCCACGTGGTGGGCGGGAGATTCATCTCCGTCGAGGTGAGCCATCCGCGCGCCACTCGCGGCCAGGGACAGCCCATCGAGGAGCTCCTGGAAGATCGCACAATCACCGGAACTGGCCGACGGGGAAAGTATCTGTGGCTCAATCTGGACGACGGCAATGCCCTGTACGTCCATCTCGGCATGAGCGGTCAGATGCTGGTAGGTGCCGTGGGGGAGTGCACAGCGGTACACACGCGGATTCGAGCGCAGCTGGACTTTTCCGGCCAGGTGCGTGAACTCGCCTTCGTAGATCAGCGCACCTTTGGCCAGTGGCTGGTGTGTCCGCTTATCGACGGTGTTCCTACCCCGGTTGCTCACGTCGCACCAGATCCCTTTGACGCCGAGTTCGACATCGTGGAGGCCGCCCGATCAATTCGGCGACGGCGTAGCAGTATCAAGACCGTGTTGCTTAACCAGACAGTCGTGTCTGGAATAGGCAATATTTATGCCGACGAGGCGTTGTGGCAGGCACGGATCTCGCCCTTCCGCCCAGCACACAGTCTGCGGCAAAAGGACGCTGTCGGGTTGCTTGAGGCAGCTCGGCAAGTCATGACTCGCGCGCTGGAGGCCGGCGGCACCAGCTTTGATTCCCTCTACGTCAACGTCAACGGGGCCAGTGGCTACTTCTCCCGGTCGCTGAATGCGTACGGGCAAACGGGCGCACCGTGTGCGCGGTGCGGGGAAGCGATTGCGCGAGCGGTCATTCAGAACCGCTCGGCGCACTATTGCCCGCGGTGCCAATCTCGGTCTCATCGATCTTGAGCGCGCGCATCTTGCGGTACAGCGTCGTGCGTCCGATCCCGAGGTCGACCGCCGCCTGCAATTTGTTTCCCTGATGTTCCTGCAAAGCAGCCAGGATGGTGGCGCGTTCAGAGTGCTCAAAGCGACTCAGGCGTAAAGAACCGGGTGTGCCTGCCGCTGCCTGCACAGAACGCAGGACCTCGGTAATCTGCTGGCCAGCGTGGCGGGCCATTCCCAGCATGAGGGGAGCTGAGTGTTCAATGTGCGCGGCCAATGCAATGGAGCCCACGATGCGCCCGTCATTGGGGTGGGTGATCGGGACGCCGGCGCAGGCTAGCTGGGCAAGGCTGGAGGAAAAATGGTGGGAGCCCTGCACAAAGATGTCTTCTCCGGTGTGCAGCGGAGTGCCCAAACCGTTTGTCCCCACAGAGGACTCGGAGAAGTCGAACCCTTCTGCGGCGTTGACACGCTCAAGCGCACTGCGATCGCGCGCGTCCACGATGTGGCGGGCAATGATCATGCCGGTGTTGTCTGCCACCAGGATGGACAGTCGAAAGTCTTCCAGACTCGTGGCCCATTGGCTCAAGACTCGCTCGCCGGCGCGTTGAAGCCTGTCGTCGAGAAGCGTAGACGTGGCTGCCCGCGCCACCGTGTCGGCATCAACTCCCTGTCGCTGGGAGCGTTGCCAGCTGGTCAGGATGGGCTCGGGCAGACCGGACATAGTTCCAGGCCTATCCGGTTAGCACGACGCGCCCGGAGACTCCGCCGCTGGTGAGGTCGTCCAGTGCCTGCTCGACCTCGGCGGCGTTGAGGGGGCGCTCGACGATGGGGATGTTGGGCAGGGAGCCGGTCTGGGCGATGGAGACCAAATCCTGCATCTGGCCCAAGGTGCCCACGAAGCTGCCCTCGATGTGCACCATGCGCAGCGCCAGCAGTGCCGTGGGGATGGTGACCTCGCCGCCAAAGAGGCCCACCTGGACCATGACGCCGGCCTTCTTGAGGATGTCGAAGGCAGTCGACGCGGTCGCGCCGTTGTTCACAAAGTCGATGACGGCGCTGGCTGGGTTTCCGACGGCCTCGGTGATGTTTTTGGCGGCTTCATCGTCTGACTTGACCGTGTGGCTAGCTCCCATGTTCGCGGCCAGCTCGAGGTTTCTGTCTGAGACGTCAACTGCGCAGATGGACTCGTGCCCGCGGTGCTTGAGGATGGCGATGGCGGTGAGCCCGAGCCCGCCCGCGCCGAAGACGACGATGGGCTCGTCGGGGTCCAGGGGCAGGACCTTGTCCACGGCGCTGTAGGCCGTCAGCCCGGAGCAGGCCAGGGTGGCGGCCCAGCTCGGGTCGATTCCGTCGATGTCTACCAGGTACTTCTCATCGGGGACGAGGATGTATTCCGCGTAGCCACCGTGGCGCGCGATGCCGAGGTTCTTTCCGGCTGCGCAGCGGTTGTCATTGCCCTCGCGGCACTCGCGACACTCTCCGCAGCCGATCCACGGGTAGATCAGCTTGGTGCTGCCGATCGTGGACTCTGTGGCCTCCGGGCCGAGCTTTTCCACCACGCCGACCACCTCGTGGCCCATGACCATGGGGTATTCGATGCCGCGGTCCTTCATGGTCATCGTGCCGCGGCTTCCCAGGTTGTAGCCGCCCTCGCGCAGGTGGGTGTCGGTGTGGCAGACCCCGGCGCGGATCACCTTCAGGAGTACCCCGCGTCCCTCCGGGGTGGGGGTGTCGATCTCGAGGTCGTGGATGCGGGTGTCGTCAGGTTGAACCGCGTAAGAATGCATGATGCACCTCTCAATATTGCCTGGCAGTGATCTGGATCATGTTTGAGTCTTCCAGGGATGTGGTGCGAAGTGAATACCCACTAAGAAAACTCCGATACCAAATGACGGGTCTATTAATGCCATGCCGGTAATGATCGGTGTTTCGCGGGCACTGTTTCAGATCGGAACAACCACAGGTGCTTGACGTGCTTTAGGGTCAAGTTAAGCAAAGTGATTCCGGTCACTCTCCGGTATCACCTGAGCTCGAGAACACAACACGCTGCGGAAGCGCGTCGAGCTACCGCACCCGAACTTGAGGAGAGCACCATGAACACTTCCGATCCGTTGCGCGACCTCTACGCGGACTGGAGCCAGGTCATGGCCGATAACCCGGACATGTCCATGCGCCTTTTCCGCGCCATCTTCGACGAGTGGCACCAGCCCACCGTCGAACCCGAGAACGTCACCTACAAGGAAGAAGTAATCGGGGGAGTCCCCGGCATCTGGTGTCTCCCGCAGGGCGCAGACACCTCCCGGGTGCTCGTGTACACCCACGGCGGCGGATTCGCCGTCGGCTCCGCGGCCTCGCACCGCAAGCTCGCCGCCCACGTGGCCAAGACCCTCAGTGTTACCAGCTTTGTCCTCGATTACCGCCGAGCTCCCGAGCACCCACACCCCGCCCAGATCGAGGATGGCATCGCCGTGATCGAGGCGCTTATCGACTCCGGAATTCAACCAGAAAACCTCACCACAATCGGTGACTCTGCCGGCGGAAACCTGGCCGTGGCCATCCCGCTGGCGCTCATCCAGCAGAACAAGCCGGTCCCGGGGCGAGTCATCGCGTTTTCCCCGTGGCTGGACATGGAGAACAAGGGCAAGACCTTGGAGACCAACCTGGACACCGACGCCCTGATCACTCCGGAGCTTTTGGCCGGCATGATCGCCGGCGTGCTGGGCGATAAGACCGAGCCCACCAACCCGCTGGCCAACCCGCTGTATGCGGACTTCACCGGCTTCCCGCGCCTCTACATCAACGCCGGCAGCGTGGAGGCGCTGCTGGATAACGCCGAGCGTCTAAACGAACGCGCCAAGGCTGCCGGCGTAGATGTCACCCTCTCCATCGGCGAGAACCAGCAGCACGTATGGCCTTTCCTAGCCGGACGTTCCGAATTGGTTGATCAGGAGCTTCAGCGCATCCGCGAATGGTACGGCGCTAGTTAGACACATTCTCACTCCAGACTTTCCAGAGTAAGGACAACCCCATGAGTACTTCCACTGCAGTGCAGACCTACGACGCAGCAGTCATCGGCGCAGGATTCGGTGGCGTTTACGGAGTCCACAAGTTTGCCAATGAGCTCGGGCTCAACGTCATCGGATTCGAGAAGGCTGATGGCCCGGCCGGTACCTGGTATTGGAACCGCTACCCGGGTGCGCTGTCGGATACAGAGAGTCATTTGTATCGGTACTCCTTCGACAAGGAGTTGCTTAACGACGGCCACTGGGAAAACACCTACCTCACCCAGCCGGAAATCTTGGCCTACTTCGAAGACGTGGTAGATCGCCTCGACGTGCGACGCCATTTCCGCTTTGGCACGGAGGTCACTTCGTCTATCTACCTGGAGGATGAGGGGCTCTGGGAGCTTACCGCGGGCGGAGAGACCTACCGCGCGCGCTACGTCCTCAACGCCGTTGGCCTGCTCTCGGCTGTTAATATGCCGGACATTCCAGGTGCGGAGACCTTTGACGGTCAGATTCTGCACACCGGCGCCTGGCCTGAGGGTATTGATCTCAGCGGTAAACGTGTCGGTGTAGTTGGATCTGGATCCACCGGAACCCAGGTGGTCACAGCCCTGGCTCCCGAGGTCACGCATCTAACCCACTTTGTTCGAACCCCGCAGTACTCGGTTCCTGTGGGTAAGCGCCCGGTCTCCGAGGCCGAGCGCCAAGAAGTTAAGGCGAACTACGACCAGATCTGGGATCAGGTGAAAAACTCCGCGGTCGCTTTCGGCTTCGAGGAAGCCACGACTCCGGCCATGTCCGTGTCTGAGGAGGAACGACAGCGCGTCTTCCAGGAAGCATGGGACAAGGGCGGCGGATTCCGCTTCATGTTTGGCACCTTCGGTGACATCGCCACTGACCTGGAAGCCAACGAAGCTGCCGCGTCCTTCATCCGCGGAAAGATCTCGGAGATCATCGAAGATCCGGAGACTGCCCGCAAGCTCACTCCGCACGATTTGTACGCACGCCGCCCGCTGTGCGACAACGGCTTCTATGAAACCTTTAACCGTGACAACGTCGAGGTAGTAGCGCTCAAGGAAACTCCGTTCAAGGAAATCACCCCGGATGGCGTGCTCACCAGCGATGGCCAGCTCCACGAATTGGACGTGTTGATCTTTGCCACGGGCTTTGATGCCGTCGACGGCAACTACCGTCGAATGGAAATCTTGGGCCGCGGCGGGGAGGACATCAACGAGCACTGGCAGGGGCAGCCCACTAGCTACCTGGGCGTTGCCACCTCGAATTTCCCCAATTGGTTCATGGTGTTGGGCCCCAACGGGCCGTTCACTAACCTGCCACCGAGCATTGAGACGCAGGTGGAGTGGATCTCTGAACTCATCAAGTACGCAGACGACAATGGTATTAAGGCCATTGAGCCCAAGCAGTCGACGGTGGATGAGTGGACCGAGACCTGTACGGAGATCGCCGAGGCCACCGTGTTCACCAAGGTGGATTCGTGGATCTTCGGTGCCAATGTACCGGGCAAGAAGCCATCCGTGCTGTTCTACCTCGGCGGATTAGGCAACTACCGCTCTGTTCTCAACGACGAAGCCACGGCCGGCTACCCCGGGTTCAGCCTGACCTAGGCCAGAAAAGGAGCACAACATGGGTGTGTACACCTCTACCAACCCTGCTACGGGCGAAACCATCGCCACTTTCGAGGAGATCTCCGACAGCGAGCTCCAGGATCTGCTGTCTACCAGCGAGAACGCCTACCGACAATGGCGCGCGACCCCGCTGGACAAACGCCGAGAGATCCTCACCCGCGCGGCCGATCTCCACCGCGAGCGCGCCGACGATCTCGCTGCACTGGTGACACTGGAGATGGGCAAGCCGCTCACCCAGGCCAAGGGTGAGATCCAGCTCGTGGCCTCGATTTACCAGTACTACGCCGATCATCTCGAGGAGTTCCTGGCGGACGAGCCGCTAGACATCTCTGGCTCCGGCAGCGCAGTGGTTCGTACCGAGCCTATCGGCCCGCTCATCGGAGTCATGCCCTGGAACTATCCCTTCTACCAGGTAGCCAGGTTTGCAGCGCCGAACATAGCCCTGGGCAACACGCTCGTGGTCAAGCACGCGCGCAACTGCCCACAGTCAGCTCTGGCTACAGAACAGGTGCTTCTCGACGCCGGCCTGCCCGCCGGTGTGTACCTCAACGCCTTCATCTCTTCCGGCCAGGTCGCAGACGCGATTGCCGACCCACGTGTACGAGGTGTCTCGCTGACCGGCTCCGAAAAGGCAGGTGCTGCCGTGGCCGAGGTGGCCGGGCGCAATCTGAAGAAGTGCGTTCTGGAGCTGGGAGGCTCCGACCCGGTCCTCGTGTTCAAAGACGCTGATCTGGATGCCGCCGCCACCGCTGCGGCGAACAATCGCCTGGGCAATGGTGGGCAGGCGTGCACCGCCAGCAAGCGATTTTTGGTTGAAGACGCAGTGTATGACCAGTTCGTCGAGAAGCTCACTGAACAGTTCTCGCAGTGGACCCCGGGCGATCCCACTGACCCAGACACTAAGATCGGTCCGTTGTCCTCGGTCGCGGGCGCGGAGGAACTCGACGAGCTAGTCACGGATGCCGTCGAACAAGGAGCGCAAGTGGTCGTAGACGGCGGACGCTCAGAGAATGGTGAAGCCTTCTACCGACCGGGCCTGCTCGCTAACGTCAACCCCGAGATGCGCGCGTACCGCGAGGAACTGTTCGGTCCAGTGGGCGTGGTGTATCGCTTTGGCAGTTTTGAGGAGGCCATCGAGATCGCCAACGATTCGCCCTTTGGCCTGGCCGCTAGCGTGTTCACCGAGGACAATTCGCTGGCTCAGCGCGCCGCCGAGGAGCTGGAGGTCGGCATGGTGTGGATCAACAGCACCAGCAAAAGCGCCCCGGACCTGCCCTTCGGTGGTGTGAAGCTCTCCGGCTTCGGGCGTGAATTGGGGCGCTTTGGGTTCAACGAGTTTGCCAACAAGAAGTTGGTGCGAAACCCGCAGGCCTAGCGGTTACTAGGCGTTCTTGTTTTCGCTGCGCTCAGCGAGCTCGAGGACAACTCCGGACATGTCCAGCTTGCCGCGGCCAGAGTCGTTGAAGTCCGCAAATAGCTGGGCTGCCGGGATACCCAGCACAGAGGCGGTGCCGGTGGCCTCGAAGGCCTCCTTGGCAAAGCCGAGGTCCTTGGCGATCAGCGCGGCCGGGGCGGTGGCCTCGAAGTCGTTGTCCGCCGGGAAGCCCTTGTCAATGCCCTTGGCAGGGGCGTGCTCCTGCAGAGCCCAGGAGTTTCCGGTGGAGTTCGAAATGACATCGTAAATCGTCTGAGAGTCCAGGCCGATGCGCTCGCCAAGGAGGAAAGCCTCGGCCAGGGCGATCTGGTGAATGCCCAGGACCATGTTGTTGCAGATCTTCACACCCTGGCCGTTGCCGACCTTGCCGCAGTAGGTGATGGCGTCGCCCATGGCGTCGAACACCGGACGCACCGAGGTGAAGGTCTCCTCGTCGCCGCCAACCATGATGGCCAAGGTGCCGGCGACCGCGCCGCCGTGGCCACCCGAGACCGGGGCATCCAAGAAGGTGGAGCCAGCCTGGCTGATGAGCTCGGCATGCTTGCGAGCCTCGGTGACACCGATGGTGGAGGAGTCGATGAAGACGGCGGGCTTGTTCTCCACCTTGGTTACGAGCTCGGCCAGGGTGTCTGCGACCAGCTGGGCGGTCGGCAGCATGGTGATCACTGCGTCGGCACCCTCGGTGGCCTCGACGGCGGTGTCAAACAGGGTCACGCCTGCCTCGGTGGCCTTCTCCTTGGCAAAGTCGGAGACGTCGAAGCCGCGGACGGTGTAGCCAGCCTTGACCAGGTTGGCGGCCATCGGGCCACCCATGCTTCCCAAACCAATGAACGCAATGTTCTTCATGTCAATTCTCCTCTTGTGTATTGCGAATAGTCAGTATCCCCATACCGGGGCCCTTTTCTCGCCTCGGTAGTGTTCTCATATTTCAGCGAGGCAGTGACCGACTGGCGTGTTGCCACGGAGGCAGACCTTACTCTTGGCAACCTTTTGGTGCTACCTTGGCTAACTCTGGGCATCCTCTGAATCGTGCGGCCACACCTGGCGGGCAAGCTCCAGCACCGAACCGAGTGCGGGGTTTGCAGACTCCGGTCGCCAAGCCATCCGCAGATAAATGGGTCGGGAGTGATCGCGCACTTGAAGGAAGCGAATGTGTTCGTCTTGAGTGTTCTTCGCTACCGAGGACACAGTGAGTGAGCACCCCACCTCAGCACTCACCAGAGCCATGGCAGTGGAAGAGTCGGGAACGCGTTGAACCACATGTGGTTCGAATCCGGCGTTGAAACTCAGCCGCCTCAGCCTGTCGCCGAGTACCGAACCCTCGTGATGCGGGAGTGAGACAAAAGGTTCGTCCTCCAGCTGTGCTATGTGAACTCCGTCCTGATCGGCCAATGCGTGGGTGGCGGGCACGGCCAACACCAGATCTTCCTTTTGCAAGATGCGTGATTCCAGAGCCTCGGGGACAAAATCCCAGCGTCCCAGGCTGACGTCCACCTCCCCTGCGAGAACTCTCGCGAGTGCTGGCTGTGCAAATTGCTGGTTGCGCAGCTTGAGGCGAATGTCTGGGTGAGCAGCGCGTAACTCCCTGGACAGGATTCCCATAAGTAGGTGCGTGGAGGTCCCGGCGTATGCCACGGAGACGCTGCCGCGTTCGCCCTTGCTGGCTGCGATGGTCTCGCGCTTGGCCAGATGGGTTGCGGCAATGATGTCCCGTGCTCGCGGTAGGAGCGCCTCTGCTGCGGGGGTGAGCTCGACGGAGCGGGTACTCCGATTGAACAGAGTGACGCCGAGTTCGCGTTCGAGTTGTTTGATCGTCCTACTGACGGGCGGTTGGGCCATGTGGAGCTGCTCGGCAGCTCGGCCGAAGTGCAGCTCCTCGGCCACCGCGATGAAGGTACGCAGCTGTTGGATTTCCATGCCCGCGATTGTTGCATGAATTGCATTAATGGGGAGGTGATTAGGTATTGGACTTGAGGCAATGTGGGTGGAAATGTGGTTGTAGTCACCTTCATAAGTACGGAGATAACCATGACACATGAGCAAGGAGCTGGGCCTCTCGACGGGTTGGTCGTCGCGGACTTCAGTCGAGTCCTCGCCGGTCCGTATTGCACCATGTTGCTTGCGGATATGGGCGCTACTGTGATCAAGGTAGAAAGCCCTTCCGGGGACGAGACGCGCACCTGGAAGCCCCCGGTCTACGACGACCGATCCACCTACTACCTCTCTATCAACCGCAACAAAAAATCCATTGCCCTGGACTTTGGTAATCCGCAGCAATGCCGCATTGCCCGCGAGATCGCTGCCAAGGCGGATGTCGTGGTGGAGAACTTCAAGCCCGGAGGCCTCGCCAAGTTTGGGCTCGATTATGAGAGTGTGCGAGCCACCAACCCGTCGGTTATCTACTCCTCGGTCACCGGCTTCGGCAATGCTGGTGGAGCGGGACTACCGGGATACGACTTGCTCGTCCAGGCCTCCTCGGGGCTGATGAGCCTGACCGGCGCACCCGACTCGCCGGCCTATCGCTCCGGCATCGCAATCTTCGATGTCATAACCGGTTTACACACCGCCATCGGAGTCCTCGCAGCACTCGTGGAGCGCGGGAAATCGGGACGCGGCCAGCATGTGGAGTCCAACCTGTTGTCCTCAGCGCTCTCCGGGATGGTAAACCAGACCGCCGGCTACATATTGAGCGGGCGCGTCCCACAGCGTATGGGGAACCAGCACCCCAGCATCTATCCCTACGAGCCCTTACCGACTGCAGACGGAGACTTGGTCGTCACCATCGGCAATGATCGCCAGTTCCAGCGCTTCTGCACCCTGCTCGGGGCCGAGCACTTGGCCACCGACCCGCGATTTGCCCTGGCCGCCGACCGCAGCCACAACCGCGCCGACCTGCGCCCGCTCCTTGTGGACCTCCTGGCAACCCGCCCCGCCAGCGAGTGGTTCGAGCTGCTCACCCAGGCCGGACTGCCGTGTGCCCCAATCAACGACATCCGCGGGGGCATCGAGTTCGCCACCGACCTCGGGCTCGACCCCGTGGTCCAGGTGGGCTCGGGGGAGCGCACGCTGCCCGGCATCCGCAACCCTCTGACCTTCTCCGAGACCCCGGTTGGCTACCCCCATGTCCCGCCCGAAGTCGACGAGCACCGCGCCGAAATCCTGACCTGGCTTTCCACCTCACACCCGAAGGAACAACAATGACAACCGCTGACTACTTCCACCTCGACGACGACCTAACCCCCGACGAGGCAGCCATTCGCGACAAAGTCCGCCACTTTGCCACCACCCACCTCGAGCCGGTGATCAACGAGCACTGGGAGAAGGCCGAGTTCCCCCGCCAGCTGCTCGCCCCGCTGGCAGAAATCGGCGTCGTCGGCACCATCATCGAGGGCTACGGGTGCCCGGGTATGTCGCGCATGGCCCAGGGCATGGTGGCTCGGGAAATGTCGCGTATCGACGGCTCCTTTAACACCTTCATGGGTGTGCACTCCAACTTGGGAATGGGATCGATAGCCATCCTGGGCAGTGAGGAGCAGAAGAACCGGTGGCTGCCTCAGCTGGCGGCAATCACCAAGACAGCCGCCTTCGCCCTTACCGAGCCCAAGCACGGTTCCGACTCCGTGGCCCTGGAGACCAGTGCCCGCAAGGAGGGCGACGAGTGGGTCATCAACGGGCACAAGCGATGGATCGGTAATGGTCACGAGGCCGACGTCATTGTGCTGTACGCCCGCAACACCGCGGACGGGCAAGTGAACGCGTTTGTCGTCGAGAAGCGAGAAGACGGGACCTACCCACCGGGATATGACCCCACACCGATCCCCGGCAAGATCGGAAAGAGGGCGATCCTTCAGGCAGATATTTTGATCAATGATCTGCGCATCCCGGACGCCAACCGGCTCGTCGACTGCAATTCATTCAAGGACGTTAACCGGGTTCTCCAGTTCACTCGCGGTGGTGCGGCCTGGGAGGCAGTGGGGCACGCGATGGCGGCCTTTGAGATCGCTCGCGACTATGCCCTCGAGCGCATTCAATTTGGCAACCCCATTGCCTCCTACCAGCTCGTTCAGCACCGTCTGGCTAACATGCTCTCCGAATTGACCACTATGCAACTCATGTGCACCCAGATGGTGCGTCTAGCAGATGCCGGCAAGCTCACCAACGCCAAGGCGGCGATGGTCAAGATGTCCACCTCCCAAAAGGGCAAGTGGATCTGTAATGAGGCTCGCGAACTGCTCGCAGGAAACGGGCTCCTTTTGGAATATCACGTTGGTCGCCACCTCACTGACATGGAAGTCGTTTCCACCTACGAGGGCACCGACTCGATACAGGCGCTCATCATCGGGCGCGATATCACCGGCCACTCGGCATTTCGCTGACATCTAGATAAGGAGCAACACCAATGAGTGCCCACTTCGACTCGCTGCGCGAGCTCAGCGAACCCTTCGAGGCCTTAAGCGTCCTGTGCGACGACGACAAGCCTGACCGGGTCCACGTCGTAATGAGCCGCCCCGAGGTTCGGAACGCTATTGATGAGACGATGGCGAATGAGTTTTCTGCCCTGTGTGGCTGGCTCGAGCGCAATCCCGCGATACTGCTGATCAGTGGGACCACTATCGAGGACCCCAAATCCGGGAAACAGCGTGGAATCTTCGCCTCGGGTGCGGATATCCGTCAGTTGCGTGAGCGCCGCCGCGACGACGCTCTGCGTGGAGTGAACTCGCGAGTGTTTAACCGAATCCACTCCCTACCCATGCCCGTCATCGCCGCGATCGATGGTTACGCCCTCGGCGGCGGTGCCGAGTTGGCCTACGCAGCGGACTTCCGCCTGGCCACCCCAAAGGTCAAAATCGGCCAGCCCGAAGCCGGCCTAGGCATCACCGCAGCCGCAGGAGCCATGTGGCGGCTCAAGGAGCTGGTGGGGGAGGTCACGGCCTTGGAGCTCCTGATGACGGGCAGGATCCTCGATGCCACAGAGGCGCTCGAGCTGCGCCTGGTGAACGAGGTACACGAGGCAGACGAGCTGATTGAGCAGGCGCATGCCCTGGCCGATCGCATCGCTCAGCAGGACCCGCTAGCGGTGCGTTTGACCAAGCGCGTCATTCACATGCCACGCGAGGCCCATCCGCACGTGGACGAGCTGGCCCAGGCGATCACCTTTGAATCCCAGGCCAAGTTCGACCGCATGCAGCAATTTCTAGACAAGAAGAAATAAGGAGACACACATGGCATCGTCAACCCTTCCCGCACGCGTCGGAGTCCTCGGCGGTGGGCGCATGGGCGCCGGCATCGCCCATGCGTTTTTGATCAACGGCTGCGACGTCCTCGTGGTCGAACGCGACCAGGGCGCTGCTGATGCGGCCACCGAGCGAATCGCGCGCTCCGTTAAAGCCTCAAATGAGCGTGGCCTGCTCGATAGCCCCGTCGACGAAGTCCTTGAGCGCCTCACGCTAAGCCTTGAGCAGCAGGACTTCTCCGATCGCGAGCTGGTCGTCGAGGCCGTGCCGGAGATCTGGGACCTCAAGGTCAGCTCGCTGAAAAACATCGAGTCGGTGCTTCCTGCGGACGCGGTGCTCGCCTCGAACACGTCCTCGCTGTCCATCGACGGGCTGGCCGAGCAGCTCAGCTCACCCGAGCGTTTCCTGGGCCTGCACTTTTTCAACCCCGTTCCGGCCTCGACCCTCATCGAGGTTGTCGTGGGCAAGCGAAGCGATGCGGATCTAGTGAGCCGGGCTCAAGAGTGGACCACCGCACTGGGTAAGACCCCTGTGGTGGTCAATGACGCGCCGGGCTTTGCATCCTCGCGTCTAGGCTTGGCCATCGCGCTGGAAGCGATGCGCATGGTGGATGAGGGAGTAGCCAGCGCCGAGGACATCGACAACGCCATGGTCTTGGGATACAAGCACCCTACCGGTCCGCTGCGCACGACCGACATCGTGGGCCTGGACGTGCGCCTGGGAATTGCGGAGTACCTCGAGTCCACGCTGGGGGAGCGCTTCGCTCCACCCCAGATCTTGCGCGACAAGGTGGCCCGAGGAGAACTCGGCCGCAAGAGCGGCCGTGGCTTCTTTGACTGGGACTAGCTCTCCAAGCCGCGCTCTGCCATGACCTCCTTGAGCAGGCTCAGCGCGTTGAGGACTCGGGGGAAGCCGATATAGGGCAGGAGGTGGATGAGGGTGCCCACGATCTGGTCCTTGCTCAGGCCCACGTTGAAGCCGGCATTGATGTGCAACTTGAGCTGGGGTTCGGTACCCAGCGTGGCCAGGGAGGCGATGGTAGACATCGTCTGCTCCTGCGGCGTGAGGCTATCGCGGGTGTAGATGTCTCCGAAGGCGAAGGACACGATGTAGTCCGAAAGCATGGGATCGAGTTCCTTGTAGGACTCCACAAGCTTGGCGTGATCGAAGGAATCGGATGGGCCTCCGGAGACGAGATCCATCATGCGATCCATTCCGCGCTGGAAACGTTCGGACTGCTCGTAGTCTTCGGAATTGTTCTGTGTGTTCTGCGACATTCGGGAAACTTTAACACTTAACTAAAGCGCCGATGTGGGCGGGTTGGCCCGCCGTTAGCACTTCTGGCACCTGGGGGTTTAGTGTGTTGTCCATGGAAAATCTCGAGACGTTTGTGGCGGACGTCATAAACAAGAACCTGTGGCAGGTCATCCCCTTCCTGCTGCTCGCTGCCGGCGTGTACTTCGGCGTTCGTACCGCGGTAGTTCAAGTCCGTCGATTCCCCGACATGTTCCGTGCTGTCACCGAATCGCCTAAGGGACATGACCACGACGCTGACTATGGCGGAATCTCTGCCTTCAAGGCGTTCACCATCTCTGCCGCCTCGCGCGTAGGTACCGGAAACGTTGCGGGCGTGGCTATTGCCATCAGCCTAGGTGGCCCCGGTGCCGTGTTCTGGATGTGGATCATCGCCATCGTGGGCGGTGCTACCTCCTTCGTGGAGTCCACGTTGGCTCAGCTGTGGAAGGTGCGCGAAGGCGATGCTTACCACGGAGGCCCCGCCTACTACATGACCCGTGGACTGGGATGGCGTCCACTGGCACTCATCTTCGCCGTAGCTATCTCGATTACCTACGGATTTATTTACAACGCGATCCAGA
Organism: Corynebacterium tapiri; assembly: GCF_006334925.1. Lineage (GTDB taxonomy): Bacteria > Actinomycetota > Actinomycetes > Mycobacteriales > Mycobacteriaceae > Corynebacterium > Corynebacterium tapiri. Next base: position 160,960 of record NZ_VDHJ01000003.1, on the reverse strand, counting down.
CCAACTCCATTGTGGAGGCCATTGGTGGTTCTCTGCAGCGTGACGATCTGGCACTGCGCATCACGGTTGGCGTTGTGCTGTCCATCATCACCGCACTGATCATCTTCGGCGGGTTGAAGCGCATCGCCAACGTTACCCAGGTCATCGTCCCGTTCATGGCGGTCGCCTACATCCTGGTGGGCCTGCTGGTGGTCATCCTCAACATTGGTGAGGTGCCGGGCATGGTTGCGCAAATCGTTGGCCACGCCCTTGGGCTCCGAGAAGTCGGAGGCGCAGCGGTAGGCGCGGCCTTCATGCACGGCATGCGTCGCGGCTTGTTCTCCAACGAGGCTGGCCAGGGTTCTGCCCCCAACGCAGCCGCCACGGCAACGGTGTCCCACCCGGTCAAGCAGGGCCTGGTGCAAACCCTGGGTGTTTACTTTGACACCCTCGTGGTCTGCTCCATCACGGCATTCATCATCCTGCTCGGCCCGCAGCCGCACTATGGCGAAGAGATCCAGGGTGCGTCGTTCACGCAGCAGTCACTGTCTGCCTCGGTCGGTGCTTGGGGCACCCACTTTGTCACCTTCATTCTGTTCTTCCTGGCATTCAGCTCGATCATCGGTAACTACTACTTGGCGCAGGCCAACATCCAATACCTGACCAAGTCCAAGACGGCGATGACTATCTTCCGTCTCCTGGTCGTTCTCTTCGTCTTCGGCGGCGCTATTGGATCCATCAACCTGGTGTGGAACCTCGGTGATACGTTCGCGGCCACCATGGTGATCATCAACCTCATCGCCATCGTCCCGCTGGCAGGTGTGGCCGTGAAGCTGCTGAAGAACTACGCGGAGCAGCGCGCTCGTGGCCTTGATCCGGTGTTCCACCGCGACATGCTGCCCGAGCTGCGCAACGTTGAATGCTGGGACGGCACCGACCCGGTTACTCGCCGTTCGCCGGAAGACGCGGTGACCATCGCTCGTCAGGAGCGATAGTGTGAACACCCGCATGGTCGCATTCGTGCACGGGCATGTGCAGGGAGTGGGGTTCCGGTGGTGGACTCGCTCGCGGGCGCTCGAGCTCGGACTTGCCGGGCACGCCACCAACCTCGATGATGGCCGGGTTCAGGTCGTCGCCGAAGGCCCGCGGGACAACACGGATAAGCTGCTCGATCTGTTGCGCGAGCAGCCGTCGACAAGCGGGCGTCCGGGGACTGTAGACCTCGTCGTCGAGCAATACCTCACCCCGCGCGGCGAAGCCGGGTTCATCGAGCGCTAAAACGCACACCGGGGCTGCTAGTCTTACCCCGGTGCACCTGAAATCGCTGACTCTCAAGGGATTTAAATCCTTCGCGTCCGCGACCACGCTGAAGTTTGAGCCGGGTATCTGTGCCGTCGTTGGCCCGAACGGCTCGGGTAAATCCAACGTGGTCGACGCCCTGACGTGGGTAATGGGGGAGCAGGGCGCGAAGAATCTGCGCGGCGGAAAGATGGAAGACGTCATCTTCGCCGGCGCTGGGGATCGCAAGCCGTTGGGTCGCGCAGAGGTCACCCTGACCATCGACAACTCCGATGGCAAGCTCCCGATCGACTACACCGAGGTCTCAATCACGCGCCGCATGTTCCGCGATGGCGCCAGTGAGTACGAGATCAACGGGGCCAAGGCGCGCCTCATGGACATTCAGGAGCTGCTCAGCGACTCCGGAATTGGCCGCGAGATGCACATCATCGTGGGCCAGAACAAGCTGGGTGACATTCTTACCTCTCGTCCGGAGGAGCGCCGAGCCTACATCGAAGAGGCCGCGGGCGTGCTGAAACACCGCCGCCGCAAGGAAAAGGCGCAACGCAAGCTCCAGTCCATGCAGGTCAACCTCGACCGCCTGCAGGACCTCAACGATGAGCTGAAGAAGCAGCTGGGGCCACTTGGCCGACAAGCAGAGGCCGCTAAGCGCGCAGCTACTGTGCAGGCCGACCTGCGCGATGCCCGCCTCAAACTCGCCGGTGACACCCTGGTGACCGTTCGCACCCAGCGAGACCAGGCCGCCCAGGCTGCGGAGGTGGCCGCCGCTCAGGCCGAGGCCGCGAGCGAACGCGCTGAGGAGCTTGCCGAGGCACAGCGTGAAATCGAGGCAGAACTGGCAGAGCTAGAGCCCCAGGTCCAGGCGGCCGGTGACATCTTCTTTCGCGTTTCGACGCTCTCGGAACGCCTAAGCGCTACGCTGCGCGTGGCACGTGAGCGTGCCTCCAGCGCCGGGCAGGTCACTGCCTACATGGGGCAGGATCCGGACGAACTGCTCGCCCGTGCCGAGCAGGCAGATGAGTACCTGGCCGAGCTGACGGAGGCCGCTGAGGAGGCCGCTGAGCAGCTGGAGAACGTGCGCGAGGAGCTCGCGGAGCGCCAGCAGGCCTTCGACGAGGCCGAAGCCGAACACCGCGCCCAGGTAAGAGCCTTGGCGGATCGCCGGGAAGGTGTAGTGCGCCTCATCGCCGCCGAGGAGTCCCTGGCCAGCCGGGTAACGGCGGCAGAGGAGGAGATCGTACGTCAAGAGGAGGTGCTGGCAGAGACCCGGGAACGCACCCGGGCCGCACGCAAGGAAGCCAGCGAAGCGTCCGAGGCTGCCGCCAATCTGCGTTCTGAACGCGCCCCCCTGGATGACGCGCACGTGCGCGCTGCTGCCGAGGCAGCGGCCGCGGAAAAGCGCCTCGAGCAGGTTCAGGATCAGCAGCGAGAACGTGAGCGTGTGGTCTACTCTTTGCGCTCGCGCATCGACACCTTGCGGGAAAACGCACCGAGCCAACCCGCCGGGGAGGTCCTAGGCGATGGTTTTGCCTCGTTGGCTGACAAGATCACGCCGCAAGATGCCTCCGTGGCCCCGGCCCTGGCTGCTGCCCTGGGCAACTTCTCCCAGGCAGTCGTAGGACCATTGGAAGACGAGCTAGTTGCGCGACTGGCGGACGCCTCTCGCGTGGCCGTCGTGGACGCACGTGCCCAGCAGAGCCAGCCGTGGCGGATGGAAAGCAAGCTTCCAGACGGCGCACGCTGGTTGCTCGATGTGGTCACAGTTGCTCCCGAAGTGCAGGCTCCCTTGAACCGCTTGCTGAGCGATGTGGTCTTCGCCGAGGACTTCGGGGCAGCCAACACGGTGGTGAACGACGACCCTCGCCTGCGGGCAGTCACTCGAGATGGCGTCTTGGTGGGTGAGGGTTGGATCGTTGCCGGCACGGCTGGAACCAGCGCAGTGGAATCGACGGCTGCCATCGCCCAAGCGGAAGAGGACCTCGAGCATGCAGCCGCTGAGCTCGAGGAGCTGGCAGGCACGGTGGCGGGTGCCCGCCAGGCGGCCGAGGAGGCCCGGGTTGCCGCCGCTCGTGCTACGAGCGCGCTGCGCGAACACGACGCGACCCTGCACGCTGCCGAGAAGGAAGCCGAGCGTCTTGGCTCGCTGGTCAAGACGAACAAGAACGAACACGAGAGAGCCGCCGAGCGCGCGACTCAGGCCCAGGCGCGTCTGGGGCAGCTACGTCAAGAACTCGATGAGGCCCGCGACCGTCTCGCTCGCGCCGGTGACACGGACGACATCGAAGAGGCCTCCACCGAACAGCGCGATGAGGCCGCCCAGGCAGTGACCGCAATTCGTTCCATGGAGATGGAAGCGCATATGGCGCTGCGTTCCGCCCAGGACAAGGTCGGGGCGCAAGCTGGTAAGGGGGATAGCCTGCGGCGACAGGCCGAGCATGAGCGCCAGGCCAAGGCTCGCCATGACCGGGCGATGGCGGCGCGTCGTCACGCCGGAGAGGTCGCTCGCGTCGTGGCGGAAGCCGCTGCTGAAGTGGCGGAGCGTACCGCCGTTGCCGTAGAGCGCGCTGTGGAAAAGCGCGATGCTATCCAAGGCGAACGCGCCCAGGCCCAAGCCCGGGCGCAGCAGGTCAAGAGCGAGGCGTCCGCGGCCCAGCACCAGCTGTCTCGCCTTACCCAGCAGGCGCATCAGGCCGAGATTGCGTTGTCGGAGGCGCAGGTGCGCGCCGATGAGGCGGAAGCAAAGCTCACCGAACAGCTCGGATTGCCCGTCGAGGAGCTGCTGCGCGATTACCAACCGGATGAAGACTTCGATCGCGCCGCCGAGACAGCTCGCCTCAAGCGGGCCGAGCGCGACCTGCGCTCTCTGGGCAAGGTCAACCCGCTTGCGCTCGAGGAGTACACCGCGCTGCAGGAGCGGTACGAGTATCTGGCCACCCAGCTGCACGACGTGATCCAGGCTAGGGAGGATCTGCAAGGAGTTATCCGGGACGTCGATGATCGCATCCTGCAGCTGTTCACTCAGGCTTGGAAGGACGTCGAGGCCGAGTTCCCGGCCGTCTTTGACATCCTTTTCCCCGGCGGAGAAGGCAGGCTGGTGCTCACCGATCCGGACGACATCCTCACCACCGGCATCGAGGTGGAGGCGCGTCCCCCGGGCAAGAAGGTCAAGCGACTATCGCTGCTGTCGGGTGGTGAGAAGTCTCTGACTGCGCTGGCGCTGCTGGTAGCGATCTTCCGCGCGCGCCCGAGCCCGTTCTACGTCATGGACGAGGTGGAGGCGGCGCTTGACGACGTCAACCTGCGCCGACTCATCGCCTTGTTCAAGCAGCTGCGCAAAGACTCACAGCTGATCGTGATTACCCACCAAAAGCCCACCATGGACGTGGCCAACGTGCTGTACGGCGTGACCATGCAGGGCGATGGCGTGACCAAGGTTTTGTCCCAACGCATGTCCCCAGCCGAGGACTAGCCCGCTGCTAGTCTCGGTACCGCGTGCAAACAATGTGTTCAACAAGGAGTTTTGTCATTCATGAGTGCGTCTAGCCCGTTCGCGGATCCCACTGATTCTCTTCTAGGGTGGGCCTCCCAGACCGAGCTTTCTTTGGCCGGGGATATCGACGCACATCCCTGGTTTGTCACCGCCGGCTACACACTGGACCAACTCGAGCGCATCGAGCGACTATTCGGACTCTTCCTGGTGCGCCAGGTGGCAGCGGGTGCGAATCTTTCTGAGCTGTTCGCGGTCACCCCGGCTCTGACCAGCGTTTCGCTCATCTCCCGCGCCGCTCGGCTGGCCGATTCGCGCCAGCTCAACGCCGAGTACTTGGCCGGGTTGGGCTTGCAGCCAACTGAGGCGAACCAGCAGGTCGTTGCCGAGCAAGGCAGAGCAGCCCTACAGGCTGTGTCCCTCGAGCACGGTGACTCCTCAGCTGACATGGCTACTGTCGCCGCCCTCCATGCAGGCATTACCGCGGCAGAGGTGGATGAGCTTCTCACCTTTTTGGACGCTAACGATGCTCCCGCTGAAGAGCAGGTTGAGCTCATCGCTTCCGGTGAGGCGGGCGAGGGGATGGAGGATGAACGGGCCCTGATGCTTACCTCGCAGGTCGCTCAGCTCGACCCGGAGCGGCTGGGCAGTCTGGTAATGGGCATCAACGCGCTGCGCGAATTCTCGCAGCAGCATCCCACCTCGTGGCTGGATCGCGACTTTTCGCACCTGCCTCACCGCCTGCCCCGGCTGGTGGAGGAAGCTGTCGTTGCTGAGCTTCGCGAGCGACCAGTGGGTACCGAGGATCGCTCCAGCGCTGTTGGTGTGGCCGTGCGCGAGCTGCGCCCCCGGCTGATCTTCGATTCCCGGCGCGGACGCGTGTGCCTGCGACTGCCCGAGCAGCGGGTGGGCTCTGCCATGGGGGCGGATCCCAACGCGCCAGAGGTGTCGTGGCGAGTCAGCATGGCCGGCACAACCCGGGTGTATCGCACGGGACGCCCCTGGGGCGAGCCCACGTACGCCGAGGCCCTCGACGTTTCGCTGCCTCGCCAGGTGCGGGAGCTCACCGTCAGCGATGTGACTAACTCGATCACGTGGGACGTTCCCGTGGTCAATCCGGATGATCCGGTGCTTATCTTCTCTGCGGCTGGTCACAACGTTACGGACAAAGCGTCGTTGCACCACTCCGAGCTGATCGTGGTCGCACCGAGCGATGCCTCGCTCATTTGTGCCGTGAGCTCCAAGAAGCTGCCGGTTCTTGAGGAGATGCCGGTTGCCGGGTGGACCGGATGGAGCGCGCGCCGGGTTGATGCCTCGCGGGCGGCGAGCCTACAGGTGTTGCGCGAAGGTGATGCGCCTAGCGCATTGCAGCAGCTGCGTTCGATCGATCCTCGGCAGCGTCCCCGTTTTGTGCACCCGGGCCAGCCCGTGCCGAATGTGCTCACGCATACGCACCTCCCGGTCCACTCCGAGTCGTTGGTCGCTCAGTTCCCGCCGACCCTGTCGGGCACCGACGAGCTCTGGCAGCTATCCATTTCCGCTTACAGCGGTGTCGGCGAGACGGCGGAAGAGATCGCCGAACCGGAGCCGCTGGAGGTACCGGCCCAGGGCGGCGACTTTGTCGTCTTTGACCCGGAAGCCTACGACGCGCCCTGGGTGGGCGAGTATCTCGTGCGCCTGAAGGGACCGCGCAATGAGTCTTTCCGGCACCGCTATGCCATCGTCGAGGGGATGCAGGCGTCGACGCATATCGACGGCCCCTCCAGCGGACAGCGCATCCCCTCAGCGGGTGGTCTCTCTCGCGCAGAACTGACTGTGCGACCGGGGGAGAAGGACTTTGAAGTCACTCCGCGACACATTGACGTCGATCCCCTGGATGCCAGTGCTGACTTCACCGTGGGTACTGATGAGGGCGACGTCTTGCCGTTGCGGTTTACGCCTCCGGCCCTGCAGTTTGAGCTGGGTGTTCGGCAGTATCCGCCCATGTGGCGTACCAGTCGGGTGCAGCTCCAACCGCATTCTCTTGACCCCGACGGCAGCGTTCGCGTGCGCACTCCCGGCGTGATTAAGGACGCAGCCATTTCCGTGCGCAACCAGCACGGAACCCCGGTGGCCACGGTCAAGCTCAAGCCGGAGGACTCGGTGACCTATTCGGCCCCGTTGAAGGCCATCACCAAGTATGCCTCGGTCATGGCCACCGGCCGGATGGAGCTGGAGTGGATCGATCAGTACGCCTCGAAGAGGGCGTCGTTCACTCTGGCCACCTTCACCTCGCAGCCCAAGGCTACGGGCGCGCGGATTGAAGGCGGCCAGCTCGTGCTCGAAGGCTTCGACGATTCCCAGCACAGTGGCGCCTGGCTGTGGCCGGCCACCGCTCCCTGGGCGATGGGCCGCACCCTGGCGACGGTGGAGGAGATCACTCCGCTACCGCAAGACCTGGTCAACGCCGGTGACCTCATCGTGCAGTTGCACTCGGCCGATCGTTTCAGCGTGCTGCGCCCGCCACTGAAGCCGCATTCTTCGTCACTGGTTGCCGAGCAGCCCGGTTACCTGGAATCGCAAAACGACGACCTGGCACACCTGTCGGCCTTTGTCGCCGGTGAGCTCGAGGGCACGCCGTCGGCACGCTCCGTGCTGCCGGTGATCTGGGATCACTTTGGTTCCACGCCGCGTGAGCGCACGGTCGCCCAGCAAGTGTTCCAGGCGCAACCTGCTGCTGCTCTCACTGGCTTGTCCAACTCGCTGGTGGCAGCACAGCGCCAACCAGGCCGAATGATCGCCACCGGGTTGGTCAACGTTCCCTTCCGGGGCGCAGGCGAGGAGGACCTGGCGGACTCCCGTGCGCCGTGGGTGACTGGCTTGCTCTTGCTGGGTCGGATGGCCGAGACGATTGAGTCGGAGGCAGGCGCTGGTGAGTTGAAGTCGATCATGGCCGAGATCACGCAGTCCGTGGGCAAGAACTTGTCGTCGACACTGCTCACGGGACGGGACTCCACCCTGGATACCGCCTGCATTGACGCCTCGACCGTGCGCATCTCGCACATGGATCCTGCGCAGCAGGAGCAGCTGATCTCGATGTTCTTCTCCTCCACGGAGATCGTTCCTGGCGAGTTGATGGACGATGGCTCGCGGTTGATGGCCGTCTTTGAGACGTACAAGAAGCGAGAGTTGCTTAATCACATCGTGGCAGACGAAGGCTTGATCAAGTCTGCCGTGAAGCTGCTGCGTGCCCTGAATTCCAAGAACAAGGCGTTGTACGCTGCGGCCCGCGTGCGTTTTGACAAGCTGGATGGCGTCAACACCGAGGACCCGCAGAATGCCTGGTCGTTGGCTCCGGTGATTTCGTTGGTGTTCGCGCTTGCTGCGCGCATGCACGCCCACGGGATGATGGGCAAGTCCGCGACCTTGGACGCCGCAGCTGACGGCTGGTCGCAGTTGGCAAACGAGTGCCCGGACCTGGTTATCGGCGACATTCTGTCCGCTGACGCCATGGTTCTGGCCGCAGCGAGCGCAGCGCGCCGCTAGAACGTGACACTATGGGAGGCATGATGACGATCGATAACGTATGGATGTGGGTCGCGCTCGCGCTGGTGGCGGTACTCGTCGTCGTGGGCGTGGTCTCGGCGATTGCGGCTAAACGACGTCGCGATAAGACCGTTAGCTTCGAAGAAAAGCACGAGCCGAAGGAGCTTACGCGCGAGGAGAAGTCCGGCAATTACCAGGCTGCTGGCGACTTCGCCTTTGGTACGGCAACCCTCAGCGATGCTGACAAGGATCGTCTGCTGCGCGAGGACGCCAAGCTTGACCAGACCCCGCCTCGCGAGCAGGCCGTGGCGCCGGCTCCGGAGCCGGTAGCAGAGCCGGCAGATGTGGTTGAGCCGGAGCCTGCGCTCGAACCCAAGGAAGAGAGCGTCCAGGAGGAGGTTTACGCTCCGGAAGCGGAGAGCGTCGAGAAGCCTGCGGTCCCCGCTGAGCCCACTGAGCCCACCGAGCCCGCCGAGCCCGCCGAGCCCTCCGTGGAAGCCGAGGACATCGAGCCGGCAGCTGGGCGTTTGGGCAAACTGCGTGGGCGCCTTTCTCGTTCGCAGAACGCGATTGGCCAGGGTCTGCTGGGCATTCTGACCGCAGGTGAGCTCGACGAGGACGCCTGGGAGGAGATCGAGGACACGCTCATCATGGCTGACCTCGGTGCCCCGGTGACCGAGCGAGTGATCAACGAATTGCGGGCCAAGATCGCAGAACGCGGTGTGAACTCCGAGGCAGAGGCGCGCGCGATGCTGCGTGAGACCCTCATTGAGGTCGGCCGCCCGGAGCTGGACCGTTCCATTAAGGCGATGCCCGTTGACGGCAAGCCGGCGGTTGTTTTGGTGGTGGGTGTGAACGGCACGGGCAAGACCACCACGACCGGCAAGCTTGCCCGCGTGCTGGTCTCCATGGGACATTCCGTGGTCCTCGGTGCCGCCGATACCTTCCGAGCCGCTGCGGCCGACCAGCTGGAGACTTGGGGACGTCGCGTGGGTGCAAGCACCGTGCGCGGTGCCGAGGGCGCAGACCCGGCCTCGGTTGCCTTCGACGCAGTGTCTAAGGGTGTGGAGCTTGGTGCCGATGTGGTGCTGGTGGATACGGCAGGGCGTCTGCATACCTCGCACGGACTGATGGACCAGCTGGGCAAGGTCAAGCGTGTGGTGGAGAAGAAGTCTCACGTCGATGAGGTTCTGCTCGTTATCGATGCCACGGTGGGGCAGAACGGCTTGATGCAGGCCCGCGTCTTCCGGGACGTTGTTGATATCACTGGTGTTGTGCTGACCAAGCTCGATGGCACCGCCAAGGGCGGGATCGTGTTCCAGGTGCAGGAGGAACTGGGGGTTCCGGTCAAGCTGGTGGGTCTGGGTGAAGGCGCAGATCATCTCGCTCCCTTTGAGGTGGAGAGCTTCGTGGATGCTCTGCTTGGCTCCAAGTAACTCGGGCCACATGGAGGCGTCGCTGTGAGGCGGCGCCTTTTTCTATGCCAAAAAGGTGTACCCGACTTATCTATTGCCCTATAGTTAAGAAACTATAGACCGATAGATAAAGAGAGGGTGTGACGAGATGGAGATCGAAAACACTGTGGCTAGCAACGGTGATGCTGCATGGGTGCTGATGTCGGCATCGCTGGTCTTGCTGATGACTCCGGCGCTGGCGCTGTTCTACGGAGGAATGAGTTCGCGCAAACACACTCTTAACATGATGATGATGAGTTTTGCGGCACTCGGGGTGGTGACCATTACCTACATCCTGTGGGGGTGGTCAATGTCGTACGGTTCCCACTCGATCGCGGGCGTGGTAGCAAACCCCTTCGAATACTTCGGGTTGCGCAACCAGATCGTCGATGAGGCTGGCAACTACGTGCAGGGGGACAACACGTACCCCTTGGCCATTGACGTCGCATTCCAGCTGACGTTTGCCGCAATCTCCACGGCGATCATCTCGGGCTCGCTGGCGGGTCGAGTGAAGTTTTCCGCCTGGGTCGCCTTCTGTGCCCTTTGGGTAACCCTCGTCTACTACCCGCTTGCCCACATGGTGTGGGGCGGGGGTCTGCTCTCGGGCTCGGCGACGTCACTATCTGCGTGGCTGTTTGGCACCGCTGACGACGCGGCCCGAATTGAGCCAATCGACTTCGCTGGCGGCACAGTCGTGCACATTTCGGCAGGTACCGCAGCGCTCGTGCTGGCGATCGTGGTGGGCAAGCGTCAGGGATTTGGCACGAGCGTGACGCGTCCCCACAACATTCCCGTGGTGATGCTGGGCGCCGCACTGCTGTGGTTCGGTTGGTTCGGATTCAATGCGGGGTCGGCCTTCGCTGCCGATGGCCTTGCTGGGGTGGCCTGGTTGAATACGACCGCGGCCGCAGCCTCGGCGATGTTGGCATGGCTAGTCGTTGAGATCTTCCGCGATTCTCGTCCCACCTCCCTGGGAGCGGCATCGGGACTCGTGGCCGGCTTGGTGGCAGTCACTCCTGCTGCCGGAGCTCTCATGCCACTGGAATCGATCATCTTGGGTGCGGTCGGTGGTGCTCTCGCCTGCGTTGCAGTGGGGCTTAAACTCCGGGTGGGCATCGACGATTCGCTTGACGTGGTGGGCGTGCACCTCGTAGCGGGTCTGTGGGGAACGATCGGTCTGGCGTTCTTTGCGCCCGACGCCGGCCTGCAGCTGCTGATCGTGCAGGCAGTGATCGCCCTGGTGGCAATGGCCTTCTCCGCAGTGGTGACCGGTGGGATCGCGCTGGCTATCAAGGCAGTGCTTGGGTGGCGTATTTCGGAGGAAGATGAGTTCTCTGGAATCGATTACGCGCAGCACCGCGAGAGCGCCTACGACGTGTTTCCCGCGAACTAGCCTGGGACTAAACTAAAGCCTCACAACGACTGGAGGAACACCAATGAAGATGATCACCGCCGTGGTAAAGCCCTTCACCTTGACTGGCGTGCGTGAGCAGCTCGCCGAGATGGACGTACACGGCATGACTGTGACGGAGACCCAAGGATTCGGGCAGCAGAAGGGTCACTCGGAGGTGTACCGGGGTGCCGAGTACGCCACGGATTTCGTGCCCAAGGTCAAGGTGGAAGTTGTTGTTCCCGACGAGCTGGTCGACGACGTCTGCGAGGGCATCGCTCGCGCGGCCTACACCGGCAAGATCGGTGACGGAAAGATCTGGGTCACTCCGGTCGAACGCGTCATCCGTGTGCGCACGGGTGAGCGCGACAATGACGCCCTCTAAACCAACACAGCTGCGCAGGCAGGCGCTCGAGCGCGCCACAGAGATCGTCGCTCACCTCAACCTGCCTGCCGGTACGTCTCTGGCGGCCACCGGTTCCTTTGCTCGCGAGGAGATGACCCCTCACTCCGATCTGGACCTGATCCTCCTGTGCCCCGAGGCGGTCGTGGTAGATGAGTCGTTGTGGTACCCCGTCTGGGACTCGCCGCTGCGTCTGGATGCCTCGATTCGCACTCCCGAAGAATGCGCCGCGATGGTCACTCAGGATGATCGCGCCGCCTTGGCACTGCTGGAGCTCACGCACATCAGTGGCGACGAGCTACTGACGGATCAGGCTCGCAGCGGCGTCTTAAACGCTTTTCGACGCACGCTGCCCGGGCGTTTCGACGAGTTCGCCTCCACCGCTGTGGCTCGGTGGCATCGTTCTGGCTCGCTCGTCACCATGACCAGGCCTGACCTCAAGCACGGGCGAGGGGGCCTACGTGACCTGGAACTGCTGAATGCCTTGGCGCTGGGAAACCTCACGGATGCCCCTGACTTGAAGGAGCAGCGCCGGCTGCTGGCGGACATCCGAGTACTGCTGCATCATGCGGCTCGACGCTCGCGCGACATCCTCGATCCCGAGTTCGCGGCTGATATTGCGCTCGAGCTGGGATTTGCGGACCGGCACGCGCTGTTCTCAGCTCTGGTAAGCGCGGCCACCGAGGTGGACAACGCCGTGACCCGAGCATTGGATAACGCGCGTAGCCTGTCCCGGCGTCGCATTCGGCGCGGTACCAGTATTCCCTTGGCGCTCGACGTCGTGGACAGGGACGGTTACGTCAGCCTCAGCCGCACCCCCAACCTGGCTGACCCGGCGCTGTTGACTCGTGCTGCCGCTGCGGCTGCGCGGTACGGCCTCCCGTTCCACCCGACCACCCTGTCCGCGATGCGTGGCCTGCCGGAATTCCCGGATCGTCTCCCGGCAGCAGCTGCTCGCGACGTATTTGCCCTGCTCGCATCGGCCGAACACAGCCCGCGGGTGATCAACGAGCTCGACCGGGAAGGCCTATGGTCGCGCATCATCCCAGAATGGGATTCCGTTCGGGGGCGCATGCCGGCCGAGCCCAGCCATATCCACACGATTGATCAGCATTCGCTTGTTACGGTCGCGGGCTGCGCCGCCAAGCGCACTGAGGTGGCACGCCCAGATCTTCTCCTGCTGACTGCGCTCTACCACGACCTGGGCAAGGGGCAGGACCGACCGCACGAAGAGGTGGGCGCGGAGATGGTGGCCGGCGCAGCTCGACGCCTGGGGCTCAATCTGCTGGATACCGAGCGCGTAGTCACCAGCGTGCGCGAACACACCACACTGGCCAAGCTGGCGGCGCGGCACGATCCCTACTCGGACGAGGCACTGACTCAGTTCCTGTCGGCGTGCAAGTACGACTCACTCACCGTGGAGCTTTTGAGCACGCTTTCGCTTGTCGACGCCGCCTCCACCGGACCAGGCGTGCTCACCCGGTCGTTGGCGCACGCAGTACACGTTTTGGGGGAGCGCGCCCGGGCGGCGCTGTCGCCGACCACGTTTGCCGCGCCGTCGATAAGCGCACCCGAGCCCCTAGGCATCCGTCGCGGGGAGGCAGGGCACCTGACGGTGTACTGGCAGGGGGCGCACCATAAGGATGTGCATCGCCTGATTGCGGTGTTCATCGCAAAGGCGTGGGAGCTGAACTCCCTGCGCATGAAGCGAACAGATAGCGGCGTGATCGCAGAGTGTGATGTCATGCCCACGACTCAAACGCTGGAGCAAGCTCTGGATGCACCCGCGCTGGTCCAGTCGTACAAGTCCAAGGTGCATACGGGCTTTCCGCAGCCCCAGCCCGGGGCGTGCGTGGTGCGCTGGCATCTACCACGGGTGTTGGAGGTGCGTACCGATGACCGTCGGGCAGTCATCGGCGCCGTGCTCAACGCCGTGGAAAACCCAGAGTGGGTCACTGCGTCGTCACCGGGTGGGACGTCGGTGATTCGGCTGTCTTTTGCTGACGACGTCGACCGCACCCAGGTGGAGCGTAATGTGACCAGCGCACTTGGTTCGCGCTAGTCTAGTGGGGTTAAACGCTAGAACTGACCCTTTTTACAGAACGCGAGGAACTACGCGACGTGTTTGAGTCACTGTCCGATCGCTTGACAAATGCGCTCACCGGCCTGCGCGGAAAAGGCAAGCTCACGGAGGCAGACATCAATGCCACTGCCCGTGAGATCCGTCTAGCCCTTCTCGAGGCCGACGTCTCCCTGCCGGTTGTGCGCGGTTTCATTGCCCGCATCAAGGAGCGCGCGAACGGCGCAGAGGTTTCTGCGGCGCTTAACCCTGCACAGCAGGTTGTCAAGATCGTCAACGAGGAACTTAAGGCGATCCTCGGTGGCGAGACGCGTCGCCTCAACCTGGCCAAGAACCCGCCGACCGTGATCATGCTGGCGGGTCTGCAGGGTGCTGGTAAGACGACGCTGGCCGGAAAGCTGGCCAAGCACCTGGCTGGTCAGGGGCACACCCCGATGTTGGTGGCGTGTGACCTGCAGCGTCCGGGTGCAGTTCAGCAGCTGCAGATCGTCGGTGAGCGGGCAGAGGTGCCTACCTTTGCTCCCGATCCGGGCACGTCCCTGGATTCCCACGCGCACGAGATGGGCACCTCCCACGGCGACCCGGTTGATGTTGCCCGGCGTGGTATCGCCGAGGCGAAGCGCACGCAGCACGATGTGGTCATCATCGATACCGCTGGTCGCTTGGGCATCGACGAGGAGCTGATGACCCAGGCGCGCAACATCCGCGATGCCGTGAACCCAGATGAAGTTCTGTTCGTCATCGACTCGATGATTGGTCAGGACGCGGTGAGCACCGCCCAGGCCTTCGCCGACGGCGTGGACTTCACCGGTGTGGTGTTGACCAAGCTGGATGGCGATGCCCGTGGTGGTGCTGCGCTCTCCATCCGCGAGGTCACCGGCAAGCCCATTCTGTTCGCCTCTACGGGTGAGAAGCTCAAGGACTTCGACGTCTTCCACCCGGAGCGCATGGCCAGCCGCATCCTCGGCATGGGTGACGTGCTCAGCCTGATCGAGCAGGCCGAGTCCGTCATGGACCAGGAGAAGGCGGAGGCTGCCGCCAAGAAGCTCGGCAGCGGAGAGCTCACGCTCAACGACTTCCTCGACCAGCTGCTCATGATCCGACGCATGGGTCCGATCGGCAATCTGCTCAAGATGCTTCCCGGCGGCAAGCAGATGAATCAGATGGCCGAGATGGTGGATGAGAAGCAGATCGACCGCATCCAGGCCATCATCCGCGGCATGACGCCGGCGGAGCGCGAGAACCCGAAGATCCTCAACGCCTCGCGTCGCAAGCGCATCGCCCTTGGTTCGGGTGTGGACGTTTCGGACGTCAACCAGCTAGTCGAGCGCTTCTTCGAGGCCAAGAAGATGATGTCCAAGATGGCTGGGCAGATGGGCATGGGCGGCATGCAGCGCTCGGCTACCAAGAAGAAGCCCAAAGGGCGCAAGGGGAAGAACGGCAAGCGTAAGCCGGTGAAGAACCGCCCGCAGCAGCCGAGCATGCCGGGCATGCCTGGAATGCCGGATATGGCGCAGCTACAGAAGATGGCGCAGCAGGGGCAGCAGCCTCAGGCACAGCCGCAGATGCCCAAGGGCATGGAGGACATTGACCTCAATAACCTCGACTTCAACGAGGCTATGAACCGACTGCGCGGGAAGAAGTAGGAACCGCGAAGCTGTAGACCACATATGCCAGGAGGATGAGCAATCCTGCTGGCGTATAAAAGTCTGAAGGCATGTTCGGGATCACCAACAAGGTGGCAAACGGTGCGAGCGTAGCGACGGCCGCGAGCACGGACGCTGCGCCCACTGCCTGACGCTGCCACCACGCGTGGGCGCGGCGTCCCAGCTGTGCGTTGACGCCCAGCAGAATGGCAAAGCCCAAGGGCAGAACCCAGACCCAGTGGTGGAACCAGGAAAACGGGGAGATCAGGCAAGCGCCGATACCGGCAAAGCACATCGCCAGGGTATTGTTCTCGCGCTTGACCGCGCGGTAGATAGCCACACACACCAAAGCGAAAGTCGCCAGTACCGCCAGGCCCCACACGGCAGAAGAGTCCAGGTCGAAGAAGCGAATCAGAACGGACTTGAGAGACTGCGCACCGGGGTTGAGGTGCTCGCCGACGCGCGAGGAGTCGAACATGGCATCCAGCCAGAAGTCCTTGGCGTCACGAATACCCCAGAATCCGATGGCCACAGTGATAAAGAACGTCACGATCGATCCGACGGCCGCCCACCAACGACGCTGGATGAGCAGCACCAGGCCCATGAAGGCCGGGGTCAGTTTGATGCCCGCTGCCAGGCCGATGCCAACACCGGGAAGTCGCAGCCGCCGGGGGATAAGGTCTAGCGCTACCAGCCCCATGAGGAATACGTTGATCTGGCCGAAGAAGAAAGTTCCAGACAGCGGTTCAGTCCCGGCGAGGCACAGGGTGAATAGCAGGGCAATGGCAATGCCAACGGGCCCTACGCGAAATCCCCGTTCCCGCAACACCATAAGCAAGACGGCCAGGACAACCAGGGCAATAGCTCCATGCCAAACGCTGACCAGGGCGTAATCATTGAGTCCGGCTAGCCCCTGGAAGAGCACGCCGGAAAACGGCGGGTAGGTAAAGGGGAGGTCGTAGATATACGGAGCGTCATACAGTAGGCCTCCGTTGCTGACCTCTGTGCCTGCTTTTTGGTAAATGGCGAGATCGATGGGGACGACCCAGGTCAGTGGTGTCTTCTCCTCGGCGACGAGGTAGCACCAGACGACGAATGCACCGAGTGCGGCAAGCAAGAGGGAAATGGTCCCTGCGCCCACTAGACGTGGACGAAATGCAGTGGTGCCTGCTTCTTGCACGAAAAATCTCCTCATCAAATCCACCGGGTCAGAATCAATGTAATTTACTGGCAACTACTTCCAGTCCTCGCCACGCCCCGTTTGTGGACGATTTCGTCTTTTGTGAGGGGCTCGGCTAGGCTTTTCGTGTTCATGACTGCGAAGCGCCGCGCCCGACCACGGTCGGCCGGACAACGTCACTCGCAGACCAAACCAAGGGTTGAACCGGCTTCACGACGTGAAGTGTCTGTACTGCCCGGTGACAAGAATGGAGTATGGCAATGGCCGTAAAGATTAAGCTGCAGCGCATGGGTAAGATCCGCAACCCCCAGTACCGTGTGGTGGTTGCTGATGCCCGCACCCGTCGTGACGGTCGCGTGATCGAGAACCTGGGCATCTACCAGCCCAAGGAGAACCCGTCCGTCATCAAGATCGACTCCGAGCGCGCTCAGTACTGGCTCGGCGTTGGTGCTCAGCCGACCGAGCCGGTTTTGGCCATCCTCAAGGTGACCGGCGACTGGCAGAAGCACAAGGGTCTCGACGGTGCCGAGGGAACCCTCAAGGTTGCCGAGGAGAAGCCTTCCAAGCTTGACCTGTTCAACCAGGCTCTGGCTGAGGCTAACGACGGCCCGACCATCGAGGCCATCACCGAGAAGAAGCAGAAGGCTAAGGAAGAGGCTGAGGCCAAGGCTGCTGCCGAGGCAGAGGCTGCCCGCAAGGCTGAGGCTGAGGCCGCTGCTGCAGGCGAGGCTGATGCCGACGCTGAGGCTGCCGAGGAGAAGTCCGCAGAGTAATTCTGCGCTTCTTAAGCTGCGTAACGCCGCCCGCTCCCATCGATAGGGGGCGGGCGGCGTTTTGTTACGCTTTTTCCATGGATACGCGGGATGAGCAGGCCCTTCGCTCGGCAAAGCTGTATTATCTGTCAGGCTTTAGCCAAGCGCAGGTTGCCGACGAGTTAGGGGTCTCGCGTCCGACGGTGGCCAAGCTGCTTGCCCATGCCCGCGACCGCGGCTTTGTCACCATCACGGTCAATGACCCGCGTGAAGCGCGCGGTGAGCTGACCGATCAGCTCCTCATGATGTATCCGGCACTGCGCCAGGTCCACATCGTCGATGCGGCACATCCGGATAGTCTGCTCGATGAGCTCGGGCAAGCAGGTGCCCGAGTAGTTGAAGCAGAAGTCTTCGACGGCGCCTGCGTGGGGGTGAGTTGGGGGCGCACGATGTACGCCATTGCACGCGCCTTAGAACCGCTTGCCACCGAAGGGGTAGAGGTGGTGCAGCTGAAAGGCGGGATGAGCTACACCCAGTCCACGACCAACGACCTGGACACGATCAACCTGTTCTGTCGGGCGTTGCACGCAAACGCGCTGACTCTGCCGCTACCGGTGATCTTTGACAATGCAGAGGTCAAGGAAGTGGTGGAGCAGGACCGCCACATTGCGCACATCCTGGAGCGCGGGCGGCACGCAGATGTTGCGGTGTTTACCGTCGGGCACATCGCTCAAGAGTCCCTGCCCTTGAATTTGGGGTATCTCAACGACGAGGAGCTGGCGATCCTGGAAGCCAATGCGGTGGGGGATGCCTGCTCGCGCTTTTTTGACGCTCAGGGCGCCATTGCCGTGGACAGCATTGACCGGCGCACAGTAGGTATTACCTTGGAAAACCTCAAAACCCGCCCCACCCGCATCTTGGTAGCGGGAGGACGGGCAAAAGCTCAGGCGATCGCGGTGGCGCTGGACATGGGCCTAGCGAGCCACCTGGTGATCGACCGGGAGACGGCTCGCCGGATCGTCGAGAAGCACGTTAGCTAAACGCGACCACACCAACAATTGCGGCGTTCAGCATGTTGGTGAGGAAGCCGGCAGCCAGGGCGCGCATGCCCAGCTGGGCCACGTCGGAGCGGCGCTCCGGAGCCAGAGCACCGAAGGCGCCGATCTGGATGGCGATGGAGGAAAGGTTGGCAAAGCCGGCGAGCGCGAAGGTAGAGATCATGATCGCCTTGTCGCTCATCTGAGCAACGTGCTCGGAGAAGGAGGTGTAACCGACGAACTCGTTGATGATGGTCTTCTGACCGATGAAGTTACCTACCAGGCCAGCCTCATTCCACGGCACACCAATGGCCCAAGCAAGCGGGGCGAAAATCAGACCGAACAGCCCCTCGAGCGACCAGTTATCATGCCCGAACAGGTGGCCAATGCCGCCGACCATTGCGGAGAGCATGGCGATCAACGCGACGAAGGCGATGAGCAGGCAGGCGACCGTCACTGCGATGCGGCCACCAGCCAAGGCACCGGAGCCCAGGGCGTCGATGAGGTTGCGGTTTTCCTCATCGCGGATGTTGCGAACATTTGCGCTGGCCGTGGAGACCTCGGTCTCCGGAATGAGGGTCTTGGCGATCAGCAGGGAACCGGGAGCGTTCATCACCGAGGCGGCTAGGAGGTATTCCAGGGGAGCGCCCAGCAGGGAGTAGCCGATCAGGGTGGAGCCGGCCACGGAGGCGAAGCCACCGGTCATGCAGGCGTAGAGCTCACTACGGGTCAGCTTGCTTAGCCAGGGGCGGATAACCAGCGGAGCCTCGGACTGCCCCAGGAAGATAACGGTGGAGGCCCAGACACTTTCCACCTTGGAGGTGCCCAGCAGCTTGCCCAGGGCGGTTCCCACGATCTCCACGAACCACTGGAGAATGCGCAGGTAGTAGGCCGCGGAAATGAGTGCACCCAGGAAGATGATCACGGGGAGCACGTTGAGGGCGAAGATGAATCCGACGTCTTCGCCGAATAGCGGGCCAAAGACAAAGGACGTGCCCTCAGATGTGAAGTCGATGAGCTTTTCCATCTGGTGGGAGAACCACTTCAGGGCTGCGAAGCCGGGCTTCCATCCGATAATCAGCAGGGCGAACACGATCTGAAGAACGAGTCCGACGATGAGCGTGCGCCATTTAATATTCTTGCGCGACGACGAGAAGCCAATGATCAGCACGAGGATCAGGGCGATGCCGATGAGGCCTTGTAGGCGATCCATGAGAATGTTTGGTCTTTCGTGAGTTCCGGGGGAGAGGACTAGACGCCAGACAGCGCGTCCGGCCCGAAGGAATAGGGCAAAAGCTCAGAGAAGTCGTGGGCTACCGGGCGCCCATCGGGGCCCTCCACCACGACGCGGCGGCAACCAAACTCGCGCAGCACCTGACGGCACGCACCACAGGGGTAGCAGGGGTGTGCCTTGAGGCCGATGACGGCCACAGTGTCCACCTGTCGAATTCCTTGGGCGACCATCGTGGTGACTGCATTTCGCTCTGCACAGATTGCTTCACCGTAGGCGGCGTTTTCCACGTTGCAACCGAGGAAAACAGGCTGGCCTTCACCAGGCCAGACGGCTGCGCCGACGGGAAAAGAACTGTAGGGAGCGTAAGCATTAGCGGCTGCTTCGCGGGCGGCCGAGAGGAGCTCTTCGTCGGAGTATTGGGCCATGACTGGAATGCTACAACCCCGGTATCTCCCCGGTCTAGCAGGGGAAACGAACGGGGGGAACAAAAGTGTCTTTTTGTGTTGACAAATGTTCCACCCGGGTTCGAAACTGAAGGCATCTAGTCTTCTTCACCCGAAAGGTGGTCGAGGCGCAATGGACGTCATCGATGTCATCAAGGCAAAGCGCGATGGACATGAGCTCACCGACGAGCAAATCGCATTTGCAATCCGCAGCTACACCGAAGAGCAGATGGGCGACGATCAGTGCGCGGCGCTCCTCATGGCAATCTTCCTCAACGGGATGTCTCGCCGCGAGACCGTGACGTGGACGAACGCCATGATCGGCTCCGGTACGCGCATGGACTTCAGCGGACTTGGCGGGCCGACCGCTGACAAGCACTCCACCGGCGGAGTGGGCGACAAGATCTCCCTGCCGCTTGGCCCGCTCGTCGCAGCCTTTGGAGTTCGCGTGCCTATGCTCTCGGGCCGGGGACTAGGGCACACTGGCGGAACCCTGGACAAGTTGGAGTCCATCGCCGGCTTCAACGTAAATGTCGATTCGGAGCGCCTCCGTGCGATCCTGACTGATGTGGGGGTAGCCATTGCCGCCGCCGGTTCGGATCTCGCACCGGCTGACAAGCGTATTTACGCGCTGCGCGACGTTACCGGCACCGTGGACTCCGTCCCGCTTATTGCCAGCTCGATCATGAGCAAGAAGATCGCCGCAGGAGCAGACTCCCTGGTGCTGGACGTCAAGGTCGGATCCGGTGCCTTCATGAAGGATCTGGAGCAGGCCAAGATCCTGGCACGCACCATGGTTGATCTGGGCAACGACGCCGGGGTCGAGACGTCGGCCGTACTCACCGATATGTCTACGCCGCTGGGACGGACGATCGGTAATGCCCTGGAAATCGAGGAGACCCGTGAGATTCTCGCCGGTGGAGGCCCGGAGGACGTGGTGACGTTGACGGTGGAGTTTGCCGAGCGCATGCTTGCCGCAGCCGGCAAGACGGACGTCGATGTGCGAGCCGCTCTTCAGGATGGCCGTGCCATGGACCGCTGGCGTCGCATGGTCAGCGCACAGGGAGGCGACCCGGACGCGACCCTGCCGACTGCTCGTCACCAGCACGACATCCTTGCCGAAGAAGACGGCTACCTGGGAACCCTCGACGCTCTCGCCCTCGGCGTGGCGTCCTGGCGTTTGGGCGCGGGTCGCGCGCGTAAGGAAGACGCCGTCCAGATGGGCGCCGGAGTGCGCCTGCACAAGACGCTCGGCGAGCAGGTTCGCAAGGGCGATCCCATCGCGACTCTCTACACCGATGAGGAGTCCCGCTTCGAGCCCGCTTTGGACTCGGCCCTGCCCGGTATCGTGATTACCCAGGAGCAGCCGTCGGCACGCGAAGTTGTGCTGGCGACCGTCGAGAAGCAGAACTAAAGACAACAAAGGAGAATTCCCATGAAGCGCACCGAACTTGCTCAGTACATCGATCACACCCTGCTCAAGCCGGAGGCAACTGATGCCGACGTGCGAGCACTCGTCGAGGAAGGCGCCGAGCTCGGGGTCTACTCCGTGTGCGTGTCCCCGAATCGCCTGCCGGTCGAGGCACCCGAGGGGTTGCACGTTGCCGTCGTCTGTGGCTTCCCCTCTGGCGCTCACGACTCCCAGATTAAGGCTGCTGAGGCGGCACGCGCGGTAGAGCAGGGAGCCGACGAGGTCGATATGGTCATCAACATCGCTGACGCCGTGGCTGGCAAGTACGACGCCGTTGAGGAGGACATTCGCCAGGTTAAGCAGGCCTGTGGTGACGCTCTGCTCAAGGTGATCCTGGAGACCGCCGTGTTGAGCGACGAGGCCATCACCGAGTGCTGTCACGCCGCAGAGCGCGCAGGCGCAGAGTTTGTAAAGACCTCCACGGGCTTCCACCCGGCTGGGGGCGCATCCCGCCACGCGATCGAGGTCATGCACGCTGCTGTGGGAGGCCGCCTGGGCATCAAGGCCTCTGGTGGCATCCGTGATTACGCCACCGCTGTGACCATGATCGACGCTGGTGCGACCCGCCTGGGATGCTCCTCGAGCGCCGCGGTCCTCGACGGCGCAGAGGACTAGCGCCATGGATCTACGGCAGCGCGCTAGCGAGTGGATCGCCCACGATCCGGATCCGATCACTCGTCAGGAGCTTTCCGAGCTTGACGACGCCGCACTAGCGGAGCGTTTCGCCGGGCCTTTGACTTTTGGTACCGCCGGCCTGCGTGGCCGCATCGGTGGCGGAGAGTCCTTGATGAACATCGCCACGGTCACCCGAGCAACCGCCGGATTGGCGGCCTGGCTGAACTCGCGTATCGACGCCCCGCATGTCGTGGTTGGCTGCGATGCCCGCCACCGATCGGCCGACTTTGCACAAGCCACCGCGGAAACTCTGTCCGGGGCCGGGGTGCGGGTCACGCTACTTCCCGCGGCTGAGCCCACTCCGCTTACCTCCTTCGCCGTGCGCCACCTCAATGCCGATGCGGGCGTGATGGTTACGGCCTCGCATAACCCGGCACAGGACAACGGCTACAAGGTTTACCTCGGTGGTCGTGCTGTTGAGCACGACCACGAACGTGGCGTGCAGCTGATTTCTCCTGCGGACAAGGAGATCGCCGAGCGTATCGCGGAAGCTGCACCGGCCGATCAGATCGTGCGGACCACCGACAATGTGACTCCGGCGGGTGAATCGGTGCGCCAGGCCTACCTCGAGCGGGCAGTTAGCCTGATCGGCCAGCGTGAGCGTGACATCAAGATCGTGATCACCGCCATGCACGGCGTGGGTGGCGCAATGCTGTCCGAGGCCCTGGCCAACGCCGGATTTGCCAATGTCATTCCGGTGGCTCAGCAGCAGGAACCGGATCCTGATTTCCCCACCGTTGCCTTCCCCAACCCGGAGGAAGACGGAGCACTGGATCTGGCGATGGAAACCGCGGAGGCCGAGGGCGCCGAACTCATCCTCGCGCTCGACCCGGATGCCGATCGCTGCTCCGTAGCGATCAAGACTGACGGGAAGTGGACACAACTCAGCGGCGACATGGTCGGTGGCTTGCTCGGCGAGGACATGAGCTCCGCAGCCGAGGGAGGCACGGTCGCCTGCTCGGTTGTCTCTTCTCAGTTGCTACGTGCGATCGCGAAGCGTCACGGTCTGACCTTCCGCCAGACCCTGACTGGCTTCAAGTGGATTGGACGTCAAGAGGGACTCATCTTCGGATTTGAAGAGGCCCTCGGTTACTGCACTGACCCGGTAGCGGTGCGCGACAAGGACGGCATCACTGCGTGCCTGCGCGTGGCCGATTTGGCTGACCGTGTGGGCATCGCCTCCGCCATCGACGCTTTGGGTACCGCCTATGGTTACTACGTCACCGTGCCATTGACGCTGCGCATGAGCGACATCTCGCTGGCGGTCAAGGCGCTGGAGGGCTTTGTGGCGCATCCTCCCCGCGAGCTGGGTGGCTCCCAGGTGGTCGAGTTCAGTGACCTCGGCTCGGGTTATGAAGGCCTTCCACCGACTCCAGGCCGTCTGCTACATACCGCTGCAGGGGATCGCATCGTGGTCCGGCCGTCGGGTACCGAGCCGAAGCTGAAGTGCTACATCGAGGTTCAAGGCGACTCGTACGAGCAGGCGCGAGAGCGTGCGAATGCGCTCAAGCAGGAGCTCGCCGAGCACTTTGCCTAAGCCGCTACGGGCATGTCGCCGGCCACTATGCGGTCGGCGAGCATGGGCAGCGTGCGCTGTTGGCTTATGTAGTGTCGCTCTCCGAATACGAAGTGCAGCAGTTCGGGGTTGCTGCGGTCGACCCAAATCTTGGCAAGCCCATCTGTGACCAGTGAGTGGCAATGCGAGCACAGCGGTAGCAAGTTAAATGTCTTGGTCACACCGCCCTCTTCCCATGGGGTGATGTGGTGGAACTCCAACCACCTGGTGTGTGAGCATCCCGGGACTGCGCATTTCTTGCCCCATAGCTCTAGAAGCGCTTTGACCTGTGCGTTCGTAGCGAACCTCTGGGGTGTTGAGAGCTTTTGTGCATTGCCAAGGCGATCGACCAACAGAGTGCGAACCCTGGAATTAAACAGCGTGGCCACAATGGCGTCGGGTTGGGCCTCCGGTTGGCCGCTGAGCACACTGTGTCCATCTTCTGTCACTACATATGTGACTTCGGCCCCCGGAGCGGTAGCCGCAGCGGTCGGGTGGTTGCGCACGATGTTGACCATGCCGAAGAAGGCGCTGAGCATCTGGTTGGGTAACGGGGCGCCAAACCGGCTGATCTTGTCCAATTCGCCGCGGTTGGATAGTTCGCCGATTTTTAGTGCAGCAAGGGCTTCTGCAGCGTGCCGGGGATTGAGCCGTATGCGTAGATTGGCCCACCCGTCCTGACCAACTGACACCTGCATGCCCTCTGATTTGTCGTGCTTGGGCTTTGTAAAAATCCCCAGAGCTCTCCGCAGCTCAGTCGGGGTGAGTTCGCACGCCGCCTCGACCATGCTGACTTCGTCTTCGGGATCCGTGTCGTCGTCGATAAACGACATCAAATAACGCACGACCGAGTACGTGAGCTTGTGGGCATAAAAGGCATCCGAGACAACATGGTGTTTGCGCAGGAATTTACCTACCCGCACGTACTCAAAGGCCGTTGATTCTGCGATATGGAATTCCCGAACTAGCCAGTTGGCGGTTGTTGCTGCACACACAGAGCGGCACAGGCCGCGTTCATCGAACTCAGCGACCGCGGCAATGAAGGAGGCCTTGGCCCGATTCATGCGTGCGTGGTTGTTCGATATGAAGTGCTGTAACTCGGCATCGTCAAATTCGTCTACTGCTAAAAGCATGTGGTCCCCCGAAGTGAATGTCTTTGCCCCTGATAGTACAGGTGTTCGAATCGGGGGTCAATGCCCCTCAATAATCAAGGTGTGAGAAACCTGTGAGCGACTATGCCGCGCATAGTCCGAGTGCATGCGGCGGCGCGTCGAAAAGCGAAAACCCCGCCAGCCAATGAGGCAAAGCGGGGAGAGATGGGGTTGTGAACTCTAGCGTGCGGTCACTGGAACTCCACCAGTGCGGCGCTCTCGAGCGGACAGAACCGTGTCTGCCAAGAAGAACACGGCTGCACCAGCGATCGCGATAGCTGCCAGGATCCACAGCACTGCCGAGTACAGCCCAGCCGAGCCGTCAGCGAAGGGGAGACGGTCAACCAACGCAGCCGCCAGAGAAATGCCCAGCGGGATAGCGATGTTAATGGTGAGGTTGTAGAAGCCCACTGCGACTCCGCGCTTGGCCGGGTCAATGTGGCTCATGGCGGTGTTCATCAGCGGCGCGTACATTCCGGCGAAACCGCCCGAGAAAAGGATGACGGCGATCACCAAAATGGCAACCGAGCTGTTGATAAACAGCGCCGCCAGCGCCAGGGCGAGCACAATGCAGCCGAGGGCAACGACCATGGTCATGCGCGAGTTCAGCACACGACCGATGGCACCGGAGAACACGCCCACGAGCGTGCCCACGATGTAACCCGGCACGAGCAGGTAGGAGACGTTGTCTAGCTCCCAGCCGTGCAGCTGGTTCAGAGCGAATGGCAAGACAATCACCGTCAGGCCCAGCTGAGTGGAGTACACCAGGAACACGGTGACAAGGGACGTCGAGAAGCGGGGATTGAAAAAGTCCGGACGAACCAAAGCTTCGGAATGGCTACGGATGTGCCACACAAAGGCGGCCAGGCCCAGCACTGCCGGAATCAGCCAGAGGTGGTTGAACTTCTGCGTCCACAGCACCAGAGAGACAGCGAACACGGCGACGAAGAACAAACCGATGATGTCGAGGCGGGACGTGCTGTGCTCCTCCGGCGGAATCTTCTTGAGCACCGCGGGAATTGCGGCCAGAGAGACCATCGCCAACAAGAACATGAACGGCCAGGCGATGTAGGTAGCGATGAAGCCGCCGGCCAGCGTGCCAAAGAGGAAAGACAGCTGGAAGCAAGCGGTGGAGTAACCGAGGTAGGTCTTCTGGTCCTTCTCCGCCATGTGCTTGGTCACGTAGATGACGTACAGCGTCTCAGCGGCGGCCAAGCCCGTGGTCTGAATGACGCGACCGATGAGCACCATGGTCCAGCTCATCTGGCCGACGAAACCGATGAGCGATCCGATGGCGATCAAGGCAATGCCGGTGATCAGCAGCGTGCGGATGTTGATGGAGTCGGAGAGTGCGGCGTAGACCACCGCGCCGATTCCGATGATGATGCCGGCCAGCGTTGCCTGCAGTGACACCTCAGTGGCCGTCAGCCCCAGGTCCTGGCTGATAGGGAGGTTGAGGAACTTAAAGCCATTGTCCACCATCAGGCTGAACAGGAAGGTGAACAGCAGGACGGGAACGGCGGCCTTGGGGTCGAGGTTGCGGAGCTTGTCGTTCATTAGATCGCCGCCAAGGGGAGGGCGAGCTCCATCATGGAGGTGAAGGCGGTCTGGCGCTCGGCCGAGGTGGTGGCCTCGCCAGTCATGATGTTGTCAGAAACCGTGAACACGCCCAGGGCTTCGACGCCGGCAGCAGCTGCTACGGCGTACATGCCGGCGGATTCCATCTCCACGCCGAGCACGCCCATCTTGGACCAGCGTTCGTTGACGGTCTCGTCGGCGTTGTAGAAAACATCGGAGGACAGGATGTTGCCCACGTGCGTGCGCACGCCGCGCTTGTCAGCCTCGTCCGTTAGCGCCTTGAGCAGGCGGTAGGAGGAGATCGGCGCGTAGGTGCCCGGCAGGTTGTACTGCTCCAGGAAGCGCGAGTCCGTGCAGGCACCCTGAGCTACGACAACCTCGTACAACCCGAGGTCCTTCTGGAGGGAGCCACACGATCCCACACGGATCAGCTTCTTAGCGCCAAAGAAGTGGACGAGCTCGTACGAGTACAGCGACACCGACGGAATGCCCATACCGGAGCCCATGACCGAAACCTCAGTGCCCTGGTACGTACCGGTGAAGCCGAGCATGTTGCGCACCGAGTTGAACTGCACCACGTCCTCGAGATAAGTGTCCGCGATGAACTTCGCTCGCAGAGGGTCACCAGGAAGCAGCACAGTTTCGGCGATGGGGGCGCCTTCTGGATTGATGTGTGGGGTAGCAGTAGTCACGGCTTACCTTTCCCTTGGCAAATGGTGGTCAGATGCCTATTAAGCTATCAACCATCACCTATGGTTGTTGCCATGGAGTTGATGATTGGCCGGGTAATCAAGTCGCACGGCATCCGGGGTGAGGTATCCGTTGAGGCGACCACCGATGAACCAGACGTCCGCTTTGCCGTAGGCGAGGTTCTTAACGGCCGGCAAACCGGTCGCGAACGTAGCCTCACCATCGAACATGTCCGCCCGCACCAGGGGCGCCTCTTGATCACATTCGCCGAGGTCAAAGACCGTACAGAGGCGGATACGCTGCGGGGAATGAAGTTCTTCGCCGAGCCCTTGGAGAGCGACGAGGATGTCGACGGCTTCTACGACCACGAGCTCGAGGGACTGAAGGTGCTTATCGACGACGTCCCGCGCGGCCACATCACCGCAGTGACCCACGCCGCGGGTCGCACGCTGTTGGAAGTGGAGCTGGATAACGGTTCCACCGGCATGGTCCCCTTCGTCTACGACATCGTTCCCGAAGTCGACCTCGAGGCGCAGACCGTCACCGTGACCCCGCCGGACGGGCTCCTCGAGCTGTAAAAATGCGCATTGACGTCCTAACGATCTTCCCCGAATATCTCGAGCCCATGCGCCATGCGCTGTTGGGCAAGGCCATTGAGGACGGCCACCTGACAGTGCATGTGCACAACTTCCGGGATTGGGCCACAGATACTCACCAGTCAGTTGACGGCCGGCCGGCTGGCGGAGGACCCGGTATGGTGCTCAAGCCCGAGGTGGTCGGGGCCGCTCTCGATGATGTGGCCACTCTGCGCGAGGGAACCCAGCTGGGTACAGCCGCACCACACCGGAGTGTGCCGCGGCACGACGATCTCACACCCGCCGAGTTCACTGGCTATGAAGCTGCTCCGGAAGCCCGCCCGTTGCTCATCATTCCTACCCCCTCCGGAAAGCCCTTCACCCAGGAGGACGCCCAGGCCTTTTCCGCGGAGGAGCACGTGGTATTCGCCTGTGGACGCTACGAAGGCATCGACCAACGCGTGATCGACGACGCCGCAACTCGCTACCGAGTCCGCGAGGTCTCCATTGGCGACTACGTCCTCATCGGGGGAGAGGTAGCCGTGCTGGTCATGGTGGAGGCGTTCGCTCGTCTTATCCCTGGGGTGCTGGGTAACTCCGAATCGCATCTGCAGGACTCTTTCTCCGACGGCCTGCTCGAGGGCCCGTGCTATACCAAGCCCCGGCAATGGCGCGGGCGGGAGATTCCAGAGGTACTGCTCAGCGGAGATCATGGGCGCATCGAGCGCTACCGGCGCGACCAGGCTCTTTTGAAGACCCAGCTGGTGCGCCCCGAGCTTCTCGACGCCGTGGAGCTCAGCGCGCAAGACAAATTCGTGCTGTACGCGCGCCCTGTAAGGACCCGGCTGAACGTAGAGATGAGCCTGCGCGATTGGTCACGCCTGGAGCCGCGGGTAGCCAAGAAGCTCAAGAAAGCTGGATACCTCGCAGAGGCCATTCAGGCCGCAGAGCAGGACAACGCCTGCACCCCGGACAACATGTTTGGCGCCGGGAACACCGTGCTCAACGTCGTGGTCGAAGGCACGAGCGCGCTGCCCCTAGAGGAGGCCACCTCGGTCGTAGTGAGGGCCTTGGGCCAGCCTGCTCAGTGGTACGGCACCACGGTGGAGGCTATTTAGTCAGCGCGTAGGCATCTAGAGCTGCCTGGCGGGATTCGCGCAGGTCCACCATGGGGTCGGGGTAATCCTCCGAGTCGATCTCCTTGATCCACCGGCTGATGTAGCGACGCTGCGGGTCAAAGCGCTTGGCCTGCGTGGCGGGATTAAAGATGCGGAAATATGGGGAGGCATCGTCTCCACAACCGGCCACCCACTGCCAGTTAAAGGCGTTGCAGGCGAGGTCGGCGTCGACAAGCATCTCCCAGAACCATTCCTCGCCGTGGCGCCAGTGGATGCCCAGGTTCTTGGTCAGAAATGATCCCACCACCATGCGCACCCGGTTGTGCATATACCCGGTGGCTAGCAGTTCACGCATTCCGGCGTCGACCAACTCAATGCCCGTCTTGCCCTGCTGCCAAGTATGCACGTCGTCGTCCTCTCCGTTGCCCCAGGACCACGGGAATCGGTCAAACTCCCGGCGCACGTTGGTAGTGGCCAAATCCGGATGTTCCCACAGCCTGTGCCAGGCGAAGTCGCGCCACATGAGCTGGCTAAGAAACGCGCGGGCGTCATCGTTGATCGCGGGGATGCGATCCCACACCTGCTGCGGGGAGAGCTCTCCGAATCGAAGACGTGGAGAAAGTCGGCTGGTCACCGGCAGGGAGGGGATATCTCGATCCTTCGCGTAGCCCGCGAGAGAATCGGCAAACAACTCGAGCTGTTCCAGCGCGGCAGCCTCGCCAGGTTGCCAGTGTTGCGCCGGCGCGGTGGCGGAGTCGAGAAGCTGCAGTGCCTCCAGTTGCTGTACAGAGCGCTCGACGTCAGCACCAGGTCCGCGCAGCTCTCCGAGCTCTATAGCCCCGAACTTAGGCGGCAGGGAATCCCGTAGCTTTCGAGAAAATGGAGTGAACACCTTGTACGGCTTGCCCTGGCCCGTGAGGATCTCACCTGGTTCGCTCAGTAGAAAACCCTCGTAGGCCTGGACATCCACCATCTCCGCGATCTCGTCGTCGATCGCGCGTAGCGGCTGGTGGTAGCGCGTGGAGCAGTACACGGGAAGCGCAAAGCGGGGGATGATATCTCGGGCCTCGCCGCGGGCGATGGTAAGCGGGACATCGTGCTGGGCAAGGGCGTCGATAAGCGAGCGCAAGGAGTGGTGGAGCCACCAGCGGGCCGCACCACCCAACCTGCGAGTGTTGGTTTCATACACGTAGACCGCCTTGACCTCCCCGGCGGCGGCAGCAGCGGCGAGGGCCGGGATGTGGCTAAGGCGGAGATCGTCACGGAACCACATGAGAACGCTCATGACTTCCAGGGTGGCGGCACCGTTAAGATGTGGCAAATGATCTCGCAGACCATTGCCGCAGAACTGAATGTGCGCCCGGACCAGGTTTCGGCCGCGCTGGAATTGCTCGCTAGCGGTAACACCGTGCCGTTTATCGCCCGTTACCGCAAGGAAGCCACCGGCGGTCTGGACGATGGGCAGCTGCGCCACATCGAGACGCGCCGGGCCTATCTCAGCGAGCTGGCCGAGCGCAAGGAAACAGTGCTCGCGGCGATTGCCGAGCAGAATGCGCTGACCGAGGAGCTGCGCACCCGCATCGAGGAGTGCGACTCTAAGGCCCGCTTGGAGGACATCTACGCGCCGTACAAGAAGCGACGCAAGACCAAGGCCGATGTGGCGCGCGAGGCCGGGCTCGAGGAGTTGCTCGAGGAGCTGATTGCCTCTGACGACGTCACTGTCGCGAAGAAGTACCTGGTGGAAGGATTTGCCACCGAGAAGGAGGCCCTGAACGGAGCGCGGGCCATCCTCATCGACCGGCTGGCGATGAACGCTGACCTGGTCGGAGAGGTCCGTGAGACCATGTTCGAACACGGCACGATGCGCTCCAGCGTGGTCGAAGGCCAGGAGACGAAGGGCGCAAAGTTCAAGGATTACTTCGACTTCTCCGAGCCCTTTGACACCCTGCCCTCGCATCGCATCCTGGCCCTGTTGCGTGGCGAGGCCGAGGGCGTGTTGAGCCTTCACCTGGACCCGGGTGAGGAGGAGACCTACGAGGAGATCATTGCCCGGCACGCGGGACTCGAGCGCGCCGGGTGGGTCAAGGATGCCATGCGCTTTGGCTGGCGCACGAAGCTGCTGATCTCGGCGGGCCTGGACGTGCGCATGCGCCTGAAGGAGCGTGCCGAAGAAGCCGCCTTAGAAGTCTTTGCCACCAACCTGCGGGATGTGTTGCTCGCCGCGCCGGCGGGGGAGCGGACCACTCTTGGGTTGGACCCGGGGTACCGCAATGGAGTCAAGTGCGCGGTTGTGGATGCCACCGGCAAGGTGCTTGACACCGCGATCGTCTATCCACATCAGCCGCAGAACAAGTGGGACGCGGCCGTGCAGACGCTGACTGGTCTGTGCACAAAGCATGCGGTGGATCTGGTGGCTGTGGGCAACGGTACGGCCTCGCGGGAGACCGACCGCTTGGCGCGCGAGCTGCCGGCAACCGCGGTGACTGTCTCGGAGTCGGGTGCCTCGGTGTACTCGGCTTCGGAGATTGCTGCGGAGGAATTTCCGGACATGGATGTCTCCTTGCGCGGAGCCGTGTCGATCGCTCGCCGCTTGCAGGACCCGCTCGCCGAGCTGGTCAAGATCGACCCGAAGTCGATCGGCGTGGGCCAGTACCAGCACGACATCAACCAGACTCGGCTGGCCACCACCCTGGATGCCGTGGTGGAGGATGCCGTGAATGCGGTCGGCGTGGATGTGAACACGGCGTCCGCCCCGCTGTTGGCGCGCGTCGCCGGTGTCTCCGGCTCTGTGGCGCACTCGATCGTGGCGCATCGCGACGAGCACGGTGCCTTCCGCTCACGCACTGCGCTTCTCGACGTCCCCCGCCTGGGCCCCAAGGCTTTCGAGCAGTGTGCTGGCTTCTTGCGCATTCCGCGTTCGGCCAACCCGCTTGATGCTTCCGGTGTGCACCCCGAGTCCTATGCGGTGGTTGATCGCATTACCGCAGCGACCGGGCTGAGCGTGGAGCGCCTGATTGGTAACTCCGCGGCCCTGAACAAGCTGCGGGCTGAGGACTTTGCTGATGAGCAGTATGGAGTACCGACGGTCAGTGACATCATCGCTGAGCTGGACAAACCCGGGCGTGACCCGCGTCCCGAGTTCCGCACGGCAACCTTCCACGAAGGTGTGCATACCCCCAAGGATCTCAAGCCGGGGATGCGGCTCGAAGGCACGGTGACCAACGTGGCGGCCTTCGGAGCCTTTGTGGATATCGGAGTTCACCAGGACGGGTTGGTTCATGTCTCGCAGTTGGCAGACACGTTTGTGAAGGATCCGCATGCGGTGGTCCGTTCGGGTCAGGTCGTGCAGGTTCGAGTTCTTGACGTCGATGTAGAGCGCAATCGGATTTCGCTGAGCATGCGCTCGGGGGAGGACAAACCGCGTACGAAGAAGCGGCAACCAAAGAAGAGCAGCAAGCGCGATCTGCCTAACTCCACGATGGCACAAGCCCTGCGTGGAGCGGGTTTTTAAGACTTTTTGAAAAAGAGTTGAAAACGAAGTGGGTACGGTATATCGTTATTGACAACGCATTGAAAACGAGAGCAGGGAGAAAGCTCATGACCCACGCAATCCACGAAGATCACGCCCACGTTCACGGTCCGGACTGCGGACACCAGTCCTTCACCCACGGTGACCACACGGACTACGTGCACGACGGTCACATCCACCGCGAGCACGACGGCCACTGGGACGAGTGCACCACTGAGGGCCACGAGATCCACGCTGAGCACGATCACCAGCACGGCCCGGACTGCGGCCACGAGGCTATCCAGCACGGCGACCACGTGGACTACCTCCACGATGGACACCGCCACGCCGCACATGGTGACCACTACGACGAGCACTAGAGCCGTCTAACACGAGCCGCACGATATATACTTCGTGCGGCTTTTTTCTGTCTACTTTTAGGGACTTTCATTGTGACCTCTCGCGAACCGCAACTGCCGGCGTTCCTGGAGCGCCCCACGCGCGTGGACATGGTGCTCATGGCGGGCTTGATGTTCATGGTGGTGTACGGATTTGTGCTTATTCCGCTGCGAGGATGGCTGCTTACTCATCCGTACGCGTACACGATCCTGGGTGGTGGCTATACAAGCGCGGTCGTCGGAGGGGCAAATGCCTCTGTGGGCAACGGCAGCGTCATCGGATACGTTGCCCTCACTATGCTCGGAGCCATCAAGTTCCAGATCCTCTATTACTTCCTGGGGCGACGGTGGGGGCGCGAGTTTATCGACATGTCGGTCTCGCACTCGCCGCGGCTGAAGTCGGCGGCGGACAAGCTTGTCGACGGCAAACATGCAAGCGCGTGGACCATGGGGTTGATCCCGCTCGGATACTGCCCAGGTCCGGTTCCCAACACCATTCTCAACGCGCTGCTCGGTGTGCAGAGGGTGCCGTTCTGGATTTTCCTGGCGCTAAACCTGTGCTCCATCGCTGTGGTCAACGGGGTCATGGGGTATCTGGGGTTCATCTATGGCGAGCCCGTGCTGCACGTGATCAAGCTTGTGGACAAGTACCTTTTGTGGGTGACCCTGGCATTGTTGGCGGTGTTGTTCTTCCAGGTGTGGCGTCGTCAGCGCAATTTGGGTTCCTAGCTCTGGGTATGAAAGAATTGCGCAGTTCATTGAAAACGGATACGAACCGGTTGAGCCGCCTGAGCGGCCGCCAGGGTCCTCTGTCCTGACATTTAAAGGAAATTGTGATGACCAACATCATCGACAAGATTGATGCAGCTAGCCTGCGCAACGATGTTCCCGACTTCCGTCCCGGCGACACCCTCGACGTGCACGTGAAGGTTATCGAGGGTTCCACCGAGCGTACCCAGCTCTTCCGTGGCTTCGTTCTGCGTCGCCAGGGTGGCGGCATCCGCGAGACCTTCACCGTCCGCAAGGTCTCCTTCGGCATCGGTGTGGAGCGTACCTTCCCGGTTCACTCTCCGATCATCGACAAGATCGAGGTCACCCGTCGCGGTGATGTGCGTCGCGCCAAGCTGTACTACATGCGCGAGCTGCGCGGCAAGGCTGCCCGCATCAAGGAGAAGCGCTAATACATCGCGCCCACTCTGTGGCAGTAACGGGGCCCACGACTTCACTTCGAGGTCGGGGCCCCGTTGTCATATTCGGCTGATAAGATTCCCGCTCGTGAGTACAAGTGCGGCACAGGGCACTGCCGAGAAGAAGGTTCTGCCCTGGTACATCGAGTTCCCGATCATCATCGTGACGACCATGGTGATCATGGTCATCCTGCAAACGTTCATCGGGCGGGTGTACTTGATCCCCAGTGCGTCCATGGAGCCGACCCTGCACGGCTGCCAAGGGTGCACGGGAGACCGCATCGCCGTGGAGAAGGTCAGCTATTACCTCAGCGACCCGGAGCCGGGTGACGTTGTTGTTTTCGAAGGCACGGATTCTTGGGACGTGGGCTTTGAGAGTCATCGTTCCCAGAATCCCGTCATTCGGGGGCTGCAGACCGTCGGTTCTTATGTGGGTCTGGTAGCGCCGGATGAGAACAACCTGGTCAAGCGCATCATCGCGCAGGGTGGCCAAACCGTCAGCTGCCAGGAGGGGGATCCCGCGGTGATGGTTGACGGCAAGCCCACGGATCAGTCGTTCATCCTGCAGCCGCCTACCTATCCGGTCGATCCTGCTACCGGCTCCGAGGCCTGTGGCGGCCCCTACTTCGGGCCGGTCACCGTCCCGGAAGGCCACTACTTCATGATGGGCGATAACCGGACCAACTCCTTGGATTCGCGCTACCACCTGGGGGATGAGCACCAGGGCACCATTCCGGAGGAGAACATTAAGGGCAAGGTTCAGGCCATCATTTTGCCGCTGAGCCGAATTGGGTCCGTGGACGATCCCGACATCCAAGCCTAAGTGGAGCGAATTGAACTCGCCCTCAACCATGCTGGCCTAGGGCCCGTCGCAGGAGTAGACGAAGCCGGGCGTGGTGCATGCGCGGGTCCCGTCACAGTCGCTGCATGCATCCTTCCCCGCGGGCCCGTTGAGGAACTGAAGGGGTTGACTGACTCAAAGAAGTTGACCCCGAAGCGTCGAGAAGCACTCTTCGATGTTCTGCGGGAAGTGGCAGTTGCCTATCACATCGTTCATTTCAGCCCGCAGGACGTGGATAGACGCGGGATCAGCGCAATCAATCTCGAGGGAATGCGTCAGGCTGTGTTCGGGCTTTCCCCCTCGCCCGGGTACGTGTTGACCGACGCCTGGCACGTTCCGGGGCTCGCAACCGAGCATCTGCCCGTCATCGGCGGGGACGCGAACTGTCTGTGCATTGCCGCGGCCAGCGTGCTGGCCAAAGTGAGCAGGGACCGGCTTATGGCGCAGATGGATCAGCTTTATCCCCAGTACGGATTCGCCGGACACAAGGGATATGGAACGGTCAAGCACATGGACGCGGTGCGCCGTCACGGAGCGAGCCCCATTCATCGATACACTTACCGCAACGTTGCCACCGCCCACGCGGAATGGGCCGAGTCACAGTAAGGGGCGCGCCGTGAGTGCAGAAGACCTGGATAATTACGAGGCAGACGCCGAGCTGTCTCTCTACCGCGAGTACCGCGACGTAGTCAGTCAATTCTCCTATGTGGTGGAGACGGAGCGCCGGTTCTACCTGGCCAACGCCGTCGAGTTGATCCCGCATGCGGATGGCCCCGACGTGTACTACGAAGTCCGGATGTCCGATGCCTGGGTGTGGGACATGTACCGCTCCGCCCGATTCGTACGCTACGTGCGCGTGATTACCTACAAGGACGTCAACATCGAGGAGCTCGACAAGCCGGAGTTCACTTTCCCCGAGTAGGCAATCTCCTTTCGATCAAGGCTGTGGATAACGCGTGTTGTCCACAGTTTTTCGCTTTTCGACGTCCACCGCCTCCACGCACCTCGCCCCGGCCTCCATTCTGGGTCTAAGAAATTTTGGTTCAGCCTGATGGAGGAGGGCAGAGGTGAAGGATTTAGCCACGCGCGGCGAAGATGCAGCGGCCGAGCTATACGAGCAGGTGGTTGCGCGCAACGTGCGTTATCCCTGCGGCGAAATCGATATCGTGGCCAGAGATCACGACGGCACCGTGGTGTTCGTAGAGGTAAAAACCCGCTCTGGTCGGGGCTTTGGCGGGGCAGAGGCGGTCACCGCCCGAAAGCTTGCCCGTATGCGCAGGGCGGCCGCAAGATACCTCGCTGAGAACCCGGCGAACAGCGTGCGATTCGATGTCGTCGAGCTCATTGCCCGTGGAAGTGGCTTTGAGCTGACCCGTTATGTGGGGGTCGAAAATGGCGCTGGGTAGAAGCGCCACGGTCGCTCTGGAGGGAGTCGAGGCGCACCTGGTGAGGGTGGAGGCACACGTGGGTGCTGGATTGCCCGGTATTCAGGTTGTAGGTCTGGGTGATGCGGCTGTTAAGGAGGCCAAACATCGGCTCCGCTCGGCGGTTGCCAACGTCAACCTCCAGTGGCCGAAGACAAAGATCACCGTGTCTCTTTCTCCTGCAGACGTGCCCAAGCGAGGAGCTCACTTCGATTTGGCCTTGTGCCTGGCCATTTTGTCTGCCGGGCACACGGAGGCAATGCAACGTTTGGAGCACACCGTTGTACTAGGAGAGCTAGGCCTCGATGGCCACGTGCGTGCTGTCCCGGGCATTCTTCCCGCAGCCTTGGCAGCACGCGATGCCGGTTATACCCACATCGTGGTCCCTGTCGACTGTGCTGCAGAGGCGGCGCTGGCTACGGGAATCGAGGTGATTGGGGTGCCATCTCTCACCATCGCCTGGGCCTATGTATGCGGCTCCGTGTCTATCCCGTCTGCCTGCCCAGAAAGCATTCCGCGAACTGACAATCCGAAGGACTTTGCCGATGTGGCAGGGCAAGCCTCGGCGAAAAAGGCTGCCGAGGTAGCAGCTGCCGGCGCCCATCACATGCTGCTGATTGGGCCACCAGGATCGGGCAAGTCCATGATCGCCGAGCGAATGCCCGGCATCCTTCCAGACCTGACGCAAGAGGAAGCCCTGGAGGTGTGTGCAGTGCGTTCGATTACCGGAGCGGAACTGAGCCTGGACGTGCCCTTCTGCGCACCGCACCACAGCGTCAAGCAAGCAGGCTTGATTGGAGGTGGATCGCGCATATTGCCAGGCGCGGTCACACTCGCGCACCGTGGAGTGCTCTTCCTCGACGAGGCCTCGGAGATTCCCAGCCAAGTCCTCGATTGCCTCCGCACGCCGCTCCAGGATGGTCGAGTAGTACTGCGCCGCGGAGTACGTTCGACGGAGCTACCAGCGGACTTTCAACTGATTCTGGCAGCCAATCCGTGTGCTTGCGGGGCAGAGGACGCGGTGGCCTGCACCTGCCGGCCCCAGGATCGACGTCGGCACCTCAGCAATCTTTCCGGCCCACTCCTCGATCGCATAGACATCACGGCTCATACCGCGACTTCCCAGACTGCCTTTTCTACTGAAAACGAAAGCTCATCGACAATCGCAGAACGCGTCCTGGCTGCTCGCGAGCGGGCATACCGGCGGTGGGAGAAGATGGGGGTTTCCGCACGAGCAAACTCTCGCATCCCGGGGCCAGTTTTGCGTCGGAATGCGCCGGCAGACGATGTGGGGATGGCAGCTCTGGCGGAACATGTTCACCGCGGAACACTGACCCAGCGGGGGATTGATCGTGCACTCGCGTTGGCCTGGACACTGGCGGACCTCGCAGAAGAACCGCGACCAAATCTGCAACACATTTTCGAGGCTGTAAGTCTGCGGGGTAGTCATGAGCTCGCTTAAATCCTGGGCCTATCTTTCACGCGCCTTCGAGGGACCAAGCCGAGAGGTCAATCGCGCCCTGGAGGCGGGCTTTGACGCCGATGAAATCGCCCGTGGAATCAAGACAGGCGCTAGCTGGGCCAAGGAGCTGGTTAAGGAGGCGGCCTCTCGGCACATGCTGGATCGAGCGCAGCAGGACTTAGAGATCGCGCACAATGAAGGCGCGCGGTTGATCTCGCCTGAGGACGAGGAATGGCCCAGTGAATGCCTCGACACGGCCTTCGGTTTTGCTGCTACGGGTGTGAGCGAGCACGTGCGCACCTACCAATCCGATGCGGTAGCACCCCATGCCTTATGGGTGAAGGGAGACTCGCTGGCGACATTGACGCGCCAGGCTGTGGCAATCGTGGGTACTCGCGCTGCCACGCAATACGGTCAGCGTGCAACAGAAGCCCTTGTGACGGGACTGGTGTCTCGCCACTACACGATCATTTCTGGCGGGGCCCTTGGCATCGATGCCATCGCGCACCGAGCTGCACTGGATAGTGGTGGTCCGACGATTGCGGTTTCTGCCTGTGGGATCGATCGAACTTATCCCAAGGTGAATGCGCCTCTCTTTGCCCGCGCCACGGTGGTGACAGAGTATCCACCGGAGACGACCCCTCATCGACACCGCTTTCTCACCCGAAATCGTCTGGTCGCGGCGTTAAGCCAGGGAACTGTGGTCGTGGAGGCCGCGTTTCGCTCGGGGGCTCTCAACACTCTGAGCTGGGCCGAAGGCTTGGGCAGGGTTGCGATGGCAGTGCCCGGGCCCATCACTAGTGGCAGTTCGGTCGGCTGCCATATGCGCATTCGAAATGGACAGGCTCAACTCGTGGCTAGCGCCGATGACGTCCGCGCCTTGGTGGAGCCACTTGGAAGCGTGGACCCGGATGCCCAGCTGGAGCTCGACTTTGCAGCCACGCCCGTCCAGAGGCTCAGCCGCAATGAGCTGCGGGTGTACGACGCCTTGTCCCCGCACCAACAGGTAACAACCGAGGAGGTCGCGCGCACAGCAGGGCTTTCGGTGGGATTGAGCGTGAGCTTGCTGATGGAGCTGGAATCGCGCGGACTAGTGCGGCGCGATGGGACCACGTGGGGGAGAAGCTAGGATGCACATCTATGGAGGAGGCGATCGAGGACTTCTGTGAGTATCTCGAGTTGGTGAAGGGGCGCTCGCCCGCAACTATTCGCGGGTATCGAAGCGATCTCGTGGATCTGTGCCATCAGGTAGAGACTTTCGGAGAATTCACGCTGAGCGCACTGCGCACGTGGCTCGCGGATTCCGCCCGAGCAGGTGCGTCTCGTTCCACGTTGGCTCGACGAACCGCAGCCGTCCGCGCCTTTAGCACCTGGGCGCTGAAGGAGGGGCACATTGCTACCGATGTGGCTGGTCGGTTGAAGAGCCCCAAGATCCAGCGCCCTTTGCCGTCCGTGGTGCAGGAGGCCCAGGTAATAGAGGGCATGGGGCAGGCCAGCGTGCGCGATGTCGCAATCCTTGAGCTGCTCTATGCCACGGGCATGCGGGTAAGTGAGCTGGCAGGCTTAAACGTTGCGGATGTGGACTTTGCTAGGCAGACCGCTCGCGTAACCGGTAAGGGCAACAAGCAAAGAGTCGTACCTTTTGGGGACCACGCAGCCGTGGCCCTGCGCAATTGGATCAAGACCGAGCGCCAAGCCTTGGTATCCACCAAAGATCCCGACGCTCTCTTTCTCGGTGCCCGGGGTGGGCGTATCGACGTCCGCCAGGTCCGACGGATCACCGAGCGCGCTGCCGGTGTCGGGCCGCACGCCTTAAGGCATTCCGCTGCAACAGCATTGGTGGAGGGAGGTGCCGACTTGCGCGTAGTTCAGGAACTGCTGGGGCATTCTTCCC
The DNA here is from genome assembly GCF_006334925.1 of Corynebacterium tapiri. Lineage (GTDB taxonomy): Bacteria > Actinomycetota > Actinomycetes > Mycobacteriales > Mycobacteriaceae > Corynebacterium > Corynebacterium tapiri. The sequence continues at coordinate 121,524 of NZ_VDHJ01000003.1, read as the reverse complement.
TGCAGACCACCCAGATCTACACCCACGTATCGGCGCAGCGGCTCAAAGACGTGGTCAAGCGCGCGCATCCACGGGCTTAAGGCGGATCTCCGGGACGTCGAGAAGCGAAAGCGGGTCGATGTAGTGGTCCTTTCCCTTCAAAACGCCCCAGTGCAACCCGGGATGGCCGTGTGCGAGCGTGCCGATGACCTGCCCCTCCGAGACGGAATCGCCCTCCTTCACCCGGGCATGAACCGGCGTGTACGTCGTGCGGATTCCGTCGGGATGGTCAATGGAAATTGAGGGGCGACCGGCGACCACGCCGGCGAAAGCCACGGTGCCACTGCCGGCCGCGAGTACCTCGCCGGCCTGGTCTAGAGCGAGGTCAACACCGCGGTGACCCCGTTGCCAGTTCTTCTCTGGAATGGATGCGGGTTTGAGGACTCGCCCCGGTTCTGAAGCTCCCGTTGTCGGATCGACGTACGCGCACAGAAGCGCGCTGAGCGCGATGACAGAGATTATGCGTTTCATGCTTAGAGAGTGTGGTCGCACTGGTGACTTTCCGGGGCCGGGCAATTGTGGAATTGCTGGTGGGCAGACCTGGACTGTGGAAAACGCTCGATTGGTGATCTCTGCGCAATCAAGCTATTGTGGGCGACGCAGTATGTCCGTTTTATGCGGGCGTATTGACTTCGCGCGGCAGTCGGCTCGAAGCAAGAGTCATCGCGTTTCGGCTTGGTCCCTTCACAGCAGATGAGCCTGAGGGTGCCGTCACCGATTTGTCGCCAGGGTTCGGACAAACCTTGTTTAACGGCAAGACAAAATCCGGACACATCATTCAACCGAAAACCAACTACTTTCCAAAGGAGAGCAGACACATGGCAGTCGTAACCATGCGTGAGCTCCTCGACGCTGGTGTGCACTTCGGCCACCAGACCCGTCGCTGGAACCCGAAGATGCGTCGCTTCATCTTCACCGACCGTAACGGCATCTACATCATCGACCTGCAGCAGACGCTGACCTACATCGATGAGGCCTACGAGTTCGTCAAGGAGACGGTTGCTCACGGCGGCCACATCCTGTTCGTTGGCACCAAGAAGCAGGCCCAGGAGGCCGTGCAGGAGGAAGCCGAGCGCGTCGGTATGCCGTACGTCAACCACCGCTGGCTCGGTGGCATGCTCACCAACTTCCAGACCGTGTCCAAGCGCCTGGGCCGCCTCAAGGAGCTCCGTGCGATGGACGAGGCTGAGGACGGCTACAAGGGTCGCGGCAAGAAGGAGGTGCTCATGCTTACGCGCGAGCGCACCAAGCTTGAGCGCGTCCTGGGCGGTATCTCCGACATGTCCAAGACCCCGTCGGCTATGTGGGTTGTGGACACCAACAAGGAGCACATCGCCATCGCCGAGGCGAAGAAGCTCAACATCCCCGTGGTGGCCATCCTGGACACCAACTGCGATCCGGACGACGTCACCTTCCCGATCCCGGGCAACGACGACGCTATCCGCTCCACCAAGCTGCTGACCCGCATCGTGGGCGAGGCTGTTCTGGAAGGAAAGCGTTCCCGCGAGGAGCGTCAGCTGGCAGCTCAGAAGGAAGCTGCTGGTGACACCAAGGAGAAGGCTCAGGCTGACGCCGAGGCCGCAGCTGAGGCTGCAGCAGCTGCTACCTCCACCGAGGACGCTGCTCAGGAGAAGTAAGAGCACTTCTCATTAAGCGCTCTTGAGTCCCCTCGACCGACGCTTGCGGTCTTGGGGACTTTTTGCACCCCGTTGCCGGCACTCCCGCGCAATGTGGACTACTCTCTAAACAAGCGAGTAACGATTCGATACAAGGAGGATCGCCCAGAAATGGCGAACTACACTGCCGCCGATGTGAAGAAGCTCCGTGAGATGACCGGGTCCGGCATGCTGGACTGCAAGAAGGCTCTCGAGGAGACCAGCGGCGACTTCGACAAGGCCGTCGAGATCCTGCGCATCAAGGGCGCAAAGGACGTGGGCAAGCGCGCTGACCGCAACGCCCTCGAGGGTCTGGTTGCTGTCTCCGGCAACACCATCGTGGAGATCAACTCCGAAACCGACTTCGTGGCTAAGAACGACGAGTTCAAGACCTTTGCTAACCGCATCGCAGAGGCTGCCGCGGCTGCTAAGGCCAACACCCCGGAGGAGCTGGCTGCAGTAGAGGTCGACGGCAAGGATGCCGCCACCGCAACCGAGGAGCTCTCCGCCAAGATCGGTGAGAAGCTGATCCTGCGTCGCGCTGCCACCCTCGAGGGTGAGAACGTTACCCAGTACCTGCACCAGCGCTCCGCTGACCTGCCGCCGGCAGTCGGCGTGCTGGTTGCCTACACCGGTGAGGGTGAGGCTGCTGCCGCTGGTGCCCACGCTGTGGCTCTGCAGATCGCTGCTCTGAAGGCTCAGTACCTGACCCGTGAGGATGTTCCGGCAGAGGTCGTGGAGAAGGAGCGCTCCATCGCCGAGCAGATCACCCGCGAGGAGGGCAAGCCGGAGAAGGCTATCCCGAACATCGTCGAGGGCCGCCTGAAGGGCTTCTACAAGGACGCCGTCCTGCTCGAGCAGCCGTCCGTGGCTGACAACAAGAAGACTGTTCAGCAGCTCGCTGACGAGGCCGGCATCACCGTGACTGGCTTCGTGCGTTACGAGGTTGGCCAGCACTAATTCTGGTCCCTGCTAGTAAACCCCGCCGACACCAATCGGCGGGGTTTCTTGCGATGTCGGGGTATGGCACCTACACGCGGTAGTATGGGACGGCAGAAAAATTACGTCCCTGCGAAAGAGGAGTTGCAAGGCCCGTGTCTGAAGACAAGCCCGGATATAAGCGCGTCATGCTCAAGCTCGGCGGCGAGATGTTCGGGGGTGGGCGAGTAGGCATCGACCCCGACGTGGTGGAGAACGTCGCTGAGCAAATCGCGGATGTTGCCCGTAAGGGAGCGGAGATTGCCGTCGTGATTGGCGGAGGAAACTTCTTCCGAGGCGCCCAGCTTCAGCAGCGTGGCATGGATCGAGCACGTTCGGATTACATGGGCATGCTGGGAACGGTCATGAACGCTTTGGCCCTGCAGGACTTCCTGCAGCAGAAGGGCGTTGATTGCCGAGTACAGACCTCGATCAACATGGCGCAGATCGCTGAACCCTACCTGCCGCTGCGTGCGGACCGTCACCTGGAGAAGGGGCGCGTCGTCATCTTCGGCGCCGGTATGGGTATGCCGTACTTCTCTACGGACACGACCGCCGCGCAACGTGCTCTGGAGATCGGCTGCGACGTCCTGTTCCTGGCCAAGGCTGTTGATGGAGTGTATGACTCCGACCCCAAGGTCAATGAAAACGCCCAGCGCTTCGATCGCATTACTCCGCGCGAGGTCATTGAGAAGAACCTCAAGGTCGCAGACGCCACCGCGTTTAGCCTGTGCATGGACAATGACATGCCGATCCTGGTCTTCAACCTGTTGACTGAGGGAAACATCGCGCGTGCGGTAGCCGGCGAGCAAATCGGCACGCTGGTCAAGTCCTAGGCCTAAGCTGCTACATTCATCGCAAGCCTTATTTACCCCCTAAAGGAGCACCCCACAATGATCGCCGAGATTCTCGAAGACGCCAAGCTGCACATGGACTCCTCTGTGGAGCACACCCGCGAAGAGCTGGTGACCATCCGTACCGGACGCGCTAACCCGAACATGTTCAACGGCCTGGTTGCCGAGTTCTACGGCCAGCTGACTCCGGTTCCGCAGATGGCGACCATCTCCACTCCGGAGCCGCGCATGATGATCATCAAGCCGTACGACCCCTCGTCGATGGATGCGATCGAGAATGCGATCCGCAACTCCGACCTCGGTGTCAACCCGACTAACGATGGTCAGGTACTGCGCGTGACCATCCCGCAGCTGACCGAGGAGCGTCGTAAGGAAATGGTCAAGCTGGCCAAGTCCAAGGGCGAGGACGGCAAGATTGCTATTCGTAACATTCGCCGTAAGGGAATGGACCAGCTGAAGAAGCTGCAGAAGGATGGCGACGCAGGCGAGGACGAGGTCAAGGCAGCCGAGGGCGAGCTGGACAAGATCACCGGCACCTTCGTTTCCAAGGTGGACGATGTCGTGGCCGCCAAGGAGAAGGAGCTGATGGAGGTTTAAGCCTCTGCTCCTTGCCACTTTTTCGCACTGACCAATTCACTTCGACCGAAAGGGAGCCTGATGGGGCTAACAAACGATGCGCACGACTCGGTAGTCGGGCGCATTGGACCCATCATCCAGGTCGATAGGCTCAAGCCCAAGAACTCCGCTGGCAGAGACCTGCCCACGGCAATCGGCGTGGCGCTCGGACTGGGCGCGTTGGTCATCCTCTCCATCATCGTGGGCCCGATAGCGTGGTACCCGCTCGTCTCTCTGGCTATCGGCCTGGCCATGTGGGAGGTCATCACCCGGCTGCGCGAGCGCAGCTATATCATGCCCCGCACCATCATGATTTTGGGCGGGCAGGCCATTATCTGGGCCTCCTGGCCTCTGGGGCCAGCAGGCGCACTGGGAGCGTTCTCGGCGCTCGTGCTGCTGATTATGTTCGGCCGGCTCTTCCACCACGGTCGGCAGCGAGCACCGGTCAACTATCTGCGCGATACCGCCATTGCCATTTTTGTCCTGGCTTGGGTGCCACTGTTCGGTGCTTTTGCGGCCATGATTTCGGGGCTATCCGATCTCGGCGTTCCCGGCAGCCTATTCATATTCACGTTCATGATTTGCGTGGTTGCCTCGGATACCGGCGGCTACGTGGCGGGCGTGATGTTTGGGTCTCGTCCGATGGCGCCCGCGATTAGTCCCAAGAAGTCGTGGGAGGGATTCGCCGGCTCCATGATTGCCGGCCTTGTCGCCGGTGTGCTCTGTGTAGTGTTCCTGCTTGGCGGGCACTGGTGGATCGGGCTCATTCTCGGAGCTGGCATGGTGCTGTGCGCCACGCTGGGGGATTTGGTCGAGTCCCAATTCAAACGCGAGATCGGCATCAAGGACATGTCGGGGTTCCTGCCGGGGCACGGCGGAGTCATGGACCGGTTGGACGGCATGCTGCCGTCGGCCGCCATGACCTGGCTAGTGTTAGGTGTACTAGCTAGCTAGTAGGGTAGGGGGCGATGAATCAGCCAGCACGCTTGCAGTTCACGCCGAACCGCCCGACCATGCCTCCCACCCACTTCGCCGATCTCACGCCTGAGCAGCGGATCGCAGCGTTGGGGGAGCTGGGGTTGCCCAAGTTCCGCGCCGACCAGATCGCCCGCCATTACTTTGGTCGCTTCGAGGCCGATACCTCGACGATGACCGACCTGCCCCAGGCCAAGCGTGCCGAGGTGGCAGAAAAGCTCTTCCCCGAGCTTATGCATCCGCTGCGTCAGCACGAGACTGACGACGGGCAGACCACCAAATCGCTGTGGAAGCTTCACGACGGCACCCTGCTGGAGTCCGTCCTCATGCGCTACCCAGACCGCGCCACGCTCTGCATTTCCTCGCAGGCTGGTTGCGGCATGAACTGCCCTTTCTGTGCGACTGGTCAGGGTGGATTGGATCGCAACCTGACCACCGGGGAGATTGTCGACCAAGTACGCGCAGCTGCTGCCATGATGGCCGCAGAGGACTCTCGCCTGTCCAACATCGTGTTCATGGGCATGGGTGAGCCCCTGGCGAACTACAAGCGCGTCGTCTCAGCGGTCCGCCAGATTACTGAGCCATCGCCGAAGGGCTTTGGCATCTCGCAGCGCAACGTCACCGTGTCCACGGTGGGCCTAGCACCCGCTATCCGCAAGCTGGCGGATGAGGATATGTCAGTCACGCTCGCGGTGTCCCTGCACACCCCGGACGACGAACTCCGAGATACGCTCGTGCCCATCAACACTCGGTACTCCGTGGACGAGGTGCTTGATGCAGCTCGGTACTATGCCGACAAGTCAGGGCGCCGAGTCTCCATTGAGTACGCACTCATTCGCGATATCAATGATCACGACTTCCGTGCGGACATGCTGGGACGCAAGCTCCACCAAGCTCTGGGCCCAAAGGTGCACGTCAATCTCATCCCGTTGAACCCCACTCCGGGTTCCAAGTGGGATGCCTCGCCAAAGGCGCGGCAGGATGAGTTCGTCCGCCGAGTCCGGGCGCAGGGTGTGACCTGTACTGTCCGTGACACCAAGGGGCAGGAGATTGCTGCAGCGTGTGGCCAGCTGGCCGCGGAAGAGCGTTAGAAAGTCACTCCCAAAGATGTAGTTAGAATCACCACCTTAACCAGAAACTGAGCTTAAGCTGTCCATAGACTGAAACTTGGCTTGGTTCTGGTTAAAGGAGATTCTGCATGGCTCGGCTGGGACTTCCTTCATTAGTCCTCGTAACCACATTTTCACTGTTCGCTGGTGCGCCTGTGGCTGCTGCATCTCCCGTACCACGAGCGGAACATGGGGTTCTCCCGGCGCCAGCGAACGCGCAAATCTCGTTCCACCACACGCCCACTGGTTATCAAGTAGGAACGGCCAATCAGCATGAGTCGCGTCCGGGGCTTTCGATTGTGAAGATGTACATCGCTGATTTCGTTTTTCGGGTCGGTAGCCCAGAAGATGTCGCCGCGGCAGCAACAATGCTTCGAAATTCCGACGACCGTATCGCGACCGACCTATACAGGAAATACCCGGCTTCCATAACCGACACAGCTTCTAGATACGGGCTCACAGACACTAAGAGTGCGCCTCATTGGGGTAACTCGACGACCTCAACGTACGATTCAGTGAAATTTTTGGAAGCAAAGAAACGAGAGAACCCCGGCGATCTGGTGCTCATTAACCTGGCTCAGGCCAGCCCACGCGCAGCCGACGGGTATCGGCAGGATTTTGGAACCGCACACTTGCCAGGGGTGATCGGTACAAAGTTCGGGTGGTCCGATGACCATCGCTCGTATCACGCGACCGCATCCTATGGCGTCGACTTCTCCGTGGCGGCTCAGATCAATGGAACGGCTGATCAGTTAACGGAAACCGCCCATGGGGCCTTTGAAACGGGAGCTGCTCCATCGCCCTTGCCCTTGGTTCCATTTGGGGCAGATGGAATGTGGGAGCCCATTCATGGTCTAGCGCAGGGCTTTGACGACGCTCTTCAGCAGGCGGGGTCGTCGGAGGTTTTTAGCGCGACCGATGCGGCTGAGGGCGCCCGTCGTGATGTGGAATCGGGGTTACTTCAATTGTCCAGCATGCTGCCGCCTCAGTAACTCGTACTAGATTCGCGGGTTGCGCTGGGCATAAGAAAGGACCCGGTTCCCCATGTGTGTTGGGGCCGGGTCCTGGTGATCTGCTCGCGTGAAGAGCAGGAAGAATTTAACCCTTGGTGACCGCAGTCGAACCGGTGGTGGCTCCAGAGCGCAGGTGAGCCACGCGGGACGGCTCAATGTTCAGGGCGCGCAGGTTGGAGTCGCTGAGCTCGGCGTAGGGGCCCGAGAGGGTCTTCTGCAGGTAAGCCCAGTCCGGCTCCTGGTGGCCCTGCGGCTTGTTGTGTCCGGTCAGGGTGCGCACCTGGGACAGCTTCGGCTCAAATGCGTGCAGGATCAGGCCAAGGGCGATCACGGCGGCCAGGGAGAACAGCCAGATCGTCTCCACGTGTCCGCTGTGGTTACCAAAGTTGAACATCAGCAGAACGAAGACGCTGAACCAACCGGCCAGCTGGACGGTAGTGCGGCTGACCGCACTGTAACCGAAGGCTGCGGACGGGACATCGCGGGTGGATACCCCGTTGTGGACCTCGTACGCCTTCTCTGAATGGGACGCAGCCATGATGTTCTCCTTTAACACACGACAAATCGGCGCGATATAACTCGCGACTATTCTTCCACACTTAGTGTCGGGGCGCGACGAGGCACCCCCTAAAAGGCATGACACAATAGCCGTTGTGACTGATACTCAACGCCGCGTCATTGTTCTCGGATCTACTGGCTCCATCGGCATTCAGGCTTTGGACATCCTGCGTCGAAATCCCCAGCGCTTCCAGCTGGTGGGTATTGCTGCAGCGGGTTCTGATCCCGCTACGGTGGTTGCCCAGGCCCAAGAATTTGGCTTGTCACCCAGCCAGGTCGCGGTTTCTCGGGAAGACAGCGCACGCGAAATTAGCGAGCAACTGGGGGGTAAAGTTCTACGCGAGCCGCACGAGCTGGTCCAGTCCCAGGACAGCGATGTGGTCCTGAACGCGCTGGTTGGATCCATGGGGCTGCGATCTACTGTGGCCACGATCGAGTCTGGCCGCCGTCTCGCGCTGGCCAACAAGGAGTCGCTGGTCGCTGGCGGTACCTGGGTGACCAAGCAGGCGGCCGAGGGACAAATCATTCCGGTCGACTCCGAGCATTCCGCCATGGCGCAATGCCTGCGTGCGGGCACGACGGCAGAGCTCGACCGACTCGTGCTCACCGCCTCGGGCGGGCCATTCCGCGGCTGGACCCGCGAGCAGATGCGCGATGTCACGCCCGAGCAGGCCGCCGCCCACCCCACGTGGTCGATGGGGCAGATGAACACGCTTAATAGCGCCACCTTGATCAACAAGGGACTGGAGCTGATTGAGGCGACGTTGCTTTTCGACGTTCCCGCAGACCGCATTGACGTCACCGTCCACCCCCAGTCGATCGTCCACTCCATGGCAACCTTTAAGGATGGGGCGACCATCGCACAGGCCTCGCCACCGTCCATGCTGCTCCCGATTGCCCATGCATTGGCCTGGCCCGAGCGCGTCGATGGCGCACAGCACGCCCTGGACTTCACCGCGGCCTCGCAGTGGGAGTTCGAACCGGTGGACAATGAGGCGTTCCCGGCCATCGAGCTGGCTCGTCACGTTGCTAGTCACGGGGCCACCCTGCCAGCCGTGTACAACGCAGCTAACGAGGAGGCTGCCGAGGCGTTCCTCCACAAGCGCATCCCGTTTACCTCGATCGTCGACATCGTCGCCGAGGTCGTTTCCCAGGCGGACGGATACGCGGTGGAGTGCTCGAGCATCGAGGCGATTCAGGACGTCGAGAAGCAGGCGCGGGAGCAAGCACGGACGCTGATTTCGAGAGAGACTCGCTAAGCAATGGCATACCTGGCAGGAATGATCCTGTTCGCCGTCGGCATCGCCGTCACCATCGCGCTGCACGAGGCGGGCCACATGTTGGCAGCGCGTGCCTTTGGCATGCGCGTGCGACGCTACTTCATTGGTTTCGGGCCGACGGTGGTGTCCAAGAAGGTGGGGCAGACCGAGTACGGAGTGGCAGCGCTACCTTTTGGCGGGTTCTGCGAGATCGCGGGTATGACGGCCCAGGATGAGGTCACGCCCGAGGAAGCTCCCCACGCGATGGTCAATAAGCCCTGGTGGCAGCGTGTGGTGGTGCTCGCCGGCGGCATCATCGTTAACCTTCTGCTGGGGTTGGCAGTCATCTATGGCGTCGCATTGACCTCGGGTCTGCCCAATCCGCATGCCGATACGACCCCGGTGGTGGGAGAGGTCCTTCCGGGTGGCACAGCGCAGGCGGCTGGGATCGAGGTTGGGGACCGGATTACGGCGGTCGATGGGCAGCGCGTGGCGACGTTCCCACAGCTGGCGCAGGTGATTAGTCAGAAGCCCGGCCAGCAGGTGACCCTTACCGTAGATGGCGCACCCGTTTCGGTCACGGTGGGGCCGCAAGGCACTGTCGGGGTGGTTAGCGCGCCAATCAAGGACGCCGTCAAGAAATACGGCCCGGTCGAGGGGATTTCTGCAACCGCAGAATTTGCCGGCCGAGGACTGAGCCAAACAGTTAAAGGCCTAGCAAGCCTTCCTGCGAAGGTTCCCGGCGTCGTTGCCTCTATCTTCGGTGCTGAGCGCGCCGATGACTCGCCAATGAGCGTGGTGGGCGCCTCGCGGGTCGGGGGAGAGCTAGCGTCCCACTCCATCTGGGACGGGTTCTGGCTCATGCTGGCCTCGTTGAACTTCTTCCTTGCCTTGTTCAACCTCATTCCGCTCCCACCGCTGGACGGCGGGCACATCGCCGTCGTCCTGTACGAGAAGCTGACCCGGCGGCGCACCCCCGTCGACTACACCAAGCTGATGCCGATTACCTATGTGGCAGCGGGCCTGATGTTGGGCCTGGGGTTAGTGACCATAGTGGCTGATGTGGTCAATCCCGTGCAGCTATTCAACTGATAGCATGAGTGCCAACAACCCGGCTTAAGCTGCCGTAATTTGCGAGGAGAGCACATGGCAACCGCTATTGGACTTGGACTGCCCGACGGACCCGCACCGACGTTGGCACCACGCCGCAAGACCCGCCAGCTGATGGTGGGAAACGTCGGCGTGGGATCCGACCACCAGGTGTCCGTGCAGTCGATGACGAATACCAAGACGCACGACATCAACAGCACTCTGCAGCAGATCGCCCAGCTGACCACCGCGGGCTGCGACATGGTGCGTGTGGCAGTGCCGAAGCCGATCGACGCCGAGGCGCTGCCAGCGATCGCTAAGAAGTCTCCGATCCCGGTGATCGCGGACATTCACTTCCAGCCGAAGTACATCTTCGCCGCCATCGATGCCGGGTGCGCCGCCGTGCGCGTGAACCCGGGCAACATCAAGGAGTTCGACGGTCGCGTGGGCGAGGTGGCCAAGGCCGCCGGAGAGGCGGGAATCCCCATCCGTATTGGTGTTAACGGCGGATCCTTGGACAAGCGCATCCTGGAGAAGTACCACGGCAAGGCCACCCCGGAAGCCCTGGTGGAGTCGGCACTGTGGGAGGCCTCCCTCTTTGAGGAGCACGGCTACGGAGACATCGCAATCTCTGTGAAGCACTCCGATCCGGTGCTTATGGTGCAGGCCTACCGCCTTCTGGCCGAGCAGTGCGACTACCCGCTGCACCTCGGTGTGACCGAGGCCGGCACCAAATTCGCGGGCACCATCAAGTCCACGGCCGCATTCTCGGCGCTGCTGTCCCAGGGCATCGGCGACACCATTCGCGTGTCCCTTTCGGCCGATCCGGTCGAGGAAATCAAGGTAGGCGACCAGATGCTGCAGGCACTCAACTTGCGTGACCGCGGCTTTGAGATCGTTTCTTGCCCGTCCTGTGGTCGCGCGCAGGTTGACGTGTACAAGCTTGCCGACGAGGTCACTGCCGCCTTCGAAGGAATGGACTACCCGCTGCGCGTCGCCGTCATGGGCTGCGTGGTCAACGGCCCGGGCGAGGCGCGCGATGCAGACCTCGGCGTAGCATCCGGCAATGGCAAGGGCCAGATCTTTGTTAAGGGTGAAGTGATCAAGACTGTTCCCGAATCGAAGATCGTGGAGACCCTGATCGAAGAGGCTGAGCGCATCGTGGAGGAGCAGGGCCTCAGCGAGTCGGGCGCCAAGGCCGAGGTTAAGGTCACCCGCTAAAAGCTCGACGAGCCTCCCGCTCCGGAGAAACCGGAGGAGAAGGAGGTGTTGGTCGAGCTGGACTGCGACGACGCCACGTGGGTGGCGTGCCAGTTGGACATGGAGACGTAGGGCACGAAGCCATTGATTCCGTAGCCCGGTCGGTAGTCCGGCGAGGTCAACCCGGGCGCCTCGGGCGCGCCCTTGGCGTCGGAGAACTTGCGTTCCTGTACCGCCGTGAGCGCGCGTTGGTAGTCCTTGAGAATGTCGACGTAGCGCTCCACAAAGTCATCCGAGGCGGTGTCGAGTGCCGCCAACTCCTTGCGTACTGCATCGAGGTGGACATAGGCCGGATCGCTGGCGTCGTCGAGCTTGAGCTGAGCTTCGGCTGCGTCTTCATCCATGGCCCGGACTTGTGCTGCGCGGGCGGGCTCGTCGCCGTTTTCCAGGGCGAAGATCGTCTCGATGTTGTCCTCGGCCGTCGTCGTATCCTCCATCGTTTCGGCAGCCTCGCGCAGCTGTTTAGCGGCCTTGAGGAACTCCTTGTCGCTGGATGCCGCGGTCACAGGCAACGAGTCGACGGTGGAGTTCAACGCCAGGAAGCGATCCCGGACCTCTTCCCACTGTTGGCGGAGGGTTGCGTCGACAAGCGCAGAAGAGAGTGAGTGCGCTCGGATGTCCAGGGAATCCAGGCGCGAGGCCACCGAGGTGTATTCGGTGACCAGGGCGTGATGGTCCTCGCGGGCTTGGGCGATGCGCTTGCGGCGGGAGTTGCGGGTGGCGATCACCCCACCCACGCCGGCGGCCGCGAATCCAGCTCCGGCGGCACCGGAGCCGACCGCGCCGATGGTGTAGTCCTCGCGGGCGGAGTCGTAGAGGCCTTCGGTATTGATGGCCTCACGCAGGCCGGCCTGCAGACCGGCGGGGATGTTGCCGTCTTTGACTCCGGGCTTGATGGCCTCCAGGGTCTCGTCGAGGTGGTCGCTCTCCTTGAGATCGAGCGCTGCGGCAACGTCGTCGCCCGCGCCGACGAAGGACTGCCGGGGATCCAGGCCCACGCCGACGATGAGCACGCCGTCGGCATAAGAGTCCTGGCCGATGGTGTTCGGGACCTCGGCGCGCAGGTACTCCTCGAGGGTGTCCTTGACGTTCTCGCGGTTGTGCGCGAAGACGACGTAATGGACTTCTTTGATCACGTCCGGGGTGACGATCTCCTGCTCGAGGCGCTGCTCGTCGCCAGGGGAGAGGACGTCTTGGGGATCGTGGATGGTCTGGGCGGGCGCGGCTGTGGTGACTTGAAACTCCGCGTGCTGGGGAGGATCGATGGTTTCTAGGTACGTTCCGGCCGCTGCTGCGCCGCCGAGGAGACCTGCTGCCGCCACCGCGAGAATAGACTTCATAGGACTAGATACTATCGTGGGTGATTATGACTCGAGGATTGCTGACACCTGGCCAACCCACCCCGCGCCTGCCCATCCCGGAGAGCATCGAGCGCCCAGAGTACGTGTGGAAGGACACCGTGCAGGAGGCCGTGGGTGAGCCCTTCGTGCAAACCCCCGAGACCATCGAGGCGATGCGTGAGGCCAGCAAGATCGCTGCCGGTGCTTTGCAGGCCGCCGGCGAGGCCGTGGCCCCCGGAAAGACCACCTCTGAGATCGACCAGATCGCGCACGAGTACATCGTCGACCACGGCGCCTACCCCTCGTGCGTGGGCTACCGCGGGTTCACTAAGGCGTCGTGCATCTCGCTCAACGAGATCGTCTGCCACGGCATCCCGGACAGCACGGTGATCCAGGACGGCGACATCGTCAACATTGACGTCACCGCGTACAAGAACGGCGTGCACGGCGACACCAATGCGACGTTCTTGGCTGGCGACGTTTCGGAGGAGCACCGCCTGCTGGTCGAGCGCACCAAGGAAGCCACCATGCGCGGAATTCGCGCGGCCAAGGCGGGGCGCAAGATCAACGTGATCGGGCGCGTCATCGAGTCCTACGCCAAGCGCTTTGGGTACACGGTGGTGGAGGACTTCACCGGCCACGGCATCGGCACCACCTTCCACAACGGGCTGGTGGTGCTCCACTACGACTCGGACAACTACACCGAAGAGCTCGTGCCCGGCATGACGCTGACGGTCGAGCCGATGATCAACTTGGGCGAGCTGCCGTACCGCATCTGGGATGACGGCTGGACGGTGCAGAACCTGGACGGCAAGTACACCGCCCAGTTCGAGCACACCATCCTCATCACCGAGGACGGGCCAGAGATCCTGACCCTGGCCGACTAGAACTCGAGCCCGAGGACGGCGTTCTCAATCACCTCGGGCAACGCCGGGTGGATCCAGTACTGGGAGCGGGCGAAGGTGCGCATATCCAGCTGGTAGACCATCGCGGTGATCAGCTGCTGGATCAGGGTGGAGGCCTGCGCACCCATGAGGTGTGCGCCGAGCAGCTGCCCGGTGGCCTTGTCTGCCACGAGCTTGACGATGCCCTCGGAATCCTCCATGGCCCAGCCGTAGGCGACGTCGCCGTAGGCCTGGACCTTCACAGTGACGTCGTAGCCCTGCTCGCGGGCCTGGGCCTCGGTCAGGCCGACGGTGGCAATCTGCGGGTGAGTAAAGATCGCGGAGGGCACGTGCTCGTGCGGCATCGGGCGCATGTCCTCGGGGTGCAGCAGGTTGTGCGCCACGGCGCGCTGCTCGGCGTTGGCTACGTGCTTGAGCTGGTAGGGCGAGGAGACATCGCCGAGTGCCCAGACACCCTCGGCGGTGGTACGCCCGAACTCGTCGACCTTGATGCGCCCGTCCTCGTGCAGGGCGATTCCGGCCTTATCAACGTCCAGCTGGTCGCCATTGGGGCGGCGGCCGGTGGCGACCAAGAGAGCGTCGGCGGTGACGACGGAGTCGTCGTCAAGCGTGAGCGTGACGCCAGACGCGTCGCTGGTGGCGGAGGCGACGGTGCGACCGATGCGGGCGTCGAAACGCTGCTGATTGATCTCGTTGAAGCGGCGAGACAGATCCTCGTCAAGGTTGCGCAGAAGCGGGGAACGATTGATCACCGTGACCTTGGTGCCCAGGGAGCTAAAGACATGGGCGAACTCCATGGCGATGAACCCGCCGCCGACGATCACCAGAGACTCCGGCTGCTTGTCCAACCGCATGATGTCCTCGTTGGTGTGATACGGGACGCCGGACTCCGCAATGACTGGCGGGATGCTGGGGCGGGCGCCGGCGGCGATGACGATGCGATCGCCGGTAATCGTGTCAGAGCCGACCTGTAGGGTTCGCTCGCCGACGAATCGGGCGTGGTCTGCGTACACGTCGATGTTGGGGGTCTCTGGGCCGCGTCGGTAGGCCTCTCCGCCCTCAGCAATCTTGTCGATGCGCTGCTCAAAAACGCGCGAGACGATCGCCTGCCAGTCGGCGCCATGGTAGGAAGTCTCGATGTTCAAACGCTGCGAATCCTGCGCCTCAAAAGCGCGGTCGGCGGCGTACACGTACATCTTCGTGGGGATACATCCCACATTGAGGCAAGTACCGCCAAAGGCGCCCTTTTCCACGATGGCGATCTTCTGATCGGCGAACTCCTCACTCGGGATTGAGTTGCCCGAGCCGGTGCCGATAATGATGAGGTCGTAGTGCTGCGTCATGCTGCTATTCAACACCGGTTCCTCGCCGATCATTCCCTCCAACCGGGCATTATTCGTCCAGGAAGCTCACCGTGGCGTCCAGGGCCTGTCGCAAGGCGTATTCGGTGGACAAGAAGACGTCGTGACGCGCTCCGTCGATGCGCACGATCTGAGAGTCTGCAGAGAGTGTGGGCGCCCACCGCCAGATCTGCTCGACGTCCAGCACCACATCGGCGGTATCTGCTGCGGCGGAGTAGGGCTTTCCCAGGTAAGAACGCGAGGAGGTCAGCGTAAGCAGGGGCACGCCCACATCAACCTGGCCCTGGTGGACCTGGTGTTGCGCACGCAAGACAGCGCGCAGCCAGCCGATCGTCTTGGCATGGCCCCCGGTGGGTTTAAGCGCGCGATCAAAGTCCCAATCCTTTAAGGACTCGCCATAGGTAGACAAGCCACCACCGGGGATCTCTAAGCCAGGCCAGCGCTTGCCCAGCGCGGAGGTGAGCACCTTGGCAGCTGCCACGACGGGAGCGGGATACATCATGTCCAGCCAAGGAGAGTTGAGCACGGCTTTGCCAATTGCTGGGTGCGGGTGCTGGTTGAGCCACAGTGCCGCGATCAAGCCACCGGTGGAATGAGCGAGCGGAGTGATCTCGTCGTGACTCTGGCTCATCACCTCGACCGCCAGGTTGAGCTCCTGGAAGTACCGGGTGAAATCCTCGGAGTAGTGCCACCGCTGCCCGGCACGGCGTGAACGACCGCACTTGCGCAGGTCAATCCCGTACAGGCTATAACCGGCCTTGTCCAACTCACGGGCGACGTGGTCGTGGAAGAAGTAGTCGGTCATGCCCGGGATCCACAGCACGGCCTTACGATGATGCACGGAGGGGGTATAGCGCACCAAAGTGGCGTAAATGTCACCCTCACCCTCTGGGTCTTTCCCTAATTCGAGGGTAAGCGCCCCAAAGTCGGGGCCCAGGATATCAGGGTGAAAGTCATGGGTATTCACGGTCTCCCACCATAGCGGGTGCTACCCCCGGTGTACGCTGATATGCCGTAGATCCACAGCTTCGTCGACGTCAAGAGGAATAGACAACAGTGACTGACAAGTCTTCGCAGGTTAAGGCGACCGACGAGGTCGATGTCGCCCTCGTGGGCGCGGGCATCATGTCCGCCACCCTTGGAGCCATGCTGCGCGAGCTCGAGCCCAGCTGGACTCAGATGATTTTTGAGCGTCTCGATGCCCCGGCACTCGAGTCCTCCTCCCCATGGAACAACGCTGGTACGGGACACTCTGCCCTGTGCGAGCTGAACTACACGCCGGAGAAGAACGGCAAGATCGACCTGTCCAAGGCCGTGAACATCAATGAGAAGTTCCAGGTCTCGCGGCAGTTCTGGTCCCACCAGGTAGACAACGGCGTGTTGGATGACCCGCGTGAGTTCATCAACCCGGTGCCTCATCTGTCGCTGGCCCAGGGCCAGACCCAGGTGGACTACCTACGCCGCCGCTACGAGGCGCTGCGCACCCAGACCCTTTTCCCAGGCATGGAGTTCGTTGACGATGCGGACAAGTTTGCCGAGCGCCTGCCCTTGATGTCTGAGGGCCGCGACTTTGGCAAGCAGAAGGTTGCCTACTCCGGCTTCAACACCGGCACGGACGTCAACTTTGGTGCCCTGACCCGCCAGTTCCTCACCGCTGCTCAGGCTGCCGGCACGGAGATCCGCTACGGCAACGAGGTTGTGGGCCTCAAGCGCGTGGGCACCAAGTGGAAGGTCACGTCCAAGAACCTGCACACCGGCGATCTCAGCTCGGTGACCGCACGCTTCGTCTTCGTGGGTGCCGGCGGATACGCCCTGGGTCTGCTGCGAAAGGCACGCGTCCCGGAGGTCAACGGCTACGCAGGCTTCCCGGTGTCTGGCCTGTGGCTGCGCTCCACCAACAAGGAGCTCATCGAGTCGCACAATGCCAAGGTCTACGGCATGGCACAGGTGGGAACCCCGCCGATGTCCACCCCGCACCTGGACACCCGCGTGATCGATGGTGAGCGCGGACTGCTCTTTGGCCCCTACGGCGGCTGGAGCCCGAAGTTCCTGAAGAAGGGCAGCATGCTGGACCTGTTCAAGTCCATCCGCCCGGATAACATCCCGTCCTACCTGGGCGTGGCCGTGACCGAGTTCAACCTGACCAAGTACCTCGTGCAGGAGGTGGCCAAGAACTTCGAGGCACGCGTCGAGGACCTCAAGACCTATGTGCCGTCCGCTCGCCCCGAGGACTGGGAGACCGTCATCGCCGGCCAGCGCGTTCAGGTGATCAAGCCCTCGGCAGCCCCGCGCTTTGGCACCCTCGAGTTCGGTACCGCGCTTGTTGACGGCTACGGCGGCTCCATCGCCGGTCTGCTTGGCGCATCCCCGGGTGCCTCCATCGCGCCGGCTGCGATGCTCGAGCTGCTCGAGCGCTGCTTCGGCGAGCGCATGATCGACTGGGGCCCGAAGCTCTACGAGATGATTCCGTCCTACGGAACGAAGCTTAACGACGATCCGAAGCTCTTCAACGAGCTCTGGGACTTCACCCAGAAGCGTCTGAAGCTCGAGCGCTAAGTTCCGCAGTAAGTAACAAAGGGGCCGAAGTCCTCCGCCACCGGGCCGGGGGCCGGCCCCTTCTGCGTGCTCACCGACTCGAGGAGATCTAGGTAGGGGCCGAGGTCTCCTTCACGCACTTGGCGCAGAGCTTTGTCCACCAGGTCGTTGCGTGGGTATAACCCACGGCTGGGTGCGACCTCGGGCACGACAGTCTCGTTGGCAATGCGCTCCAAGGTGGGGATGTCGATGAGCTCAACCAGCGTTTCAGCGAGGCGGAACATATTCCACTTCAGGATCAGCGGTTGGTTGCCAAAGCGATAACGCCCAGCTGTATCGATTGAGGAGTACACCGAGTCGGGGGAGTAGTCCTCGGTGAAGGCGCACGGACCGTAGTCGAGGGTCTCTCCGGTAATCGAGGTGTTGTCGGTGTTCATGACCCCGTGGACAAACCCAACGCGCATCCATTCCGTAACCGTAGCCACCTGGCTATCACGCACCGTTTCTAGGAACTGCGCGTAGCTCGCGCCCGGCTTTAGCCGCGCGATGTCGTAATCGCAGAGACGCTTCTCCAGCCCCATGGTCCGGGCGTATTGGTACGTGCCTACGCGCGTGAGCCCCCGGGCTACTCGCACGCCGATGCCTGCGGCTTCGGGGCCGTTTTCACGCACTACGGTTCGTCCGGTGGTCAGCACTGCGAGCGCGCGGGTGGTGGGCACTCCCAAGGCATGCATGGCCTCGCAGAAGAGGTATTCGCGCAGCATCGACGTTAAGGTTCCCCGGCCATCGCCACGGCGACTATACGGGGTGGGCCCGGTTCCCTTGGCGTGGAGGAAGTGGCCCTTTGTCTCTCCGATGAGGAGGGCACGGCCGTCGCCAAGCTGCGGATTGTACGAACCAAATTGATGGCCGGCATACCCCATAGCGACAGCCCGGGCTCCGTGTCCGGTGAGAAACTGCACACCCTCGGTAGATTGCAGCCAGTCGGGGTCAAGGCCCAGCTCTCGGGCAAGGGAATCGTTGAGCAGAATCAGGCGTGCGTCGGGATGCTCCTCTCCCTTGGCTTCGGTAGCCAGCTCGGGGAGGGTATCGGCGAATGTGTGCTCAAACATGACTTCTACACTAGGTGTATGGCGCGAGTGACATTGATTGGTGGAGGCCCAGGGGCCTGGGATCTGATCACCCTGCGTGGTGCCCGGGCGTTGGAGAATGCCGAGGTCATCCTCACCGACCACCTGGGGCCGACAGAAGCCCTGGAGGAGATCGTTGATACCTCTCAGAAGACCGTGATTGACGTGGCCAAGCTGCCCTATGGCAAGTCTGTGGCGCAGGACGAGATCAATCGACTAATGATCGAGCATGCGAAGGCCGGCAGGCGGGTGGCCCGCCTGAAAGGCGGCGACCCGTATGTGTTTGGCCGTGGGCATGAAGAAGTACTGGCGCTGGCGGAGGCCGGGGTGGAGTGCGAGGTTATTCCTGGAGTAACGAGTGCGATTAGCGTTCCGGCGGCGGCTGGTGTTCCGGTAACGCACCGAGGATTGACGCACTCATTCACTGTCGTGTCGGGGCATCTTCCTCCAGGCCATGAAAAGTCTCTCGTGGACTACGGTGCGCTAGCCCGAGTAGGTGGCACCATTGTGGTGATTATGGGGGTCAAGAACGTCGAGGCCATCACCCGCACCCTTATTGAAGAGGGGCTAGACCCGGCTACCCCCGCCATGGCGGTGAGTGAGGGAACGACCTCCAGGCAGTTACAGGTCAGGGCTACTGCGGAGACTCTCGCGGCGGAGATGGAGCGGGCGGGGGTGGGCTCGCCGGCTGTGTACATTCTGGGAAACGTCGCGCAATTTGCTAACTTTTCGTCATAGATCACACTAAAGACGAAAGGTGTCATTGTGCATACCACTGTGACCCGATTGAC
This sequence comes from Corynebacterium tapiri, assembly GCF_006334925.1. Classification (GTDB taxonomy): domain Bacteria; phylum Actinomycetota; class Actinomycetes; order Mycobacteriales; family Mycobacteriaceae; genus Corynebacterium; species Corynebacterium tapiri. Next base: position 102,058 of record NZ_VDHJ01000003.1, on the reverse strand, counting down.
TGCGGTTGTGGGGGCATGCACCCTACTGTCCGGTTGCGCCAACCTCGGAGGGTTGGACTTGGAAACGGTTGGGGATCCCGACCACACCACGTACGTGAAACTCGCGCTCAATCAGACGGAATCCCATCCCAGCTACATTGCCCTGGAGCACTTCGCAGAACGCTTCTCCGAGCGCACCGATGGCCGCTGGGACATCGAAATCTATCCCAACGAGCAGCTAGGGTCCCAACAGGAGGTTCTGCAGTTCATCTCCTCCGGTGCCATTGAGATGGCGATTGTCTCCGGGACTCAGCTGGAGAATCTGAATAAGGACTTCCAGGTTCCCAACATGCCCACGACTTTTACGTCTGTCGAACAACAGATGGACGTGATCCGTGACCCAGAAATCGTGGGTGAACTGTTTACCTCTTTGGAAGGCAGCAACAACGTCACCGTCATCGGCGGGTTCACTCAGGGAACGCGCAATATTTACACCTCGCGCGCTCCGATTACCAGTCCCAAGGACCTGCAGGGACAGAAGATCCGAGTACAGGAATCGGACATGCACATCCGCATGATTGAGCTCATGGGCGGGTCAGCAACACCTTTGTCTTACGGCGAGGTGTACACCGCCATTCAGTCTGGCGTGCTTGATGGGGCCGAAAACAATGAGGTCAGTTACACCACCCAGAAACACAGCGAGGTTGCACCGTTTTATAGCAGCACCGAGCATCTAGTCGGCCTGGACTACATGATTATGCGAGCTGACTTGCGCGCAGCCATGTCTCCGGAAGATCGTGCGATCTTCGACGAAGAGTGGGATGCGGCGATGACCGAACACACCACACTCTGGGACATAGAAACCAAGGAGGCCATAAAGCAGGCGCAGGAGGGTGGAGCCACCTTCCACAAGGCGGACACACAGGCTTTCCACGACGCGCTCGCTCCACTTCAGGACGAGTTTCTGACTACGGACAAGCAACGTGCGATGTACGAGGCAATCACGGAGAAGGCACGATGAGAAAAGCTTTAAAAAACATCCTGGCGGTCACCAGCATTACCCTGTTTGGCCTGCTGGTATGCATCACCGTGTGGCAGGTCATCGCCCGTCAGCTCATTGGTCAGCCATCTACGTGGTCAGAAGAAGCTGCAAAGTTACTTTTCGTCTGGCTGAGCTTTCTGGGGTCCGCCTTCCTTTTCGGCGAGCGCGGACACATTGCCGTGGACTATTTGGCGCGCCGCCTACCGCAGAAACTGACCACGGTATTTGTACAGCTCATCATTCTCATATTCGCCATGGTGGGCATGGTGTGGGGCGGAATTGTCGCCGCTGGAAACGCCTGGGACCAAAACCTCACCGCACTGCCCCTGACAATTGGTTGGGCTTACGTAGTCATTCCCATCTCCGGTGCGTTTATCGCAGCCTTCGCGCTGCTCGACATGGTTAAGGGGGAATAGAACATGCTCGCACCTTCTGCAGTTGCCGCGCTGATCCTCTTGGTGGGCGTGGTGGTGCTCATCGCCGCCTCCGTGCCCATCGCCGTGGCGATCGGCCTGCCGTCCCTACTCGCCGCAATGGCCGTACTCGGTCCCGAGAACGCCGCGATGGCCGTGACCCAGCGCATGTTCACCGGAGTGAACTCTTTTAGTCTCCTGGCGATCCCGTTTTTCGTGCTCGCAGGTGCGCTCATGAATTCGGGTGGCATCGCGGCGAGGCTTATCGACGCCGCCAAGATCCTGGTTGGTCGAATGCCCGCCTCATTGGCTCAAACCAACGTGGTGGCCAACGGAATGTTCGGCTCTGTTTCTGGCGCGGCGGTGGCGGCTGCCTCTGCGGTGGGAACAGTAATGCACCCGCGTATGCGCCAAGAGGGCTACTCGGCGCCGTACGCCGCAGCCGTGAACGTGGCCAGCGCGCCGGCGGGCATGCTGATCCCGCCGTCGAACACCTTCATTGTCTACTCCCTGGTGTCCTCGACCTCCATCGCCGCGCTGTTTATGGCCGGCGTGGGCCCAGGCCTGATGTGGGTGCTCACCTGCATCGTGGTGGCACTCTTGCTAGCACGCAAGGAGAACTACCAGCGTGAGACCGAGCGTCCCAACCTGTCGGTCGTGTTGCTGACGCTGTGGCGGGCGGTGCCCAGCCTGTTCATGATCTTCATCGTCATCGGCGGCATTCTGCTCGGCTGGTTCACCCCGACCGAGTCCGCGGCGATTGCGGTGGTCTACTGCTTGGTGCTCGGCATGATCTACCGCAACATCCACGTCGCTGATCTTCCGCGCATCCTGCTCACCGCCACGCGTACGACCTCGATCGTCATGCTCTTGGTCGCGGTGTCGGCCGCGCTGAGCTGGGTGATGGCGTTCGCCGGCATCCCAAGCATGATCGCCGACGGCCTGACCGCGGTCAGCGACAATCGCGTGGTCATTCTCGTGCTCATCATGTTCATCCTGTTGGCCGTGGGAACCTTCATGGATCCCACCCCGGCAATCCTGATCTTCGTGCCCATCTTCCTGCCCGTCGTCACGGAGCTGGGAGTAGACCCGGTGCACTTCGGCGCGATGGTGGTGATGAACCTGTCGCTCGGTGTGATTACTCCGCCGGTGGGCAATGTGCTCTTTGTGGGGGCACAAGTTGCAGACCTGCGCATCGAGCCGGTGATCGCCAAGCTATGGCCCTATCTGCTGGGACTACTGCTCTCCCTGCTCGTGGTGGTCTTCTTGCCGCAGATTTCGCTTTGGCTGCCCACCACTCTTGGCCTGGTTTAGACCCGCAGCGTGATCACGTCAGACTCAGCCTGCGCGTCCATGCCAGCCGCGCGGGCTGCGTCCACCACATCCTGGGTGCTGGAGCACGACTCCTGCGAGATAATCCGCGCCAGCTGGCCCTTGTAGTGCTTATTAAAGTGACTGACTACCTTGCCGTCCTTTTCCACGCGCACGGTGGTAGCTGCCACCTTTCCCAGCTGCTGATACGTTCCGGAGCGCAGGTCCAAAACGAACTCTTCGTCCGCCAAGGCATCAGCGATGGAGCTCTTCCACCATGACTTCATCGTGCGGCCATCTAGCTTTGAGGAACCGGACAGTCGATAGTGGGGGATCGGATCTTTTGCCCGCACCAGCCCAAAGAGTGCAGAGGCGATCGCGATTGATGAGTGGTCCTGAAGTGTTGCGGCATCCAGGGCGTCGTAAAGCACCCCTGTGTACCGGTGAATCGCCGGCATGGTGGCAGAAGACTGCAGAACGTGATTGGCCTCGGCCTCGCTCCGTAGCTTCTCGCTGAGTTTTAAGGTGGCCATGGTGTCGTCCACGCTGAGGCTGGTGAGCTCGCGGATGAGGTCGGCGCGGATCGGATTGAGGCTGGGAAAGCTGAGCTTTGCCAGATCGAGCGCGGGGCCGCTGCCGCCGGGGGCCTTCGTTTCGGAGGGAGGCAGGACGATGAGCATAGGGGACAGGGTAGCGTGTAAAGCCATGATCACACGCATGTCCCAGCTGTTCCTGCGCACGCTGCGCGAGGACCCCGCCGACGCTGAAGTTCCCTCCCACAAGCTGCTCGTTCGGGCAGGATACATTCGCCGCGCCGCGCCCGGTGTGTATTCCTGGTTGCCGTTGGGTCTGCGCACGCTGCGCAAGATTGAGAACGTCGTGCGCGAGGAGATGGAGGCCATTGGCGCGCAGGAGCTGCTGTTCCCGGCCCTGCTTCCGCGTGAGCCGTACGAGACCACCGGCCGGTGGACCGAGTATGGCGACGGTCTGTTCCGCTTGAAGGACCGCAAGAATGCCGACATGCTCCTGGGCCCGACCCACGAGGAAATGTTCGCGCTGACGGTTAAGGACCTCTACTCCTCCTACAAGGACTTCCCGGTCCGCCTGTACCAGGTGCAGACCAAGTACCGCGACGAGGAGCGTCCGCGCGCAGGCATCCTGCGTGGTCGCGAGTTTGTGATGAAGGATTCCTACTCCTTCGACATGACCGACGAAGGACTGGACGAGGCTTATGCCGCCCACCGCGCCGCCTACCAGCGCATCTTCGACCGTCTCGGCATCGACTACGCCATCTGCCAGGCGACCTCTGGTGCCATGGGTGGTTCCGCCTCGGAGGAGTTCCTGGCAATCTCGGAGAACGGCGAGGATTCCTTCGTTCGCGCGGTGGATGGTTCCTATGCCGCCAACGTGGAGGCCGTGGTCACTCAGGCTCCGGAGCCGAAGTCGGTGGAGGGGCTGCCGGAGCCGCAGGTCCACGACACCCCGGACTGCGAGACCATCGCTGCTTTGACTTCGCTTTTCGACGTCCCGGCTGACCAGACACTCAAGTGCATGGCCGTGATGGTGCGTGAGCCGGGTGAGGAGTGGCAGCTGCATGGCGTTTTGTTGCCGGGCGATCGCGAGCTCGATCCCAAGCGCCTCGAGGCATCTCTCGAGCCGGCAGAGTTCCGTCTGGCCGAGGAGAAAGACTTCGCCGAGCACCCATTCCTGGTCAAGGGATACATCGGCCCGAAGGGCTTGCAGGCGAATGGTGTGCCGCTGCTGGCTGACCCGCGCGTGGTGGCAGGCACCACCTGGATCACCGGTGCTGATGAGGCCAACAAGCACATCACCGGGCTGGTCGCCGAGCGCGACTTCCACGTGGATCGCTTTGTCGAGGCCGCCGAGGTGCGTGCTGGCGACACCGGGCCGGGTGGAGTTGAGCTGACTCTGGCCCGCGGCATCGAGCTGGGTCACATTTTCCAGCTGGGACGCAAGTACACCGAGGCCTTCGACGTGCAGATCCTCGACGAAAACGGCAAGCGTGCCATCCCTACGATGGGCTCTTACGGCATTGGCATTTCGCGTGTGATGGCCGTGCTCGCCGAGCAGCTGCACGATGAGAAGGGGCTGAACTGGCCGGCAGAGGTTGCGCCCTATCAGGTGCACGTGGCGGTTGCGAACAAGGACGCGGCTGCCCTCGAAGCAGGGGAGCAGCTGGTGGCCGATCTGGACGCCGCCGGCGTCGAGGTGCTCTTCGACGACCGCCCGAAGGTCTCCCCGGGCGTGAAGTTCAAGGACGCCGAGCTGCTCGGAATGCCCTACGCCGTCATCCTTGGCCGCGCGTTTGCCGACGGCAAGGTTGAGCTGCGCATCCGCGGCGGAGAGACCAAGGAAGTTCCCTTCGACGAGGTTGTTTCCCTGATCACTCAATAAGGCTTAGGGCTCGCCGATGCGCTCGAGCGCATCGACGACCAAGCCCCAGAAGCGGTCGTAATCCAAGTCGACCGCTACCTGGCTGCGGCAGGACTCCGGAGCTGGTGCACGCAGGTCCGCAACAGTCATGCCAGCGGTGAGCTTTCCGGAAAGTTCCACGTCGATGGGGGTACGGCGGGTGCTCAAGACCTCGGGGTCGGCCACGTAGGCCACGGCGCACGGGTCGTGAACCGGGGGATTGTCAAAGCCCTGGGCATCGCGGTAGTTGTTGCGGAACTCGTCGAAAAGCGCGACGGTAAACGCCGCCGGGGTCGTGCCCACCCGCGAGATCTTTGCCTCCACCTCGGGTGTGGCCAATGCCTGGTGCGTGAGGTCTAGGCCGACCATGGTGATGGGCCAGGACTCGTTAAACACTATGTGGGCAGCCTCGGGATCGACCCAGGTGTTGAACTCGGCCACGGGCGTGATGTTGCCGGTGTGGTAACCGCCGCCCATGAGAACAACCTCGCGCACGCGCTCCACAATGCGCGGCTCCTTACGCACGGCTAGCGCAATGTTGGTCAGGGGGCCGGTGGGAACCAGCGTGACGTCATCCCTGCTCATCACTGTGTCGATGATGAAATCGACGGCGTGAGTGGACTCCACCTTGGCGGTCGGCTCTGGCAGGGAGAAGTCAACGTCCATGCCGGAATCACCGTGGATGTCGTCGGCCACCACCACATCCCTGATCAACGGACGCGAACAACCCGCAAAAATGGGGGCAGTAATACCCGCGATGGTGGCCACGACCTGGGCATTTCGCGTGACCTTGTCTAGGACGTGATTGCCCCCAATAGTGGTCACGCCCAGCAGTTCGATGTTGGGATTGCCTGCGGCCAGCAAAAGCGCGACGGCGTCGTCGTGTCCGGGGTCGCAGTCCAGGATGATCGGGCGAGCCATTATTCGTTCTCCTCACTGATCGCGTGTCCAGCCGCGCGGACAAACCATGTCCGGCCCTCGTCGCTCTCGGCGGCGGAAGCGGCAGCGCGCCACGCGTCTTTGATGTTGGTGTCGATGCCATGAGCATCCAGGTTCTCTGGCAGCACGTACCCGGCTTCAGGGGCCGGTGGATTGTGCGTGACAGAGCGCAGCGCCAAGGCCATGTTCTCGTGCTCGGCCACGACCTTGTCATAGCTCGGGTCCCCATTAAAGGCGCGGGCCGCCTCGAGGGCGTAGATCGCGGCATACTCACGTTCCAGCAGATCGCGCGCGAGAGCCTGGTCGTGTTCGTTGTTGAATGACTCCACGGTCAGCGGGCTGTCGTCATAAGCGGCCAAGTCCACCGCCTGTTGAATCACCAGGTCGCGGCTTTCTTCTGGAACCTTCTTTACCGCGGCGAGGTAAGCGCCCAGCGGGTCCGGAGAGGGGGCAGAGGCAGTCCGATCGAAGGCGCAGGAATCCGGGACGGCTCCATTTTCGTCAAAGCCACAGAGGCGCTCGACCTCGGCAAAAAGCATGGAGGCGTGTTCCTGGCGCAACGCGCGTGATTGCTCGTGGGGCGCGGTTTGGGCATCCGCGGAGGCTTGACGAGCCAGGTTGAGCAGGGTCTGGTTGGGCTTAGGTCCCAGTGCCGTACACGAAACCAGCGTGCCCGCTAAGGCAAGCGCGACGAGGGCACGGGCAGGACGCGTCCGGGCAACAGAATTCACGGGGGCTTATCCTATCCGATATGGCTTTTCCTACGAACGAGCAGTTGCGCGAGCTGGTCGCGCCCGTGGTGGCTTCCCACGGCATGGACATCGAGGCGATCAAGGCCTCCCCGGCGGGCAAGAAGTCCAAAGTGGAGATCAAGGTAGACGCCGATGAGCGGCCCACCTTGGACACCCTGGAGCTCGTATCCGCTGACATCTCTGCGGCCTTTGACGCTGCCGAAGAGCAGGGCAGCGCAAACTTTGGGGCCGGCTACACCCTCGAGGTGTCCACACCGGGCGTCGATACGCCCCTGACGCATCCCCGGCACTGGCGTCGCAACCGACATCGAAAGGTGCGTATCGACGGTGCGACCTACCGCATCGGAGCGTTGAACCCGGAGGAGACGTCAGTCGTGCTGATTGGTGCGAAGCAGAGTGTGCAGACTCACTCGGTTTCGTCCGAGCAGAAAGCAGTGGTAGACATTGAGTTCAATCAGGCGCCGGACAGCGAACTCAAGCTGACGGCAATGACGTACGACGAAGCCCTTGAATGGGGAGAGGACAACAAGTGAATATCGACCTCGGAGCCCTGCGCGACATCGAGCGCAACCAGGATGTGCCCGTCGAGGACATGCTGCGCACCATCGCAACCGCCCTGCTGGGGGCATACCGCGAGTTCCGCGGCCCCGGTCCGGAGGCGCGGGTAGACATCGACCGCACTACCGGTGATGTACGCGTCATCGTAACTGGCGAGACCGAGTTCGATGACACCCCTGCCAATTTCGCCCGCGTCGGTTCGCGTGCGGTGCGCGACGCCATCATCCGCAAGCTGCGCGAGGCTGAGTCCGGCCGTACGTACGAGGAGTACTCCGGTTTCCAGGGCAAGGTCGTCTCCGGAGTTGTTCAGCGCGACGCCTTCGCCAACGAAAAGGGCATCGTCGTGGTTGAGCTGGGAACCGAGCACGATGGCCAGGACGGCATCCTGTTGCCGGCCGAGCAGCTGCCAGGCGAAAAGCTCGTCCATGGCGATCGCGTCAAGGCCTACATGGTGGGTGTGAACAAGCACAGCGCAAAGGTGCAGATCAACCTCTCGCGCACCCACCCGGAGCTCGTGCGCGGCCTGTTCGAACTCGAGGTCCCGGAGATTGCCGACGGCACCGTTGAGATCGTCGGAATTTCCCGCGAGGCCGGACACCGCTCGAAGGTTTCCGTCAAGGCCACCGTCAAGGGCGTGAACGCCAAGGGTGCGTGCATCGGCCCGCGCGGTCAGCGCGTCAACAACGTCATGAAGGGGCTCGGCGGGGAGAAGATCGACATCGTCGACTGGGACGAGGACCCGGCAGTCTATGTTGGCAATGCCCTCGCTCCGGCGCGTGCCGTCCACGTTGAGGTGCTGGACCTGGAGGAGCAGACTGCGCGCGTGGTGGTGCCGGACTATCAGCTCTCGCTTGCCATTGGCAAGGAGGGGCAGAACGCTCGCTTGGCTGCTCGACTGACTGGTTGGCGGATCGACATCCATTCCGACGCGGAGTAAACCGCCTCGAGTCAAGCGAGAGCGAGCCGAGATCCGGGCAAGTTCAATTTCTGTTCTCTTTGGTTTAAGATTGACGGCGGCCCACGAGCTGAAACACGTCAACTGCCCCGAAGGAGCGCCGATTGCCGGAACCAATGCGCACGTGCATCGCCACGCGCCAGCGGCATCCGCGATCGAGCTTGCTCAGGGTTGTCTGCCAGGACGGCGCTTTGATTGCCGATCCGAACGCCACAATGCCCGGGCGGGGCGCCTGGATCACTCCGAGCCTGGAGGCGTTTGACGTCGCTGCCAGCAGGCGTGCGTTCGCGCGCGCGTTGCGTGTTAACGTCGTGGACACTGGTCATGTACGCACGTACCTCGCAGAACATGCATTACGGACCCAACACTGTAAGGAAGACCGACCACTGATGAGCGCTCAACAATGAAGCATCAGCGATGAGAGTCGTAAGTAACCTCTAGAGGTCGGCGGATGCGCTTTCCGCGGCCTCTAGCCCAACGAAGAGGAGACAAGTGCCCGGAAAGCTACGCGTCCACGAGCTCGCTAAGGAGCTCGGCGTAACCAGTAAGGAGCTACTCGCCACGCTCAAGGAGCAGGGTGAGTTTGTGAAGACGGCGTCCTCGACGATCGAGCCGCCCGTTATTAAGAAGATGCGCTCCCACTACGGCGCATCAGAAGCAAAGCCGGAGGCAGACAAGCCCGCTGCCAAGCCGGCTGGTGCTGCTAAGCCTGCTGCCCCGAAGCCGGGCGCACCCAAGCCCGGTGCGCCTAAGCCGGCCGAGCAGAAGCCCGCAGATGCCACCAAGCCTGCTGCCCCGAAGCCGGGCGCTCCCAAGCCTGCTGCTCCGAAGCCTGCCGCAGCGCAGCCCGCCGCAGCTAAGCCTGGTGCACCCAAACCTGCTGCTGCCGCCAAGCCGGGTGCTCCCAAGCCGGGCGCTCCTAAGCCTGGAGCCCCGAAGCCGGGTGCTCCCAAGCCGGGCGCGCCGAAGCCGGAGCGCCAGGAGCGCAAGATGCCGCGCCCGATGGCAAAGCCGGGTGGAAAGCCGCGCGTGGCCAACAACCCGTTCTCCTCTGGAACTTCGCAGCCGCCGCGTCCTAAGGGTGGCAAGAGTGCTCAGAGCTCGGAGAAGCCGCAGCAGGGTGGCGGACGTCGTCCGAGCCCGGCGATGATGCCTTCGCATCCGTCGCCTGGCCAGATGCCGTCTAAGTCCGGCAACAAGGGCCAGGGTGGACGCCCGGGCGGCGGCGGTGGCCGCGGTCGCTCCGGTGGCGGACCTGGCGGCGGAGGATTCGGCCGCGGTGGTCGTCGCGGTGGCACCGCCGGTGCCTTCGGACGCCCGGGTGGCGCTCCCCGCAAGGGACGCAAGTCGAAGCGTCAGAAGCGTAACGAGTACGAGGAGATGCACCAGCCGAACGTCATCGGCGGCGTGCGTCTGCCCGATGGCGGCGGCGCTACGGTTCGCCTGCGTCGCGGCGCTTCGCTGTCTGACTTCGCGGAGAAGATCAAGGCCGACCCGGCCGCTCTGGTTCAGGCACTGTTCAACCTGGGCGAGATGGTCACCGCTACCGCCTCCGTTCCGGAGGAGACCCTGCAGTTGCTGGGTGCTGAGATCAACTACAACGTCGAGGTTGTCTCTCCCGAGGACGAAGACCGCGAGCTGCTCGAGTCCTTCGACCTTCAGTTCGGCGAGGATGCCGGCAGCGAGGAGGACCTGGCTAAGCGTCCTCCGGTGGTTACCGTCATGGGTCACGTCGACCACGGTAAGACCCGCCTGCTGGACTCCATCCGTAAGACCAACGTGGGTAAGGGCGAGGCCGGTGGCATCACCCAGGGCATTGGCGCCTACCAGGTTCCGCTGACCATCGACGGCACCGATCGTCAGATCACCTTCCTGGATACCCCGGGCCACGAGGCGTTTACCGCCATGCGTGCCCGTGGTGCGAAGTCCACCGACTTGGCCATCCTGGTTGTGGCCGCGGACGACGGCGTTATGCCGCAGACCGTGGAGGCCATCAACCACGCCAAGGCTGCGGACATCCCGATTGTGGTTGCCGTGAACAAGGTGGATAAGCCGGAGGCTCAGCCGGACAAGATCCGCGGACAGCTGACCGAGTACGGTCTCGTGCCTGAGGACTACGGCGGCGACACGATGTTCATCAACGTCTCGGCCAAGCAGGGCGAGGGCATCGACGACCTTCTCGAGGCTGTCGTGCTTACCGCGGATGCAGCCCTCGAGCTGCAGGCGAACCCGGACATGGACGCACAGGGTGTGGCCATCGAGGCCCACCTCGACCGCGGCCGTGGCCCGGTGGCCACCGTCATCGTCCAGCGCGGTACGTTGCGCGTGGGTGACTCCATTGTGGTCGGTTCCGCGCACGGTCGCGTGCGCCGCATGACCGACGAGTGGGGTGCCGACGTGGAAGAGGCTGGCCCGTCCAAGCCGGTTCAGGTCCAGGGTCTGTCCGGCGTTCCGGGCGCTGGTGACAACCTGCTGGTTGTGGAAGACGACCGCGTGGCTCGCCAGATCGCTGCCCAGCGTGATAGCCGTAAGCGTTCCGCTGAGCAGGCACGTCGCAAGAAGCGCGTGTCCCTGGAAGACCTGGACGCAGTGCTCAAGGAGACCTCGACCCTCAACATCATCCTCAAGGGCGACAACGCCGGTTCGGTGGAAGCCCTGGAGGAGGCGTTGCTCAAGATCGAGGTCGACGACGAGGTCGAGCTCAACATCATCGACCGCGGTGTTGGTGCTGTCACGCAGACGAACGTCTCGCTGGCAGCGGCTTCCGACGCAGTGATCATTGCCTTCAACGTGCGCGCCGAGGGCAAGGCCACCGAGGAAGCCAACAACGAGGGCGTGGATATCCGCTACTACACGGTTATCTACCGCGCGATCGAAGAGGTCGAGCAGGCTCTGCGTGGCATGCTCAAGCCCATCTACGAGGAGCGCGACCTGGGTGCTGCCGAGATCCGTGCCATCTTCAAGGCCTCTGCCGTCGGCAACATTGCCGGCTGCATGGTCACCGAGGGCAAGATCAAGCGCAATGCAAAGGTGCGCATCGTGCGCGATGGCAACGTCATCGCGGCCGAGGCCAACGTCAACTCGCTGCGTCATGAGAAGGACGACGTCAACGAGATCGCCGCTGGTTACGAGTGCGGTATGGTTCTCTCCTTCCAGGACATCCAGGTTGGCGACACCATCCAGGCATTCGAGATGGTCGAGGTTCCGCGTACCTAGTACCGGACTTAGTGCCTAAGCTGTGCAGGCCCCTACGCTCGCTGCGTGGGGGCCTGCATTGCTGTCCGGGTGCCTGGGTAGAATGCCGGTATCACTACAAGCGACCACGAGGAGTATTTCCATGGCTGATCATGCACGCGCGGCGCGACTGGCTAAGCGCATCCAAACCATCGTGGCCACCGCCATCGAGCGACTGCACCACAAGGATCGTCGCCTGGAGACGATCACCGTGACGGATTGCCGCGTGACCGGTGATTTGCACGATGCCACGGTCTTCTACACCGTGCGGGGCGCGACCGTGGACCAGGAGCCGGACCTCGAAGCAGCCGCTGAGGTGCTCAATCGTTTCCGCGGTCAGCTGCGCAAGACCGTAGGCGATCAACTGCAGGTGCGTTTCACCCCGACTTTGAGCTTCGAGTTTGATGCCGTCCCCGAGGCCAGCGCGCACATGGAGGAGTTGCTGGCCAAGGCACGCGCTCGCGACGAGGAGTTGGCCAAGTTGAAAGAAAACGCTCAGCCGGCCGGTGAGGCTGATCCGTACAAGTGAGTCACGCACACGTCGCGCAGCTACTGCGCGCCGCAGATCACGTCAGCGTCGTTTCCCATCTGCGCCCGGATGCTGACACGATAGGTTCCGCTGCAGCACTTATCCAGGGACTACGCCAGATCGGTGTTTCCGCTGACGGCTTTGTCGACGGCCCGATTCCGGACAATCTGCACAGCATCCCGGGCTCCGAGTTCATCGGATATGGTGAGCTGCCTGCTGGTGGCCTGATTGTGGCGGTGGACTGCGGTTCACTAGATCGCACCGGCCGCTATGCAGAGCAGATCGAAAATCGGAGGCAGGACGTGGTGGTCATCGACCACCACGCGACCAATCAAGGCTTCGGTGAACACAATCTTCTGGAGCGAACCGAATCCACGACCGTCATCGTGTACGACGTGCTCACGGAGTTGGGCGTACAGCTCAACCGCGATATTGCCCATGCGCTGTACGCCGGGTTGATGACGGACACGGGTAGTTTCCGCTGGGGCAGCCCCCGGATGCACCAGCTGGCTGGCGAGCTCATCCAGTACAACCTAGACACCCGACAGATCGCGGTGGATCTGCTCGATTCCACCACGGCAGGAGACGTTCACATGGTGGGTCGCGTCCTCGCCGGTGCCCAGGTGCGGCGGTCGGGGCATCACGTGGCCGCAATCCTCATCGCTGATCAAGAGACGATCGAGGGGCATTCGGAGAGCGCCGTAGAGTCCCTGGTTGACTTCATCCGCGCGGTCGAGGGAACCGACTGCGGTGCGGTGTTCAAGGAGATCGCTTTCGCCCGCTGGGCGGTATCCCTGCGTTCGTCCACGTGGGATGTGTCCCGCCTGGCCGAGAAGCTCGGCGGGGGAGGGCACGTTCCCTCGGCTGGCTATACCGACCACGGCTCTAGAGAAGACGTTGTTGCCCGGTTCCTGCGTGCGCTTGCTGATTCATGATCACTATTCTCCGCCTAGCCCTGCCAGCTCTCGGAGTGCTGGCCGCAATGCCGTTGTACCTGCTGCTGGATACCGCGGTCGTCGGCCGTCTGGGAGCAGCGCAGCTGGCCGCTCTGGCCGCTGGTACTGCGGTGCAATCCACGGTGACCACCCAGTTGACTTTTTTGTCCTACGGCACGACGGCGCGTTCCTCTCGGCTCTTCGGCGCCGGCAAGCGCGAGGCCGCGGTGGCCGAGGGAGTGCATGCCACCTGGTTGGGGCTAGCGGTGGGCTGCGTGCTGGCTATCCTCGTATGGATCTTTGCCGGACCCATCGCCGGCGCGTTGACACCGGAAGATGAGGTCGCCCGTTCGGCTGCGCGCTGGATGCGTGTGGCCGCACTTGCCATTCCTTTTTCGCTGGTGGTCATGGCAGGCAACGGCTGGATGCGCGGTATCCAGGACACCCGGCGGCCCTTGATCTTCGTGCTTGCCGGGTTAATTCCTGGTGCGATCGCGGTGGTGGTCCTGGTAAACGCCTATGGCCTAGTGGGATCGGCAATGGCCAACGTTCTGGGCATGGCTATTAGCGCCATTCTTTTCGTATGGTGCCTAGCCCGCGAGCACTCGGGCTCCTGGCGTCCGGAGCTGAGAATCATTGGCAGGCAATTGGTCATGGGCCGCGACCTGATTGCGCGTTCCTTGAGCTTCCAGGTCGCGTTCCTGTCCGCGGCTGCGGTGGCCGCGCGCTTCGGTGCGCCCCCGCTGGCGGCACACCAGATCATGCTGCAGCTGTGGAACTTCCTCACGCTGGTACTCGACTCCTTGGCCATCGCCGCCCAGACTTTGACGGGCGCTGCGCTGGGCAAGGGAAGCGTCGATAAGGCTCGAATTACCGGTGTCCGCGTCACGCTGTATTCCACCGTGTTTGCGGTGGCGCTGGCCGGAGTGTTTGCGCTCGGAGCGGGCGTGATCCCGCGCCTATTCACCAACGACGCAGCCGTTTTGAGCGCGCTGGCCACCCCGTGGTGGGTGCTTATTGGGCTCATTCTGATGGGCGGGGTGGTCTTCGCACTCGACGGCGTGCTCTTGGGCGCCGGCGACGCTGCCTTCCTGCGCACGATTTCCATCGGATCTGTTCTGTTGGGCTTCCTGCCGGGGGTGTGGCTGTCCTACGCTCTGGGCGGAGGGCTGACAGGCGTGTGGCTCGGTCTCGGGGCGTTCATTGCGTTGCGGTTGATAGCGGTAGTGTGGCGTTTCCAATCGATGAAGTGGGCGGTGGTTGGACAATGAAGTTGTGGGCGGCAGCAGACCTCCACGCCAATATTCCGGCCAACGGGAGAAGGGTGAGTGAGCTGAATGCGCCCGACGATTGGCTCATCGTGGCCGGCGACGTAGCCGAGCGTATCGACGACACAGTGCGTATCCTGGGCGATCTACGTCAGCGATTTGCGCGCGTGATCTGGGCGCCGGGAAACCATGAGCTCTTTGCCACCGAGGGATTGGCCGCCAAGGAGAAGTATCAAGAGCTGGTCACGCGCTTGCGTGAGATCGATGTGCTGACGCCGGAAGACCCGTTTGCCACCTTCGGCGGAGTCACCATCTGCCCACTATTCACCCTTTATGACTACTCCTTCCGCGGTGCGGGCCTGAGCATTCAGGAGGCGTTGCGGCAGGCCGAGGATCGCAAACAGGTGATGACGGACGAATTCGCGATTGCCCCACACGTGGACGTGCGGGCATGGTGTTGGGAGCGCCTGACGTACTCAGTGCGCCGACTATCCCAGATCAGCGGCCCGACGGTATTGGTCAATCACTGGCCGCTTGTGCAGGAGCCGACGCTCAAGCTGCGGTACCCGAATATCGCGCTGTGGTGTGGGACCAGGCATACCCGGCAGTGGCCCACCCGCTACAACGCTCAGGCCGTGATCTACGGGCACCTGCATATGCCTGGCACCATGGTGGTTGACGGAGTCCCGCATCATGAGGTCTCTCTGGGATACCCGAGGGAATGGCGCGACTACGCGTGGCCGGTCGAGATCATGGAGGCCAAAGATGATTAGCGATCTTTTCCCTCCCGGAGTCACCAGCTGTGCCCTGCGCGTAGAGGAGGATTCGCTCCAGCGCTTTGACGCTCTGGACCCGCAGGAGAAGTCCATCGTGGACCAGGCAGTGAATTCCCGAAAGTCCGCGTTTGGCGACGCTCGATGGTGTGCCCACCAAGCGCTACAGCGGCTAGGCAATGTCGACCAACCGATTGGCCGGGGAGAGCGCGGCATGCCGCTTTTTCCTGGTGGGACGGTGGGCACCCTGACCCACACCGAGGGCCTGCGAGCAGCCGCGGTGGCTCGGGCAGAGCGCTTCCGCTCGCTCGGCCTGGACGTGGAACCTGCCGAACCTTTGCCGGATCGAGTGGTGGATTCCATTTCCCGGCCTGCCGAGCGCGAGTTGCTGGACAAGCTCAACATCCCGTGTGCGGACCGACTGCTCTTCTGCGCTAAGGAGGCGACCTACAAGGCGTGGTTCCCCCTGACTCTGCGGTGGCTGGGGTTTGAGGACGCGGATATTGACGTGCGCAGCGACGGCACGTTCATCTCCTACCTGTTGGTGCGGCCCACACCTGTCCCTTTGATCGAGGGACGCTGGCGCATTCGCGACGGGTTCGTGTGGGCCGCGACGACGATTCCGCGCCGCTAGAGCGTTGAGGGGCGGGCCACAAAGACCGTGGAGAGGCGCTTTCCGTTTTCGCGCACGAGTGCAATGGCTTTCCCATCAGGAGCCACGGCCACATGAGTCTCTTTGAGGCCCCGCGGCTGCAGCCACTTGCCCATAGCAAGGTCTGCTGCTTCCTGCTCGGTGCATTCGAGGGTGGGGTAGGAGCGGATCAGGGCCTCATCCAGGCTCAAGGAGAGCGCCGGGTGGTGCTCGAGTTCTTCGAGGGTGCGAGCGTCGGAAAGCCCGTAGGGCCCCACCGCAGTGCGACGCAGCTGGACCAAGTGCGCACCGGTACCCAATGCCTCCCCGAGATCGCGAGCCAAGGAACGGACATAGAACCCGGACGAGCAGGTCACGCTCAGGGGGATGTCAGTGCCCTCGAGCTCTCCGAGCTGTAGGTCGAAAACGGTGACCTCGCGTGCGGGAATCTCTACCTTCTCGCCCGCCCGCACCAGCTCGTGGGCGCGCTTGCCGTTAATCTTCAGGGCACTCACCGCCGCGGGACGCTGCATGATGTCTCCGCGGAAGGCGTCCGCCGCCTCGTGAATCTGCTGGGTGGTCAACCCCGAGGCGTCGGCACGGGTGAGTACTTCGCCCTCGGCATCATCAGTGGTGGTGGTGGAGCCAAACCGGACGACGGCCTCGTAGGACTTGGTCGCCGCGACCATGTGAGCCAGGAATTTGGTGCCCCGCTCAATGCCGGCGACGAGAACGCCCGTGGCCATGGGGTCGAGGGTGCCGGCGTGGCCCACCTTTCGCGTACCCATGATGCGCCGCAGGCGACCAACGACGTCGTGCGACGTCATTCCCGCGGGCTTATCCACGATGACGAGACCAGATGAGGCAAGCGGATCAGTCATGCGGAAATTCTATGTCGTAGTCTGGTGCGGTGATTGTTTGGCACGGCATGAGTGAGGTTGACCGCGATGCAATTGAGGCATCGGTGGTCACAATCGGTGTTTTCGATGGCGTGCACCGCGGGCATCAGCGTCTCATCTCTACTGCCGTGTCGCACGCTCAAGAGCTTGGGGTGCGCAGCGTAGCGGTGACCTTCAACCCGCACCCGGTGGCCGTATTCGCCGCCGAGCGTACGCCGACCCGGCTCAACAGCTTCGCCGATCGCTTGAATCAGCTGGAAAGCTTGGGGGTAGACGCGGCGTTAGTCATCGACTTCCGGGTTGAGCTGGCGGGCCTGAGCGCTCGGGACTACGCCCAGCAGCTTCTGGTGGACACCCTGCGTGCCCAGCGCGTGGTGGTGGGGGAGAACTTCACTTTTGGTGCCGGGGGCACGGCCACAGTGGAGGATCTCCAGTCATTGGGCCGTGAACTCGGCTTCGACGTGGATGTCGTTGGGTTGCTTGTCGACGAAGGGGAGCGAATCTGTTCCACGGGTGTGCGCGATAGCTTGTCTGCAGGCAACGTCGAGCGCGCCGGGTGGGGTTTGGGACGCGAGTTTTCGTTGACTGGGCCCATCGTGCATGGCGCTGGACGCGGAGGGGCGGAGCTGGGATACCCCACGGCGAACCAGTATTTCGAGGATGGCGTAGCCGTGCCGGCCGATGGCGTGTACGCCGGGTGGGTCGTCATCCATGGCGAGGACGAGATCGATGGGGATATGGAGCCGGGCACCCGTTACCCGGCAGCTATCTCTGTGGGGACGAATCCCACCTTCGGGGACCACGAGCGTTCCGTGGAATCCTTTATCCTCGATCGCAGAGCAGATCTGTACGGGCGCGACGCCACCGTTTACTTTGTGGATAAGGTGCGTGACATGGTCAAGTTCAATTCCGTAGAGGAACTTCTAGAGAACATGGCCCGGGACGTGCGCACGACCCGACAGATTCTGCACGTGGATTAACGACGCAACTCGAGGAGACTCATGACCAAGAAGATCATCCTGGATCTGGACACCGGCGTCGACGACGCCTTGGCACTGGCCTACGCGCTGGCCTCCGAGGAGCTCGAACTCATCGGTGTGACCGGCACCTACGGCAACGTCCTGGTGGAAACCGGTGTGCGCAACACCCTGGCCATCCTGGAGCTCTTTGGCGCCAGCGACGTTCCGGTGTTCGCCGGGCCGGATCATGCCTCCACCAAGGACGGCTTCGAGGTCCTGCCGATCTCCGAGTTCATCCACGGTAAGAACGGTGTCGGCGAGGCAGAGCTGCCCGAGCCCAGCGCCTCCGTGCAGGACAAGAGCGCGGTGGACTTCCTTGTGGAGTCGGTGGCTAAGTATGGAGACGACCTGGTCATCGTGCCGACCGGCCCGTCGACGACCATTGCCGCTGCCATCGAGGCTGATGAGGACTTCGCCCGTAACGCGCACATCGTCATGATGGGTGGCGCGCTCACCGTGCCGGGCAACGTGTCGCCGGTAGCAGAGGCCAACGTGAACCAGGACCCAGAGGCGACCAATACCGTGTTCCAGCGCGCGCAGGACGTCACCATGATCGGCCTGGATGTGACCCTGCAGACCTTGCTGACCTACGAAGAGACCAAGCTGTGGCGTGAGCTGGGCACTGCCGGCGGCCGCTTCCTGGCTGACGCTACGGATTACTACATCAAGTCCTACGAGACGAATTCGCCTCACCTGGGTGGCTGCGGCCTGCACGACCCACTGGCTGTCGGCGTTGCCGTAGATCCGAGCCTGGTCACGACTCTGGGCATCAACCTCAAGGTCGAGACCGAGGGCCCCACGCGTGGTCGCGTCATCGGCGATGAGACTCGCCTGAACGACGCCAACAAGACCGCCCAGGTCGCGGTCGGCGTCGACGTCGAGCGCTTCCTCAAGGAGTTCATGGAGCGCCTGACCCGCCTGGCACGCGAGCACTAGCCCTTCCCCAGGATTTGGTCGGGGCCACCAGCGCCAGGTAGCGTGGTCGGGTACGACTGCGGTCCACGGCAGTCGTCGCGCCCACTACGTGTGGGAGCGTGTCCTGTGGACTGAAATAACTACCAAGGAGACTTATCATGTCTGTTGGCGCCCAGAGCACCGAGCGCAAGAAGGAAATCCTGGCCGAGTTCGGCCTGCACCCGACCGATACCGGTTCCCCGGAGGCACAGGTCGCACTGCTGACCGACCGCATCCGCAACCTCACCGAGCACCTGAAGTTCCACAAGCACGATCACCACTCCCGTCGTGGTCTGCTGCTGCTCGTCGGTCGCCGCCGTGGCCTGCTGAAGTACCTGGCTGAGACCAACGTTGATCGCTACCGCGATCTGATCGCTCGCCTGGGCCTGCGTCGCTAAGCCCACGCGATCTAAAAAGAACCAAGCACCCTTCGGGGTGCTTTTTTCGTGGCTTAACCTGCTACGCTGTGGCGAAGAGACAGAATGGACGGCATCGACGATCGTCCCCTCGCCCTAAGTACTAGGAGAATCTTGAGTCCGCGTAATACCGCAACCCTGAGTATCAACGATGAATACGGCCTGACTGAGGCCATCGCCACGCTGGATAACGGCAAGCACGGCACCCGTACCGTTCGCTTTGAGACGGGCATCCTGGCCCGCCAGGCCGACGGCTCTGTGACCACGTATCTCGACGACGACACGATGATGCTGGCCACCACCACCGCCTCCAACAACCCGCGCGAGGGCATCGACTTCTTCCCGCTGACCGTGGACGTGGAAGAGCGTATGTACGCCGCCGGCCGAATCCCCGGCTCGTTCTTCCGCCGTGAGGGGCGCCCGTCCACCAACGCCATCCTGGCTGCGCGCCTGATCGACCGCACGCTGCGCCCCATCTTTGCCAAGGGCGTGCGCAACGAGGTGCAGGTCGTGGTGACGGTCCTGAGCCAGCACCCGGATGAGTACTACGACGTCGTGGCCATCAACGGCGCCTCGGCCGCCACGTCCATCTCTGGTCTGCCGGTGACTTCGCCGGTGGGTGGTGTTCGTATGGCGCTTATCGACGATTCGTGGGTCGCCTTCCCCAATGTTCAGCAGCGCGAAGAAGCTGTCTTTGAGATGGTCGTGGCTGGTCGCGTCGTCGAGAAACGTCAGGGCCGCAAGAAGAGCTCCGATGTGGCCATCATGATGGTCGAGGCCGGCGCTGGCAACGACGTGCTGCAGCGTATTGCCGATGGTGCTACCGCGCCGGACGAGGAGATCGTCGCGCAGGGCCTGGAGGCCGCCAAGCCGCACATCAAGACGCTGTGCGAGGCTCAGAAGCTGCTGGCCGACGAGGCAGGCAAGGAGAACAAGAAGCTCGAGCTGTTCCCGCCGTACACCGACGACGTGTTCAAGGCCGTGGAGAAGAAGGCCGGCAAGAAGCTGGCCTCCCTGCTGGAGATCCCCACCAAGGCCGAGCGCGACGAGGCCACCAACGAGTACATGGCTCAGATCGAGGAATCCATCGAGGGCGAGGGCGTGCGCGCCGCCTACAACGATGTGATGAAGAAGATCGTGCGCGAGAAGATCCTCACCGAGGGATTCCGCATCGATGGCCGTGGTCCGAAGGACATCCGCGAGCTCGTCGTTGAGGTTGAGCTGATCAAGCGCGCTCACGGTTCCTCGCTCTTCGAGCGCGGAGAGACCCAGATTCTGGGCGTGACCACCCTGGACACGCTCAAGATGGAGCAGCAGATCGACTCGCTGACCCCGGAGAACTCCAAGCGCTACATTCACCACTACAACTTCCCGCCGTACTCCACCGGCGAGACCGGTCGCGTGGGGTCGCCGAAGCGTCGCGAGATCGGCCACGGTGCGCTGGCAGAGCGTGCCCTGGAGCCTGTGCTGCCCACCCGCGAGGAGTTCCCGTACACCATTCGCCAGGTTTCTGAGGCGCTGGGATCTAACGGCTCGACCTCGATGGGTTCGGTCTGCGCCTCGACGCTGTCGCTGTACAACGCGGGCGTTCCGCTGAAGGCTCCGGTCGCTGGCATCGCCATGGGTCTGGTCTCCGGTGAGGTCAAGGGCAAGACCACCTATGTGGCACTGACCGACATTCTGGGCGCCGAGGACGCGTTTGGCGACATGGACTTCAAGGTCGCCGGTACCGCGGACGTGATCACCGCGCTGCAGCTGGACACCAAGCTCGACGGTATCCCGTCTGAGGTGCTGGCCGATGCGCTGAAGCAGGCCAAGGAAGCACGCCTGGAGATCCTGGAAACGATGGGCGACATCATCGACGGCCCGGACCCGATGAGCGAGCTGGCTCCGAAGATCACCTCGCTGACCATCCCGGTCAGCAAGATCGGTGAGCTTATCGGCCCGAAGGGTAAGACGATCAACTCGATCACGGAGGAGACCGGCGCCAACATTTCCATTGAGGACGACGGCACCGTGTTCGTCTCGGCGGTCACGGGCAAGTCGGCGGATGAGGCGATCGAGAAGATCAACGCCATCGCCAACCCGCAGCAGCCCAAGGTGGGCGAGCGCTTCCTGGGGACTGTGGTCAAGACTGTGGCCTTCGGTGCCTTCGTCTCGATCACCCCGGGTAAGGACGGCCTGGTGCACATCTCCAACCTGGGTGGCGATGAGCGCATCGAAAAGGTCGAGGACGTGGTCAACGTTGGTGACAAGATCCAGGTAGAGATTGCGGACATCGACAACCGTGGCAAGATCTCCCTGGTCCCCGTAGAGGACTAGAAGCCGATAAAGCCCCAGGACCTATCGAGTCCTGGGGCTTTTGCCTTGTTGGGCGGATATTAGGGGCGGTCCACATCCACGACGACGCGGGTCGGGTTCTGTAGTACCTGTACCGAGTAATTACGCGGCGCGCCATTGAGCCCGATGACAAACTGGTCCTGACCCTCAAAAACTCCGGCGTGTGCCACACCAGCGATGGCCCCGGCTCCCGGAGTCTGGCCGATGGGCCAGTCCTCGTGGCCGGTCTCGAAGGGAAGTCCCACGCCCCGAATCATCAGGTTGATGGCGGTATCACCGCCCACCTCTACGGGGTAGCCGGAGGCCTGCTGCCGCGGCTCGGAAGTAATGTCAGTGAAGTAGCCGGGGATACCGGTTCCGCCCAGCTCGATGACCACGCGATCGAAATTCTCGTGGCTGCCCGCGCGCACGTCTGTGACGTACAGCTGGGTCTCACCCTGCGGCTCGGCGTTCTTCGGTCCCGCAGAACCGGTCTGGGGCTGCACCGAGCCCTGCATGGTGCTGGGCTCGTTCTTGTCCGTGCTGGGCTTCTGTGAGCTCGGCTTCTCGCTCGGCGAGGCCGTCATGGTGGTCGTGCTCGGGTTAGGCGCCGCGGCGTTGTCCTCGTTGTCGCAAGCGACCAACACGAGGGCGAGCGCTGCAACGGATGCGGCTGCTGTGCGGTAACGGGGTCCGTGGGGCTTGACTGTCATAATTAACAGGCTACCTGGTGAAGGTAGCGTAGGGGAGAGAACCTAACCTCAAGGAAAAGGACTGTTATGACGATCAAGGTTGCCGTACTTGGTGCACACGGGCGTGTAGGCCAGGCCGTGGTTGCGGGCGTCGAGGAATCCGACGAGTTCACCCTGCATGCCAGCGTGGGGCGTGACGACGCCCTGTCCGCTATCGACGGTGCTGACGTTGCCGTGGACTTCACCACCCCTGATGCCGTCATGGACAACCTGAAGTACTGCATCGAGCACGGCGTGCACTGCGTGGTGGGTACCACGGGCTTTGATGATGAGCGCTACGACACAGTGCGCTCCTGGCTGGAGAAGAATCCTGAGGTCGGAGTTTTGGTGGCGCCCAACTTTGCCATCTCTGCCGTGCTGACCATGGTGTTTGCCGCTCAGGCCGCCAAGTTCTTCGAGTCCGCCGAAGTCGTGGAGTTCCACCACCCGAACAAGCTGGATGCTCCCTCCGGTACCGCGGTCAAGACCGCCCAGGCTATCGCGCAGGCGCGCAAGGACGCGGGGATCGACCCGATGCCGGATGCCACCAAGCAGGCGCTGGACGGTTCGCGCGGCGCACTCGTTGGGGACGTGCCCGTTCACGCGGTGCGCATGACCGGAATGGTGGCGCACGAGGAGGTTATCTTTGGCACCCAAGATCAGTCCCTGACTATTCGCCAAGACTCTTACGGGCGCGAGAGCTTTGTGCCCGGAGTGCTCACGGGCGTGCGTCAGATTGCGGATCGTCCGGGCCTGACCATTGGCCTGGAATCCTTCCTTGACCTGTAGGTTCGAGCCTCAATGGATGTATCTGTAATCGCAGCGCCCGAAGGGGGTGCCGAGGAACTGGTTGCGCGCGTCTCCCAGTTGGATCTTTCCCCGGCCGAATGCGTGCGTTATTTGGTGGAAATCGGCCAGGAACAGCCCCTGGAACATGCGCACCTGAGCGTGCAGGTGACAGGCATCGCCCGGGGCGCTGCTTGGGTCGTGCGCACGCTGGACTCTGCCCGCGGGGTGAATGTGAGTATCACCGAAGGCGTGGGCACTGACATCGTGGTGCCCCAGGCCCTGGCGGATCAGGAGGAGTTGGCCGGGATTCTGCGTCGAGCGGTCGATGAGGCCGTTTTTGTCTACCGTGACATGCAATCGGCGCTTCTAGAACGCGAGGATGAGCCCAACCTGGTCGAGCGCAAGCGGATGGCGGAGCAGGTGGCACGCTATGTAGTCCCCGGAGCGATGAGTACCAACATGGTGATCACCGCCAACCTGCGCCAGTGGCGCGCGCTACTCGCCGAGTGCGAGCAACCGCAAGTGGATGAGGAGGTAAAGGCGCTGGCCGAATCCGTGCGAGAAGCGCTGGTGCCTTATGCCCCGACGGTGTTTGCTCGCATGTAGCTGGCACGTCGATACGCACAATTGACCTGGTTCGCGGTAACCTGGTTCCCCATGAGCACAGGTTTGACCGCGAACTCCGACACTGGCGCCTGCGGCACTGTCTGCGTCGCCATGGTCACCCCGTTCGATCAGGACGGCGAGCTAGACCTCGCCGCTGGTCGTCAATTAGCCGCCCACCTGGCGGACTATGGTGTGGACGCACTGCTACTTGCCGGAACCACCGGCGAGTCGCCGACCACCACCACGCGGGAAAAACTTGCCTTGCTCTCCGCAGTGAAGGACGAAGTAGGGGATCGTGTACAGCTCATTGCTGGAGCTGGCACGAACAACACCGCCACCAGCATCGAGCTTGCCAAGGTGTCTGCCGAGGCGGGCGCCGATGCCCTGCTGGTAGTCACGCCCTATTACTCCAAGCCCACGCAGCGTGGGATCGTCCAACACTTCACCGCAGTGGCCCAGGCAACTGATCTTCCGGTGTGCCTGTACGACATTCCGGGCCGATCGGCAGTTCCGATCGAGTCTGATTCCATCCGTCAACTGGCGGAGGTCGAGACGATCGTGGCCATGAAGGACGCCAAGGGAGACCTGGCGGCCTCCGCTGAGCTGATCCACGATTCCGGTTTGACCTGGTACTCCGGTGATGATCCCCTCAACCTGCCCTTCTTGGCGCTGGGTGCAGCGGGCTTCATCTCTGTGGTTGGTCACGCGGCACCAGCAGCGCTGCGCGAGCTGTACACGAGCTTCGAGGCTGGCGACCTTGCCCGAGCGCGGGAAATTAACGCCAACATTTTGACCCCGCTGACTCACGCTCAGGCACGCCTGGGCGGAGTGAGCTTTGCCAAAGCAGCCCTGCGACTGCAGGGCATCGAGGTGGGCAACCCACGTCTCCCGGTGGCTGAGGTCACTGATGAGGAGCTGGATGTCCTCCGTAATGACTTAGAACAAGCTGGAGTCCTCTAAATATGACTGAACCGAACAAGCGCCCCCGCAAGGTGACCCGCAAGGCGGGCCCGCCTGAGGCGGAGGCGCCGACGTTCCAGACCGCCGAGCAGCTGAGCGAGAACAACTCGGATGCCGGCAATCGCTCCAACCGCGAGCAGAAGAACGAGAACAAGTCCGAGAACAAGAACGGCAACAACGGCCGCAACCGCGGACGCCGTGGTGGCCGTGGTCGCGGTCGTGGCGGAAACAACAACAGCAACAACGGCGGCGGACGTCGCAAGACGATGCAGGGCAATGACCTGACTAAGCGCCTGCCCGAGCCGCCGAAGCCGCCGAAGGGTGGCGTGCGCCTGTACAACCTGGGCGGTATCTCCGAGATCGGTCGCAACATGACCGTCTTCGAGTACAACGGTCGCCTGCTTATCGTGGACGTGGGAGTCCTGTTCCCGTCGTCCGGCGAGCCGGGTGTGGATCTGATTCTGCCCGACTTCGGCCCGATCGAGAACAAGCTGGACAAGATCGACGGCATCGTCATCACCCACGGTCACGAGGACCACATTGGTGCGATCCCGTGGATTTTGAAGCTGCGCCACGACATCCCGATCTACTCCGCCAAGTTCACCCTGGCGTTGATCGCGGCAAAGACCAAGGAGCACCGCCAGCGTCCGAAGATGCATGAGGTGACCAAGGACTCCGACATCAACGTCGGCCCGTTCCGCCTGCGCTTCTGGACGGTTGGCCACTCCATCCCGGATGCTCTGGGTGTGTCCATCAAGGCGGGCAACAACCACGTGGTCATGACCGGCGACATCAAGCTCGATCAGACCCCGTATGACGGCAAGCCGACCGACCTGCCGGCGCTGTCTCGCCTGGGCGATGAGGGCATCGACCTCTTCCTGGTTGACTCCACCAACGCCACCATCCCGGGTATCTCCAGCTCGGAGGCTGGAATCGAGAACAACCTCATCCGCATCGTGCAGGGTGCTCGCCAGCGCGTCATCCTGGCCTCGTTCGCTTCGAACGTCTCGCGCGTGCAGATGGCCGTTAACGCCGCCGTGGCTTCAGGCCGCAAGGTTGCCTTTAACGGTCGCTCGATGATCCGCAACATGGAGATCGCGGAGAAGATGGGTTACCTCAAGGCTCCGCGGGGCACCATCATCTCGGTGGACGACGCCTCCAAGATGGCTCCCCACAAGGTCATGCTCATCACCACGGGTACTCAGGGTGAGCCGATGGCGGCACTGTCGCGCATGTCGCGTCGCGAGCACCGCCAAATCACCGTGCGCGATGGCGACATGATCATCCTGTCCTCCTCGCTCATCCCGGGCAACGAGGAAGCCGTCTTCGCTGTGATCAACAACCTGGCGCAGATCGGCGCCGAGGTAATCACCAACAAGGAAGCCAACATTCACGCCTCCGGCCACGGCTACGCCGGCGAGCTGCTCTTCCTGTACAACGCGGCCCGCCCGAAGAACGCGATGCCGGTCCACGGCGAATGGCGCCACATCCGCGCAAACAAGGAGCTGGCCATCTCCACCGGTGTGCCGCGCGAGAACGTCGTGCTGGCGCAGAACGGCGTGGTCGTTGACCTGGTTAACGGCAAAGCGCAGGTCACCGGCCAGATGTCCGTGGGCCACCTCTACGTCGATGGCGTGACCATGGGTGACGTGGATGCTGACGTGCTGGCGGATCGCACCAACCTGGGTGCCGGCGGCGCGGTCTCGATTACCTGTGTGATCGATGACAACACCGGTCGCCTCATCGAGGCTCCGCGTGTGTCCACCACCGGCTTCGCAGACGATGACCGCGGTGTCATCCCCGAGGTCAAGGAGATGGTCGAGTCCACCATGGCCGACCTGGCCGCCCAGGGGGAGAATGACACCTACCGCATGGTTCAGCAGCTGCGCCGTCGCGTCGCCCGCGCCATCGAGCAGAAGTGGAAGCGCGAGCCGGTGATCCTGCCGACCGTCGTTCCGATGAATACGGGTGGACTGCTCGCCGACGACGAGGACGTGGAAACTTCCCGAGAGTCGCTCTAAGCTAAGCGGCATGTCTTTTGCCGCTTCTGAACGCCGCCAGCTCGCCCAGCTCTTGCACGCCAAGGGGCCTGATGCCCCGACGCTGTGCGAGGGATGGACCACGCGAGATCTGGCGGCGCATCTCTTTGTGCGTGAGCACAACCTGCCGGCCGCGGCGGGAATGTTTGTCAGCCCGCTGGAGAACAAGCTCGAGGCGGCGATGGATGAGGCGCGTGCCCGCGACTACGACGCGCTTATCGACGCCTGGGCAGCCGGGGCGCCCAAATGGAACCCGATGAAGTACGCCGACTCCAAGGTGAACGCTGCCGAGAACTTCATCCACCACGAGGATGTGCGCCGTGGGGGAGGGGAGATCAAGCCCCGCGAGTTTAGCCAGGTGGTCAACGATCAGCTCATCAACGTGTTGAAGCGCTTCTCTAAGGTGCTGTTGCGTGGCAGTGACAAGCCTGTGGTCTTGACTCCGCGCGGTGCTAAGCCGATCATCATCAATGGCAAGCCGGGCGTGGCCGAGCTGGGTGACGACGTTATTCGCGTGACCGGCGAGCCTGGTGAGCTGGTGCTGTGGATGTACGGCCGCGATGCCGCCGAAGTTGAGGTCCAGGGCGACCCCAGCGCCCTAAAACGCGGCGTGTAACCGGTGTGGCAGATGTGATCAAAGGGGGTTGAGCGGTTAGAGTGGCTGCCATGTCTGTGAAGAACACGGCACCGCGTTCTCGATCGCGCCGCCCCCGCACGCCTGCCTCCCGTCGCGCCGCTGAAACTGCCAGCGAGCGCACCAGCAGCATGCCCGCGGTGAGTGCCTTTGGGTCGATGCTGTCTTCGCTACGCGGTTCAAGCAGCTCGGAGGAATCTGAGCTGGTTGACCACCAGCCGCAACCACAGCGCGAACCCGAGGACGAGGGCCCGCGCAATAACGGCCGCAACGACGGCACCGCGCTGATCCTTTTAGGTCTGGCCGCTGTGCTGGGAGCGTCGGTGTGGCTGCACATCGCCGGGCCGATTGGCCGGGCGATTTCTTTTGCCGCGCACATGGTCATCGGTGCCGGAGCCCTCGTGCTGCCTGTCGCGCTCGTGGCAATTGCTGTTGCCCTTATGCTGCAGGTGCGCCCGAATGCCAACAGCCGGGTCGCGCTGGGCACCGCGCTGATCGTGGTGAGCATGCTGGGTCTGATCCATCTCTTCGCGGGTAACCCACCGGAGTGGGAGCAGCGGATGAACGCCGGTGGTGCTGTGGGTGCTTGGACCGGCGGGCTGTTGGCCGCAGGTTTTTCGGCCTATGTGGCAATTCCGCTGCTGATCTTGGTCATCGTCTACGGAGCGCTCCAGGTCACGGGTATTACCGTGCGCGAGGGAATCGACTACCTCAAGGAAACGCTGCGCTCCGAGCCTGGCGAGGACGACTGGGATGAGGAGGAGGACGAGCAGGAGGCCGCTCCGGTCGTCGAGAAGCGTCCCCGACGTCCCCGCCCACGCCCGTCGCTGCCGTCGACATCCACCCGCAGCAGCCGCCTGCGTAACTACCCGCCGGATACTCCTTCGCTTTTCGACGTCGAGAAGGAAGACCCGGAGATCGACGAGACCACGGGGCTGTCCCCACAGACGGACGAGTTTCCGGCGGTCGCGGCCGAGCCTCAGCAGACCAAGAAGCTGTCTCCTAAGCCTCAGCCAGCACCGGCTCCCGAGCCCGAAGCTGAGGCCGAGGAACCGGCCGAGCAGGACGCGGTGGCTACCTCGCGCGAGGCGATGCGTCAGGCAATCATTGCGCGGTCGGGAATTGATCCCTCGGCCGTGCCGGCCTCCACGCCCAAGAGCGAAGAGGAAGCCAACGTTCCGGCGCCGCAGCCGCGCATTCCGGAGACGAGCTCGGATTACGAGCTGCCGAGCACGGAGCTGCTGATCGCAGGTGAGCCGCCGAAGACGCGCACGGACTCTAACGATCGCACGATCGAGGCAATTACGGACGTCTTCGAGGAATTCAAGGTGGATGCCACCGTGACCGGGTTCTCGCGTGGACCTACGGTGACGCGCTACGAGGTCGAGCTGGGCCCGGGTGTGAAGGTTTCTAAGATCACCAACCTGCAGCCCAACCTGGCCTACGCCGTGGCGACGGACAATGTCCGCCTGCTGACTCCGATTCCGGGCAAGTCCGCCGTGGGCATCGAGGTGCCCAATGCGGACCGCGAGATGGTGCGCCTGGCCGATGTGCTGGAGGCACCGAGCGTGGTGGGAGACCACGACCCGACTCTGGTGGGTCTGGGCAAGAACATTGAGGGCGAGTTCGTCTCGCACTCGATCCAGAAGATGCCGCACCTGTTGGTCGCCGGTTCGACCGGTTCCGGTAAGTCGGCGTTTGTGAACTCGATGCTGATCTCGCTGCTCACGCGCGCTACCCCGGAGGAAGTTCGCCTCATCCTCGTTGACCCGAAGATGGTCGAGCTGACCCCGTATGAGGGCATCCCGCACCTGATTACTCCGATCATCACGCAGCCGAAGAAGGCCTCGGCCGCGCTGCAGTGGCTGGTCGAGGAGATGGAGCAGCGCTACATGGACATGAAGTCCGCGCGCGTGCGCCACATCAAGGACTTCAACCGCAAGGTTCGCTCCGGCGAGATCACCACACCTCCCGGTTCCGAGCGCGAGATGCGGCCGTACCCGCTGATCGTGTGTGTGGTGGACGAGCTGGCCGACCTCATGATGACTGCGCCGAAGGAGATCGAGGATTCCATCGTGCGCATCACGCAGAAGGCGCGTGCCGCAGGCATTCACCTGGTGCTGGCCACCCAGCGCCCCTCGGTGGATGTGGTCACCGGTCTGATCAAGACCAACGTGCCGTCCCGCCTGGCCTTTGCTACCTCCTCGTTGACGGACTCGCGCGTCATTCTTGACCAGGGGGGCGCCGAGCGACTGATCGGTATGGGCGATGCTTTGTTCATCCCGCAGGGAGCGGGAAAGCCGCGTCGCATGCAGGGTGCCTTTGTTACCGACGAGGAGATCCAGGCAGTCGTCGACGCGGCGAAGGCGCAGGCGGAGCCCTCGTACACCGAAGGCGTAACCGACGATAAGTCCGCCGATGCGAAGAAGGACATTGACGAGGAGATCGGCAAGGACATGGACGACCTCCTCGAGGCCGTCGAGCTGGTGGTGACCTCGCAGTTCGGTTCCACCTCCATGCTGCAGCGCAAGCTGCGCATCGGCTTTGCCAAGGCCGGTCGCCTCATGGACCTGATGGAAACCCGCGGTGTGGTTGGGCCCTCGGAGGGATCCAAGGCCCGCGACGTGTTGGTCAAGCCCGAGGAGCTGGAGACCATCCTGTGGATGATCAAGGGTGCTGACCCCGCCGAGGCGCCGAAGGACATGGCCGCGGACGATCAGCCGGGTGATGACACCACGGTGGTGGAGGCCACCTACAACCCCTCCAACGGCGCCGTTTAGGTCACATCAGATATAGTGGGGCGCCGTGGTGGAGGGGAGTACCCCTTTTGCGGCGTGGATCGTCAACACGGGAGCTGTACGTAGCGCTCCCCGGTCGCGCCGGCCCGCTCGATGAGACAACGGGTGGGGGAGACCTCCGGTCACTGTTCATGTCACACGACCGGAGGTAAAACACATGAGTGTTCCCCTATGGGTCTGGATTTTGACCATCGTGGTCATTCTGGGCTTTTTTGTTTTTGACTTTGTTTCCCACGTGCGCACCCCGCACGAGCCCACGCTGAAAGAAGCCGGGCTGTGGTCCTTGTTCTACGTGGGACTGGCTCTAGCTTTCGGCGGCATCGTGTGGACGGTCTGGGACCACGAGCACGGCGTGCAGTACCTGACCGGTTACGTCACCGAGAAGGCACTAAGCGTAGACAACCTCTTCGTCTTCGCGCTCATCATGGGTGCGTTTAAGATTCCTCGCCGCTACCAGCAGAAGGTGCTGCTCATCGGCATCGTGTTGGCGCTGGTGTTCCGCCTGATCTTCATCCTGCTGGGTGCCGCAGTCATTGCTGCCTGGTCGGACGTGTTCTACCTGTTCGCCATCTTCCTCATCTGGACGGCTGTGAAGCTGTTCTGGGACGAAGTCACCGACGCCGAAGAGACGGACCCGAAGGATATGCGGGTGGTCAAGATGCTCAACAAAGTTGTGCCCGTGACCGATCGCTACTACCGCGATCACCTGTGGGTGAAGCAGGCTGGTAAGCGTGCCATGACGCCGCTGTTTGTGGCACTCATGGCCATCGGCATGGTGGACATCATGTTCGCCTTCGACTCCATCCCGGCGATCTACGGCATCACCCAGGAGCCGTTCCTGGTCTTTGCCACCAACGCCTTCGCCTTGATGGGTCTGCGCCAGCTGTACTTCCTGCTCGACGGTCTGCTGGATCGCCTGGTGTACCTGCCGTACGGCCTGGCACTCATCCTGGGCTTCATCGGCGTCAAGCTGCTGCTGCATGCCCTGCATGAGAACAACCTGCCGTTTATCAACGGCGGCGAGAACGTCACCGTTCCCGAGGTGCCTACCGTCCTGTCTCTGGTGGTCATCCTGGGCATCCTGGCCGTGACCGTGATCGCGTCCGTGATTAAGAACAAGCGCGACGAATCCAACGGGGCAACGAACCAGAAGGCGCAAAAGTACGACTACGACGATCTGGGCAACAAGCACCGCGTCGACGCCGATGGCTACATGATCGACGAGGACGGTAACGAGCTGGACTGGGACGGCAACGTCCTGGCTGAAAAGGGCGGTGACCCCACAGGAGGCCACGTCCACTAAGGGGTTAGTTCTCCCAGACGTTGATCACAGGATTCCACGGTCGGATCTCCCGGCCGTGGAGCACACCCTCCTGGGTGAACGGATCTTGATCCATTAACTGCTCTGCATCAGCAACCGTGGCCTCACCTGGTAGCTGAAGCACAATCAAGGCATCGCCTCCGGTCAATGGGCCGGAGGCGATAAGTTTTCCGTCCTCCTTGAGGGAGGCAAGAAACTCCCGATGGACGGGACGAAGGCGCACGATGTTCTCGTCGCCGTCGGGATACCGGTATACACAGGAGAAGTACGTCATGCGCTCATCCTATCGGTAGGATGAGGCCTGTGACTTCTGGATCTAGCTCGAACCTGAATCTGCCGAATGTGCTCACCAGCCTGCGCATTCTGTTCATCCCCGTCTTTGTGTGGGTCACACTTTCGGGTTCCTTATGGGCCGCGTTTGGCATCTTCGCGGCGCTCATGATCACGGACAAACTCGACGGCGACATCGCCCGCGCCAAGGGGCTGGTGACCACCTTTGGCAAGATCGCCGATCCGATCGCGGATAAGGCGCTGATGACCGCCGCGCTCATCTGCCTGAATATCGAGCTGGGCATGCCCGTCTGGATCACGGTGGTCATTCTGGTGCGCGAGTTTGGCATCACGTTGTGGCGCATGGTGCTGCTGCGTCAAGGGCGTGTGGTGCCGGCCTCGAAGGGCGGCAAGATTAAGACCACCCTCCAGGCGCTCGCGGTGGCGCTGTACCTGGTACCGATTGTTCCCCAGTGGCTGGCGTTGGGTGTGATGCTCGCGGCCGTGGCTGTCACGGTGGTCACCGGTGTGCAGTATCTCCTCGACTCATGCCGTACACGATGAGCGCGGCGGATGTCGTTGCAGCGCTGCGCGCGCGGGAATGGAGCTTAGCGACGTGCGAATCGCTGACAGCCGGACGCCTGGCTGCAACGATTGCTGATGTGCCAGGAGCCTCGAACGTCCTGCGCGGGGGACTGATCACGTATGCGACCGCACTGAAAGCAGAATTGGCCGGAGTGGATTCTGCGCTGCTGGCAGCTCGCGGAGCGGTGGACCCCGATGTGGCCCAGGCTATGGCGCTCGGCGCGCGGCGGGAGTGCTCGAGTGATGTGGCCGTGGCGCTGACCGGATTTGCCGGCCCCACTGGTGACCAGGTCGGCCTGGTCTACATCGCGATCGCGCACCCGGGAGGAACGTTCTGGCGCCGGTATGATTTCAGCGGATCACGCGAGCAGGTACGCAACCAGGCGGTGGCCAGTGCGCTGAATATGCTGCTCACGCTTGCTCGGGAACAAAACGGCACCGACACTCGTTATACGGGGTAATGATGACCACGACTGCTCTTTTAACCCGCCCCCAGCCGGCAGCTCAGGAGATGCTTTTGCGCGAGGCGCTCGGTATGACGCTGCGCGCGTTTCGTGCTGATAAGAACGTCACCCTGCGTGAGCTTGCCGAGACCGCCCGTGTTTCCCCCGGTTATCTCTCCGAACTGGAGCGCGGCCGCAAGGAGGTCTCCTCGGAGCTCCTAGCCTCCATCTGCCACGCCCTAGGTGTGCGCATCTCGGATGTTCTGGTGGAGGCCGCTGGCACGATGACGCTGCCGTCGGTGGTGGATGAGCTGACCAATACTCAGCCAGCCGCCGCGGAATAGCGCTACGATTATTCACGATTAAGCACAAACCCTAGAAAGGTCTGAAAGACACCACCATGGCTAATCCATTTGTTAAGGGCTGGAAGTACCTGATGGCTCTGTTCGACTCCAAGATCGAGGAGAACGCTGACCCCAAGGTGCAGATCGAGCAGGCTATCCAGGACGCTCAGCGCCAGCACCAGGAGCTGTCCCAGCAGGCAGCGGCCGTGATTGGTAACCAGCGTCAGCTGGAGATGCAGCTGAACCGTCGCCTGGGTGACATTGAGAAGCTGCAGGCCAACACCCGCCAGGCCCTCACGCTGGCCGACGAGGCCCGCTCCAAGGGCGACGAGGCCAAGGCCGTGGAGTACGAGAACGCCGCTGAGGCCTTCGCAGCCCAGCTCGTGACCGCTGAGCAGTCTGTGGAGGACACCAAGCAGCTGCACGATCAGGCCTTGCAGCAGGCCGAGCAGGCCAAGAAGGCCGTGGAGCGCAACTCCATGAACCTGCAGCAGAAGGTCAACGAGCGCACCAAGCTGCTCAGCCAGCTGGAGCAGGCCAAGATGCAGGAGAAGGTCTCCGAGTCCCTGAACTCCATGAACTCGATCACCTCTGGTTCCACCCCGAACCTGGATCAGGTGCGCGAGAAGATTGAGCGTCGCTACGCCAACGCTCTGGGCCAGGCAGAGCTGGCGCAGAACTCTGTGCAGGGCCGCATGGCTGAGATCGAGTCTGCTGGCGTGCAGATGGCCGGCCACTCCCGCCTGGAGCAGATCCGCAGCGAGATGAACAAGGACAAGCAGCTGGGCACCGGCCAGAAGAAGGCCATCGAGGCGGAGAACACCTCCGCCGCCGGCCAGCCGACCGTAAATGTCTCCGACGACGCGGTTGCTCGCAAGATGCGTGAGCTGCGCGGCGACGTCTAAAGAACGGCGAAAAAGCTTCTTTTTCTGCAGAAGCGCTAGTCTCCC
Organism: Corynebacterium tapiri; assembly: GCF_006334925.1. Lineage (GTDB taxonomy): Bacteria > Actinomycetota > Actinomycetes > Mycobacteriales > Mycobacteriaceae > Corynebacterium > Corynebacterium tapiri. The sequence goes on along the minus strand of NZ_VDHJ01000003.1, from coordinate 68,229 downwards.
ACACCCCGGGCGACTAGCGCTTCTGCTAGTTTCCGGGCCCGCTGAATCGCGCGCACGATGAAGGGCACGCCGAACGCGGTGATTGACCAGCTGGCGCCCCGGGCCGCGCGAGCCTGCAGGATCTCCTGGGCGCTATGCAGCTGGAGTGGAATGAGCCGGATGGTTAGGGAGATCGCCAGACTGATGGTCTCTACCGGCAGGCCGAAGCGGGCGAAGGGGGACAGGCCGCGCTCCAGTGCGTCCATGAGCTCGGCCACGGTGGTGGTCAGAGTCATGAGGGCTGCAGCAGCAATGGTGGCTAGCAGACCGATGATCGTGGTGAGTGCGACCGCCAGCGAGGCCTGCCACCACTGCACTGCTGCCAGGGGCACCAGAATGGGCAGTGCGGGCAAGATCTGGCCGGCTGCAATGCGCACCGGTATGCGCGCACAGAGGTATCCAAGGGCTACCAGCGGGACCGCTACGATCAGCGGGGCTCCGAGGGCGACCACGATGACGTAGGCAACGAGCACGGCGAGTTTGAGCAAGACAGGCGTGCGGTGGATAACGCTCGTGCCGGGGATATATACCCCAAGGGGGACGTTTACTCCCACGTCATGCTCTCCAGGTAGGTGGAAATGACCTCATCGGGCAGGCCATCTGCAACCACGCGCCCCTTGTCGATGTAGATGACGCGGTCGAAGTCGCTGATCAGGTCGAGATCGTGGGTGACCACGATGAGCTGCTGCTCCAAGCGACTGAATTCGCGCTTGATGCGCAGGCGGTTGCGGGCGTCGAGAAGCGTTGTTGGCTCGTCGGCCACGATGATCTCGGGCCGCATGACCAGAACGCTGGCCAGGGCCAGCAGCTGTTTCTGCCCGCCGGAGAGAGTATGCGGGGAGTCGTCGGCGTGAGTGTCTAAGCCGAAGCGGTTAAGCGCTTCGCTGACGCGCGCGGACTTTTCCTCGCGGCTGAGTTTGAATCGGCGCAGGGAGAAGGCGACGTCATCGCGCACGGTGGGCATGATGATCTGGTTATCCGCGTCCGAGAACACGAAGCCGACGCGTCGGCGGACCTGCTTGGTGTGGGAGGCGACGTCGAGATCACCGACGCGAACCGTGCCCGAGGTGGGTGAGACCAGGCCGTTGATCAGGCGCGCGCAGGTGGATTTGCCGGAGCCGTTGGCACCGATGATGCCGATGCGGGCTTCGGCAAGCTCCAGAGAGATGGGGCCCAGGATGGTGTGGGGGACATCCACCTGGGCATGGTCGAAGACAATCATGCGTTGCGGCGCAGATCCGGCAGGGCCTTGTGCACTCCGATGGCGATGAGGATGGCCGCACCGACCTTGATGGCATCGGGGAGGAGGAACGGAACCTGCGCCAGGGCAGCACCGCTGAGCGTGAGCTCGCTGCGCAGCATCAGACCCAGGGAACCGCAGATGTACTGGCAGGCCAGTCCGGCGATGCCGCCTACGATGATGCTGACGCGGTAGGCGATAAGCCCGGCCACGAAGGCGGATACGAGGTAGCCGACGATGTACCCCACCGTCGGGCCAGCCAGAGCCGCCAGGGTTGTGCGGCCGCCAGCCAGGACGGGCAGACCAACGAGGCCCAGCAGGAGGAAAAGGCCGACGGCGAGCGATCCACGACGCGCGCCCAGTACGAGTCCAGTGAGGATGACCACGGCATTTTGCAGCACGACGGGCACTCCAGCCGCGCCCACCGGAATGGACACGAACGCGCAGACGATGATCAGCGCCGCGAAGACGGCAATGTAGGCCAGGTCAGTGACCCGAGAACGATTAGTCATGGGAAACATCCTAGCTTGAACACCGTTCAACAACGCCTACAGGGTAGGCTCGCGCGCATGCGATTAACGGAGTTCACCAGGCTGCTCGAGGATGAATTCGGAGCGACGCGCGGGGCATGGATTGCTCATTCCCACGTAGTGGCTGCATTGGGTGGCACGGCGAATGAGCTTATCGACGCCGGGGTGAGCCCGCGAGACGTTTGGCGCGAGCTGTGTCGGGACTTCGACGTGCCCGAGGAGCGTCAGCTGGGAATTGATCGCCCCTCGCGTGGTTAGGCGCGTGTCGTTGGTTTTCGAACATCTGTGCGTGTATGGTCGAAAGTGATGTCCGGGCCGGGAATTATTCTGCCCAAACAAATGGAACCGCCGCGTGTTTTGCGCGGTCTAAATAGTTAGCCACAAACTCCAACCACGAGAAGGATAAAAGACTGCTATGGCAGGTAAGAAGAGTACCAAGAGCCAGGCCTCAGCTCAGGGGGATAGGACGAAGGCGCTGGATGCAGCGCTGTCCATGATTGAGAAGGACTTTGGCAAGGGTGCCGTGATGCGCCTGGGTGACGATAACCGTCCGCCGATCCAGGCTATTTCCTCCGGTAACACGGCTATCGACGTTGCACTCGGCATCGGCGGTTTCCCGCGCGGGCGCATCGTGGAGATTTACGGCCCGGAGTCCTCGGGTAAGACCACGGTAGCCCTGCACGCCGTGGCGCAGGCCCAAAAGGGTGGCGGAATCGCGGCCTTTATCGACGCCGAGCACGCCCTCGACCCGGACTACGCCAAGAAGCTCGGCGTGGATACCGACAATCTCCTGGTCTCCCAGCCCGACACCGGTGAGCAGGCGCTCGAGATCGCGGACATGCTGGTGCGCTCCGGCGCTATCGACATCATCGTCATCGACTCGGTCGCAGCCCTGACCCCGAAGGCCGAGATCGAGGGTGAGATGGGTGACAGCCACGTGGGTCTGCAGGCTCGCCTGATGTCCCAGGCTCTGCGCAAGATGACCGGCGCGCTCTACAGCTCGGGCACCACCGCAATCTTTATTAACCAGCTGCGCGAGAAGATCGGCGTGATGTTCGGCTCGCCGGAGACCACCACCGGCGGTAAGGCGCTGAAGTTCTATGCATCGGTGCGTTGCGACGTCCGCCGCATCCAGACCCTCAAGGACGGCCAGGATGCTATCGGTAACCGCACGAAGATGAAGATCGTCAAGAACAAGGTCTCGCCGCCGTTCAAGATCGCCGAGTTCGACATCATGTACGGCGAGGGCATCTCCCGTGAGTCCTCCATCATCGACCTGGCGGTGGAGAACGGCATTGTGAAGAAGTCCGGCTCCTGGTTCACCTACGACGGTGACCAGCTGGGCCAGGGCAAGGAGAAGGCCCGCCTCTTCCTCAAGGACAACCCGGATCTGGCCGACGAGTTGGAGAAGAAGATCTTCGCCGCACTGGGTATTGGTGCCAAGCCCGAGGATACAGCTGCCGAGGGTGATATGGCCGTGCCCGGCGTGAGCGACGAGCTCAGCGACGACCCGGTGGACATGATCCCGAACGTCGACTTCGACGATGAGGACGATGACGCCTAAAGACGAACGCATCGAGGCGTTACGTGCCGCCGTGGAGAACTTCCAGGGCGGCACGATCTTTGATGCCGAAGCGGAGGAAGCCAAGGCGGCGGTGCGCAAGCGTGCCCTGGGCCTGTTGGATCAGCGAGCGCGCTCGCGCCACGAACTGCGCGGCCGCCTCGTAGATGCCGAGTTTGACCCCCAGGTGATCGACGAGGTTCTGGCCGACCTCGAGCGTGCCCACCTCCTCGATGACGCGCACTTTGCCTCCGAGTGGGTTCGCCAGCGCCACGCCCGCCGCGGCAAGTCCGCCTGGGCCCTTGACCGAGAGCTCAAAGACAAGGGCGTGGGGGAGAGCGACCGCCGGGCTGCCTTGGAGCAGGTCGACTCCGCCAGCGAGGAGGAGACGGCCTTTCAGGTCGCCCGCAAGAAGGCCCGCTCTGAAAAGCACGTACCCGAGGACCGTGCGGAGTACGACAAAGCCCTGCGCCGCGTGGTTGGGGCATTGGCTCGCCGCGGATTCTCCAGCGAGATGTCCATGCGCATCGGGCGCAAAGTCTTGGACGAGCGCATCGCTGATCTCGAAGAGTAGGCCGACGGGATTTCCGGGGATTTCGGACCAGCAAGCAGCACTATTACACTGGCCCTCCGTGACACAGACGACGCAGCAGGTAGATGGCCCACGCACCTACGAGGTGCGCACCTTCGGGTGCCAAATGAACGTGCACGATTCCGAGCGACTCTCGGGCTTGCTCGAGGACGCCGGCTACGTGGCTGCCGAGGCTGGCGACGAGGCCGATCTCATCGTCTTTAACACCTGCGCGGTGCGCGACAACGCAGACCAGCGTCTTTACGGCACGCTCGGCAACCTGAAGCACTCCAAGGAAAACCACCCTGGCATGCAGATCGCCGTGGGCGGTTGCCTGGCGCAGAAGGACCGCGACACTGTGGTGTCCAAGGCCCCATGGGTCGACGCCGTCTTTGGTACCCACAACATGGGTGCCCTGCCGGCGCTTCTGGAACGCGCCCGACACAACGACGAAGCCCAGGTAGAGATCGTCGAGTCCCTGGAGGAGTTCCCCTCCGTCCTGCCCGCCAAGCGCGAGTCGGCTTATGCCGGCTGGGTATCTATCTCTGTGGGTTGCAATAACACCTGCACGTTCTGCATCGTGCCTTCGCTGCGCGGTAAAGAGCAGGATCGCCGCCCCGGTGACATCCTCGCCGAGGTGCAGGCCCTGGTGGATCAGGGAGTCAGCGAAGTGACCCTCCTGGGCCAGAACGTCAACTCCTATGGCGTGAACTTCTCTGATCCCGACCTGGAGCGCAACCGCTCCGCCTTCTCCGAGCTGCTGCGCGCCTGCGGCGACATCGAGGGCCTGGAGCGCGTGCGCTTTACCTCCCCGCACCCGGCGGAGTTCACCTCGGACGTCATCGACGCCATGGCCGAGACCCCGAACGTGTGTCCGCAGTTGCACATGCCTTTGCAGTCGGGTTCGGACGCGGTGCTCAAGTCCATGCGACGTTCCTACCGCACCAAGAAGTTCCTGAACATCCTGGACGAGGTGCGCGCCAAGATCCCGCATGCCTCCATCACTACCGACATCATCGTCGGCTTCCCGGGAGAGACCGAGGAGGATTTCCAGGGCACGCTCGACGTAGTGGAAAAGGCCCGCTTCAGCAGCGCCTACACGTTCCAGTACTCGCCGCGCCCTGGCACCCCGGCCGCCGAAATGGAGCAGCAGGTGCCCAAGGAGGTTGTCCAGGATCGCTTCGAGCGCCTGGTCGCTCTGCAGGAGCGCATCTCCGAGGAGGAGAACGCAAAGCTGATGGGCACCGAGGTTGAGCTGCTGGTTCAAGACGGTGGCCGCAAAAATGATCGCACCCAGCGCATGTCCGGTCGCGCCCGCGACGGTCGCCTGGTCCACTTCACCCCCGAGGGCGACATCCGCCCGGGCGATGTGGTCACCGTGACGGTTACCGACGCCAAGCCCCACTACCTCATCGCCGATAGCGGCGTGCACACTCACCGTCGCACCCGTGCCGGCGACATGTCCGAAGCCGGCTGCACCCCGACTACCGCGCCGATCGGCGTTGGTCTGGGACTGCCCACCCTGCGAAAGGCTTAAACACATGTCCAACCCCGCACAGCTGGCCGCCGAGGAAAAGCAGGCCGCCCGCCAGATCGACTTAGGTTCAAAGTTCTACTGGCTCGCCGCGGCCGTTGTGTGCTGGGTCCTGTTCCTGGTGCTGCCGCAATCCGGCAGCGTGCGGGGCCTGGACGTAACCCTGTTCAGTGCCTCAGCCCGCGAGCACGGCACCTACATCGTCGAGTGCGTCTACGGCGTGCTTATTGCTCTGGGCCTCGGTGTCTTCACCACCTTGACGCTCATCACCCGTCGCACCGCGTTCGCGTTGATCGCGTGGATGCTGACCACCGTCGGGCTTGCCGCCGCGCTGTTCTCTCTGTGGCTGCGCCAGACAGGGGAGGGCGAGGCCACCGGTATCGGCATGTACATCAGCATTGTAGGCGTGGCCCTTGCAGTGTTCGCCTACTCCACGGTTGCTTTACGACGCAGCGACGCCCAGCGCACCATCGCAGAAAAGCGCGCCGCCAGCTCCGGACTTGACGAGGTGGGGCAGGCCCAGATGGAGGCTCGCATCCCCATGGAGAATCCTGTGCTTATCGACGACCGTCGCCAGCGGTTGCGGAAGAAGAAGGGGTAGTTCGCTGGGCTTTGTCGACCGCCAATTCCTTCCGGTCGACCACGGGAGCGGTTTCGCGTACCGCGACCAGGGTTTTCGCTGCCGAGCTCGCTGCCCACGGTCGACCGGAAGAAACTCGACCCGATTACTGACGATTCGGACAACACCGGCACGGAACTCCTTAGGAAAAGCCTTCGGCATGACACACATCCTTCCGCAGTGACCCGCAGATCACCACACATTGAGTGTCACCTATCCCTGCAGCAGTCCCAGGCAGACGTCGAACGGGCCGTGCTCGAGGCCATTACTATCCTACGGGCCGTTCGGCTGCGCAATCTCTGCTTCACCGTCGAGTCCGGCATCCATTTCATCACTCTTCTTTCCTGGAGACGGTTGGCCTACGTGAAGCCCCAGCTTGGTGAGACTCCGGTGGGGCGGTACCTCGATCATTAACAGCGGTGTCACGACCGGGCACAAGTGGGGGGCGACTGGAAGCCTACGGCGGGAAACTCGTTGAGAACATCATCCAAACAGTCGCCCGTGACCTCCTTGTCCACTCCATGACACTCGTCGCTCAGGCTGGGCGCAAGGTTGCCATGCACGTCCACGGCGAAATCGTCTTCGACGTACCCCAAGACTCCGACTTCACCGTCGCCGATGCCTGCTAGCTCATGCCGAGACCGCCTTCCAAGGCAGACGGGATGCCGCTAGTTGCCGACGGTTACGAATGCGACTACTACCGCAAGGATTAGACGCGCCAGAGAGGTAACTCGCTCCAGTTGTCAGGTGCGCCTGTGCGAGAAAACGGCACGATGGGATTGTGCGGGTAGGTGTCGAACAGTTTCGGTAGCCGGTCGGCGGGAGACAGGTCCAGTTGGCGATGCAGGTATTGGATAAGTGAGAGCTGCCCGAATGCACGATTTATTCCTTCAGCTATCGGAGCGAGCCTGATGTCATCGTTCAGTTTCGGTTTGATGTCGTAAACACGGTTGAACATCCTTGCATGGTGAGCTGCGTAGTTGCGCAGAATATTCAAGGATTTCAGCCACGATTCGAGCTGAGGACCGGTTAGACCGCAGGGTTGAGCAATCCGATTGCGCACTATATTGGGTGCAATGCCGTACAGGTACGACAGCATTCCCCAATCCATAATTTCGACGGCCGCCCAGATGGGTAGAGTCCCGCCATACTTGGATTCGTGGTGGGCGACGAAGTCCTCCTTCGACGCTTTCAATGCCGACTGGTACTTCCTTAGCCACACCTCGTGCAGACTACGTCCGTCTTTGCTTCGACGCTGTGCCCGAGCGCTCAAACGTTGGGGATTCAAATAGATCAGAGGGTCAAGGCGACCCAGCTCGTGGCCAAGCTTGGTTCGAATGGCCAACTCTACGCGATCAAGCTCGATGAATACGCTGTGGCGTAATTGTTCGTCAAACCCGTAAAGTGCTACCACCAGGTCAAACGATGCACCGTCAACAAATTCATCTCGGGCGGTTCCGTCGCCTTTGGAGAAACGGCGCATCGGGTACCAGTATCCGGACAAGCGGTAGTAGTTCAATCGCGCTAGCAGCGCCTCGGCATGCTCGGGATCATTAACTCGCATCCCACGCTGACTAAGCAATTCGACCTGTTCACCGTAGGTCTTGAACTTCTTCATCTGCTCCACGCGCACCCCTGCTGAAGATGAAAAGACGAAGACCGGCCCTGGACTCCCACCGAAGCGGGCAGCGGAACCGGTCATGTTGTCTGCAAGGTTACCTGGTTGACGATACCGAAGCAAGAGCACGCGGCACGGAGCCATCGGTACGTTAACGCATCAGTGTGCCCTCTGACCCGTCCGGATTCGTCGGTGCTCGGGGGCGTATGGGCGAGAGTCATCCTCACACCGTCTCCGGTTTCGGTGCCATCCGTGCCTGACAGGTAATTGCCTGGCGAGTTGCGTCCTATTTCCTCAAGGAGGATCGGACCTTGCCCAAAGAGGACAGCCCCGAGTTTAGGGTCCGAGCCCTACAACTCATCGAAGAACGCTTCCGCCTTGAGCGACAATCAGGATGGGTGGTCTACACCGCCGTCGGCGCGGCACTCGACGGGATCTCGGCCCACACCCAGCGCAACTGGTGGAAACAGCACCGCATCGACCACGGACACACCCCAGGCGTGATCACCACCGAAGCCGAAGATGTCACCCGACTGTGCAGAGAAAATCAGCAGTTGCGTCGCGCCAACGAGAGGGACTGCCGTCTGCATGAGGCTCTGGGCTATCGCACCCCCGCGGAAGCTGAATCCCTATACTCACGAAAAAGACACAGCGTCCGTTGCGTGGTGACCACAGAACGAAACCCAGGACGCTTCACATCACGTAGAAAGTAAAACCCGCTCCTATGGCACGACGCTCCACCAAAGCCAAACCTGCCAAGACGCTCGAACAGACCCTGTGGGAAGCAGCAGACAAGCTGCGCGGCAACCAAGAACCTAGCGAGTACAAACACGTCGTACTCGGCTTGGTGTTCCTGAAGTACGTCTCAGACCGCTTCGAGGAACGCCGCGAACAGCTCAAGGAAGAGCTCACCGCTGACGGCATTAAGCCCGAACGGATCGGCGCCTTCCTTGAAGAACGCGATGAGTACACCAGAAACAACGTCTTCTGGGTACCCGAGAACGCGCGTTGGGCATCTGTGCAGGACTCGGCGAAGCATCCACAGATCGGCGAGATCATCGACAACGCCATGGACGCCATCGAGAAAGAAAACCCCTCACTACGAGGCGTGCTCCCACGGAACTATGGCCGTGATGGCCTAGACAAGCGACGCCTTGGCGAGCTAGTCGACCTCATCGGTTCGATCGGTTTCACCGAGACCGACGACCACGGAGCCGATGACGTGCTCGGCCGCGTCTACGAATACTTCCTCGGCCAGTTCGCAGGCAAAGAGGCAGGCAAGGACGCTGGAGCGTTCTATACACCGCGCTCCGTCGTCCGGACGCTGGTAGAGATGCTTGAACCGTACAAGGGGCGCGTCTACGACCCGGCAGCAGGTTCGGGAGGCATGTTCGTCCAGTCAGCTGAGTTCGTGAAGGCCCATGGCGGCAAGCGCACCGACATCTCCGTGTACGGCCAGGAGTTCACCGACACGACATGGAAGCTAGCGAAGATGAACCTCGCTCTGCGTGGCATCGAAGCAGACATGGGGTCCCACTCAGCGGACTCGTTCACCGAAGACCTGCACCAGGACCTGCGTGCTGACTACGTGATCGCGAACCCGCCGTTTAACGTCTCGGACTGGTGGGATGCGAAACTCGGTGACGATCCCCGCTGGAAGTACGGCACGCCGCCGAAGGGCAACGCGAACTTCGCATGGGTGCAACACTTCCTTCACCATCTTGCACCTCACGGCACGGCAGGTTTCGTGCTTGCCAACGGGTCCCTGTCCTCGAAGAACGGCAGTGAAGGCGATATCCGTCGCAAACTAGTTGAAGCAGGCCTGGTGGACTGCATCGTCGCGATGCCGGACAAGCTCTTCTTTAATACAGGCATCCCCGTGTCGCTGTGGTTCATCTCCAAGGGACGCGATGGCAATGGCCATCGCGCGCGAAGTGGCGAGGTGCTGTTTATCGACGCCCGCAAGCTCGGGACGATGGAGACTCGACGCTTGCGCGTGCTCTCGGACGACGACATTGCGCAGATCGCGGACATCTACCACGAGTGGCGAAACCATGACGGCAACTATAAGGACGTTCCCGGTTTCGCGAAGTCCGCCACGATCGACGACATCGAGAAGTACGACTTCGTACTCACGCCAGGCCGCTACGTCGGCGCTGAGGAAGCCGAGCCGGACGAGGAGCCGATCGACGAGAAGATCGAGCGCTTGACGAGCGAGCTGTTCGCGGAGTTCGAGCGCGGGCGGGAGCTGGAGGACGAGGTTCGGCAGCGAATAGGGGCGTTGAAGTCGTGATAGAGATTCCTTACCGCCCGTTAGGCGAATTAGTAATGAACCTCGACCGGAAACGCGTGCCCGTCAAAGCTTCAAACAGGCGGCAGGGCCCCTACCCTTACTACGGTGCGAGTGGGGTCGTGGATTTCGTCGACTCGTACCTATTTGAGGGCCTCCACCTACTCGTAGCTGAGGATGGCGAGAATCTCCGGAGCCGTAGGACCCCTGTCTCTTTCTTGGCCGACGGCCAATTCTGGGTAAATAATCACGCGCATGTGCTTCAGGCTAATAACGCGAATGACACGAAGTTCTTGTGTTACGCCCTCGAAGCAGCCGACATTTCGGGCTATATTACTGGCTCTGCACAGCCCAAACTGAGCCAGGCCTCCCTGTCCGCCATTGAGGTACCGGCCCCTCCGTTGAGGACTCAACAGGCCATCGCTGCGACGCTTGGCGCGCTCGACGACAAGATCGAGTCGAACCGACGGGTAATGGCCACGGGGGAGTCTCTTATCCGCACGATCGTTGAATCTACGCTCGGTGCCTCCGAGGGTGAGGCTGGGACCCTGAGCGATTATTGCACGCTAGTGAAGTCGCCAGTGAAAGTAGAAGCGATTGACCCTGCCGCCAATTATATCGGTCTTGAACACATGCCTAAAGGATCGATTTTCTTGTCAGAATGGGATAGAGCTAAGGGGCTCGGGAGTAATAAGACTGCTTTTAAGCGAGGGGATCTCCTCTTCGGCAAGCTTCGCCCGTACTTCAAGAAGGTCGGTATTGCTCCGATCGATGGCGTGTGTTCGACTGACATCTTGGCAGTTCGTCCGAACGATCCTCGCGACATTGCCTTGATAGCAGTCGTCGCAGCATCCGACGCGTTAATTGACTCCTTGTCAGCAGGATCTACTGGGACACGGATGCCTCGTGCGTCGTGGAAAGATCTCGCAGCGTGGCGGGTTCCGGTCCTTTCCGCCACTGAGCGAATCGAGCTATCTGCCCGCGTAGACCCACTTGTCGAAAGCCTCACGCAGTTGACGTTCGAGTCTCATCGCCTCGCCGCTCTTCGCGATGCACTCTTGCCCGAACTGCTCTCTGGTCGGCTACGAGTTCCGGTGGGGACACCATGAGCGCATCGCGCCTGAGTACGGCTGATCTCCGCATCGTTGAGCAGGTTCTCGACATGGGGAGTGGCTATGTCCTCGACTTCAGTAACCGCACCTTCGCTGAGTTCTTTGCTGATCTCGATGTTGAGATTGAGCCTGAAGAGACAGGTCTCTCGAAAGCGAAGCGCTTACGGGCTTTCCTCCGTTCTGCGCCAACGGCGGAATGTGCGCGTGTTCTCCATGCACTTCTCGAATACAGAGGCGAGAAAGACGGAGACGATCAACGTGGCTCGATCGACAAGTATCGCGTAATCGTTTCACGGTTGGAGGGCGTCGCCGTTCCGCTGAGCGCAGCGCCAGTCGCACCGAACGTCCTTACGCTGGCGTATGTCCGTGAGCTGTCCGACAAGGCCGAGCGCCGTCTCGCGGCCTCTGACCTAGAAGGGGCGATTACAGTGTCGCGCACCTTGGTCGAGGCGGTACTGGAGCAGCTGGAGCTTCGTTTGACGGGTCAGAGCGGGAACTATGCTGGAGATCTTCAGCGTCAGTACAAGGCGGTCGCAAAGATTCTTCGGATCGATGACAAAGACGACCAAGTCGACGAAGGGTTCAAGCAGATCGCACGCGGCCTGGTCCAGATCGTCAACGGTCTGGCAACGATCCGGAATATGGCGAGTGACGGACATGCGCGTCATGTGCAGCCACAAGATCGACATGCGCGTGTAGCGGTGAACTCGGCGAAGACCGTCGCTAGCTTCCTTGTCGAGGTCTACCTAGCAAAAACGCGGCACACCGACGTCGGTTACCGCAGCGAGGAGCGCTGAATGAGCACCTTCAACGAGAACGTCGTCGAGCAGGCCGCTCTGGAGTACTTCGCCGAGCTGGGTTACCGACGGTTGCACGGCCCTGACATCGCGCCAGGAGAGCCTGGCATTGAGCGGGATTCGTATGAGGACGTCGTGCTATGGGGGCGTGTGCGTGACGCACTTCGGCGGATAAACCCTGCTGTGGACGTCGCGCTGATCGCAGAAGCTGTGAAGACACTTCAGCGTGCCGAGTCACAGAGCCCTATCGACGAGAACGCTCGCCTGCACAAGCTCATCACGGAAGGAATACCGGTTGAGCATCGTGGGGACGATGGTCTACTACGGACGATGCGCTTGTGGCTCGTGGACTTCGAGGAGCCGGAAAACAACGACTGGGTGGCTGCCAATCAGTTCACGATCGTCGAGAACGGCAAAAACCGCCGCCCCGACGTACTCGTCATGGTCAACGGGCTCCCGCTCGCGTTGCTGGAGCTGAAGAATCCTGCCGCTGAGCACGCGACGCTGAAGTCGGCATGGAACCAGGTGCAGACCTACCGACGCGACATTCCCTCAGTGTTCGTCCCCAACGCAGTCACCGTGATCTCAGACGGCACTTCGGCTGCGATGAGTAGCTACTCGGGGGCTTTCGAGCACTACGCGCCGTGGAAGACCATCGAAGGTCGTGAGGTCGTCAGCGATCGGCCAGCACTTGAGGTCCTCATCAAGGGTGTGTTCGAGCCGAAGCGTTTCCTGGACCTGCTGAAGAACTTCGTCGTGTTCAGTGACGAGACAGTCACCGACAAGTCGACAGGACAGCCGACCCGGGCACTCGTGAAGCGTGTGGCCAAGTATCACCAGTACTGGGCGGTGAACGCGGCTGTCGAGTCAACTGTGCAGGCTTCTCGCCCCGACGGAGACCGTCGCGGTGGCGTTGTGTGGCATACCCAGGGGTCAGGCAAGAGCTTCGAGATGGTGTTCTACGCCGCGAAGATCATGCGTGATCAGCGCATGGCGAACCCGACGCTGGTGTTCATCACTGACCGCAATGATCTCGACGATCAGCTCTTTGGGGAGACCTTCGCGCCAGCGCGGATCCTGCCGGAAGCGCCTGTACAGGCGACGACCCGCACCGACCTGCGAGCGAAGCTCAAACGCGCCTCGGGTGGCATCGTTTTCACCACGCTGCAGAAGTTCGCCCCTGGTGAAGACGGTGACATCAACCCCGTCCTTACGGACCGGCGCAACGTGGTGGTGATCGCTGACGAAGCGCACAGGAGTCAGTATGGCTTCAGCGAGACCCTCGACCGACACGGCCGTCTGAAATCGGGCCTGGCGAAGCACATGCGCGATGCGCTGCCTGGAGCGACCTACCTCGGATTCACCGGCACTCCGATCGAGTCGAACGACAAATCGACCCGTTCAGTGTTCGGCGACTACGTGGACGTCTACGACCTCACGAGGGCCGTTGAGGACGGCGCGACGGTTCGGATATTCTACGAATCTCGCCTGGCCAAGATCGATCTGTCAGAGACCGATCTTGCTGCCCTGGACGACCTCGCAGATAAGATCACCGAGACCGTTGAAGAAGACACGGCCACGGCGGCGAAGTCACGATGGTCACGCCTGGAGGCGATCGTCGGCGCGGAGTCTAGGTTGGAGCTGGTAGCTCGCGACATCGTGGAGCACTGGGAGAAGCGGCGAGAGTCGCTGTTCGGCAAGGGCATGATCGTGACCATGAGTCGCCGAATCGCGGTGCGGCTCTACGAGAAGATCGTGGCGCTGCGACCCGACTGGCACTCAGATGATCCTGCCAAAGGCAAAATCAAGGTCGTCATGACGGGCTCGGCATCTGATCCTGCGGACTTCCAACCTCACATCCACTCGAAGGACGTGCGCAAGGACCTCAAGCTTCGGGCCAAGAACGCTGGTGACCCTCTGGAGCTGGTCATTGTCCGTGACATGTGGTTGACCGGCTTCGATGCGCCGTCGATGCACACGATGTATGTCGACAAGACGATGCAGGGTGCGGGACTCATGCAGGCTATCGCCCGCGTGAATCGGACTTTCCGCGACAAGCCCGGTGGTCTGATCGTGGACTACATCGGAGTGTTCGCCAATCTGCAGACGGCGCTGGCCGAGTACTCACCGTCGGACCGTGATCAGGCTGGTGTGCCGATCGATGAGATGGTGCAGGTGATGCTGGAGAGGCACGACATCGTGCGAACCCTGCTGCACGGCGTTGACTACGATTCCTCACCCGAGCTGTCGGCATCTCAGCGGTTGAACGAGTATGCCAAGGTCCTGGACTTCGTGATTGCTGACCCGGATCGAACATCGAGGTTCAACAACCAAGTACTCGCTCTGGCCAAGGCTTTCGCGCTGGCGGGTGCTCGGGACGAAGCAGCGGCAATCAGGAACGATGTTCGATTGTTCACTGATGTGCGGGCGGCGATTCTGAAGATTCAGAACCCTGATTCCGGTCGTGGTGGTGTTGGAACCGTCGAGATCGACACTGCACTCGGTCAGCTGCTCAACGAGGCCGTGGCCGCCGACCAGGTAGTCGATGTCTACAAACTTGCTGGAGTGGAGTCGCCTGAAATCTCGATTCTCAGCGATGAGTTCCTGGACTCGCTGGCAGAGAAGGACAAGCCGAATCTTCAGATGGGGCTGTTGCACCGACTGCTAAACGATCAGATCAAGACGGTGCAGCGAACGAATGTTGTGCAGGGCCGGAAGTTCTCCGAGATGCTTGATGAAGCCGTCAACCGGTATACTAACCGTTCCCTGACGACCGCTGAGGTCATTGCTGAGCTGGTAAAGCTCGCCAAGGAGTTGCGTGACACCCAGCAGCGCCACGAAGAACTGGGGCTGCGCGAGGACGAGATCGCGTTCTACGACGCGGTTGTGCAAAACGATGCTGCGGTGCTGGAGCTCGGTGATGAGACGCTCAAGGCGATCTCCCGTGAGCTGGTGAAGTCGGTGCGTCAGTCTGCAACGATTGACTGGAACTTGAAGGAGTCGGTACTTGCTGCGATGCGTTCGAAGGTTCGTCGCATTCTCGCCAAGTATGATTACCCGCCCGATGCTGAGAAGAAAGCGATTGAACTCGTCTTGGAGCAGGCGGAGGTGTTTGCCTCAACAACAGCTGGATGATCAACCCCGACGGGGATGTCTGCTGCCTAGGGGATAACGCTCTCTGCATTGTTGGTGTTCGTGCCGATCGGATATCTCGTGATCGACTAGGAAGACAATCAGGCGTACTCCAAGGAACACATGTTCAACCGGTCCCTTATGAAGTCAGAGCCCGAAGACTGGTGACTCCCCGAAGCCCCTTCAAGGCAGGAGCGGGCGTAGAGACGGAGAAATCTGGCGACTAGCTGGATTTTCACTTCACAGCCACCTCACTGTCCCCACTGAGATATTTGTAGAACGTAGTCAGTCCGATCCCGAGCCGACGGGCCACCTCAATTTTTGGCATTCCATCAGCCGCCCACTGATGAGCCTGGTCCACCTGGGCGTCAGTAAGCACCTTCGCCCGACCCTTGTAAACCCCGCGCACCTCCAGGCGCCAGCCGTTGACGGCCTTGTCGGCCTTGGTGACCACCCATTCCTCGTCGCGGATCTCCACCGACATGCCAAGGGAGAAGTAGGTGGAATCGGTGATGGATGAAGCAGGTGCGGTCATGGCTTACAGAGTACTGCCAGGAATGCACGCGAGTTATTCGTTTGCGGGGGTGTACCCCCGGTGTTCGAAGCAGGTCAGCCGCGTAATCTCGCGGGCGTGCAGCGCGTTGAGCTGGGCTAATGCTGCGGCGTCCTGTGCGTTTACGGCCGCGTACAGGTGTTCTATGTGCGGCCAGTGCAGATGCATGGAATGGAGTAGCGCGTCGAGGGCTTGGCGGCCGTGCCCGTGGCCGCGCTGATCGCGCTCGACCACCACCGCTCCGAGCTCCGCCACAGTGGTGCCCTCGTGGTGGGTGGCCTGGGCCAGCGCTAGTGCTCGGCCCGCGCTGTCACGCAGCAACACGATGAGATCGCGGTCGCGCCGATCCAGCAGGCGTTCTCGGGCACCGCGTAGGCGTTCGGCGTCCCAGCGGATGGGCTCGGTGACGAGCTTGCCGGTGTCCTCGTCCTCGGAGAAGATGCTCAGCAGCCGGCAAACATCGTGTGTGTGCTCTCCACAGTCCAGGTCTCGCAGAACTGAGTGCTCCGTAGCAGCGCCGAGCTGCACGGCGGAGAGATCCACCACATACTGCGCCACGGTTACTTGCTCTTCCCACTCGCCACCCGGCGCGCGATCCGTCCACCACTGCAGACGCACGCGCCCAAATAGAGGCGCGGCGTGCAAAGAAGCGTCGATAAGCGCCTCAGTCACCTCGCGCGCCTCCGGCTCCAACTCCTCGCCCGGCAGGGGCAATAAGTCAGGAGCGAGCACCACATCGAGCTCGAGTGTGTCCGTGTCCTCCAACAACGGCAGGGTGAGCCACACGAACCCGAGGGCATCTGCCTCACCACGCACCACGGGAAGGCCAAGCTCGCCAAGATCCCCCAGAGAAGGTGCTTCCAGCGCGGCGAGCAAGACGGCGCGGGACTCGTCGGAACCCTTGAGCCGCGTAATCACGCGCTCGATGTCCACTGAGGCCGCCGCGTCACCCGTGAGCTCCTGGGCGGCCAGATTGGAGGAGAAGACGAAGGTGCGCAGCAGGTCGCACTCTGCTGCCGGAACCTGAACCAGGTGCACTAGTTCACCGCGGCGCGCGCAGCGGCAGCGAACTGCTCCCATTGCTCGGCCTGAGCGCGCAGCTCGGCGGCCTTGGCGGCCTTGCCCTTGGCCTCGGCAGCCTCTGCCTGGGCCTTGAAGTCCGCAACCTTGGCCTCAAACTGGGCCACGCGCGCCTGAGCCTCCGGGTCGGTGCGACGCCACTGCGCGTCCTCGGCGTCGGCAACGCGCTTTTCCACCGCGGCGATCTTGTCCTCGTACTCGCGGACCTGGTTACGCGGCACGTAACCGATCTCGTCCCACTTGTCCTGCAGCTCGCGCAGCTTGGCCTTCGCAGCACCCAGGCCCTTGGCGGGATCGATCTGGGCGTCGTACTCGGCCAGCAGCGCATCCTTGGCCTCGGCGTTTGCAGCAAACTCGGCGTCGCGCTCGGCGTTGACCTTGTCGCGCGCACCAAAGAAGGCATCCTGGGCGGCGCGGAACTTGGCCCACAGGGCGTCATCGGCCTCGCGGGGAGCGCGTCCGGCGGCCTTCCACTCGCTCATCAGGTCGCGATACGCGCGGGCGGTCTCGGACCAGTCGGTGGAGGCGGACAGGGCCTCGGCACGCTCGACCAGCTCCTCCTTCTTGCGCTTGGCGGCTGCGCGGCCGCGATCGAGCTCGGCGAAGTGCGCTCCGCGGCGGCGGTTAAAGCTATCGCGGGCACGCGAGTAGCGCTTCCACAGCGCGTCGTCGGTCTGACGATCAATGCCGCGGATGGTCTTCCACTCATCCAGGATCTCGCGGATACGATCGCCCGCGGCCTTCCACTCGGTGGAGTTCTCGGCGATCTCCTCGACCTCGGCGGCCAGCGCCTCCTTGCGAGCAATCGCCTCGGTGCGGCGGCGCTGCTTGTCCTGCTTCGCCTGCTCGCCGGCCTCAATGGAGTGGTTCATGACCTGCTTCAGGCGCGCTTCCAGCGAGTCCACGTCCCCGACCACGGCAGCAGTGGGCAACCCCTCGAGCAGTGCTGCGGCCTGCGTGCGGATCGCCGCCGCCTCACTCGGGTTGGCCTTCACGCGAGCCTCGAGCAGCTCCACCTCGGTGGCCAGATCCGCAAAGCGGGCAGAAAAGTGCTTCAGGCCCTCCTCCGGGGAACCAGCCTGCCAAGAGCCCACGGCACGCTCGCCACTCTTGGTCTTGAGGTACACCGTTCCGGACTCATCCACGCGGCCGAACTCCTGCGGGTTAGCAGTTACCGGTGCTGCCACCGGCACCGGGCGAACACCGCTCGACCCTGGCTTGGGGCCCGGTTTCGGACCTGGCTTAGGGCCTGGCTTGGGCCCCGGCTTCGGGGTCGAGGTGGGCTGGTTCGGTTGCTCAATGGTCATGGTTAATTAGTCTCTCACAGTCGATACACGTGCAGGCTGCGGGCAGTCTCGAACCAATATATACCGCCCCGTAGTCTTAACACCTGTGATTCGCCCCCTCGTCATCGTTGGTCCCACCGCCTCCGGAAAAACCGCGCTCAGCCTCGAGCTTGCCAAACGCACCGGCGGCGAGATCATCAACCTCGACAGCATGCAGATGTACCGCGGCATGGACATCGGCACTGCCAAGCTGCCAGTCAGCGAACGCCGCGGCATCCCGCATCACCTCTTCGACGTCCTGGATGTGACCACCACCGCCTCCGTCGCGCGCTACCAGGAAATGGCCGTTGAGGCGGCCGAGGAGATCATGGCGCGCGGGGTTCGGCCCATCTTCGTGGGTGGGTCCATGCTGTACTACCAGGCGCTTATCGACGACTTCGCCTTCCCGCCCACCGACCCAGCCGTGCGCGCCCGTTATCAGGCCAGGCTCGAGGAGATCGGCGTGGATGCGCTGCACGCCGAGCTGGCCCAGGTCGATCCGGCCGCGGCCGAGGTGATCGAGGACAAGGATCCGCGCCGCACCGTGCGCGCGCTCGAGGTC
This sequence comes from Corynebacterium tapiri, assembly GCF_006334925.1. Classification (GTDB taxonomy): domain Bacteria; phylum Actinomycetota; class Actinomycetes; order Mycobacteriales; family Mycobacteriaceae; genus Corynebacterium; species Corynebacterium tapiri. Next base: position 49,666 of record NZ_VDHJ01000003.1, on the reverse strand, counting down.
ATCGAGCTCACCGGCAAGCCATTCGCCGCCTCGCAGCCGCCCAAGGACGCCCCGCCGCGTTGGAACGCCCAGGTCATCGGGCTGGCCACGGAGGCTGAGTGGTTGAATCCGCGCATCGAGCAGCGCACCAACGAGATGTTTGACTCGGGGTTTGTGGAGGAGGTGCGTGAGCTCGTCGATAAGCGAGGGCTCGTTGCCGATTCCACCGCCGGCCGCGCGATCGGCTACGCGCAGGTGCTGCAGGTTCTGGCTGGTGAGATGAGCGAGGCTGAGGCACGCGAGAAGACCACCACCGGAACGCGGCGCTACGTGCGCCGGCAGCGATCGTGGTTTAAGCGCGACCCGCGGATTACCTGGATTGATGCGAGCGGTGACGTCAGTGCTCAGGCTTTAGCGGCGCTGCGATAAGGGCTTCGAGGCCGGACTTGAGGGTGTGCGCGGAGTAGCTGTTCAGCGTGGAGTGGACGATGATCCCGGCCAGGTAGGTGTGCACCGCGGGCGTGATCTCGCGGGCGATGGCTTCCGGGTCCGTAGCACCGCGGTGGGCGTACCAAGCCTGGAGATAGTCGATGAGCGCTGAGGTGATGGCGTCCTTGAAGGTGCTCGATTCCGGGAACTGATCCTGATGCGCCGCAGCATACGCCCACACCTGGAGGGCGGGGGCCTGCAGATCGCCCTCGCCGAAGCTGCGATTAGCTAGGTCGGTGAGCACGTCGGCGGGATGGGAGAGTGGCGTCGCAGCGGCTGCGGCCTGGAGGTAGCTGACGCGCTGGTCATGGAGCACCCTGGCGGTGGTGGCCAAAAGCTCCCGCTTGTTGGTGAACTGCCCGTAGATGCCGCCTGCTGAGAGCCCCGATTCGGCGATGACGTCGCCCATGGACATCTCGGCGATGCCCTTGCGCTGGATCACGGCGATGGTGGCGTCGAGGATCTTGGTGCGCTGGGCTTGACGTCGCTCTTCGGTGATTTTCGGCATGACCCGATCATAGAGAGCGAACGTTCGTTTTGACAATCCCGGAATGCGAGCGCATGATCTCCAAACAGAAAGAACATTCGTTTTGAGGAGGGGATATGTCCACCGCCGCAACACCACCCAAGAATGAGCCCACCTCGTGGCTCAAGACCACCCTGACGGCACTGATTCCAGTTGCCATCGTGAGCCTCGTTGTGCTGGCCTTCCTGTGGCCGGCCTACACCGCCGAGCCCCACGGCATCGACGTTGACGTGGTCGCCAGCGAGCAATCCTTCGCCGCCTTTGAAGAGCAGGCCGAGCAAGCCGCCCAGGCGCAGGGCCAGGAGATGCCCTTCGAGCTGCACCGCGTGGACACCCGCGAAGAGGCGATCGACAACATCAAGCACCGCGACGCCTACGGTGCCTTCGTCCTTCCCACTGAGCCCGGAGCGTCCCTTGAAGCGCTGACCGCCCCGGCAGGCGACGCCGCGATCACCGGCATGATCACCGACACCGCCCAAGGCATGGAGAAGGCCCGCATCGGCCAGGCAATCCAGCAACACCCTGAGATGGCACCGCAGCTGACCGGCCAGGCCCTGCAGGGTGCGACGATCACCGAGGTCGTGCCGCAAAGCGCTGGCGACCCGCAAGGAATGGGCTTGAAGCTCGCCGCGCTCCCGCTGACCATCGGCAGCATCATGGGAGGTGCTCTGATTTCGCTCCTGATCCGAGGTACGTGGCGCCGCGTGTGGGCAGTCGCTCTGTACTCCACCGTTGCCGGATCCCTGCTGCTGGCCATCATCCACAACGGATTCGGGTTCCTGCCAGAGGCAAACTTTGCCATCTGGGGCGCGCTGACTCTGAGCCTGGCAGCCACGGTCTCCCTTATCACCGGTCTGACTCATCTGATTGGCAAGGCGGGCATCGGCGTCGGCGCGGTACTCACCATGCTCCTGGGTATCCCACTTTCCGGAACAAGTTTGCCCAGCGCATTCCTGCCTGGTAGCTGGGGCGAAATCGGTCAGCTCTTTGTCCCAGGCGCGACCAACACGCTGATTCGCGACCTCACCTTCTTCCCCGAGGCCTCCACCACGCACCCCTGGCTGGTGCTTTCTGGCTGGGTCGCGATGGGATTTGCCTTCCTTCTTTTGGGGCACGCTCGCAAGACCAAGGCAGATGGGGACTCGCGCTAGCATTGCTGGCATGACTGCACGGATTTTTGCCAAGGGCCACGGTACGGAAAACGACTTTGTGATCATCCCCGATGAGCACGGGGAGATCGACTTAAGTCCCGATACCGTGGCCTTTTTGTGCGACCGCCGCGCCGGCATCGGCGGCGACGGACTGCTGCGCGTAGTGCGTGCCAAGCACGTTGACGCCGAATGCGATCCCGAGCTGTGGTTCATGGACTACCGCAATGCCGACGGCTCGATTGCCGAGATGTGTGGCAACGGCGTGCGCGTCTTCGCGCATTGGCTGGCGGTGGAAGAGGGGCTTCAGGGCAGCTTCCGCATCGGTACCCGCGCCGGCGAGCGGGAGGTGACCGTGCACTCGGCTACTGAAAGCGAGGCCAGCGTGACCGTGGGCATGGGCGCCGCGGAGGTCACCGGCGTGTCCACTGCGCTGATTGGCTCGCATCACTTTGCCGGCCTCGGTGTGGATGTGGGCAATCCGCACCTGGCGTGCGTGGTTCCGGGCATGACCGCATCGGACCTGGAGGCCCTCGAGCTGGTCGCCCCCGAGTTCGACCCGGAGTTCTTCCCGGCGGGCGTGAACGTCGAGGTGCTCACACCTCTCGAGGACGGCCGCGTGCACATGCGCGTGTGGGAGCGCGGGGTGGGCGAGACCCGCTCTTGCGGAACCGGCACGGTGGCTGCCGCTCGCGCCGCGCTTGCCGACGCCGGCCAGGCAACCGGAAGCGTGACCGTCGTCGTTCCCGGCGGCGAGGTACAGGTCACCATCGAGGATGAAAACTGCACCCTCACCGGCCCCTCGCGCATCGTGGCGCGCGGGCACTTGGTGGTTTAAAAGGCGTCGATAAGCGAGCTAGCTACAACCGCAGCTGCCGCCGCAGCCGCCACATCCGCCGCCGACGGGGGAGAGCACCATGGCGGTCATCACCGCGGTGCCGGCGATAACCGAATCCTTGGCCGGTAGCTGCGGGCTATCGGGCAGGCAGACGTCGAAGGGGAAAGCCCCGTCGACGATGGCGTGGATAAAGCGCTGGCCGGTGAGCTGGTTGTGGCGGTACTCGGCCTCCAGCACGCGGGCAGAGAACTGGGCGGCGGCATCGGGTGCCGAGCTCCCGTTGCCCGCGGCCACGACCTGCGCGCCCTCCGAGAGCAACATGCCCAGAGGCTGGCCGGTCTGCGCCTCGTAGGTCTGGGCGCTCTCGTAGACGGCGTGCTCAATGGTCAAAGCGGTAATACCCAGCTGCTGCCATTCCTGGGTGGGCAGCTCTGCCAGCAGTGGACCCTGTACCAGGTTGGCGGTCACGGCGGTCATGACCTTGCCGCGCGGATCGAGAACTTCGCAGAACGCGAGGACGTCGTTGAGCATGGTCACATTGCCAAACGTCTGGGTCTCCGCCTGGAAGCCCGCGAAGGTGGCAAAGGGCTCGACGGCCAGAATGGTGATCAGCGCGCCGGAGGCGTCGCCGTACTGAACGAGCTGGCCCCCGTTTAGTTCACCGATCACACTCAGCTGGTTGGTGGCGATCGCCGCCTCGACGGCCTCCTGCCACGTGTCAAAGCTCATGCCCAGGCTATGCAGATCCCTACTCATGGGGGCTAAGTGTATCGCTGGGGTGTGTAAACGTGAGATGATGGGCCGGTAATGACGAATACTGAAGATTTCCGCCCCGCCGACCGCGAGCGGGAGCGCCTGATTGACCGAGCCCTGCGCGATACCGAAAGCGCACCGGTGACCGGCTCCGAACCCACCGTTGGCGACCTTGACCTCGCTGAACGTAACTCCTTCCGCCGTGTGACCCGCGAGACGGACATTCGCGCCGAGGACCTCGACGACGGCTACGAGGTCGAGTACCGCAAACTCCGCCTCGAGCGCGTCATTTTGGTGGGCGTATGGACCACCGGCACCAGCGCCGAAGTCGACGCCAACATGAACGAGCTGGCCGCCCTGGCAGAGACCGCCGGCGCCGAAGTCGTGGACATGCTTTACCAAAAGCGCGACAAGCCCGATTCCGGCACCTACATCGGTTCCGGCAAGGTCGAGGAGCTCAAGGCGATCGTGGAATCCACCGGTTCGGACACCGTGGTCTGCGACGGCGAGCTCTCACCCGGTCAGATGATCGCGCTGGAGGACAAGCTCAAGACCAAGGTCATTGACCGCACCATGCTCATCCTGGACATCTTTGCCCAGCACGCGAAGTCCAAGGAGGGCAAGGCGCAGGTCGCACTGGCCCAGATGGAGTACCTGTACACGCGTGTGCGCGGTTGGGGTGGCAACCTCTCACGCCAGGCCGGCGGCCGCGCCGGTTCCAACGGTGGTGTGGGTCTGCGTGGTCCTGGTGAGACGCGCATCGAGGCCGACCGTCGTCGCCTGCGCCAGGAAATGGCCCGCCTGCGCAAGGAACTCGCCGGCATGACCACCGCGCGCGAGGTCAAACGCGCGGCGCGCCGGGAGTCCGTGATCCCGCAGATCGCCATCGCAGGCTACACCAACGCGGGCAAGTCCTCGCTGATCAACGCCATGACCGGCGCGGGTGTACTCGTGGAGGACGCTCTCTTTGCCACCCTGGATCCCACGACCCGGCGCGCGGAGCTTACCGACGGCCGCCAGATCGTCTTCACCGACACCGTCGGCTTTGTGCGCCACCTGCCCACCCAGCTTGTGGAGGCCTTCAAGTCCACCCTCGAGGAGGTTCTGGGCGCCGACCTGATACTGCACGTTGTGGACGGCTCCGATCCCTTCCCGCTTAAGCAGATCGAGGCCGTGAACAAGGTGATCTACGACCTCGTGCGCGAGACAGGGGAGGAGGTGCCCGCCGAGATCATTGTGATCAACAAGATCGATGCCGCCGACCCCGTTACGCTGGCTCACCTGCGTCACGTGCTGGATAGAGACAACGTTGTGTACGTGTCGGCCGCGACCGGCGAGGGCATCGACGAGCTGACCACCCGCGTGGAGCAGTACCTCAACTCCTTGGATGTGCGGGTCAACGTGCTGGTGCCGTTTACTCGCGGTGACGTGGTTTCCCGCCTGCACGAGGTGGGCACCGTGTTGAGCGAGGAATATGGCGAGCAGGGCACCTTGGTGGACGTGCGTTTGCCGCAGCGAGTCGCCAGCGAGTTGGCCGAATTCGTGGTGGAGGCCTAGGGCAGTACATAATAAGGGTCTGTGAAATCTTTTGGTTGGACCCTGCATGGCGATGGCACGACCATTGCCCCCGGTGCCGTTGTTGCTCCGGATGAACGTTTGAGTTGGCCCCGCACAATCAGTGTGGGGCTTCAGCATGTGGTGGCCATGTTCGGCGCCACCCTGCTCGTGCCCACGCTGACCGGTTTCCCGGTGAACACCACCCTGCTGTTCTCCGGCCTGGGCACGCTGATCTTCTTGGTGATCACCGCCAATCGCCTGCCCAGCTATTTGGGCTCTAGTTTTGCGTTTATCGCTCCGCTGACTGCCAGCCAAGGGTCGGGGATCGGTGCGCAGCTGGGTGGCGTGCTGGTCACCGGTGTGGCGTTGATGCTGGTCGGCCTGGTGGTGCACGTGGCTGGCCGGCGCGTGTTGGATGCCGTCATGCCGCCGGTGGTCACCGGTGCGATCGTGGCGTTGATTGGCCTGAACTTGGCGCCCGCAGCGACCGGGAACTTTCAGAAGCAGCCGTTGATCGCCTTTGTGACTCTGGCAGCGATCCTGGCATTCACCGTCTTTGCCCGCGGCCTGCTCTCTCGCTTGTCCATCCTGCTCGGCGTGATCGTCGGCTGGTTCTTCGCGGCGCTTGTCGGGGGAATCAGCGACGAGTCTCGCGCAGCCATCGCCGACGCTCCTTGGGTCGGCCTGCCCACCTTCCACGCGCCAGAGTTTCACTTCCCGGTCATCGCGGCCACGCTGCCTGTACTCATCGTGCTGATCGCGGAGAACGTCGGCCACGTGAAGTCGGTGTCCTCCATGACTGGGCGCAACGTCGATGACCTGTCTGGTCGTGCCTTGCTTGGCGACGGCCTTGCCACCACCCTCGCCGGAGCCTTCGGCGGATCGGGCACCACCACCTACGCGGAGAACATCGGCGTCATGGCCGCTACCCGCGTGTACTCGACCGCCGCCTATTGGGTAGCTGCCTTCTGCGCCATCGCCCTAGCGTTCGTGCCCAAATTCGGTGCGCTGATTCTGACTATCCCCGTCGGAGTTCTTGGCGGGGCAACTCTGATGCTCTACGGCATGATCGGCCTGCTGGGTGTGCGGATCTGGATGGAGAACAAGGTCGATCTCTCCGACCCGGTCAACCTCTCTGCCGCTGCTGTTGCCTTGATCGCCGGAATCGGCAACCTGACCCTGCCGGTATTTGGCGTGGAGCTCGAGGGCATTGCCTGGGGCTCCATCGGGATATTGGTGGGCTACCCGCTGGTGCGCTGGGCGTACGACAACGTCGGCGAGGGGCGGGCCGAGCCGAAATAATTCTGCCCGGAATCACCGCCGACGCAGCCCCACCAGTCCCACCCGTAACACGATTGTTGGGTGCGGGCCTTGAAAATCCTTCGGCTCGACACCTGGAGTCCTCCGACGAATCGCGACCTGGGGTTTTAGGCCTGCAAACACCTCCAGGTGTCGAGCCGAAGGGATTTCGGAACTCCTCGGCAGCACACCTGGTCGACCGGAAGAAAACCGTCGCGCTTCCGGTCGACCAGACCCGTCGCTCCGGAAGTAGCGACCTGGGGTTTTAGGCTCTCCAGCTGCGACCGTGGTCGACCGGAAGGAGACCGTCGCGCTTCCGGTCGACCAGGCCCGGTTGGTGGAGGTGCTCTAGGCTTCGGGTCGTCACCAAAACGCCCGCCGCGATACGCGACCTGGGGTTTTCGGACCGCCGACCCCTTTTACTGACGAGCCGAAAGAATCCAAGCCCGGACCGAACTCAGCAAAAAACCGGCCCCACCAAGTACAAGGTGGAGCCGGCTAAGCAAGCGAAAAGTGCTTTAGGCGTCGAGATCCTTCTCGATCAGCGCAGCGATCTTCTCCACGGCGTCAGCGTTCTCGGAGGTCACGGTAACCTCGTCGCCCTGCTCGGCGCCCAGAGCCATGATCATCAGGGAGGAGGCAGCGTCGGTCTCCTCGTCGTCCTCGCCAGCCAGGGTGAGGAAGATGTCCTCGTCGAACTCCGAGGCGGCCTCGGCGATGACGGTGGCCGGGCGGGCGTGGAGGCCGACGGAGGAGCCGACCTTAACGGTCTTGGAAGCCATGAATGGTCCTTTCGAAGAAGACGAAACGTTTCTGGGTCACACTTTAGGCGTTAATCGCCTGTGGGTCACCCTGCCTGGTCATCGCGCGCAGAGCCTTGTTGGGCCATAGCTGCTTAAGCGCCAGGACAGCCACGGTGGAAACCACGGTGCCGGCCACCAGGGAGAGCAGGAATCCCCACCAGGGGCTGATGGCCAGGATGACGAACAGGCCGCCATGCGGGGCGTGTGAGCCGACCCCCAAGGCCATAGACACAGCACCGGTCGTGGCACCACCCAGCATCATGGCGGGAATCACGCGCAGCGGGTCAGCTGCAGCGAAGGGGATAGCGCCCTCCGAGATGAAGGACAGCCCCAAGAGCCAGGCGGACTTGCCGTTTTCCTGCTCGGCAGGCGTGAACAGGTTCTTGCGCAGGAAGGTCGCCAGCGATAGGGCGATTGGCGGCACCATGCCAGCGGCCATGACGGCGGCCATGATGCGCATTGAGGCTTCATCACCCGTCGACAAGCCCGCCGTGGCAAAGAGGTATGCCGCTTTGTTCACGGGACCTCCGAGATCCAGGCACATCATCAGGCCCAGGATGATGCCCAGGACGATGGCCGAGGAGCCGGACATAGAGTTAAGCCAGGAGGTCAGGCCGGTCATGATGCCCTCGAGCGGGCGGCCGAGCAGCAGGAACATGATGAGGCCGACGGCCAGAGAGGTCACCAGCGGGATAATCACCACGGGCATGAGGGAACCCACCACGCGCGGAACCTTCAGCGAACCGATAGCAAGCGCGATCAGGCCGGCGATGATGCCGGTGACCAGACCGCCGATAAAGCCGGCGCCGAGCAAAACAGAAATTGCACCGCCGACAAAGCCGGGCGCGATGCCCGGACGGCCAGCCAGCGAGAAGCCGATGAATCCGGAGAGCGCCGGCACGATGAACTGCATGGCCATCTGGCCGGTGCCGAACAGGACTGCGCCCAGATAGAGCCACAGGCCGGCGCGATCGAAGCTGTAGGTCTGGCCGTCGGCAACGATGTCGGAGCCCGGCAGGTTTGTCAGAGAATGCGTGGTAAGAACCTGCTCCCACACGTTGGCCACCTGCGAGCCAGCCACCAAGAAGCCGAAGGCCAGAAGCAACCCGCCGGCGGCGACGAACGGGATCATGTAGGACACGCCCGTCATCACGGCTTGCTGGATGCGCTTGGCCCAGCTTTCTTCCTTGGACGAAGCGCTCGACTCGCTCGCGGCACTCGCGCCGGCGGGCACGCGCTTGGCGTCGGGGTTCTTGGAGGCGGCAATCGCCTCATCGAGCATCTGGTTGGGCTCGTTGATTCCGCGCTTGACCGGCGACTGGATCACCGGCTTGCCCGCAAAGCGCTCGCGGTCGCGCACGGCCACGTCGACGGCGAAGATCACAGCGTCGGCGGAGTCGATGACGGACTGCTCGAGCGGGGTGTTTCCGGAAGATCCTTGGGTTTCCACGTGGAGGGTGACGTCGTCACGCCCCTGCGCAGCCTGGGCGAGCGCGTCCGCCGCCATGTATGTGTGCGCGATGCCGGTGGTGCAGGCGGTGACGGCGACGACTGTGGTGCGTCCCGTGGGCGTCGCGGGCACAGCGGCTGGAGCGGCGGCCTTGGGGGCGGGGTTTAGGACCTTATCGACGATCTCCACAACCTCCTGCTCAGAAGCTGCCGCCCGCAGCTGCTCACGCACATCGCCCTTGACCAGGGCGCGGGCGAGTTTGGACAGGATCTTCAGGTGCTCCTTGCCGCCACCGGCGGGTGCGGCGATGAGAAAGACGAGTTCAGAATCGCCGTCCGGGCCATTGAAATTCACCCCTCGGCTCAGGCGCGCGAAGGCCAATGAGGGCTGGGTGACGGACTCGACGCGGCAGTGGGGGATGGCCACCTGTCCGGGGACTCCGGTGCCGGCGGACTCCTCACGCGCGATGGCAGCCTGGGCGAGCTCCTGTGGGTCGGTGGTACGCCCCTGCTCGGCAAGTAGCTCGGCGAGGCGGGTGATCACGCTGGTATGCGTGGATCCCAGGTCGCTGTCGAGAGCGACCAACTCTGGGGTGATGATGGGGTCTGACATAGCTGAGCCGTCCTTACAGGGCCTGGGTGGTTACGGAGATCTTGTCGGCATCGGCGGGTGCCGGGAGGTGGGTTCCGCTTAACGACGCTGCTGCTGACCCATAGGCTACGGCGCGAGCTAGGCACTCGTCAGGCGAAAGGCCAGCAAGCCGGGCCAAAAGGTAGCCGGCCAGGGAGGAATCGCCAGCACCCACGGTCGAGCGGACCTCGACGGGGCCGGCCTGGGCATGCCAGGCGCCCTCGGAGGTAACCAGCACGGCACCATGTCCGCCGAGGGTAGCTAGGACCGCACCGACTCCGCGAGAAATGAGGTGACGGGCTGCGGTAACGACGTCGTCAAGGGACTCCACGGGCGTGTTACTCAGTTGGGCCAGCTCGTGCTCGTTGGGCTTGAGCACGTCGACGTGTGCCTCATCCAGGTGTGTGCCGAGTGCCTGCAGCGGAGCATCCGAGGTATCCACCGCGATAAGAGCCTGCGGGCACTGGCGGTGCAGTTGCGCGCTGGCTGTGACGTAGTAGTCGATAGCCAAACCGGGAGGCAGGGAGCCAGCCAATACGATCGCCTGGGCGTTGGCGGCGGCTGAGGCGGTAGTGCTGATGAGTTGGTTGGCACAGGCGTCGGAAAGCGCGGCACCGGGGCCGTTGAGCTTGGTTGTTTCGCCATTGGCGTCGGTGACGGTGGTGTTTACGCGGACCTCGCCGGTGGAATCGACGCGGCGGGCGGCAATCCCGGTGGCGTCGACCAGGGGCACGAAGGGGTCGTGCTGCGAGGCTGGAAAGACTGCGCACGTTTCGGTGCGGGCGAGGTGAGCGGCGCGGGAGACGTTAATTCCCTTGCCGCCTGCGATGCGTTCGACGGAGGCCGCGCGATTGACCTCGCCGACCTGGAGGCCTTCGGGTATGTGCACGGTGGTGTCGATGCTCGGGTTGGGAGTACAGGTCACGATCATCGTGTGAGTCCTTGGGGCTCGTAGAGGTCGGTATGGCTACCCTCACATAATTGCCCGAACATGTTGGAAAGTCAACGTTTCCTGCCTGGATGCTTTTGCTTTCGTGGGCTGCAGGTTTGGAAAGGTTGGGATAGTGACGGGTGGCACAGAGCGGCGATTCCCGTTATCACCATGACTGGTAGGTAGACTTTGCCAGAACAATCTTTGCGGATGACTCTGACAATGAGGGGACACCACTCGTGAACAACGCTACAAGCAGCCTGAACGTCGCCGTCAAGGGAACCGGAGTGGTTCCTGGCGTGGCCTTCGCCCCCGCGGTGTGGGTGCGGCCCCGTCCTGCTCTGCCTGACGCTGGTGCGCCGGTTGCCGAGGACGCCCGCGAGGCCGAGTTCGCCCGCTTCACCGAGGCTGCCGACGCTGTGGCACAGCGCCTGGCCGAGCGCGCAGAGAACGCTGATGGCCACGCCGCCGAGGTGCTCACCGCGACCGTGGGCATGGTTCGCGACCGCGGCTGGCGAAAGACTGTGCGCAAGAACGTCAATACCGGTCAGCGCGCCGAGTACGCCGTCGTTGGCGCGACCGACAAGTTCGTGACCATGTTTGAGGCCGCCGGCGGCCTCATGGCCGAGCGCACCACCGACCTGAAAGACGTGCGCGACCGCGTGATCGCTCAGCTGCAGGGCACCGAGGAGCCGGGTCTGCCGAGCGTTGATCGCCCCTCGATCCTGTTTGCCGACGACCTCGCTCCGGCCGATACGGCCGACCTGAACACTGACATCTTCGTCGCCCTGGTCACCGAGCTTGGCGGGCCGACCAGCCACACCGCGATCATCGCGCGCCAGCTCGGTGTGCCCTGCATCGTTGCTGCTGGCAATGGTCTGCGTGACATCCCGGCTGATCGCCCTGTGCTTGTCGACGGTGCTGCCGGCGCCATCGTCACCGAGGTCGACGAGAATGTGGCCAACGAGCTGGTGAAGGAATCTCAGGAGCGCGCCGCACGCATCGCCGCCTGGCAGGGCCCCGCCCAGACCAGCGACGGCCACCGCGTGCAGTTGCTGGCCAACGTGGCAGACCCCAAGGCGGCCCGCGCAGCTGCCACCACCCAGGCAGAGGGCGTGGGACTGTACCGCACGGAAATGAGCTACCTGTCCACCTCCTCTGAGCCGAGCGTGGAGGAGCAGGCCAAGCTGTACGGCGAGGTCTTCGCCGCGTTTGGGGACTCCAAGGTCGTCGTGCGCACCCTCGATGCCGGCTCCGACAAGCCGATCGCCTACGCCACCTTCGAGGATGAGGAGAACCCGGCTCTGGGCGTGCGCGGCGTGCGCATTGCCCGTGACAATGAGGGCCTGCTGACCCGCCAGCTCGATGCCGTGGCTCAGGCAGCTGGCGAGCGTGCCGAGGGTGCCACTACCTGGGTCATGGCCCCGATGGTCGCTACCGCCGACGAGGCCAAGTGGTTTGCTGGACTGTGCGCCGAGCGCTCACTGACCGCTGGCGCCATGATCGAGGTTCCTGCTGCAGCCCTGCTCGCAGAGGAAATCATGCCGCACCTGGACTTCGTGTCCATCGGCACCAACGACCTGACCCAGTACACCATGGCCGCGGACCGCCTCTCGCCGCAGCTGGCCTACCTGACCGATCCGTGGCAGCCGGCAGTCCTGCGCCTGATCGACATGACCTGCCGTGCCGGCCAGCGCCACGAGGTTCCGGTGGGCGTGTGTGGTGAGGCAGCAGCTGATCCGCTGCTGGCCTGCGTGCTCACCGGTATGGGCGTTAACTCGCTGTCGGCTGCGGCAAACGCACTGGCCGGTGTAGGTGCCCAGCTGGCAGAAGTTTCCCTGGAGACCTGCCGCGCCATGGCCCAAGCGGCCCTGGCAGCGACCAGCGCCGAAGACGCTCGTCGCGCAGTCTCTGCCGTTCTGGATTAATCGCCAGCGGGTGCCTATCCGCGTGGAGTAGGCACCACCACGACCTCGATCTCGCGCTCGCGCAGCGCGTCGAGGTATGACTCGGGGGCTTGGTCATCGGTGATGACCACATCGATCGACGAGGTCGGGGCAAAGCTCACCAGGTAGTCATTGCCCAACTTGGAAGAGTCGCACAAGACGACCACCTTGTGGGCATTCGTCACCATTGCGGACTTGACCGAGGCCTCTTGGGAATCCGCAGTGGAAAGCCCGTGGTCCAACGAGAGCGCGTTGGTGCCAATAAACGCGACGTCCGCGCGCATCAGTGCCAACGTGCGCAGCGCCGTGTCGCCAACCACGGCCTGTGTGATCGCACGAACGCGCCCGCCGAGCAACTGAACCTCGGGAACTTCCTGCGCAGCCAGGCTCAGCGCAATGGGCAGGGAGTTGGTGACGATCGACCAGCCCTGTACCGCTGCACGCTCCGCTGCAATATCCGCCAACGCGCGAGTGGTGGATCCGGAATCCAAAAAGAACGCGCCCCGTGCGGGAGGTAGGAAATCTGCGGCCGCTCGGGCAATAGCCATCTTGGCGGGCTGTGCGGAACGGCTACGCGTATCGAGCGAAAGCTCAGAAGTCCGGAATGACTGAGTTGCTACAGCGCCACCGTGCACGCGATTAACCAGGCCCTCATGGTCGAGAACGGCGAGGTCGCGTCGAATGGTCTCGGCGGTGACGTCGAAACGCTGAGCAAGTTCGGCGACACTGACGCGTCCTTCTACGGAAGTCAAAGACGCAATCTGTCGGCGACGTTCCTCGGCGTACATGGTGGGCTTTACCTCTTCCACACTTAAGAGCTGGCAAACATAACGCCTCTATCTTGCCGTCAACCCCACGGATATTGTTGGAGAAACGTGTGGAATTATGCCCGATTACCCCTGAATGGGAGGAGTAGGGGGATTAGAGGCGGCGGAAAACCGACACGACCTTGCCCATGATCTCGGCTTCATCGCCACGAATGGGGTCGTAATCTTCGTTGTGGGGCAACAGCCACACACCAGAGCTATCGCGGTGCAGCTCCTTAACGGTGGCTTCACCGTCGAGAAGCGCGGCGACGAACTCACCCTCTTCGGCAACCGGCTGTGCGCGCACGATGACCCAATCTCCGTCCATAATGCCGGCTAGTTTCATGGAATCGCCCACGACTCGCAGCATGTATAGCTCGCCTTCACCGACGATGTCCGCTGGCATCGGGAAGTAACCGTCGACCTCCTGCTCAGCCAAAATCGGGGAGCCGGCGGCAATCTGCCCCACCACGGGAATGTAGCTGGGCTGCGAGGCGTCCTGCGGAATTGAAGAGTTCTTCTCTGGGGCAGGGGCCTCGGCCGGTGAGTCATTGAGATGCCGGATGTCCACAGCGCGCGGCTTGTTCGGGTCGCGCCGCAAGAACCCCTTCTTTTCGAGCTCATTGAGCTGATAGGCGACCGAGGACGTGGACTGCAAACCTGCAGCATCGCCGATCTCACGGATGCTGGGAGCGTATCCACGCAGCACCACGGCGTCACGGATAACTTCCAGAATGCGCTTCTGGCGGGGCGAAAGTGTCGTGATGTCAGGCTTCTTGCGGGGGTTACCCATGGGGTCCGTCCTTTGATCGGTGAGGTCTCGGCGTATCGCCTCAGAGGCGTTATCGATAAGCGGGATTATGTGGACTGATCTCTTTTCTAGCACACCTTACGCCTCTGTGTTCGATTCATTCGAACTTGGTGTGGACAAACGTTCGAACCTCTGTTAACTTTCGAACATACGAACACATTCGAACATGTGAACGTATTTCCCGGAGTGCTGTCGAGACCACTCGATACATTAGGGGAACTCATACAGGAAAGGATCATCCAATGACTATCGCTACCACCTCTAACCGTCGTACATACCCTGTTTCCCAGCCGTCCTACTGGGATGTTCCAGTCAGCCCAAACACTGACGTGGATCATTCGAACGTGCGAACGCTGCGTCCGGTACAGCCTATGGCTCTGCGTGTGCCAATAGACGACCATTCCACTAGAGATCGAGTCGAACGCTGGCGCGAGAATGCCCGCACGTGGCTTGTTGGTGCAGCAGCAGGCTTCGTAGTGTTCACCGGCATGGTCGTAGGCGCAGACCTGGGCGCGGATAACAGTGCACCAACCCAAACGGTGACTGCGGTAGCTGGGCGTTAGTCCGTCTCGGCGGGAGCACTAGAATCTGAGACGTGTATTGCCCTTTCTGCCACCACGAACAATCACGGGTCATCGATTCCCGCGTCGTCGACGCAGGAGCGTCCATTAGGCGCCGTAGGGAATGCCCTTCATGTCAGGGTCGCTTTACGACGGTGGAGAAAGCCATCTTGCTGGTAGTAAAGCGCAACGGAATTACAGAGCCATTCAGCCGTGAGAAGCTCATTCGCGGCGTGCGCCGGGCGTGCCAAGGGCGAGAAGTGGGAGATGACTCTCTGAAAAAGCTCGCGCAGCAAGTAGAGGAGAAAGTGCGCGGCAAGGGCAGCTCCCAAATCAACGCCAACGATATTGGTCTGGCAATCCTGGAGCCTTTGCGAGAGCTCGACGAGGTCGCCTACCTGCGTTTCGCCTCGGTGTATAAGTCCTTCGAAAACGCGGCCGACTTCGAATCCGAGATCCGCCTCATGCGCCGCCGGGACCGCGAGGACTAGTTCTGCCTATAGCTTGTCTATCGCCTTGCGGATTCGGCGGGCAGAAACTGCGTGTGCAGTCCCTAGTCGCTGGGCAAAGAGGCTAACCCGGAACTCCTCAATCGCCCACAGAATGTCGCGCACAGCAGGGGACTTTTCCGTTCCCGCCTTGGCCGTTCGCAGGCGCGCCCGCAAGTAGGCCTTGACCTCGTCGACCTCGCTCTGGCGATCCGCGTCCTTATCCGGATCCAAGCCCATGCCATCCAGGCGAATCGTCATGGCTTGCAGATAGCGGGGGAGGTGCTTGAGGTGCGTCATCCCGTGGGTGGTGAGGGCGTTCTTGGGGAGCATGAAGTTCAACTGGGCTTGCATGTCCTCAATTGCCGGCCCGGTCCACTTTTCCAACTCCGCTTTGACGCGACCGTACTCGACGAGTGCGGGGGCCAGAGCGACCACAGACTGGCGAACCAAGGTGGGCACCTCTGGGGCAACCTTATCCTTCAGGGCCTCAAAGTCCTTCGGGTCGCGTACCGGCCCGCCTGCCTTAACCATGGCGTCGCGCACAGCGGCGACGCGGGCATCGGAGACCAACCCATCAGCCCCGCCGTGCGGATAATTATCGATAGCGACCTTTTGCTGCAGCGGCAGGCCCTTGACCATCTGCTTGGCGTTGACCGAAATGTTTCGCAAGAGCATGGTGAGCGTGGCAGTGCGCATGGAGGCGTCCGCTGCGGCCCTGGTGGGAAATACCTTGACCTCTACACCCTGCTCCGAGATGGACAGGGCAGGAAACGCATCGACGGTATGACCATCGATCGTGGTCTTTACCGTTTCGGGCACAGTGCCGAGGGTGTCCGGGGTCCAGGATTTAGCCACCGCAGATTCACTCTTGCGGCTGGCCTTGCTCACAGATGTCGTGATGTGGCCAGCCTGGCGCTCACGTAGCGCGGCGAGGTCCTTGTCCGCGTCCACGATCTTGCCGCGCTTGTCCACAGCGGCAAACGTCATCCGTAGGTGTGCTGGCAGGCTTTCGGGCTGGAAGTCAGTGGAGTTAATACCGGAGCCACCGAGCTCGCGCAGCACGTCGGCAAGCTGTTCCACCAACGGCGACTCATAGGCCACCAGCTGGGGAGTAGCCCGGGCAGCAAAGTTGGGTGCTGGTACGACGGAACGTCGCAAAGCCTTCGGCAACGTGCGAATCAGCTCAGTGACGAGCTCCTCGCGTACGCCGGGAACGAGCCAATCAAAACCGGCCGAGTCGATGCCCGCCAGGAGCGGCAGCGGGATGTGGACGGTGACGCCATCGCGTGGGTGGCCGGGCTCGAAGCGGTAGCTCAGTTCGAGAGTGAGCGATCCGTGCTGCCAGGTCTCCGGGAAGTCCTTTTCGGTGACGTGGGAGGCGTCATCGGCGAAAAGCTTCTCGGGATCAAAGTCGAGCAGCTGCGGGTTACGGCGCTGTTCCTTCTTCCACCAGGAGTCGAAGTTTTTGCCGGTGGTGACGTTTTGGGGGATTCGAGCGTCGTAGAAGTCGAACAGTACGTCGTCATCAACCACGATTCCGCGGCGACGAGCCTTTTCCTCCACCGACATGGCGGTTTCGAGTGCTTCTGCGTTGTGCTTTAGGAACGGGTGATGGCTCTGCCAATCACGTTCGACCAGCGCGTGGCGGATAAACATGTCCCGGGAGGCCTCGGCATCCACGCGGTGGTACGGGACGAAACGATCGGCAACGATGGTCACGCCGTAGAGGGTGGCCTTCTCGTGCGCCATGGCGGCACCCCGCTTTGCCGACCACGTCGGCTCGCTGTACGTGCGCTTGATCAGATCCTTGGCTACGCGCTCGACCCAGGAAGGTTGGATCGCGGCGACGTCGCGAGCCCACAGGCGAGAGGTCTCCACTAGCTCGGCTGCCATGATGAACTCCGGCGGCTTCTTAGACAGCGCAGAACCAGGGAAGATGAGGAACTTGGTGCCGCGAGCACCTCGGAACTCCTTGGAATCCCCGTCGCGCGCTCCGATGTTGGATAGCAGGCCGGTCAGCAGAGACTGGTGGATCCCGTCCAGGTCGCGGGGGCCGGCAACCTGGTCGCGTTCCGACCAGCCCAGTCGTTTAGTCACCCCGCGCAGCTGACGGACCAAGTCGTACCACTCACGGATGCGCATGTAGTGGAGATACTCGTTGGTCATGCGCTTGCGGAATTGGTTGCCGGAGAGATCATCGCGGGTGTCGTTGATGTAGTCCCACAGCTTGAGCATGGCGGCAAAGTCGCTGCTCTTGTCCTTGAAGCGCGCGTGCGCCTGATCCGCCTGGGCCTGCTTTTCCAGGGGGCGTTCGCGCACATCCTGGATGGTCATGGCGGCCACCAGGACGGTGACGTCATCGAGCGTGCCCAGTCGGTTAGCTTCCACGAGCATGCGTGCCATGCGGGGATCGACCGGGATCGCGGCCAGGTCCTTGCCCACAGGTGTCAGTGCATTGTCGGCTACCGCTCCGAGCTCGTGCAGCAGAGTGACGCCGTCGCGGATGGCCTTGGGTTCTGGTGCCTGCACGAACGGGAACTCGGAGATTTCGCCCAAACGCAGCGACATCATCTGCAGGATCACGCTGGCAAGGTTGGTGCGCAGAATCTCGGGGTCGGTGAACTCCGGGCGCGATTCAAAGTCCTGCTCGGAGTAGAGGCGAATGGCCACACCGTCGGCCACACGGCCACAACGACCGGAGCGCTGATTAGCGCTGGCCTGGGAGATCGGCTCGATGGGTAGGCGCTGCACTTTAGTGCGCGTGGAATAGCGCGAAACACGCGCGGTGCCGGTGTCCACCACGTAGTGGATACCCGGAACGGTGAGCGAGGTCTCGGCGATGTTGGTAGCCAAAACGATGCGCCGTCCCGAGTGGGGCGAGAAGACGCGATGCTGTTCCTGGTTGGACAAGCGCCCGAACAGGGGAGTGACCTCTACGCCGCGATACTTGCGCGCCTCGATGGCCTCCATGGCATCGCGAATATCGCGCTCACCTGCGAAGAAGCACAGAATGTCCCCAGGGCCTTCCGCCATAAGTTCCTCGATGGCGTCGCACAGAGCGTCCAGCGGATCACGATCAATGTCTGGCTCTCGGTACCGGATCTCCACGGGGTAGGTGCGGCCGGAGACCTCGATGATCGGGGCGGGGTTGCCCTCAGCATCATTGAAGTGCTGGGCAAATCGCTCGGGATCGATCGTCGCCGAGGTGATGATCACCTTCAGATCCGGTCGGCGGGGGAGCAGTCGCTTGAGGTAACCGAGCAAGAAGTCGATGTTGAGGCTGCGCTCGTGGGCCTCATCGATAATGATCGTGTCGTAGGCGTTCAAAAAGCGGTCCCGCTGCATTTCAGCGAGCAAAATGCCGTCGGTCATCAGCTTCACGGCGGTGGTGGCAGACACCCGGTCGTCGAAGCGGATGGCATAACCCACCGATTCGCCCAAGTCCTGTCCGAGCTCTTCGGCGATGCGCTCGGCTACGGTTCGCGCGGCAAGACGACGTGGCTGTGTATGACCGATGAGTCCACGACGCCCGCGGCCGAGCTCCAGGCAGATCTTGGGAATCTGGGTCGTCTTACCGGAGCCCGTCTCACCTGCAATGACGACTACCTGGTTGTTGGCAATCGCCTCCGCGATGTCGTCATGACGCCCCGACACAGGCAGTTGTTCCGGGAAGGTGATCTCGCCAATCCCAGCCTCAATCGCGGCGACTGACTTCTGAGCCTCTGCTATGTCTGCAGAGATCGCAGCCAGCGCCTTCGGGGAACGAGCCTTCTTAAGGCGACGACGGAAAGCGCGCTCACTGGCGATTGATACCCCCTCGAGTGCGGGGAACAGCTCGTCACGAGAGGCCGGGGAAGCAGGTGGTGGCGTAGTCATAATCGTTAGACGATGCTACTACCTCCCCGGGTTACTCCTGACCTACGGAACGCTCGTAGGCCTCGACAAAGCACTGACCCAGTTGTGCGTATTCCTCCGCGCGTGACGACGATCCTCGAAACACCACTCCCATTGTGCGGCCGGCATCAACTTCTGGGGCGAAATGGGCCACAGCCATGCCCGGACGGCCCTGCTCCTGAGCGAGGGCAGACGCGGGGACCAGGGTGGCACCCAAACCCCCGATGACCAGCTGCAGGGTCGTGGTCAGCGAGGTCGCACTGGTCGCCGAACTCAGCGAGGTCATCGGGTTGACATCGGCTCTGCGGCACAGATCAAGGACTTGGTCGCGCAGGCAGTGGCCATCGTCGAGAAGCAACAATTCCACATCGTTGAGATCCGCCACCTGCAGGTCATTGCGGCCAGCCAATGCATGGCCCGTTGGGAGGACGACGGAAAAGGGCTCGCGGTACAGCGGAAGCTCGATCACACCGGTGGCCTCGGTCGGTAGAGCGAGGAAGGCGGCATCGATCTGACCATCGCGTAACCTATGCAACAGGCTGGCGGTTTGTTCCTCGACGATGCGGGGTTCGACGTTGGGGAAGCGTTCGCCCAGAATTCTTAAGAGCTCCGTCAGGATGTACGGCGCTGCGGTGGGGATGATGCCGATCGAGACTGGCCCAGAGAGCGTGCCGGAGGCGCCGCGGGAATGAGCCAGAAAGGCATCGGCTGCCTCCAGCGTTGCCTTGGCGTAGGGGAGGAGGCGCTCACCCGGGGTCGTCACAATGACCCGGCGCGTAGAACGCTCGATGAGCTGCAGATCCAAGCCCTGCTCCAGTGCAGAGAGCGCTTGTGAGAGGGAGGGCTGGGAAATGCCGAGCTGAGCAGCGGCTGAACCGAAATGCTTCTGCTCAGCAATGGTGACAAACGTGCGCAACTGCGCAAGCGTTGGTCGGTACTCCTTACTACTCATGTCTTTCAACTGTAGACAAGCTGGCAGTCTCTGGAGGGGTTAAAGATTCATCTCTATCAAACTGTTACTGCTCGGATAGGGTTAATTCGCTGAGACGTACCTCACCGGCCTCGTCCGAAGCATCCAGGTCGACCACGCCTTCAAAGGCAAAGGAATTATCCCCTTCGGGGTCCTTGATGATCTGGCGCACCGTCCACAACCGCCCATTGTCAGTGACGTGGAAGTACTCGCTACCACGTGCTGCCTGGGTTATATCCACGTCGTCATACTCGTCGAAGTAGTCGTCCAGAGCAGACGGGAAATCGGGGGCGTCGTCGAGATAGTCGGTCATGGCAGCCAATTCCTCCTCGCGCTCGAGGGCGAAAAGATCCACGAGGCGGAAGAAGTAATTGCGCACCATGACGGTAAAGGCGCGACGGTTGGCGGTCAGGGCAGTGGGGTCCTCGACTCCGAAGGCCAGCTCGCGTTCAACCACCTCGGCAGATACCGGGGTGTCTTCATCACCCATGCGCGCCCATTCGTCGACAAGCGAGGAATCCACCTGTCGCACCAGCTCTCCGAGCCACTCGATGATGTCTGCCAGGCGCTCTGTGACGTACTCCTCCGGGACAGTGTGCTTGAGGGTGCGCCAGGCGTCGGTGAGGTAGCGCAGAACGACGCCCTCCGAGCGCGCCAGCTGGTAGGTGGAAACAAGGTCCGAGAACGTCATGGCCTTCTCGATCATTTCGCGCACAATCGACTTGGGCTCGAGCTCGAATTCCTTGACCCACGGTTGGGTCTCGGCAAAGGTGTCATAGGCCTGGTCGAGAAGCTCTGCCAGAGGCTGGGGGTAAGTGACCTCCTCGATGAGCGCCATGCGCTCGGTGTACTCCACCCCCTCGGCCTTCAGGTGCGCGATCTCGTCCCCGCGGGCCTGCTTTTCCTGAGCTTTGAGGATCTGGCGGGGACTATCCAGGATGGACTCAAAGACGCTGATGAGATCGAGCTCGTAGGTATCTGACTCGGGATCGAGCAGATCGAGCGCGGCCAGGGCGAAGGGGCTCAGCGGCTGGTTCAGCGCAAAGTCCCGGGGCAACTCACGGGTGAGGTGATACGTGCGTCCGTAGCGGTCCGGTTCCTCGCGCCGGGTGGCCAATCCAGCATCCAGGAGGCCGCGCATGAGGGCAACCATGGTGAGGATGTCCTGATTCTGCTTCGGGCGTGGATCATGATTGGTGCGCAGCAGGTGCTTGGCGTGCTCATAGGCATTTCCGTGGCGCTCGAGCAGGTTAATCAGCATCGAGTTGGATACCTTGAACTGGCTGGACAGCTGCTCTGGCTCGGCCTCAGTAAGGCGATCGAATGTGCGCTGGGACCAGGTAACCTCGCCCTCGCGGGCGGAGCGCTTGCGGATCTTCTTCAGCTTCTTCGGATCCGACCCGGCGCGTTCGCGGGCTTTCGCGTTTTCGATCTCATGCTCCGGTGCCTGGATGATCACGGTGCCCTCCGTGTCATACCCCGCGCGACCGGCTCGTCCGGCGATCTGGTGGAACTCTCGGGACTTCAGCGTGCGTTGACGGGTGCCGTCGAACTTGGCCAATCCGGTCATGAGCACGGTGCGGATAGGCACGTTGATGCCCACCCCGAGCGTATCCGTGCCGCAGATAACTTTGAGCAGGCCGGTTTGAGCGAGGCGCTCAACCAGACGGCGGTACTTGGGAAGCATGCCCGCGTGATGGACGCCGATGCCCTTGCGCAGCAGTGAGGACAGGGTCTTGCCATAGGTGGAGGTGAAGCGGAAACCGGCCAGTTCCTTTGCTATGGCCTCCTTCTCCTCCGCGGAGATCAACTTCAGGCTGGTCAGGGCCTGGGCGCGTTCGGTGGCTTCGCGCTGGGAAAAGTGGACAACGTAGATCGGCGCCTTGCCCTCGGCCATGAGGTTGTCGATCGTCTCATGCACCGGGGTGTACACATAGTGGAAGTCCAGTGGAACCGGGCGTGTACTGCCTGTGACCTCGGTGGTCTTGCGTCCGGTGCGTTCGGTGAGGTCCTTCTTCAGGGCAGTGGTGTCGCCCAGGGTTGCGGACATCAACACAAACTGAGTCTGCGGGAGCTCTAGCAAGGGGACTTGCCAGGCCCAGCCGCGCTCAGGGTCGGAGTAGTAGTGGAACTCGTCCATCACCACTTGGTCGATGGGGGCTTCCGCACCCTGGCGCAGAGCCATGTTGGCTACGATCTCGGCTGTGGCCGCGATGATCGGAGCGTTGTAGTTGACGGTCGCATCGCCGGTCATCATGCCCACGTTTTCGGGGCCAAAGATGTCGCACAGGGCGAAGAACTTCTCGCTCACCAAGGCCTTGATGGGAGCGGTGTAGAAGCTGCGCTTGCCACGCGCTAGGGAGAAGAAGTGGGAGGCATTGGCCACCATCGACTTACCCGAGCCCGTCGGAGTGGCCAGGATGACGTTATCCCCGGCGAGGACTGCCAGAGATGCCTCTTCCTGCGCGGGGTAGAGGCTAATTCCGCGCGAGGCTACCCACGACGTGAACGTGTCAAAGGTGACATCGTCCAGGTGGGCTTCCGGGACGTCAGCTAGGTCAGTAATGCACTCAGCGAGATTCACCCTGTCCACCGTAGCGTCCCTCGTCATCATCGGACTCCTCGGATGGCTCGGAGGTCTCCTCTGAGTTGTTCTCGACGTCAGGCGTGGTGGCATCCGGAGACTCATGAGGAGAGGCAGAGCCTAGCGCAGGGAAGGGATTGCCCGCTGCGTCGTCCTCACCCTCATGCTCGACGGAGGCGAGGAAGCGCTCGAACTCGGCACCGATTTCTTCGCCACTGGGCAGGGAACGCTCACCCGGCATGGCAACGTTCGGGTGCTCTGCCCGGTAACGTTCCATCTCTTCGTCGTACTGCTGCTCGAGCTGGGAAACAACTTGGGCAACCTCATCGTTCGACTCCAGATACTCTCCCAGCTGCTGAGCGGAGCGCTCCGCATCCGCCTCCAAGCTACGCAGCGGAAAGGACAGTCCGGTGGCGTCCTGCACCGACTGGAGCAGGCGTAACGACGCCGCCGGGTACGGTCCAGCAGCAATGTAATGCGGCACGTGCGCCGTAAAACCAGCAACATTGCGCCCCCGCTTGTGCAGCTCACGCTCGATCATCAACGAAGCCGATCCCGGAATGGTCAGCGTGGACTCGAGGCGGAACATGTCGCCCACTAGCTCCTGGTTGTTGCCGTGAGCGGAGACCACCAACGGGCGCGTGTGCGGAACGGTCATCGGCGCGCCATATAGGCAGATGGTGTTCTGGACGTCGTGCTTGTCCGCGATGTCTGCCACCGCCTTGGTAAAGGCCTCCCAGCGCAGGTCTGGCTCGGGGCCGGACAGCAACAGGAACGGGGTTCCCAGGTTGTCGCGCACCACGTCGATCGACAACGTCAGGTCCTCGGCGCTGGCGATGTGGTCATCGGTCAACGTGACCGCAGGGCGGCGCGAGCGGTAATCGACCAGCTCATCGTTGTTAAATGAGACCAGCGGGCGATGATCTAGGGCAGCCTTGAGGTGCGATGCGGACTGCTCGATGGACTGCCCAGCGTCGGCATATCCATTAAGCGCGATGATCATGTTCGGTCCCTCGGAGGAATCGTGAGCCATCGAGGGAGCTGGGTACTCCAGCTCGTACATGTTGGACTTCTCGACCATCAGCGTTCGGCCTCCTTACCTCAACGGTGCAAAACATTGCGCACTGTGCGCCCCGTTTAAAGCACTCAACGATACCAAGACCGGAATCATTCCCGCCGCTTACTCGGCCAGGTCGTCTCCTGTGGATAACTTCAGTGTCGCAGACAATTCCACAATCGCTTCCTGCGTGCGAACCCCGCTGCCGGCCAAGCTAACGGGCATGAGCCACTTCTACCGCCGCCCATACGCCTCCCGCCCGGTCCTGCCTATGACATCACCCGGACAACTCATCGCCGCCTTGCCAGCGCTCTTGGGGTTCTACCCCCATGAATCCCTGGTGTTGGTGACCTTTCACCATGAAACGAGCGACCGCTATTGCCTGGGTCCCATTGTGCGCATCGATACCGAGGATGTTCTCTTCCTCGAACCAGAAGATCTTCCCCTATGCGATCACGACCTGCTCCTCGCTTTCCTGATCAGCGAAGGGGGACCCGAGCTGGTCCGCACCGGTGTCTCCGACACTGACATTGACCGTGACGATCTTGATCGCCTTATCCACTTCGTCGACGACGTCGCGGAGATGTATCGCTCCGACTTGGTGGGATTCTGGGCTACGGAGGAAGTCATAAGCGGTGAACCTGTTGTAGCCGTCCACCTTGGTCCCGACTTCGATCTCACCCAATGGCAACACGACCACGTCTCCACCGTGACCGAATCCCCGGCCATGGACCCTTGGATCGCCACCGGGCAATTGCCGGAAGTAGACCGCGACGCAGCCCTATCCGCAGTCATCGACCCCAACCCATATCTGAGCGACCAGGCGCGAAGAAATGTGCTTGACGACGCCCAATCAACCGCGAAGGAAGCAGAAAACCAAGGCAACCTTGCTGCCCTGGTTACCGCCTTAAGCCATGTCGCTCTTCCAGGAAAAACCGTGGAGGATCATCTGCAGACCCCCGATGCGCTCACCGCATGCCTGGCTGCCCTGCAGATCACCGTCTGCAGAGACTCATGCGTGGCCGATATCTTGTTGCACCCCACCGCCTACGCGAGCCTGCTCCTCGCCGGTGCCCGTACCGCGCAGGACTCGGTACGGGCAGACGCACTAGCTCTCTACGCCATTGCCCGCATTGCCCAAGGGTTTCCCATGGCGGCAAGCCCGGCAATCATGGCAGCTCTGAAAGAAACACCGGGGCACACCTTGAGCCAGCTCATACTGCAGGCCAGCACCCTTGGAGCGTATGACCCCATGCTGCGCGGCTTTGACATGGGCTCTCGCGAGGCGCGCGCCCGCCTAGGGATTCAGGCTGACGACAGCCTCAGCGCCTAGCTAGTTATCCAGCTGAGAAGTGAAGGCCCATGCGTCCTCCACAATGGTGCGCAGATCTGTGCGGGAAGGCTTCCAACCCAGCTCGTTCATCGCCTTGTCCGAGGAAGCAATAAGGGTCGCGGGGTCTCCGGCGCGCCGGGGTGCGACCTCGGCCGGAATCGGATGCCCGGTTACCTCACGGCACATCTCAATAACCTGAGACACCGAGTAGCCGTCTCCCGAGCCAAGGTTGAAGATGCGGTGAACCGACGGCTTGTTGGTCTCACACGCCAGGACGTGAGCGTCGGCAAGATCACGGACGTGAATGTAGTCGCGCACGGCGGTTCCATCTGGGGTCGGCCAGTCATCGCCGAAGATCTTGATGTCCTCGCGCTTGCCGGTAGCCACCTGGAGGATCAACGGGATCAAATGGGTCTCGATCTTCCGGTTCTCACCCACCGAACCGTAAGCACCCGCCACGTTGAAGTACCGCAAGCTGGTGGCTGCGAGGCCATGTGCCTGGCAGTAAGAGGTGATCGCGTAATCGATGGACAGCTTGGTGGCACCGTACGTGTTAGTCGGCGCAGTGGGGAAGTCCTCCGTGATCGGGGTCGTAGCCGGCTCACCATAGGTTGCGGCGGTGGAGGAAAAGACCAGATTCTTCACACCATGAATGCGCATCGCTTCGAGCAGCGCGAGAGACTGGCCGAGGTTGTCACGCCAGTATTCCTCCGGCACTTCCATGGACTCGCCAACGAGGGAGCGGGCAGCGAAGTGAAATACCGCATCCACATCGCCTTGCGCCAAGACCTGGCCAATGACGTCTGCAACCGAGCCCTCGACCAGCTGGGCTTGGGCAGGAACCGCATCTCGATTACCGGTAGTGAAGTTGTCGATGACAACGACGTCGTGCCCCTGCTCTACAAGAACGGTTGCGCATACACTGCCTACATATCCGGCGCCGCCGGTAACAACGATCTTCATACGCCCCAGATTAGGACAGCTCTACCCGGATTGCGTGGGCGATGTCTGCAGGAACCTCGATTTCTTCCTTACCAGGAGCTAGCAGAGTGATGCCATCGGGCCCGATGGTGGCAGTAACGGTCGCGCCGGGAACAATTCCTGCCGAATCCAAAGCAGTGAACTGACGGTGGTCCATCTGCACGACCTCGTTAATCTGCAGGATCCGCATCTCGATGTCGTTGCCGGTGCCAACGTTGGACAAACGCACGCCGGCGTGGTCTACGGCAGACACCGAAGTTCCGAGCTGGTCCAGTCCCGGGATCGGGTTGCCAAAGGGGGAGCGGCTGGGATCCTTGAGCACCGCGACGACGCGGCGTTCCACCTCTTCGCTCATGACGTGCTCCCAGCGACACGCTTCTTCGTGGACCTTGTCGATGTCCAGTCCGAGAATGTCGGTGAGCAGTCGCTCGGCAAGGCGGTGCTTGCGCATCACGTTGGTGGCTAGTTGGCGGCCCTCCGGCGTGAGCACGAGGCTGCGATCGGACTGGACATTAACGAGTCCGTCGCGCTCCATACGAGCAACCGTTTGAGAAACCGTAGGACCAGACTGCTCAAGGCGTTCCGCGATGCGGGCACGCAAAGGAGTAACGCCTTCCTCTTCGAGCTCATAGATGGTGCGCAGGTACATCTCGGTGGTATCGACGAGATCTTTCATGCTGGTGCGACGGCCCTTTCTAGAAGCTCGTCGGCAGCTGCGAGGCGCGCGAGCTGCCGAGTATGGCGGACGGGAATGCTAGTAAGGCAAAGCTTACTACCGCGCGGCGCAGGGGGTGAGCACTAGAGGGAGTAATCGCGAAGGCGCCCGGCGCGTTCACCAGCCCGCAGCTTGGCCATGACTTCGCGCTCAATCTGGCGCACGCGCTCGCGTGAGAGACCAAAGCGGCGACCGATTTGGTCCAGGGTGCGCGGGACGCCGTCGTCAAGCCCGTAGCGCAGGCGGATGACGTCCTGTTCGCGCTGCTCCAGGGAGCCGATAACACTGCGGATATCCTCGTGACGCATGGTGGCCACCACGGCAGACTCCGCGTCAGTGGCTTCGGCGTCCTCGATGAAGTCGCCGAGTGGCGCCTCCTCGTCGGCGCCGACCGGCATGTCCAAGCTCACCGGGTCGCGGGATTGGCGCAGGAGCATCTCGATCTTGGACTCCTCGATACCCGACTCGTCCGCGAGTTCCTCGTTGGTGGCCTCGCGCCCCAGCGACTGATACATCTCACGCTTGATGCGCGAGAGCTTGTTCACCTGCTCTACGAGGTGAACAGGGAGGCGGATGGTGCGCGACTGGTCTGCCATGCCGCGGGTGATGGCTTGGCGGATCCACCAGGTGGCGTAGGTGGAGAACTTGAAGCCCTTGGAGTAGTCGAACTTCTCCATTGCGCGGATGAGACCGAGGTTGCCCTCCTGGATAAGGTCCAGCAGCGGCATCCCGCGACCGGTGTAGCGCTTGGCCAGGGAGACAACGAGGCGCAGGTTGGCCTCGAGTAGATGAGAGCGGGCCTTGCGTCCGTCGCGCGCGATGATCTTGTAGTCGCGCTTGTTGGCGCGGGTGAGTTTGACGTTGGGGTCGTCAAGCAGGTGCTGCGCGTACAGGCCGACCTCGATCCGTTGCGCGAGTTCGACCTCTTCCTCGGCATTGAGGAGAGCCGTCTTGCCAATTCCGTTGAGGTAGACGCGAACGAGATCCGCGGCGGGGTTGTCATTCGTTTGATTACGGCGACTACCCGGGTCGACCTCCTGGCCGTCTTCGTCCAGATGGTCGGTGGCAAGTTCGGTCATGGTGCCTCCTCGGTTGTGCGCGTCGTAAACTCCCAACGTAATCAAGCCAGATTTAGTTCCTGCCGGCAGCCCACTTAGTCGAAAATGCCGAGAAAGCTCTGGCAATGCACCCCATTACGGGGGTAGAGTTGGCCTATTGGCCCCGCGTATCCACAAGAACAGTAAACGGGCCGTCGTTAACGGAACTGACTTTCATGTGCGCGCCGAAGCGGCCCTCTTCAACGGTCAGACCGCGTGCGCGCAGGTGGGAAACAACCTCGGCGATAAGTGGCTCCGCCGCCTCTCCCGGGGCGGCATCTGACCAGGAGGGTCGTCTACCTTTGGCGGTTCGCCCCTGCAACGTGAATTGGCTCACCGCCAGCACAGGAGCGTCAGCGTCTGCGCAGGAAACTTCACCGTCCAAGATCCGCAGTTCCGCGATCTTCCGCTCCATGACAGCGACGTCAGAAGAATCATCGTCCCGGGCGACGCCGATTAGCGCCAGCACCCCATCGTCGATAGAGCCGACCACTTCGCCTTCGACGGTCACCTCTGCGTGGGCTACTCGGGTCAATACAGCCTTCATCTACTCGTTCTCCTCACATAGTTGGGTCGGAATGACTAGACCGTGACGTATCAGATCGACGATGGCCACCACGGCGTCATCCAGCAAGGCGTCGCCATCAAGGTCGTGGGACAGTGCGTATAGCTCCACAATGTCCACCAAGCTCAGGCCCTGAGGGTGCAATCCAGCCACGATTGCTGCCAAGGCTTCGTCTACTTCGTGGCTAAACCGAGGACCGTCGGTGCGCGTCAGTCGCAGAGCGGCGGGTGCAAAGCCGACCCCGGCATCCTCATTCGCAACGCTGACCTCCTCCCGGGCGAGACCGGGGCGAACCGCAAATTGGGACTGCGCGATGTCTACGGCGCTACGGGTGCGCAACCACTCGGCACGCGCAAAGTATTCGGCCACCTCAGGGCCAAGGTCAGCAGACAATCCCTGTGTCAGTTCCTCGGCCGTGATCTCGCTGGGGGCATCGCCAATGTTCTGGATGGCCACGAACCCCACGCCGATGGCGGTGACCTCATGCTCAGCGAAGTAGTCGAGCCAACGCGTCATCTTTTCCTGGCCAGCAGCCGACCGCGGGTCGAGGGACTCATCACGTAGCCAGGTACTCACGTATGTCTCCGGGTCCACCACATCGCGCTGGAGCACCCACGCACAAACTCCGCGTTCTGGCAGCCAGGAGGCAACGCGCTGCTGCCAGGACTGACCCTCGTGGTGTACCCATGCAGCGACGAGGTGCGCGCTGCCGTTCTCTGTCAGATATCCCGGTGCTTGAGAGACCATCAGCTGGCTCGCGCCATCGAGTCCCAGCCCGGAATCACGGTAGACCAGCTCCACGGAGTCCGGACCCACCACGAAGGGCGGGTTGGACACGATTCGGTCGAAGCGCTGCCCGGCCACGGGGTCAAACCAGGAGCCGGCGCGAACGTCGATGTCGATGTCGTTGGCGTGTGCGTTGGCCCGGGCAAAGTCCAGGGCGCGCGGGTGAATGTCTGTCGCAGTGACGGAATCGGAGGTCTGTGCCAGGGCCAGCGACAGCACGCCGGAGCCACATCCCAAGTCCAGGGTGGAGTTCACCTGCCCAGGTGGAACAGACTGCAGCAGGGTCAAGCTGGCCGCGCCCACCCCAAGCACGTGGTCTGAACCGGGCACGTGCTCGGTCATGGACGCATCGGCATCGGAAAGGATCCACAGGTCGGTTCCCGCCAGGTGGTAGGGGCGGACGTCGATAAGCGAACGCACCCCACCGTCAACCGCCTGCGTCTCCACGCCTGCCAGCTGGGCCGGGTCGACGGGGTCACGGAGGATGAATGCGCGGATGAGATCGTCGATCACGGATGTTCCAAGAACGCGACGAACAGCTGCCGGCTCGCCCCGATAGAGGGCCGCGGTGGCTGCCGGGCCGAGGTGCTCATGTAAGCCATCGACGGTCAGGCCGGCGTCGCGGAAGCGCTGGACAATCTGGCGGGCTGAACTCTTCAGGTCAGTCATGGCTGTTCGGGTTCCTCGTGATCGATGGTCAGGGGCTTCGGGGCGGTTGCATTCAGGGCGGCGGCGCGCTCGGCCTCGAGCTGCATTTTCCGAGCTAGGGCAGGCTTGTACACGTTGCGCTGCTGCTTGGTTCTCTTCTGTCCCTTCTCATTGGCCAGCACGACCGCGATGCCGGGCAGTGGCACTGAAATGATCAAAAAGAGCATGGTGAGCCACCAGTTGTGCCACACCAGAAGCGACACGAAGGTCAGGATGAGAAACGGAATGCGCGCGAGCTGGATGGAGGCGTAAATGACCTCTCGCCGGCGTCGATTCTGATAGGGCGTGCGACGGGCACTGGTGATCAACTCGGGCTTGAGCAGCCACCGGCGCCACGACCGCAGCCGCCGTCTGTCCTGCTGATGCCCACTCATGGGGTCTAAGCGTAACCCCACCGCCCGCAACGGCAACCGGCCTGGGGCATGATGGAGGGCGTGAGTAGCACGACGACGCAAACCATTGAACGCCCTGATTTGGAGGAAGACACCAGGTCATCGACCGGAGGTGATGAGCCGAAGTTCTTCCACTACGTCAAAAAGGACAAGATCGTGGACTCTGCCGTCAATGGCCGAATGGTCGTAGCCCTGTGCGGTGAGACCTTCCCGGTGACCAAGTCGGCAAAGCCCGGTTCGCCGGTGTGCCCTGACTGCGAACGGATCTACAAGGGCCTGCGCAAGCGGTGAGCCCCACGACGCGCCCGAACCTGCGAGCCTGGCAGCAGGAAGCACTCACGTCGTTTTTGGACCATCGCCCCAGGGACTTCATGGCGGTGGCAACGCCCGGAGCCGGTAAGACTACGTTTGCGCTCACGCTGGCGCGCACGCTTCTCGACGATCGCAGCGTCGAGCGGGTCATCGTCGTCGTGCCCACTGAGCACCTGAAGGTTCAGTGGTCCGAGGCGGCCGGGGCTCGCTTTGGCATGTCTTTGGACCCCCACTTCACCAACTCGTCTGCGGTGAACCCGGCGTACGACGGCGTGGTGGTGACCTACGCCCAGGTAGGCATGCACCCGTTCAAACATCGGGCGGTTGCCTCTGCGCGTCGCACGCTGGTGATTCTGGATGAGATCCACCACGCCGGCGATGCCAAGAGCTGGGGTGACGGAGTCCGCGAGGCTTATGACGATGTGCGCCACCGCCTGGCGCTGACGGGTACGCCCTTCCGCTCCGACGATTCTCCGATCCCGTTCGTGCGCTATGAGGAAGATGGGGAGGGGCATCAGGTCTCTCGCTCCGACTACACCTACGGGTATTCGGAGGCGCTTCGCGACGGCGTGGTGCGCCCGGTGGTATTCCTGGCCTACTCGGGTCAAGCGCGTTGGCGAGACAGTGCCGGCGACGAGTATGAAGCGCGATTGGGTGAGCCTCTCAATGCCGAGCAGACCGCGCGTGCCTGGAAGACTGCGCTCGACCCCAAGGGTGAGTGGATTCCCGCCGTGTTGCAGGGAGCGCATACCCGCCTTGAGCAGGTGCGGCGCAACATGCCCGATGCCGGCGGCCTGGTCATTGCCTCTGACACCAAGACCGCCCGCGCATACGCCAAACACCTAGAAAAGCTCAGCTCCACTCCCGTGGCGGTGGTGCTTTCCGACGAGCCCGGTTCCTCCGAGCGCATTAAGCAGTTCTCCGATTCCACGGACGAGTGGATGGTGGCGGTGCGCATGGTCTCCGAGGGCGTGGACGTTCCCCGCCTGGCCGTGGGTGTGTATGCCACCTCGGCCTCGACTCCGCTGTTTTTTGCCCAGGCAATCGGGCGATTTGTGCGCTCGCGGATGCCTGGCGAAACCGCCAGTGTGTTCTTGCCCTCCGTGCCGGTCCTTCTTGGACTTGCAGAGAACTTGGAGAAGCAGCGCGACCACATTCTGGGTAAGCCTGATCGCCCCAAGGAGGGGTGGGACGACGACCTGCTGGCCGATGCCAACAAAACGCAGAACGAACCCGATGAGCCGTCGAGCTACGAGTCCATTGGCGCTATTGCGGAATTGGATTCCCTCATCTACGACGGCTCGACATATGGCACGGGAACGCTGGCCGGATCCACCGAGGAGCAGGACTATTTGGGATTGCCTGGGTTGCTTGACGCCGACCAGGTGAAGGCCTTGCTGCGCAAGCGTCAGGAGGCTCAGCTCGACGCCCGGGAGGAGCAGGAGCGGGCCCGTAAGGAGAAAGAGGCCGCGGAGGCCAAGCGGCAAGAGATCTACGGCATCAAGCCCGCGTCGAAGTCGACGAGTACTTCGGATGAAGTGGCCAGCGAGGAGATTCCTCGTTTGCGCAAGGAATTGAACACGATTGTGTCCGTTGTGGCGGGCCGGACTGGACGGCCTCACGGTGCTGTGCATACGGAAGCACGCAAGGCCTGCGGAGGCCCGCCCACTGCCTTGTGTTCCGCTGAACAGCTGCGAGACCGGATCGCATACTTGCGAAGCTGGTAGCCTCGTCCAGGTACGTGCCAAAAACCTGACACAAGGGGCTGAATAACCCATGAGTACGCCAAACAACGGTGGTCTTAACCCATTCGACGGCAACAAGGACTTCGGAGCCTCCAACTCCGAGCCGGCCGCTGCCAACCCCGTATCGTCTTACCCTGGCGCGGGCACCCCAGCTCCGCAGGGCGAGCCCGGTTACGCCGGATACACCACCCCGGACTACGGCACGCCGCAGTTCACCGGTGATGTGCCGGTGCGCAAGAATGGGCTGGCTCTGGCCGCCCTGATCCTTGGCCTGGTCGGATTTGTTCTGATGCTCCTATTCATCGGTCTGATCGGCATCAGCCCGCTCCTGGGCCTGATCGGCCTCATCCTCGGTATTGTTGCCTTGGTCAAGGCCAAGAACTACACCGAGGGATACAAGCGTAAGGGCATGGCCATTACCGGCATCGTGTTCTCGGTGCTTACCCTGGTCGCTTCCGCGCTTCTCTACGCGCTCTTCGGCGCTGTGCTGTCCATCCCCGGAATCATGGACTGCATGAGCCTGCAGGATTCCGCAGCGATCGAACAGTGCGTGACCAACACGATGGAAAATCAGACCACGTAACGCATGACCTCGCCTAACACATCAGGCCCCCGGATCGTCGCTCCCGACGTAGCCCGGGGTCTTGCTTTATTGGGAATCGCCTGGGCCAACGTGTCCACCGGTTGGAACACCAGCGTCGATATGCCTGCTATCGCCTACGGCGGAGTGGTCGATGGCAGCGTGGTGGACAAGATCTTCGTGGTGCTTTCTGCGATGTTTGCCCACGTGCGCGGTTTGCCGATGTTCACCACGCTGCTGGGTTTTGGCATCGGTCTAATCACCATGAGCCAGTGGCGCAAGGGATCGTCTTACGAAACGGCCCGTTCGATGCTGTGGCGTAGGTACGGCTGGCTGGCCGCCTTCGGAGCGGTGCACTGCATCTTCTTCTTTTATGGCGACATCATGCTGGTCTACGGATTGCTTGCCCTCGTGCTCATAGCGATGCTCAAACTCAAGAACAAGACTCTGCTAGTGATCGCCGCGATCCTCTACGCGGTCAACATCCTGTGGTGGGGTGTCCTAGCATTGCTTTCTTTGAAGTTTGACGGCATGAACGAGATTCTGAGCATGGAGATGACCTCCTCGCAGACCTACCTGGGATACCTGGGTACCGGGCTGGCCACTGCACTGCTCTCACCCTTTACTGCGTTCTCGGCGATGTGGAGCCTTCTGCCGTTAATGATTCTGGGTTTTGTGGCAGCTCGACTCGGCGTGCATCGCGACGTCGCCAAGTATGCCAAGACGTTGCGGCTTCTGGTCGCCCTGACCATTGCCGTAATTCTTCTTGTCGGTCTGCCGCTGGGCCTGGGGGCGATTGGTGTTATGCCACAAGCTGTGGGCCTCTTCGAGGGGTTCAACCAGGCCTTTGGCTACTTGACCGGGCCCGGTATCGCCGCGGGAGTGCTCCTAGCGTGCCAAGGTCTACAACAGCGTGCAGAAGATGGGGCGACTTTCTCCTGGCCGCTGCGCGCAGTTATTGCTTTGGGCAAGCGGTCGATGTCGGGTTACCTTGCCCAATCTGTTCTGTTCCTTACTTTGACCCAGAGCTTTACGCTCAACCTGCTGCATGAGCAAGGCGCTGCGATGAAGTTCTGCTTTGCCGCTGCGGTGTGGGTAGTGACTCTCGTCTGCGCGGCGCTGTTAGAAGCGGCAGGTAAGCCGGGCCCCTTTGAGAAGCTCCATCGCCGTTTGAGCTACGGGCGGATCGCTGCCTAGCCTGAGCTCCAACAGCTAAAAAACCAAACACAAACAATGCCCCGGCATCGCTTAGCGAACCGGGGCATTACCTGTCCTGTTTAGGCGGGCAAGGCTTTAGAAGAGTGCAGCCTGCAGCGTCGGCCAGGAGTCTTCCACTGCCCGGGAGAACACACCCCACTGGTGGGTACCGGTGGGGTAGTACTTCGTCTCCGGATTAGCACCCGCGGACTTCAGGCGTAGATCGAAGGCGTGGGTGCAGAGGTTTGCGGGGAAGTCGATGAGTCCACCGGCGATGACGAAGTTCTCTGCTGCTTCCTTGTTGCCGGGGAACATCGGGTTGGTAGTGGTCAGGGACTCCGCACCAGCCAGACCACTCGGGGCAGAGAGGAACAGCTTGAAGTCTTCACCCTGGTGCTGTGGCGTGAACTTTTCTGGGTTCTTCATCGGATCGTTGTAGCGGGCGTATTCACCGGTGGGATCACCGAACATGTTGACGTACTTCGAACCGTCCTCGGCACGACTGAGAACCTGATCCACGGCGAGCTTGCCGATCGTGGAGCTGGTCGAAGCACAGCCCGAGATAGAGGCGACGCCGTTGTACAGGCCAGGGTTGTGCTGAGCAGCGTTGAGGACCGAGGTAGCGGACATGGAAACACCCATGATCGCGCGCTTGCCGTTAGCCTTCAGCTCGGACTCCAGCGGGCCGGGAAGCTCGCGGGTCAAGAAAGTTTCCCACTGTCGCTTGTTCTGCTCGTCAGTGTTCTGGTCGCTCTTAATCCAGTCGGCGTAGTAAGAGAACGCACCGGTCAACGGCATGACGACGTTGATGCCCTTGTCGCTGTAGAAATCGATGGCGTTGGTATTGGCAAACCAACCGTCACCAGCATCCAAACCATTGAGGGCGTACAGGGTCGGGGCGTTATCGCGCTTCGCCGGGTCCTTGGGGCGAATAATGAGGAAGGGCACGACAGCGTCCATGGATGGAGAGTACGCCCAGGCGTTTACCACGTTGTCATGGTCAGCCACGTGATGCTGGAAGTATGCGAGCTGCTCCTCATATCCGGGTGCCATCTCGCCGACCTTGACCTTGGCTGGCTGAGCCTTCGGGCGGTCTGCCGGATCCATCTGCGGGCCACCGGTCGGGGCGCTGGACTGCGTCCAGCTGTTGGTTTGCAGGAGGGTGGTTAGCGCCTCACTGCTCATTTGCGCAAGGCTCTGTTGTGCGTCGACCTTCTCTCCAGGAGCAACGGCGCCCTCGACCGGATCGGCCGGGGTGGGGCTTACCTCGTTATCCACTGAATTGTCGACGGCGAAAGCAGGAACAGTGGTCAGCGAAAGCAAGAGAGTTGCCGCCGATGCTGCAGCGCCAACCTTGGCACTGGTAGACCTGCGTGAGCGAATAGACATACAGAACCTCATCAGACTATAGAAAACACATTCCAACTCTATTGAGGAAGCTGGAATGCGACGAGAGCAAAGTGAGTGCTCCACGTAGCCGTAAGCGATCTCACCGATTGCTATGAACTTTACCTAATGGATCGTCCCGTTCAGCAATAGTGTTTCATGCCCTCAGATCGGCAAGGCGTGACTAGGAAGAATGATGCTGGTTCGGGTAAGATCCCAACAATTCGTGCACACATAGGCGTCGCCACTCCCCGGTGAGATCGCCTCCAGTGTGCGAGCAGATTGCCGACTCAACCAAGGAGAAGACGTCTACTATGCAATCCTCCCTCGCTAATTCTTTCGACCCGCAGATTTGGGATCCGATCATCATTGCCATCACCAACATCGCTGGGCCGATCCACCAGGTTCTTTCGCCTGTGTACGCACTGGGGCTGATGTCTTCCGGTCTGCTCTAAAGAGGGGCGAAAACGAGAAAAGTCGGTCCGTGCCACAGTCCAATCGGAGGTGGGGACCGACTTTCGTCGTATAAGCGACCGACTAGTCCAGGTAGTCGCGCAGAACCTGAGAACGAGACGGGTGCCGCAGCTTAGACATCGTCTTGGACTCGATCTGGCGGATGCGCTCTCGGGTCACGCCGTAAACCTGACCAATCTCGTCTAAAGTACGCGGCATTCCATCGGTCAGGCCGAAGCGAAGGCGAACGACTCCGGCCTCACGCTCGGAAAGGGTAGTCAGCACATCCTGCAGCTGATCCTGCAACAGGGTGAAGGACACCGCGTCGACGGCCACGACGGCCTCCGAGTCCTCAATGAAATCACCGAGCTGGCTGTCTCCTTCATCACCGATCGTCTGGTCAAGGGAGATGGGCTCACGCGCGTACTGCTGGATCTCGAGGACCTTTTCCTCGGTGATGTCCATCTCCTTGGCCAGCTCCTGCGGAGTGGGCTCACGACCCAGATCCTGGAGTAGCTCGCGCTGAATGCGGCCAAGCTTGTTGATGACCTCCACCATGTGCACAGGAATACGAATGGTGCGGGCCTGATCAGCCATTGCGCGGGTAATCGCCTGACGGATCCACCAGGTCGCATACGTGGAGAACTTGTAGCCCTTGGAGTAGTCGAACTTCTCCACGGCGCGAATCAAGCCCAGGTTGCCTTCCTGAATGAGGTCAAGGAAAGCCATACCGCGACCTGTGTAGCGCTTGGCCAGCGAGACCACCAGACGGAGGTTTGCCTCCATGAGGTGGTTCTTAGCCTTGCGTCCGTCGCGCGAAACGTTCTTCAGGTCACGCTTGAAAGCAGGGGAGAGCTTGGCGTCCTTGTCCCCGGCGTCCAGGGCACGCGCCATCTCATCGAGTCGGTGCTGGGCGTACAAGCCCGCCTCGATGCGCTTAGCCAAGGAGACCTCTTCCTCGGCATTGAGCAGGGCAACCTTGCCGATCTGCTTCAGGTAAGCCCGCACAGAGTCAGCAGAGGCGGTGAGTTGGGCGTCCTTACGAGCCTGCCGTAGGGCTGCGGACTCGTCCTCGTCCCAGACCGAGGAGCCGGACTCGTCCTCTTCGTCCTCGCTCTCCTCGTCGTCTTCGTCCTCATCCTCGTCAACGTCGAGGTCAGACTCGTCGTCATCGACGTCGAGATCGTCGTCCTCGTCGATGTCCATGAGGTCGTTATCGAGGTCGTCGTCGAAGACGTCGTCGTCCTCCGAAGCATCAAGATCTACATCGTCAGACTGGTTATCAGTGAGATCGTCCTTGTCGGCGGCATCGGCCGCAACCTGGGTGGTTTCGTCTTCCTCTACTGCTGCTTCTGCCTTTTTGGAGGCCTTCTTGGTGGTTTTCTTGGCAGCAGACTTTCGCGTGGTCTTTTTCGCAGCCTTCTTGGCGGTCTTCTTCGTTGTCTTCTTGGCGGGAGCCTCTGCGCTCTCTTCGGAAGAATCCTCGGCCGGAGCCTCCTGAGCGGCAGCCGGAGCGGCCTTGCGGGTGGCCTTACGGGCGGTCTTCTTTGCCGCCTTCTTGGCGGTCTTCTTCGTTGCCTTCTTGGCGGGAGCCTCCGCGCTCTCCTCAGAAGAAACTTCTGCCGGAGCCTCCTGAGCAGCAGCCGGAGCGGCCTTGCGGGTGACCTTACGGGCAGTCTTCTTTGCCGCCTTCTTGGCCGTCTTCTTCACGGGAGCTTCAGTGGTCTCTGGGGTGCTCTCTACATCTGCAGCAGGCGTTGTTTCAGCAGTTGCGGCAGGTGTGGCCTTGCGGGTTGCCTTTCGGGCAGACTTCTTGGCGGCCTTCTTGGCCGTCTTCTTCACGGGTGCAGATTCGGGCGCGTCGTTGGGAGTGCCCAAGGTTGCTTCGTCAGAAGATTCAGTGGCTGCCACGTAAGACCTTTCGCTCAACGCTTAAAGTGCGGATCGTACCTGTATAGCCAGACGCGTAGACGCTGGCCGGGTGTTACAACGATGGCTAGCCGAATCTATTCTATCGGCCGGCACATTGTCGTTTTGTACGGCTATCGCGCGATTATAACGCGATTCCAATTTTGCCGGCGGCGTCAGGGGGTCACGCGACCGGCTGCGGCCAGGGCTGCGCCCACAATTCCTGCTCGGTTGAGCAGCTGAGCCGGCAACACAGGCGTGTCTACCTCCAGGCGGGGCACCCACTTTTCGTGCTCACGCGAGATCCCGCCACCGACCACAAACTGAGTTGGGTTGATGAGGCGTTCATACTCTTGCAGCACCGTGGTGACGCGCTTGGACCACTTTTTATAACTGAGCTCTTCTCGATCTTTGGCTGCAGAGGATGCGATCTTCTCTGCCTCTTCGCCCTCGACGATGAGATGTCCGAGTTCGGTATTGGGTACCAAAGTGCCGTCGATAAGCAAAGCAGAACCAATACCGGTGCCGAATGTGAGAAAGAGCGTCGTACCGGTGCGGGCCTCCGGGAGGCCAAACTCGACCTCAGCGAGGCCAGCTGCGTCGGCATCATTGAGAACCGCGATAGTGGGGTCCGGAAGATGCCGAGCCAACAGCTCGTTCACGTTGGTCCCGATCCATTCCTTATCGATGTTCGCAGCGCTGCGTGCCACCTGATCTTGAATGACCGCAGGCAGGGTGACACCGATTTCGCCCTGGTAGTCGAAATGCTCGACGATCTCCTTGATGACCTCCGCCACAGCCTCAGGCGTGGACTTCTTGGGAGTCTTAATCTTGTGGCGCTCCGTGGAAAATTCTCCGGTTTGTAGATCAACCACGGCGCCCTTGATTCCGGAACCGCCTACATCGATGCCCAGTGCGTGCGTGCTCATGGTGACTCATCCTACCGGGCAGGCACAATGGGAGCTATGACACCTCATGCTCACGACAACGTGGAACTGCAGAAGCTGGCGGAAGCAATTGTCAGCGAGGCCGCGGAACTCATCCGCAATCGCCGGGCAGAATTGCTCGAGCAGGCCGCTATCAGCCAGTTCGCTATGACGAAGTCCAGCCCGGTTGATCCGGTCACGATCGTGGACACGGCAGCCGAGGACTTCATCGCGCAGCGTTTGGCACAGCTGCGTCCAGAGGATGGAATCATCGGGGAGGAAGGCTCTGGCCAGCACGGGCGATCATCGGTGACGTGGATCGTCGACCCGATCGATGGAACGGTCAACTTTATCTATGGCATCCCCATGTTCGCGGTATCTCTCGCAGCGGCTATCGACGGTCGGGTTGTCGCCGGAGCGGTGATCAATGTGACGAACGGCGAGCTTTATTCTGCCGCTCGCGGTCACGGCGCGGTGCTGAAAGCGGGGGAGCAGTGTCGCAGATTAGAGGTCAACGGCATCACGGATCTGGAGCAGACCTTGCTTGCTACTGGATTTGCTTACGACGCTCGTCGACGCGCCGTGCAGGGCGAGCTGGTGGCTCAGCTCCTACCACGAGTGCGCGATATACGGCGCCTGGGATCAGCCGCGCTCGATCTATGTCACGTGGCAGCGGGACGAGTAGATGCTTATTACGAGCACGGCATCAACTGCTGGGATTACGCTGCCGGAGCGCTGATCGCTGAGGAAGCGGGTGCGCGAGTTCGGACTCCAGCCCTCTCTGTGCCCGGCAGTGAAGGGGCGGTTGTGTTGGCCGCTGCCCCAGAAGTTTTCGACGACGTGGCTGAGCTGTTGGATCGGACGGGAAGCCTGGGTAACATTCGCTCCTAATGGGTATTGACCAGGCAAAATGTTAAATGTCTGGGAGAATGTGGACACGGCACATGTATATCGTTTAGGATGCGCCTCGTTCACCGCATTGTGCCAGGTGCAGCCCCGGGATAGCTGTCTACAACGGGTAAGCGCTTACATCCGCACAACGGTTACTCGTTACCCACCCGTCAACGCATCACCCTGAGGACAACGCACATGGCTACCGACTACGACGCTCCCCGCCGCCGCGCGGAAGACGACATTGAGACCGATTCCCTCGAGGGACTCAAGGCTGCCGAGAGCCCGTCGAACGGTATGGACGACGACGGAGAGATCGTCGAAGCTTTCGAGCCGCCGAGCGTTGACCTGACGAACGAGGAACTCAACGTCACCGTCGTTCCCCGCCAGCAAGACGAGTTCACCTGCTCCAGCTGCTTCCTAGTGCAGAAGCAAAAGCGCATGTCCCACGAAGAGGGCGGTCAGCCCATCTGCCTCGACTGCGCATAGATCCGAAGAATCACACCCGGGGAAGGTGGGATACCGCCTTCTCAGCCTGATCGGGCACAAAGGCCTCCAGTAGCTTCTCTGGCTGTCGCGTAGATACCAGCCAGTACGGGGTGGGGTCCTCCGGGTCGTCGAGGACGA
Source organism: Corynebacterium tapiri (assembly GCF_006334925.1). Lineage (GTDB taxonomy): Bacteria > Actinomycetota > Actinomycetes > Mycobacteriales > Mycobacteriaceae > Corynebacterium > Corynebacterium tapiri. Next base: position 9,542 of record NZ_VDHJ01000003.1, on the reverse strand, counting down.
TCATCACCATCTCCGGGATCCAACCGTGGGAGGCCACAAAGGCCGCCGGGTCGAGCTGCCGGCCCATGGCGTTTCGCTTGGCAGACTCGGGGACTGCCAAAGACCGGGCAACAGCGTCCGCTGGCAGCGTTGCCTGGCCGACGATGAGCCAGCGAGATCCGTCAGGGTCACGTTCCACGCGCACTATGGTGGAGGACCACCAGAGCAGAACCCACACAGCAAGGGCGCCGAGCACGATGGCCGGAATGATCATCCACCAGATGGAACGGTTGAGCGCCAATTGCGCGGTCGTCAGCGCTACCAGGCCCGCGGCTAGCAACCACCAATAAGCGGGCACCCACTGGCGCTCGCGAAAGAGGACTTCGGTTCCCTTCTGGCTATTACTCACGTCTGGTGACTCTAGTCCATCCAAAGATGTAGACCCGAACCCCCTTGGATAGTCTAAGGCGTGTGATCAAGCCCAACGTATCTTCCTCCCTAGCTCCTGTCGGCGATGTCAAGGTCAAGCGCCTGATCCCCGACGCCATTATTCCCACTCGCTCGCACCCGGACGACGCCGGAGTGGATCTCTCCTGCACCGAAGACGTCATCCTGGCTCCTGGGGAACGCGCCTTGGTGGGGACCGGAATCGCCGTGGCGCTGCCGGTCGGCACGGTGGGGCTGGTGCACCCGCGCTCCGGCCTGGCGCACAAGCATGGACTGAGCATGGTCAACGCCCCGGGGACAATTGATGCTGGCTACCGAGGTGAGCTGAAAGTCAACCTCATCAACTTGGACCCGCAGGAGACCATCCGTCTACCGCGCGGCTCGCGCATCGCCCAGCTCGTTGTGCAGCGGGTGGAACTGTGTGACTTCATCGTCGTCGACGAGCTCGACGAAACAGCTCGCGGTGCCGCCGGGCACGGTTCGACCGGAACCGACGCGCGTGCGTAGGCGAGCTGCATAGATCAGCCGCATACACCAGCACTGCGCACCCAGGTGCGTACAGTGGACCTTTGATACGCCCGCAAAGCATTTTTTAAGAAAGGGTGAGTGGAAACATGCCCATGTGGCCATTCGGCAAGAAGAACCAGGACGCGCCGGTTCAGCCCGCGGAAGAACTTCCCGTTGATCAGCCCGAGCAGCCTGTAGGGGATGAGCCGGTTTCTGGCCCATTCGACGGCGCAGAATTCAATATCGAGGAGTTCGACTTCTCCGAGTTCTCTACCGGTGTGCTGAACCTGGGGTCAATGAAGCTTCCCCTGCCCAAGGGAAGCCAGGTTCAGGTGGAGATGGGCGAGCAGGGCCCGCGCATGCTGCACATCGTCACTGAGTCAGGCCGCATCACGCCGGTAGCCTTCGCGGCACCCACCGCTGGAGGCCAGTGGGAGGAGGCAAGCGAGGAGATCTGCGAGGGAATGAATCGCGATGGCCTGGCCGCTGAGTTTGTCGATGGTCCCTTTGGCAAGGAGATCGTGGGCGAAGCCGGTGGCAATGTCATGCGGGTACTCGGCGCCGACGGATCCCGGTGGATGCTGCGCTTTACCCTGGCCTCCCCGGCCGAGAAGGCCGATCAGCTGGCGGAGACGGCCCGCAAGCTCATGGCCTGCACCTTTGTTTACCGAGGTACCGACCCGATGCTGGCTGGCACCTCGCTTCCGGTCGCTTTGCCGGCCCCGTTGGTTGCTCAGGTGCAGCAGGCCATGCAGCAGCGCCAGAACGAAGCCCAAGCACAGCGCCAGTATGACGAGCAGGCGCTGGACGAGGCCGCCGAGGCCTTGCGTCAGGTGGGCAATCCTGGTGCGCAGCGCAATCAGCAGACCGAGGACAAGTAAGTGTCCACTGATGTTGTGGCCCTGAGCGTGGGCGATCGGATTACGTGTGAGATCACCCGGATGGCACACGGGGGAGAGGGCATTGGCCACGCAGACGATGGCCGCGTGGTCTTTGTCGCCGACGCCTTTCCTGGCGACACCGTGGACGTCACGCTTACCCAAGTGAAAAAGAAGTTCCTGCGTGGGCAGAGTGTGGGCGTCGTCAAGCCCTCGCAGCTGCGTGGACCGTCCCGATGCGCTGCTGCCGATGCCGGGGCAGGGTGCTGCGACTTTCACCACCTGCGTGAAGACGCCGAGCTGGAGATCAAGAAAGACATCCTGCTCGGTCAGCTTTCGCGGGTGGCCTCTCCGGACTCATTGCCGCAGGTTGAATCGCGGACGTTGCAGCCCACTCAGGGATGGCGCACGCGGGTCCGCCTTGGTGTGGACGCCCAGGGGCGTGCTGGTTTCCGCCGGCGGGGTTCGCGTGACATTGTCGCCGGTCAGCCCTGCTCTCAGGTCGCAGATGGTGTGCTGGATGGTGTCGTTGACGCGACTAGTGGCTCCTTTGCACCGGGTGCCGAGCTCGTCGCGGTGCGAGACAGCCAGGGGCGCCGCCACCTTGCCCAAACCGCCAAGGCCTCGCGAGGTCGCCGGGTGGAAACGGTGACCACCACCCTGGAAGGGCCGGGTGAAGTCACCGAAAAGGTGGGGGAGCTTGAGTTCCGCTTCCCGCCGACGGCCTTCTGGCAAGCTCATGTCGCAGCGCCTGCGGAATACTGCCGGGTCATCGAACAAGCACTCGACGGCATCCAGGGAGCCACAGCCTGGGACCTCTACGGCGGGGTGGGTCTGTTCGCTCCGGTACTCGCCAAGTTCTGCGAGCAGGTCGTTTCCGTGGACTACTCCGATGCCGCGGATACCGCCCAGCCGGCGCTCGAGGGGCTGAACGTGCGGCACCTCAACTCGCGGGTGGATGGTGCGATTGCCCAGCTGCCTGCCCCTGATGTGGTCGTCCTCGACCCACCACGCACGGGAGCTGGCCACAAGGTCATTTCTGATGTTGCGGCTGCACAGCCCAGACGCGTGGTCCATATCGGGTGCGATCCGGCCACGTTCTCCCGAGATCTGGGTTACTGGCTCGAGGCGGGGTACTCCTGCACGGAAATGGTGCTTATCGACGCCTTTCCGGGCACCCACCACTTCGAGGTCATCTCCGTTTTCGAGCGGTAGATTGCCGGGCTCGCAATGCTGAAAGGTAGCATTGCGAGAAGCTTATTTTTAGATTCACACAACACTGAGTGGTTTGAGCGCGGAAGGAATGGAGAATGTCGATCCTGGACTCGATTGGCTCACCGAAGGACCTCAAGGCCCTTCCTTCTGACCGCCTCGAGGACCTGGCACAGGAAATTAGGGATTTTCTGGTGCACAAGGTGGCCGTCACCGGCGGGCACCTTGGGCCCAACCTGGGCGTGGTCGAACTGACCATGGCGCTGCACCGGGTTTTTGATTCCCCGCACGATCCCATCGTGTTTGATACCTCCCACCAGTCGTATGTGCACAAGATTTTGACTGGGCGAGCAGGCCAGTTTGATACCTTGCGCCAGCGCGGGGGACTGTCGGGCTACACCGACCGTGGGGAATCTGAGCACGACTGGACCGAGTCCTCCCACGCCTCCGCGGCGCTGTCCTATGCGGATGGCCTGGCCAAGGGGATGGACCTGGCGGGCCAGGGGGATCGCAATGCGGTAGCCGTGGTGGGCGATGGTGCCCTGACTGGTGGCATGTGCTGGGAGGCACTGAACAACATTGCTGGGGGAGAGCGCAATGTGGTGATTGTGGTCAACGACAACGGCCGCAGCTATTCCCCGACCATTGGCGGTATGGCCGCCAACTTGGCGTCGATTCGCATGCAGCACGGTTACGACGAGCTCATGGAGTCGGGCAAGAAGCGCCTCAAGCAGCTGGGCTGGGTCGGTGCGCGCACCTTTGAGGCGCTCGCGGCCGTCAAGGAGGGCGTGAAGTCGCAGGTGCTGCCCACCGAGATGTTCTCGGATCTGGGCTTGAAGTACGTGGGCCCGGTCAACGGGCACGACATTAAAGCCTTGGAAAAGGCACTGGTGTATGCCCGTGACTTCGACGGGCCGATCATCGTGCACGCGGTCACGGAAAAGGGGCACGGGTTCGCTCCGGCAGTCAACCACGTGGCCGACCAAATGCACTCGACCGGGGCGATCGATCCGCTGACCGGAGAACCCACCAAGCAAGCCTCACGTGGGTGGACGGACATCTTTGCCGACGAGATGGTCGCACTTGGGCATCAGCGTGACGACGTTGTGGCCATCACTGCTGCGATGGCCGGACCTACCGGACTGCAGGACTTTGCCGATGCCTTCCCGGAGCGCTTCTACGACGTAGGAATCGCCGAGGCCCACGCCCTCACGTCGGCGGCCGGCCTGGCGATGACCGGCGTGCACCCCGTCGTGGCTCTCTACTCGACCTTCCTCAACCGAGCCTTTGACCAGTTGCTCATGGACGTGGGCCTGCTCAACTTGCCCGTCACTTTGATGCTGGATCGTTCCGGAGTTACTGGCTCGGATGGAGCCAGCCACAATGGCGTCTGGGATATGGCTATTTCCTCGATCGTTCCGGGGATTCACATCGCGGCCCCGCGCGATGGGGACACCCTGGTGGAGCTGTTCCACGAGGCGGTTGCCATCGAGACCGGGCCGAGCGTGGTGCGCTATCCCAAGGGATCCGTGGGAGCCACGGTGCCGGCGCTACGCCGTACCGAAGACGGTGTGGATGTCCTCTTCGAGCAGCCAGGCGAAGGTACAAAGGTCCTGGTGATAGCTACCGGTTCGCTGGCGCAGAACGCGGTGGAGGCAGCGCAAGCTGTCGCTGATACCGATGCGGAGCTGACAGTGGTCGATCCGCGCTGGGTATTCCCAATCCGTGACTCCATCGTGGAGCTTGCACGCTCGGCGGACCGTGTCATCGTGGTGGAAGACGGACTCGTTCGCGGCGGCATCGGCTCCGCGGTGTCCGAGGAACTGGATCTGCGCGGCATCACCACCCCGGTCACTCGCGCGGCATTCCCGCATATCTTCCCCAAGCACGCCTCCCGCAATGAGCTGCTGGCAGAAGTAGGCCTCGATACTGCGGGCTTGACCTCGACTATCCGCGGAGTGCTCTAGAGCGCGGTTTCAGCCTCCCGGAGGCAGGCAAAAATAATTCCGGCCACCGCATCGATCTGCCAGGCGCGTGCTCCAGCTCTTTCCAGGATCACTCGGATCCTGTTAACGGTCACAGGCCAGGCCCCCGCCGGCCCCGCGCACTCCCAGACAGCCTCACGGAGGATAGCCGGCTGAATGAGGTTTTCCACGGGGATGCGCACACTATCAGCCAAATCACTGAGCTGATCGCGCACGGCTGTCAGAACATCCCAGGAATGCGGGTCTACAGCCGGCCAGCTCGACTTCGACGGACAGTCGCTGTTTTTGGGCGGCAGGGACGTTTCCTGCCCGGGTACGACAGGCTCGCGCAAAGCCTTCTGAAGCGCGGCGCGATAGCGCGGCTTCACGTATCGCGGAAATACGTGCCGGCGCTGTCTCTCACTGAGCGCTATCTCGATCAGATCCTTACTCTTCAGGATCCTCTGGGGTGATAGGTCGTTCTTTCTTGCCAGGTTGTCCCGGGCGTCGAAAAGCGCGCGTGCCGTACCCAGCTGACGCGGGTCTCGCACCCGATGCACCCCCTTAAGCTGACCGAAGGTCGGGGGCTGAAGCGGGTGGGCGTGCTGGGCGAGGATGTGCGCGCACTCCTGCGCAAAGATGTCGAGCTTGCCGTCGAGATCGAGCTTTTCGACGAGCACCTCCGCCACATCGAGCAAGTACGCCACATCATCGGCTGCGTAGTCGAGCCAGCTGGGCGGCAGCGGCCGGCGAGACCAGTCCTCGGCACCATGCCCTTTGGCCAGATGGATGCCCAGCAGCTCCTCGTGCATCGCGGCGAGATTGACCTTGGGCATACCCAGCAGGCGACCGCCCAGCTCTGTGTCTACCAGTGTGCCTGGGCGCAGCCCGAGGCTGGCCAGGCACGGGAGATCAGAGGCAGCAGCGTGCACAACCCAGCACTGGCCGCTAAGAACTGGGCCGAGGATTGAGCGAAAGTCTTGGCGTTGACCTTCCGGATCGAAGAGAAAAACCCCGGCACCGCGCCGATGTACCTGCACAAGGAACGCGCGGTCGTCATAGCGGTAGCCGGAGGCACGCTCGGTGTCTACCGCAATAGGACCTGATCCTTGGGCCAGTAGACCTGCGGCCTCCTCGAAGCCCGCCGGGGTATTTACCAGCTGGAAGTGCCCAGGGCGCGGGAACATCTAGCGGCCGAGCTCCGTCACACCCACCGGCGGCAGGCCCGCGACGTTGGCCAGCACATGGGAGAACGCCTCCACGTGGGCCGCCAGCTCGACATCTTCCGCCGTCCAGCTGGCGCGCATTTCCAGCTGGTGGGCGCGTGGCGGGCCCCCGATTTCCCCGAAGCGCACGGAGGCGGTGGACGTTACTGTGCCTCCGAGGTTGGTAAAGCGCGCGCCACACTCGTGCAATCCCTCGTTGAGCCACTGCCACGCGACGTCGGGCAGCAAGGGATCTCCGGCAACCTCATCGTCCATGTCGGCCTGGATGTAGGCGACAAGGCGCATAGGTCCGTCCCAGGCGTCGTCGGCACCCGGGTCGTGCAGCAGGATCAAGCGGCCGAAGGCATCGCCTTGAGAATCCTCCGGGATTTGGCCCAAATCCTCATCAACTGCGTGGACCTCGAGTCCAACCGCATGGGAGAACGGGGCGAGGCGCTGGGGCGGACGAATCGTTCCCAGGGTCAGTTCAGCCCGGAGTGAGGCCTCGTGCATCGCTTCAACAGCACGAGTAAACGCGGGCGGGGTGCCGTTCTGATCGTCGGCGGAAGAAACGGCGCGCACCTGAGAAGAATCGGAGTTGCTCACGGGCGCCAAGGCTACTTTCAGGTGGCAGATTCACGGTGGAGGCGCGCCGGACACCCGGCGTTCCCGTAAACCGCATCTACAACTTATGATGGATGCGTTGTTAGATCGGTTGATGCGAAAGGACCGTGGGCTCCATGGCCAAACTTGATTACGAGAAACTCAATGCGGTGCAGCGCTACACCCAGTGGGTGACCTTCCGGGCTATCCCGGGAGCCCTTGGTAGCGAGCGCGAACAGATCATCGCGCAAGCCGAAGCATTCTTCTCCGAGCTGGAGGAAGCCGGCCAGGTGACCGTCCGTGGCATCTACGACATCTCGGGCATCCGCGCGGAAGCCGACATTATGATCTGGTGGCACGCCGAGGAGTTCGAGCAAATCCAGGACGCGCTTGCCCGCTTGCGACGAGACACCGTGCTGGGGCAGTGCCTGGAGATCGCCTGGATTGGCAACGGCCTGCACCGCCCGGCTGAGTTCAACAAGTCGCACCTGCCCAGCTTCATCATGGGAGAGGAACCGGGCGACTGGATCACCGTTTACCCGTTCATCCGCTCTTACGACTGGTACCTGCTCGAGCCAACGGATCGCCGCCGCATCCTGGCCGAGCACGGCCAGAACGCCCGGGCTTTCCCGGATGTGCGCGCCAACACGGTGCCGGCGTTCTCACTGGGCGACTACGAGTGGATGCTCGCCTTCGAGGCACCCGAGCTGCACCGCATCGTCGATCTCATGCACAAGATGCGCTACACGGAGGCTCGCTTGCACGTGCGCGAGGAGACGCCGTTCTTTAGCGGACGGCGCGTGGCAGGCATCCGCGAACTCATCGCGGTCCTTCCTTAAGAGGGATTAGTCCACCGGGCGCTCGTCGAGACGCAAACTGATCGAGTTGATGCAGTAGCGCAGGTCGGTGGGGGTCTGATAACCCTCGCCGGCGAAGACATGCCCCAGGTGGGACTCGCAATTCGCGCAGATGACCTCTGTGCGCACCATGCCGAGTGAGCGGTCCTCGCGTTCGATCACTTTGTCAGAATCGGCGGGGGAGAAGAATGACGGCCATCCGCAGTGAGACTCGAACTTCTCCGTGGAGCGGAATAGTTCGGTTCCGCAGGCGCGGCAGCAATACACACCTTCGGTGGTGGTGTTGGTGTATTCGCCCACCCCAGGCGGCTCGGTTCCAGCTTCCCGGAGCACGTGGTACTCCTCCGGCGTCAAGCGCTCGCGCCACTGCGCATCCGGGATCAGTTTGAAATCAGTCATGGGCAATCACTTTCTTGTCCGTGTGGGGTGGATGTAGTTTATCGCTTGCTTTTGGGCGGCTGATTGCCCAGGCAGCGATCGTCACCACGAGCATGAGCCAACCCATGGTGGGCAGGAAAAGCGTGAACCAGCGCCCCAGCGTCGGCCACTCATGAGTTGCCCAGTCCAGCGGTGCCAGGAACATGACTGCGGCGAGCCACGCCGGAGTGGTGTGGAAGGCGCTGGACGGGCGAAGCGCGGTGAACAAGGCTGGAATGAGCATTAGCGAGTAATACTGCTGTCCCAGGGAGGACAGGAGATACACGCCGGTGAGCACCAGGGTTGTGGTGGTGACTAGCCAGGTGAAGTCGTCGATACGCATCAAGCGCAGAAGCGCCAACCCGCCAAGGATGACACTGACCGCGACGACCACGGCGAGGGACCAAAAAACCACAGGGGGAGTGGCGAAGTAGGTGGTCAACCCAGGAAGCGACACGTTGGCATAATCGCGCGTGATCTTCAGGTAGGGCGCGACCTCGGTGAGGTACCCCTGTGCTCCGGGGATGATCGGCCAGGCAACGAGGTTGAGAACAGCAGGAACGAGGGCGGCCATGAGGGGTGTCTTCCAGCAGCGCTGCACAATCGGGATGACAGCCACGGGGGCGAACATCGGCTTGATTACGATGGCGAGCCCGAGAACGAGTCCGGCCGCTCCTCGACGGTTGCTAAGCCACAGCCAGTAGAAGCCAACGAGTGCGAGGAGCAAGAGCCCATTGATGTTGGAAAACACCAGGGTGCTGCGCACTGCCTCGGTGCAGAAGGCGACAACGATCGAAAGCGGGAAGAGCGCCCCGCTGAGCTTGTGACCGACGAGGCGAGTGAGAATAGCAAGGCTGGCAATAATCCCGGCAGCATTCGCGAGGATGAACAACCCGCGTGCCAGAGTGAAGTTGGTGATCATTCCCAGAGGTGCGAGCAGCAGCGTGGCGCCGGGGTTGTACAGGTAATGCGGGTCAACGTGATGGTAGACCTCGTTGTACACAGGGACTCCGTCAAGGAAGCGCCTGATCGCGGAGTAGACGGTAGTGAAGTCGTCGGTAGGGGAGCCCTCGACGGCCAAGACGGCAATGGCGTGGATGACGAGGGTCACTGCCAGGGGCCATGCGCCGACTCTGACTACCCGGCTGATGCTCGAAGCTGCTGGGGAACTCGTTAGAAGGGGAGTGCTCACCCTTGAACAGGCTAGTGGCAGGTAAGTGGGTTGGCGGCGAGGCCTGGCCGATTGTGCGGGGCGGTCGTGGTTTGGTGGGAGCGTGGTTTGGTGGGAGCGTGGTTTGGCGGGGGCGCGTGGTTTGGCGGGAGCGCGTGGTTTGGCGGGGCGCGTGGTTTGGCGGGGCGCGAAGCTTCTCGGAAGTGCAAATGATGACAGGACGGTGGATGTCAACCTGTTTGGAGTCACTGCACCCCCACAAGATTGATACCCACCTGCTCAGCAGGCCCAGCAGCAACCGG
>NZ_VDHJ01000033.1 GCF_006334925.1 Corynebacterium tapiri | reverse complement strand
TGGTGCTGGGGATGTTCCTGATATCGCACCTATTGATGGTCCGTTCGCCCAGTGGGGAATCCCTACCCCTCCTGGGGCTGAAGGATATGAAGTCAATCAGGTCGAAGACAAAGACCTCAACCCCCGTGGTCTTGATGAGTGGCACCCCACGGTTAATCCGAAGGATCGGGTTATCCCAGGCCAGATGCGCTCAGATAAGGAACCTATACCTGCTGGTATCAGCAAGGCTGAAGCCGACAAGGCCGAGGTACGGGAAGCTAAGCTGACCAATCCTGAGGCGCCGACGTTGAATGCTCGCCCGGGGTGTGGGGTGTATTGGCCTACCTGGTTTGAAGTCTGTGGGGCCATCAAAAACAAATACGACCAGATCGGCGGGCCACTCAGCTTCCTGCTTCTTCCGAAATCCAACGAGCTGACCAACCCTGACGGGGTGGGGCGTCGTTCGGAATTCATCAACGGTTTCATCTACTGGCACCCACACACCGGGGCACACAGTGTCAGCCTGCCGGTATCTACCGTGTGGGCACGCCACGGGTGGGAAGGCGGCTTCCTTGGATACCCCACCACCAGCGACATTCCCCAGGGTGGTGATTGGTATAAGCAGGACTTCCAAGGCGGTCACGTCTACACCCATAATGCGCTGCCGCCGGTCCAGTCCAGTATCCAGGGGGCGATTTATGACAAGTGGCAATCCATGGGAGCCCAAAACAGCGACCTCGGATACCCCATCAGTGATGAGCTGACCACCCCTGACGGGCGAGGACGCTACAACGTCTTTGAAGGCGGCATGATCTACTGGACCCCAGAAACCGGAGCACA
>NZ_VDHJ01000032.1 GCF_006334925.1 Corynebacterium tapiri | reverse complement strand
CCGGAGGATTGGGCGGATGAGGTAGCTGGGGCGGTTGTCGTAACAAGCAGGGCAGCAGCCATCACAGCGAGCCACCCCTTAAAGGAACGTTTCATCGTTTTCCTTAAGGAAATCCAGGAAGAGGAGAACTTTCACTCATGAAGCTATACGGTACTAAGCGACCAGGCAGGACACCGGAAGAAAAATCCCGCATCAGGGGGTAAAAGCAATGAACACGACCAGAACGGCTACACGTCACTGTGCGGTGTGGTGGGCAGTAGGCCTGATGCTGAGTACGCCGGCTATCGCTCACGCCGCCGACGATTCCGAGGCGTCCTTACAGGCCAGTAGTCCCGTACCTGTCAACGACAACCGTATTGCTGCCCTGTGGTCGGTGATCCCTGGTCCCGCCAGTGACGACACCCCTCAGATTCGTCGGGATTGTACGGCTAGTTTTCTTGGGGATCATTTTTGGCTCACGGCCCATCACTGCATCTCGCACGCCCCGATGATGGACGGTTTCCTCCAGCAGCCCGATGGTGAGCACGCTGGTATCGCAGCAATCTATACGATGTCGGATTCTGATGATGTGGCGTTGATTAAAACCGGTGATGGAATCAACGCTGACTCGTTTTCCCTTGCGGACCACCCACTACAGGTCGGTGAGCACGCACTGTTGACCGGGTATGGACAAACCCATGACTTCGCCTCCACGGCCACCACGGTTATCACGGATACGGTTGCGTCCTTGGATTTCGGAAACGTCACCTACACCGATTTATTCAAAGGCAAGGCCGTAACCGAATCACGCTCGTGTAGTGGGGACTCAGGCGCACCCATCTTTAAAGACAACACCCTCTACGCCGTCCATACTGCAGGGGGATACAACCCGGCCTGTAGCGACGGTCGCGATAAGCCTATGTGGCACACCAACATTGTTTCTCGCGCCACCTGGATTACTCAGACCATGGCAGATAATGCCGGTCTGAGCCCGCAAGAACAGCGTAAAGCCGCAGTAGGTCTATCCCACGCACCTACTTCCACTTCTGCTCCTGACAAAGACGCACCGTCACCGATCAAACCATCACACGATGCAGGCCTTTCCAGCTGGGGAAGTTCATAAACACTATCCCCTGCTTCT
>NZ_VDHJ01000030.1 GCF_006334925.1 Corynebacterium tapiri | reverse complement strand
GGGTTAAGGTGCAAAATGTGTGTCCGCTCGGCGTGTCGCCTGCCGGGCACACTGGTTGCTACTTCAGGGGGCCTTTCCGAATTCCTATCGAGTGTTCGTACTCGGTTGGGATAGCGTTGTCGTAGAGGGCTGGGCGTCCGGTTTCCAGGTCGGCGTCGTTGTGGTCTTCTAGGACGAGATCGTTGACTTTGGCGAGTGGATCTTGTCCGAAATTGCACTGCCTGGCGATTCTTAGTGGGTCGTCAGGCATGTGTGTTTTGGTGTGCAGGTACCACTCCAGCATTTTCCTCTGCCGCTCTCCGGACCTGCCACGATGTGCATCGGCGATGCGTTTGAGCTGGGCGTTGATGCCGCCTTCCAGGCTGTTGGTAGTTGATACCCACCGTTGAGGTTCCAGAGCATGTTCTGGGGGCTGCAGGTAGGTAAACAACCAGTTGTTGCGGGTCAGGTGCAGCAGCGAGTTGTAGGCCTTGCGTACTCGCGGGTGGGTCCATTCCCACTGCTTATTGAGGGTGCGGCGTTGCGGTGGTATTCGTGTCTTCTCGTTGAGGAACGAGGCGAATACCTGCCCGAAGTCATGCAGGCGCAGGGTCCACTCGCGTGCTTGGTCAAGGGTGGTGATCTGAGTCAGTGTCAGTGCCAATGCGTAGATGGCTTTGCCGGCGTCGGTGCGTGGGCGTGAGGTGGTGTAGCGGCGGATGACTCGTTGAGCGTGGACCAGGCAGCGCTGGATGAGCGCATTTGGCCAGCAGGCTTTGATTGCTGTGTAAGCACCTTGGCCACCGTCGAGGACAACGCATAGTGGCTCGGCGATCATGCTCAGTAGTTGTGTGTAGGCGTGGGCGGTTTCGCGTTGGGCCCAGTGCCAGGCAATGACGTGGTCGTGGCTGGCTGCGATGAGCAAGCATCCGGCGGCGGTGTAGGTGCCGTCGATGAAGATTTGGTCGTAGACGCGGTGGGGTTGGCCGGTGTTGGGTACGTCAATGAGCCAGAACGGTGCAAAGCGGCGGGTAAGCGTCCAGCGGCTGATGTCGCGTTGCTTGGCGACGTGGGCCAGGGTGGCTGTGCCGGTGACGTAGGAGTGGAACGCTGTGAAGTCGCTGGTCTGGGTCAGGTCAGTTCGGGTGCGGGTTGTGGAGCTTCCGCAGTTGGGGTTGGTGCATCGCCATCTGGTTGTGCCTTTGGATGTTGTGCCGTTTTTCTTCATATGCCCTGCGCACACAGGGCACCGTGGTCTGTTTTTTGCCATCTGGCAAGCACACCAATTTCCGGCTAGCACATGTGGGTGCCGTTCCGGTGGATTGAGTCACTACCGGTCCCGTATAGGGTCTAGGGCCTTATATCTGGGCGATTTATACGGTCCTATCAGGGTGAACGCGGAGGATCAGACACACTTTCTGCTACTTAACCC
>NZ_VDHJ01000029.1 GCF_006334925.1 Corynebacterium tapiri | reverse complement strand
GGTTTTCTGCTCCGCTTTTTGCTCGGCGACGTAGCGATGAACGGTGCCAACCGAGCAGCCGATCTCGGCGGCAATCCCGCGCAGGCTCAACCCCTTGGCACGCAGTCTGCGCGAGGGCCACGAGTTTTCCGTGACCGAGCAACACACGGAGTTGGTTGCGGCGGTGCGCGAACTCGCCCAGGTGCTCAACGCCGGGCCGCGAAGCGCCACCATTAGTTCGTTTTTAGCGCACGAACGGAAGTCCTCATGCTCTCACGGCGAGGCCGCGGGTTAAGCGAGTGCCAATCCCCTTAAAGGTGCAATGCCGCTATGAGAACGCCGATCGCCATTAGACCGCCCCCGAAGGTCGGCGAGGAAACAACGACCCCGAGAGGAAGCGCATAAACCACCGCCCCTACGGAAATGATCCCCGCAGCGGACGAAGCTTTTCTGTTCGGTTTCCAGCAAAGAAAAAGCAGAACAGACGCTGAAACGAAGAAGAGAAGTAATCCAAGAGCGGAGAAGTGGCGCGACAACGCCACATAGACGCCAGCCCCCAAAACAAGGGCTAATGAAACAGCGGCGGGGACTCGCTGGCTTTGCGTTTCCGGTATGGCGCGCTCCTTTTCCATTCTGCCTAGGCTATCGGCACTTTCCCGCCGGAGCTACCTGCCATCCCAGGTTAAGTGCCTGGCTGAAGTCATAACAGGTCTGGTCATTGAGGATGCGCCTGGAGGGGCGTGCGTCGTGGTGGGTTAGACGTCCTGGGCTTCTTTGACGTAGCGATGAACGGTGCCAACCGAGCAACCGATCTCGGCGGCAATCGCGCGCATGCTCAACCCCTTGGCGCGCAACGCGCGCACGCGCTCGCGCTTCTCGTTCGCGCGAGCGAGGTAATCAGCGCGCGGTTCACTCGTCCAACGGATGATCGAACTTTTTGCCGCCCCGGTGCGCTCGTGAAGCTCGCGAACTGTCCATCCGTTGCGCGGGTGCGGTTTAGGCATGGTGTCCCTCCTCGATCAGTGCAGTGACGGCGCTCTTCGTGGAGTGATTTCCCCACCGCTGCTCAGCGCTCTTTTTGCCGCGTGCGCTTTGAATCGTGGTGAACGTGGCTTCATAAACAACCGGTCCGTCGCTCCACATACACGACTTAGTGATGATCCACTTGCGAATCGAACACGCGGTAACAGAAACAGGGGATAAGAGCACGGGCTTACGCCCGGGGAACCGTTTATTGCTTACGGCATTCACACCCTCACTAGCTGTCGATAAGGCCCGCTTTTCTTAGCACTGAGATGTGACGCGCCACAGTGCTTCTCTCACAGCCAAGCTCCTCCGCAATCTGTCGTGCGCTTGGGGCCTTTCCAGTGTCAAAGATCGTCTGAGAATAAATCGACAAGACTCGGCCACGCGTCCCCTGCCCTTGGAGCGTTCGCCGTTTATTCGCCGCTTCGAGCACTTCGCGTTGGGACTGAGCGTATTCACCGTTGGGGTCGTTCTTCCAGCGTTCAGCAGCTTTCTTCCCGCCCTTACGGCCCATCGTGGCCAGTGCCTTACGCTCCGCTGT
>NZ_VDHJ01000028.1 GCF_006334925.1 Corynebacterium tapiri | reverse complement strand
GAGGGGCCGATATTGCGGGCGATCAGGCTCGCAAACTTTTCTCGCACACTAGCGGCCAGGTTGGCGGGGTGGCCCCCGTGTTCTCCGGGCTGGTCGATGTCGATGACCAAGACGGCGGCGTATTGCTTATTCGTCAGGGTGACGTACTGGCACTTGGCCAGAGCCGCGGAGTCCACGCGGTACAAACGCGGGCAACGAGTGCCGGTGTCGTCGAGGTAGTAGGCGCTGGAGAAGTCGCGGTTTTTACTCGCGTGCAGTGCCTCGCGCCCCAGGTGGGCAATCAGTGCGTCGCGGTCTGTGGCACCTGCTGGGGTGTCCTCCAGTCCACCAGTATCCCGCTGCGGGACAAGCCGAGTAGCGACACGCGTGGATACGGGTGTGCTTGATCTGTCAGATGACGGTAAAGTCATTGCCGTGCTTTCCCCCAGGTGGAGACTGGGTGATAAGCGAAGCCTGATCCGGTGGCAGCCGGGTCGGGCTTCATTCATTTTTAAGGTCAGCTACTGACCGTACCCGCTAATTACAGCGGTGTGATTCCTTGGCCGGGGTGTGTCAGCACTTCCGCCCACACAGCTCAGGGTGTGAGAGCTTACGTCGCAAGCGAAAGTCCGAGGCCCACATATAAGCAGTAACTACTGTTTCCCTCTTATCTCCGGGAGCGGAGAGACTAAAAACGTGCTCTATCTCTTAAGAATACCCACTTGACCTGTTAAAACGCTATAACGTTAATGCTAGAACGTTGTAGCGTTAACGTTATAGCGTTACAGAATCATCGACCGTGAGCGCGTTCCTCTAGCCAGTCAGACACGAGTCCTTCCACGATTTGGGAGGCGTTGGTCCCTTCATCGATGGCAGCGATTTTGAGTCGCTTGGCGGTGTCTTCAGTGAAGTAGACCGTGGTACGTCGCGTGAGTTCTGAGCTTCCGGGACGGAGGGTGTCTTCGACGTTCACCTTGGGCGCTCGTGCAGAAGTGGTAGCCCGGACGGTGTCGGCAAGGCGATTCTTCGGGGGCATTAGTTCATCTCCTCGATCTCTAGGATCTCTTGGCAAATATCGTCGAAGTCGTATAGCTCGCGAGGGGCCGTTCCGAAGAGAGCTTTAATGTCTTCGCGTTCGGGAACCACGTTGTAGAAGGTGGCTACACCCTGATCCTCAAAAAGATCACGAGTCTCGTGGTACAACCGCCGATGCTTCAACACGCCTGAGAGCAAGATTCCGTGTGGACGGTGCGCGACGGTCTCCAGGGTTGGCCAGACACGATCAATATCCAGAGGGGCCGCGTGCGTGGGAACGATAACGAGATCTGCAGTATCGATAGCGGCCTGGATCTCTGGGGCAGAGCCTGGTGGCGTGTCCACGATCTGCCACCCATCGGATGCGGGGTAACGCTGCAATCGTCGTGCATCAACCTGCCGAACCGGAAAAGGCAGCTTATCGTCACGCATCTCGGCTACCTCAGCCCATCTGCTAGCTGACCCTTGCGGGTCTGCGTCTAGCACTTCAGCAGAGACTCCCCGCCGTGCTATGGCCGTAGCCAGCATGATCGAGTTCGTTGTTTTTCCCACCCCACCTTTGGTGTGGACAAACGATATGCGCATGTCATAGCCCCTTTCTTCTTGATGTTATGACGTTAACGTTATAGCGTCAACGTCATAACGTCAATACCCACCTAATACACTTCAAACATCGCGATCATGCGTGCAGACTTCTAGAGCAAGAGTCTGACCGAAGCCCAAGATGCGCTTATTGGGCGGCACAAGGCACCCCTAGAGAGGCCACACAACCCGTTGGTGACTCCTACTGTGGGGGATTTGATCGAAGCAGGCCAGGAAGTACACCGCGCGATGGTTGAAGTGGAGCGTGCGCCGCAGCCTTTGGGTCGCTTCGGCCAGGTCCGTGCGCCACACCACGTCCATTTTCTCGTCGGCACGGCCTGGTCCCCCGTTAATCACGGCCACCGGGCGTCCTGCCCAATCATGGTGCGTCCCTCCTGGAGTAGACCAGCAAACCGGTAAACACGACTGTCGACAGAGGGAGTGAAGAAGCAGGGGATAGTGTTTATGAACTTCCCCAGCTGGAAAGGCCTGCATCGTGTGATGGTT
>NZ_VDHJ01000027.1 GCF_006334925.1 Corynebacterium tapiri | reverse complement strand
CTAGGGCCTTATATCTGGGCGATTTATACGGTCCTATCAGGGTGAACGCGGAGGATCAGACACACTTTCTGCTACTTAACCCCAGGTGAGCGGGATTTTTGTATCTCCTAGCAGGCGTTTTGTGGATTGTGCTGGGGTGGGTTACCTTTAGTGAGTCGCCAGAGCCGAACAACGGTGTGACGCAACGGTCGACGGGCCCCCATCGTCTAGAGGCCTAGGACACCGCCCTTTCACGGCGGCGACACGGGTTCGAATCCCGTTGGGGGTACCAGATACTTCCGAGTATCACTCTTTTGGCCCTGTGGCGCAGTTGGTTAGCGCGCCGCCCTGTCACGGCGGAGGTCGCGGGTTCAAGTCCCGTCAGGGTCGCCATTATCCCAGTACCTTAGGTACTGGGATTTTCGCTTTTCGACGTCCGGGAGCACACGTGAACGATCACATCTCAGACACCGAGCGCGAGACCATGGGCATTGAGGCCGACGCGGTTCTGCGTCTGGGCATCATGCTCATGAGCTCAGGATCAGCCGGTTACCGGGTTATCCGGGCAATGAAGCGGGCAGCACGCAGTCTGGGATATACCCAGCTGCATGCGATCATCACGGTCACCACTATTGCGGTGACGTTTCACCGGGGCCCGCACTTTCGCACCGTCGTGTACAACGTGGACAATCCCGGGGTGGATGCCTCACGTATTGAGGCCCTGGAGGATCTAACTCGCCATCTTCCCGAGAGGATGACTGCGGAGGATCTCAACGCTCGGCTCGACTTGATAGAGGCCACCGTACGCAAACGCTGGTCCACGTGGGTGATCTGTGCCGCCGCCGCGGTCGCTTGCGCGAGCTTTGCCATCCTGAACGGTTTTGAATGGCACGTGTGCCTCGTGGTGGGAGTCGCGGCCGCGCTAGGCAAACTAGCCCAGCACGTTGCCGGGGCCAAGCACATGCGCCAGCTCGCGGGCGTCGCAGCCGGGGGAGTGATAGCCCCCTTGGCTTATTGGGCGATTACCTCGGCCACTGCCGCGCTGGGATGGGTTGAACCCGAGTTCCTTGCCCCAGGCTTTGTTGCCTCGGTGCTGTTCCTTATCCCGGGATTCCCGCTCTTTACCTCGATGATCGATCTCTCCCGATTCGATTTTCCCGCAGGGATTAGCCGTTTCGCCTGGGCTTTGTCGGTGATTACCTGCGCCCTGTTGTCGGTCAGTTTGGTGAGCTGGGTGGTGGGCTTGCGTCCGGACGCTCCAGATTCAAGCGCATCCTTGTATGGCCCTCTCGTGCTGGCCTTGGCTAGCTTCACCGGTGTCGCAGGCTTTGCTTTCATGTTCAATTCCTCGCGGCGCATGATCATCCTTGCCGCCTTCATTGGCATGGTGGGAAACCTGGTCAAGCTGGGGATTGTGGCCGGTGGTTCCTCGATCTACCTGGCTGTCCTGCTGGGTGGCCTGACGGTCGGGCTGCTGGGGTTTGTCGTTGCACGCCTCAACCACATCCCCCGCGTGACCACGACCGTTCCGGCGGCCCTCATCATGATCCCGGGTACCTCCATGTTCCGGGCAATGGCGGCTGTCAATGGGGTGGATATGGACGAGGTGGTGCGCAACGGGGCGTTGTCTAGCACGACGGTGATCACCATCGGTGCTGGCCTGGTTCTGGCGCGCATGCTTACCGACCGCGACTGGATGTTTGGCCACCACATCGAACTGGGGCGCCGGCACGCCTAAATATGTCTAATGAGCTGCTGATTTGTTAGCAATCTCTGTAGGTGTGTAAGCTTTCCACTCGTGCAAGAAACCCTGTTATTACAGGATTTTGAGTACGGCATTAGGCCCTGTGGCGCAGTTGGTTAGCGCGCCGCCCTGTCACGGCGGAGGTCGCGGGTTCAAGTCCCGTCAGGGTCGCTGAAGTATTACACTTCATGTGAGCGTAGTGCTTCTGGCCAGATAGCTCAGTTGGTAGAGCGTCCGCCTGAAAAGTGGAAGGTCAGCGGTTCGACCCCGCTTCTGGCCACAACAGTCCCATCCCAGTTTGCTGGGGTGGGATTTTTGTTATTTAAGCGTTAGTGGAGGGTTAAGGTGCAAAATGTGTGTCCGCTCGGCGTGTCGCCTGCCGGGCACACTGGTTGCTACTTCAGGGGGCCTTTCCGAATT
>NZ_VDHJ01000026.1 GCF_006334925.1 Corynebacterium tapiri | reverse complement strand
CGGACGAACCCATAACCATCGTGAAGTCTCATCGAGGTCCTATCGACTGTTTCGTAGAAAAACCCTAAATGCTCTTCTTGCAGCTCAATTTGCACGTCTAAGGGTATGTACCCTTCGCCAACGCAGGTCACGTGTATTCCATAGCCAACAATATTGTCAGCCTCTACGCGTGGGTTTGAGAAATTTCCTGTGCAGGCGCCTGCTCCAAACGTACCTGCGTATGGGGTGATCGAATTTCCATCGGACTCAAAACGGAACGTGAACGATTGCTCCGAGGAAGCGTCCTGATTTAAAGAACTTGCTTCCTGAGCGAGCGCCTGAGGCGAGTTGTACGTAGAAAATAGAGCGGCGGACGTGACTATTGCTGCAAGAATATTTTTCCTCACAGCGGGAAAGTAACACGGGACCAGAGATATTGCCTGCGCAATATTGTTGCGCCCTCTGCAGGTGGTCGCAGTCAAACTCACGGTTACGTGCTCAGCAAGAACGTCTCGGTGGGGCTGCTTCCATCGTTTCCGTAACGCTGGTGCGCAGCATGCTTCTGAACAGCGGAAATCCGTTCTCACTAAAAGTGCATACTGTGTGTTGTCTATCTCCGGTCGTTCTCGAGCACCAGCGCGTGCGAGTACCGGTGTGAAACGTGCGCAATCAGAGGTCGAGCAGCGCGCGTCGCGCGAACACTAGGCGGGGTCAAAAGTGCGCGACTCCCGGTGCAAAAGTCGCGAGTTTTCTTGGCAGGTCTGATTCGCCCCGTGCGCGTCCTCGCTGACGCGCTGTGCGCCCCTCTAAGCGATTTTTCGTTCCTCGGTGGCACACCCGGAGTGCCTCCCGAGTTCGTTCGGCGCTGTAGCGCGCCCTTGCGCCCCGCGTGCGCGAAGCGAGTACCCGCAGTCCACGTTCCACGTCGCCCCGCGCGCTCCCCGGAAGACGAGTAGTGCGCCTCGCGCGAACGCTAAGTGGGTCAAAAGTGCGTGACTTAGCTCCTCGCTCTCGCGCGTCGTGTGGCGAGATCTGCCAGCCAGAGTGGGCAAGTTCGAGGTGCAGTCCCGTTCGCCCGGCGTTAGCTCCTCGCTGAGTTCTGGACGACACACAGTATGCACTTTTAGTGAGAATGGATTTGCGCTGGTCAGCGGCGTGAAAAATGCGCGGAAAATAATATCAAACGTGCGATATTATGAGTGTATGACACTGTCGAATCGTGCGCTCGCTGATGCTGAAACGTGCCAGTGGTGTACGCGTCCTCTCCCGCCACGTAACGGTCCGCAGGGTCGGGTTAAGCGGTTCTGTAGTGCTGCGTGTCGTGCAGCAGCCAGCCGTGATCGGCGTGCGCGTGCTCATGATCAAGAGCTGGAACAAGCGCGCGCCCAGGCAAAGGTCACGACTCATGTTGATGACGAGACGGCGCGTGCTGCAGCTGAACTTCTGCGCGCCATCGCACGCCGCCTTCGTGCGGGAGGTCGCCCGCTCGTGACTCCTGCTGTGGGGGATCTGATCGAAGCAGGCCAGGAATTAAACCGTGTGATGGCGGAGGTGGAGCGTGCTGAACGTGCACCCCGTCCGATGAATCGTGCCCAACGACGCGCACGTAAGCGGCGCTAGGAATCGTTCCGTGATGAAACGAACCAGCCAGTAGGGTGGGCGAGGTTTCCTCGATGGGAAACAATCGCATGGTTACGCAGAACCACGTACGGGGATGAGAAAGGTGAGTCTGGTTCTCGGTTGTCGATGCCAGCAACGATGCGATGGTTACCTACCCCCAGCGCCATAAGTCCTGACGTGTTGCCGACAAGAGTTGTGCCCGTGTGATCGCGGGTCACTGAGATACGAGACGTCGCATAAGAATCCCGTGATGTATCGCTGGTTGGGGTGATCGAGTCTGTGCAACGCCTGTGCGGGCTCAGGGTGTGAAGTTCACGTTCCAGGCCGCATTCTGCCTCACGTTCGTCTCACGTTCGTTGTGTCAATCTCACCCCGGCGAGCTGCCTTAGCGTCTTTTTCACGGGCGTAGATGTACTCCAACTCATCCAAGTGTGCATCGAGAGCACGCCGGAGATAGAACGCTGCAGTGCGCCCGGTCTTTCGTGCCAATGCGTCGAGGCGCTGTTTCTGCTTGGTGTCTACACGCACACTGATCACTGACCCACTCACGTAAACAAGCCTACGTTCACGTCAAACAAGCGCCGTTGAGTGACTGTCGACGGAGACTGGAGAAGCAGGGGATAGTGTTTATGAACTTCCCCAGCTGGAAAGGCCTGCATCGTGTGATGGTTTGATCGGTGACGGTGCGTCTT
>NZ_VDHJ01000025.1 GCF_006334925.1 Corynebacterium tapiri | reverse complement strand
GGTGATGCTCGCGGGTGGTTAGTATCACTGATTCACCATGGGCGCATATATACGGGTACGGGAATATCAACCCGTTATCCATCGACTACGCCTGTCGGCCTCGCCTTAGGCCCCGACTCACCCTGGGAAGACGAACTTGACCCAGGAACCCTTAGTCATCCAGCGGTAAGGATTCTCACCTTACATTCGTTACTCATGCCTGCATTCTCACTCGCACACACTCCACACGTCCTCACGATCATGCTTCACCGCGTGCACGACGCTCCCCTACCCAACAAAAAATGTTGCCGTGGCTTCGGCGGTGTACTTGAGCCCCACTACATTGTCGGCGCACAACCACTCGACCAGTGAGCTATTACGCACTCTTTCAAGGGTGGCTGCTTCTAAGCCAACCTCCTGGCTGTCTTCGCGATCACACATCCTTTTCCACTTAGTACACCCTTAGGGGCCTTAGCCGACGATCTGGGCTGTTTCCCTCTCGACCATGAAGCTTATCCCCCACAGTCTCACTGCCATGCTTTAACTTCACCGGCATTCGGAGTTTGGCTGACATTGCTAAGATGATAGTCCCGCTCAACCAACCAGTAGCTCTACCTCCGGCAAGCACACACAACGCTGCACCTAAATGCATTTCGGGGAGAACCAGCTATCACGAAGTTTGATTGGCCTTTCACCCCTACCCACAACTCATCCCCTCAGTTTTCAACCTAAGTGGGTTCGCGCCTCCACGACGTCTTACCGTCGCTTCACACTGGCCATGGGTAGATCACTTCGCTTCGGGTCCAGGACACGCCACTAAAACACACTCGTTAGTATTCGCTTTCGCTACGACTACCCCACACGGGTTAACCTCGCGACGTGCCGCTGACTCGCAGGCTCATTCTTCAAAAGGCACGCCATTACCCACAAAAACGGGCTCTGACGGATTGTCAACACACGGTTTCAGGAACTCTTTCACTCCCCTCCCGGGGTACTTTTCACCATTCCCTCACGGTACTACTCCGCTATCGGTCACACTGAGTATTTAGGCTTACCGGGTGGTCCCGGCAGATTCACAGCAGATTCCACGAGCCCGCTGCTACTCGGGGACACACGCAACACACACCAACACGCACACCACGTACGGGACTCTCACCCACTCCGGTAGACCATCCCAGGCCACTTCCGCTCACACGCATCAGCACACGCACACCACAAGGTAGATGATGAACACGCGCACCCCACAACACCACACACGCAACCCCTACCCGGTATCACACGCATGCGGTTTAGCCTCATCCACGTTCGCTCGCCACTACTAGCAGAATCATTCTTATTTTCTCTTCCTACGGGTACTGAGATGTTTCACTTCCCCGCGTAACCCCCACACAACCTATACATTCAGAAGGTGGTAACACCCCACAACGGGCGCCAGGTTTCCCCATTCGGACATCCTCGGATCAACGCTTAGTTGGCAACTCCCCAAGGCTTAACGCAGCCTCTCACGTCCTTCATCGGCTCAGCATGCCAAGGCATCCACCGTGTGCCTTAACGAACAAACACACACCCCACACACAATGCGAAGGGCGCATGCCACACAAAAAATTGACAAAAGAATAAAGAAAACAACACACACCACACACCCACACACACAAAGCA
>NZ_VDHJ01000024.1 GCF_006334925.1 Corynebacterium tapiri | reverse complement strand
GCAGCCTCTCACGTCCTTCATCGGCTCAGCATGCCAAGGCATCCACCGTGTGCCTTAACGAACAAACACACACCCCACACACACAACAGTGCGAAAGGGCGCATGCCACACAAAAAAATTGACAAAAGAATAAAGAAAACAACACACACCACACACCCACACACACAACATGTGTAGGCATTCGCGGCATGTGTCATTGCTCGCGTCCACTATACAGTTCTCACACAACACAGACCCCACACACCCACACCAACCAACCGGTTAGTACAGGCACATGACACCCTTG
Organism: Corynebacterium tapiri; assembly: GCF_006334925.1. Taxonomy (GTDB): domain Bacteria; phylum Actinomycetota; class Actinomycetes; order Mycobacteriales; family Mycobacteriaceae; genus Corynebacterium; species Corynebacterium tapiri. The sequence continues at coordinate 1,738 of NZ_VDHJ01000024.1, read as the reverse complement.
TACAACAGGAACAAAACATGTTGTCCCAGACACCCAACAGCATGCCAACAACCACACAACCACCATCCAGGTGGCCCATCCACATCCACATACCTGGTGGCAGCACCACACACGGGCACATCAACCACCAACACACCCACAGGGTGCACAAAAAAATAAAACTCCTTAGAAAGGAGGTGATCCAGCCGCACCTTCCGGTACGGCTACCTTGTTACGACTTCGTCCCAATCGCCGATCCCACCTTCGACCACTCCCTCCCCACAAGGGGTTAGGCCGTGGGCTTCGGGTGTTACCAACTTTCATGACGTGACGGGCGGTGTGTACAAGGCCCGGGAACGTATTCACCGCAGCATTGCTGATCTGCGATTACTAGCGACTCCGACTTCATGGGGTCGAGTTGCAGACCCCAATCCGAACTAAGGCCGGCTTTAAAGAGGATTAGCTTCACCTCACAGTGTCGCAACCTGTTGTACCGACCATTGTAGCATGTGTGAAGCCCTGGACATAAGGGGCATGATGATTTGACGTCATCCCCACCTTCCTCCGAGTTAACCCCGGCAGTCTCTCATGAGTCCCCACCATCACGTGCTGGCAACATAAGACAAGGGTTGCGCTCGTTGCGGGACTTAACCCAACATCTCACGACACGAGCTGACGACAACCATGCACCACCTGTACACCAGCCACAAAGGGAAAAACTATCTCTAGTCCGGTCCAGTGCATGTCAAGCCCAGGTAAGGTTCTTCGCGTTGCATCGAATTAATCCACATGCTCCGCCGCTTGTGCGGGCCCCCGTCAATTCCTTTGAGTTTTAGCCTTGCGGCCGTACTCCCCAGGCGGGGCGCTTAATGCGTTAGCTACGGCACAGAAGACGTGGAAGCCCCCTACACCTAGCGCCCACCGTTTACGGCATGGACTACCAGGGTATCTAATCCTGTTCGCTACCCATGCTTTCGCTCCTCAGCGTCAGTAACTGCCCAGAGACCTGCCTTCGCCATCGGTGTTCCTCCTGATATCTGCGCATTTCACCGCTACACCAGGAATTCCAGTCTCCCCTACAGCACTCAAGTTATGCCCGTATCGCCTGCACGACCAGAGTTAAGCCCCGGTATTTCACAGACGACGCGACAAACCACCTACGAGCTCTTTACGCCCAGTAATTCCGGACAACGCTCGCACCCTACGTATTACCGCGGCTGCTGGCACGTAGTTAGCCGGTGCTTCTTATCCAGGTACCGTCACAAAACGCTTCGTCCCTGGCGAAAGGAGTTTACAACCCGAAGGCCGTCATCCCCCACGCGGCGTCGCTGCATCAGGCTTGCGCCCATTGTGCAATATTCCCCACTGCTGCCTCCCGTAGGAGTCTGGGCCGTATCTCAGTCCCAATGTGGCCGTACACCCTCTCAGGCCGGCTACCCGTCGACGCCTTGGTAGGCCATTACCCCACCAACAAGCTGATAGGCCGCGGGCTCATCTCGCACCGAAAAAACTTTCCACCACACCCCTACAGTGCGGTCCTATCCGGTATTAGACCCAGTTTCCCAGGCTTATCCCAGAGTGCAAGGCAGATCACCCACGTGTTACTCACCCGTTCGCCACTCGAGTACCCTGCAAGCAGGGCCTTTCCGTTCGACTTGCATGTGTTAAGCACGCCGCCAGCGTTCATCCTGAGCCAGGATCAAACTCTCCACAAAAATAAGGGCAGAGCCCAATACCCAGCAAAAACTGCTAGCACCAC
>NZ_VDHJ01000023.1 GCF_006334925.1 Corynebacterium tapiri | reverse complement strand
GAGCTGACCACCCCTGACGGGCGAGGACGCTACAACGTCTTTGAAGGCGGCATGATCTACTGGACCCCAGAAACCGGAGCACATCCTGTTACGGGAACAGTTCTGCTCAGCTGGGCAAAATCTGGATATGAAAAAGGTCCTTACGGTTACCCAATTGAAGACGCCAAGAAAGACTTTAAGGGAGTAAAGATGTCTCAGAGGTTCGAGAAAGGAGAGATAAATGGGTATGCAGACGTCATTCAACAAATCGTCGATAACATGCCAGGAAACCAAAGTCATCACCTAGACGCTAAACAGGTCTATGAAGACGGTCTTGAATACGCCCAATCAGTCCATAATGATGATCTGTATGCAGTGTTTTCTGAAGCGTTGAAGGACTTGCTCAAGTACAATGAGCAATTCGAACAAGAAAGTGCTTCCTTGCAGGCAGGTCTTCCCGAAGGGGGAAACACTGACCCGACAAACCCTAAGCATCGAGGAGATATTTTCTATTCTGATGGAACTACGGCCCGAGTAAATCATGGCCATAATGGAATTTTCGTCGGAAGTCCATCAGCTACCGATTCTTCAAGGAATGATACGGTCGAAGCCTTTGGGCATCCCGGAATTGGATCATCTTCGGGTCAGGATGATCCGAAAGCAGGCGTAAAAAGGCTTAAAAATTTTCCTGTCGGCGATCCGCGGGCTGATCACGATCCTCGTTTGCGTAACCTGCGTAAACAATATGTTTTGACGGATCAAGCTTCAAGAAATTCTGCTGCTGATTGGGCCTTAAGCAAAGCAGGCCCTGACTACAACATTGCTGGTGCTGGGTATCGGTATAACTTCGCTTTCAATAAAAATGTTGAAGGCGAAAACTTCAATTGTTCCTCTCTAGTTTGGGCCGCCTACAAGGCTGCTACTGGAAATAGGATTGATTTGGATAAGAACGGAGGACCAGGGGTCTACCCAACTGATATCCGGGATAGTCCGCTTGTAGTGACTTACTAGAAGCGTTTACGAAAAGGAGATAGAAAGTGGTCCTGAGAAAGGTAGTATCCCTATCCGTTGTGCTATCGACGACGCTATTAGTCTCGTGTTCCAATAGTCGTAGCGTAGAGTCAGCCTCTGAGCACGCCTGGGGAGAATCCGGGAACTATATCGCGTCCTACGGTCCGGTTCTCCAACCACATTCATCTTGGATTGAGAACTCGTACTACCTTTATTCAGATACTGGAAAACCACTGGATCACGTAGAAGGGCAAGGGAGCTGGACCCCAGTTGCCCTTACCTCAAGCGAGAAGACTCATTTATACTTCGCGAATTCAATCTCGGCGCCAGGAGAACCTGAACCGGAATACACCTTCCCGAAGTACAGCTTTCCTTCTTATTTCGACCATTCGCCGGAGGGGAAGATGGCCGTCGCAATTATGAACGAATCTCAGTCGGCAGAATTTCTCTTTAAAGCGGTAGTGTTCAACAGGGGCGAAGTGAACAGTGTACCGATTCCCTCAGGTGTTCATTCCTTGGCTGTTGGAGAAAATCACGCATTAATTGCCGGAGATAGCCTGGGCGATGATCCTAAGAAGAAAGAACTTTACCTTCTTAAATCCAATGGTCAGGTTAAACAAATACCGTTTCCAGAAGGCTACGATCTCACAACTCCTGATTTCAAGTACTCTCATGTGAATTATCTAGGAGCCGGTCTGTTCGAGGTGCTTCAGGGCGTCCCTGATGGTGAGGTAACCAAGCTCAAATCTTTTGAAGTTCGGGTAACACCCGAGATGACCCTGAAAGTCGAAAACACCAGAGAGTTCAAGATGACCTTGGCGAATAACTTCGTAAAACACGTCATGTTGCCATTTGGTGAAACTGGATTTATTGACGATCAGGGGAGTGTATTCATCAACCATCGTGACACTAAGGACCCTGAGCGTACTGGTCATGTTGACGGCGTAACTCGAGAAACGTACGTCCGCGTCAATTCTTCTATTGAAGCTCTGTTTGGAGTCAGGAGAGATGGTCTAATCGAGATTCGACGCTGGGGTAGCCCCGAGTCTATTGTCACCGAAATCCCGTTCGAAAAAGGCGCCTGCAGTGACGAAGCCTGTGGCATAGCCTCGGTATCAAAAATTCTTTGAAATAGAGATTTTCAGTAGAAGCGGTGGACGCTGCTCCACAAGAGCTGAAGGAGAGGCTCTAACGAAAGTCAACTTCGCTGAAACGTTGCCACCACTCGGATGACAGATAACGATAACTCCCTCACTCCTAATGAAGAGGCTGGTGCAGCAGCCGAATTGTGGTAACACTAGGTCGCGTGCGTGCCTGCCCCCTCACTCTCAGGCCGCCTGCGCCGGCCCAGCCTCCCTTCCCGTCGCGTCGGCAGCTGCGGCCCTCCAAGCCGGTCTGCCTCCACTCCGCCGGTCGGCTGATTCCATCACTCTGACAAAAACGTCGAATATACGGACAGCCCCACAACGGCCCTTTACCGTCATCGGCCACAAACTGGCCCCGCCGCACATCTACGGGTCTCGGCTCACCTGGCCCAAGCCGGATACCCACACCAGCTCGGCATCCTCAGCTCGAGTAGCTCGACCGGCAATCTTCACACCCGTCAGATCACGGATCACCGACGGTATCGCACCCACCGTCAACCGCTGAGAGGCAAGCTCCACCATCACGCCCGCGCTACGGCCAGGGCTAACCAAATCCCGAACTAATGCCTCGCGCTGGTTTGCTGCATCTTTATCCTTTTTCTCTTTCGACGCTGCTTGGAAAATACGCGGTGCTTTGTAGATAACCACCACCATCAGCGTCTCTCGTCGCTCGGGAGGTGTATTCCAGTGATCCATACCTCTGGCCTTGGCTATAAAACCGCGACAACGCGGCAAGAGATCCGGTGCCAGCGCAGTAGAACATCGACATCTAATGCAGCTCAGCTTCGATAGGGGCCTGTTATAAGAGCGCCAAGAGGTGTGACTCCTAGGGCCGTTTTTAACGGGGCTCCTGGTTCAGATATGCGTATAGGGTTGTGCGTCCGATTTTAAGGCGTCTTGCCACTTCTGCTTTAGGGATACCTTCACCAACCCACTGGCGTGCTTGGTCGACTTGTTCGTCGGTCAGTGCTTTGGCTCGCCCCTTGTATACGCCGCGCTGCTTTGCTCGGGCGATGCCTTCTGCTTGGCGATCGCGGATGATCGAACGCTCAAACTCTGCCACCGCACCAAGTAGTCCCAGCATCAACGTCGCAACTGGTGTTGAGTCCTGCGAATAAACTTGTCCCTCCTTGAGGAACTTCACCGACACTCCTTTGCCGACTAGTTCGTCCACGATCGAGTGGAGATCTGCAAGAGACCGAGCGCACCGGTCCATCGAGGTGACTACGAGCTGATCGCCAGAGCGCAGATATCGCAGTGCTTCTTCAAGTCCAGGGCGGGAACGCGAGCTGCCACTGGCTTCATCGGTGAAATAGGTATCCACTGATTCTGCTTCGAGCTGTTCGATCTGGCGAGCCAGATTCTGCTGAGGTGAGCTCACCCGGGCGTATCCCACTTTGTGCCCTGAAACGCTTCCGGACTGTTCAGGTGTCTCTAGAGATAGTGACGATTCTGTTCGATTAGTCATGGAACCAACCCTAGTGAACAGGTTTTATGGCAACCCCTGAAATGTTCGGATGGGGTGTACTCCAAAAGGTGTAACACTGCCCGGTCACGGGTGCCTTAACGCGAGAAGTGCCCGACACCTCAATGATGCCGGGCACTACCGTGTGACAGCGTGGTGCTTGGAGCTATTGCTCAGCCCGCGCGTGCTCTTCTACGCTTAATCGCATTGGGTAAATTCTGCCTTCGTCACAATCTTGCGCGTTGATTCAAAATCCTCACTTGCAGGTTTTCCAATAAGAATCTCCCCTTCTTTGAGCGCACGAATTTCGGAGAGCTTTGCGCTTACGCTAGCTGCTTTGACGTCAGCTCTAGGCGACCCAGAACTACCGCTTAATGGTTCATCGGGGTCAGTCGGTGTCTCGATTGGGCCTTCTGATGTCCAGTCGGGACCTGGATTGGACATATTAACCTCAGAATAACCAGAAATCGGCTTCCTTGGGGATAGCATTGCGTAACGGTCGTAGGCCCCGTTGCTATTCGGGCCGTGCAAACTCACGTAAGTGAATTTAGCCCCGCAGGTTTCCACATGAACAATGACCTCTCCAGATCCGCTCGGGGAAAAACCAACCCGTCCAGAGCCTTCTGTAAACACAGCGTTGCCACACGCCGATAGCAACAGGGCCGACGTCCCCACCAGTAGGCACAAAGTTTTTCTCATTTGCGTTTATCCCAAAAGATGCCCAGGCCAGTGATCTGGATGAACCGCTACTACGACGTCATAGTAAATATTTCCCCTGGAGCGACAGGCCCGGTTCGCGGGGGAATAAAAGTCGTAAACGTTCTTGCATACGGTGTGCAGATCATTACGGAACCGTCGGTTACAGTCCGCGTATGCAGCCGAGTTCTGATCTTTAGTTCTTCCGTTGTATTTGAGTTTTTCATAACACTGGTCGTGTCGCGCGCATGGACCTCTGAAGTTTGCATTAGTTCTTAGGGCTCTTGCTCCACGGGTTCCCCATGCGAAGCGCGTGTCAGGGTGCGGTCTATATCTATATTCGTCTGGTGACTTTGTGCAATAGTCGTTCAGGTACCCCTGTTTGGGATCATAAATATATTTAGGGTTGGTCGGTACAGGCACTCCGCCATCATCAAGTATGGAATCATTGGCTTGAAGGACTGGATGGTTTTCGATGTATTCAGCGTAGTCTTGACCCAATTCTGCACTGAGATACTTCACCAGCAAGGTGCTGATAGGTTTACCGGAAATCAGCGTATCGCCTGCATCTTTGATGAGCTGGGTGAGGTTGAGCTGCTTCTTCTCGAAGTTCTGGACGGTATCACCTGAATCGTTGATGTAGCTATCACCAATTGGGTAGCCGTATTCTCCCTTTTCGTACCCGGAACCAGCCCACACAAGTTGGGTCAATCCGGTGACGAAGTGTGCTCCGGTTTCTGGGGTCCAGTAGATCATGCCGCCTTCAAAGACGTTGTAGCGTCCTCGCCCGTCAGGGGTGGTCAGCTC
>NZ_VDHJ01000002.1 GCF_006334925.1 Corynebacterium tapiri | reverse complement strand
AAAACATGAGATGGTGAAACGACCAGGAAGCAACCAGTATGAATGAAAAATATCAACATGCCGGCCCACCCATTGACGGGGTAGAAAAACAGGCCAGCACATCCATACTTGTGCACATCACCACAACAAAGCGATGATGCTGTTATTGGCACACTATTGAGTTCTCACACAACACACGCACACCACCGAAAACCAGTCACAACAACCAATCACGATGGAAGCCTGAGTGAAACTACAGTAACCAACCAACCCCAGTCAAACCGTTGCTGGAAAGTTCACTGAAAATTTCTTCCGCCACCTGCATGTAACCTTTCGGTCATCTCTGCGCGGCGACTTGGATTACTTTAGACCACCACCCCAGAAACACGCAAGTTGCACCATGCGCTGCAGTTTCGTCCGCGTAGACATGCCAAAGGCCCTTCAGCAGACCGACTGTCGCTGAAGGGCCATTGTGTGCTTCTAGGCAGTTACGCGTACACCCGCGAAGTTCTTCTTGCCCTTACGCAGGACGAGCCACTTCCCGTGGAGCAGGTCTGAAGCGCTCGGCTCCCAGTCTTCTTCGGTGACGCGTTCATTATTGACGTAAGCGCCACCCTCTTTCACCGCACGCCTCGCGTCGCCATTGGACTTTGCCAATCCAGTAGCAACCAGAAGGTCAATGATCGAGCGGGGATCGCCTTCCTTGATATCAGCGACCGAAGTCTCGGAAACTGCGGATTCCAGTGTGCTTTCGTCAAGATCCTGAAGCTCAGCCTTTCCGAACAGTGCTTGGGAGGCGAGCTCCACGGCGGCCGTCGCTTCTGCGCCATGAACGAGCGTCGTTAGTTCTTGCGCTAGACGACGCTGAGCCTCACGCTTGTATGGCTCTTCGGCGACCTTGATTTCTAGATCTCGGATTTCTTCTTCCGACAGGAAGGTAAACCACTTCAAGTAGTCGACAACAACGGCGTCACCCGCGTTGATGAAGTACTGGTACCAGGAGTACGGAGAGGTCTTCTCTGGATCCAGCCACAGCTTGCCACCACCAGTGGACTTGCCGAACTTCTTGCCCTCGGCATCAGTGACGAGCGGAACGGTAAGTCCGTGAACACGCTTTTGGTTAACGCGACGGTTCAGGTCAACACCAGAAATGATGTTGCCCCATTGATCACTGCCACCGATCTGCAAGACCGCCCCGTATTCACGCTGCAAGTGCACGTAATCGTGTGCTTGCAGCAGCATGTAGGAGAACTCGGTGTAGGAAATGCCGTCATTTTCCAGACGACGCTTCACCGTGTCGCGGTCGAGCATGACGTTGAGTGAGAAGTTCTTACCAAGATCGCGCAGGAACTCGATGGCGCTCATCCCGCTGAACCATTCAGCGTTGTTTACCATGACAGCTTCGTTGTCCTGGCCACTGTCAAAGCTCACGAAACGACGAAGCTGCTGCTTGATCTTATCGACGTTGGTGGCAATCACTTCAGAGGACAGCATCTGACGCTCGCCCACGTCGCGAGGATCACCGATCATTCCGGTTGCACCACCCGCAAGGGTGATAGGACGGTGACCGAATTGCTGGAATCGTGCCAGCATGATTAGCGGGACGAGATGACCAGCGTGAAGGGAGTCACCGGTTGGATCGAACCCGCAGTAAAGCGAGATCGTGCCGTTGCACTCCTCCTTGAGCGCCTCAAGTTCGGTGGATTGATTGATCAACCCACGCCAGGAAAGCTCGTCGATGATGTTTTGTGCCACTTTTACTCGACCTCCTCTTGGTCGCTGGTACCGGTGCCCGGCCATTCTTCAGCTTCGTCGATAAGCATTACTGGGATTCCGTTGTCGATGCGATAGGCGATCCCTCGGCGGGTGTTAACTAACACCTGCTCGTCTTCGCGATACTCCAACGGCCCGTGGTCAATGGGGCACACCAGTACGTCGAGCAACTTGGGGTCAAGACTCATGGGGCCGATACTACCGCCCCACCGTTGATCTGAAGTTCGGCAGGGCGGGCGGAGGACCTATTCTAGACGCCGCGCACCGGCGTCTGAGCCCAACCGCGGGACTGCGCTAACTTCGCAGCTGCGCGTTGGCGCTGCTCCGTAACACGAATGGGGGCTGTTCCTCCGCGGGTGGCACGGGACGCTACTGCGCCATCAATTGTGAGGACCTCCCGTACTTCGGGTGTGAGACGCGGATCCACAGACGCCAAGTCTGCGTCGGAGAGCTCGTTGAGCTCAATGCCACGCTCCTCTGCGATGCGGACACAGGCGCCCGAAGCCTCGTGCGCTTCGCGGAAAGGCACGCCTTCTCGGACCATCCACTCGGCAAGATCTGTTGCCAAGGTGAACCCCGCCGGCGCGAGCTCCCGCAGGCGCTCCGGATGGAATGTCAGAGTCGATACGAGGCCAGTCATCGCCGGCAAGAGCAGGCGAAGCTGAGCCACCGAATCGATCACGGGCTCTTTGTCTTCCTGCAGGTCACGGTTATACGCCAAGGGCTGCGCCTTGAGCGTGGCCAGGAGTCCCGTGACGTTGCCGATCAAGCGGCCTGTCTTTCCACGGGTCAGCTCAGCGACGTCGGGGTTCTTCTTCTGGGGCATGATCGACGACCCGGTTGACCAGGCGTCGGCAAGCGTCACATACCCATACTCCGGGGTGGCCCAATAGACGATCTCCTCAGCCAACCGAGACATATCCACCGCGATCTGAGCGAAGACGTAGGCTGCCTCGGCGGCGAAGTCACGCGCAGAAGTGCCATCGAGTGAGTTCTCGGAGGCCGATTCGAAGCCCAGCTCAGCCGCAATAGCATCTGGATCCAGTTGTAAGGACGAACCAGCCAGGGCTCCGGAACCGTAGGGCGATTCCGCCAGCCGGGTGTCCAGATCCTGGAGTCGACTGATATCGCGCAACAACGGATGCACATGAGCCAGCAGTTGGTGGGCAAGCAGAATCGGCTGGGCGGCCTGAGAGTGGGTCTTACCCGGCATGATGTCCTCGGGATGTGCTTCCGCCTGCGCAACTAGGGCATCGCCCAGATCGCAGACGTCGGCGGCTACGTCCCGGATAGCATCTCGCAACCACAGCCGAAATAGCGTTGCTACCTGGTCATTGCGCGACCGCCCCGCCCGCAGACGTCCACCGACGACCGGGCCAACCCGTTCAATGAGTCCACGCTCCATCGCACCATGGACGTCCTCATCTGTGGGCTCGGGACCAAAAGTTCCAGAGGCGACGTCTTCACCAAGCTGATCGAGCCCCTGCAACATGGTCTCAAAGTCCTCGTCAGACAAGAGACCAGCGTTGTGCAACACCCGCGCGTGTGCCTTGGAAGCCAAGACGTCGTAGGGCGCGAGCACCCAATCGAAGTGAGTGGACACGCTCAGTGCTGCCATTGCCTCCGCGGGTCCGCCGGAGAACCGCCCGCCCCAAAGAGCACCTTCGTTAGTCCCGTGCGTGGTGTCAGTCATTTACGCCTCCCGATCCCGCTTGTTAGCAATCTGCGAGGACAAGCCGTGAAGCTTGACAAATCCCTTCGCCAGAGTCTGGTCGAACGAGTCACCAGAGTCATACGTCGCCAGGTTGAAGTCGTAGAGCGAGTGGTCGGAGCGCCGTCCAGTAACGGTGGCCTTGCCAGCGTGCAGCACCATCCGAATGTCTCCGGTCACATGCTCCTGGGTCGACTCGATGAAGGCATCCAGAGAACGCTTGAGAGGGCCGAACCACAGGCCGTCGTAAACCTCTTCCGACCACCGGGCGTCAACGAGCCGCTTGTAGCGAGCAAGTTCGCGCTCAACTGTGACGGCCTCCAGTGCTTCATGGGCCCGGATCAGGGTCATGGCTCCCGGCGCCTCGTAGATCTCGCGGGACTTGATGCCAACGAGCCGGTCCTCGACCATGTCCAGCCGGCCAATGCCCTGGGCACCGGCCCGCTCGTTGAGCTCCTGGATCGCCTGCAATGTGGTCACCGGCTTGCCGTCGATGGCCACCGGTGCTCCACCCTGGAAAGAGATCGTGATCTCATCGGGAGCATTGCCCAGGTCGGGCTCCTCGGTGTAGGCGTAAATGTCCTTGGTAGGAGCATTCCACAGGTCCTCGAGGTAACCAGTCTCAATCGCCCGGCCCCATACGTTCTGGTCGATGGAAAACGGCGAGGATGCTGTCTGCTCAATAGGCAGATCGATCTCCTCAGCAAATGCAATAGCTTTGTCTCTGGTCCAGGCATAGTCACGCGCAGGCGCAACAATTTCTAGGTCCGGATGAGTATTCAAGAAGCCAACCTCGAACCGAACCTGGTCGTTGCCCTTTCCGGTACAACCGTGGGCCACGTGTGTACCACCGTGCGCTTTCGCGGCCTCAACCAGGTGCTTGACGATCAGCGGCCGGGAAATCGCAGAGACCAGCGGGTACTCCTTCATGTAGAGGGCGTTGGCCTTAATCGTCGGCAAGCAGTAGTCATCGGCGAATTCGTCCTTCGCATCGATCACGATGGACTCAACCGCACCGCAGTCGAGTGCCCGCTGCCGCACCGACTCCATGTCCTCGCCGCCCTGACCTAAGTCGAGGGAAACAGCTACGACTTCGGCTCCAACCTTTTGAGCCAAGTACGGAATTGCCACAGAGGTGTCCAGGCCACCGGAGTAAGCGAGCACAATACGATCAGTCATGGAATTACCTTTCACAAATTAGGCAGAACGAGAATAAGGCCCTAGGGCCGAGGCCGCACGCCACAAAACGAGTCAAGGTGGCGCGGCTTAAACAGCCTCGGCCTTCCTTCGTCGCACGCTCACTGCCTTCAAAAATTGCTCGCTCGACTGCTCGTTGCGCAGGAGCACCAACACCGTGTCATCACCAGCAACGCAGCCCACAACAAGAGATCCCGCAAGATCGTCCACGAAGCTTGCCAGGTACTCCCCTGCCCCCGGAACAGTCCGTAGCGTGACAAACACACCCTGGGAATCCACGTCAACTGCGAGGTGAGAAGTCATTTCGCGGAGCTTGACTACCGCGTCTGCCCCCTCCAAAAGCGGGGCTTGTTCCTCCCCGTCCACGGTGTAATAAGCGGGACCGGACTCCGGCTTCACCTTGTGAGCCTTGAGAGCGACGAGGTCCCGGGACAACGTTGCCTGGGTTGTCTTGAAACCGTCACGACGCAACAAAGCAGCGAGATCAGCTTGCGAGGAGACACGAATCTCCCCGAGGATCTCGCGAATCCGCCGGAGGCGGGCAAAACGCGTCGATTGGCCAGACATAACTACGACCGTAGCAAATTATGCATGTAGCTACAACTTATACGGACGTGGGAAGGATAATGCCGGCACCTCCACGCGCCCACAACCCCGCGCGACCACGCGATTTGGTTCGATTCATCGCCCGGACGTATCATTCAAAACGTACCGCAAGCGCCCGTAGCTCAACGGATAGAGCATCTGACTACGGATCAGAAGGTTGGGGGTTCGAATCCCTCCGGGCGCACCATTCCCCCGGCTCGCTTTTAGCGCAGCCGGGGTTTGTGCTTTTCGACGCCCCCCTCGCAGCCCTCCTGGTGTCCTCCGAGGGAACGGGAATGCAGACGAGAAATGGGCCGACCACGCTACGCGCGTCAGCCCATCTCCACGTGTGCGGCCAAGCAAGCTGGCCTGGTTAGTTACGCCGTAATCGACGTACCTGCGGTGCCGCTGATAGCATCGCCTGCCTTCTCCAGGGAGGTGACGATCGCGGTACGGTCCGCGTGGCCCTCGACGAAGTTCAGGCAGGCCTCAATCTTCGGCAGCATGGATCCGGGTGCAAACTGTCCGTCGGCGATGTGACGCTGGGCCTCGGCCACGGTCATCTCCGAAAGCTCCTGCTGATCCGGCTTATTAAAGTTGATGGCCACCTTTTCCACAGCGGTGAGGATAACCAGCTTATCGGCACCGATCTGGTCAGCCATGAGCGCAGCCGAACGATCCTTATCGATGACAGCGGGAACACCCTCGAGAACACCGTCGTGATCAACGACCGGGATTCCACCGCCACCGGTGGAGATGACAACGACTCCCGACTCCACGAGCTGCTGGATGGTCTCAGCCTCAACAATCTTCTCAGGAACCGGAGAAGCCACCACCCAGCGCCAACCACGGCCGGAGTCCTCGACGAACTTGTGACCGGTCTCGGCCTCGATCTTCTTGGCCTCTTCCTCGCTGAAGAAAGCACCCACTGGCTTAGTCGGGTTGGAGAAAGCTTCATCGTCTGCGTTCACCAGAGTCTGGGTGATCACAGATACGCAAGGCTTGTTCAGCTTGCGCTTGGTGAACTCGTTCTCGAGGGCCTGCTGGAGGTGGTATCCGATGTAACCCTGCGACATGGCGGATGCCTCTGGGAACGGCACCTCGGGGGTTCCGCCGCCCTTATTAGCAGAGAAGTCGGTGGCCACCTTGATCATTCCGACCTGCGGACCATTGCCGTGGGTGATGACAACCTCGTGGCCTCCCTCAATGAGGTCCACGATGGCCTTACCGGTGTTCTTGATCAAGTCCAGCTGCTCCGCCGGAGAGTTTCCCAGCGCGTTTCCGCCGAGCGCAATAACAACACGATTGCCCATGATGAGTACTCCTTCCAGAGTATGGAATTAGAGGTAAAAAAGAATTGTGGAAGAACAAAGGGGCCCCACGCGCTTGACGTACGGCCCCTTTCTTAGCCTTTGAGTGAGCGCAGCCTCTTACTTGAGGGTGGCGTACATAATGGCCTTGATGGAGTGCATGCGGTTCTCAGCCTCGTCGAACACGCGGGAACGCGGGCCCTCGAACACCTCGTCGGAAACCTCCATCTCGTCGATTCCGAACTTCTCGGCGATCTGCTTGCCAACGGTGGTCTTGGTGTCGTGGAAGGACGGCAGGCAGTGCATGAAGATGGCGTCCTTGTCGGCCTTGTCCATGACCTCCTGGGTGACGCGGTACGGCTCGAGCAGCTCGATGCGCTTCTTCCAGAGCTCGTCGGACTCCTCGCCCATGGAGACCCAGATGTCGGTGTAGATGACGTGGGCGCCAGCGGCAGCCTCGTCGACGTTCTCGGTCAGGGTGACGGAGCCACCCTCCTGGGCTGCGATTTCCTTGCACTGGTTGACCAGGTCCTGCTCAGGCATCTGATCCTTCGGGCCACAGGCAACGAAGTGCATTCCGAGCTTGGAGCACACGACCATGAGGGAGTTGGCCACGTTGTTCTGGGCGTCACCCATGAACACGAGCTTGAGGCCCTTGACACCCTGCGGGAAGTTCTCCTCCACCGTCATGATGTCGGCGATCATCTGGGTCGGGTGGAACTCGGTGGTCAGGCCGTTCCACACCGGAACGCCAGCGTTGGCAGCGAGATCCTCAACGATCTCCTGGGCGAAGCCACGGTACTCAATACCGTCGTACATGCGGCCCAGAACGCGGGCGGTGTCCTCGATGGACTCCTTCTTGCCCATCTGGGAGGAGCCCGGATCCAGGTAGGTCACACCCATGCCGAGGTCCATACCGCCAACCTCGAAGGCGCAACGGGTACGGGTCGAGGTCTTCTCGAAGAGAAGAACAATGTTCTTGCCCTCGAGGTAGCGGTGCGGGGTGCCCGTGCGCTTCAGGTCCTTGAAGTTGCGGGACAGATCCAGGAGGTAGCGAATCTCGTTCGGGGTGTAATCGAGGAGCTTGAGGAAGTTACGGCCGCTCAGGGAAACAGGCATGATAGGAACCTTTCGGTGAATGTGCACGAAGTGCTGTTGGTTGTTGTCTATTGAGTTGTGACGAGAATCGCCGCGTGGGCGGCTCCCGTACGTGTTGCCCCTAGGGCCCCTTCGTGGGGCCCTAGGCACCCGCCTTTAGTAGTTAACCGGCTCGCGAACGATCGGGCAGGTCATGCAGTGTCCGCCGCCTCGGCCGCGACCCAGCTCACTGGAGCCGATCTCCAGCACCTCGACGCCGGCGTCGCGCAGCTTCTGGTTGGTGAGCAGGTTGCGGTCGTAACCGAGAACCACGCCCGGTTCCAGGGCGACAACGTTGTTGGCGTCGTCCCACTGCTCACGAGCAGCTGCGTAGGAGTCGCCACCGGTCGGGACGACGGTCATGTCCTTGATACCCAGGGCATCCGACACCACGTCGATGAAGTGACGGTCCTCGGAGCGGATATCCAGCTTCTCCGGGTCATCGGTCGGGCGCAGGATGATCGGGCGGATGGTATCCACCACGTCCTTGTACACGGTGATCTTGTCCAGGTCGAGGAAGGAGAAGACAGTGTCCAGGTGCATGGATGCGCGATCCGGAGCCATTGCGCCGACGATGACCTGCTCAGCAGCACCTTCCTTGAAAAGGTTGCGTGCCAGCTGGGATACACCCTGCCAGGTCGTGCGCTCGCCCATACCGACCAGGACGGTGCCCTTTCCAACCGGCATGATGTCGCCACCCTCGATGGTGGCCAAGCCATGGTCCTCGTCGTGGTCGCCGTACCAGAAGGAGAAGTCCTCGTTGGCGAAGCGCGGGTGGAAGTGGTAGATGCCGCGAACCAGCTGAGTCTCCTGGCGACGAGCCGGCATCATCATCGGGTTGAGGGAGACACCGCCAAAGATCCAGGCGGAGTTGTCACGGGTGAACTGCGTGTTCGGCAGCGGGCTCAGGAGGAAATCTTGCGGGCTGTGGGCGTTGCCCAGCTGGTTGGTGATGCCGTTGCCCAGGTCGGAGGGCAGCTCGCCGTAGGGCAGGCCACCGATGAGGTAGTTAGCAGCCTGCTCGCGGGGCAGTTCCTCGAACCAAGCGCGCAGCTCGTCGTTGACGGCCGGGCCCACCATCTTCTCGCTGAACTTACGGTCGAAGATGAACTTGCGGCCTTCATCAACCTCGAGGGTCTCGGCCAGAAGCTGAGTCATCTCGAGAACCTCGATGCCTCGCTCCTCCATCTGGCGGCGGAAGTTTGCGTGGTCTTCGCGGGCACGCTCAACCCAGAGGACGTCGTCGAAAAGCAGTCCCTCGCAGTTGGACGGGGTGAGGCGCTCGTGCGCCAGACCAGGAGCACAGGTCATGACGGTGCGGAGCTTGCCAACCTCGGACCAAGCACCAATCGGGGTATCAGACATGATTTACGCTTCCTTCCTTGAAGGTAATGAGTTGGGAATGTTCTTTTTCAGTTATTCCGGGCCCCACTAACCCCGCCATTCGCACACACCGGAGAGGTTGGGTGGGACGAGCTTGTTACACGAGAGCGATATTGCCGTTCGCGATCTGGATGACTGCTGCGATGGATCCGACTACCAGGACTCCGAGAATGATCCACTCGTAGGTCTTGAACCAGTTCCGGTCTCCCTTCTCCCTCTTAGCCCAGATGTAAACCAGAGCGCCGGGGAGGTAGATCAGTGCCGACAGCAACAGGGTTGATATTCCAGCTGCGTACAGCAGCCAGATTCCGTAGATCGTTGCGACGATGGAGACGATCAGGTTGTTGCGGCGTGCACCGCGGGAAGATGCGTCGTAAGTTTCGCCCGAGATGGTGAGCTTGAGGGCGTATGCCGCCGTCAGGAAGTACGGGACCAGAATCAGCGCGGCGGCCAGCGTGGCCATCAGCAGGTAGACGTTCTCGGAGAAGAACGAACCGATCAGGATGATCTGCGTGATGATGTTGGTGACCCACAGGGCGTTCGCCGGAGCGCCATTCTTGTTGGCCTTGCCGAAGAACGAGGGCAGCGTTCCATCCTGTCCCGGGACCATGAGCGTCTCGCCGGAGAGCAGGATCCACGCCAGCAGCGCACCCAGCAAGGAGATGATGACGCCAGCGGAGATCAGCCAAGCACCCCACTGCGATCCGACTGCCTCAGCCAGGATGTCTGCCATCGAAGCGTCCGGGAGGCCCGCGACCTCAGCGCGCTGCATGATGCCCAGCGAGAGGAGATTGACCGCAACCAGGAGGGCGAGGACGAAAAGGAATCCAAGGACGGTGGCCTTACCGACGTCCGAGCGCTTGCGTGCACGCTTGGAGAAGATGTTGGCGCCCTCGATACCGATGAACACCCACACCGTCACCAGCATCATGTTCTTGGTTTGCGTAACGACGCTTCCCAAGCCTCCATCCAGGCCCCAGAAGTCCGTCATAAAGAGGTCGAACTTGAAACCGATTGCCGTGATGACGATGAACATCACGATGGGGATGATCTTGGCGATCGTGGCAATGGTGTTGATGAAGGCTGCGTTCTCCACTCCCTTGAGAATCAGGAAGTGCACAACCCAGAGGAGCACTGATGCACAGATGATTGCGAGGACCGTGTTGCCACCGGTGAAAGCCGGGACGAACTTGCCGATCGTCGAGAAGATGAGGATGAGGTATCCCACGTCGCCGATGAGGGCGGAGAGCCAGTATCCCCAGGCGGAGTTGAAACCGACGTAGTCGCCGAATCCGGCTCGTGCGTAGGCATACACTCCGTTATCAAGCTCAGGCTTGCGATTGCTCAAGAACTGGTACACGAAAGCCAGGCAGATCATGCCCAGGCCAGTGATCGCCCAACCGATGAGGATGGGGCCAGCGGCGGCCGATACCGCGATGTTTTGCGGGAGCGAGAAAATGCCGCCGCCAATCATGGAACCCACAACGAGGGCGAAGAGGGAGATGAACGGAAGCCCTCCCTGGACACCGCCTTCCTTGTCGGAAGTCGCCGTCGACCCGGCACCGGTGGAAACATCTACTTTTTCCACGACGGTCCTTTCTACTTAATGCGCGGTAACGCGCAATTCGTGGTCACATTACGGCCCGATGGGGCCAAGTTGGCGCTGGTCATAAACCCTTTTTGTCAACTTTCGAGAACCCCTCGAACACCCATAACTATATCCGAGGATCAATGAATAGTTCAGGCGAACAATATCTGCATTTCCGCAGGTAGTAATAATATTCTGGGCACCGTATGGCTAATTGCATAGAGAATATTCCAGAATTTTTAGACTCCCCCATCGCTGCACGTCCACCGGCCGAACGGTCATTTCCAGGCATGCAAATATTCCACTTCGGGCAACTTACTAACCCCAAGTGGATTTTGTGAGATGGTGCACAGTGCGCGATCCAAGCGTTCCATCCCACTTCAAAAACCGCCCCGCGCTCATTCTTCTGTTCCCACGACGACGGTCCTCAAAAAAAGAAAACCCGCTGGCCAGGAGGCCAACGGGTACAGATGAAGCGAAGTACGCGTTACATCTTTTCGGGGGCAGACACACCGATCAGGTTCAACGCATTGCGCAGGACCTGGCGCGTCGCCAGTGCCAAGGCGAGGCGAGCCACGTGGATCGGGGCCACGTCTTCGTCCGACTTAGGCAGGATCGGGCAGTTGTCGTAGAACTTGTGGAACGACGCAGCCAGAGTCTCTGCATAACGGGCGATGCGGTGCGGCTCCCGCAGGTCAGCCGCAGTCTTCACCACTCCCGGGAAGTCTCCGAGGGTCCTGATTAGGTCGCCCTCAGTCTCGTGCGTGAGCAGCGAGGTGTCTGGGTTCTCGGCCGAGATGCCCAGTTCCTCCGCCTTACGTGCCAGCGAGCACAAACGGGCGTGACCATACTGCACGTAGAACACGGGGTTATCTGAGGACTGCTTAGCCCACAGCTCCATGTCAATATCCAGGGACGTATCCACAGAGGAACGAAGCAACGAGTAGCGCGCAGCGTCGACGCCCAGCGCCTCGACGAGGTCCTCAAGCGTGACGACGGTTCCCTTTCGCTTGGACATACGAACGGCCTCGCCGTCGCGGACCAAGTTCACCATCTGACCGATCAGCACCTCCAGCTGGTCCGGGTCGTACCCCAGGGTTCCAGCGGCGGCCTTCAGACGGGTGACATAACCGTGGTGATCGGCACCCAACATGTAGATGAGGAGGTTGTGCCCACGCTCAAACTTGTCGACGGCGTAGGCGAGGTCGCCAGCAATGTACGCGTGGTTGCCATCAGACTTGATGACGACGCGGTCCTTTTCATCGCCGTATTTAGTCGTCCGCAGCCACCAGGCCCCGTCCTCGGGGTAAAGGTTGCCGCTCTCCTTCAAGTAATCGATGGCCTTTTCCACGGCTCCCGCCTCGAAGAGCGAGTTCTCGTGGTAGTAGACGTCAAACTCGGTGCCGAAGTCAGACAGCGACTTCTTGATCCGGTCGAACATCATGTTGACGCCGAGCTCGCGGAAGATCTCCTGACGCTCTGCCGGATCCTTGTCCACTACTCCGGGTGACTGCTCTACGACGGCCTGAGCGATTTCATGAATGTACTCTCCGCCGTACCCATCCTCCGGAGTGGGCTCGTTCAACGCGGAGGCAACAAGGGAGCGCGCGAAGCGATCGATCTGCTCACCGTGGTCGTTGAAGTAGTACTCACGGGTAACCTTGGCGCCGTTGGCCTCGAGAACCCGACCCAAGGAATCGCCAACAGCTGCCCAGCGGGTGCCACCAAGGTGAATCGGGCCAGTGGGGTTAGCAGAAACGAACTCCAGGTTCACGGACAGATCCTGGTAACGAGTGTTCCGTCCGAACTTCTCCCCCTGTTCCAGGATCGTCTGGACGATCTCACCCTGGGCTGCTGCAGCCAGGCGAATGTTGAGGAATCCAGGACCCGCAATCTCCGCCTGGGAAATGGCAGCATCCTCTTGGAGCAGATCGGCAATCCACTGTGCCAGATCTCGCGGAGCCACCCCGGCCTGCTTAGCGATACGCAGGGCGATGTTCGTCGAGTAGTCACCGTGCTCCGGATTGCGCGGACGCTCGACGACGACGGTATCGGGGATGAGGCTGGCATCGAGCTCGTGGACCTCGAATGCACGCTTCACCGCGCGAACAATTAACTCTGATAGCTCTGAAGGGGTCATAGTTAATTACCTTACTCTCTCGGGTTTTGCGATATTGCGTGGAATAGAAAAACTGCCTCCTCGAGGAAACCCCAGGAAGCAGTTCACGCGGAGACGATTCGGCCTATTGCTCGTTAAAGGTGACCTTGCCTCGCAGGATGGTGGCGGCTACGCGGGTGTGGAACTCCATTCCCTCGAAAGGAAGGTTGTTGGCCGGCGATTCCACATCCTCAGCCTTAGCAGTCCACGTGCAGTCCTCGTCCACCAGAGTCAGGTTGGCCGGCTCACCCTCGGCAATGGGCCGGCCGTGGCCCGGAAGCTGGGTAATCTCAGCAGGCTGCTCGGACATGACCTTGGCCACAAAGCGCCAGTCGGCCTTACCAGACTTGACGAAGGTGTCCGCGATGATTGCCAGGGACGTCTCCAGCCCAAGCATGCCAGGGTTAGCGTGCTCAAACTCGCAGGCCTTGAACTCGTCCGCATGCGGAGCATGGTCGGTGGCAACTGCCTGAATAGTGCCGTCCAAAAGCGCCTCGCGAAGCGCGTCGACGTCACTCTGCTCACGCAACGGCGGGTTGACACGGTTGACGGCATCATAGGTTCGCAGGCGCTCGTCGGTCAGCAACAGGTGATGGGGCGTGACCTCGGCCGTCACCTTGATTCCCTGGCTCTTTGCCCAACGCAGCAGCTCGACGCTACCCGCGGTGGAGATGTGGCAGAAGTGGATGCGAGCTCCGTAGTCGCGGGCGATCAAGATGTCGCGGGCTACGATCGACTCCTCTGCAGCGCGCGGCCATCCCTCGAGGCCGAGCTCGGATGCAACCGGGCCCTCGTGGGCAACAGACTTGGCGGTGAGGGTACCTTCCTGGGCGTGCTGAGCGAGCAGAACGTCCACACCGCGAGCGTACTCGGCGGCACGACGCATGAGGGCGGCGTTCTGGACACACTTGCCGTCATCCGAGAACATGCGCACTGCAGCGTCAGACTGCTTCATCATGCTGAATTCGGTGATGTGCTCACCTTCCAGACCGCGGGTGATGGCGCCCACGGCATGCACGTCGCACAGGCCGACCTTTTGTCCCTTGTTCCAGATTGCTTCGGCAAGAGTCGGCTCGTCGGTGACCGGGGTGTTGTTGGCCATGGTGAACACGGCGGTGAATCCGCCCCGAGCCGCGGCACGGGAGCCAGACTCGATGGTCTCAGCTTCCTCGTTGCCAGGCTCACGCAAGTGAACATGCATATCCACGAGGCCGGGGAGCAAAACGCGGCCCTTGCCATCGATCTCGCGATCTGCGGAAGTGTCCTCCGCAGCATCAAGGGAGGCGATGACACCGTCTTGAACGAGGACGTTGCGAGCCTCGCCCTCGCCGTATGGGCGCACGTTGCGGATAAGCAGGCTGCCCTCTCCCGGGTCGGAAAGCGGACCAGTGGCCGGGAAGTTCTTATCAGAGGTCATGGTGATGGATGCTCCTTCGAGAGTAAGTGATGCTTGGTTATTCAATGCAGGGTGAAGTACTAGCTATCCTCACCAACGAGAGTGGCAAAGAGCACCGCCATACGGGACAGGATGCCGTTGTGTACCTGTTCCAAGATCACCGAGTTCGGAGCATCTGCAACGGGGTAGTCGATCTCAACACCGCGGTTCATGGGCCCCGGGTGCATGACCAGCGACTGCTTGCTGAGCTTGGCGTGACGCTCCTTGGTCAGGCCGAACAGCGAGGTGTATTCACGCAGGGACGGGAAGTAGCCACCGTTCATGCGCTCTTTCTGGATGCGCAGCATCATGACCACATCGGCGTCGCTGAGTTCGGCGTCGAAGTTGTGGGAGATACGAGAAGGCCAGGTCTCTGCGCCCACCGGAATCAGGGTCGGCGGAGCAACAAGCACGACCTCAGCGCCCAGGGTGGTAAGCATCTGGACATTGGAGCGCACCACGCGGGAGTGCTTACAGTCGCCGACGATGAGGACCTTCTTGCCGGCCATATCGCCAAGGTGGCGAGTCATCGTAACGGCGTCCAGGAGAGCCTGCGTCGGATGCTGGTGGGCACCGTCACCACCGTTGATAACGGACGGGCCGTCACCGTTCGGTGCTACCCAGCGAGCGAGCTGATCCGGAGCACCAGACAGCGGGTGGCGGATAACGATTGCGTCCGCGCCCAGAGCCTTCAGGGTCAGGCCAGTATCGCGCAGGGACTCACCCTTCTGAACCGAAGAAGACGAGGCAGAGACGTTCATTGTGTCGGCACTGAGCATTTTTGCTGCACGCTCGAAGGACACACGCGTACGAGTGGAGTTCTCGTAGAAGAGGGTCACAACCGTGCGCCCGCGCAGCGTCGGCAGCTTTTGGATCTCGCGGCCCTCGAGGGCGGAGCGGAAGTTCTCCGACTCCGTAATCAGGTAGTTGATCTCGTCCTTGGACAGACGAGAGGCGTCGATAAAGTGCTTCATTTTCTGTGCTTCTCCCCTAGTTAGTTCTGTACAGCTGCGCGCGTGAGCAGGACACGATCTTGTCCGTCGAGTTCGGTGAGCTCAACATCAATGTCCTCGTTGATGTTGGTGGGAACGGACTTACCGATGTAGTCAGCCTTGATCGGCAAGCGACGGTGCCCGCGGTCAACGAGGGCAGCGAGCTGGATGATGTTGGGGCGGCCAAGGTCACGCAGCGCGTCGAACGCGGCGCGGATAGTACGGCCAGAGAAAAGCACGTCATCTACGAGAATGACAGCAGCTTTATCGATTCCCGTCTTAGGAATCTGAGTGGGGCGGAGTGCCCGGTGCGGGGTATTGCGCAGATCGTCGCGGTACAGCGTCACATCAAGTGCGCCGCATTCGATCTTCTCCCCCGAGAATTCTTCGATCTTTCGAGCCAGGCGCTGCGCCAAAGGGACGCCACCCGACGGGATACCCAGCAATACGACTGGTTCCGCGTCGGCAGAGCCGATTGCTCGGTTTTCAATGATCTGGTGCGCGATGCGCGCTACGGTGCGGTCCACGTCGTCAGCATTCAAAAGCTCGACCTGACCGGCGGTGCCGTTTTCGCTCATCGTGACCTCCTTCCCCGCCTCACTGGACGGCTTGTTAAAGGATGTTGCACTTATCTGAAGTTATTGGGCCTGGGGGTTCGTACCCCACACGTGGCTCGGGCTCAGACTAACAGAGCGAAAATAAGTGAGCAACCGCTTTAGGCCTGTGCCGCGCGCATCCTTTCTACAAGGTCCTTGCCGGAAAGGGGTTCCCGCGCCAGGACAAAAATTGTGTCGTCACCCGCGATACAACCGACGATCTCTTCCATTTCCACACGATCGACATAGCTGGCCAAGAACTGTCCCGCCCCCGGAGGAGTGCGCAACACGGCTATCGGTCCGGAGTGATCGATAGCCACGACAAGCTCGTCGATCATCCGACGAAGCTTGTCAAACGCGGCGCTTGACTCCTCGCCGTAGATGTCTTTGATGCCGCTGACAACATAGAAAGAACTGCCCTCAGCCGAACGAACCTTGCGAGCGCCTAGCTCATCTAAGTCTCGGGATAGTGTCGCCTGCGTAGTCGCGATCCCCTCCTCTTCTTCCAAGAGTCTCGAAAGTTGGGCTTGGGAGGTAACTCGGGTACGTCGCAAGATCTCAATGATCTTGCCATGACGAGCAGATCGCGAACTTATCACTTTTCAAATCCTTCGATACCAGGACAGGCGAACGGAACGATACTTAGAGATGAAAAACCTATGCCCTGAGATTACTCCTGCAGGCAGGCGCTTCTCGGGCCAAGGTGAGCGACGGCGTCTTTAACCCGAGACACGTAAACCGTCTTTTAGGCACGCATTTCAGCGCCGAGCTCAACCCTCGCCTTCTCAGCGGCAGCAAGCCGACGCTCACTGGCCTCCTCGTCTGTCAGCGTGCGATCGTGGGCACGGAAAATCAACTGCAAAGCCACCGACTTCTTGCCCTCGACCAGCTGGGCACCGCGGAATACGTCGAATACCTGCACTTCTTCCAACAGATCGCCGGCTGCATTGGCAACCACAGAGCGCACCTGTTCGACCGGAGTAGATTCATCGACAACCAATGCCAAATCCTGATGCAGCGCAGGGTAAGCACTCAGAATGGGAGCAGGCATTGGCTCGGTTACCTCAACTGCGCTGAGGTTTAGCTCCATCGCACAGGTTCGTTCCGGCAGGCCAAGCTTCTCCAGAACCTCCGGATGCAGCTCTCCGGCATAGCCGACCAGCTGATTCTCGATGAAGAGCCCTGCGCAACGTCCCGGGTGCCAGGGCTTGTGCTCGGCTTGGCGCACTTCCAGATCAACTCCGGCGGCCCGGGCCACGATGCGTGCGGACTCGATCGAGTCCGCATAGGAATAAGTTCGCCCTTCGCCCCAAGGCCCGGGCCGGTCCTCGCTGCCCACGCCAACTGTGGCTACGTGCTTGTCCTGCCGAGGCAACGACTGCAGCAAGGCAGACAGCTCTGCTGCATCGGGACGAGCCGTGACATCTGGCATCGGCGTGGTAGCAGCGCCTTGGAAGGCAACCTGCTGAATTCCGAAAACGCTGAGGTCACGGCGGCCTCGGGCCACATTGCGAGACACTGCCTCGAGCATGCTCGGAAGCAAGGTCGTTCCGATCACGCTGTAGTCGGCATCCAACGGGTTCTGCACGCTGACCGCGTTGCGGCGATCATCGTCTGCATCCAAATCCCACGCATCAAAGACCTGTGGGTTCACGAACGGGGTAGGCAGAATCTCCACATAACCGTGGTAGGCCAGCGAGTGCCCGACCGCACGATCTCGACGCTGAGCAGGGGTAAGCCCCCGGCCGCCCTGCGGCGACGCCAATGCCAGCGGTACGTTATCGATGCCTTCCAGTCGCACGATCTCTTCAATGAGATCCACGTCCATTCCCAGGTCAGGGCGCCACGTGGGAGGAGTTACTGCGAGTTCCGAGCCAGTGTCTACAACTCGTGCACCGATCTCCTCTAGCCGCTTGACGACGGTCGCATAGTCGTAGTCCACACCGATCAGCTGACGTGGCCGTTGCGGATGCAGCACGATGGGCTCCGGGAGATTGGTCTCCCCTACCAAAGTTCGCGCGGAATCGGCCGAGCCGCCGGCGATGGAAACCAGCAGAGCGCAGGCATAGTCCAGAGCTGACTCGACCAGCGCCGGATCCACCCCACGCTCAAATCGACGAGAGGACTCGCTGGATAGCTTGTGACGGCGAGACGTACGAGCTACTGTTCGCGGATCCCAGATTGCTGCTTCAAAGATGACGTTCGTGGTCGAGTCGCTGACCTCGGAACGCGTTCCTCCCATCACACCGGCCAGTGATTGGATGGAGGAGTCATCGCAAATGACTACATCTTCGCTGCTGAGAGTGCGCTTGACGTGGTCGAGAGTCTCAAATATCTCGCCCTCCTGCGCCTGACGCACGTGCAAACCACCCGAGATCGCATCGGCATCGAAGGCGTGCATGGGCTGCCCCAACAAGAACATCACATAGTTGGTGACATCCGTGGCCGCATTCACTGGCCGGGCACCGCACAGCATGAGCTCGCGCTGCAACCAGAACGGGCTTTCTGCGGCCGGATCAATTCCCGATACGCGTCGCAGGCCAAAGCGCTGGACCGTGGCGTCGGTCTGAATATTGACGTCGAGTAGCGCTGCCTCAGGCTCGGGCACCACTGAAAGGTCGAGTCCTGCCACCTTCGCGTCGAGGGCAGGATCGCGGAACTGCAGGGAGTACGCACTGGCTACCTCGCGGGCCAGGCCTCGAGCAGACAATGCGTAGCCGCGGTCGGGAGTCACGTTGACATCGAAGACGGTGTCGTCGTTAGCGATGATCGGGCGTGCCTCATCACCAGGTTCAGCCTCCCCCGGAGCTAGCGTGATGATCCCGGAGGTTTGCTTCTCTGTGAAACCGAGCTCGGCAGCAGAGCACAGCATGCCTGCGGAGATGTGGTCATAGGTCTTGCGGGCAGAGATCTCGAAGCCACCAGGCAGGACAGCACCCGGCAGTGCCACAACTACGAGGTCACCTTCTGCGAAATTTCGGGCACCACAAATGATCCCCTGCGGCTCGCCCGTGCCGTTAGCCTCACCAACGTTGACCTGGCAGAAGCGAATTGGCTTTTTAAAGCCGGTGAGCTCCTCGATGTGGTCAACGCGGCCGACGACCAGCGGGCCTGTGATCTCCGGCAGTTCGCGGAATCCTTCAGTCTCGAAGCCAACGCGAACGAAAGCAGAGTCGAGCTCCTGAGCCGTGGTGTCAAAGGAAGACTGCCCGGTGTCCATGGCGCGCAGCAGGTTCGTTAGCCATTTCTGAGAGATGTACATCGCTAAATTACCTTTCCTTTACGCCTGGATGCCGAACGGCTGGGAGAAACGAATATCGCCTTCGACCATGTCTCGCATGTCAGTCAGGCCGTTGCGGAATTGCAGCGTGCGCTCTAGCCCCATACCGAAAGCAAAACCGGTGTATTCCTGCGGATCGACGCCAACTGCTCGCAAGACGTTTGGGTTGACCATTCCGCAACCACCCCACTCGATCCAGCCTGCGCCACCCTTCTTATTGGGGAACCACACGTCCACCTCAGCGCTGGGTTCAGTGAACGGGAAGTAGTTCGTGCGCATACGAGTCTTTGTCTCCGGCCCGAAAAGCACCTTTGCTAGGTGATCCAGAGTTCCCCGCAGATGGGCCATCGTGAGCCCCTTATCAACGGCAAGTCCTTCGATCTGGTGGAACACCGGGGTGTGGGTCGCATCCAGCTCATCGGTGCGGAAAACACGTCCAGGACACGCGATATACACGGGGACGTCGCGCTCCAGAAGAGTCCGTACCTGTACCGGTGAGGTATGAGTGCGCAGGACCTGCCTGGATCCCTCTTCGCCCACATGAAAGGTGTCCTGCAGCGTACGGGCTGGGTGATCGGGCTTGAAGTTCAACGCATCGAAGTTGAAGTACTCGGCCTCGATCTCCGGCCCCTCGGCAATCTCCCACCCCATGGCAACGAAGATGTCCGCGATTCGCTCTTTGAGAGTGGTAATCGGATGAAGCGCGCCAACCTGGCGACGAGTGGTTGGCTCCGTGACGTCTACAGTCTCGGCGGCGAGCTTCTCGGCGCGTTCCTTTGCTTCTAGAGCTTGAGAGACCTGTCCGTAGTGCTTCTCGACGCGTCCACGAGCCATGTTTACTGCCTTGCCAGCGTCCTTGCGCTGCTCCTTGGGTAGCGACCCCAACGACTGGCGAGCTTGAGGGATATAACCTGTCTCCCCTAGATGTTCGCGACGTGCAGCAGTCAGCTCAGCCATGCTGGTGGCGGCTGTAAAGCTGGCAATAGCAGCCTCAGCTGCTCGATTAAGGGCGTCTTCAGTCAGTTCAACATGTGGGCTCTCGGACACGCGGTCCCCCTTCATCGCTATCTATTAAGGTGCGGACATAGCTGAACTACGAGTGTAGCCCGCACCCCGCGCGAACTACCCCGCAGCCCCAACCATGCTCGTTATTCTTCGGCTTCCTGAGCTTGCGCGGATTGGTAAAGGCAGATTGCTGCTGCCGTAGCCAAGTTCAGTGATTCCGCGCGCCCACGGATGGGAATGCTCACGCGAATGTCCGCCTCATTAAGCAAATCATCGTCTAGGCCGTGGGCCTCGTTGCCAAGCAACCAGGCAGTTGGCTTAGCCAAATCGACCTGATCCAACGTGACGTCACCATCCGCCGCGGTGGCAAGGATTTGTAGACCTGCGGAGCGCAACTGCCCTAAGACTTGTTTGATATTGGGCTCCCTGGCGACAGGAATGTGGAAGAGCGAACCAGCGGAGGCCCGGGCGGCCTTGTTGGACTGGGGATCGACCGTGTTGCCAGCGAAGATGACTGCGTCTGCACCCATGGAGTCTGAGACGCGCATCAAAGTGCCAGCGTTACCAGGCTCCGAGGTCTCCACCGGAACGGTAACCAGCTGCGGCTTTCGGCCTAACGCTTTGCCAACAGTCCACAGGACCGGGCGACAAACTGCAAAGATTCCCGGCGTGGTAACTGTCTCCGAAAGGCTAGCCGCCGCTTTGTCGTCGATCGCGTGGACATACACGTCTAGGTACCCCGCAGCGGTAACGACATCGGCATAGCGCTCTGCGGCTGACTGCGTCACAAACAGGTCGGTTGCCGCACCTGTAGAGATCGCCGCATCCACGCTATTGAAACCCTCCACGAGGATTCGTCCCGCCTTCTTGCGTTCCTTTGCGCGGTGCAGCTTCGCAGCATTGACGACGCGCGGAGTGCGCTCAGTAAACGGAGACGAGAAATCCAACTTCATAGGATCAAACCTAGCAGCGCGGATGCGCCATATTGCAACAGTCCGGGACACTGCAAAACGACGAGAGACCCCGCCAAAAGCAGGGCCTCGATTTTTACGTCCGCTGTAGCCTTATAGATCCCAGGTGAGCTCTAGGCCGTTGCTGTCGTGGCTGAAGTATCCGCTGCCTAGGGCGATGAGTACCAGATCCACCAGGATCCACACTCCAACAATCGCCAAGAAGAAAAACCCGATGAGCACCAGGCTGAGAGCGAAACCGACAACCGAGCACACGAGCTGGGCAATGCCCGGCCCCTTGTTGCCCACATAGAAGTGGTGGATGCCGAAGTAACCGAGGAAGAAGCACAGCGCCAGAGCGATCAGCTTGGACTTGGGCTTGACTCCCATGGGCCCGAAGCCTGCTCCGTAATAACCCGGAGTCGGCACGGCTCCCTGCGGGGAAGCCTGCGACGCTAGCGGGTTATTGAAGTCGTACTGTCCGTGGTTACCAGGGGTGCTCATGATGTCTCCTCACATTGTTTTGTGCCAATACTAACCAAACCCATTGCGATATGGCAGAGGGCCCGGAAGATGCACTAGTTGGATTGAACGGACGTCGAAAAGCAAAAATCCCCCAACCACAGTGTGGCTGAGGGAAGTTAGCTCGACTGGCTTAGGCAGCCTTCGGAGCGTTGACGTCCTCCGGAAGTGCGGCCTTGGCAGCCTCGCAAAGAGCGGAGAAGGCAGCGAAGTCGCTGACAGCCAGCTCGGCGAGGATCTTGCGGTCAACCTCGATCTCAGCCAGGCGCAGGCCGTGGATGAGACGGTTGTAGGTGATGTCGTTCAGGCGAGCTGCAGCGTTGATGCGCTGGATCCACAGCTTGCGGAACTCGGACTTACGGGCGCGACGATCGCGGTAGGCGTAAGTCTGGGAGTGCAGCCACTGCTCCTTGGCCTTGCGGTACAGGCGGGAGCGCTGGCCGCGGTAGCCCTTAGCGGACTTGAGGATTGCGCGACGCTTCTTCTTGGCGTTAACGGAACGCTTCACACGTGCCATTGGGGTACTTCCTTAACTTCTCGTGCTGGGTGAGTCGGTTGCGGTTGAAGGCGGAAACTTACGCCTTGCCAAGGAGGCGCTTTGCGCGCTTGACGTCAGCCGGTGCAACGGCCTCGGTGCCCTTGAGGTTACGACGGCGCTTGGAGGACATTGCCTCCATGAGGTGGCGCTTGCCAGCCTGCTCACGACGAAGCTTGCCGGAACCGGTGACCTTGATGCGCTTTGCGGTGCCCTTGTGCGTCTTCTGCTTCATGGCTTAAGAATTCCTAACTCGAGCGTGGTTGTCTCTTGCGGGGTGCTACTTCTTGCCCTTGCGATTCGGTCCGAGAACCATCGTCATGTTGCGACCATCCTGCTTGGGACGGTTCTCAACGACGCCGTACTCAGCAACCTCTTCAGCCAGACGGTCGAGGAGGCGGTAGCCGAGCTCCGGACGGGACTGCTCACGACCGCGGAACATGATGGTGACCTTGACCTTGTTGCCCTTCTCCAGGAAGCGGACAACATTGCCCTTTTTGGTCTCGTAGTCGTGATCGTCGATCTTGGGGCGGAACTTCTGCTCCTTGACCACGGTCTGCTGCTGGTTCTTACGGGACTCGCGGGCCTTCTGGGCCTGCTCGTACTTGTACTTCCCGTAATCCATGATCTTGGCGACCGGCGGCTTAGCGTTCGGGGCAACCTCGACCAAGTCGAGGTCAGCCTCGTAGGCGACCTTGCGGGCATCGTCCGTGCGGACTACACCCACCTGTTCACCGGACGGACCAATGAGTCGGACTTCCGGGACTCGGATTCGCTCATTGATGCGAGCTTCAGCGCTGATGTGGACTCCTCAATTCGAAGGGCAGAACGTAGACGCTACCGCGTCGCAGGTGAGGTTATCCCCAGGCACACAAAAATCCCGCTGCCCTCCAACGAGGGGCAAGCGGGGAGATGCCACTGTCGCAGCCAAGAACTATCTTGGCCTTAACCTTAACCCCATAAACCAACCCTGTCGGCGGTATGGGGTGGGAGAATCTCCGCTTGCGACCCGAGGCAACAATTCGCTGCTACGGGTGGTAGTGCCCAAAAGGTAACACACCGGGCGCGGAGCCTCCAAATCGCCGCGCACAGACGATCCGCACTACACGAGCTCGGCCAGGAATCGTCCAGTGTGCGACTCGGCCACCTTGGCCACATCCTCCGGAGTTCCCTCTGCGACAACGGTGCCGCCGCCCGAACCACCTTCCGGCCCCATGTCCACAATCCAGTCTGCAGCCTTGATCACGTCGAGGTTGTGCTCGATAACCAGGACGGAATTTCCCTTGTCCACGAGCGATTGGATCACCGCCATGAGCTTACGAATGTCTTCAAAGTGCAGACCCGTCGTCGGCTCGTCCAGGATGTAAATAGTCCTGCCGTTGGTCCTCTTCTGCAGTTCCGAGGCGAGCTTCACACGCTGTGCCTCACCACCCGAAAGGGTCGTTGCGGATTGCCCCAGACGCACATAGCCAAGACCGACCTCTACCAATGTGTTCAGGTAACGGTGGATGGAAGTAATGGGCTCGAAGAATTCGGCAGCCTCGGAGATGGGCATGTCCAAAACTTCCGCGATGTTCTTGCCCTTATACAGCACCTCGAGGGTTTCGCGGTTGTATCGCGCTCCCCCACAAACTTCGCAGGGAACGTAGACATCTGGAAGGAAGTTCATCTCGATCTTGAGCGTGCCATCGCCTTGGCATGCTTCACAGCGGCCGCCCTTAACATTGAAGGAGAAGCGCCCCGCCTTGTAACCACGCACCTTGGCTTCCTGTGTCTCGGCAAACAACGTGCGGATTTTGTCAAACACACCCGTGTAGGTCGCCGGGTTGGAGCGCGGTGTGCGACCAATGGGTGATTGATCGATCTGGATGAGCTTGTCCAAATGCTCTACGCCGTCGACGCGCTTGGCTCGCCCCGGAACCTGGCGAGCCCGATTGAGCTTATTGGCCAACGTCTTGGCCAGGATCTGGTTGACCAACGTCGACTTACCTGAGCCAGACACCCCCGTCACGCAAGCGAGCACACCTAGTGGAATGTCGACCGTCACGTTATCCAGGTTGTTTTCTCGCGCGCCGACGATGGTCAACACCCGATCCTTGTCTATCGGGCGACGGCTGTCCGGGACACCGAGCACGCGACGTCCGGCCAAGTAGTCACCAGTGATCGACCCCTCGGCATCCACCACGCCGGCAGGATCACCCTGGTAGATGACCTGGCCGCCGAACTCACCAGCCCGCGGGCCGATGTCGACGAGGAAGTCGGATTCTCGGATCGTCTCCTCATCGTGTTCAACGACGATGAGGGTGTTTCCCAGATCCCGCAGCTTCTTCAGCGTGGAAATCAATCTCTGGTTATCACGCTGATGCAGGCCAATTGAAGGCTCATCCAAGACGTAGAGCACACCGGCCAGACCGGACCCAATCTGGGTGGCCAGTCGGATGCGCTGGGCTTCGCCACCAGAGAGTGTGCCGGCCGCGCGGTCGAGTGTGAGGTAGGTCAGCCCGACGTCAATGAGGAACTGTAGACGCGCTTGAATCTCGCGCAGCACGGCTTCAGCGATCATGGCCTCTCGGCTTCCCAGCTTGAGATCGCTCAGGAACTCCGCAGCATCTTCCACGGACAGGGCGGATAGCCCGGCGATGGAAAGTTCCCGCTGGTCTGCGCCGGCGATGCGTACGGCGAGGATCTCCGGCTTGAGCCGAGTTCCCTCACAGGTCGGACACGCTACCTGTCGGGTGTACGCCAAGAAGCGCTCCTTGGCCGATTCGGAGTCCGCCTGTTCCAGCTTGCGATCCATCCAACCCCGCACGCCCTCGTAGGGTGCAGACCAATTGCGCATGCGGCCGAAACGGTTCTTGTAACGGACAGCGACTTCTACATCGGAGCCTTCTACCAGCGCTTTCTGATGCTTCTTCGACAGCTTCGAGAATGGCGTGGTGGGATCAAAGCCAAGAGCTTGCGCAAGGCCGTCGATAAGCTTCTCAAAGTATTTCCGATTCGGGGAACTCGTCCACGGCTGCACACAATTGTTCGCGGGCGCGTCGGGGTCTGGGATCAAAAGATCTATGTCGACCTCGTTACGCGTGCCGATGCCCTCACAATCGGGACAAGCGCCATAAGGCGAGTTGAAGGAGAACGCTCGCGGCTCGTACTCGTCCAAGTCCAGCTGGTGGCCATTGGGGCAGGCCATCTTCTCGGAAAAAATCCGGTAGCGCGCTGGGTCGTCGTCATCACGGCCAACCCAGTCGATAACCACCAACCCATCGGCGAGCTTGAGCGCTGTCTCCACCGAGTCGGTCAGTCGCTGCTTCTGAGACTCTTTGACCTGCAGACGGTCAACCACCACGTCAATATCGTGCTTGATCTGCTTCTTCAACGTTGGTGGTTCTGACAGCGAGTACATCTCGCCGTCAACGATGACGCGGGCGAAACCCTCGGACGCCAGATCCTGAAAGAGGTCGACAAACTCCCCCTTGCGTGTACGCACGACGGGTGCCAGCACCTGAAACTTGGTTTTCTCCGGATTCTCCAGGACCTGGTCCACTATCTGCTGCGGAGTTTGCCGATCTATCGCGGCGTCGCAGACCGGGCAGTGAGCGGTGCCCGCCCGGGCAAAAAGGAGGCGCAGATAGTCGTAGATCTCAGTAATGGTTCCCACGGTGGACCGCGGATTACGGTTGGTGGACTTCTGGTCGATCGAAACTGCCGGAGACAAACCGTCGATATAGTCAACGTCCGGCTTATCCATCTGCCCAAGGAACATGCGGGCGTAAGAACTCAACGACTCCACATAGCGCCGTTGCCCTTCCGCAAAGATTGTGTCGAAGGCCAAGGAGGACTTTCCCGAACCCGACAGGCCGGTGAACACCACCATCTTGTCGCGCGGGAGGTCAACGTCGACTCCCTTGAGGTTGTGCTCCCGAGCTCCATGCACGGTGATGCGATCAGCCACTGATGTTTGCCTTCCTCTTCACTACTGAAGAAACCTTGTAAAGCTAGGTTCCGAACATACCAGCGAAGATGCGCACAAGCCTCCTCAGCGTGAGGAGTACGGATTGACCGCTAGGCTAAACCCCATGACCGCACAAGAAGAGCTTCAACTCAAGCACATCTCGGTATCCAGCATGGACAACAATTGCTACCTGCTCCATGATGAACATGAGGGATTGCTTATCGACGCCGCCGATAACCCGGACGATCTCCTAGCGCTCGCGGAACAAGCCGGAGTCACCATCACCGCCGTTCTGACGACACATCGTCACAATGACCACGTGCGCGCCCTACCCGAGGTGCTCAAGCGCACCGGAGCGACCCATTACGCGTCATTCTTGGATGCCCCGGCCCTTCCTGCCCCCGTTGATGTGGAGCTCGATCAGGGAGACCATATTGATTTCGCCGGGCACGAACTGCCGGTTTTCATCTTGCGGGGGCACACCCCCGGAGGCGTAGGCGTAGCCGCACGAATCGATGGAGTTCCCAACCTCTTTGTCGGGGACAGCATCTTCCCGGGTGGGCTCGGCAAGACCCACTCAGAGGGAGACTTCGTTCGCCTATTTAAGGACGCCAAGGAGCGGGTGTTCGACGTGTACCGCGACGAATCCATCATTTACCCGGGTCATGGAGATTCCACGACGATTGGGCAGGAGCGTCCGCATCTCGATGAGTGGTGGGAGCGTCGCTGGTAGAGTAGGCGCAGCGAAACAGTGAGCTGGACGGATAAAGAATGTCCTCCAGCAGAAAAGGAGCATGAGACATGATTCGCAAGATCGCCCGGCCGATGCTCGCGTCGGTCTACATCGCCGAAGGCGTGGACAACCTCAAGAACACCCAGGCCCACGTCGAAGAGACTGAGTACGTAC
The DNA here is from genome assembly GCF_006334925.1 of Corynebacterium tapiri. Classification (GTDB taxonomy): domain Bacteria; phylum Actinomycetota; class Actinomycetes; order Mycobacteriales; family Mycobacteriaceae; genus Corynebacterium; species Corynebacterium tapiri. The sequence goes on along the minus strand of NZ_VDHJ01000002.1, from coordinate 214,592 downwards.
TGAAGAAGGTGCGCACCCTCGTTCCCCCGCCGTACGACGCCCAGATCCCCGGCGATGCTCAGCTGGTCACCCGCGCCCTTGGTGGTGCGAAGGTTGGTGCCGGCTCCCTGCTCGCCCTGGGTAAGGCACCGCGCCTGTCCGCCAGCGTGCTCGCGCTGACCGCAGTTCCGACCATCATCGGCCGCCACGCTTTCTGGGAGGCCAAGGATGCAGAGGAGAAGGCTGCCAAGCGCAGCGGTTTCCTTACCAGCATCGCGCTGCTGGGCGGCCTGGGCATTACCTCCATGGATACCGCCGGCAAGCCGGGCCTGGCTTGGCGTGCGTCCCACGCAGCCAAGGTGGGCAACAAGAAGCTGCAGGCTGCTTTGCCGACGCAGTCTCAGACCGAATCCGCCCTGGATCAGGCAGGTTCCTGGATCAACGAGAAGGCTGAGCAGGCACAGGAGACCGCCAAGCAGGCTTCTGAGGCCGTCTCCTCCTACGTCGATGACAACAAGGACGACTGGAAGAAGACCGCGGCCACCGCTGCTGCAGCCGCTTCCGGTTTCATCGGCAACGCTGCTGAGCAGGGCAAGTCTTTAGCTTCCGACGTTCAGTCTGAGGCCCCGAAGTGGGCCGAGCAGGCCCGCGAGCGTTCCGCTGAGCTGCTGGATCGCGCGGACAAGAACTCTCGCGCTTGGTTGGAGCAGGCACAGAAGGACACCAAGACCGCCCGTAAGCGCGTCGTGAAGGCTGCTGGCAAGGCTCAGGACCGTGCTCAGAAGGCACAGTCCAAGCTGGAGAAGAAGGCCAACGGTCGCGGCGCCAAGAAGGCTGCCCGTAAGGCCGAGGATCTGCAGGCACGCGCAGACGCCGCTATCGGCCGCGCTAAGGCTCGCATCGAGGGCTAGTCTTAGCTCCTACTTCGAACCCCGTTTCCATCGGCGATACTCCGCCGCTGTGGAAACGGGGTTTGCTTTTACCTCTGCACATATTTTCACGGTAAAATTCTCGGTTCAAGATTTACGCCGTGAGGAGGACATTAGGTGAGCGAGAGCCCGAACCAGGAGCAGGAGATAGCACTTGAACAGAGCTACGCTGACTCGCTATTCGCACGCCTAGATGCTGAGGTCACGCGCGCTCAACAGCGCTTGGAACAGGTCCAACAAGACGTAGACCCAGCCAACCCAGACAACGTCGACGCGCTGATGCGCCGCGAAACCGAGTTCCATTCCCTTAACGCCAAACTTGATCGGCTCAACGTCGCACAGATGGGGTTGGTGTTCGGACGCATTGACATCGAGGCTGCGGAGGCAGAGAACCCTGTTGAGGAGGGAATCGATCGCCGCTACGTCGGCCGCATGGGTCTCGACGACAGAGATGACGGTTATCGCACTCTCCTCCTGGACTGGCGCGCACCGATGGCCCGCCCCTTCTACTTGGCCACCACCGCCCAGCCCGAGGGGGTACACGTTCGCCGCCACATCCGCACCAAGGGCCGCCAGGTCACTGGCGTCGACGATGAAGTCTTACAAGGAGAACCTACCGGCCAGGGCGTTGGCGGGGTGGGTTCGGAAACCGCATTGCAGCGAGCCATCTCGGCCGCCCGCACCGGCCACATGGCCTCGATCGTGGAAACCATCCAGCGAGAACAAGACGAAATCATCCGGGACGACACTCGTGGCGTCATGGTCGTCCAAGGCGGTCCTGGCACCGGCAAGACCGCGGTGGCTCTGCACCGCGTGGCATACCTGCTGTACACCTATCGCGAGCGCCTGGCCGCTACTGGTGTGTTGATCATTGGGCCAAACTCGACCTTCCTGGATTACATCTCGCGCGTGCTTCCTGAGCTTGGCGAGACCGGCGTGGTGCTGTCCACCATCGGTGAACTCTTTCCCGGAATTTCTCCGCAGGCCGAGGACTCCCTCGAAGCGCGCGAAATCAAGGGTTCTGCCGAAATGGCCACCATTCTCAAGGAGGCAGTGCGCGCCTATCAATCCCTGCCCGACTCCCCTGTCGAGCTTCGAATCGGCTCAGTGCGCCTGACTGCCGATGCCACGATGGTCAAAGCAGCTCGTACCCGGGCTCGGCGATCTAGGAAGCCGCATAACCAGGCCTGCGGGGTTTTCGCGGAGCACCTCACCGAGCAGTTGGCACAGCAATTGGCCCAGCGCATCGGCGAGGACCCGCTGGGCGGAGCCAACCTGCTTTCCCAGGCAGACGTCGACCAGCTGCACGACGACCTGGTGGAAGAACCGGATGTGGCTGCGCTCGTCGATAAGCATTGGCCCGAGCTCTCCCCCACCCAGGTACTTAGCGAGCTTTTGAGCTCCCCCGAGGCCATCGCCGTCGCCGCCGCCGACTACGACGAGGACACGCAAGCAGCGCTGTGGCGGGAACACGGGGCACGGTGGACTTCCGCGGATGCGGCGCTTCTCGACGAACTTGCCCACCTGATTGGACCGGCCCTCACCGAGGAAGTCGAGGAGGCGGAATGGTCGCAGGAGCTCGAGGACGCTCGCGAGGCCATCGATATCCTTTCTTCCTCGGACTCCACAGATAACGACGATGACCTGTTCGAGGCTGAGATCCTCTCCGCCCATGACGTTATCGATGCCGAGACGCTGGCTAGGCGACAAGAAGTGCGCGACGTACGCACTACGGCCGAGCGGGCTCGGGCTGATTTGGAATGGGCGTACGGTCACGTCATTGTCGATGAGGCCCAGGAACTTACTCCCATGGAGTGGCGGATGGTCTTCCGCCGCACGCCCGCGCGTTGGATGACCCTGGTGGGCGACATCGCGCAGACCGGTTCGCCCGCCGGTGTGGACTCTTGGGAGGAGTCGTTGGCGGAGTACGTGGGCACGCGCATGCGCCGGCACGAGTTGACGGTGAACTACCGCACCCCCGCGGAGATCATGGAGTTGGCGAATCGTATCTTGGGCCAGATCGATCCTGGCGCGACGCCGGCGGAGTCCATTCGCTCCACGGGGGTACCGGTGACCTACGCGCCGTCAGGTACCTCGCCTGATGAGTTCACGTTCGGGGAAGGCATTGTCCAGGTCATTAGCGCCGATAATGTCTCCAGCATCAAGGGGCTGGAATTCGACCACGTAATCGTGCTGGAGCCCTCCGAGATTGTCTCTGCCTCGCCGCAGGGTATGCAGGATCTCTACGTTGCGGTAACGCGCGCAACGCAAACGCTGACGGTCATCGGGGACCTGCCTGCGTGGGAGTGATTGCACGGCGTATCGTTTAGCGATACATTGATATTCGATGCATCGTTTTCCGATACCTTCCACCTTTCTGGAGTCCCCATGAAAACCAGCAGCCCCAAAGCCCCAACGATCGGGTTTGGATTCCTCCTCACCATTCTCGCCATCTACATCCTGCGCACCCTCGTCTTCGACCAAGGATTTCCCCACCCCGTCGCCTCCGTCGTCGAACCGGGCGAAACGATCGTGCACTTCGACCAGCTCACATCTGGCCCACTCGGATACTTCGCCGTTGGGTATGCGCTGAAGATCGGCACACTGATTTCGTCGGCAACACTCCTGCTCGTGTCCTCTCTCCGGTTCAATCGGGAGGGAAGGATTACCCCACACGTGAGCAAACCCATCACCTTATCCGCATGGACCTTGCTGCTGTACCCCCTTGGGCCCTTCGTCCAACACATGGGCGCAAACTGGTACTCCGCACAACACGGAGTTGATGATTTGTACAACACTCAGGCCTTGGGCCCCGACCTCTTCCCGCTCTGGCTACTGGGCCTCTACGCACTCACACTCGCTGGCGTCTACTTCTCGCGGGCGGCCGCGTTGGAGGAAGACCACGAAGGACTGGTGTAAATGGCTGAAATCGTCTGTCACCTCGACCGCTTCCTCGAGGAGCGCGACATCAAGGTCAAGGACCTAGCCGACGCGGTGGGGATTACGCCGGTGAACCTCTCCGTACTTAAGAACAACCGAGCCAAAGCAGTGCGCTTTTCCACCCTCGTGGCTTTATGCGAGGAGCTAGGTTGCCAGCCAGGAGACCTCTTCACCGTGGAGTAACGGAACCTCGAGGGGCAGCGCAACGTCCAAGTAGGCATGGACCAAATTCTTTCCCGCGAGGAACTCCGCGCACGATTCACCCGCCGCGAGGTGGAGCAGCTCGTCCGCGCGGGCGAGCTTTTCCACGTTGCCCGCGGCGTGCACACCACCGCGCCGCCGCAGGGGCTTGTGCTCGCGCGTGCGCTGCTGCTCGCGTACGCGGGGCTGATCTATTCCGGCGACACCGCCTGCCAACTTCACCTCGGGCAGCCGCTGAGCCTGCCCCTGCAGGCGATTGGTTCTATGAAGTGTCGCGCGATAGATACTGATTTGCTGGTGAGGAAGGCGTCGAGGTGCAGAGAACACGTGCACGTCAAGGGCGTGCCGGTTACGCCCGTCGCGCACACGCTAGCGTGGCTCGCCGAATTTAGACGAATCGACGACGCGCGGGCGCTCTTGCAGCACTCAGCTAAGGATCGCTCACATGTACCCGTCCTCTTAGCCGCCATCCACGCACTCCCGCGGATTCCCACTGAGCTACGCGCGTTGCTGGATACGACCCCGATTGCGCAGGACAGCGCCGCCGAAACCCGGCTGCATGGAGTGCTCGAGCGCGCGGGTTTTGCGCTGCGCTGCAACGTGAAGGTCGGGCATTACTTCTACGACCTTCTCGTCGAGGACCGTGTGCTCGTCGAGCTCAACAGTCGCACCTATCACTCAACATGGGATCAGCGCACCAAGGACGCCTGGAAGGCCAACGAAGCGCAAGCCGCCGGGTACATGCTTATCGCCGTCACCGTCGAGGATCTAGATAGGCATCCCGCGCAAGTCATGGAGATAGTGCGTCTAGCGCTGGAGCGACCGCGTTCTCCTGAGCAGAGTCCCGTGATGCCGCGCCCGGTGTGGGAGTGGAACGCCCAGGTCCGGTTCGGTGACGGCGCTCGGGACTTCTACTAGCCGCTCGCAGGAGTGCTCGTGGCAACTTTGTCGGACGGGCGGCGCTGCTTCCGGCACTGAGCGTCCTACAAAGTTGCCAGATCCCCAGCCACCCGGCAACAGCGCAGCGAAAAGCGGCGCCGCACAAGCGACGCCGCTCGAGCTCAGAACTACTTCACAGTGTGCACGATCATGACGTCGCAGTCAGACTGGCGCGCGACGTCGGCAGGAACGGATCCCAGCAGACGACCAGTCAGGGAGTTGATGCCACGGTTACCCACGATGAGCAGGTCAGCCTTGTTGTCGTTGACAATGGACATCAGCGCCTGCACCGGCGTGCCCGGGCGGATGGCAGTCTCCACCTCGGAAGCACCTGCAGCGCGCGCATGGTCAGCGGCGGCGTCCAGGTTCTTCTGGGCGATGTCGTCGCCGAGAATGGTGACGGAGTCCTGACGCAGGGTCTTGGACGCCTCCTCCTTGTTCTCGTAGTACGCACAGCCGATGATCAGAGTCGCGTTAAACGCGGCAGCAAGCTCAGCAGCACGCTCCACGGCAAGCATGGAGGACTTGGAACCATCGGTTCCGACGACAATCTTCTGGTAGCTCATGGTGACCTTTCGCGAGTTCACGGGACGAAGCTATTTTAGCGCTGTGTATTTACCAAGACCACGTCGACCGTCGATCGGCGTGCGGTTTCCGTGGGGATGTTGCCAAACACGCGACCAGTCAGGGAGTTCACACCTTGGTTTCCCACCACAACGGCGTCCGCATCATGCTCATCAACGCAGGTCAATAGGGCATCGACGGGTGTGGCGGAGATGCATTCCAGCTCGATGTCCGCAACACCTTCGTCCTTGGCCACAGCAAACGCCGAAGTGAGATACTCCTGAGCCAACTCCTCGCTCACCACCGGCAGCGTGGACACTTCCCGGTTCGGGGAGTTCAACAGAGATCCGCTATTCCCATAAGATCCGCACGCAATGATCAGCTTGGCCTCAAATGCTCGAGCAAGGGCTGCAGCGTGGCGTACCGCGATCTCAGCGGTGTCCGTGCCGTCGGTTCCAACAACGATGGTCGAGTACGAGTACATGACGTACAAGCGTACTAAATTCCGGCTTCCTTCACGCCCCGCAATTCCTTCTTCAAATCGGCGATCTCGTCACGCAGACGCCCGGCGAGCTCGAACTTGAGGTCGCCGGCGGCTGCCCTCATTTGGTTGGAAAGATCGTCGATAAGCGACTGCAACTCTCCCTCGGCCATGGAGGACGTATCTCGCTTTTCGACGATGCTGGCAGGGTCAGATTCCTCGACCGGGGCCTCACGGACTTGGTCGAGGATGTCCGCAATCTTTTTACGCAGCGGTTGCGGATCGATCCCGTGCTCCTTGTTGTAGGCAATCTGCTTCTCGCGGCGACGCTCGGTTTCTTCGATCGCGTACTGCATGGAGTCGGTCACCTTATCGGCGTACATGATGACTTCACCGGAGACGTTTCGGGCAGCACGGCCGATCGTCTGGATCAGCGAGGTGGTCGAGCGCAGGAAGCCCTCCTTATCGGCGTCGAGAATGGCAACGAGCGAGACCTCCGGAAGGTCCAGGCCCTCGCGCAGAAGGTTGATGCCCACCAGCACGTCGAACTCGCCGAGTCGCAGCTGTCGCAGCAGCTCTACGCGCTGCAGGGTGTCGATGTCCGAGTGCAGGTAGCGGACCTTAATTCCGTTTTCCAGCAGATAGTCGGTGAGGTCCTCGGCCATGCGCTTGGTCAACGTGGTGACCAGGATGCGCTCCTGCTTGGCGGTGCGCTCCCGGATTTCGTGGATCAGATCGTCGATTTGGCCCTGCGTGGGCCGCACGGTCACCTTGGGGTCGATCAGACCAGTCGGGCGGATGACCTGCTCGACGAACTCGCCCCCGCTGGCCGCCAGCTCGTAGTTACCGGGCGTGGCGGATAGGTACACCGTTTGGCCCACGCGCTCCTCGAACTCCTCGAATGTGAGCGGGCGGTTGTCCATGGCAGAGGGCAGGCGGAAACCGTGCTCGACCAGGTTGCGCTTGCGCGCCATATCACCTTCGAACATGCCGCCGATCTGCGGGACGGTCACGTGGGACTCGTCGATGATGGTGAGAAAGTCCTCCGGGAAGTAGTCGATGAGCGTGGCGGGCGCACTACCTGGCTGGCGGCCATCCATGTGCAGCGAATAATTCTCGATGCCTGAGCAGAAACCGACCTGCTCGATCATCTCGATGTCGTACTCCGTGCGCATGCGCAGACGCTGGGCCTCAAGCAGCTTGCCGCGATTCTCCAGACTCTGCAGGCGATCCGCGAGCTCCGCCTTAATCGACTCGATGGCCTTGGCCATGCGCCCCTCTGACGCCACATAGTGCGTGGCTGGGAAGATGCGCAGCTCATCGACCTCGCGGATGACATCGCCGGTCAGCGGATGAATGTAGTAGAGGCGGTCGACGTCGTCGCCGAAGAACTCGATGCGTACCGCCACTTCCTCGTAGGCCGGGATGATGTCCACGACGTCGCCCTTGACGCGGAATGCGCCTCGTTTGAACTCATAGTCATTGCGCTCGTACTGGATGTCCACGAGCAGGCGCAGAAAACGATCCCGGTCGATTTCTTCGTCGACACGCACCACCAGCGAGCGATCCAGGTACGACTGCGGGGTACCCAGACCGTAGATGCACGAGACAGACGAGACCACCACTACGTCACGTCGGCTGAGCAAGGCGGAGGTGGCGGAGTGGCGCAGACGCTCCACGTCCTCGTTGATTGAGGAGTCCTTCTCGATGTACGTATCGGTCTGGGCGATGTAGGCCTCGGGTTGGTAGTAGTCGTAGTAGCTGACGAAGTACTCCACCGCATTGTTGGGCAGAAGAGCCCGCAGCTCGTTGGCCAGCTGGGCCGCTAGCGTCTTGTTCGGTGCCATGACCAGCGTCGGGCGCTGCTGCTTTTCGATCAGCCACGCAGCCGTGGCTGACTTACCCGTACCTGTGGCACCCAGCAGCACCACGTCCTCTTCCCCGTTTTTGAGCCGCTCGTCGAGCTCCTTAATCGCGGCGGGCTGGTCACCGGAAGGCTCGAACTCGCTGACGACTTCAAACGCCGCGCGGCTTCGTTCCACCTCGCCCACCGGGCGGAAATCCGAATGCGGGATGACGGGGTGTTCAGCTGCAAATGCCATAGCGCTCAGGGTAGCGCGCTCAGCCAAGCAGCCCCGAAAAACTAGCTAAGACGTGCTGCCAGCTCGTCTACTTGGGCGTAAAGCTCCGGCAGCCCGACGTTGTTGTCGATGACCACATCTGCCGCTTCTCGACGCTTCTCATCCGAGATCTGGGCAGCGATTCGCCGTCGGGCATCGTCCTCCTCCAGTCCGCGGCTTTCCACGAGCCTGCGCACCCGGGTTTCCGCGGCAACGTCTACGACGACGGTGAGATCCATGTCATTGTGGAGCCCTTGCTCTACCAGCAGAGGCATGTCGTAAATGACCACGCGATCCCCGCACTGCTCAGCCTCAGCGAACTGCCTGTTCGTTTCCTCTCTAATACGCGGGTGGGTGATCGCGTTCAGCGCCGCGGTGGCCTCTGCGGTGGCGAATGCCCGTTGCGCCAGTACGGACCGGCGTAGCGCTCCGTCTTCATCGAGAATGTCCGCTCCGAACTCTTCTGCGAGCTCAGCGAGAGCGGGTTGGCCGGGCTCGACGACTTCACGGGCGATGGCATCCGCGTCGACGATGGTGAATCCATGCTCTACCAGGCGACGGGCCACGGTGGACTTACCGCTGCCGATACCTCCAGTTAGGCCGATCAACTTCATGGCCAGGATTCTACCCCGCGGTGAGATTTATACCGGTTTATACTAGAGTCCATGAAAAATCCATTCCGCCCCAATTTTGGTCTATCCCCTACGGAGCTAGCCGGCCGCGAGCAGTTGACCAGCGAGTTTGATCTGGCTTTGGCGGAAGGTATCGGATCCCCGCTGCGTACCACGTTGATTAGTGGGGTCAGGGGAAGCGGCAAAACGGTGCTTCTCAATGAGTTTGAGAACATTGCCGCCAGCAACGGTTGGGTCGTCATCCGCGCGTACCCAGACCGTGCCATGATCTCCGATCTCATCGAGGTGACAATTCCTCGCGCTTTGAGTGCTTTGGACTCCCACCCCATTCCGCCCCGCCGAAAGATCACCGGGGCAACTGTTGCCGGGGTTGGAATTCGCACTGAGGTCGTGGATACGCCTACTCCCCGAGCTACCCTGATTACAGCGCTGCGTGAACTTGTGGCTGCCGCCGAAGAGCACGACGCGGGGGTGTTTATCACCCTGGATGAGATCCAATCCGCCGATACGGATGACCTAGCTTCCCTAGCCACAGCACTGCAAGATCTAGTCCGCGACGAGCGCGAAATTGCTTTGGCTGCTGCGGGGCTGCCCGAAGGCATCCACGCGATGTTGAATCATCGCGGGACGACCTTCCTCCGGAGAGCGGAACACGTCGTTCTCACTCCCCTGTCGGATGAAGCCGTAGCTCGGGCTGTACGCACCACTGTCGAGGATCATGGTCGTCAGATCACGACTGAGGCTCTGGACGACGTGGTCACACTCGTCAAAGGCTATCCCTACCTGCTACAGGTGGTGGGGTCCCTAGCGTGGGCCCGAGCTACCCGCACAGAAAGCCTGACGATCGAGAGTGCCCACGTGCACGACATCGCTGAGGTAGCAATCCAGCGAATGTACTCCCACGTCCATGCTCCGGCGCTTCACCACATTTCCCCGAGCCAGTTTGAATTCCTCAAAGCCATGGCCGCATGCTCGACTCCCGTGCGCGTGGCAGAGATCGCATCGGAGTTAAAAACAACAACGACGGCGCTTTCGATGCGCCGTCGTGCGTTGTTAGACGCGGGGCTCATTCACGCGCCCCGCCATGGAGTACTCGAGTTCTCGCTCCCCTATCTCAGAGAGCGAATCCTCGAAGAGGAGGACTAGACGTTCGCCTCCTGCTTGGCCGCCACAGAAATCACCGGAACGCCAGTTCCAACGTGATCCGCAGGACGCGGGGTGACGGATGCGAACTTCTTGGTATTGCTGACCAGGACCATAGTCAGCGGCGAGTAACCGGCAGCCTCAATTGCCGAGCGGTCGAAGGTGATCAGCGGATCGCCAGCCTTGACCTTCTGCTTCTTCTCCACGTGGGTTTCGAAGCCCTCACCGTTCATCTTCACGGTATCCACACCTACGTGGATGAGTAGATCGATGCCGTTGTCGAGACGCAGACCAACAGCATGGCCAGTCTTCTGGACGGCCAGCACCGTGGCGTCCGCAGGAGCAACCACCGTGTCACCGGTGGGGTCGATGGCTACGCCTCCCCCCAGGGCTCCGGAAGCGAAAGCCTCATCCGGGACCTCGTTGAGCTCAACAGCGCGTCCCTCCAGCGGAGCAGGAACCTCGGTCACCGCGCCAGATTCCAGCGCGCGCGCAACCGGAGCCGTACCCGCAGCAGCTGCACCACCAGCGGTGGCAGCCGCGGCAGCCTCGACGCGATCGTCCTCAGCCTGGTTTGCTGCTTCGCGCTCAGCAGCCAGCTTGGCACGGACCTCGTCGCGCTCGGCCTTGGTGCGGTAGTCGAAAACCAGGACCAGAATCATGGAGGTGAAGAAGGCCGCGGCAATACCCAGCGTGTAGCCGCCCCACGGATCCATGGCCGGAATGGTCAGCAGGCTGGTGAAGACGAAGGCGTAAGCCTTGACGTCGAAAAGCCCCATGATGATGCCACCGACGACACAGCCCGGCAGCAGGCGTGCGTAGGACATACGGAAGCGCAGCAGGATGCCGTACAGAGACGGCTCGGAGATACCACCCAGCAGACCGGCGAGCATGCCACCCGTGGCCACGTTGGCCATCGGGCGGTTGCGCTCCATGGCGGAACGGATCAGCACACCAGTAACCACGCCAAAGCAGGCGAAGTTCCAAGCACCCATCGGGCCCTGGATGAAGTCGTAACCCAGGGTATTGATGTTGATGATCATGATGGCGTTGAGCGGCCAGTGCAGACCCAGCGGGACCAGGAAGGGGTACAGCAGCGGGATCACGATCGCCAGGACGAACGGGGAGAAACCGTTGATAGCAGAAAGGATGTGCGTAATGCCGTTACCGATGCCGATACCGAAGGGGCCAACCACGAAGGCGGTGAGCGGGATCATGATGAGCAGCGAGATGAACGGAACAAAGACCATCTGAACTGCAGACGGGATAATCTTCTTCAGCAGCTTTTCCAGGAAGAACAGAAGAATTGCGGCGAAGATCGGCGGGAAGACCTGTCCACCGTAGTCCTGAATGACCATGGGAAGGCCAAACACATGCTGGACGTAGGTGTTCACGCCCTCCACGGCGGTGGGGTGAACCTCTGCAGTCTCCTTCATTCCCATGAACTCCGGGGTGAAAAGGGCCGCGGGGATAGCCGCACCCACCCATTCGTTGGCGCCTAGCTTTCGCGCTGCCGTGGCACCGACGAAGATCGGGAGGAAGTAGAACACGCTTCGCCACATCGCGTGCAGGAACTGGAAGGTTGCCGGCTGCTCCTCCAGAGGAGCACGGAAGTCCTGTACTCCGAAGGTGTCCAGCAGCACCAAAGAGGTGATGATCAGCGACGCACCCAGCAGTGCCCATAGCACGGGGCGGAACGTGTCGGAGAGGAACTCGAAGCAGTAGTCCACCCAGCCAAAGCGGCCACGGACTCCGCCGTACTCCTTGGAGGAGCTGGCAGCCTTGGTGCTGGACGAGCGCTCCTCGCCCATGCCATCGAGACGGTTGATGGCGTTGTAGTACTCTGCAACGCCTCCGCCCATGATCACCTGCATGCCATGTGTTCCCTGAGTCATGACGCCCAGGACCTTGGGATCAGTCTCGAGGGCAGACTTATCTACCTGAGTGGGGTCAGCAACTTGAAAACGCAGGCGCGTGGCGCAGTGCGTCAGGCTGGTGATGTTGTCCGGACCGCCCAGATTATCCAGAATGTGCTGGGCGGTGGACGTGGTACCTGTAGCCATGGATCCACCTTGTGAATATGAAAATAGTGACATGTCATGACCCGTAACAGTCACCGGGTATGACCTGTATCGGAATTTACCCCATGTTCATGTTCACCCGTAAATGATGACCCTTTGCAATAGGCAACAAAAAATGGGCCCCACAAAAGTGGGACCCATTTTCCTAGTTTAAGGCTTAGTTACCAGCCAGCTTCTCGCGCAGCGCTGCGAGCTGTGCGTCGGAAGCCAGGGAACCTGCCTGCTCGGCCGGCTGCTCCTCCGTGGATGCCGGAGCAGCATCCTCAGCGGAGTCAGAGGAGTAGTTGGACGGCTGAGCTGCGGCCTCGGCGGCAGCGGCACGGTGGCGCTCGATCTGAGCAGAGTGTGCCTGGTAGCGACGCTCTGCCTCAGCGTAGCGAGCCTCCCATGCAGCACGCTGCTCCTCGAAGCCCTCCATCCACTCGTTGGTCTCCGCGTCGAAGCCCTCGGGGAAGATGTAGTTGCCCTGCTCGTCGTAGGAGTCGGCCATGCCGTAGCGGGACGGATCGAACTCCTCGGAGAAGTCCTCGTCGGCCTGCTTGAGGGACAGGGAGATGCGACGACGATCCAGGTCGATGTCGATGACCTTGACCATGACCTCTTCGCCAACGTTGACAACCTGGTCCGGGACATCCACGTGGCGCTGAGCCAGCTCGGAGATGTGAACCAGGCCCTCGATGCCCTCCTCGACGCGAACGAAGGCGCCGAACGGAACAAGCTTGGTGACCTTGCCCGGCACGATCTGGCCCACAGCGTGAGTGCGGGCGAAGACGCGCCACGGATCTTCCTGGGTGGCCTTCAGCGACAGGGAAACGCGCTCGCGGTCGAGATCGACGTCGAGAACCTCAACGGTGACCTCGTCGCCAACGGTGACAACCTCAGACGGGTGGTCGATGTGCTTCCAGGACAGCTCGGAAACGTGAACCAGGCCGTCGACACCGCCGAGATCGACGAAGGCGCCGAAGTTGACGATGGAGGACACGACGCCCTTGCGGACCTGGCCCTTCTGCAGCTGGTGCAGGAACTCGGAGCGGACCTCGGACTGGGTCTGCTCGAGCCATGCGCGGCGGGAGAGCACGACGTTGTTGCGGTGCTTGTCCAGCTCGATGATCTTGGCCTCGATCTCCTGGCCGATGTACGGCTCGAGATCGCGAACGCGACGCATCTCCACCAGGGAAGCCGGCAGGAAGCCACGCAGGCCGATGTCCAGGATCAGGCCGCCCTTGACGACCTCGATGACGGTACCGGTGACCGGCTCGTCCTTCTCCTGCAGCTCCTCGATGCGGCCCCAAGCACGCTCGTACTGAGCGCGCTTCTTGGACAGGATGAGGCGACCTTCCTTGTCCTCCTTGGTGAGGACGAGTGCGTCAACCTCGTCGCCAACCTCGACAACCTCGTCGGGGTTCACGTCGTGCTTGATGGACAGCTCGCGGGACGGGATAACGCCCTCGGTCTTGTAGCCGATGTCGAGCAGAACCTCGTCGTGATCGACCTTGACCACAGAACCGGTGACGATGTCACCGTCGTTGAAGTACTTGATGGTCGCGTCGACTGCGGCGAGGAAGTCCTCAGCGGTGCCGATGTCGTTGATGGCAACCTGAGGGGTGTTAGAAGTGGGCATATGTATTAGTGCTCCGGAAAATATAGGAGGTCGAAAATGGACATGTTCCGTGTCTCTTACACACACGAATCCGGCCCAATGAACAGGGTGAGGAACGCGCGGTAATCTCGCATGGACGCCGCCGGGATCCTCCTATCCGATCCACAACCGCGCCGATACCTAGACACGCCTTGCCAAGGTTACCTCATTTCCCCAGCTAGAGACAAACGCTAGGGCAGTATTCTTTTGCTGAATTATCAGGAGTCACATGTACCCCACTGATCCAGATCAGGAATCGATCTCCCTTGCCGGGCGCCAGCATTGGGACTCGGACGCACAGCGCTACCAAGAGGCTCACGCAAACTATCTCGCCGACTTTCATTGGTGCCCAGAACGAGTACGCGAGGCTGACGTTCATTTGCTTGGCGACGTCCGGGGCGCCCGCGTCCTGGAAGTTGGCTGCGGCACCGCGCCGTGTTCGCAGTGGGTAGCAAACCAGGGAGCACAACTCGCCGTGGGCGTGGACATTTCCCGTGAAATGCTGCGTGGCGCGGAGTCCGGACCGGTACTCGCCCAAGCCGACTGCCTGCATTTGCCGTTTGCAGATTCCAGCTTCGACATCGCCTTCTCAGTTTTTGGCGGGCTCCCCTTCGTACGCGATGTAGACGCTGCTCTGCAAGAGATTCACCGGGTCATCGGCCCGGACGCACCATTCGTCTTCTCTGTTAATCACCCGATGCGCTGGGTTTTCCCAGATGATCCCGGACCACACGGACTTGTTGCTTCACTGTCCTACTTCGACCGGGAGTACATCGAGCGAGATGCCGACGGCGCCATCACCTACGCCGAGTTTCATCGAACATTCGCCGACTGGATAGCGGTGCTGACCAGAACGGGTTTCCGGGTAGAGAAGGTGATCGAGCCGGAGTGGCCGGATGGCCTAGAAGAAAACTTCGGGCAATGGTCTCCCCTGCGAGGGCGTATCTTCCCGGGAAGCATCATTTGGTCGACCCGAACGTTTTAGGCGCTCAGAGCCCTAAATCCTGAGACCCTCGTTTGGCCTAGGTCTGCCCGGTCGGCGGCTGCTCCTCCCGCTGCGAAAGCTCCGGCGTGGTTGCTTCGCCTACTCGTATAACTGGCCACAGACATTCCCTGTGCGCGTGCCCACTCGTTGAGCAGAACGGTAGCTTTTTCGAAATCGTTGATAAGCACGAGTGAGTATGAGGTTGACTCGGTGGCGACCTGGCTCTCAGCGGCAGCGAGTCTATGGAAGATGCCCACGGAAAACCCGTGCATGAATGACCGCCGGGCACGCACCGTACGTCCAACCGTCTGAGCTTGGGCCACCATCGTGGCATTGAGCACGGAAAAGAGCAGCTCCACGCGCTCTACGTGTCTGCGCAGGCCAAACAGGTTTGCCTGGTGAACAACGGTACTGCGGTACTTCTTCGACGCCACGACCCGGCAGTGCAGGGCCTGAGCCAGGTGATGCAGCAGGCCGAACTGCATGTCTGTGTAGGAACCGGAGAGGTCCATGGTCCGGTGAACCACGTCGGGTTCAGAAGAACCCAGCTCCACCTGGTGTTGCTCCAGCCCGTAGCGGGCCATGAGGTCAAAAGCCTTGGAGTAGAAAGCGTCAGCCTCCGGTGTGCCCTCCTGGTCACGCGCGAGCGCGAGGAGCTTGCGGACTTTTTCTTCGATGGCAAGTGCGGGCATGTCAGTCTTCTTTCGCAGCAATGTAAACGGGTGATTGCTTAAAAGAGACTGCGTGAGCCAACGCACCAATCCAAGTCAGGACTGCAGGCATGTGTGGATAACCTCGCGAGCGAGTGGTTATCCACAGCGTCGAGAAGCGCCCCTTGCGTTAGTGAGCTGCATCCTCCCAGTTCTTGCCAGAACCAGCCGAGACTTCCAAGGGCACGCGCAGGCTAATGGCGGCGTCCATTTCGCGCTCGACAATCTCGCGAACTTTCTCCAGCTCGCCGGGAGCTACTTCGACGACGAGTTCGTCGTGGACCTGGAGAAGCACACGGGACTTCACCTTCGCTGCGGTGAGCTGCTTATCCACGCGCAACATCGCCACCTTGATGATGTCTGCGGCGGTGCCCTGGATCGGTGCGTTGAGGGCGGCGCGCTCGGCGTTGTCGCGGGCTACTCGGTTGTCGCTGGTCAGCTCGGGCAGGTAACGCCGCCGTCCGAAGACTGTTGCGGTGTATCCGGACTTACGGGCCTCGTCGACTACGGAGGCGAGGTAATCACGCACTCCGCCGAAGCGGTCGAAGTAGCTGTTCATGATCTGCTTAGCCTCACCCGCCGGAATCCCTAGCTGTTGAGATAGACCAAAGGCGCTCAGCCCATAGGCGAGTCCATAACTCATGGCCTTGACCCGACGACGCAATTCCGGGGTGACTTGGTCAATCGGGACGTCGAACACGCGCGAACCGACGAAGTTATGCAGGTCCTCCCCTTCTTGATACGCCAGGATCAGACCGGGATCCTGCGACAGATGCGCCATGACGCGCATCTCGATCTGCGAATAATCCGCGGTCAGCAGACACTCGAAATCTTTGCCGGGAATGAATGCAGAGCGGATCTTGCGACCAGCATCAGTTCGCACAGGGATGTTCTGCAGGTTGGGCTCGGTCGAGGACAAGCGACCGGTCGAGGCCACGGTTTGATTGAAGGTGGTGTGAATGCGCGAATCGTCGCGCACTGTTTTGATGAGTCCTTCGAGGGTGGACTTCATCTTCTGAAACTCGCGATGCGCAAGCAGCGCGTCTAAGAACGGGTGCGGGTTCTTCACCGCCAGGGCTTCAACTTCCTTGGCGGCAGTGGAATACCCGGTTTTGGTCTTCTTGGTCTTGGGCAGATCGAGCTTGTCAAACAGCACTTCCTGGAGCTGCTTCGGGCTCGACAGGTTGAGCTCTGGCATGTCCACCAGACCGCGCGCCTGAGCTTCTACCTCAGAAACCTGCTCGGTGAAGCTCTCTAGCTGTTCATTAAGAACCTCGACGTCCACCGCAATTCCCACGGCCTCCATGCGGGCCAGCACCGTTACCAGCGGAATCTCCAGCTCGCGGTACAACTCGTAACCGTCGATGTCGCCCAAGCTACGAGTCAGTTCCTCGGCCAGCTCCAGAATGGCGGCGGCGGAGTCGGTCAGGGTCGTGTCGTCGTCGAGAAGCGACAGTTGGTCACTGGCTTCCGGAAGCTGGCGTTGCAGGTGGCGCTGGTAGACGTCCTTGAGTTCGTAGGTGCGCTGCCCGGGACGCAGCAGATACGCCGCCAGTGCGGTGTCGTGCTCGATGCCGCTCAGCTCGATGCCGCGCCCCGCCAGCATGTGATAGACAGCCTTAGCCGAGTGCAGATACTTCGGGTCAGCCGACTCCAGCCACTCGCGCAGGGCTGCGTCTTCTGCCGGGGAGAGGTCCGCAAAATGAAAGGCGAGTGCGTGGCGCTGCTTATCGACGATTCCCGCGCTCGTCGCATCGCCGCCAGCCGGAGTGGCGCTTCCCTGCACAAACAGTGCCAAACCCTGGCCCGCACGCTTCTTAAGCCAGGCATCCAGTGGTTCGTCATCGACCACGACGTCAGAGAGCTCGACGCTAACCTCCGGGGCCTGACTATCGGTTGCCACCACACCGAGAATGCGCTCGCGCAGGTTGGTGCCGAACTCCAGCGCATCAAACTTTTCGGCCACCTCAGCGACATTCGCTGTCCGGGGTGCGAGGTCGTCTGGGCCGACCTCCAACGACATGTCCGTGACCATCTGGGTGAGCTTGCGGTTCATGCGCACCTGCTCAATGCGCTCGCGCAAGGCGTTTCCCGCCTTGCCCTTGATTTCATCGGCGTGAGTCAGCAACGACTCCAGATCCCCATACTGCTGGATCCACTTGGTGGCAGTCTTCTCGCCTACGCCTGGAATGTTCGGGAGGTTATCTGACGGGTCGCCGCGTAGTGCAGCAAAGTCCGGGTACTGCGCGGGCGTGAGGTGATACTTCTCCTCTACCGCTGCCGGGGTGAACCGGTGCAGCGTGGAGACACCGCGCATGGGGTACAGAACCGTCGTGGATTCGGTGACAAGCTGCAAGTAATCGCGGTCACCGGTGACAATCAGGGTGTCATAATCCAGCTGCTCGGCGGCGGTGGTGAGCGTGGCCAGAATGTCGTCTGCCTCGAAGTTCTCCACGCTCAGGGTGGTGATTCCCAGTGTGTTCAGCAGATCATCAATGATGCCCACCTGGCCCGCGAACTCCTCAGGAGCAGCCTCTCGCTGCGCCTTGTACTCCGGGAACATCTCGGTGCGGAAGGTCTTGCGCCCCACATCAAACGCCACTGCGATGTGGTCTGGCTTCTCTTCCGCCAGGATCGTACTCAGC
This sequence comes from Corynebacterium tapiri, assembly GCF_006334925.1. Lineage (GTDB taxonomy): Bacteria > Actinomycetota > Actinomycetes > Mycobacteriales > Mycobacteriaceae > Corynebacterium > Corynebacterium tapiri. Next base: position 196,604 of record NZ_VDHJ01000002.1, on the reverse strand, counting down.
ATGGACAAGAACCCATACACAGCATTGGTGTGTTGCCCACCGGTGGTGGAGAAGTTCTCGGCGGGCAGTGCATAAAAGGCCCGGAAGGCCATCGAGTGGCCGTCGATAAGCAACAAACGCTTGCGTGCGGTGGCGGAGTCCTTAGCTGAAGTGTTCACGCGCTCCGAGTGTACTTCTCGCGTGAGCGCGCGGACGATGACCCCGATTCTTAATACAGAGCAGTTGTGAGTTATGCTCATTGGCGTTGTTCGCCCCAGTAGCCCAATTGGCAGAGGCAACGGATTCAAAACCCGTCCAGTGTGAGTTCGAGTCTCACCTGGGGCACCAACTACGATCCCCGAGTTCGCCACATCCCGGCAGCTCGGGGATTCTTTTTACCCAAGCCACCTGAGGTGCCCGCACCTAGTATGTGGCTATGAAGACTTACTTGCAGACCCTTATAACCGGCCCCTCCGAGCTTTTGCATGCGTTTCTATCTCGCCGCGAAGAGCTCATGCGCGGGCAACCTTCTCAGTTGTGGGAGATGCGCCGCCACGCGCATAGAGCCTATTTGGTGAATGTTTCCCGCGATATTGGGGTGCAAGAGGCGTGGTTTACAGATGAAGAAGGAAACCGCCAGGCGCTTGGTCGCATCCGCCCGGGCGAGCGGGCTGAGATGAGGAGTCTGCGCGACTCCACTAACACCGTGACCAGTGGAAAACTCGAGTGGCGGGTGCGCTCCATGCTGCTTCCCGGGCGAAGCATCTGGCGCTCAGTGAATATTCACAACTGCCCTATTCACTGATTCGATTACTCCTGCCGCCACCTGTGGCGTAGTGTAGGCGGCAATGAAAATTATACGTTCGGTCGCAATTTTTACCGCGACTTCCCTCACCCTGGTCGGATGCGTGACCAACATGGAAAAAGGCGTGCCCGACGCCTGGCAACCCGTGAGCGCGCGCGAAGAGGCAGCCGTGTCCGCGCTCGTTCCACCCGAGGTCGCTGCCGACGGCAAACTCACTGTGGGTACTAATCCCCCGTTCGCCCCACTGGAGTTCAAGAACTCTTCTGGTGAGCTCATCGGAGTGGAAATGGACCTTGCGCAGGCCATTGCACAGACCATGGGGTTGGAATTTGCACCCGTGGAGCAGGACTTTAGCCTTATCCTTCCCTCCATCCAGGCGGGGTCAGTCGAGATGGGCGCCTCTGGCTTTACGGATAACCCAGAGCGTCGAGAAGCCTTCGACTTCATTGACTTTCTTTATGCAGGCATCCAGTGGACGCAACAGCCCGGAGACTCGGTCGATCCCGACAACGCCTGCGGGCTCACGGTGGCAGTCCAGCGCACGACGGTATCCGAGACCGATGACGTACGCCCCAAGTCCGAGCAGTGCGAGCGCGAGGGCAAGGAGCCGATCACGGTGCTCTCCTATGACACCTCTGACAACGCGGCGCTCGCTCTGATGGTCGGCCGGGCAGATGCCTACAGCGCGGACTCTCCGGTCGCTGCATATGCCGTTGAAAAGTCCAGGGGGCAGATCGAACCAGTGGGTCAACCCTTTGACTCCGCTCCGTTCGGTTTTGCAGTCCCCAAGGACTCTGCCCTGGGACCGGCCGTGGCCGCTGCCCTCAATCATTTGATCGAGACCGGCGAATACCAGGAGATTCTTGATCGATGGGGCATCCGAGAGGGCCTCGTTGACCAAGCGCTCATGAACGAACTTCCAGTAGAGGAACACACCGCATGACTACCGCCGCCATGACACCCAAAGCGCCCAAAGCCATTCGCGCAATTCCCCAACGCCACCCAGGGCGCTGGATTTTCGCTGCAGTCCTCGTCGTTTTCGGGCTCTTGTTCTTCTATGACGCCTTGCGCAACGACGCGTACGGCTGGCCCATTTACCGCCAGTACCTGTTTGATGCTCGAGTAGCCACAGCCGCACTGCATACCTTGGCCATCACTATTCTGGCCATGATTATTGGCGTTGTTCTAGGAACTATCCTCGCCGTTCTACGCATGTCCCCCAATCCCGTGCTGCGCAGCATCTCCTGGCCGTTTCTTTGGGTCTTCCGAGGAACCCCCGTGTACGTGCAGCTCGTGTTCTGGGGTTTGCTCGGCGCCATCTACCAGTCGATCAACCTGGGTTTTGCGGAAGTTTTACTCGAGGCCGTTCTCACCAGCGCCTTCTGGCTCGCGGTGCTGGGACTGGGGCTGAATGAGGCGGCCTACATGGCAGAGATCGTCCGCTCTGGCATTTCATCGGTCCCGGAGGGGCAGGTCGAGGCATCCAAGGCACTCGGCATGGGCTGGTGGATGACCATGCGCCGCACGGTGCTTCCTCAGGCCATGCGCATCATCATCCCGCCCACCGGCAATCAGCTCATCTCTATGTTGAAGACGACTTCCCTGGTGGTGGCCATCCCTTACACGCACGAGCTCTATGGGCGTTCCATGGACATCGCGGCTTCCTTGTTCCAGCCGGTGCCGCTGCTGTTGGTCGCAGCAACGTGGTATCTGGCCATTACCTCCGTGCTCATGGTTGGCCAGCACTACCTGGAGAAGTACTTCGAGCGCGGTGCTACCCGCACCCTGACTTCCCGCCAACTGGCCGCCTTGGCTGACGCGGAAGCAGCCTCCCCGCACGCCTCCAACACAGGACAGGAACACGACAATGCCTAACACCCTCATGGTTGAAGCCCACCAGGTGTGGAAGTCCTTCGGTCGCCTCGAAGTCCTCAAGGGCATCGACCTGGCTGTCCCCGCAGGCAGTGTGACCTGCATTATCGGCCCCTCCGGTTCCGGCAAGTCCACCCTTCTGCGCTGCGTCAACCACCTGGAGAAGATCACGGCGGGTCGCTTGTACGTCGACGGTGAACTCATCGGTTACCGGGAGAAAGACGGAAAGCTCTACGAAATCTCCGAGAAGGAGGCCGCACGCCAACGCACGGACATCGGCATGGTGTTCCAGTCCTTCAACCTCTTTCCCCACCGGACTGTGCTGGAAAACATCATGGAAGCACCCATCCAGGTCAAGGGCGTCAGCGCCGAGGCGGCGCGCACCCGTGCGATGGATCTGCTCGAGCAAGTAGGTCTTGCGCACAAAGCCGAAGCCTTCCCTGCGCAGCTATCAGGTGGCCAGCAACAGCGCGTGGCCATCGCCCGGGCGGTAGCCATGGAGCCGAAGCTCATGCTTTTCGACGAGCCAACCTCAGCCCTGGACCCCGAGCTCGTGGGTGAGGTCTTGAACGTGATGAAGTCTCTCGCAGCCGAGGGAATGACCATGCTGGTGGTCACCCACGAGATCGGTTTTGCCCGGGAGGTCGCTGACGAGGTCGTATTCATGGACCGCGGCACGATCATCGAATCCGGCTCCCCCGCGCAGATACTGGATAACCCGCAGCACGAGCGCACCCAGGCCTTCTTGTCGACCCTTCTCACATAAGGCCAATTGCTCCACGCACGATCGCAGTGAGCCCTCCCAAGGCGGCAAGCCCCAAGGCCACCGCGCGTCCAAGGTCACGGCTCACTCGCGGCGCCACTTTCAGGCCAGCCACGAGTCCCAGCGCCAGCGAGGCCACGCCCACGCCCCACACCATCGTGGGAATTGCGGTAACACTTCCGGCGCCGATGGCGCTTTTGATGCTTAACGACGCCGCCCCGGCCACGAAAAACAGCGGCTGCAGCGTGGCAGCATATGCCCGCTGATTCCACCGCGCGGCCTGGGCGTATACCGTAATCGCCGGTCCTGCCACGCCGGCCACGGTGTTCATGAATCCTCCGATTACGCCCGCGATTCCTGCAGGTATCCACCCAGTGATGTGGGGAATGTAGCGCTTGCCCAGGGTGACTACCCCCAGGGCAGCTAATAGGAATGCTCCCACGACGATGAGCAGCGGGGCGCTGGGCAGCATGCGCACAACGAATGACCCTGGAACGACTCCGAGCACCAGAGCAGGAGCAATCACACCAAAGGCTTTCCAGTCGACATCGCGGTGTTGGGTAGCGGTGGACGCCATGGCGTTGATGAGGGCCAAGGCGTTGACAAGCAAGATGCCCTCGACGGGCCCGAAGATCACCATCAGGATGGGAGCGGAGATAAGCCCCAGCCCCATTCCGGAGACGCGCTGCAACAGGGCCCCGGCGAAGACAGCCGCGGCCACAACTGCCACGATGACGCCACCGCTCACTGCAGCTTGGCCTCCATCGCCGCTTTAACTGCAGGGGGCACGAGTCCCGCGACGTCGCCGCCGTATTTAGCGACCTCCTTGAGCAGCGAGGAGGAGACGTAGCCGAACTTCTCGTCCGTCATGAGGAAGAGGGTATCTACTCCCGAGAGGCGGCGATTCATCTGCGCCATGGGTAGTTCGTAGTCATAGTCCAAGGAGGACCGCAAGCCCTTGACTATCGCGCTGACCTGGTGGGCGGTGGTGTAGTCCACCAAAAGCCCGGACCAATGGTCTACCTCGATGTTGGCGATGTCGGAGGTGACCTCGCGGATAAGCTCCATACGCTCTTCCACGGTGAATAACCCGGTCTTCTTCGCGGGATTGCCCGTCACCAGCACGATCACGCGATCGAATTGGCGCGCCGCGCGGGTAAACACGTCCAAGTGGCCGTTAGTGACCGGGTCGAAAGATCCTGGGCAGACAGCAATAGTCAACGTTTACTCTCCCGGGTAGAAGTAGGCCATGTCCATGCGGGCGATACCAAAGGTTCGTTTCTTAAGCTTTTGGGTAGTTGGCTCAAAGCCTTCTGGCCATACAAAGGGGGCGGAGTCTGCTCGGCGCTCAACAACTACTCCGGCACCCGACGCTAGGTAGGGGCGAATCCGTTCGAGCAGCATCTCTACTTCCTGGTTATCCACTGCATAGGGTGGGTCCGCCAGTACCAAGTCAAAGGTCTGATCGCTGAGGCGCTCCACAAAGTCAAGGGCTGATGCTTGATGGACGTGCACCGGGACGTCGGGAACGACCTGTGTATTGCGGGTAATGATGTCGCATGCATCGCGATTAGCCTCCACGAGGTCAACCCGGCGCGCTCCCCTGCTGGCGGCCTCCAGCCCAAGTGCTCCTGAGCCCGCGTAAAGGTCGAGGACGCGGGCGTCGATAAGCGGAAAGCGCGCTGCGATGGAGCTAAAGAGACCCTCGCGTGCACGGTCTGCTGTGGGGCGTGTGCCTGCGGGCGGGATAGCTAGTTCCCGTCCGCGGGCGCTACCCGAGATGATGCGGGTCATGGGCGCACCTCCACGATTACGTCGCCGCCGAGGACGTCGGAAAAGTCTTGTGCATGCACGCGATCCACCGTACCGGGCCCCGGCGCGGGCACGGGGGCTTCAAGTTTGACCGTTTCGATGGTCGCGAGGTTGTCCCCGGTATCCACTCGCTGCCCCTCGTGCACGTGGTAGCGAATGATGCCGGCGAACGGCGCACAAATTTCCATGGAGTCTACTTTAACGGGCATGCCTGCTAGGCCTTGTCCAGGTATTCGCGGGCGCTTTCCTTGACATCTGCGGCCAGCTCGCGTGCGCGGTCAATATCGCGTTCGGTCAATTCGGCCGCATCATGTTGCGCACGAGCGATCACCTCATAGTCTTCAATCAAGTCCAGCAGCTTCAGGGAGCGGCGTGTGCCGGATTGGCTCGTGCCCAAAACGTCACCCTCGTGACGGTGGCGAAGGTCTACGTGTGCGAGCTCAAAGCCGTCGTTGGTGGCGGCCACGGCAGCCACGCGTTCGAAGGCGGGGCTTCCGTTTTCCGCAGCGGTGTGGAACAGGCACAGGGAGTGATTGCCTCCTCGGCCAACGCGGCCGCGGAGCTGGTGGAGCTGGCTCATCCCGAAGTTCTCTGACTCGCGCACGAGCATGACGGTGGCGTTGGCGACGTCCACCCCCACCTCAATCACGGTGGTGGCTACCAGGATGTCGATCTTGCCGGCGGCAAACGCGCCCATCACGCTGTCTTTGTCCTCGCTGTGTAACCGTCCGTGCAAAAGCCCGACGGTGAATGCTCCGAAACGCGCGGAGAGCTCCTCGTGCATCTCTTGCGCTCCGCCCTCACCCTCGATGCGGGGGCAGACTACATAGGCCTGGTAGCCCGCGCTGACTTCCTCGGCGATGCGCTCCCATGCTCGATTCACCCAGGACCGATTGAACTCGGGTACCACCGCGGACTGAATGGGTTTTCTTCCACCAGGTAACTCGCGCAACGTGGAGACTGCCAGATCCCCAAATACGGTCATGGCGATCGTGCGCGGAATGGGCGTGGCCGTCATGACGAGCACGTGCGGGGTAATGCCCTCGCGTCCCTTGGAGCGCAGGATGTCGCGTTGCTCAACTCCGAAGCGGTGCTGCTCGTCGACGACCACCAACCCCAGGTCGAAGAACTCCACGGTGTCTTGAATCAGGGAGTGCGTACCGACGACGATGTCCACCTCGCCCGAGACCACCTTCAGCAGCGCCTCCCGCTTTTGGGCGGTAGGCATCGAACCCGTGAGCGCTACTACGGTCGCTGCCACCCCAGCTTGAGCCAGGGTGTTGGTCAGCGATCTCGCGTGTTGTACCGCGAGGACCTCCGTGGGGGCGAGCAGCGCGGATTGGCGCCCGTTGTCGGCGGCTTGCAGCATGGCCAGCAGGGCAATGATTGTCTTGCCAGAGCCAACTTCTCCCTGCAGGAGTCTGCTCATGGGGTGAGGCAAGGCAAGATCCTTGGTGATCTCCTCCAGGACCTCCTGTTGTCCCTTGGTCAGGCTAAAGGGCAGAGCCCCGCGAAGGCTGGCCTGATAACCATCCGGAACCGGCGGGAGGACGTGCGATGATTTTTCGCTTAGCTCCTGCCGCCTAACTGCCATGGTCAGCCCCAGGGACAGCGCCTCGTTGTACTTAAGGCGTTCAATCGCCGGCTCGGGCCCGCGGGCGTCGGGGGCGTGAATCAGGCGGTAGGCCTCATCGAAGCTGAGGAGGTTCTGGGGCACCTCAGGCAGGGGCTCCGGAATCGGCCCGAGAGTTTCCAGGATGCGCCATACCGCCCCCATGATGCGCCACGTGTTCATGGACGAGGTGGCCGGGTAGATGGGAATCCACTGGCGGTGAGAAAGGTCGTCGAGAAGCGAGCCATACTGAGACAACGCTTTCAGCGAACCGGTTCCGCTTCCGGCAGAATCCACCACGTAGAAGTCGGGATGCTGTAATTGCGCCTCGCCGCGGAAGCGGGTGACCTTGCCGCTGAACATCGCAGTCGTTCCCTCGCGAAGTGCCCGGCGCGCGTATTGGGCGTTGAAGAAGGTGACGGTGATGATTTCGCTGGCGCAGTGGACGTGCATGCGCAGAATTAGCGTGCGGGGTTTCTGGATCGTCTGTACGCGGGCGACCGTACCCACCACGGTGGCAATGTCTCCCTCAGCGACCTCGCTGAGGAAAGCGGCATCGCCATGCTGCCGATAGGTGCGCGGGTAATGCTCAAGCAGCTCGTAGCAGTGGGTGTAGCCAAAGGCCTTCGTCAGCGCCTTGGCTTCCTTGGCAGGGAGAACCTCCGCGAGCTCCCTTTCGTCGCGCCATCCCAACATGGCGGCTTACTCGATGCCTATCTCGGCGACAATGCCCAGGGTATCGATCCCCTGGCCGTCAAAAAACATGACCTCAACCCCCAGCTGTTTCTCCAGCACCGCCCGGTCAAGTTCCGTCGTGGCCAAGATGGTGACCTGCTCGCCTGCGACTTCGAGCATGCTCTGACATGCCGCCGTGACCGCGCTTGCCAGATCATCCCCAACGGCAATGATCTCGTTCTTGCTGCTGACCACGATGTCTCCCGCAGCGCACGGGCCCGCCGGAGTTAACGACGCCTTGTGCGCAACACGGGCAACAGCCACGCGCATCGCGTGGGCGGCCTCGCTCATCGTGTAGGCGGCCGTGGCCAAAGGCTCCCCGGGATCGTGCATGCCCAACGAGGCGATTCCTGCCACCAGGCGGGTGGTCGGTAGCAGCGCGATCGGATGCGTGACCGACTGGGTCTGCCTATCGATGTCCGTCAGCTCCTCGCGAGTCAACAGACCATTGGGCAAAATGATGAATTCTTTGGCCGGCGCCTCCTCGATCACTGCGACCACCTGGGCCGCCAGGTCAGACTCGTCACGCATTTCGACGACCGTCGCCCCGGCCTGGCGATAGAGCTGCGCCACCGCCCCCGGCGGGGTCACGGCAATAAGCATTCGCTCAGATGCCGCAGAGGTGGGCTCCGCCGCGGGGGCATCGGACAAGGACTCGATGCGCAGGTCGGAGACCTGACCGAGCGCAAAAGCCTGCTCGATAACCTCCCCAGCCTGATGAGTGTGGATATGCACAGTCGCTCCGTGGTCATCTCGAGCGAGCATGAGGCTGTCCCCGCGCTCCGCCAACCACTCCTCGAAAGAGCCCAGGGTCTCCTCTTCGGCGAGAAGATAGAACATCACTTCCAGGTAGAACGCCGCGCCGGCATGAGACATAGCTCCTGACCCCGAATCTGTTGAACCAGCTGCACCGCTAGATGCTGGAATCTCCGCTTGCAGGGACTCCAACAACACTACGAGCCCAGCGCCCCCAGCATCGACCACTCCGGCTGCGCGCAGTTCGGGCAATTGCGAGGGAGTTAGCTCAAGTGCGGTGCGTGCAGCCTCCACGGTGGCGTCGGTGACCGTCGCTAAATCCGACGAACGTTGGGCAGCCTGCGCGGATGCGTTGGCAGCCGCGCGCAGAACCGTCACTACGGTGCCTTCTACTGGATCGGCAATTGCGGCGTCGACAAGCTCGACCGCGTTCTTCAAGCTATGCGCCAGCGTTTGCCCATCCAACGGGTGAGTGCCCACTGCGTGAGCGATTCCACGCAGCACTTGGGACAGCACCACCCCGGAGTTGCCCCGCGCCCCACGCACCGCCCCGGAGGCGAGGGCGTGCGCGACGGTGGAGGCGATACGTTCCTCCTTGCTTGCGGATGCAGCGCGAAAGGCCGATTCCATGGTGTGAGCCATGTTGGATCCGGTATCTGAATCCGGCACCGGGAAAACATTGAGTGCGTTGATCTCAGCGCGCCGGGCATTAAGCTCGTCGGCCGCTCGCTGCGCCCACCGGAAAAGCAGGTCGCCATCATCGGAGACAGATCCACTCATGGGCTTACACCTTACGCACCCCAGTCAACTGGCGAAGCTGACTGTTGACGCAGGGCCTCGTTTGCACGCGAAAAGGGACGCGACCCGAAGAATCCGCGGGAGGCAGACAACGGAGAGGGATGCGCCGAGGTGATGCAGGGAGTATCCCCTAGGAATGCCTGCGCGGTCTGGGCGTCTCGACCCCACAGAATGGCCACCAGCGGGGCGTTGCGCTGCGCCAGGGCCCTGATTGCGCATTCGGTCACTTCCTCCCAGCCCTTCCGGCGGTGGGATCCGGCAGCTTGGGGACGCACGCTGAGGACGCGGTTGAGCAAGAGTACGCCCTGCCCAGACCACGAGCTGATGTCACCGTCGGAACGCGGCGCGATTCCCAGGTCAGACTCGAGCTCGCGGTAGATATTCACCAGCGACCGGGGTGCGGGCACACCCGGCTCCGTCGAGAAGCTCAATCCCATGGCGTGTCCTGGAGTGGGGTATGGATCCTGCCCCACGATCAATACCTTGACCTCATCGAAGGGATCCTGGAAGGCCCTTAAAATCTTGCTGCCCGGGGGCAGGAAGGCCGGTTCGGACCGCAGAAAATCTCCCATTCGATGAATCTGCTCCTCCACTGGAGCAAGTGGTTCGACCCAACTGGGGTGCACAGGAATAGACATGGCTAAAAGCTCACCCAGCCCTTCTGATACTCCGGCGCTTGGCCGTCGACGGTGACGCCCTCTCCTCGGATGACTTCTCCGATCGTGCGAAATTTCGATGGTGCCTCGCTAGCAGTGGTGGCAATCAGGGTGTGGTCCTCTCCCCCGGTCAATACCCACTCCCACGGGTCAACACCGCACAGCTCACCGGCGCGTTGCAGCAGATCGTCAGGCTGGAGCGCATCTGCGTCCAGGTTGATTCCCACATGCGATCTCCGAGCGAGCAGGTCAAGGTCCGGAACGAGGCCATCCGAGTTATCCGTTGCCGCCGTGGCACCGGTAGCGCGTGCTACCACGCCCCGCCCAGGGGTAAGTGCCGGCTGGCAATGCGCTCGTACCAGTTCGTCGAGCTCCTGTGGAACGCGTTTTCTCCCGAACTTCTCCAGCAGCGCAAACCCGGCAGCCGAGTAGCCGATCGCACCATGCGCCACGACCCGCTGCCCCACCCGTGCACGATCCAAACGCAGGGCGTCCCTGTTTCCTCCCAGAGACCCCACCGCAGTAATCGACACGACGAGCTGATCCGAAGCAGTTACGTCCCCGCCGAGCAATTCGGTGGTGTACTCCCGGCATCGCTTATCGACGCCCTGCGCTAACTCCCGCACCGTATCTAGCGGAGTATCGGGGGGAAGGGCGAGGGCCAGCACCGCTCCCACCGGGCGCGCCCCCATGGCCTCGATATCGGCGAAGTTCACGGTGATTGCTTTGTAGCCGACCTCAAAGGGCGTGGAGTAGTCAAAGCTGAAGTGTCGATTGCTCACCAGCATGTCTGTGGCAACCACTGAGCGGGAATTGGGAGACGCGTGGGTTAACACCGCGGCGTCGTCACCGTTGAGCACACTAGGTGCGGCCTCGATAATGGCCTGGATGACGGCGTGTTCTCCTACGTCGCCGACAGTTAAGGCGGATTGCGGGTCAGCCATGGCTGCGGATCAACCTTTCGCTAGACTTGGCACCCATCATGAGCACGAGTGATCCCTTCCAATCTAGCCGGATAGCTGTCTACGTTTGTCTCGGGTTGGCGCTAGCGCTGGTGGCCGCGGCCCTCGGGGGCGCTAAGTGGATCACTGAGCGTGCAGCGCGTACCCCCGTGGCCATGAGCGAGCTACCCGCGCCTCTTGCAGATTCTCAGCAGTGCGACGAGGTGTTGGCGGCGCTGCCTAACGAGGTTGCTGGGCATGAGTCCGTGGCGATTGCGGATCCGCGACCAGCCGGAACCGCTGCGTGGTCCGCCCCGAGCACCGACCGCATTACCTTGCGCTGTGGAGTGGATTTGCCCCTGCAGTTCACCTCGTTGGCGCAGACCCAGGAGATTAGCGATACCGAGTGGCTCGCTGTAGCTGATGAGACTCCGGGATCGAATTTGGTGACCTGGTATTCCGTCGATCGCTCGCCCGTTGTCGCACTGACCACGGACAATCCCGACCTCACTGAGTCGTCCAAGCCGGTAGAGGCCATCGCCCCGGCGCTGTCTGACACAGACAAAACGGATCCGCAGCCCCACCCGGCCCCGCTTAGCCAACTCGAACCGGCCGCCGGTGATACCGCCCAGGTGTGCGAGTCCCTGACCAAGGCATTACCGGAAAACCTGGCAACCTCGTGGAGCCTTAAGTCGCGCACCTCGGACAGCGTGTCCTGGACTCGACCTGGCCATGAACCGATCGTGCTGCGCTGCGGGGTTGCGCCTCCGCCGGGTTATCAGGCCGGCGCTCGCCTGACTCAGATCAACGACGTCCCCTGGTTTGAAGACACTCAGTTGGCCAACGGAGTCACCGCCGGCACCTGGTATGCCCTGGGCCGTGCCACGGACATTGCAGTAAGTGCCCCGCAGTCAGCGACCAGCGAGGCACTTCCAGAGCTCAGCGAGGTAATTAGTCGCTCGACGCCAGAGCAGTAGCGATGAGCTGGTCCAACAGCTGCTCGTAAGACACCCCACTTGCCTTGAACACCTGCGGGTACATGGAGATCGGGGTGAAGCCCGGCATGGTGTTGACCTCGTTGAGCACCGGGCCCTGCTCCGTGACAAAGAAGTCGACGCGCGCCAGGCCCTTGCAGTTCAGAGCATGGAAGGTGCGCACTGCCATGTCTTGCAGCTGCGTGGTCATCTCGGCCGGAATGTCTGCCGGGATGGTTGCAGTGACCGTGTCGTCCACGTACTTGGTCTCAAACCCGTAGAAGCCCTCGTCAGAATCCTCGGTGCCGTTCAACTGCGCCGGTACCGAGGCGATCACCTGGCCGTCCGGCCCCTCGAGCACGCCCACCTCGACCTCGATGCCGTGAATCATGGCTTCGATGATCACCTTGGAGTCATGCTTGCGAGCCAGCGCAATGGCGTCGTCCGCTTCCTCCCACTGCGAGACCTTGGAGATGCCGATCGACGATCCGCCTCGGGCGGGCTTAACAAATACGGGCAGGCCGAGCCGTTGCTGATCCTGCTCGCTCAGGCTTTCGCCTTCTCCGAGGACAACTTCCTCGGTGATCGGCAGACCCTCAGCCTGCATCAGCTTCTTGGTGTACTCCTTGTCCATACTGGCAGCGGAGGCGAGGACACCCGGGCCTACGTAGGGCACGCCCGCCATCTCAAACAGGCCTTGGATCGTTCCGTCCTCGCCGAAGCGGCCATGCAGCACTGGGACGATGACATCGACTTCGGCATGCACAGTGGATTGGGTGACGTTAATGATCTGCCCACTGTGGTTGGGGTTGAGGCTTAATGCGAGCTCGTCGCGCAGCGCAACGTGCGGCATGTCGGCGCCGTGCGCTTCCAGCTTGCTGTAATCAGGCTCTCCTACCGTCCATACGCCGTCTGGGGTGATGCCCACCGGGACAACCTCGTAGCGCGCTGCATCCAGGTGCGACATGATCGCTCCAGCTGAGATGCAGGAGATGGAGTGCTCACTGCTGCGTCCGCCGTAGACGACGGCCACGCGGGTGATGCCTTGGGGGTTACGGGAAGCGGTATTGAGCGCGGTATCAGTCACCGCTGAAACTTTACCGCCCTTTATTCCGACTTTTTAGAGCGACCCATGAGCATCGCCACAGTTTCATCCACCGCCACGGATTCGTGGCATACGGCCAGCACTGCGCGCGTAATAGGCATCTCGACCCCTTGCTGCTGAGCCAACTGGTAGATCGAACGTGAAGAGATCACACCCTCGGCCACCTGCCCGTTGGTAGCCTTCTTGGCCTCGTCGAGCGTGCCGCCACGCCCCAGCCGCTCACCGAAAGTACGGTTTCGCGATAGCGGGGACATGCAGGTGGCCACCAGATCGCCTAAACCTGCCAGGCCGGCAAACGTGCGCGGGTCAGCCCCGAGGGACTCCCCCAGACGGGAAATCTCGGCCAAGCCGCGGGTGATCAGCGTGGCCAGGGTGTTATCGCCCAGGCCGCGACCGGCAGCGATGCCACATGCCAGGGCGATGACGTTCTTACATGCACCACCGATCTCCGCCCCCACGACGTCAGTGTTGGTGTACGGGCGTAGGTAGTCGGTCGACACCGCTGCCTGAACCATCTGGGCGCGGGCCTCGTCGATACCCGCGATCACCGTGGCTGCGGGATGCTCCTGCGCAATCTCCTTGGCCAAGTTGGGGCCCGAGAGCACAACGATGCGCTCTGCGGGGATGTCGGCGGACTCCGCGATCACCTGACTCATCCGCAGGTGGGTGTCAGCCTCAATGCCCTTAGAGATGGAAACGACGGTGGCATCCGGTGAAATGCTTGTGCCCCAGCTCGCCAGATTCTTGCGCAGCGTCTGGCTAGGAACAGCGCAGACTACGATTTCTGCCCCACTCAGCGCTTCGGCGGCGTCCGTGGTGGCCACCAGGGACTGCGGCAGGGCGATACCCGGGAGGTAGTCAGCGTTTTCGTGCCGCTGCTGAATCGCTTCCGCGAGCTCAGAGCGGCGGGCCCACAAAGTGACAGGGTTTCCCGCATCCGCGAACACCTTGGCCAGGGTTGTCCCCCACGAACCTGCTCCCATCACGGCGACGTTGACCACTATGCGTAACTCCTTGCCCAGATCGAGAAGGCCCCGGAGGGCATGAACAGAATCCATAGTCTAGGTGATCGGCGGTATCGTTAGCCATGAAATCTCAAACCCTGATGACCGACGCATGCTGGCAAAGGAAGTGGAATGGCTGTGAAGTCCTCGTCTGCAAAGAAGTCCCGACCTCACGAGGTAGACAAGGATTCCGGTCCCCAGCTGGCCATTACTGGGCGCTACCAGGAGATTCTGCGCGATCCGGTGGAGGGGCTGGGCAAGACGACGCTCGCTGCCGGGGCCGTGCTCTGGCGAGGCAACCCACAAAAGCCAGAATCGATCGAGTATGCCGTCATCCATCGTCCGCATTACGACGATTGGTCGCTGGCCAAAGGCAAGGTTGATCCGGGCGAATCTCTTCCCGTCACCGCAGTGCGCGAGATCGCGGAGGAAACCGGGTACACAGTGGAGCTCGGCAAACTGCTCGGCCGGGTGATGTACCCCGTGGCTGGGCGAACCAAAGTGGTCTTTTATTGGACGGCGCAGGTGGTGGGAGGCAAGTTCAAGGCCAACAACGAGGTTGACGAGCTCACGTGGATGAGCGTGGACGAGGCGGCACAACGCTTGAGCTACGTCGTGGATCGAGACGTCCTGCTCAAGGCCCATAAGCGCCTAGGACTTCCGGCCCAGGCCCGTATCCTCCTGGTCCGCCACGGGCGAGCCCACCAGCGAGGCAATTGGGCAGGCGATGACAATCTTCGTCCGCTGGATAAGAAGGGGCGCCGCCAGGCGGAGATGCTGGTCCCGCTGCTTTCCGCGTGGGGCCCGGAGCGCATCTACACGGCGGAGCCTGATCGCTGCCAAGACACGGTAGCGCCGCTTGCCGACGAGCTCGGGATCTCTGTGAAGGTCAAGCCCGAGTTTGGCGATGTTGCGTGGGAATCCCGCCCCCAAGATGTGCAGGACGCGATCACCAAGGTGATCAAGAAGGGCGGGGTGTCCGTCATCGCCAGCCAGGGCGGAGCAATCGAGGGCCTGCTGGAGTGGCTTTCGGCCTCGGGACGGCTGCGGCTGGAACAGATTAATGCCAAGAAGGGCAGCGTCTGGGTGCTTTCCTTCAACGGCGGTGAGTTGACCGGGGCGGACTACCTGGCCTCCCCGCTGCCGGTGAAATAACCAGTGGCTAGCTCACGCTCGGCTTGAACGCCGGGCGCTCGGCCTCGAAGGCGGTGATGTCTTCGTCTTTGCGCAGGGTCAGCCCGACGTCGTCAAGCCCCTCCATCAAACGCCAGCGGGTGTAGTCGTCGATGTCGAAGGACACCGTGACTTCACCGGCGTGAACCAGGCGGTCCTCTAGCGATACCGTGACCTCCAGCCCGGGGCTTGCCTCGAGGGTCTTGAGCAGCAGCTCTGCGTCAGACTCGCTGATCTGACCGGCGACGAGACCAGCCTTGCCCGCATTGCCACGGAAGATGTCGGCGAAGCGCGGGGACAGCACGACGCGGAAGCCGTAGTCCATCAGCGCCCACACCGCGTGCTCGCGCGAGGAGCCAGTTCCGAAGTCAGGACCCGTCACCAGTACGGATCCCTGAGCATAGGGCTCTTGGTTGAGGATGAAATCCTCGTTGCGGCGCCAGTTGGCAAAAAGCCCATCCTCGAAGCCAGTTCGGGTGACCCTCTTGAGGTACACGGCGGGAATGATTTGGTCGGTGTCCACGTTGCTGGCGCGCAGCGGAACGCCCACGCCGGTATGCGTCGTGATCTTTTCCATGAATTCTCCTTGGGTAAAGGCGTGGGAGTACTTACAGGTCGGCCGGGCTGGCAAGGTGACCAGCCACCGCGGTCGCTGCGGCGACGACCGGGCTGACCAGGTGAGTGCGACCCCCTGGGCCCTGGCGTCCTTCAAAGTTTCGGTTGCTGGTTGAGGCGCTGCGCTCTCCGGGCTGCAGCTGATCTGGGTTCATGCCCAGGCACATGGAGCAACCAGCCGTGCGCCACTCGGCGCCGAAGTCGCGGAAGATCTGATCCAGGCCCTCCTCCTCTGCCTGATTCTTCACGAGCGTTGACGAGGGAACCACCAACATGCGCGTGTCAGCAGCGATGGTCTTGCCCTTAACGATCTCCGCAGCGGCGCGCAGGTCCTCGATGCGCGCGTTGGTACACGAGCCCAGGAACACCGTATCGATGGCGATGTCCTTGATCGGGGTGCCAGGTGCCAGGTCCATGTAGGCCAGAGCCTTTTCGGCCGCTGCCTTGAGGCCCTCGTCTCCGAAGGACTCCGGATCCGGCACGGTCTCGCCCAGTCCCACGCCCTGGCCGGGGTTGGTTCCCCAGGTGACAAATGGGGTCAATTCATTTGCGTCGAGGTGCACCACGGTATCGAACTGCGCGTCTTCATCGGTGGGCAAGGTCTTCCAGTACTCGACGGCTGCGTCCCAGTCGTCTCCCTTTGGCGCGTACTCGCGGCCCTTGACGTACTCGAACGTCTTCTCGTCCGGTGCAATCATTCCGGCTCGAGCGCCCGCCTCGATGGACATGTTGCACATGGTCATGCGTGCTTCCATGGACAGCTTCTCGATCGCTTCTCCGCGATATTCGATCACGTGCCCCTGACCGCCACCGGTGCCGATCTTGGCGATGATCGCCAAGATCACGTCCTTGGCAGTAACGTCCGGAGCCAGCTCACCCGAAACTTCTACCGCCATTGTTTTAAAGGGCTTCAAGCTCAAGGTCTGGGTGGCCATCACGTGCTCGACCTCGCTGGTACCAATACCAAAGGCCATTGCGCCGAATGCACCGTGGGTGGAGGTGTGCGAGTCTCCGCACACAATGGTCATGCCCGGCTGCGTAATCCCCAGCTGCGGACCCACGGTGTGCACGATTCCCTGCTGCACGTCGCCCATGGGGTGCAGCGTGACGCCGAATTCCGCGCAATTCTTGCGCAGCGTTTCCACCTGGGTGCGCGACGTGGCATCCAGGATTTCCTGGATTCCGCCGGTAACGATTCCTTCTGTGGGAACGTTGTGGTCCTCGGTGGCTAAGTGCAGGTCAGGCCGGCGCATCTTACGGCCATTAAGCCGCAGCCCGTCGAAGGCTTGTGGGCTTGTTACCTCGTGGAGCAGCTGGAAGTCGATGTAGATGAGGTCGGGCTCGCCTTTCTCACCTGCAGTAATCACGTGGTCGCGCCAGACCTTCTCGGCCAGCGTGAGTGGGCGATTGTTCTCACTCATGTGCCTCACCTGCTTTACTAGTTTGTTGTCTCCCGCTTGAGCATCGGATGCACGGCCGGTTTGAAACCACGACTATGCATCCCATGTTGCGAGACGGTACCATCCATTACATGGGACACTATACCGCAGAGTCCGGCATCAAGGTTCTCGATCGGGCAATCGCCATCGCCGCGGCCACTGCTGGCGGGCCCCGCTCCCTCGCGCAGCTGTGCGAGGACACCGGTCTTCCTCGCGCCACGGTCCACCGTCTGGCATCGGCGCTGGAAGTCCATCAGGTCCTGGAACGCACTCCCGCTGGTTTGTGGCAGTTGGGGTCAATGCTCACCAACCTGGGGCATTCGCTTATCGACGTCGCCACGCCCATCATGAACTCCCTGGTCGAAGTCACCGGAGAGTCCGTCCAACTCTACCGCCACACCGGCGACACACGCACATGTGTAGCGGCCGTCGAGCCCACAAGTGGCCTGCGCAACACAGTTCCAGTTGGGTCGCAGCTAACTATGACCTCGGGCTCCGCCGCCAAAGTCTTTACGGCTTTCTCTGACGAAGCCACCCGGGCTGACCTTCTATCCCGGGCCACCTTTGATGCTGCTGAACTTGAGGTGGTGACTCGCACGCACGTTGCCGAGTCAGTCTCAGAGCGCGAGGTGGGACTAGCTAGCCTGTCCTCCCCGGTGATCGATTCGACCGGCACGCTAGTCGCGGTACTTTCTATCTCCGGCCCCGCTGAGCGCCTGCGACCCAGCCCCCGCCACGTCTGGGGCGCGGAGTTGGCAGGAGCGGCGCGCAGACTTTCCGGTGCTCTTTAGTGGGTAGCCGGGGTGTCGATCTGATCGAGCTCCCAGCCTTGCTCACCTCGCACCACATTCTTGGCCAAAGGAATCTGGTGCGAAGCCGACTCCAGGATGTGCATGAAGTAACCGGCGGTGTTGGGAAAAGCCACGATGTCCCCCACGCTCACTCCCTGAGCAAATCGAATCCGACGGCGCAGGATCACTTCATCCTCGATGCAATAGGCACCCACTAGAAATGCCTCCAGCTCCTCACCAGGCGCAGGGCGGCTGCGAATGAGCAGCGGGTCGATGAGGCAATCGTCGCTGGTGGTGCGCAACTGGGTGCGATTCATGTCCAGGCCGACGAGCGGAAGCCCGTCGCTACGCTCCTTGATAAATGCCACCCGAGCCAAGGTCATACCGCAGCCGTCGAGCACGCTCCGACCGGGCTCAAGGTGTAGTCGAAGGCCCTCCGCTTTGAGTTCTTGGCCTGCCTGCGAGCTCAAGAGCTCGCGCAGCCAGGGACCTCGCACCGGCGATTGGTGGAACGGGTAGGTGTTGTTGAGCGGATCGCTCTTCCACGTAAAGGGAGGTGTGCGCCCCTCGACCATGGCCTCGCGGGTGCGCTGATAGTTCTCCCATTCCGTGGTGTGATCCAAATAGGACATGGGAACTCCCCCGCCCAAGTCAACGAACTCCACCTCGTGGCCTTGCTCCCGGCACGCGCGCGCAAGCTCGAGGGCCTCTGACAAGGCGATTGCACGATCGGCGGCGCTATAGCCATGCAAGTGAACGTGGACTCCCCGCACGTGAATGTTTTCAGCAGCGTGCGCTAACCCCTTGCGCCACAAATCCAAGCGCTGCCCAAATCGCGTCGGTGGCAAGGTAGCGGGATCGGGCGCTAGCCGGGGCGCGATCGATACCGCAGTACCCTGCGCAACCTCGACGATGCGTGCTAACTCGTCGTCATTATCCACGGAAATGACCGCGCCATGCTCGATGGCCAGGCGAACCATCTCTTCCGGCTTGACCGCGGCCGAGACGATGATGTGCTCGCCGGGAATGCCAGCGTCAATAACCTGCTTGAGCTCGCGATAGCTGGCTACGTCAACCCCATGGCCATTCTCGAAGGCCGTACGAGCAAAGGCGAGCGCCTTGTTGGCTTTGCGGGCGTAGAACACGCGCACATCCACCCCGGCCTCGCGCCCGGCGTCAACAAGCTCTTCGATATTGCGCTGCATCGCGCCAGCATCGAGCAAGTTCACCGGGCTGGAGTGGGTTGAGATCAACTCTTGTGCCTGCTCTGTGTCTGCGAGCACCTGCTCCATCCACGGCTCCCGGCGCCCGGTCAGGGGTGGTACGCCATGCACTCCCCCACGGCCATGCGTGCGGGCTACGCGCCGGGCCCAGCGAGGAATCACGTCGTGCAGGGTGCGGCTCAGGCTGTCGTGCCCCAGGATGTAGGGCTCGCTGGCCCGCCCGATACTGGCCAGTCCGGGGCGAATGAACCCGTCCCGATCGGTGTGCACAGGCCCATCTCCGAGCAAGGAATTGGAGCCAGCTGCAGAACGCACCGAATCCACGGTGACGTCAGCTTCCGGGATTGTCGCGGCCTGGGTTACGTCCAGAATTCCCGCATCGACGAGACCCAGTAGCAACTCAATGGAGCTTGCCGGTGGCCCGAACGTAATCGGCTCCATCACACGCGGCAGCTCACCGAGATCAAGTCCTCCGAAGGAGGATCGCTTGACGACGTCCGCATACAACTCGCGGAAAGCCAACCCCAGAGCCTGCGCCGGCGCGCGGCCGGGCTTGAGCGAGTCGCGCCAGGCAGCGACCGGATCACCCGTCGTACTGGCGTCCTTGAGTAAGACGGGTGCACCGGCAAGCTCTGTGGCACAGGCGCAGATGACTTCCTCGATGTCCTGCGCGCCCGCAGCCCCCGCTATGCGGCGACGATACTGCGCGATGGTAGCGAGCTCGCCCGCGCTGGCAGGCGCCGGTTTCACCTGGATGAGCCGACCGCTGCGGCTATACGGGATGATGCTGCGCGGTTCCCTGCCGCTGGGCGTGTACGTGCTTCCATCCCATTGGCCGCCGCGCCCCACGGTAAGAGCAAAGGCAGTGTCGATGAAGGTCAACGCCGCTCCGCGAACAGCGACGGTGTGCTCGGGCTGAATGCTATCCAGCTCAGAGGAGTACGCCTCGATCATGCCGTCTGGTGTGCGCTGTGGCTCGTGACCTGTAACGAGCAGAACCTCGTCACAGTTCTCGAGCTCGCCGAGGTCTTCGACCTTGTGACGTTCGTGGGTAAACGTGACGTGTTCGGGCAGGAATCGCAGCAGCCAATCCCAGGAATCCTGTAGAAAGCGCCCGACTAACGCGCGCGGAGGAAACTCGTCGGTAACGTCCAACCCATGCTTGCGGCGATAGTCGTCGAAGGTGCCCATGGCTGTCTGGATCGTCTGCGAGCGCACGTTCACCAGGCGATGATCTGGTTGGGACGGATCGTAGGCTGCACCGGTACCTAGATCTTGAGGATCGAAAACCGTGATGTGCATGGGCAGCAAACGCTCGCGTGCCATCACCGCGAGCTCTTCGACGGCCCACAGCCCTCGCGGACCGCCGCCGACAACGGCAATACTCAGTGTCATGCTTGCTCCCCCACGTGCACGTTCTCGTCGACCCAGGATTGGTTGTACATAGTGCCAAGATAGGCGTTGCCGGCGTCGTGAAGCACCACTACGACCTCGCTTCCCTCAGGCAATTCGGGCAGCGCTTGCTGGAGCGCCGCCATCACTGCGCCACCTGAGGCACCCGGCAGAATGGCCTCGGTGCGCGCGAGTGAGTAGGCAGCCTCGATGGCATCGGCAGGCGCGATGCGCGTGACGTTGTCCGGCTGGATTTTTTGAGACAACGCGGTGACCACGCCAGCGCCGTACCCGGGAAGGCAGCGGCTAGATCTTTGCCCTCCGAAAAGCACCGAGCCTTCGGCGTCCACGGCGGTAACGATCGTGGGCTCATCCCGTAGCGTGCGCAGGCATCCGCCGACGGTGCCCGTGGTGGAGACGGCCACGAAGAGGTGATCCGGCGCGTGGCCGAGGGCCTCGAGAATCTCCGCAGCGGTTCCCTCGCTATGCGCTTGAAACGCTGCCTCGTTGGAGTATTGGTCGAAGGAAATCGCACCATCCATCGTGCGCAGCAGCTCACGCACGCGGTTCTGGCGAGCCGCCAGCCAATCACCGGTTTCCGGATCCGGCTCAGTGACCCTGTGGACGGTGGCTCCTAGCGCTTCCATGTATGCGACCGTGGAGCGATTCGCGCGTGGATCAACAACGCAGTGAAACTCGAAGGCATGGGTAACAGCGGCTCGGGCTAGAGCAACACCGAGGTTCCCAGAGCTCGACTCGACGACGGGGGTTCCCTCGTGCAGCTTCCCTTCCTCCCGAGCGCGCTTGACCATGGCCGCTGCAGTGCGGTCCTTGGCGCTGCCCCCGGGATTGAAGCTTTCTAACTTGGCCCAGACCTTTACGTCCGGGCGATTATGCGTGGTAGCCCACTTTTTTAGCTGCACCAACGGGGTGTGCCCAAGAAGGGCATCTACCCCGACGTATAACTTTTCGCTCATATTGCCTCAGGGTAGGCGCACCGGGCAGGTGGTGCGCAGTAAGTGTGTCCTCACTGCGCGGGGCAAGGAAGGCTAGGCCGCAGACTTCTGAGAGCTCTTGCGCGCCCATACTCCACCAGCGGAGAGAATGAGGGCGGATAGCGCTAGCCACGGTGCCACGCCGTTGCCGCCGGAATCCGGCAGGTCACCAATGGAGTAATTGACCAGTCCGATGGACACCGTTGAAGCGTCCTGGCTAATCCTTGTTGAGTCCAGCGCAGGAACTCCCTTGATCGGGGCTCCATCTGCGCCGACGAAAGAACCATTTGCGCCAGACAGAACCACTCCCACTGCTGAGGTGCTGTTTCCCAGCAGCTTCATGCGCAGGACTGTTTTTCCGGACTGATCCTTGGCTTGCTCAAACGTGAAGTCGATCGGCTTGGACAGCAATGAGTAGGGTCGCCCGTCTGCGCCGACCGGAGACTTGGACTCGGTGAGGCGGTAGACCTTGCCCAGCTCGAGGCCCTTGGCCACGTACTTACCTGGATTGTTGGCGTCCTGCTGCAAAGCCACCGGGTCCTTGCCTTGAATCGGGGAAAGCGAACCATTTGCCCCCATGATCATCGGCTGCAGGGTAAAAACCGCTCCCTTGAGTACGTTGTTCTGCTGATCCACCTTGTACAGATTCAAATGCACGTCTACCTGCTTGTTGGTCACAATGCAGTAAGTAAACGACCCCGGCTGAGGAGCCACAGTATTAAACTCCGCCGCGCCAGCTGCCGGCTTGGTGGCCTTAGCTGCGTCGTAGGCAGGGATCGCGGTCCCCTCCTTAAGGTTGGCGGTGCAGGTGTAATCCTGGAATTGGTAGCCGTCTTGAACAACTTCCTTGATCGTGAGCGGCTTACCAGCTGCACCATCGTAAGCAGCTTCCCACCTGCGGTTGTGGTTAGTGATGTAACGCGTCCCCAAGCCACCTTGGGTCACACCAACCGCCTCGAACTCCCAACCAGCACCGGCATCAGAGATGAGCTTTCCTTCACGGTCCACAACTCGCTTCTCGACGATCACGCGACCAGAATCCGGATTCTCCGGGGGCTTCGGTTGGCATTCCGCAAGACCGGATGGGTCGAGACGGAGTTTGTCCACCAACGCTCGCACCTCTGCCACAACATCGGCCTGTTTAGAGACGTGGACAGGGGTGCCTACGCTAGAGATCATCTCTGCAGTTTGGTTTGGCGTTAGTTCCATGGCAGCCCAGCTGGTGGGTCCAAGATCTTGGGCGCGCAATCTTGTAAGTCCAGCAAAGACGGGATAGTACGGATCCCCAAAAGGTGATACCTGCCCTCGACCCCTACCTAATTGATACGCATTCAGCAATCCTTTGCGTACCGCCTGGAACATATAGGACGCAGACGGGTCCAGGTTTTGAACTAGAAAGCTTGGGGCCTTACCGTACGTTCGTTTAAATTCATCAACGTTAGATTTGAACCACCAGGCAGTAAAGTCGTTTAGGATGACCTCACTTTGGTCACTGGGCACATTCACCAAAACAGGTTGAATTCGTGTTCCAAAGTTTCTCTTCAGGGCATCTGCGCTTTCAATTGCTGATTTCACATCCCCCACATGTGACCATGTACCCAATACGTCACCGGCGACTGGAAGATTATTTCCTTGGGTGGTGTTAATGAGAGCACGCGTAGGCATGCCATCGGTGATGAAATAGACGACATCGTACTGCGAATTATTTAGCTGCTTCCGATAATAATTTGCGTAATAGAGATGCTCGAGCGCAGCATCCCAGTTCGTACCACCCGCCGATGTGTTAGTAAGGTTTTTTAGACGATCATAGGTTTCCCCGATCTGGGCTTTAGCTGCCGAAACCCCCTCTGGGGATTTGAGATTGTAATTGACGGTGCCCTTGGACCAATTCACGTTTCCATTCGCGTCGTAATACGCACCGTCAAGATCCTTGAATCGGGGAGCATAGGAAGCAAAGTTATGTACTGAGACGTTAACGTTCGCACCTTTAAGACCGTCCACAATGCCGTTGGCGCTTTCACGCATCAGTCCATATATATTTTGCTCTTTGATCGAGTTGGACACATCCATCATGATGCCCACATTTAGAGTTCGCTCTGCAGGAACACACTTATCGGCAGTCACCAAGCGTCCATCCAGCGTCGGATTGGCGACACCGGCACTCAACCCTCCCAATTCCGCGGGAATAACTGGGGCTGGGTCGGCGCTTGGAACCGCTGGATTATTTGGCACAGTGGACACTGGAACGGTAAAGATATCGAATTTCGCCTGCGCAGCCTCACAGGAATCCACGCCCGCAATGGTTAGTGTTGCCCGGACATTCGCTCCCTTAGGAAGCACTGCGCCGCGAGGACGAGGCTTCCCCTTGTATTCATCGCGCTTTTGAAGTTCTGCCCATTCTGCATCGGTCGGCAAATTAACGGTTGCCTGAGCACGGTGCAGGTCATCTTCGACAGAAGAAGTGAACACCGGGTTGGTGAGGATCTCCATCTTATCCACACTCCACTGTGCGGCGCGGATGGTTGTTTGATCGTTCACGCTTAGTGCCAACCGCTGCAAAACCATGTCTTCAGGGCTGGTAAATGAGAACTCACACCGGACCTGTCGGGCACCAGGAAGCAACGGTGAATTGGGATCAGTGACCGCCTTCGTGATTATCTGCGAACCGCCGAACGTTTTGTCTGGCTGTCGGTTGTTCTGAACGTCCGCCGTTGGTTTTACCGTCGTGGTCGAACCATCGCTTCCAGAACCAGTAGTTGAAGGTGCTGTGGTCGTAGTGTTTCCCGCAGCAGGCCCCGGGTTCGTCACAGGTGGAAGACCTGTACCGCTCGGGAAATCCGGAAGTGGCTCCACTGGAGCAGGTTCAGAAGGAGCCGGTTCAGTCGCCGCAGGCGGAGTACTTGTCGCGGGTTGATTCGGTTGTGACGGCTGCGTGGCTGGAGTTGTTGTCGTAGCGGTCGCCGGTGCAGAGCTCGGGGGAGAAACAACTTCTCCCACGACTTCCAGCTTCAGAGTTCCGTTAGGCGTTCCGAAATTGTTGATTTGGAAAGTGATTTTTGTTCCTGTGGGAAGTTCGCCGGAAAACTCTCCCACGGGGAAATTTCCGCCTGGGGCTCGCACTACGCCTTCAACAATTTTAGGATTCTTCGCTACTGTTCTGCCATCTACCAAGTATGCCCAGCTAGAGTAAGAGAGGCTGCCAGATCCCATGGCCATTGATGCCCTTAACTGCGACGCCTTGACTGGTTTGTCTAAAACGAGGTCGACACTAATGTTCTTTGTTCCAGAGGAGATCGTCTTTTGACTAGAGGCTACGACCCCGGTTTGGGCAGATGCGACCGAACCGAAATTGATTGGCGCATCAGGTACGACGGGCGCCAAAACTAGGCCGAAAGCTAGCGAAGTCGCCGCCAAAACGTGTAGAGGAACTCGCATCCAACGGGTCCGTCGATTCGAGGTCTTTGTGAACCTCTTATTGCGGGTCATTGTCTTCTCCGGTTTCAAGAATTGTTCTGCCAGTTTTTCTGTAAGGGAGGACTTATGCGTCATTCTTCAGTTCCATGTCGACGACTCAGTAGGAGGAAGATCCAACCAAGTCCAATGAGCAGGAGAGCAGAACCAATAACCCACAGCACTGATGCTCCGGTATTAGCCAGCCAGGACGGCCTTGGGTTCTCACTCGGAGGCGTAGGCGGGACTTCGGTTTCATTTCCGGGTGGTGAAGCGGGGGGCTCACCGGGATGATCCGCGGGGGGCCCAGGAATATTCGGAGGCACGCCCGGTGGGGTCGTCGGCGGAGTCGTCGGTGGCTCATCCGGAGAGTTCGGGATTGACGTCTTGGCGTACACGACTGCATCGCAAACCCACGTCCCATCTTGTCCAATTGGCACGGTCACGGCAAAAGCCGGAACATCGAGGTTTTCATGGGCACTGTCCGCGGGCTTCTGCGTCTCGACGAGATAAATGCCAGGCTCTACGTTGTCGAACGTAACTTCCCCTGTCTCAGTGGTGGTTGCCGTGCGGAAGTCGACGCGTTCCAACTGCTCAACGTCCGAAACCGTCAGGGCACCAGCTCGGTTCCAGCCCTCCAGAGTGGTCAGGTCCACGCCCTTGACGCGGGAAATCGTAAAAACATATCCCGATCCGTTCCCAGGAGGAAGTTCACCGACAGGGACATCGTCGAATGGGTTCCCCTTGGGCAGCCGCACTGTGAGGGAAAAAGAGTGGCCACACTGTTGTTCAATTCCTTTAACCGCTGTTTGGTCCACCCAACCTGTAATCACAGGCTTGGCAATGGCAGAGGGGCCCAGGGCAGACACCCCGAGTGCTAGAGCAGCTGCAAAACCACCCACAGCGAGGCGGCAGCTATTACGCATTGGTCGAGTCCCCCTCGTTGTCATGTTGCGCAACAATGGACTTCTGTCGCATCTTGTAGACCCACCGCGCAAGAGCAATGAGCACCAGGACGGCAAAGGCTAGGATTGCCCACATCCACCACTGGATGTGAGGACCCTTCTGGTCAAAGACTCCTTCGTCCTTGGGATCCATCGGCACCTGGTGGCCGGTGACCAAAAGGCGATGCGTATTAACCCCATAAGGCGTACAGGTGATAAGCGTCATCAGGTCTTGGCCCTCCACGGGGCGCAATGAATCGGTTTCGTGCGGCTCAACCACTCGAATGTCGTGAACCTCGTACTTCAACTTGTGCCCTGCCACCTGGACGTAGAAAGCTTGTCCCTTCTTTACGTCTGTGAGGTTGTCAAACAAGGTGGCATTAGGCAGCCCAGTGTGGCCGGTAAGCACCGAGTGCGTACTTTGTCCACCTACTGGTAGGTCACTTCCAAATAGATGGCCAACTCCCTTGGAAAGGGTCTTGTCATCAGTGCCGTGATAGATCGGCAGGTCTGCCTTCGCACCCGGTACGATGATGCGCCCCATGACGTCGGAGCTGTTGAGCTGGCTCAGGTACTCCTGATAAGGGATATTGTCCTTTGACACGCGAGCCAGCCAAGGGTCCAAAATCACGCCGGTGTTTTTGGTGCGGTTGTACTCATGAGCTGCGTCCCATTGCGCATCGTTGACCTCGGGCGGAGTAGCCACATCTAGTTGTGAGTACGCCTGCGCGGCTCTGGTCTGGGCGAAGTTGTTCCATTGGGTAGAGACCACTGGGTAAAGCAGTACCGCAAGCCCCAGCAAAACAACCAAGATGGGCGCCAAAGTGCCGCCTTTGGCTTTCTTGCCTACAGCACCATCGGAGCTACGTGACCGCTCCTTGAGCGCGACATTGGAATGGCGTCCCACCGTGTGTGGTCTCCCTAAAAATCTGACTACTAAATGAAGTTGTGTAAAAAGTCTGAGCTGCGCTGCTACCCCAACATGCGGAGAAGCAGCGCAGATGGTGAGGCTTATCCTCTGGGGGCTACCCAGAGACGTCGTTAAGCCCCCTCACCAAAGGCTGTCCCTCTAAGACTGGGACTTCGCGTTACGACGAGCCCAGAAGGCGCCACCGAATACGATCGCGAGGCCAGCGAGGATCATGCCGACGATGCCGGCACCACCGGTCAGCGGCAGGTTCGGAGTGGTGTCATCCAGGTTGACGACCTTGCCATCGCCCTTGTCACCGATCTTGACGGAAGCGGGCTGGTAAACCGGAACATTAATGGTGGTCGAGCCAGCTGTTTCCTGGAGATCTTGAACCTTACCGTTCTGGTCGGTCGTCCACGTCGTGGTCAGCTGCGGAACAACAACCTTCTTGGTCTGGTTAGACGCCACGAGCTCGAACTGCAGGGGCTTAGACAGCAGCTCCTTGCCCGCCGGAGCCTTGGTCTCCACGAGGCAGTACACCGACTTCTGCGCGGGATCAACGGCCTTGCCATTTACCCAGTCGGTAACGTGTAGACCAGAAACAGAAACCTGACCGTCCTTATTGGACACGAACGTATCCGCGTAGGTATTTGCGAAGTCGTCCTGTGCTGACACCACAAAGCCGTTGATGCTCTTCGGATCGTTCTTGATTACGTCATCGACCTTCACAGCCTCACAAGTAGTAGTGCCCGGCTTGGTCTGGACGATCTTGAATTCTGCCCCGGCAAGTGCAGCTCCAGCTCCGTCGACCTTCTGGAACTTCAGCTCGCCCCAGCGAGACTCAACGATGTTGGTCTTGGTGCCCGGAGTGCCAGGCGGCGGAGTGGTCGGAGGCGTCGGGGGGTTGCCATTGACATCCCAATCCGAATTAGGGTTATTGGGCTCAAATTCAACTGCTTGGTTGGGCGCAGCCTGCTTGTTGGTGAGCTTCTGCACTGCAACACCGGTCCTAATAGCGGTGTTGGACTCTAGCTTCTTCAGGCCACCAGCGGTGAAAGCGACCCGGAAAGAGTTATTGGCAGCGTTCTTGACCAGGGTGTAGTCGGCGCCTTCGGTCAGCTTCGTGAAGTCGGCAGCATTAGGAGTCTTGATAGCGACTTCCACGGTTGCTTTGTTGACATCGAAGTTGGTCTTGTCCAGAGAGTCCTCTACGAAGTAGTAGCTCAGACGCTTGCCGTCCTGGATCTTACGAACCTGCGTGTTGATGTAGTAGTTGACCACATCACCCGGCCCAGCCAGCTTGCCGTTTTGGTCACGATCCACAACCTGCTTCTCGGGCTGCTTCTTGGAGTAGTTCTTGGGGTACGCGTGCACGTCGTAGTTCCACGAGGTGCCGCCGGTAGCTTCATTTCCCTTGGTCATCGGAACGAAGGCAATGAAGTCAGCCGCTGGGGTGTACCCCTCCTTCGGCTTGGTTTCTTGGACCAAGTACGCACCGATCGGCAGGTCGGTCAGAACGATTTCACCATTAGCGTTAGTCGTTTGAACGAACTTTGGAGCGCCCAGGTTCTTCTTCGCCTGATCCACGGTAAGGCCGGCAGCCTTTGCCAGACCTTCGTTAGTCTTCAGATCGACGTTGTTGATCTTGGTGATCGTGAACTCAACACCCTGAAGCTTTTCACCCTGGATGGTCGGATCCACTTCACCAGTCGGGGTCTTCGTAGAGTCCGGGTTCGCGTGCTTGTGGATGGTGAGTTTACCGGTGTCCTGCAGAATCAGAGAGGAGGGCTGGGCATTCTGCGCAAATGCGACCGGAGTGCCCAGCGGCACGGTAGTCAGCGACAAGCCCAAAGCGGCAAATGCTGCGACGGACCGAACGGTCATCGAGTTATTTTTCAATTTTCAATGTTCTTTCTGTAGAAGCCTGATGAAAGTGATGTATGTAGAAAGGGCCCTCTACGCCACTTCATGACATTTCACAACCAAAAATCTACATTTTTCACAGCGCGAAAGCAACTAGAATCTAGAATTCCGAAGGTTTTTATTCACCCCATCATATAGCGGCCATATTATATGTCTTCCGCTTGATATGAATGTATCCTTATGTTCGATCATTTCACCCCTATTCACAAGGGGTTCCCCTAAACCTAAGCGCCAAGACTTAACCCTTACAACGTGTCTGCCCGGGTTCGCTTCAGTCAGCTACATTCGAAATACAAGAAGCCCCCTGATCCAACTGATCGGATCAGGGGACTTATAACCTTGTACCCCGTACGGGATTTGAACCCGTGTTACCGGCGTGAGAGGCCGGCGTCCTAGGCCGCTAGACGAACGGGGCTTAACGGCATCCTTGCGGACTCGTTGAACTTTAGACGAGCAACTCTATCAACAACAAATCAGCTGGTAGACGGCGATTTCTGGAGCTTCCCAGCAGGCAAAACGCGATGGCAAAACAACAGTCCCTACGCAGACAAAAGAAAAGCGGCCAACACTTTCGTATTGACCGCTTAACTTTGTACCCCGTACGGGATTTGAACCCGTGTTACCGGCGTGAGAGGCCGGCGTCCTAGGCCGCTAGACGAACGGGGCATATAGGACGCGAACTAAAAGCTCGCTGCTGGCCTACCAGGACTCGAACCTAGAATGACGGTACCAGAAACCGTAGTGTTGCCAATTACACCATAGGCCATTGTTGCTCTTTGCTTGCTTGCGCTCGCTGTGCAACGGGGATAACTATAACCACATGGGTGTTTTTCTCCCAAATTGCCAGGTCACAGCACTCTTTCAAGCAAAAAAGCGGGCCGGAAATCGTATCCAGCCCGCCTTCCACGTCAGCTCCTACTCGGCAGCAAACGGCGTTACCGCGCGAGCAGCGCGCAGTCGAGCCAGAGTGGATTCGCGTCCCAGCAGCTCCATGGATTCAAACAGCGGCGGGGAAACCTGCTCGCCGGAGATCGCCACGCGGAGCGCACCGTAGGCCTTACGCGGTTTAAGCTCCAGCTTCTCAATCAGGGCAGAGCTCAGCGCCTGCTCGATGGCAGCGGTCTCCCACGTATCCAGCGCTTCGAGGGCAGAGATGGCCTCCTCGAGAGGCTGGACCGCATCCTCCTTGAGGTTCTTGCGTGCCGCCTTCTCGTTGAGCTCCAGCTCTGCATCCGGGGTCACCAGGAACTTCAACAGGCCATAGGCCTCGCCCAGCGTCTTGATGCGGGTCTGGGTGAGATCAGCTGCCACCGCGAACTTGTCGGCCGGGTAGTCCTCGGGGAAGTCGGTAAAGCGGGTCAGATGCTCGCGCAGGCGGGTTGCAAAGTCCTCCGGCTCCAGCAGGCGAATGTGGTCGGCGTTGATAGCCAGGAGCTTCTTGTCGTCGAAACGCGCGGGGTTGCCCAGCACATCGGCGACGTCGAAGTTATCCACGAACTCCTGGCGGCTGAAGATGTCCTGATCCGAGGAGAGCGACCAACCCAGCAGCGCCAGGTAGTTCAGCATGCCCTCGGGGATGATGCCGGCCTCGATGTGGTTGAAGAGGTTGGATTCGGGATCGCGCTTGGAGAGCTTCTTGTTCCCCTGCCCCATCACAAACGGCAGATGCCCAAACTCCGGTGTGAATTCGGCAATGCCGATCTTCTTCAGGGCCTCGTACAGCGCGAGCTGACGGGGAGTAGACGAGAGCAGGTCCTCGCCACGCAGGACGTGCGTGATCCCCATGAGGGCGTCGTCAACCGGGTTGACCAAGGTATACAGCGGTGCGCCATTCGAACGCGCGACCACGTAGTCGGGTTGGGTGGATGCCTGGAATGTCACCTCACCGCGAACCAAGTCGGTCCAGGTCCAGTCCTGGTCTGGCATGCGCAGGCGGTAGACGGGCTTGCGGCCCTCCGCCTCAAACGCAGCGATCTGCTCGTCGGTGAGGTCGCGGTCGAAGTTGTCGTATCCCAGCTTCGGGTCGCGGCCTGCAGCCTTGTGGCGCTCTTCCACCTCTTCGGCGGTCGAGTACGCCGGGTAGACCAAGTCTGCCTCGATTAGCTTGTTCAGCACGTCGCTGTAAATGTCGCTGCGCTGCGACTGGCGGTACGGCTCGTGCGGTCCGCCCTTGATCACGCCTTCATCCCAGTCGAGGCCCAGCCAGTTCAGCGAGTCAATGATCGCCTGGTAGCTGTCCTCGGAGTCACGCTGGGCATCGGTGTCCTCGATGCGGAAGACCAGCTTTCCACCGGTGTGGCGGGCATATCC
Organism: Corynebacterium tapiri; assembly: GCF_006334925.1. Lineage (GTDB taxonomy): Bacteria > Actinomycetota > Actinomycetes > Mycobacteriales > Mycobacteriaceae > Corynebacterium > Corynebacterium tapiri. The sequence continues at coordinate 165,627 of NZ_VDHJ01000002.1, read as the reverse complement.
CCAATTGAAGAGGGCAGTGCGCACCAGGCCGACGTGCGGGGTGCCGGTGGGCGATGGGCAAAAACGTACGCGAACATCACTTGTCATGGCACCGATGGTACTCACCAGGGGCCAAGCAACCACCGGTCAGTCATAGTTGCTGATAAAGCCATGGGTAGGATTGGAGCACGTGTGTGCTCATCGACCTTCTACCGCGCCGGACTTCCTGCTCTCCCGAGCAACGGGGTCTGTGCGTACTCAAGGCTCTCTAGCCACCTATACGGATCCTTGGGAAGCTGCTGATGCTCTCAGCTCGGGTACCATCGACATGGTTGTGGGTGCTCTCCCCTTTGAGCGATCCGCAGACGCTGCGCTTGCCGTGCCAGAGTCGATCATTCGCGAGCCCGGCCCTCTCGAACCGCACAGCTATTACCGCTTCGGGCCAGGCGCACAGCTGAGCGCGCGGATCGCCGGTGTGGATCCAGAAGAACACGAGCACCTGCGCCGCATTGAGGCTGCGCTGGCCACCATCCAAACCTCTAAGTTGGACAAGGTGGTCCTCGCACGCGCCGTGGACATTGCCTTCGACCCGCCTGTCGATCCGCTCCTGGTCGCCGCCCGCCTCATCGACCGTTCCAGCAACAAGGACGGTTTTATCGCCGATCTCTCCCCTGCATTGGAGCCGGGAACGATGCTGGTGGGGTCCTCTCCCGAGGTGCTGGTCAAGCGCACAGGCATGACTGTGACGTGTTATCCCCTGGCCGGCTCGGCCCCGCGCCAGCAGGACCCGGCGCAGGATCGGGCCGTTGCTGAGACGTTGGCGGCCTCGACTAAGGATCTGTCGGAGCACCATTTCGTCGTTGAGCATCTGCGCCAGGCTCTGAGCCCCCTGTGCGACTACCTGGAGGCGCCCGACGTCCCCGAACTCACGCACACCAATGAAATGTGGCACCTGGCTACGCCGATCGTCGGTAAGCTCAAAAACCCACGCACCTCGGCGCTGGAGTTGGCGCTGCGCCTCTATCCCACCCCTGCGGTCTGCGGAACGCCTACCGACTCGGCCGAGGCGCTTATCAACACCGCAGAGTCGGACCGCTCCTTCTATGCCGGAGCCGTCGGCTGGGCGGACTCCTCCGGCGACGGGGAATACATGGTGGCTATCCGGTGTGCCGAGGTCGCCGGAGATGGAACCCATGCCCGCACCTGGGCGGGCGGCGGAATCGTGGCGGAGTCTGATGCCGAGGCCGAGCTCGCAGAGACCAGCGCCAAGCTCCGCACGATCCTGAAAGCGCTCGACCTCTAGGCCTTACGCGCGATCAGCACCTCATCGACAGTGTGATGTGCTCCCGCTCCACCGGCGACTTCTCGCTCGGTGCTCTTTAGCTCAATCACCTTGAGCGTGGTTAGGGCATCAGCGACCGCACGCGGACTCATAATGTCGCCGTGGACGTGCTCGTGATGCACAAACAGCAGGTTCCCGCCGGGAGCAACCAGGGACTCCAACGTGGCTAGCTCTTCTGCCTTCATTGGGAGGTAGAAGCAGCTGACCAAGTCAAAGGTTTGCTCACCGACTCCCTGAATGGTTGCCTCGCAAAACTCAATGCGCTTGTCGACGCCGCGCTGCACCGCCAACTCCCGAGCGCGCCGGATTGCCGTCGGAGCGGGGTCAATGGCCAGCACCTTCCAGCCACGTTCGGCGAGCCAGACCGAGTCAGCTCCCTCACCGCAGCCGACATCAATAGCTGATCCTGGGATGAAATCCTGTGCCTCTCGGATTAGCGCTTGGTTCGGGTTACCCGACCATTGCACCCCAGATGCGTAGACGGCCTCAAAGTCTTCCGGCAGGTGGTTATGCCCACTCAATGGGGTTCTCCAGCACACCGAGGCCTTCGATCTCCACAGCAATGCGGTCGCCAGGAACCATGGCCTCGGTGCCGGCCGGAGAGCCGGTGCAGATCACGTCGCCGGGCAGAAGAGTCATCGATGCGGTGATGAACTCAATGATCTCGCCCAGCTTCATGATCATCTGGTTCGAGTTGGAGTCCTGCTTGGTTGCCGTGACGCCATCGTGAGTCAAGTGGGCCTTAATGGCAAGGTTGTCCAAGTCAAAGGAATCGATGTCGGTCTCGATCCAGGGACCCAGCGGGCAGAAAGTATCAATTCCCTTGGCGCGCGCCCACTGGCCGTCGGCAAACTGCAGGTCACGCGAGGAGACGTCGTTGACGATGGTGAAGCCGCGCACCACGGAACGCCAATTTTCAGCCTTGACGTTCTTGCACGGAGTACCGATAACGACCGCGAGCTCGCCCTCGAACTCCACCTTGGTGGCAAAGTCCGGGATCTTAATCGGTGCGAACGGGCCGGTCACCGACGTCGGCGGCTTGAGAAACAGGGTCGGGGGAAGCGATTCCGCGGACTTCTGGAAGACCTCGGCAACGTGATCGGCATAGTTGCGCCCGATGGCTACGACCTTGCTGGGCAAGGTTGGGGCGAGCAGACGGACGTCGGAAAGCGGCCACTGCTTCCCGGTGAATTCCGGTTCGGTGTATGGGGTGCCAGCGATCTGGCGAGCGACGAGGGCGGAGTCATTCTCTCCCTCGATAACAGCGAACGTGAGTCCTTCAGGGGTAGCAATTCGAGCAAAGCGCATACCTTTAAGAGTACGCGCATACTGTTGGGCTCGCGCGCTGGGGTGATCTACACCCCAAGGGGCGGGCCCACCCCAGCTAGCCTGCGCCTACTGGTAAGAGACAAACCACGGACGCGGGTCTACCTCGCGGTAGGTCTGCTCCGGAGTGAAGGTCGGGGTGTCCTCGTCGATGAAGTTCTTCCAGGCCATGAACCACCGATCGCTCAAACCCTCCTGCAGAACGTTCCACGTCTCAAACTTCAGGTCCGGGGTGCCGTGGCCGTCGGCGTGCAGAACGGGAGCAAGCTCCGGGTAGTCGGTGCGGATCTGATCGCGATCCCGCAGCATTTGCGCCTGGAACTGGTGTAGGACGAATGCCTTCTGCGGAAGGTTGTTCTCGCGCGTCAGCTGCGCCAGCCACTCCGCTACCTCGTTGATCTCCTGCGCTTCCGCCGAGCCAACACGTTGGAGGGGGATCTCACCCGGGCCGATCTTCCACTCGGCATCCAGGGCCAGGCCGACGTTCGGACGCTTAAGCAGCTCCTCGTACAGCTTGGCCTGGTCCAGGAAATTCGCCCGCCCCGGCTGCAGGTCGATCACGGCGTAGCCACCGGCCTCCGTGATCGCATCGATGTACGGTACGTAGTCCTCGACCGGGAACTCGTTGGTGTAATTGCCATCCGGTCCTGGAGAGGCAGACGCCACGGACACGATGATCTCAAAGGCCGGAACAACCGGCTGATCCTCGAACTCTTGGTATTGATCAACGAGTTGCTGAAGGTGCTCCACCGATTCCTTCGGCGGGCGCTCCCCCATTACCCCCAGTGCTGGACCGGAGGGGTGACCGTAATAGGCGATCATGCGGCGCCCCGGAAAGACCAGGCCTCCGCCGCCGGGCAGCTCGCCGTTGCTAGCCATCGCGCTTGCCCCGGCGTAATACTCAGTACCGCCGAACTGTTGTCCCAGCGCCAGCGTGTTGCCCTCCGCAGCAACCTTCATGGTTTCCGGCGTAATGCGCGGATCTGGGTAATCCAGCAGGTGAACCGGCGCGCCGGCCGCCTTAGCGGTGGCAATCGCTGCCGGCGAGGTCTCTGCGGTGACCATTACGTCCGGAACTGCAACCGGATGCTTGGAGTTCTTGTTCGGCGTATCGACGATCTGACGCACCGCATCCTGGTCGCTTTCTGGATCGACCTCCAGCTCTTCGACCTTGGCGTCGCCCAGATCGGCCGTCTTAATATCTCCCGCCGCGAGCACCGTCTTGGCGCCCAGGCGGTCAATTTCCTTGCCGATGAGCTCGGCGTTGTCCGACTTCACTGTGAGCACTGGTGCCGAGCGCTTGATCGCTTCCTTTCCAGCTGTCACAGCGGCAGCCGGGTTATCCGCAGCAACGACGACCACGTCAGACTTTTTAAAGAGTCGCTGGGAAACGTCGATTCCGTCGCCACGCGAGTCGTCAATGGCCTCCGGCCCGCTCATCTCCAACTGAGGCTTGCCGGAGCTGGAGTGCGAGCCGGAACCTCCCAGGCCAAACGGCGAAGTGTCGGAGGCGCAACCAGCCAAGCTCACAGCGAGGACGGTAGCGGTAGCGATACTTACAACGCGTCGATTCAAGCGGCACTCAGCTTTCTATACATAATCTCCAAGGGTAGTGCCACCAGATGGGCACCACCCTACGCGTTTCTGCGTCGCTGTTGAGTCTACCTACGCACCGCGCAGGGCTTGTGCGAGGCGGTCTCCAATTTCGGAAGTAGATGCCTTCTGCTCACCGCGCGCGCTCACGTCCTGTGCAACCGCCTGCTCGATACGCTGCGCTGCGTCCTCATCGCCCAGGTGACGCAAGAGAAGAGCCACGGACAGGATTGCCGCGGTGGGATCAGCGATCCCCTGGCCAGCGATGTCGGGGGCCGATCCGTGAACGGGCTCGAACATCGACGGGTTTGCGCCCGTGGCATCGATGTTTCCGCTTGCGGCCAAGCCGATGCCACCCGTTACTGCTCCGGCGAGATCAGTGAGAATGTCACCGAAGAGGTTGTCGGTAACGATAACGTCGTATCGCTGTGGGTCCGTGACCATGTAAATGGTGGCCGCGTCGATGTGGTTGTACTCCACCGCCACGTCCGGGTATTCGGCGGAGACCTCGTTGACGGTGCGCTGCCACAGGTCACCGGCATTGACCAGAACGTTGGTCTTATGCACCAAGGTCAGGTGCTTACGCCGTCCGCGGGCGCGTTCGAAAGCATCGCGCACCACCCGCTCCACGCCGTACCGGGTGTTCTGCGAAACCTCGGAAGCGACCTCGTGCGGAGTGTTCTTGCGCAGTGAGCCACCGTTACCGCAGTACAGCCCCTCGGTTCCCTCGCGTACAACGACAAAGTCGATCTTCCCCGGATTGGCCAACGGTGATGTTGCCGAGGGGTACAGCTTGGCCGGCCGCAGGTTCACGTGATGATCAAGCTCAAAGCGCAGCTTCAGCAGCAGTTCACGCTCCAGGATGCCGGGCGGAACCTTGCCTGGCGCCCCGATTGCCCCCAGGAGAATGGCGTCGTGCTTGCGCAGATCGTCGAGGTCATCATCCGTGAGGGTATCGCCGGTCTCCAGGTAACGCTGGGCCCCCAACTGAAACTCGGTTACTTCCACGTCGTCACGCACCGCGCGGAGAACCTTGAGTGCCTCTGCAGTAACTTCTGGGCCGATGCCGTCCCCGGCGATCACAGCGAGTTTCATTATGTGGGATTCCTTTTCTCACTAGGTGAACTTTCGGCCCAGTGTAGCAGCCCTAGCAGCAGCGAGCCCCCGGGTTGGCATCCTGCTCCGCATAACGGCGCTTCCAGTACTCCCGTTCGCTCAAGACCGGGTGGTCAGGGTGGTGCGAGCGCTGATGAGCCACGTACTTGCGATAGTCGTGATCCCCCATCAGCTCACCCACGTACCAGCGCACGCTCTTGATGGCCCGCAGCATCAATGCCTCTCACCCGCACCGGAGTGTTCCAGCTCCCGCATGACCTCTTTCTCCCGCTTCGTGGCAATCATGTTTGCCGGAAGGAAGAGCGTCGATGGGTGATCTGGCTCCTCCGAGCTGTGCGGGGCGATTCCGGCCGAGCGATCGCGCACTGCCCGCACACAGGTCACCACAGCAGCTCCGACCACTACGAGCACGAGGGCAGCAAAGACAACCGATAGCGTTCCCTGGATAAACGTGTTGCGCACGACCGCGTCGATCGCCTCCGGAGACTTCGCGGTGCCGAACTCCGTCAACCCCTGCTGGGCAGCCTCCTTGAAACGAGCGTGCTGGGCCCAGTAACCGATCTTCGGATTCGAGCTAAAGATCTTCTGCCACGAGGCGGTCATTGTGACGATGAAGTCCCAGGCCAGAGGCACTCCCGGGACCCAAGCCCAGGCGTACAGCCCCTTCTTTACTACAACGACCAATACCAAAGCCAGGGCCATGGCAGCCAGGAGCTGGTTGGCGATGCCGAAGAGCGGGAACAGCACGTTAATGCCGCCGAGCGGGTCGGTGGCACCCATGACCAGGATGGCACCCCAGAGCGCGCAGACAGCGAGAGTGGCGATCCAGGTGCCCAGCTTCCAGGTAGGATCACCGAACTTCTTCAGACCCGGGATGTTCGACAGAGAATCGGTCATCATGAAGCGTGCCACGCGCGTGCCGGCATCCACTGCGGTCAGGATGAACAGCGCCTCAAACATGATGGCGAAGTGGTACCAGAACGCCTGCAGCCCCGGGTTGCGCGTGATGCTGGTGAGAATCTGACTCATGCCAAACGCGAAGGTCGGGGCACCACCCGTACGCGAAACGATGGTGTGCTCTCCGACCGACTCTGCGGCCTGCTCAAGCTGCTGAGCCGTCATCGGCTCGCCCGGGATCGCCAGCGAGCTGACGAATTCTGCTGCACCTTGAGGGTTTCCACCCGTCAGCGTGGCAGGAGAGTTCATGGCGAAGTACATGTGACGATCAATGATCACCGCCGTCACCAGAGCCATGATGGCCACGAAAGACTCCATAAGCATGCCGCCGTAGCCGATGGCCCGCATGTGAGTTTCCTTCTCCAGCAGCTTGGGCGTAGTACCCGAGGAGATCAGCGCGTGGAAACCAGAGAGTGCACCACAAGCGATGGTGATGAACAGGAAGGGAAACAATCCACCAGCAAAGACCGGCCCATCTCCAGTGTGTGCAAAGGTTGTTAAGGCCGGCATGTGCACTTCGGGCCGGTCAATCAGCAGAGCAACTGCCAGCAAGGCGATCACGCCAACCTTCATAAAGGTGGAGAGGTAATCGCGCGGGGCGAGCAAGAGCCACACCGGCAGGATGGCAGCAACCACACCGTAGATGATCACCGCGGCGGCCAAAGTCTCCTTGGACAGCGTGAAGGCGGCCGCACCCCACTCAGTTTCCGCGACCCAGCCGCCGGAGATGATGGCCAGGAGCAGCAGCACAACGCCGATGATCGAGACTTCGGACACGCGACCCGGGCGCACATAGCGCAGGTACAAGCCCATGAACATGGCGATCGGGATGGTCATAGAGATGGAGAAGACTCCCCACGGGCTCTCCGCCAGCGCGTTGACCACAACAAGCGCGAGCACCGCGATGATGATGATCATGATGGCCATCGTCGCGATAATGCCGGCGGCACCGCCTACACGGCCCACCTCATCGCGAATCATTTGGCCGAGCGAGCGACCCCGGCGGCGCGTAGACACCCACAACACCAGGTAGTCCTGCACCGCGCCGGCAAAGATCACGCCGAGGACGATCCACAGCGTGCCGGGTAAGTACCCCATCTGTGCCGCCATAACCGGGCCCACCAGCGGTCCGGCACCAGCAATGGCTGCAAAGTGGTGACCGAACAGCACACGTCGATCAGTAGGAACAAAGTCCTTACCGTCGTTGATGTATTCGGCCGGGGTGGCGCGGTCGTTGCGCGGCTTGACCACCTTGTACTGGATCAAGCGCGCGTACAGCGAGTAGCCGATGACGTAGGAACCGCAGGCGGCAAGAACCAGCCAGACCGAGTTGATGGCTTCTCCACGCGCCAGGGCAATGGATGCCCATCCCACGGCCGCCAAAATTGCCGCCACAGCGATGACGATTTTTTCGCCCCCGCCAATGCGTATCGACGACGCCACCGCTACCGGATGGTCCCTCCCTTCCACGGTGTTGTACACGAGATCGTCTTCTCGCTGCTTATGTAACGCCGTACTCATGGCTTCCTCCGCCTACTCGCAGTTCTCACCTTGGAGGGACACTTGACAAAACATATTTATTTTAAGTCACACCACACCCCTGCGTGAGGCAAACGCAACAAAAACGGCCCGTTCACCGCAGAATTTCTTCCCGGGAAAACAGGCCGCCCTTGCGACAAGGTTTTTAGGACAGGTCGAGCTGGAACGCTTGAGCCTCGAGCTGCTGCGCCAGCTCCTCTACCAGCTCATGCGGAAGCTCGCGCTCGGTGCGCAAGATGAGCACTGCGCCCTTACCGTCGGCGGTCTGGCTCAGCGCTGCGGCCTCAATGTTGATGCCCTGCTCGCCGATAATGGAGCCCGCCTTACCCAGCGCACCTGGGGTGTCCTCATAACGCAGGAATACGTTGGGGCCGGTAGCCCGCAGATCGAGGCCGCGTCCATTGATGCGCACAATCTTTTCCACGTGATCCAAACCAGTCAGCGCGCCTGTCACGCTGACGCGCGTCCCGGTGGAAGAAACTGCGTGCACCTCCAATGCCGAGCGGTGGGACACCGACTCGCTCTGGGTGTTCACGGTGAAGTTGACCCCGCGGTCTTCAGCAATCTGCGGGGCATTGACAAACGTCACCGGATCGGAGGTTATGCCAGTAAACAGACCACGCAGTGCCGAAAGCCCGAGGGCTTCCACCTGATCATTGGAAAGCTCTCCGCGAGCGACAACGTCGAGGGCTACCGGGGCGGCGTCGAGAAGCGAAGACGCGATCAGACCGAGCTTGCGTGCCAGGTCCAGCCACAGGGCGACCTCCTCCCCCACGTGACCACCTGCGACATTGACGGCGTCGGCAACGAACTCGCCGCGCAGGGCCTTCAGCACCGAATGAGCCACATCAGTACCCGCTCGATCCTGTGCCTCGACCGTGGAGGCTCCGAGGTGGGGCGTGACGACGACCTCATCGAGCTGGAAAAGAGGCGAATCCGTGCACGGTTCAGTGGCGTACACATCGAATCCTGCACCACGAATGTGGCCGTCTCGGATGGCTTCGGCCAGCGCCTCTTCATCCACCAGCCCTCCGCGCGCAGCATTGACGATGATCTGACCAGGCTTGGCCTTAGCCAGAAGCTCCCGCGAGAACATTCCCGCTGTTTCGGGCGTCTTGGGCAGGTGGATCGTGACAAAGTCGGCACGTGCCATGAGCTCTTCAAGCTCCAGGAGCTCGACACCCAACTGGGCGGCTCGAGCCGGGTTGGCGTAGGGGTCAAATGCCACGACTTTGGCGTCAAAGGCGGCGAGACGCTGAGCAAAGAGCTGGCCAATGTGGCCGAATCCGACGATGCCGATGGTCTTGCCGTAGATTTCGACGCCCTTAAACGCAGAACGCTTCCACTCCCCGGCACGCAGCGTGGCATCCGCAGCCGGAATCTGGCGGGCCGTAGCTAGGAGCAGCGCGATGGCGTGTTCACATGCGGAGTGGATGTTGGAGGTCGGAGCGTTTACGACCATGACGCCGCGCTCAGTCGCGGTCGCGACGTCTACGTTGTCAAGGCCCACGCCTGCTCGTCCAACGATCTTGAGACGCGGGGCGGCGGCGAGAGCTTCGGCATCGATGGTGGTGGCGGACCTGACCAACACTGCGTCAGCGTCCGCGAGCGCGGGAAGAAGCTCAGCGCGGTTTGGTCCGTCGACCCAGCGAATTTCTACCTCCGAGCCCAGCGCTTCGACGGTGGACTCGGCTAGTTTGTCGGCGATGAGTACGACCGGCTTGGTCATGGTGGCATTGCTCCTAACCTAAGTGGGGTTAAAGAATGCTACCTATCAAACCATAGAAATGCGGGCTGCGCCCGCAGAATGGGAAAATTCTTCCTATTCTGCGAACGCATTCGGCCCTTCATCACCGCCGTGAATATCCGCGACGTCGACATCCCGGATGACCGGGCGACCCATGGCTTCTTCCACCAAGGCCAGCAAGCGGGCTCGACGCTCCCCGAAGAATGCCTGGGCGTTGGACGCGTGGAGCATGGCTGGATCCAGCTCGTGGGTAGCCAAAACAGCGTCGAACTCGTCGTCTTCCATGATCGACTTCGACTGGATGCGTGGCAGATAGCGCGTCGGGTTGAAGTTGTTCAGCACCACCTCGGTGCGCTTGCCCATCGGAGTGCGGTTGAGCACCGAAAGCGCCAACACCGGCTCGATACCGTGCTGGGCACACCACTGGACCGGGAAGATCGGCTCGAACGACGGCTCAAGTTCGGCGTAAGTCTCCGGGGTGAACTCCTTACCGGTGCGCCAGTCCTTGGCGCCGCGTGCCATCAGTAGGGCGAACATGCCACGCCACACACCGGTGTCGGAATCAACCGACAGCAGGCGAGACTCCGTGAAGCTGGCGTCCGCCACCGTCTTGGGCAAGGGGGCATTCTCGTCATTAAGCCACTGGGTAACCTGCGCAACGTCACGCTCGGCACGAATGGCAACGGCGGCCGATCCGTACAGCTCACCGAGCACGCCAGACCAGAACCAGCGGTTGAGGCGATCCTCGGCCTCTTGGTCCACGCCAAAGGAGGCCAAAGCCAAGATGGCTGCCAGGGGGATTACCTGCGCCGAGTAGGGCACTTGCTGGCCGGTAAAGATACGCCGGTCTGTAAGGAAGTGGGCAGCTGCGATGAAGCCGCGCTCGATTGTCGGAGCGTGCTGTCGCCACTCTGCCAGGGAGATCGTCAGTACGTCCTCTCGCTGGCCACCGGGCTCGCCACGCAATGCGGTGACGTAGAGGCTCAATGCAGTCAGGAACGCGGTGCGGTCGACGGCGTCCAGCACGGCATACTCAGAGAGTCGCCGACGGATGCTGGAAATCTCGTCTGCCAGGGAGAATGACGGATCCTCGGTGCCGTACACCGCGGTGAGAAGCTCGAAGACGTCCATCTGCAGGCCGGCAGCATTCGCTTGGGCAAAGATGGAGCCGATTCCGGCACGCGCAGTTTCGCGGCCCAGCCGGATCATGGGAATGTCATAACCAGCCAGCGGAGCGATAACGTCGTGGTGGAAGCGCTTGATTGCCTCACGAGTCTCGTCGTCGGCCTTGGCTGCCATGTCAAACAGGGCGTCGGATCCACGCTGGCCGAGCAGCGCGTCTACCGGCACGCAGCCGCTGTCGATTGCGGCCTGCGTGGTCAGGAGCGGTCCCGGTTGCTGTGGTGCGAAGTGCGAGGTGGCCTCACCGTTCTCGTCCACCGAGAACACGGCCTCCTCGGGCATGACATCCGATTCGACGGCCTTGCGGACGTCGACAAAGAAGCGTCGGGTGATTCGCTTGTTGCGGAAATCGACGGTGTTGACCAACCCGTTGCCCTGGAAGCAGTGGTAGAGGCTGGTAAGGCGCTGCTGACCGTCGAGAAGCAACAGACCCGGGAGACGGTCAGTAGCCGGAGCTCCCTCCAGCGGGCGAGGACGGAAACGCATCGGCTCATTACGCGTATCGAGCGCGAGCAGCGCACCAACCGGATAGCCACGAAGAACAGTCACAATAAGCGATCGAATCCGGTCAACCTCCCAGGAAAAAGAGCGCTGGAAGTCGGGCAACTGCAACTCGCCCCGATCAATACGGGCGAACAAATCCGAAAGTGAGTAACTGGGCGTGGTAAAAGCCATGTCCTCATACTAGCGCTCTCCCCTGACCGACGTCGCAAGCGCACAAAAGCGCCCTGGCCAGGTAACCACGGATCAAATGCCGTGGTCACCCAACTAGGGCGCCACCCGGAAGCGGGTGAGTGAACTAGGCGGTCTCGGCGCGGGTATCTACCTTGACCCAGCTCATCATGTCGCGCATCTTGGCGCCCGTCTTCTCGATCGGATGTGCCTCATACTCCTCGCGGTAAGCCTTCATCTTCGGCTGCCCGGCCTCTACGTCATCGAGCATGGCCTTAACAAAGGTGCCGTCCTGGATGTCGGAGAGGATTGCCTTCATGTTCTCCTTGACGTGCTCGTCGATCACGCGCGGGCCGGCCATGTAGCCACCCAGCTCGGCGGTCTCAGAGATGGAGTAGTTCATGTTGGCGATGCCGCCCTCCCACACGAGGTCGACAATCAGCTTCATCTCGTGCAGCACCTCGAAGTAGGCCATCTCCGGGGCGAAACCGGCCTCGGTGAGGACCTCGAAACCAGTGGCCATCAGCTTCTCCAAGCCACCGCACAGGACGGCCTGCTCGCCGAACAGGTCCGTCTCGGTCTCCTCCTTGAAGGTGGTCTTGATAACTCCGGCACGTGCACCACCGATGGCGGCTGCGTAGGACAGAGCCAGCTCCTGAGCATCACCCTGCGGATCCTGGTCCACAGCGATCAGGCACGGAACGCCCTTGCCGTCGACGAATTGGCGACGCACCAGGTGGCCCGGCCCCTTCGGGGCAACCATGCCCACGACGATGTCATCTGCCGGGGTGATCAGGTCGAAGTGGATGTTCAGACCATGGCCGAAGAACAGTGCATTACCGCCCTCCAGGTTCGGCTCGATCTCGTCCTTAAAGATCTTGGCCTGAGATGTATCGGGAGCCAGCAGCATGACAACGTCGGCCCACTTGGCGGCATCTGCGACGCTCTTGACCTCAAATCCGGCCTCCTGCGCCTTAACCGCCGACTTGGAGCCGTCACGCAGACCGATAACAACCTCGACTCCGGAATCACGCAGGTTTTGGGCGTGCGCATGTCCCTGGGAGCCGTAACCGATGATTGCGACCTTCTTGGATTGGATGATCGCCTGATCAGCGTCTTTCTCGTAAAAGACCTCGATAGCCATAAGGGGGGTTTCTCTTTCTCTTTCTTTTTGATCAAAAACGACTGTTGGTTACCCGCCCGGAGGCTAGATTCCGGACGCCGAACAACCCGTGCCATCTATTGTGCCACAGCATGACACCAAAGTGGCCACTATGTGAGACATTTTGTTGATTTTGTCCCACATGCTGGGAGCTAGCGGGTAGGGGTAGTGCTCTTCGGCCCGCGATTCATTGCAATGACACCCGAACGTTGCAACTCACGGATGCCGAAGGGCTCCAAAACGTCCAGCAGCGCTCGAAGCTTCGCCGGGGTGCCCGTTGCCTCGATGATGACGGACTCCGGGGCGACGTCGATAACGCGAGCTCGGAAGAGCTTGGCGGCATCCACAACTTGCGGACGATTCGCGTTAGAGGCATTGACCTTCACCAGCATGAGCGAGCGGGCAATCGAGCGCTCCTCATCCAAGCGCACCACCTTGAGCACAGGGATGATTTTGTTGAGCTGCTTGGTGATCTGCTCGATCGAGTACTCGTCGGCATCCACCACAATCGTCAGCCGAGCGATCCCCTTCGACTCCGTCTTCGCGGAGACCAGGGACACGATGCTGAAGCCTCGCCGGGTGAACATGGCCGTCACACGGGAGATGATTCCGTCTTCGTCCTTGACCTGGACCGACAGGGTGTGGCGAGTCTTGTCCATGGCTTAGTTCTCCTCCTGCTCGTACTGCGCTTCGACCGCTTCGTTGATCTCATTAGGCGATTCTGCGGCGGACTCTTCATCGTCGAAGTCCGGACGCAGCCCCAGGGCGTATTGGATATCCGAGTTGGAACTGCCCGCAGACACCATCGGCCACACCTGGGCGTCTTCTCCCACAATGAAGTCGATGACGACCGGCCGGTCATTGATCTCACGGGCCCGCTGGATCGCCGGAATGACTTCCTCTGGCTCAGTTACTCGGATGGCCTCGCAGCCCAGGGCATCAGCAAGCTTGACAAAGTCCGGCACGTACTCCGTTTGCTCGCGCAGCTTGGTGTGAGAGTAGTTGCGGTCATAGAACAGCGTTTGCCACTGACGCACCATGCCCAGGTTTCCGTTGTTGATCAGCGCAACCTTGATGGGCATGCCCTCGACGGCGGAGGTGGTCAGCTCCTGGTTAGTCATCTGGAAGCAACCATCGCCGTCGACAGCCCACACCTCGCGGTCCGGTGCTCCTGCCTTAGCGCCGAGTGCAGCGGGAACGGCAAAGCCCATGGTGCCCAGGCCGCCCGAATTGATCCAGGAGCGGGGGCGCTCAAAGTCCAGGAATTGCGCCGACCACATTTGGTGCTGGCCCACGCCAGCAACATAGATGGCCTCCGGCCCGACCACCTGGGAGAGCGTTTCAATGACAAACTGCGGAGACAGCTTGCCGTCATCGGTGTCCTCATAGCCTCGTGGGAAGCGCTCGCGCAGCTTGTTCAGGGTGTTCAGCCACTCACCGTGACGCTGACTCGGCTCCACATCCGTGCTGGTTGCGGACTTGTAAGCCGGCAGCAAAGCCTGCAAGACCTCACGGGCATCGCCCACGATGGGCACATCTGCCGCCCGAATCTTGCCGATTTCGGCAGGATCGACGTCAGCGTGAATGACCTTGGCCAGCGGCGCGAAGCTATCCACGTCGCCGGTAACGCGGTCGTCAAAACGCGCACCAATCGCGATCACCAGGTCCGACTTTTGCAGTGCACCGACCGCTGGAACCGTGCCGTGCATACCCGGCATGCCCATGTGAAGCGGATGCGACTCCGGGTAAACGCCCAGCGCCATCAGAGTGGTGACCACCGGGATGTTGGCAAACTCCGCGAAAGCCTTCAGCTCGGCAGCCGCATTTGCCTTGAGCACTCCTCCGCCGATGTAGAGCACCGGGCGCTCGGCCTGGCTGATGAGCTTGACGGCTTGCGCAATCTGCCGGTTGTGCGGGGTGGTCACCGGCTTGTAACCGGGGAGGTCAACGACCGGCGGCCACTCGAAGTCGAACTCGGCGTTCTGCACGTCCTTCGGGATGTCCACAAGCACCGGCCCCGGCCGGCCCGTGGACGCCAGGTGGAAGGCCGCCGCGATTGCGGAGGGAACCTCCTCCGGTCGCGTCACCATGAAGTTGTGCTTGGTGATCGGCATGGTCACACCGCGGATATCAGCCTCCTGGAACGCGTCCGTACCAAGCAATGAGGATCCAACCTGGCCGGTGATCGCCACGATGGGAACAGAATCCAGGGCGGCGTCGGCCAGAGCTGTGACCAAGTTGGTAGCTCCTGGGCCCGAGGTAGCCACACACACGCCCACTCGTCCGGTGGCCCAGGCATAGCCCTCGGCTGCATGTCCAGCGCCTTGTTCGTGGCGAACCAGTACGTGCCGCAGATCAGTAGATGCATGAAGGGCGTCGTAAAGCGGAAGTACCGCACCCCCCGGCAGACCGAACACAATGTCGGTTCCGAGGAGCTCAAGCGAACGCACGATGGCTTGGGCACCGGTAAGACGCTGGGCTCGATGCGCCGGCGCCGTGGGGTCGGGCGTGGTTTCTGCGGAGGCTGCCACGGTTCTGATGCTCCTTCTTCGGCAAATAACTTGTGGTCACGGGCGGTTTTAAGTCTCCTTCGCGCTCCGCGTAAGAGCCCGAAGGAAGCGGTGATCATATAAACAATGCCCCCGGCCAGCTCCGCGTCTGCGGGCTGTCGAGGGCGCTTGCTTGAGATTCGACGAGGATCGTCGGCTACGGCAAGCGCCGGGCCGGTACTACCTGAAGTCGAATCTGCTTGATCATGTGAGCCACTATACACAAAACCGACACATACACCGATAGGTATTGCCCGATCTCCACTCTCAGGTCACCTGCTTTGGGGGATTGATCGGCGTTTTCCGACGTATGGAATCACCCCAGTTAGCTCCCAACCGACTGCCAGATCCACCGCCTAAGCTCAGCGCTATGCCGGTGATATTTCTTCTCAAACAATGGTGGGCCTGGGCCGCGGATACAGGAGTTAACCTGGCAATTCTCTTTGTTATTGCCCTGCTTATACCCCGCGCGGGACGGTTCATCGAACGAGTAGTCACCTACGAGGTCTCCCATTCCAAGGACGACAACGAGCAAAAAGCTTCGCTGGCCTTCGCGGGGGTCGGAATATATATCGGCCAAATCATCGCGTACTTTGTTCTCGGCATCGCCTTCTTGCAAGAAATCGGCTTCTCTCTAGCCGGTGCGGCCATCCCCGCGACTGTCGTGTCCGCAGCCATCGGTTTTGGCGCGCAGTCCATCATCGCCGACTTCCTGGCGGGATTCTTTGTCCTCTCCGAAAAGCAGTACGGCGTAGGCGACTGGGTCCGTTTCGAGGGCAACGGGGTCCAGGTCGAGGGAACAGTCACCGCCATCACGATGCGCGCGACCACCATTCGCACCCTCGCGCAAGAGACCATCACGATCCCCAACTCAACAGCTCGGGTGTGCGTGAACACCTCCAACTACTTCTCGCAAGCAGTCATCGTTATGCCCATCCCGCTTAGCGGTTCCCCGAGCGCACAGGCGGCGGTCGGCCGAGCTGAAGCAGCTGCCCGCCGGGCATTGGCTAGGGAGGACATCGCAGAGCACCTACACACGGAGTTGGACGTTCAACCCGGTACGGCTGTCAATCCCCCGGCTACTGTCGGGGCCCCGTGGACCGTGGACATCCGGTTCCTACTCCAGGTTGACGCCGGTCAGCAGTGGCGCGTTGAGCGCGCGGTACGCATGGCAGTCGTTGAGGAGTTCTTTACCGAATACAACGAGGCCTCCCCCGTCCCCGGTTCGACCAGTTCTCGGGCGCTTTTCGACGCCTCCCCTGCCGCCGAGAACAAACCCGCCGTCCCGTCACCTGCCACAGCTGGCAGCTCTGCAGCCCCGGCCACGGAAATATTGAAAGAACCAGCTCCGGCCGTGGCTTCTACCACCCGCCAGGGGCCAGTGCCTCCTGGGCCGGAGGAGGCGATCGACACCGCCGAGCAGAGCGACGAGGCTGCTGCTTACCAATCCAATCGCTGGGCGCGCTACAAGGCGTCCTTCACACAGATGCGCGGTTCTACCGGGTGGCTGCTAGCTGCAGTGATGGGACTCATCCTGGCCAAGATGTTGACCTTTACCGCCGAGGACGCCCACGGACAACGCGTAGCGGGGATCCTGGCTCCGCCCGCTCCCCCGACCGAAATCACCACGGTTGCCCCTGAACCAGCCGAGGAACCGAGTCCCACGACCACGTTCCAGGAAGAGCCGACCACCACGCCGACGCCTACGCCGGAACCAACTTCGGGGAACGCTCCTGCCCCTGTCATACCGGATCGAGGATCCTCCCAACGCGAACCGAGAGACGACAACCCGGTGTCCGAGACTTCGACCTCTCACCCAGCTCCTCGCAACACCACGCCTGCGAGCCCAACCTCGTCGCCTGTCCCGAGCCGCGAGGCTCCAGGCGGCCTCAATTAGACTTCCCAGCATGACTACCCGGCATACAGCATCTACCGGCCACCCCACAGACAAGGATCACCGCGGTGTTTTCCGGCCCGATCGTGGCCACCTCATCGCCGCTGTGTTGATGCTCTTCCTCCTCGTCTTCCTCGTCGGCTTCGCACCATTGAAGACGTTCTGGCTCTTCCTGTTTCCGGCGCTCTTCATTTACTGGGCGCTCAAGGCCCACACGACGGTCGATGACAAGGGCATTAGCGCTGTGTATGCGTTTCGTAAGGGCGCTCACCTGCCTTGGGAAGACGTCTCTGGTGTGAGCTATCGGGGGTCCCGGGCGCTTGCAGAAGACAAGAACGGTGACAGCATCGTCCTTCCCGGCGTGACCTTTAATTCACTTCCTCGGCTCTCTGAGGCATCCCGCGGCCGCATCCCGGATCCTGTCACCGACGCCAAGGTCGCCGCTGATGGCAAGGTGGAGGTTATTGACCGGAATGGGCATTCGGTGCTGATGACGCAGGAGGAATACCAGGCGCATCAGCGTGGTCAGCACTAGCTAGATTTCACACGATCAGTACTGTGGGTGTTTTACATAGACCTATAGAAAATCGTTTTTAAGGAGCTTCACATGATCCCGTTGAGGTCAGCTGTGACCACTGTCGGTCGGCAGGCTTCTGGGGCACGCGCCCTGTGGCGTGCTACCGGAACGAAGGAGAATGAGTTCGGCAAGCCCATCGTGGCCATCGTGAACTCCTACACCCAGTTTGTCCCCGGCCATGTCCACCTCAAGAACGTAGGTGACATCGTCGCCGACGCGGTTCGTGCTGCCGGGGGTGTGCCCAAGGAATTCAACACCATCGCCGTGGACGATGGCATCGCAATGGGGCACAGCGGAATGCTGTACTCCCTGCCCTCGCGCGAGATCATCTCCGACTCCGTCGAGTACATGGTCAATGCTCACACCGCCGACGCAATGGTGTGCATCTCCAACTGCGACAAGATCACCCCGGGCATGCTCAATGCAGCCATGCGTTTGAACATCCCCGCCATCTTCGTGTCGGGCGGCCCGATGGAGGCCGGCAAGGCCGTCGTCATCGACGGCGTGGCTACAGATGGAGCGGCGACTGACCTCATCTCTGCCATCGCCCACTCTGCGAACGAGGCTGTCTCCGACGACAAGCTGCGCGAAGTCGAAGAGTCTGCGTGCCCGACCTGTGGATCCTGCTCGGGCATGTTTACAGCCAACTCCATGAACTGCCTGACCGAGGCGCTGGGTCTCTCGCTCCCGGGCAACGGCACCACTCTGGCCACGCACAGCGCCCGCCGTGAGCTGTTTGAGCAGGCAGGGCAGCAGATCGTCGAGCTGTGTCGGCGCTACTACGGAGAGGAAGACGATTCGGTCTTGCCTCGCTCCATTGCCACCAAGCAGGCTTTTAGCAACGCCATGGCGCTCGATATGGCCATGGGCGGTTCGACCAACACTGTGCTCCACATCCTGGCGGCAGCACAGGAGGGCGAGGTTGATTTCACGCTCTCGGATATCGACGACATCTCCTACCGCACTCCATGCATCTCCAAGGTTGCGCCGAACGGCAAGTACCACATTGAGGACGTTCACCGAGCCGGAGGCATCCCGGCAATCCTCGGCGAGCTGCACCGGGCGGGCCTGTTGGATGATTCCGTCCACTCCGTCGCCTATTCCAACCTCAGCGACTGGCTGAACGAGTGGGATATTCGAGGTGAGTCCCCGACAGAGCGCGCCGTCGAGCTTTTCCATGCAGCACCTGGTGGAAAGCGCACCACCGAGGCATTCTCGCAGTCGACGCGCTGGGACAGCCTGGACACTGATCGCGAAAATGGATGCATTCACTCCGTGGAGCACGCTTTTTCCTCGGACGGCGGTCTCGTGGTCCTGCGCGGCAATCTGGCTCCGGACGGAGCTGTGGTCAAGGCCGCGGGCGTGGAGAAGGAATTGTGGTCCTTCTCCGGTCCTGCTCGTGTGGTGGACTCCCAGGAGGAGGCAGTATCCATCATCCTCAAGCGGGAGGTCCAACCGGGCGAGGTCGTCGTTATTCGCTACGAGGGCCCCTCGGGCGGACCGGGCATGCAGGAGATGCTGCACCCCACCTCCTTCCTCAAAGGCGCCGGCCTGGGCAAAAAGTGTGCTCTGATTACCGATGGCCGCTTCTCCGGCGGCACGTCCGGTCTATCTATTGGCCACATCTCCCCGGAGGCTGCCCACCGCGGGCTCATTGCCCTGATCGAGGACGGGGATACCATCTCCATCGACGTGCACGAGCGCAAACTCACCTTGGACGTCGATGACGCGGAGCTGGCACGGCGTCGAGAAGCGATGGAAGCCCGCGAGAAGCCGTGGACGCCCGAGAACCGCAACCGGACTGTGACCAAGGCCCTGCGTGCCTATGCTTCGATGGCCACGAGTGCCGACAAGGGTGCAGTGCGCCAGGTCGACTAAGATCCGTGGGGTCATGAATCTGAACCTGCACCCCACCGAATATGAGGCGCCCGTGGTTTCGGAAAGCCATGGGCGCCGCGTCGCCTACTCCCTAATGACCGCCGCCATCCTTCTGGTGGGCGGGTTCATCAGCGTTGCACAGATGCGCGCTGTCGACTTCCCCGTAGACATGGCGATTTACCGCGCCGGCGTCCGCGCGTTCATGGATGGTGGCGAGATGTACACCGTGCCCATGATGGCCGGGGATCTCGCACTGCCCTTCATCTATCCGCCTTTCGGCGCGCTCGTGATGGTGCCGCTGACCGCGCCCTCGTGGCTTAGCGACGACATCGCGGGCAACATCATGATCGGCATCAGCAATCTGTTTTTGCTGTTCGGCCTCTACTTCGTCCTCCGCGCGGTGTGTAAGGGCCTGCCTATCTCCTTGATTCGGCTGCTCACCGCTGCCACCTGGGCTTTGGTGCTTGTGTTCGAGCCCATCCGACTCAACAACAGTTTCGCCCAGATCAACGCCTTCCTGATGTGCCTGGTGCTCATCGACCTAGCACCGCGCAACACCAAATGGATACCGCGCGGAACCCTCATCGGAATTGCGGCGGCGATCAAGCTGACTCCCCTGGCCTTTGGTCTTTACCTGCTTCTGCGCAAGGATTTCCGCGCCCTGATCACCACGGCCATCAGCGCTGTGGTGTGTACCCTGTTGGCGGCCCTGTGGCGTCTGGATTCAACGATTCAGTTCTACTTTTCCACACTCCTCGGCATGGGAACCGAGTCGCAGATCGGTGTGGACACCACCTACCAATCCAACAGCTCGCTCAAGGGCATGCTCATGCGTTTTAGCCCTTCGGCGCAGTGGCTGGATACGCACTCCACGCTCATCAATGTGCTGTGGTTGGTGCTGGTGCTGGCCACGATTGGCCTGGGCGCCCTCCTGATGGTGGCACTGCTGCGCCGCGGACTAACCGTGGATGCCGTGTTGGTCAATGCGATCGTGATGTTGCTGATCTCGCCGGTGTCCTGGTCGCACCACTGGGTGTGGGCTGCAGTCTTCATCCCGGTATGGATCTGGCGGGCAGTGACCGTTTTCCCCCGCCCGACGGGCCTGATCGGCGTGCTGATTGTGTGGATGGCCTGCGTCATCACTGTGCCCCCGAAGTGGTGGTTCGGAGACTCTATCAACGTCTTTGCCCTGCCGCTGTGGCAGAAGATCTTGGTCTCCGACTACGTCTGGCTGGGAATGGCCATCCTCATCGCCGTGGCGCTCGCGGTGCGCCAGATTCCGCGGCAAAGCATTCAGGCGACGCAACCCGGCGCGCCAAGTCGCCCGGTGAACTAGCCCGTGAATCCGCCTTCTGCGTTCCACGTAACGCTGGCTCCCGGAGTTACCGGGGTGCTAGGGTCTGCCACATTGGCCACACGCTGATACGTCGCCTGCACCTGGTTCGCGGTGAGTTTCAACGCGGTGTAACCATGGGCGTCGAAGTCAATGTGCTTGACCCAGGGGTTGGCGTCTTTAAGCAATGACTCCACTAGCTGTGAGGTGGAATTGTCCTGCGGGTGGTCAATTCCCGTGTAGCTGGTCAGCAGATCGTCGATATTGGGCGCAGAGACCGAGGTACACACGATCTCGCAGCCGATTTCACGGCCATCGGCAACCACGCTGTGCGCCCATTCGGAGTGGATATCACCTGTGAGGAAGAGCGTCTGTGCCTCGGAGGAAGCCAAGAGCTTGAGGAGCCGGTCTCGCTCGTGGGCGTATCCGTCCCATTGGTCCGAGTTCACGGCGATTCCGGTCGCCTGTTGCTGCATCACGGCGAGTGCGTCCTTCACGGCGGGGTCCGAACTGTGCTGCTGCAGCGTCAGGATCTTCAGTGGGGAGATCATCACCGAGTTGCCCAGCATGTTCCAGCGCGTATGTGCCGCGCCGATTTCGCGCTCGACCCAGGCGAACTGATCTTCCCCCAGCATGGTTCGTCCAGGATCTGCGAACTGGATGGGAGTCGTCTCCGGGTCACGGAAGGAGCGCAGATCCATCATGGTCAGCTGCGCTAGGTTGCCGAAGGTAAACGAGCGATAGATCGGCGCCTCGAACCCCTCCAATGCCGGGCGCAGGGGCTGCCACAGGTAGAACGCTTTCTTGGCCGCTTGTCGACGTTCCTGCCAACCGCCTTCGACAACGCCATCCGTGTGGTTCTCCGCCCCGTCGCGGTAGGCATTATTGGCCATCTCGTGGTCATCCCAAGTAACGATCCACGGGGCCGAGGCCTGCGCCTTTTGTAGTGATGGGTCTGTACGGTACTGGCCGTAGCGGATGCAGTAGTCCTCAAAGGTGACAATCTCGTTTGTGGGCTGGAAGGTGCGCACCACTCCATGCTTGCCAGCGTATTCGCCGGTGCCGTACTCGTAGATGAAGTCACCAAGGCCAACGATGAAATCGAAATTAGCGCTAGCCATGTGCTCGTAGGCGCCGAAGTATCCGGATTCCCAGTTCGCGCAGGAGGAGATCGCGTAGTTGAGTTCGGCAACCGAGGCTCCCCGTGCCGGGGCAGTCTTGGTGCGGCCAATCGGAGAGAGGGCGCCGTCAGCAGTACGGAACCGGTAGAAGTATTCGGTTGCTGGTTCCAACCCCTTGGCTTCTACGTGCACGCAGTGGTCGCGTTCAGCAGTAGCGGATGCCGAACCTCGCCCGACGATCGACCCAAAACCGTGATCTGTGGCGATCTCCCACGTCAGCTCCACCGCCTTCCCCAGTCCGGAACCTGGCAGAGCGTCGCGCGAGGGGGTCACGCGCGTCCAGAGAATCACGCTCTCTGGGTAAGGGTCGCCAGAGGCTACACCGTGGATAAACGGCAGAGTTCCCATGTTCGCTGGCGGTACCGGAGCAGGCGCGCCCCCGGTGGAGGACGATTGGGCATGTGCATAACCCAGACCACGCACCGAGGTCAGGGCGAAAATGGCGGCCGCCGAGGACGACAGGAGAGAACGTCGGGAAATTGTCATACCCACCATGGTGAAATAGCCCCGCTGTACACGACCAACGCTGGGGCCGGTTTTCACCATGAATTCATGCTGCGGGATCTCATCGGTCACCTGCGGTTCACTTTTGGCTTACATGGACGTCGCCAAGCGTTCATTGCCATCTGCTTCAATGCTGGGTCGTTACATATCCCCAAACCCCAGGACTCCCCTACCCCAGGACTCGCCTACCCCATGACCCGCATTCGCATCTCCGCCGCAGCCCTCGGTTTCGCCACCGCGAGCGCGCTCATTCCAGTCACACCTGCAGCTGCCCAGTCGGCTGACGTCTTTCGCGTCATGCTTGGCGTGGGAGCTAACGAAAGCGAGCAGACGCTGACGTGGCGTAGCCCATCGCCCGCCCCGGAACAGGTCCGCTTCTACCCCACTGATGCGCCTGCCAACGCAGTAATTGTCGACGGGAAGGCTGAGGAGCACGGCATCACCACGTACTTCTCCAAGGAAGCTGTGCTGACTGGACTTGAGCCGAACACCGAGTACGCCTACCAGATTGGCACCGAAGCCGCTGGCTGGTCGCAGCCGCAGTCCTTCCGAACCGGCGACGGGGACGACACCTGGGATTTTCTGGCCTTTGGCGATGCCCAGATCGGCGTGGGAGGGGTGGCCTTCGACCGTGAACAAGCCGATAACTGGAATGCCGCGGTCACTGCCGGCCTAGCGGATGCGCCTAATGCCGAGATGCTACTTTCCCTGGGCGACCAGGTTGATGGCTGGGGCGGAGTGGCCTTTGTGACCAAACAGTACGACCACTTCTTCGAGCCAGACGCTTTGCGTTCTATTCCCACCGCGGTGCTTCCCGGCAACCACGAGACCTACCCGACCTATCTGGAGGGTATGGCGCACTTCCGTGAGCACAGCGCGCTGCCTAACGAGCACGGGGACTCCAACTACTTTTATGAGCGCAATAACGCGCTCTTCGTGTCGCTCAACACCAACCTCTCCTCTCCTGAGGAGATTGCAGATCAGGCAAACTTTGTCCGCTCTACTGTGGCCGAGCACGGCCAGGACAAAGACTGGGTGATCGTCACCGAACACCACTCTCCGTTCTCCCAGGGAACTCACTACACGGACGACGACGTGAGGGCGATTCGCGAACAGCTCACCCCCGTATTCTCTGAGGTCGGTGTGGACCTGGTCCTCTCAGGCCACGACCACATCTACACCCGCTCGCATCTGATGAACGGCACCCAGCCGGTGATTCCATCCACCGCCGCGAAGCGCGGTGATGTGTTGACGCCAGGCGCCAACGAGACGCTCTACATCGCGACCTCGACCACGGGAGCCGGCAAATTCTACGACTTCCAGGCTGAGGATGGCCGAAAGCTTCCGAACGCTCGGCAGGAGTTCCTCAAGCCTGAGGACATGCACCCCTCCACAGCCGTGTGGAGGCAGGACTACACCCCGGATTACTCCAAGGTTGCAGTCACGCCCACGGAGCTCACTGTGACCACCTATAACGTCCACAACCCGCAGGTTGTGGACAAGGTGACCCTGCGCAAATAGTTAGCGGACCCGACGGGCCCCGGCACTCGCGCGCGACTGGGCAAAGCCCGGAGCATTGAATCCGGCCTCTGCGAAGGCCGCGTCAATGCTCTGAGCAATCTCGGGGATGCGCTCCGCATTCGCGAGCACGATGGCGGAGCCACCAAAACCGCCGCCCGTCATGCGCGCTCCTACAGCTCCGTGGTGCTCGGCGGTAGAGACGACCAGATCGAGTTCCGCGACTGTGACCTCGTAGTCATCCCGCAGCGAAGCATGAGAGGCGAACATGGCCTGGCCAAACGCTTCAAAGTCGTCGTGTTTCAGGTCTTTGATCGCCTGCTGAGTGCGCTCAATTTCGCTAACGATGTGGCGTACTCGCCGCTGGACTTCCTCCACATCACGCCCGGATGCAGCCGCAAACTCCTCGGCTGCCTGTCGGGGATCCTGCACGCTCCTCAAGACCTCCTGGCCAGCGGTGTGGGCGACCTGGTCGGCGATCGTGCGTCGAGAAGCGTACTGCCCATCGGCCAGCTGGTGCGGAGCATTGGTGTCCACGATGAGCAGACCCAAATTGTGCTCCTTCAGGTCGAAAGGCACGCTGTTATGCGTCCAGTCGAGGAAGTCGATGGCTAGCGCGTGCCCTTGCTGGCCAAACATGGCCACCGTCTGATCGAGCCCGCCGGTCGATGCCCCCACTACCTCGTTCTCGGCGCGAATGGCTACCTGCACAATATCCTCTGGCGTTGCATCGGCACCTGCCAGTTCCACCGCAGCAACGGCGGCCGAGCACTCCAGGGCGGCTGAGCTCGACAGACCGGCTCCCACCGGGACGTCGGAGACGATCGCGAAGTCGAACCCCTGCGTGAGACCGAGCGCCCACAGCGGGCCGACCACGTACCCCTCCCACGAAGAAGGATTCCCGGGGCCTACCTCACGCAGATCGACCTGCCCAACCTGGGCGCGGCCGTGAAATTCGCTCACCAGCCGCACCAGGCTGTCTTCGCGCGCGCGAGCAGCGAGGTAGGTGGCGTGTTCCAAGGCAAAAGGCAGACAGATTCCGCCGGCGTAGTCGACGTGCTCGCCAATCAGATTCACCCGACCCGGCGCGCACCACACACCACTGGGCTCCTCGCCGAAGTGAGAGCGAAAGAGCTCGAGTGCGTCGTCGGCTGCCTGGTCAGCGCTGCGGGCTTGAACCCACGTAGTCATTTCCTACTCTCCTACTGCAATGAGTCGTTCGGCGATTGCCTCTGGGGTGGTGTCCGACATCCAGGCCCCGTGCCCCGATTCGGTGGAGGCGAGGAACTTCATGCGGCCTGACGAGCGCATCAGCGAGAAGATCTGTAGGTGCAGCCGGCCATACTCGCGTCCCTCACCTACCGGGGCCTGGTTCCAACACGACAGGTAGGGAGTCTTGTCCACTCCCTCGAAATAGTGGTCAAAGCGCCTCAGCAGGTCGAGGTACAGCTCAGTGAGTTCATCCCGCTCGTCGTCGGTGAGCTCTGCGATGTCTGCCACGTGGCGGTACGGCATGATCATGGCTTCCACCGGCCACTTGGCAAAAGCCGGCACGAAGACGAGGAAGTGCTCACCACGGCGAATAACGCGCTGCTGTGCATTCTCCTCTGCGGTCAGAAGGGCGTCGAAAAGCGCACCCGGCTTACCGAAAGCGCGGGCCTGTTCCTGAATGCGCTGGGCACGTGGGCTCAAAAACGGCAGGGAGTAGATCTGGCCGTGGGGGTGCTGAAGGGTGACTCCAATCTCCTCCCCGCGGTTTTCGAAGGGCAGGACCTGGCGGATACCCGGAAGCTTCGACAGCTCGGCGGTTCGGTGGGCCCAGGCCTCCATGACGGTGCGTGCGCGCTCCAAGGGCAGGTCGCGGAACGAACCGGTGGCCTGCGGGGTGAAACAGATAACCTCGCACCGCGCAGCAGCGGGCATACGCTCCACTAATCCGTCGAGCAAGGGGTCCAGCGGGGCGGTGTCCTGGTGAAGCGAGAGCGACGGGAAGCGATTCTCAAAGACGACCACGTTGTAGTCGTCCGCGGGGATTTCCGTGGGAAATGCCCCAGGCTTGGTGGGTGCCAGCGGGTTGAGGTCCGCCGGCGGCATGAATGTGCGGTTATTTCGGTGGGCGGCGTAGACGTACCAATCGCCGGTCAGCGGGTCCCGGCGAGCCTCGGAGAACGAGGAGGCTTGGCCAAGATCTCGAGTATCCTCCAGGCTGCGCGTGGCCTCTCCGCTCAAGTACGGCTCGGTGTCATCGAAATAGATGATCTCGCGACCGTCGTTGAGCTTGCCTCGCGTGACGCGGACGGGATGCGGGCTCATGATTAATCACTTCTCCGTAACGGTGTCTGGCTGATCGACCACGACGGGCTTGAGCAGCGACCATGCGATGAATGCTGCAGCGATCAACAGCAGCGCGATGCCGCAGTAGAGGTTGTAGCTGGAATCCTTGGGCTGCCCGGTGGAAACGTCGATTCCCGGGTCCACGAAGAACGCGGCCACCAGCAGGATGATTCCGTAAAGCCCAAGCAGTGCGCCGATGATGTTGCGAATGTCGAAAGCACCGGCAGTGTGTTGACGTGCCATGGTGAACACCTTTCCTTTCTGGTGACGATTTAGGCGAAGACGATGTTGAGCAGCAGTGCCAGGGCGAGGCAGAGCGCACCCAGCGGAACAGTGCGGCGATACCACGGCAGCGTGGCCTCATGGGCATCGGTGAGCGTGTCCTTGGGGGTCACCGACTTTACAAATCCCACCAGCTCATGATCAGGCTTCGGGGTGGTAACCAAGGAGACTGCCACGGACACGACGATGTCGACGACGAAGGCGATGGAGGCTGCCACGAATGCGGTTCCCTGACCCGGCAGGTTGAAGAACGCAATGTCGGTTCCGCCAAAGGTAGCCACGGCCCAGTAAGCAACAGCGGCCGAGGTACCAGTGACCAACCCGGCCCAACCAGCGGTTGGGGTCATGCGCTTCCAGAACATACCCAGGATGAAGGTGGCAAACAGCGGTGCGTTGAAGAATCCGAACAGCGCCTGCAGGTAGTCCATGACGTTGCCGTAGTTCTGCGCGATCAGGGCAGTCAGGATCGCCACGATCGCTGCCACGGCGGTAGCCACCTGACCGACCTTCAGGTAGTAGTTGTCCGGCCGATCCTTGACCACGTAGGACTGCCATAGGTCGTAGCTGAACACGGTGTTAAAGGCGGATATGTTGGCGGCCATACCGGCCATGAAGGCGGCCAGCAGACCAGCGATAGCCACACCCAACAGACCGTTGGGCAGCATGTCGCGCATCAGGTAAAGGATTGCGTCGTTCGGCTGCGCCGAGCCATCCATGATGGGTGTTACCGTGGCGCCAGCGACCATGCCGGGGATGACCACGATGAACGGGATGAGCATCTTGGGGAACGCGCCGATGATCGGGGTCTTGCGCGCCGACGACAACGAGTCAGCCGCCATCGAGCGCTGCACCTCGACGAAGTTGGTGGTCCAGTAACCGAAGGAAAGTACGAAGCCCAGGCCGAAGACCAGTCCGATGACGGAGACGATCGGGTGCTCGAAACCGGAGATCTCGGTGCCGGGCCAGGTGTGGAAGTGCTGCGGGTCCGCCACCTTCTCTTTCAGGCCAGCCCAGCCGCCCACGTTGTGCAGGCTGATCAGTGTCAGCGGGAGGAGTGCGGCGATGATGACGAAGAACTGCAGAACCTCGTTGTAGATCGCGGCGGAGAGACCGCCCAACGTGATGTAGGACAGCACGATGGCTGCTGCCACGACGAGGGTGATCCACAGCGGCCAACCCAGTAGGGCGTTCACCACCTTGGCGAGCAAAAGCAGGTTCACGCCAGCGATCAGTAGCTGCGCGATGGCGAAAGACAGGGCATTGACCAGATGAGCGCCAGGTCCAAAGCGACGTAGCATGAACTCAGGAACCGAGCGGACCTTGGAGCCGTAGTAGAACGGCATCATGACGATGCCTAGGAACACCATGGCCGGGACTGCACCGATCCAGAAGTAGTGCATCGTCTCGAAACCGTAGGAAACACCGTTGGCGGAGTGGCCAACGATTTCCACCGCACCGAGGTTGGCGGATATGAACGCCAAGCCGGTAACCCAGGCTGGCAATGAGCGCCCGGAGAGGAAGAAGTCAATGGAATCGGAGATGCGGGACCGAGCTGCCCAGCCGATGCCGAGGACGAACAAGAAGTAGATGGCCACGATGGCGTAGTCGATGAACGTCGCATCGAGGCGGAGTGCTGATTCGGCTGACATGGCCGTAGAGCCTTCCTAGCTTAGGGGTGTTTGGGGTTTAGACAGGGGCAATCGCGCAAAACTGCATGTGGAAGCTTTGCGACGACTGAGGTGGCAGGTACATCAGGTCCCGCCCAGAGCGCAGTGCGTCTGGCGGGCACGTCATCGGCTCCACGGCCAACGCACGCCCAATTCCTGGGTAGCCTGCTCGCAGTGCCGGGTCGGCGGTGAAGAGCTGAGCCCATCCAAAGGACTCGTCGGCTCGCAGCTGGACTCCGCGGCCCTCGCTGTTAACCAGGCGGGCGTCGAAAGTTCCTACCGTGAAGCAGTGATCGAGCCAGACTCGCTCCATCTTCTCCGGTGCCCGTTGCGGAAAGAGTGGCCCTGCGGGAAGGTTGCGGGCAGGGTCGAGCGGGAGTTGATGAGTGGTGTCGAGGTGCAATGTGCACTCGTCAAGCGGGCTTCCGAAGGCACTGAGGTACGGGTGTAGACCCAGGCCGAAGGGCACGTCTTCTTTGCCGATGTTGTCGACTGTGAGATGCATGTGCAGCCCGTCCTCACTGAGCTGCCAGTCGACCGCATAATTCAAAGGCCACGGCCATCCGGGGTGCGGGGAGCAGTAAAGCGTGAGGGTGAGTCGGTC
Organism: Corynebacterium tapiri; assembly: GCF_006334925.1. Lineage (GTDB taxonomy): Bacteria > Actinomycetota > Actinomycetes > Mycobacteriales > Mycobacteriaceae > Corynebacterium > Corynebacterium tapiri. The sequence continues at coordinate 136,691 of NZ_VDHJ01000002.1, read as the reverse complement.
GTTGTCCTGGTGCGCTACGTTCCACTCTTTATCGGTGACGAGCCCGTGGATAGCAGTGTTTCGAGCAGGCTCTGATACGTCGAGCCGATGCAGCGTTCCCCGATGGATAAACGCAGCGTCGGCAACGCGGTTGGGCCATGGAGCAAGAATCACACCAGAGGATAGAGGCGCATAGTCGGTGTCATATCCGCACAGCAGTGGGGCGTCTTCGTAGTACAAAGAGCTCACCCCACCTCCGAGTGTGGAGATCGTTGCGCTGTACGGGCCGTGCTGCAAGCGGATATGCATCGTGGTACTCCTTTTCTCCACGTTTTAGCTTAAGTCCAGCGTTTTGCCAGAACCGTCACAAAACCGACGCAATGGTGATGATCACCCCATTTCCTCCCCCGCTTTTGGGTAAAAAATGGCCTCGGTCACACGCAGTGACCGAGGCTTACCCCAAGAACCGCCTAGGCGAAGGGGTTAATGCCCGTTCCGAACCACCACAGGGCACCAGCGCCCACTAGGGCCAGGACGATGAAGAGCCAGGAGCTGGCCAGCGGTCGGCGAGCCCAGCTACGACCAAAGTCGAGGGAGTAGAGGCCAGGGCCGGTGAATTGCAGAGCCACGGACAGACCCAGCAGCACGATGGACAGCCAGACCGACTCCGGCCATGCAAACACATTGAGCCCCTGCCCTGACGAAGCCAAGGCGTGGAGCGCAGTGAAGCCGGTTGCCACTGTGGCCACGGCGGCAGCCACCGGGGTCAGCAGGCCAAAGATGAGGAATACGCCTGCAGCCAACTGCGCGGTCGGGATGACGATGGAGAGGATGCGCGCCCAGGGGTAGCCGGCAAATTCATTTTCCAGCCCGGCCAGGCCAGGGTTGCCGCCCAGCTGGAAAAAGGTTGCCAGCGCACCGATAGTCAGGACAACACCGAGGAGCAGGCGGGCAATCAGCAAGCCCAGGTCGATGGTTCCGCGGCGCGCATCAGCCTTTTCCGGCTCCGCATAAACCGCGTCGTGCTCCAGATCCTCGTACTCGAGCTCGGACGCCGGAACTGCGGCCGGCTCATTGAGATAGGCGGCCTGGCTCGCCGGCACGGTGCCCGCAGGAACGGAGGAGGTGGCAGCAAAGTCCTGGTCCCGGTACGGCTCACGCGGAATCCGCTCAGTGTAAGCCGTTTCGGAGGCTGCTTCATCGTGGCGATCTTGCGCCTGGAAGGCCGTGGTGGCCGCGTCGCTCTGGGACTGTGGGCGGATCTCCTGCGGCGCAGCGCGCCCGGCGCGCTGGTACACCGTGGTTTCCGGGTCCTGCTCGGAAGCATCGGCCGAGTACGTGGGAACGTTCGGCTCGTCGTGATGTGCGCGATCGGGGCGCTGGGTCTTGTCCTTCATGTCGGCTAACTTAGGCCAGCTTTCTCCTCGGTGCAGGTCGGCGCGCCGATGCGAGGCAAGTCAAAGGTTGACGCGGCCTCTGGCGGTGGACAGGGACGTCGAAAAGCACTAATCTTGTTGACACGTCACCATAGGAGCGAGGGAGAGAACCATATGGCAACGATCGATAAGGACTGGGACGGAAACGCCCAGAACGCGAGTCCCGATGGCGAGTTCGTCCGCGATACCACCTATATCGAGGACCGAATCGTCAGCGATGTACCCGCTCAGTCTGCACCTGTTCCCCAAGAGGATGGCACTTTCCATTGGCCGGTCGAGCCGGGGCGCTACCGACTCATGGCGGCGCGTGCCTGCCCTTGGGCGCATAGAGCAGTGATTACCCGTCGCCTGCTTGGGCTGGAAAACGTGATGAGCCAGGGGCTCGCCGGACCGACCCACGACTGGCGCTCCTGGGTTTTCGACCTCGACCCCGACGAGAAAGACCCGGCCACCGGGCTCCATCGCCTGCGCGAGGCCTACCTCAACCGCTTCCCCGACTACCCACGTGGCATTACAGTCCCCGCCATTGTGGAAGTCGAGTCGGCCAAGGTAGTCACCAACCACTTCCCCTCAATCCCCGTAGATATGCAGATTCAGTGGAAGAACTACCACCGGGATCATGCGCCGGACCTCTACCCGGAGCACCTGCGCTCGCGTATCGACGAGCTGGCCTCCTGGCTGTTCAAGGAAGTCAATAACGGGGTATACCGGTGCGGCTTCGCAGGTTCCCAGGATGCTTACGAGGCCGCCTACCACCGCCTATGGTCTGCCCTGGACTGGCTAGAGGAGCATCTATCTACACACCGCTTCCTCGCGGGGGAGCACATCACGCTCGCCGACGTCTACCTCTACCCCACCCTCGTGCGCTTCGACCCCGTCTACGTGGGCCACTTCAAGTGCTCTCGCAACCGCATTGCGCAGATGCCCAACCTGTTTGGCTATTTGCAGGAGCTCTTCCAGACCCCCGGCTTTGGCGACACCACCGATTTCCAGGAGATCAAGGAGCACTATTACTACACGCACGGTGAGATCAACCCCACCCGCGTGGTGCCGCTGGGCCCGGACATGTCCGGCCTTGTCGAGCCGCACGGCCGCGAGCACCTCCCCGGCTCGCCCTTCGCTCCCGGAGTGACTCCACCCGGCCCACTGCCCGCGGGCGAGGAAGTTAAACACCCAGAGGCGTTCCAAAAATAGCCATGACGTGCGCGAACCTCCGCTTTCCAGCTGCAGTTTCGCGCTCTCCCCGTTCTTAGTCCACACTATGGGGTATGTCGATCGCGCTTGCTGGGTTTTTGCTCACCCTCTCCATCATCTTTGCTGTCGGCCCATTGAACCTGCTCCTTATCAGACAAGGAACGCGACGCGAGTATGTGGGACTCGTCATCGCGGTCGTGTCAGCCTCGATGGCGTTTTTCTATGTGGTGGGCATGCTCTTTGTCGGTCTGCTCACCGAATCAGCCCCGTGGTTGTTGGTCATGTTGCAGGTCCTCGGGGTGGCCTACCTTTCGGCGTTCGCGGTCAGCGCGTTCCGCGATGCCCTAAAGCCGCTGGACAAGGTGAAAACGGTCGACCAGCAAGACTCCAAGGCGTACCAGGAGTACGCCCGATCCATGAAGAACAACGAGCCGCAGCTCGGCGGCACCCTGGGATCGGTGACGGGCCCTAACGAGGCTTCCTCCATGGTTGCCAGCGCGTCTCGTCCTTCTCGCCGTCGGTTGCTAAAGCGCCCGACACTGCCTGCGAACCGCCCGGCCTGGATGGCGCCGGTGGCCAAGTCTCTGCTGGTCACGTGGCTGAACCCGGGCATGTACCTGGACACGTTTGTCATTATTGGCGGCGTGGCAAACCAGTACGGAGACCCCGGTCGTTGGTTCTTCATCACCGGAGGTTTCCTTGCCTCGGCTTCCTTCTTCACGGCAGTTGGCTACGGCGCCAAGGCACTATCCAGACCGCTATCTTCACCGCGGGTGTGGCGCGTGCTCAACATCATCATCGGCATCGTGTTGGTAGGCCTCGCCATTAAGGTTGCCGCGATGTAAACGGCGGGTAGCCATCGTTTATCATCCTCTTCTATGAACGACGAAACCCGCTGGCTCTCCGACGACCAAACCTCAGCGTGGTTGACATTGTGGGCTGTCACGGAGTTTCTGCCCACCCGCCTCGACGAGCAGCTCAAGCGCGACCACGGAGTAAACCTCCTGGATTACTTCGCTCTTGCCCAGATCTCGATGGCGGACAATCGCGAGCTTTCCATGACTCAGCTCGCCAACTTGTGTGCGATCTCGCCCTCCCGGCTATCCCACGTCGCAAGCCGCCTGGAACAGCGCGGGTGGGTGACACGTCGCCAATGGGAAGAGGATCGCCGTACTAACATTGCCTCCCTCACCCCGGCGGGCCTGGAGTTCCTGCAGTCAGCAGCACCGAGCCACGTCAACCGGGTACGCGAGCTCGTTTTCGACGGCCTTACCGAGGACGACACGAACGAGCTCAACCGCATTCTCAGCATCGTGCTCCAGCGCATCGACCCGCCAGGGCTGCCGCGAGTACGTTCTACGGACTAAGCAACCGCCCTGGCTAGTCGCATTAATCGCCGCGCACGCGGGACTTGGTGGCCGACGCCCACTGGTTGATTCCGGCGTCATGAGCAATCTCATCAATGCGCTTGAGCTCCTCGGCGCTGAACTCTAGGTTGTCCAGCGCACCCACATTGGCATCGAGCTGCTCGACGGAAGACGCCCCGATGACCGTACTGGTCACCGTCTCCGCTCCTTGGTCACGCAAGACCCACGCCAGCGCCATCTGTGCCAGGGATTGTCCGCGCTCTGCCGCAACCTCGTTTAAGGCGCGCGCCATGGCCACATTGTCCTCGGAGACGAAGTCCGCGTTCATCTTTCCCGCACCGGCACGAGAGTCCTGCGGTACGCCGTCCAAGTACTTGTCGGTGAGCAGACCTTGTGCCAGCGGCGAAAAGGCAATGACGCCGAGCCCATTGTCGGCACATTCGGTGAGCACGCTGCGCCCATCCTCGCCCGGCTCTTCAATCCAGCGGTTGACAATGGAATAGCTCGGCTGGTGAATCAGCAGCGGGCAGCCTTCCTGCGCCATAATCTCCGCAGCCTCTGCCGTCAGCTCCGGCCCGTAGGAGGAGATGCCCACGTAGAGGGCTTTGCCCTGAGCCACGATGTCACGCAGCGCGTACATCGTCTCTTCCAACGGGGTGTCCGGGTCGGGACGGTGGTGGTAGAAGATATCCACATAATCCAGCCCCATCCGTTGGAGAGACTGGTCGAGTGAACTAACGAGGTACTTGCGGGATCCTCCGAAGTTGTAGGGACCAGGACCCATGACCCACCCGGCCTTTGAGGAAATGATGAGTTCGTCGCGGTAGCCACGCAGATCAGTTGCCAGCATCCGACCGAAGTTGCTTTCGGCCGCACCCGGTTCCGGCCCGTAGTTGTTCGCGAGGTCAAAGTGAGTGATGCCGTGGTCGAAGGCGCGCCTCACAATGGAGCGCTGGACGTCGAAAGGTCGGTCGTCTCCGAAGTTGTGCCACAACCCAAGTGAGATCGGGGGCAGCTTCAGGCCAGAATGGCCGACCCGGCGGTAATCCGTTTCGTGATAGCGCTGCGCTGCGGGCACGTACGGCTGTTGGGTATCGCGTTGAAAACTCATGCCTTCCCACTTTAGGCCCCGTTGAGTGCACCCATCCACCGAGCACGTGAGCCTAGCCGCGAAGGAAATTTCGATAATCCGGGAAAATAGTTGGTAAAAACCTGCAGAGACTCCCGTCACACCAGCTACGGTGCAGGTATGACTTCACCTATCAGTGAACCGAAAAGCGGGGGCGTCCTCGCCAACTGGCGCAGCTTCGGCCCCGGAATCGTGGCAGCAGCCACCGGTGTCGGCGCTGCCGACCTGGTGGCCACCCTCATCGCAGGGCAAAAGTTTGGCTACGCCCTGCTGTGGGCCTGTGTACTGGGTACCGCGATGAAGATCATCCTCGTGGAAGGCGTTGGCCGGTACTCCCTGGCAACCGGCCACACCATGTTCCACGGCTGGCGCAGCCTGGGCCGCTGGACGGCCATCTATTTTGCCCCCTACCTAGTCATTTGGGGATTTGTCTACGGTGCGGCCGGTACCGCAGGCGTGGGCCTGGCCATGTCCGCCCTGTTCCCCGGAACGAGCGTGACATTCTGGGCAATTACCTCCGGAATTCTTACCTTCATCCTGGCTTGGGCGGGTCGCTACGGATTCATTGAGAAGCTGATGAGCCTGATGGTCGCGGTGATGTTCTTTACCGTCGTAGGTATTGCCACACTCTCTCTGCGTCACCTGCCTGAGATTCTTACCGGCCTCCTACCTACCTTGCCCAGCGGTTCCTTCGTCTATGTGATGTCTCTGGCAGGCGGTGTCGGCGGCACGGTGACCTTGGCGGCCTACGGTTACTGGTTCCGGGAAAAGGGCTGGCACGGCCCCAAGTGGATGAACATCATGCGCATGGATAACACGATGGCGTACGTGCTGACCGGCCTGTTCGTCATCTCTATGCTCATCATCGGCGGCGACCTGCTCCAAACCGCCAACATCGCCGTGCAAAAGGGCGACCGGGGATTGCTTGACCTCGCTGCCGTCCTCAAGGATCGCTACGGATCAACCATTTCCACCGTTTACCTCATCGGCTTCCTCGCCGCTGCGTTCTCCTCCATTCTGGGTGTGTGGAACGGCGTTTCGCTGATGTTTGCTGACTTCGTCGGCCACGTCCGTCATCTTCCTGAGGATCACCCCTCCACCACCGTGGGCGGCAAGTACTTCCGCGGCTACCTGGTGTGGCTGACCTTCCCGCCGATGATCATGCACTTCCTGGGCAAGCCCACCGCACTGGTTCTTGCCTACGGCGTCATGGGCGCGCTCTTCATGCCCTTCTTGGCGCTGACCCTGCTCTTCCTGCTCAACTCTCATCACGTTCCAGCGAATTGGCGCAACGGCTGGTTGTCCAACCTGCTGCTGGGCATCATCGCTGTGATGTTCGTGGCCCTGGGCATCAACGAGTTGTACGGGATCGTCACGGGTAGCTAGTTTTCGCTTCTCGACGTGCCAAAGGCCCCACCACCCTAAAAAGGACGGTGGGGCCTTTTCTTTAGCGCCGCGTTAAGCGGAGTTATTCGCCAGAGTTTTCTCCGAAGTTCTTCTGGCCCTTGAGCTTCGCCTCGGCTGCAGAGCGCTCCAGATCCTCGACCTCAACGGTCTCGCGTCCCGCGGTGTCCGCATCGGCATAGTCGAAGGAGTCCGGCACTCGAGTTGCCTCGTAGTCCACCGAGTCGTCACCGTGCAGGTCGGTGGCAACCTCGGTGTGGATGGCCTCGTGGAATGCGTTCTCATCCATCTGGGACTCGTTGGAGATGCGCTCGAGCTCAGCGGCATCCTCCTTGGTGAACTCCTCGTCCGGGTGCTCACGGCTGTAGATGAGCTCGGTGGCGCGCTCACGCAGTTCTGCCTCAGAGTTAATGTGGCCACGGTGGCGGAACCACCAGTAGGCGAGGTAGATGACCACGATCATGCCCATGTAGCCCAGAACTGGGTACACGTAGGTCATCAGGGCATCGAAGCCGAAGAAGGAGATGGCAAAGCCTGCCAACGTCACGCCCAAGAAGATCGGGGTGTAACGCTTCTTGTTGCCCGCAGCAAGGCGGCGTCCCAGCGCGTAGAACATGCCGATAGCCGTGTTGTAGATCATGCCGAAGATGATCCACACCATGATCGTGGCCAGCACCGGATGGATGCTCTCAAACAGCTGAAGCATCGGGACATCGGATTCACCGATTGCTTCGAAGTTGAAGAGCATGACGACGGCGGCCATGATCAGCAGGACGGTGTAGAGAATTCCACCTGCTAACCCGCCACGGAAAGCGGCCTTGGGGTCACTGTTGTTGCCACCGATCACCAGGCACATGGACAGGCCAAGGATCAGCGCCAGACCGTTGTAGTTGAGCGCAGACAGCCACCACGGGCTAACCGGAGACTCAGAGTTGGCGGCTTGCTCAGCCACGGCGCCCAGATCCTCAGGAATGTTCATCATCGTGTAGATGAACGCCACGATGACGGCAATGATGATGAACGGTGTCAGGGCGGAGATGATCTTGGAGACGCGGTCGACGTCGAAAAGCCCAGTGACCATGACCAAGATCGTCATCGCGAGGGAACCCACCCACGCAGGCCAGCCGAATTGCTGGCTCAGGTTAGCGCCCGCGCCGGCGAGCATGACAAAGCCGATGGCGAACAGCGTGATGGTGACCGAAATGTCCAGAGCACGCGAGGCGATCGGGTGTGAAACGTTACGGAAGACGAAGTTGTGCTCTTCCGCCATGAAGTACGAGCCGAGCGTGAGGAAGATTGCTCCGGCGATCGCGAAGATGATTCCCGCGACAACAGCACCGATAAGGCCCGCGGTTCCGAACGAGATGAAGTATTGAATGACTTCGGCGCCTGTGGCAAAGCCCGCACCCACGAGCAGCCCCACAAACGCCAGGGCAATGGAGACCGTACGTCCCACGGTAAGTTACTCCTTGGTAATGATCCGAATGGTGACGGTGAGTCACCATAACGGTAATCGGACCAAAACCTGAATCACTCCCCCATATTTGCCCAGGGAATACTTAAGAAAGCTTCTTCGCAATCAGCTGGTTTACCTGCTGCGGATCAGCCTTACCCTTGGTGGCCTTCATCACCGCACCAACGATGGCGCCGGTAACCTTGGTGTTTCCGGCCTTGTACTTCTCCACAATGTCCGGGTTATTTGCCAGAGCTTCGTCGACGGCGGCCTCGATGGCCCCGTCGTCACGCACGACCTCCAGACCGCGGGCCTTGACTACCTCATCGACCGATCCCTCGCCGGCCAGAACCCCGTCGACAGCCTGGCGCGCCAGCTTGGTGGTCAACTTTCCTTCCTTGACCAATCCGATCACGCGGGCAACCTGCTCCGGGGAAATCGGCAGTGCGGAAAGCTCCGTGCCGGCTTCATTCGCCTTGCCAGCCAGGTAGCTCACCCACCAGGAGCGGGCCTCATCGGCGCTTGCCCCGTACTGAGTCGTCTCAATGATCAGGTCGAGGGCACCGGCATTGACCAGGTCACGCATCTCCTCGTCCTTCAGGCCCCACTCCTTCTGCACGCGGGCACGGCGCAGCCACGGCATCTCCGGGAGGGTGGCGCGAATCTCCTCCACCCACTCGCGCGGTGCATGTACCGGTGGCAGATCTGGATCATTGAAGTAACGGTAATCCTCGGCTGTCTCCTTCGGGCGGCCCTTGGAGGTCGAACCGTCTGCCTCCTGGTAGTGACGAGTCTCCTGAACGATCTCGCCGCCCTCGTCTAGCACTGCAGCCTGACGCTGCATCTCAAAGCGAATCGCCTGCTCAACGGAGCGCAGCGAGTTGATGTTCTTGGTCTCGGTGCGGGTACCAAACTCGCTGGTTCCCACAGGACGTAGGGAAAGATTGGCGTCGCAACGCATGGATCCCTGATCCATACGAGCATCCGACACACCCAACGCAGCGACCAGCTCGCGCAGGGCACGCACATAAGCCTTGGCCACCTCGGGGGCGCGCTCACCCGCTCCCTCGATCGGCTTAGTCACGATCTCAATGAGGGGAACGCCCGCGCGGTTGCAGTCCACGAGCGAGGCGGTAGCACCGTGGATACGTCCCGATGCTCCGCCCAAGTGGGTGAGCTTGCCGGTGTCTTCCTCCATGTGAGCGCGCTCGATCTCCACTCGCCACTCTGTGCCGTCGTCGAGCACCACGTCGAGGTAGCCGTCGTAGGCAATCGGCTCGTCGTACTGGGAGATCTGGTAGTTCTTCGGCTGATCCGGGTAGAAGTAGTTCTTCCGGGCAAAGCGCGAGGACTCCGCAATAGAGCAGTTCAGCGCCAGGCCAATCTTGATGGCGTACTCCACGCCCTTCGCATTAACTACAGGCAGTGCGCCAGGAAGCCCCAAGGACACGGGGTCGACATTGGAGTTCGGCGCGTCGCCAAACGCAGCTGAAGACGCGGAGAACATCTTCGTGTTGGTGGAGAGCTCTACGTGAACCTCCAGTCCCATGACGGGGTCGTACTTTTCCAGAACTTCGTCGTAGTCCATGAGGTCATAGGTGGAGGTGGTCATGGTTGGGCAGTATACCGTTTAACCCAGATTCGGTTTGCTCCTGGTCCTCGATGTTGACCGCCCCGGAGGCTAGGTTTCATTCGCATTAGCGCTCCGAGGCAATCATTGCTTTGACGCTACGTAGTTCGCTGCACTTCCCGCGCATCTCGCAGGCGGCACAACGCGGCGAGAACCGCACCGGAGAGGTTGTGCCACACGGAGAAAACCGCGGCCGGCAGGGCCGCCAACGGGGTCATATAGGTGGCCGCCAATCCTGCGGCAAGCCCGGAGTTTTGCATGCCCACTTCCACGGCCATCGTGCGTCGTATCGGAACTGCCTGGCGCATCACCGCACCCACGCTGTAACCGAGTACGTAACCCAGCAGATTGTGCAGTGCGACTGCAGCCAAGACGATAAACCCGGCCTCAAGAATGCGATCTCGAGATCCACCGACCACGATCGCCACGATCAGCGAGATCGCCAGCACAGATACCCACGGAAGGATCGGGGAAATCACGTCGACGGCCTTGGGCAGGAACGTGCTTACCACTAACCCCGCAAGTACAGGAATCAACACCACCTGCACGATTGACAGCGCCATCGGCCCGGCTTCGACGGGCATGTACTGCCCCGCCAGCCAAGCCACGAGTATGGGTGTCATGATGGGGGCGAGCAGCGTGGATACGGATGTCATGGTGACGGACAGTGCTACATCACCCCGAGCGAGATAACTGACCACGTTCGATGACGTACCGCCGGGGGCACAACCAACGAGGATCACACCTGCTGCGACCTCAGGTGGAAGTTGTAGGAGCCAGACAACCACTACAGCGACCAACGGCATGATGGTGAACTGAGCAATCACCCCGATGATGACGGGCAGCGGACGGACGAACACAAGCCGAAAATCCGCAAGTTTGAGGGTGAGGCCCATGCCGAACATGATCACACCGAGCAAAGGGTTCACCCAGGGCGCGCCCTGCGACGTGACGTCGGGAAGCGCGTACCCGATAAGGCCACCGAGAATGACGAGCAGAGGAAATCCGAGCGTCGCCATTAAGGCGCCTCGGTCTTGCCCTGCTGTTGACGACGCTGCGTTGGTACTCATCACATGAGCCTTTCCCCGGGGAATAATCAGTGAATTATCATGCTATCCCCTGGTGCCAGGGCGTAGCCGAATCCCCGGGTTCTGGAAAGGGCCGAACCGCAGCGTCTCGGCCCGGCCAATTAGTCAGAGTGACCTAGCCAAACATGCTGACAACGCGCTCGTAGCGATCGATCGGGACTTCCTTGAGCGTGCCGACGGCTTCGCTCAGATCGATCAGGTCGATGTTCTCACCGTGAAGCGCCACGCAAGAGCCGAACTGCCCCTCATGAGCTGCGCGGGCAGCAGCGGCACCATAGCGGGTCGCCAGAACGCGGTCGTTCGCCGTCGGGGTACCGCCACGCTGGATATGCCCCAGAACCGTGGTGCGCACGTCCTGTGCACAACGACGCTTGATCTCATTCGCGATCTGCTGCCCCATACCGGTAAAGGTCTTGTGACCAAACTGGTCGATCTCGCCCTCCGCCGCTTCCATGGTGCCCTCCTTGGGCATGGCGCCCTCAGCAACGACGATGATGGCGTACTTCTCACCCATCTGGAAGCGTCGCTGGGTTGCTTTGACGATGTCCTCGATGTCGAAGGGGACCTCGGGGATAACGGTGTAGTGAGCGCCTCCGGCCATACCGGCGTGCAGGGCGATCCATCCGACATGTCGACCCATGACCTCGACGATCATGACTCGGTCGTGGGATTCAGCCGTCGTGTGCAGGCGGTCAATGGCGTCGGTGGCAACCGACACTGCGGTGTCGAACCCGAATGTGTAATCGGTGCCGTTGACGTCATTGTCGATCGTCTTGGGAACACCAACCACCGGGATGCCATTGTCCGACAGCCACTTGGCTCCCTTGAGGGTGCCCTCGCCGCCGATCGGGATAAGAGCATCGATTCCGGCATCCGCCAGGTTGGCCTTGATCTGCTCCAAGCCGGCCTTGAACTTGTCGGGATGGAGGCGGCCGGTACCCAGAATCGTTCCGCCACGCAGAAGAATGCGGTCGATCTCTTCGTCGTCGTAAAGATCAACGCGGCGATCCTCGAGCAAGCCAGTCCAACCATCGAGGTATCCCACGACAGTGGAGCCGTACTCGGAGCTAGCAGTGCGGACGATGCTGCGGATAACGGCGTTAAGCCCCGGGCAGTCGCCGCCGGAAGTCAAGGTGGCAAGACGCATAGCCCTATTCTAGCCCGAGCTAATCCGCGTGTTGGGCAGGACCGTGACCGCGCTGAAAACGCAGGCTCAGCAGTGCCGCGCCCGCAAGAACCACGGCCAGGAGGAGGACGGCTCCGACTGTTCCGAACGCCGTCATTACTGCGCCGACGCTGGCGACTCCCACGACGGCACCTACTTGCCGGGCAGCGTTGTACGCTCCCGACGCTGCCCCCATGTCCTCACCCGGAATCTCACCGAGCGCCGCAGCGGCATTGGAAGCCCAGATGCAGGATTGTCCAACGCCGATCACGACCAGGACAGTAGCCACGATCCAGAGTGAAGCCCGTGCTTGAAAGATCCAGGCCTCTGCCCAAAAGCACACCGACAGCAGAGTAAAACCAACCCCGTGCATGATTGCCGGCGATACACGCTCAGCGAGAAATCCCCCGGTTGGCCCGAGAAGAAGCGCCGTGATCGCCATAGGAGTGGCTAGAGCTCCAGCACTGGCGGAATCCAACCCACGCGCATCCTGCAGCCACGCCATAAGTGGGATAAGACCGGCTGCAGAAAACATCCCCATCGCGGAGATCGTCACCATGCCGACGTTGTAGTTACGCACCGCAAACAGACGCAACGGAACAAGTGCATCCGAGCGACGTTGACGCAGTGCAAAAAAGACCAGCGCCGCCAGGCCCACCGGAGCGAGAATCCAGAGCCACGGGTGCCGCGGACCTTCCTGAGCCGCCAACACGATCGATCCCAGCCCGAGCAGGGACAGTACGACTCCGAGCGGGTCAATCGGCACAGCGGACACAGGCAGGTTAGGTACCCAACGAAGCCCCAGAATGACTGCAACAATTCCTACTGGGATGTGAACCAAAAAGACTCCGCGCCACCCCAGGGCCGAAACCACTACTCCCCCGAGCAGCGGGCCGGTAATTGCTGCCGCTGACCCGACGACACCCCACGCACCGTAGGCCCGCCCCCTCCGCTCAGGCGGAAACACCTGGTTGACCACAGCCACTGTCTGCGGGATAAGCAAGCTTGCCCCCAGCCCCTGCACGAACCGCCAGGCGATCATCATCGCCAGGGAGGCCGACAACGCGGCTCCCGCTGCCCCGAGAGTAAACACAGCCACTCCGGCGACGTACACCCTGCGATGTCCGAATCGATCCCCCATGCGTCCCGTAGCAAGGAGAGGGACGACGACAGCCAACAGGTAGCCAGTGGCTACCCATGTCGCCGCTGCATAATCGACGCCGTGGGCGCGAGCTATCGTTGGCAACGCGACCGCGATCGCGGTTTGATCCAGAAGCGCCAAAAAGAAGCCCAGGCTCAGTGCTGCCAGCGCTTTCCAAGCCTGTGTCGGCGAATAAGTCGGGACATTCACGGGGTCCCACCGTACTCCGCGGGGCTAGACTGGCCGCATGGAACTCAAGAATGCACGCGAAGTTAATACCTCTGCAGTCACTGCCGTTGGGCTCATTGGTGGCTGGCTCACTGCTCGCGAGACCGGCGTGCGCCCTCTTGGTGGAGTGGTGCTGGCCGCTGCCGGAGCCTGGTCGGCGCGCAGCTGGGCGGCCAAGGCTGGCCCGGCTACGGCCGCAGGTCTGGCCGCTGGCTACATTGCGGCTTTTGGTCTTTCGCACCCCTTGGCTAAAAAGATTGGCTCCTGGCCGTCCGTGCTTAGTGTGACGGCTGCTGTGTCTGCTGCTTCGTGGGCGCTATCCGACGCCAAGTAGAATCCCGAAACTCCACAAGGCCCCGTTCCTCGAAAGCACGGAGCCAGCCTTCCATCGGCCATTCGCCCCACAGGGAGTGGAAGAGTTGGGCATTGGCGACGATGTCGTCCACGTGCTCTACGGGTGGGGACGAAACCGGATGCCACTGGTGATAGGCATGCGCCCCGCCAACCCAGTAGAGAGTGTGCCCGGTCTGCCGGGCCCGAAACGCAAAGTCGGTGTCCTCGCCGCCGTAGCCAGTGAACTCCTCATTGAAGCCCCCAATCCTCTGCCAAGTACGCGCTGTGAGTGCGAAGGACAGGGACCAAAATAGCGGCCACTGGCTGGCCTCCCCCGCGACTATTTCACCTGCGGGAGGAGCCGGCCGGGCTGGATGGGGATCGGTCAGCGAGGTCAGTGACTCCAAGTCATAGCCACCCTCGCCTGGTGGTTTCAGATAGGTCACCGGTCCTGCCAGAACGCCCTCTGGGTGCAGCTGCATGGCCCGAACGTATCCGGAGACTGCCGATGGACCTGGAAGGCAATCTGCATCCAAGAAGATCAGCTGATCAGCACCGTCGTCGAGCGCTGCCTGGGCACCGGAGTTTCGGGCTCGCGAAAGGTTGCGGTCCACGCCCACGACGGCGCGATAGTGCATGAGCGGGTACCCACCCCATCGGCGAAGGCACTCTTGTTGGGTGTGGACTCTGTGCTCACGCGCGGCGTCGGCAAGCGTAATCACAGCAATTCGGTTGTTCACCCGGCTACCTCCTCGATCACCGCTGCGGCACGCTCGGCGGCTCCAGCGGTCTGCCACAATGCCCAACTTTGCGCGCGCTTTCGAGCCAGACTCATGACGTCGGGCAGCTCTTCCGCGGCGGGGATTTGTGAGGACACGACGCACAGTTGCGCCGCCTTGAGTACCTCAGCGGTGGCATGCTGCTCGCCGAAAGGACGATCCTGGGCAATGACCACGGCGGGAGTTGCTGTGCTGGCCAGGTCAGCAACCGAGTTCTGCCCCGCAGCAGCGATGACTAGGCCTGCACGCTGCAGGATCTCGGTGGGATCAGCAACGTAGTTGTCCCCGCCCAGCACGCGAGCGCCCGGCAAGTTCAGGTGCCCTCCACCGGCCCCGTTAAGCACGACGACCTCCCCACCGCGTGGGACACGGCGGGTCGAATGTAGGCGTGAGATTCCGCCGACTGCGTGGAGTTTGCGGGCGTGCTCGGTGAGGTGGGCCGGGGTTTCTACCCAATCTGGCCAACACGCGATGATGGCGTCGGCAGCCCGGTATGCAGTCTGATGCGGCAGGTCGGTGCGCGCGCCGGGCATCGCGATGGTGATGACCGGGACTCCCATGAGTCGGACAAATAACGCCACCTCCACGGAGCAGTCCACGTAGAAGGCCCGCGGCTGATAAGTACGAATCCATTCCGCGATGATGGCCATGCGTTCGCGCAGGCCGGAGACGTGATGCGGCGCGTAGTGCAGGGCACCTCCTGCTTCAGGAGCAACCGTATTTTCCCCAGCAGGCGGGGTGTCCAGAGGAAGCACCACGTCCGCGCCCTCTCGGGAGGAAAATATCGTGCTCGGCTGATTGAGTGCCTGTGCGATCTGCCGGCAGCGATACAGATGCCCGCTGCCGTGATGATGTGCGTAGATGCCGATCATGCCAGTTTCGCTCCCGCCATCTGCTGGTCGTGACCAGCGCTCCGGGCGACCTGACGATAAACCTGCTCGTATTGGTCGATAAGCCGGTCGATGCCAAAGCGTTGACGGGCAAAGAGGCTGACTTCTTCGCGCTCAATAGCACCTGCCCGGCAGATCGCTTCTGCCAGCGCATCCACGTCGTTGGGAGCAACCGGTGGGCACGGCGATCCAGCCAGCACTTCGTGCAGACCCCCGCGTGCAAAGGCTGCCACCGGCGTTCCGGTCGCCATGGCCTCAATGCTGACTAACCCAAAAGGCTCGTCCCAGGCAGGCGGAATCACAGCCACCCGCGCGCACCCGATTTCCCTGGCCAGTTCGCGATGCGGCAAGGGCTTTTCGATAAGCACGTCAGGCCCCAGCCGGGGAACGATCTGGGTCTGTACGTAGTGCGGATCGGCCGGTCGGCCGATCAACTTAATGGGTAGACCGGCGCGTCGAGAAGCATCGATCGCTACATGGGGTGCCTTTTCGGGAGTGAATCGACCAAAGAACACCGCATGGTCTCCACCCGGCCCCGGGCACCACACTGACGTATCCACGCTGTTGTAGATGACCTGAGTAGACTCCAGACCCCAGGAGCGAGCCGTGGCATTGCTCACGGCCACAAACCGCCCCGGGCATTCGGTAGCAGCCTCCGACATCGGTGCCACCGGCGGACAGTGCAACGTGGTCACCAGGGGCAAGGTAGTGGATTCCAGCAACGCGGGGTGCAGACTGTTGTTGTGCACCACGTCGTAGTTGCTGTGCTCTAAATGGCCCCGAAGACGAGCGAAAAAGTGTGATTCGAGTTCCGGGTAACCGGGCGGATACGTCGTGTCGTTTTCCAGGTGCGGGCACTGGGACCAGTCCGCGGCCGGAAACTCAAAGTCGCGAACGTGTCCGGTAGAACCGGCGCTGGCGTACAGGTCTACCTGGTGCCCGCGGCGTCGCAATGCCTGGGTAAGGATGCCGCAGAACGCCTCTAAACCTCCGGGATAGGGCTCGGAAATGGGATGCCTAGCGGGTGCGACCAATGCGATTTTCATCGAGCCGATTTCCCTTTGCTTCCGAGCTGCACGTAAAGGTTTCGGTGAAAGTCGACGACGTCACGGTGAGAGATCCTCGGGCTGTGGTAGGCGAACTGGCCACGCTCAAGCAAACGGGCGCATGCGCGGGCGGCATCCTGCCCATCCCCCGCTCGGTATATTTCCACGGCCTCCGGGACGTCGGCCTGGTCCCAGTAACACCCGCAGTCGGGCGCGGCTACTGAGACTCCCAGCTCACGGCACATCTGTAGCCAGCCAGAGTGGGTTCCCCGCACATAGGGCAAAACAACAACCCGGTGAGACGCGATGGCAGAAAAGAGCTGCTCATCGTCCATGGGTTCATGCACATCGGTGGCCAGGGCCGCCATCTGTGCCGAGTCCGCGTGGGCAAAGACCCGATCTGCGCCAAGCTCACGGTAAAACTCGGGGTCCTTCACCACGTTTGCGCGCCCGGACTTGAGAAAGACCCCGACATCGGTCAGAGGGTAGGAGGGTAAAACCTCGCGCCTACCGACGATCGGCGGGTGAGGCAGGACGTGAGCTTTGCGGCCATAGCGATCGTCGATCAAGGCAGCCGAAGCAGGGGTCAGTGTGATTAGGTGGTCAGCCTGCGCGATGAGAATACCCAGCTGCTGGTGATAGGTGGTTTGGGATTCCACGTGCGGGTTGTCCAGGTCGTGGACGGTGAGCACCAAGGGAACCGAAAGCCGCTGCAGCGTGGCCGCCAACTCGTGAGTCTGCTCGAGTGAGAGGTGCTCGAAACCAAAGTGAATGTGGAGAACATCGGCTGGCCGATCAGTCCAAAAGGCAGGTTCCAGAGCGCGGTGGGGCCACCAGCGAGCAGGCTCGTCCGGGTCAACGATTGGATCAGCAAGTATCTCCAGCTCTTGATCCGCACTGGTTTCTCCCGGTCGCGCAACAATTGCCTGTGGGTAAGGATGCCCCGCAGGCACGCTAGCGACGCGTACTGCCACTCAACCCCTCCAATAGTTTTTGACTTTCGACCATTACATAATTTCTACGTTATGTACTATCACACAATGTGACTTCAGGTTCCCCGGACGCCGCCCGCCGCATGCATTATGGCACCTTTTACCTGCTGAAACCTCCACCGAAGCCCACGGGTAAGCCCCGGGTAATGGTCGTAGGCAACTGCCAGGCCGAGTCGCTACGCATCCTTTTGGAAACCGCCGACGTGGTCGATTCCTTCCGCATTCCTCCGATCCACGAGTGGACCGACGAGGACTACGCGTTGGCTTGCCGGCACTTGAAATCCACCGACGTCCTGGTCATGCAGCCGGTTCGGGAGAACTATCGCGGCCTGCCCTGTGGAACTGCACAGCTAGCAACGCACCTGCCTCGCGGTGCTCGCGTGATTACCTTCCCCGTGCTGCGATTCGACGGCCTTTTTCCCTATCACGCGATCGTGCGCTCCCCTGCGCAGCCGTGGCTCAATCCACCGGTGGTTCCCTACCACGATCTGCGCATCCTGAGCGCAGCATGGCACACAACGCCCACCATCCCCAGTCCCCAGCCCAGCCTGCAGGTCTTGCGCGCCTTGGCGGCAATGTCTATCGAGCAGCTGCGGCGCCGAGAGCAGCATCACCGCACCGTCGTGGTCTCGGACTTCTTGGAGCGCACTCCCATATGGCACACGCTCAATCACCCGGACAACGCCACGCTCATGTTCATGGCCCAGCGGGTACTTGACGTTGCTGGACTCGCGGGCGATGTTGCAGACCCCGGACGAGAGCTGTTGGGAAACCTGGATGCGCCCGTCGATAAGCGCGCAGCCCGGGCTCTGGGAGTTGACGTGACCGGACGCGAAGAGTGGAGTCCGGCGCGGGAGGGCATTGCTCTAGAGCACCGGGCCTTCTACGCCGAACACCCCGAGATCGTTCGCGCCGGAATCGAGCGCCACCGTGATCGCCTCGAGCTTTTGGAGCTGCTATGAAACTCACTCATCTCATCGCTGGTGAACCCACCCACGGGGTCACCGAATACGCGCGACTTTTAGCACAGCACACCGGTGGTGAGGTTCGCAGCTGGGACGACGGTTCCGGTCTCCCGCACGCGCCGGTCCATGTCACGTTCACCGACCATCTCTTTGGCACCACTCCAGACGACGCGGTCGACCGTGTGCTTGAGGCCGTGGGTAACCGGCCTCTCAGCGTGTCCTTCCACGATGTACCCCAACGCGGAGAGGGTGAGGAGCGCTTCCGACGCCGGGCAGCAGCGTATGTGCGTTTGGCGCACCGGGCGGAGGTGGCGGTTACCAACTCCCAGCATGAGGCGGGATTTTTCCACGACAACGGCGTGGACGTGGAGGTGATTCACCTGCCTCTGCCCCAGGCGCCCGAGGTAAACATAGAGGCCGAGCCGGGCACTATCGGCGTCATTGGATTCATCTACCCCGGAAAGGGACACGCGGACATCGCTGCAGCGGCAACCAAGGTCGGGGGCTGGCGCGTGCGCGCTCTGGGCGGGTACTCCGCCGGACACGAGGATATGGAGCTGCCCGGGGTTGAGGTCACTGGTTATCTCTCGGAGGAGCACCTCTGGGAGGAGATGGCGCGCGTATCCCTGGCGGTATGCCCACACCGCCATGTTTCGGCCTCTGGGTCGCTTATGCGGTGGCTAGCGGCAGGACGCACTGTGCTGATGGCCGATTCCGCCTATGCCCAAGAACTTGCCCAGCTGTGCCCCGGGCAGGTCAAGCCGGTCACGGACTGGGAGCAGGCACTTCGGTCACACGACGCAGAGGCCACGGATTTAATCCCCGCGGATGAGCGTTGGCAGCACTCCTGGTGGGATGTGGCGCGACTGTGGCAAGACCTGTGGTGTCAGGCATTCAAGCCATGGTTTACCGGTCAGCTACGCCCCTCGCCTACTCCCGCCCAGGCAGTCAGCGTGATCATCCCCCATTACAACGACGAGACCAGCTTGCAGCGCGTGGTCGACGCCATCGATGCCAGCCGCGGGATCGACGCCGTGGAGATCATCGTGGCCGATGATGGTTCCCGGGCCTTGCCGAAGGTGAAGAGTTCGCGCTGGCCGGTAAAGGTTGTCTCGCAGGCGGACTTCGGATTCCGAGCGGCAGCAGCGCGAAATCTGGGAGCGAGCCACGCCCGCTTTCCTATCCTCGCGTTTGTGGACGGAGACACCATCCCGGAACCGGACTACCTGGCGCGGGCGGCGTCCTGGGTGTCTGCGGATGAGCGGGCCGTTGTGGTGGGTACTCGCCTGCAAGATGGGGTGGAGCCAGACTGGTTGCACGAGGCTTGGCAGCGTACTCACGACTTGGAATGGGCTGATTCCTCGGCCTGGCGTTTCATCCTCTCGTCGGTGCTGACGATTTCGCGGCGCTTCTTCGACCTGCTCGGTGGCTTCGACGCCTCTCTCATTGGCTACGGGGGCGAGGACTGGGAGTTGGCGTTTCGCGCCTACAACGCCGGCGGAGTATTCGTCCATGACCCCCAGGCGCGCGCAGCCCACCTTGAGCCAGACTTTGGTGAACGCACCGCGCACGATGAGACAGAGCGGCTACGGCTCAAGAACGCAGAAACATCCGCTCTGGCGCGACGCATCACGCATCCGCTGGCCCGACCAGACGGAGTGATCTTCTCGCGTCAGGACATCGGCGTATGGCTGCCTCCCCACACCCCCGAGGCCGTCATTAGCGCCTGGCTAGCCGCCGGCGATGTCCGCGTGACACACCCGGTCCCGGAGCTGCTAACCGAAGATCCGCGCGTTGGCCCCGGCCCTACCCGGATCACGATCGAGGTGGACCAGCCGATCGGGCCGCCGCAGGATCTCGCTGGGGTGGTCTCTCGAGTCGAGGCGCTTGGTGGACGCGGGATGCTTTACGACGCCCACCAGGCCTACGCATCGCCCATCGGCCGGGTCACGCTGCGCCGCAATGACCAAGCGCACCCCGCAAAGATTGGGGTGCGCTGGGCTGAGGTGACTGCCCCGGCACAGCTCGAGCGGTGGTGTGCCGGCTGGTAGAGGCCCTCTAGTCGCGGGCTGCCTCGTAGGCAGCTCCGACTCGGTACAGGCGATCGTCAGCAAACGCCGGAGCCATGATCTGCAAGCCAGTGGGCAGCTGCGAGTCGCTGGCTAGACCGCTGGGCACACTCATGCCGCAGAGACCTGCCAGGTTCAGCGGCAAGGTGCACAGGTCGAAGTTGTACATCGCCAGGGGATCGTCATTCTTCTCACCCAGCTTGAAGGCGGTGGTCGGCGTCGTCGGGGAAACCAGCACATCAACCTGTTCGAAGGCACGGGCGAAGTCCTGCGCAATCAGGGTACGCACGCGCTGCGCCTGCAGGTAGTAGGCGTCGTAATATCCGACGGACAGTGCGTAGGTGCCCAGGATGATGCGGCGCTTGACCTCCGGGCCGAAGCCTTCTGCGCGGGTCAGAGCCATGACCTCGTCAGCGGAGTGCGTGCCGTCGTCGCCAACCCGCTGGCCGTAGCGCATGCCGTCGAAACGCGCGAGGTTCGAGCTGACCTCGCACGGCAGAATGAGGTAGTACGCGGCCAGTGCGTCGTCGAAGTGCGGGCAGTCGACCTCCACGGTCTCTGCACCCAGGGAGCGCAGAGTCTCCACGGACTTGTGGTAGGCCTCCATCACGCCCGGCTGCCAACCATCGCGCTCGAACTGCTTGATCAGGCCGACCTTGACGCCGCTGAGATCTCCGCGAGCGCCCTCTCGAGCGGCCTCCACCACGCTGGGAACCTGCGTGTCCACGCTGGTGCCATCGAAGGGATCGTGACCCGCGATGACCTCATGCAGCAAGGCCGTATCGAGCACGGTGCGCGCGGTGGGGCCACCCTGGTCCAAGGAAGAAGCACAGGCGATCATGCCGTAGCGCGAAACGGTGCCATAGGTTGGCTTCACGCCCACGGTTCCGGTCAGTGCGGCTGGCTGGCGGATGGAACCGCCGGTATCCGTGCCGATGCCCAGCGGGGCCTGCCCAGCAGCGAGAGCAGCGGCCGTGCCGCCGCCGGAGCCACCAGCGGTGCGAGTGGTGTCATAGGGGTTGCGGGTCGGCCCATAGGCGGAGTTCTCCGTGGAAGAGCCCATGGCGAACTCGTCCAGGTTGGTCTTACCCAGGATCGGGATGCCGGCCTCGCGCAGCTTGCGAGTAACCGTGGCGTCGTAGGGGGCCCGGTAACCCTCCAACATCTTGGAAGCGGCCGTGGTCGGCGCATCGGTAGTGGTGAACAGGTCCTTCAGCGCCAAGGGCACACCAGCCAGGGCGGATGCCGGTTGCTCACCGGCGTCGAGAGCCTTGTCCACTGCATCGGCGGCGGCCAGTGCCTCCTCGGCGCCCACGTGCAAGAACGCGTTGAGCTGCTCGTCGGTCTCCGCGATGCGATCCAGGAAAGCCTGGGTAACTTCGCGGGAGGTGACTTGACGGGAGTGAATCTTCTCGGCCAGTTCCGCGGCAGTCAGACTCGTGAGTCCTTCAGCAGGCACGGTTAGCGGTGCATTCACGTTGATCTACTCCTCACCCAGAATCTGCGGAACCATGAAGCGCTGCTCATCAGCGGCGGGCGCCTGGTCAAGGGCCTGTTCGGCGGTCAGCGTGCGCTGCACCTCGTCTGCGCGCATCGTGGCCGGGATAGAGTGCGGGTGGCTCATGGGCTCCACCCCAGTTGCATCTACCTGGCCGACCTTTGACACCGTCTCCACGATGGAATCAATCTGCTCGGCGTAGTGATCCAATTCCTCGTCACTGAGCCGCAGGCGGGCGAGTCGGGCGAGGTGTGAGACCTCGTCACGCGTGATGTCCGGCACGAATACCAATCCTTTGCGCGTTGCTGGCAATAATTGCACCTCATCTTACTTCACCCCGTTGCTTTCCCCTGCGGTGGCGTAGCTGGCAGTCGGCGGTTGCCCCCGCACTAGACGTAGCCAAGGGAATTAATAATATTGAGAGGCAAATCAACCGAAAGGCGTACCGCACATGTCCTTCCTAGTCCGAGTGCAGCTTCCCGATGAACCCGGCAGCCTGGGTGCATTGGCCGAGGCCTTCGGCGTCGTGGGTGGAAACATCCAGTCCGTGGACATCGTCGATGTCTCTCCTACCGGAACGGTGACCGACGACATCGTTATTGAGCTGCCCACCGGCTCGATGCCAGACACCTTGATCACCGCAGTTTCTGCGGTAGACGGTGCCGAGGTCGATTCCATCCGCCCCTTTGCGGGGCGTGTGGATCGCCGCGGCCAGATCGTCATGCTGGCTGATCTGGCTCGCCAGCGCGCCAACCGCCAGCGCGCAATTGAGGGATTGGTCGAGCGTATTCCGCAGTCCATGACGGCTACGTGGGCGATCATGGTCGCTTCCGACGAGACGATTCACCGAGTCGCCGAGTCGCAGGCCGCACCGGGCGACGACGGTACTGTGCCCAGCGCAATCGACGTCACCACTGCCCGCACGCTCCACCCGGAGGATGAGACCTGGATCCCCGAGTCGTGGTCGCTTTTAGACACCGCGCTTGCCGCCGCAGCCCTGCCGGGCACAGAGCTCACGCTGATCCTGGGGCGTCACGGCGGGCCGGACTTTTTGGCCAGTGAGGTCGAGCACCTGGGCAACCTCGCCGACATCGTCGGCCCGCTGCTCGCCCAGAGCTAGACCTGGCCGCCGGCTAGCAGGGTCTCAAACTCTGCCTCGTTGAGGATTTTGAGGCCCAGGTCCCGGGCCTTCTGTTCCTTCGATCCGGCATTTTCTCCGACTACGACGTAGTCGGTCTTCTTCGAGACCGACCCGCTGGCCTTGCCGCCACGCGCAAGGATTGCCTCCTTCGCCTCGTCACGGGTGAAGCCCTCCAGCGTGCCGGTGACCACCACGGTGATTCCTTCGAGGGTTTGTTCAAGACGATCAGAGACGTCGTCTTCCATGGTCACCCCAGCCTCGGCCCAGGCGTCCACAATCCCGGCGTGCCAGTCGGTGGCAAACCAATTCTTGAACGACTCCGCGATGGTGCTGCCGACACCATCGGTGGCGGCCAGGTGCTCGACGGGGGCGTCGATAAGCGCCCGCATCGACCCGTAACGTGCAGCCAAGGCGCGCGCGGCCGTGGGACCTACGTGCCTGATAGAGAGCGCCACCAATACTCGCCACAGATCGGTGTGCTTTGCCTCCCGCAGGTTGGTCAGCAGCTTCTCACCGGATGCGTTGAGTACACGTTGATCGCTCGCCTTGTCCTTCTTGGTAAAAATCACGGTCTTCAGCAGGTCGTCCTCGGTGAGCGTGAAGAGCCCGCCTTCGTCGATGAGTACCTGCTTCTCAGTCAGCTCGCGCGCAGCCTTCTCCCCCAGCGCCTCAATGTCGAAGGCGCCGCGTCCCGCCAGATACTCCAGGCGTGCCGAGAGCTGAGCGGGACACGAGCGCGTATTCGGACACCGCCAATCGGCATCGCCTTCCTTCTGCGGCGCCAGCACCGTCGCGCACGAGGGGCACTCGCGCGGAAAGACAAACTCGCGCTCGGTTCCGTCGCGCTTTTCGACGACCGGTCCCAGCACCTCGGGGATAATTTCACCAGCCTTTCGGATCACCACGGTGTCGCCAATACGCACGCCCTTGCGCTTGACCTCGCTTTGGTTGTGCAGCGTGGCCATGGACACTGTGGAACCCGAGACGAATACGGGCTTGAGCACGGCGTATGGGGTCGCGCGACCGGTGCGTCCGACGCTGACCTGAATGTCTTCCAGCGTCGTGGTGACCTCCTCCGGCGGGTACTTATATGCGATCGCCCACCGCGGGGCGCGCGAGGTCGCCCCCAAGCCCCGCTGTTGTGCCAGCGAATCGACCTTGATGACGACCCCGTCCATTTCGTGGACGGCGTCGTGGCGATGCTGCCCCCAGTAGCGCACCGTCTCCCTCACCTGCGCGGGATCAGTAAGCCTCTGGGTGTATTCCGAGACCGGCAGGCCGAGCTCGGCGAGGTGAGCGTAGGCGTCGTACTGCGACTCCAGCTCGATTCCCTCGCGGGCCCCAATCCCGTGTGCGATAAATCGCAGCTTGCGCGCTTTCACATCCGCGACCTTCTTCTGCCGCAGACCGCCAGCAGCGGTGTTGCGCGGATTGGCAAACTTCTTATCCTCAGGGCGCTTCGCGTTGATCTTGCTAAAGTCCTCCGGCCGGATAAACACCTCACCGCGAACTTCGAGCAATGCCGGCGCGTCACCGGTGAGTTTCTGCGGGATGCTTTCAATCGCGCGTGCGTTGACCGTGATGTCCTCGCCCACCGATCCGTCTCCGCGGGTGGCGGCCCGCACGAGCTCTCCGTTTTCATACACCAGATCGATGGACACGCCATCGATCTTCAGCTCGGCAAGGTAGGCCTCGGCAGGAGTGCGCTCGAGCCACTGCGCGAGCTCGTCGTCGGAGAACACATTGTCCAAGCTCAGCATGCGCACGAGGTGCTCAACGTTGGCAAAGCTCGATTCTTCCGGGGCGGGCGCACCGACCTCCATTGTGGGGCTATCAGGAACCGCCAGCTCAGGGTGCTGTTCTTCTAGCTCCTGCAGCTGACGAAACAGCGCGTCGAAGTCCGCATCCGGAATGCGTGGCTCGCCGTTGTAGTACGCCTCCCGGTGTTCGCGCACACGTGCTGCCAGTTCGTTCCACTGCCGCCGCAGCTCGGGATCGCGATCCTGAGTCTCCTCTGCGGATCTCGGGCCTGTCGGATTTTCCTTCGCATCGGTCACACACGACAGTTTAACCGGGGACCCGGCGCGCGGGCTTCAGCGCGAGCCCACCACCAAACAGTTGCGATCACCTGCACCGAAGGGCATTTTCGGTGAAACGCTCACCCCACCTACTAGGGTAAGCGCTATGAGTAGCTTCGACGCGTCGCGCATGTTGTCGTTTGATCTGGAAACGACCTCGGTGAACCCCAAAGAAGCCCGAATTGTCACGTCGGCGCTCATCACCATTGCGGGCGCATCGTCGGACACTGTGGAGATGCTGGCCAACCCGGGTGTGGAGATCCCACAGGCAGCCATTGACGTGCACGGGATTACCAATGAGAAGGCCCAAGCCGAGGGCCGGGAGCATTCCGAGGTGTTGGACGAAACCATCTCGCGGATCCGCCGTGGCTGGGAGGAGGGATTTACCCTCATCGTCTTCAATGCGGCCTACGACCTCTCGGTGTTGCATGCACTCACCAACGGAGAGTTCACGGTCACCGGACCGGTGTTTGATCCCTTCGTGGTGGACCGGTGGAAGGACCCCTACCGCAAGGGTCGACGTACTCTCGGCAACGTGTGCGAGCACTACCGCGTCACCCTGGGCAACGCTCACGAGGCCTCGGCAGATGCACTGGCCGCTGCTCGCGTCGCCTGGAAACAGGTAAACCAGATGTGGCCCGAGCTTAAGCAGTTGGACACCGACGAGCTCATGGAGCAACAGGCTGTGGGTTACTACGACATGCAGACTCGGCTGCACAAGTACCTCTCATCCCGCGGGAAGGATGCCAGCACCGTGAACTTCTCCTGGCCGATGCATAGTTAACGGCGCGTGTCCTGGCTTTAAAGGTCGCCCGCGTCCCGCGTCAGGATCTCGGCCAACTCGTGCAGCCCGGCGTAGCTGCGTCCCGGATCCTGTGGTGGTCGAGCAAGGGTCACGTCGATGCCGCTTAGTATCGTCTGATCAACACCGAGCTTCCGACACAGCCGCGCGAGCGCGATCGCTTCTTCGCGGGGATCTTGGGCCACCCGCTGTGGGTCCAGCGCCAGTACCGCGCTGGCGCTGTCGAGTCGGTTACCTAGGACGTCGAGAAGCGCCGACCGAGTCTGCATTGCAGCAACATCCACAATGGTTGGTGCCGTGACCGCAGCCACGTTCTCGGGACTGCCGCAGAGGTTGAGCAGCAGGTGTGATTCGGGAAACCGAGCTAGTCGCTCGCGCACGGCCTCAGAGTGAACCGGGCGAATCGGGTCAAAGGTGGTAGGGCCGGGAAGCGCACCTGCGGCCACTTCATCCAGGCGGGGTTCATCAACCTGGACAAC
The DNA here is from genome assembly GCF_006334925.1 of Corynebacterium tapiri. GTDB lineage: Bacteria > Actinomycetota > Actinomycetes > Mycobacteriales > Mycobacteriaceae > Corynebacterium > Corynebacterium tapiri. Next base: position 110,405 of record NZ_VDHJ01000002.1, on the reverse strand, counting down.
CACACGCTGCGCTCCCAAGCGGTGCGCGAGAGTGGCCGAGAATTGCGTCGCGGCCTCCACAAGACAGTCGGTGAGGTGCTCCAGCGCGCCTGGGTCCTGCAGAACCGGCTGGCCGGTGGGAGTCTCCAGCTGAGCAGCCAAAGAAAACGGTCCCGCAATTTGGAACTTCACTGCGTCCACCGTTGTCCACAGCGCCTCGGCAACGTCCAGGTCGCGCTCGACGTTGACACGCAAGCTACGGCTTAGCGAGGACTCCCGGTGCTCCATCACCCATGTGCGTGGACCGGGTGCAAGGAAGAGCTCCGGACTGAGCCCAGCAGTTAAGGCCACCAAGCTGTGGTCTTTTCCTCGGTCGGGCAGAACGGGAAGGTGCGGGAGCTGACCGGTCTCCGAAAGCACGATGTCACAGGCGGACACATAGTTATGCCCCGGCATAATGCCGGGGCCGAAAGCTACAGCCATCGAGCGCTTAGCACTTCCACGCCAGCTGGGCGACGGACTCCGGAACGGGCTTACCGTTCACCGTCTTGGTGCAAATCTCGTCCCGGAAGTTGAGGATACGCCAGTGCCCCTGGTCGAAGTGGTAGCCGAAGATCACATCACTGTTGGCAATTCCGGCGGTAGCGAATGGGAACTCGCAGCTGACCATCGTCATATTGCTGGCGGGCTCGCCAGTGATCTCTGCCAGGGTTCCCAGGTCGCAGGCGCTGACCGGCGCCACATCGCTCAGCAAAGGCAGGTTTGCCTGCGAGCTCATAGCGTTGGTGTTGGATACGGCCTGCGCACCAATTGCCTCCGGGGTAATAGCGGCCGAAGCTACCGGAGCACTCGCCAGAATGAGCGCGCTGCCGCTCAAGGTTGCTGCTACTGCCCGACCAATCATGACTTCTCGCTACTTCCTATAGGGGAACTCTGCTCTCTTTCACGCTACCAACGGCGAGAAGTGAGGTGGTGGATCCCGACGCGACTTAGGCAGATCGTGATGTAGCTGTAATAGTGCCTGATCCCAAGACAATCTCCCCGCCGCCGTCAGACACGGGCAGATAAAGCACCGCTGCCTGGCCGCGGGCGACCCCTTCGAGCGGCTCGTGCAGCTCGATGACCATCTCATCCTCAGCAATAATCGCGCGGCACGCCGCCACGGAGCCGTGCGCGCGCACCTGCACGAGGCAGTCGAGTTCACCATTCATGTCGGGGTGCAGGCGCTTGAGGCGATCGGCACGAATCGTATTCACCCGCAGGGCTTCTCGCGGGCCAACTGTGACGGTTCCGGTCTCTGCGTCAATATCGGTGACGTAACGCGGGCGACCGTCAGCGGAGGGAACCTTGATGTCCAGCCCCTTGCGCTGCCCGATGGTGTAGTTGAAGGCCCCGTCATGCTCTTTGAGCTCGGTACCTTCGGTATCCACGATCATGCCGGGGCGCAGCCCGATGTTCGCGCCCAGGAAAGCCTGCGTGTTTCCGTCGGGGATGAAGCAGATGTCATAGGAATCAGGTTTTTTCGCCGTCGAGAAGCCGTGGCGCGCCGCCTCCTCCCTGATCTGTGGTTTCGGCGTATCTCCCACCGGGAACAGGCAATGCGCCAGCTCTGTTTTGGTAAGCACACCCAGCACGTAGGACTGGTCCTTGTGCTCGTCAGTGGAGCGTCGCAGGTAGCCCTCGTCATCCACGATGGCGTAATGCCCGGTGGCCACGGCATCGAAGCCCAGGGCACGCGCACGCTCGAGCAGGGCAGCAAACTTGATCTTCTCGTTGCAGCGCAGGCACGGATTAGGCGTCTCACCACGCGCGTAGGAGTCGACGAAGTCATCGATCACGTCTTCCTTGAAGCGATCGGAGAAGTCCCACACATAAAAGGGAATGCCCAACTTGTCGCAGACGCGCCGGGCGTCCGACGCGTCCTCAATCGAGCAGCATCCGCGTGCAGAAGCGCGCACGGCCTGCGGATCACGTGAGAGCGCCAGGTGCACCCCGACGACCTCGTGCCCGGCCTCGACTGCGCGTGCCGCTGCAACTGAGGAGTCCACTCCCCCGCTCATTGCTGCTAGAACTCTCATGCCCACCCCTTCGCATTAGTGTGGAATCCATGATTGCCGAGTGGACCCTCCTAAACCAAACTCAGATCCCGAACGACATTGGCGATTACCTGGTGCCGGGTGAGCAACCCCACGCTGCGTTTGCCACGTTTCGCGACGCAGCCGTGTTCACCAATAAGCGCCTCATCTTCCGCGACGCACAGGGAATGACGGGGCGCAAGGTGGAGACGTACTCGATCCCCTACTCCTCGATTCTCGCCTGGAGCACCGAGAACGCCGGTCGGATGCTCGACTTCACCGCCGAGCTTCAGCTGTGGACCAAGATCGGCCCCTTCAAGATCAACATCGGAAAGAACCTCGATGTTCGTGCGCTTGATCGCCTGATTGCCCACGCTGTCCTGGGAGCACAGTGAGCTCCCGCCCAGACTTGCCCCACGGCCCGGTGGAGATTTCCACTGGAACCGCCGAATTCCTGTCCGACGACTATCGGCCGGGGTCCTACATCCTGCAGGTCAACGGCGTTCCCAGCTCCCATTTCGTCCCCGGTGATCCCTCCGTCCTCGAGTTTGAATACATGCGGTGGATCGCCTCTGCTGTGGTCTCGCTTGTCGACGCCCGCTTTGATCCACGATCCATCAGCATGACCCACCTCGGGGGTGCTGGTTGTACATTGCCCAAGTATTTCGCTGATCGCTGGCCCAAATCGCGTCACTCCGTGGTGGAAATCGATGCCCGCCTGGCAGAGCTGGTGCGCACCCACTGCGAGGTTCCCAGCTCGCCGACGGTCAAGATCCGCGTAGGGGATGCCATAGAGGTCGCACGTGGATTCAAGCCCGCCACCCGCGACGTGTTGATTCGCGATGTGTTTTCCGGGTCCGTCACGCCCCGGCCTCTGACCACCGTGGAGTTTTTCACTGAGGTAGCAACCTCACTGAGGCCACACGGCTTTTACGTGGCCAACTGCGGGTCCCACAGCGATCTGGCTGAGGTCAGAGCCGAACTGGCCGGGATGCAGGAAGCCTTCGCCCACTGCGCGGCTATTGCCGATCCCGCGATGCTCAAGGGCCGGCGCTACGGCAACGTCATCTTGATCGGATCTCAGGACCCCATCGAGTTCGGCCCGGAAGTGACCCGCGAGCTCCTGGGCGGGGCCGTGCCCGCCCACGTAGCTACGCCTTCGTGGATCCGCTCGATGACGACTGCTTCTGCGCGGCGCTTTCGCGCTGACGATCCTGCCGGGAAGCCCGCAGCTGGTTGAGCGCCTCGATGGCATGGCTTGCCCGCATGTTGGGCAGGTAGCACCGGGTGATGGCCAGGCCGATTCCGCCCAGAGCTAGCTCGTCGTCATAGCACAGGAACCAGTTGCGGGTTGTGGGGCGGAACTTGGACTTGGCCGCGGCCAGCGAGCGGAATCCATACAGCGGTTCCATGGCGGCGCCCAGGGAATCTAGGGCTCCCGACAGAGCGCCGGAATCCTCGCTTCCTCCCCCGGCAAGTGGCGCGCCGGACAAGGAAATGAATCCCAGGCCTTCCTCGTGCGCCTGCGCGATAGTCTCTGCCAGCAGGAAGTCGGTGACGCCCTTGAGCGCATCGGGGGTTCGGCGCATGAAATCGAGAACATAGCCCGCCACTTGACCGTTCTCATAGACCGGAAGCCAGCTGGTCACCGCGTGAAGGCGATCCTCCTGATCCACCGCAAGTACCAGACGAGTGCCGGGAACTGCTAGCTCCTCGACCGTGCCCAAGGTGAAACGCATCTCAGGCAGCGGCTTTTCTGCCACCCAGGCCTCAGAAAGCTCGACGATGGCATTGCGATGGGCAGCCGAAAGCTCGTCCCAGGTGGCCACTTGTGCTTCCACTCCAGCCTTGAGCGCAGTGTTGCGGGCAGTGCGCACGTTCTGGAATTTCTTTCCGCTAAACGTCACCGGAGCCTCACCAGTGTCCACGACCTCTTCCTGGGCGACCTGCACACGATTAAATCCCCTGCCCAGGCATTCGGTGCTGAACTCCTCTCCCACGCTGTACCACGCCACGTTGAGTCCCTGCCGGGAACAGAACTCCTCGAATTCTCTGGCGATCTCTGCACGCGATCCGGATTGCACCACCGGTTCGCCCAGGGTGACAGCGACCGTGCCGCGGGCCTGATAAGCAACGTAGCCCCGATCCTCTTGAGCGAAGAAGTGCTGGTTTCCCTCCCACAGAGTCATGAAGGACAGGTGGTCACCGGTGCCGTTTGTCAGCATCGTCCGTGCTCGGTCCTGCTCCGGCTTGGTGCGGGCATTGCTGAGGATCAACACGCCCAGGCCAGCGGTCACGCTGAGCCAGAAAATCGGAGACACCCAGTCGTAGATGAACCACATCACGGGATGCTCGGGCAGGACCTGGTGAACGGCGGCCACGGTAAAGATCGGTGGGGCCAGTCGAGCTGGCAGCTCGGCAAGAATATGGTCCAGGGATTCCGCAGACCACAGCCAAGCTCCCACGACCCACGCTGCGGAGGACACCAAAAGTCCCAGCGCGACCACGGAACCAGCCCGGCGATATCCGGCCGATGTGACAGTGAAGCGGCGGCGGGTAAGCAGCAGCACCAGAATCATGGCCAGCCACGGCGTAAACAGCAGACCGGCATCAACCGCGAAGTTGGTGCCCAATGCGGTCAAACGCAGAATGGCCAAGAAGAGCGCGGCGATTGCACCCACCTGCACCGCCAATGCCGCCCACCAGGCAACTCGGCGTCCACGCATGAGGCCGTAAGCGATGACGATCTGGCAGATCAGCGGCATAATGTTGGCCACCAAAGGCCCAACTCCAGTGTGCGCGGCCAGCACGAGCGTTTCATGGCAGGCTTCGACCGTGTCGCTGGAACACACAGCTTCGACGGTCTCCGCGTTGACGTCGGGCTTCCACAGCAACTCCACGGCCTCTGCGAAGGGGCCTGCCGCAGTGGGGTTCAGGGCTGCAACCAGCGGGCCCATTCCCGTCGACAGGACTGCTGCGGCCACCAGGACGCGGGCCTCTCGGTCACTCGTACGCACCCAGATTGGCCGCTTGACCAGCAGACCCGCAACTAGTCCCAGCAGCACACAGGAGAAGACTGTGACGTCGAGAAGCGTTCCCGCGTACAACACCATCGTTGCTGTCAGAGACAAGAGCACCACGCGCGTGCGTCGGCGCCACAACGGACGCATCCAAGCGCTCGCGACCGCCGCGGTACCCAATAGCCACGGCAATGGCGACAACAGAATTTCGTTGGCAACATCTGAACCCCAGGTGTTCAACCCGGCGCGTTCGAGGACCAATGCCGAGCTCATGCCCAGAGGAATTCCCACGAAGTACATGAGCGCGGCGATGATGACGAATCGGATGCGGCCCAGGACTTTTTCGGCGGCGATTCCCAGAGTGAGCGCAGCCAGGGTGGTCAGGAGCTGTCCGATGAAGTGGTAGGAGGTCAAACCGGCACTACCGGCGAAGACGTCTCCCGGGACCGCGCCCATCTGTTCGCGCCAAGGAAACGCCAACCAAGTACCGATGAGCAGTACCGTGCTGATCACTTCACTCCTCCCTGCTGAGCGGCCCAGTCAAACGTCATCGCCAGGGCTGCGCGCCACACCTGGTATGTGTGCCCGCCGGGAACGCTCTCGTAGGTGGTGTCCATGCCCGCGGCTTGCGTTAGTTCATTCATGGTAGTCAGCGCAGCCACCGCCTCCTTGTCATCCTCGCCAGCGATGAACTTTCCGTTGATGTGGGCGTAACGCCCATCGTGGGCGTGTGCCTTCAACAGGTCAGCGGGGTTAGTTGCCACGAAGGCCGCTTCATTGCCGCCAAAGATCTCACGCACGGTGTCTGCCCGGTTTCCCAGGGTGGGCTCGATCTGACCGGAGAAGTCCAAAAAGTGCCCGTACACCTCGGGGTGGTTGGTAATCACCTGGAGCGAGCAGGTCCCGCCGTAGCTCAGCCCGCCAATTGTCCAGGTCTGCGTATCAGGATTGACGCGGAATGAATCCTTGATCAGTTTTGGGACGTCCTGGGTGAGGTAGGTCATCACCTTGTAGTTCGGGCCGTCGGCGCACACGGGGTTGCCGGTGAATGTGGCGGTCGCGTCCACGCTGATCACGATCGGTGCCAGGCCGTGATGTTGGGCAGCAAAGTCAGCCGCGGCGCGATCCGCATCCCCGGAGTTAAACCACTGGTCTGGCTGTCCGGGATTGCCAGCCATGAGGACGATCACGGGCAGCTTGGTTCGCGGGTGCATGAAGTAACCCGGGGGAACGTAGGCAATGGCATCCCGGGCGGGAAAGTCGGAGACCGCCCCGTGTGCGGGAAGCGTCACCAGGGCTCCCGCCGGTTGATCGTCCTGTACCGGCGCCTTTTTCAGATGGCTAAATTCCTCGTAGCTCATGCTCACGCTTGCCGGCGGTGCAGTCAGATCGCCTGCGGTGGGATACATCTGAAATTGCACATTGGTAATGCCCACGCAGGCCAGGATGCAGATCAGGGCTGGCACAACAGCCCACCATCGCACGCACGCTGCTCCGACAGTGAAGACGACCGCGGCGAACAGCGCGTAGTTCACCGATTCAATTTCGCCTGGCCAGGGGTTGATGATGACCCCAATGATGAGGTACGCCAAGGCACCACACACCACCGCCAGAACAGCAAGAATCGCCAGAGCTTGACGACGCTTTCGCAGCATCCAGGCGCTGGCAATGACGCTGAGTATTAGCAGCCCATAGAGAACAACTGCCGCTGATGGTGTTGTCAGCGGCAGTGCATCAAGTTCATTCACGGGGCGACTGTAGCGTAACTAACGCAACCCCGCGCTGCGCGCTCGTTCCACAACTCCTGGGAGTATCCTAAGGACTTCCTCGATGTCTTCACTAGTGGTCGTCCTGCCCAGCGTTAGCCGCAGAGAACCGAGTCCGTCTGCTTCGGGAATACCCATTGCGCTTAAGACGTCGGACATGCGGTTGACCCCGGCGTGACAGGCAGATCCGGTGGAGGCCTCGATACCAGCTACGTCGAGCAACATGATCAAAGAATCTCCGTCTGCACCCGGAAACGACACGTGGCAATGGCCGGGCAGAGCAGGCTCCGCGGTATTGAGGACGGCGCCGTCGATGGTGGAGGAGATCCCCTGCCAAAGCTTGTCGCGTAATCCAGCCAACCGGGCGTATTCCGCCTCCATCTCATGAACGGCCTCTCCCAAGGCAGTAGCCAGAGCGGCTGCGCTCGCGACATCGGCTGTGCCGGGGCGAAGGCCGCGTTCTTGGCCACCGCCAAACATCACCGCCTGTACTGGCGAGTCCCTCCGGGCAAGAAGGAATCCGGCACCGCGCGGGCCTCCGAACTTGTGGGCCGAGCTGGCCAGGGTGTGCACCCCCAGCTCGTGAAAATTGATCGCAATTTTTCCCACAGCCTGGACGGCGTCGACGTGAACGGGTGTGCCCTGAGCTGTAGCCCGGGCGACGATCTGCTCCACCGGCTGGATAGCGCCCGTCTCGTTGTTGGCCATCATGCAGCTGGCCAGCGCCGCGGGGGTGTCCAGCGCGCTGAGGTCGCAGATGTGGCCAGAGCGATCCACGGGGAGCAACTCCACGTCAGCTCCCAGCCGCGCGACGGTTTCTGCGACAGCAGGATGTTCGATTGCGCTCGCAACGATGCGCGCGCTGGACGAGGCTCGGAATAGCCCCTGCACGGCAACGTTATCTGCCTCAGTGCCAGACGCGGTGAAAACCACCTCCACAGGGTCGGCTCCCATGATCTCGGCGACCTGCTCGCGCGCGGAGTCGAGAACACTGCGGGCCTTGCGGCCAGAGGCGTACTGCGCGCCAGGATTGACTGCCCCGGCGTGACGTGCCCAGGCCTCGATCGCGCTCTCGCGCATGGGGCTGGTGGCGGCGTGATCCAGGTAGATCATGCCTGTGCGCGCTTGCGTAGTTCTTCAGTCAGAGCCGGGGCGATCTCATGCAGATCTCCCACAACGCCCAGGTCAGCGATAGAGAAGAAGGGCTCGTCGCCGTCTTGGTTAATCACCACGATGGTTCCGGAGGTCTGCATTCCGGACAAGTGCTGGATTGCGCCCGAGATGCCGAGGCCAATGTAAAGCTCCGGAGAGACAGTCTCACCGGTCTGACCGATCTGGGCAGAGGGTGCATACCAGCCAGCATCCACAGCGTCACGGGTAGCACCGACGGCGGCTCCGAGGGAATCGGCGAGAGGCTCGATAACGGATGCGAAACCTTCGGCCGATCCGACACCGCGGCCACCGGCGACCACGGTGCTCGCTCCCACGAGCGCTGGACGGGTCCCCTGCTCGGCAGGCTCGAAGGCACGCACGCGCACCTCATTGTCAGCGGCCGCCCCCAACGGCATGGGGGCGATAGTTCCACTTGCGGGTTTGGGCTCGGCCTTCACAGACCCCGGGCGAAGGGTGTAGATCGGGCACTGGCCGCCGGCCACCGCTACGGCATCCACGGATCCGCCAAAAAGCGTGTGAACGGCGGAGCGATCTGCATCAATTGCGCTCACGTTTACCAGCACACCGGAACTTAGACGAACTCCCAGGCGACCCGCGATCTCGTTGCCCGCCAAGGTTCCCGCAATCACGATCGGGGCCGGATTTGCCGCCCCCAAGGCGTGGAGTGCCTGTACCTCCGGGGCAATGAGGCGAGTCGAGTAATCGTCGGTGTGCGCATCGATGATCTGCTCTGCACCCAGCGCGGCGAGTTCTTCGCGCAGCGACTCTGCAGTTCCCGGCTGGCCGACAACCACCGCCGAGACCACACCAAGCGCGCGGGCCGCGGTGATCAGCTCACCCGTTGCGCTGGCGAGCTTATCCCCTTCGTGCTCAACGAGGACATACACGTGAGACATGGAAATCTATTGTCCTTTCTGAGTAGTAGACGCTGGGTTAGATAAGACCGCGAGCGCTGAGGAAGTCGGCGATCTTCTCCGCTGCTTCCTGCGGATTCGTTCCGTTGATGACCTCACCGGCACTGCGTGCTGGCTTCTTTGCAACAGAGTTCACCCGGGTGGCAGAGGCTGCGAGTCCAACGTGCGCGGTATCGAGGCCGAGGGAGGCTGCGTCGTGAACCGTGATCTCGTGGGCCTTCGCCGCCTTCATCTTCTTGAAGTTGGGGTAGCGCGGCTTGTCTGCTTTATCTGTTACGGACACGATGGCCGGGGTGCTGGCTTCCAGAGTGTAGGTGCCGTGGGCGTCGATACGCGTCGCCGTCAGGGTGCTGCCCTGCTTGCTGAGTTCGTTCACCGCGGTCAGAGCGGGAATCTGCCGGTACTCAGATAGCAGCCCCGCCATGACCCCCGTCTCGCCGTCGGAGGAGGCCGAGCCCGTAATGATGAGCTCAACGTCGGCAATCGAATTCACCAGCGCGTTGAGCGCCCAGGCAGTGGCGATGGCATCCGAGCCAGCTAGGGCATCATCGGTGAGCCGAACGGCATCGTCAGCACCCATCGCTAGCGCCTTGCGCAGCGCCTCGTCGGCAGCGCCTGGCCCCATGGTGGCGGCGATCACGGTCAGCGAGTCGTCCGCCTCCTTCAGGCGCAAGGCCTGCTCAACTGCGTATTCGTTGACCTCGTCGATGATGGAGTCGGTGTTGTCGCGATCGAGGGTGTGATCGCTCTCCAACGACTTCGTGGACCAGGTATCGGGAACGTGCTTAACCAGCACGACAATGGCGGACATCCGCGAACTTCACCTTTCCTCAGCTTTGGCGTGCACGCTTTAGGTAATGGCGCGCAAAAGGCACGATGAGGCCCGATTGTACGGCGCAGCTACCAGCAAGGCGAAGGGCAGGCTAAGTGCCCAGCGCTTCTGCCGAATAAATCTGTTGCTTGCCCATCACTCCAGCGGGCCTTCTGCCCACTGCCGAGGGTTGCACACCATGGCCGTGGCACTGCGTCCTATGCGGGTAATCACCACTGCTAGCGGGCGCGATCCCCGCAGCTTCAGCTTTTGGCGCAAAGCATCCGGGTCAACGTCAACGCCGCGCACCAGAATCTCCACGGATGCCGCATCGAGCGCAGCCAATGCCTGCTTCAGTTGTTTGACCCCCACCTGCTCTATGACCTCGAACCCCGAGTACCCCTGAGGTATCCGATCGCCGGTGAGGTGGGCAATGCGTTCATCGAGCATCCACAGGCCCTCTCGATGCGCGAACTGTCTGACCAGACCGGCGCGCACGATCGCTCCATCGGGGTCGATGATGAACCGTCCCGGCTTGGCGACCTCAACGTCATCCGGCTCTAGGTCAGTAACCCGATCGATCCCTTCAGCGTGGTGGATGACGGCTTCTCGACGCTCCCCCGAGCTAAAACCGGCAGTGTAGAGGCAAGTTTCCTTCACGCTGCCTGCCACTGAGGACACGCTGACTAGCCCGTCAAACTCCGAATAGTCGATACCCGGCGCGCACTTGATCGCCATCTCGTGTCCAGCCCACGCTGCCATGAGATCAGGTAGCGGCGGAATGGTGTCCTTGATTCGGCGGCCACCGCTGCGCCTGGCGGGGTCCGCTACCACGACCGTGTCACGGCTAACTGGGCGCAGAGCATCAGCGCGCAGCAAGAGCCGTCCGGGGAGGTTGAGCTGTGCCATGGCTAATCGGGCGGGATCTAGGTCGCTGCCGATCCACTCGCCTTGGTGGGCGGCTCCTTCTGCTCCGATGGAGCAGGTGACGTCGTGCACCCGCAATCCCTGCAGCCTCCGGGCGCGTTCTGCTACCACCGGTGCCGGTGTGGCTTGCTGGACGGAGTCGGAATCCCCAAACCAGGTGGAGGGGATCTTCTCGCTGGCACGCGCCGCTATCAGCTCCAGGGCTGCCCGCCCGAAATCGCCGTGCAGCTGATGCGCGAGCTGGGCGTCTGCCAAGGCGCTCTTTTTGGTCAGCTGGGCCTTGTCGGTGAGCTCCGTGAGGTCGGCCTCGCGGAGGTAGTCGACGTCAGCAACGCTTAAAGCCACGTGATACCTCCGATGCGGTCTTCGGGCGTTGTGGTGAAGAATTCTTGAAAGGGACGATCGTATCGGGGGCTGTCTGCCACTGGCCGAAGAGGCATGTGCGCAGCGGCCTCCACTGCCTGCGCCACGGTTTCGTAGCTCTCCAGTTGACGCAGCTGTGCCCAGGTAGGCAGCACAAGCCTCACCAAGCCGTGGCGCCAGCCGTCGAGAAGCAGACTCGGGCTGAACCAGTTGGCGTCGTCGGCCTCGGTGGTCGCGCCGTCGGGTTCCTGACCCTCCGGAGCCACTGCGAGGAAGGAATGCACATCAAAGCTCGCTCCGGTTTCGGCTACTCCCACCCAGCGGGCCCAGGGGTGCAGTAGGTCGGAGCGCACTTTGAGGTTATGCTCGCGCAACACATCTGTCAGCGACTTTCGGTGGCGCACGAGCTCCTGGCGATCGTGGTGGAGAAACGCGGCGTCTCGGATTGGGGCCCCATCAGCATGCACGGCCAAGGCGGTTCCCGTCTCCTCGATGAGCTCGCGCACCGCGGCAAACACCAGCGCGTGTGCCTTGTATTTTGTGGAGCCCAAGCGCCTGGCGACCGAGACCACCGAGGGGCCCGTCCACAAATCACCCGAGTCCCACTGCCGCGGCGGAAAGTCTCGCCGGTCGACTCCACCGCCGGGGAATACGGTGACGCCTGGGAAGTTCGGCATCGTTGACACCCGCTCTTGCACCCACACTTCGAGGCCGGTGGGGCCGTCGCGAAGCAGCAAGACCGTCGCCGCCAAGCGCGCACCTCGATACCCCGTGATCTCTGAAGGATCGATGCGATCGATGTCATCGCGCGCGACAGCTCCGTGGGGCATGGGGCTCCTTAACTCTATTTTCGGTGCGTGCCCCCGCGACGCACGCGACGAGCGAAGTAGCGCTCCCCCACCTTATCCAGCTGGATCGGCTGGTGGAAGGCCTTTGAGAGGTTCTCGCTGGTCAGAACGTCGTCGATAAGCCCCTGCGCCACGACCTCACCCTCATCGAGCAGGAGAGCGTGAGTAAAGCCGTAGGGAATCTCCTCGACGTGGTGGGTGATCATGATCAACGCTGGAGCGTCTGCATCCAAAGCGAGATCTCCCAGGTAGGCCACCAAATCCTCGCGGCCACCGAGATCCATACCCGCACCTGGCTCGTCGAGAATGAGCAGCTCGGGGTTGGTCATCATCGCGCGAGCGATGAGAACGCGCTTCTTCTCTCCCTCGCTGAGCGTGCCCCAGGTGCGATCGAGCAGGTGCATCGCTCCCACCTGCTCCAGGATCTCCAAAGCCTGGTCCCGGTCGACCTCGTCGTATTCCTCAAGCCAACGGCCCAAGACCGCGTACCCCGCGGAGATGACTAGGTCGCCGACCTTCTCGTTCTCCGGAATTCGATTTGCCAGGGACGAAGACGACAACCCGATCACAGCGCGCAGATCACGCATGTCCGTGCGCCCGATGCGCTCGCCGATCAGGTGAGCAACTCCTTCCGAGGGGTAGGCCTCGGCAGCGGCCATACGCACCAACGTGGTCTTGCCCGCACCGTTGGGCCCAATGATCACCCACCGCTCATCGAGCTCAACTTGCCAGTCCACAGGACCGACCAAGCGACGCCCCTCGCGGATGAAACTGACGGCGCGGAAATCTACTAACAGATCAGGGTTGGTCTCTTCAGAGTGCATCACGCATCCCATTGTGGCGGAAAGTCGCATTGGCCGGTGTGTGTGACACAGCTGGACTACGCTGGAGGCCACTACTGTCCTGCCGGCACGCGAAAGGCAAACACCACGCTCATGACTGGTCGACTTGGAATTGACGACGTCCGCCCCTCCATCTCCAATCGCACACTCGCCGCGAAGGCTGTCGTGGGAGAAGTCATTCCGGTCACGGCATTGGTGTGGCGCGAAGGACACGACGCGATCTCCGCAACCCTGAATGTCTCGGCGCCCCAGAGCACTGACACTCTGGCAATCCACATGCACACCGACCCCATGGATCAGGACCGGGTGCACGGTGTCTTCATCCCCGACGAGATCGGCGTGTGGACCTTCCGCGTCGACGCTTGGTCCGACGTAATGGCCACCTGGCGCCATGCGGTGACCAAGAAGCTGGAGGCCGGGCAGTCAGCCGCCGAGTTGCGCAACGACCTCCTCCACGGTGCAGAGCTCTTCGACCGGGCTGCCACTCACACCCCGCTGGAGGAGGCCCAGGTGCTGCAGCGCGTGGCATCCCAGCTGCGCGATGAGGAACTGGAGCTCAACGACCGGATTGCCCAGGCCTTGAGCAACGAGGTCCGAGAAATCCTGGAGGATTATCCCCTGCGCGACCTCCTCGAGCGGGGCCCCATCTGCGAGGTCAAGGTAGAGCGCACCGAGGCGCTGTACAACTCGTGGTACGAGCTCTTCCCGCGCTCGACCTCACAGACCGGACACGGCACGTTCGCCACCACCGCGCAGGCTCTCGACCGAGTCGCCCGCATGGGATTTGACACGGTTTACTTCCCTCCCATTCACCCGATTGGTGAGGTCAACCGAAAGGGCAAGAACAACTCGCTGACTCCTACCCCAGAGGATGTGGGTTCGCCGTGGGCTATTGGCTCCGCCGCCGGTGGGCACGATGCCATTCATCCCGAGCTGGGAACCATGGAAGACTTCCAGGCACTCTTGGAGCATGCCAAGGACCTCGGCCTCGAAATCGCCCTCGACTTGGCTTTGCAGGCTGCGCCCGATCACCCGTGGGCGTCCCAGCACCGGGAGTTCTTCACGGAGCTGGCTGACGGCACGATCGCCTTCGCCGAGAACCCGCCGAAGAAGTACCAGGACATCTACCCGCTGAACTTCGATAACGCCCCGGAAGCGATTTACGCGGAGATCTACCGCGTGGTCCAGTTCTGGATCGAAGCGGGAGTGCGCACGTTCCGCGTGGACAACCCCCACACCAAGCCCACCAATTTTTGGCAGTGGCTCATCGCAAAGGTCCACGAGACCGATCCGGACGTCATCTTCCTGGCTGAGGCCTTCACCCGCCCGGCGCGGCTGTTTGGCCTGGCAAAGGCTGGCTTCTCGCAGTCCTACACCTACTTCACCTGGAAGACCAGCAAGGAGGAGATCACCGAGTTTGCTCACCTGATCACCGAGAACGCCGACATTTCTCGTCCTCACCTGTTTGTGAACACCCCCGACATCCTGCACGAGTCTCTGCAGACCGGAGGGCGTGCCATGTTCGCCATTCGCGCAGCACTAGCTGCCACCATGTCTCCGCTGTGGGGCGTGTACTCCGGCTATGAGCTTTACGAGCACGTTCCGGTAAAGCCAGGCAGCGAGGAGTACTTGGACTCGGAGAAGTACCAGATTCGCTACCGTGATTTCGACGCTGCTCTGGCTTCCGGCGATTCGCTAGAACCCTTCATCACCACGCTCAACCGGATCCGTCGCGAGCAGCCTGCGCTGCAGCAGCTGCGCAACTTCCACTTCCATGCAGTTGATAACGACCAGCTGCTGGCATACTCCAAGATCGATCCCATGACCGGCAACACCGTGTTGGTGGTGGTGAACCTGGATCCCCAATGGGCCCAGGAAGCCACAGTCACCATCGACTTTGGCGCCCTCGGTCGCGAACCTGGGCAGTTCCAGGTGACCGATCAAATTACCGGCGCCTCCTATACCTGGGGTGAGCGAAACTTCGTGCGTTTAGAGCCGAAGAAGGACGTAGCACACATCTTTGTGCTCGATGACGTGGCACCGGAAAATCGAGAGCGCACCGCCTGGCGTTCGGTCAGCGATTTTCGCGCCTAGCACGGCGATTACAGGTAGCGTCAGTAAGTATGACCGCGATCGCTGCCGATGATCTCCGCCGACTGACGCAATGCCGGCACCACGCCCCGCATGACGTGTACGGGGCGCACCCGCACCCCACTGGCCAAGGTTGGGTGGTGCGCACCCGCCAGCTGGGAGCGGACCACGTCAACCTGCTGATTGGGGACGCGGTAGTAGCCATGTCCCCTGCTGGCAACGACATCTTCGTTGCCGAGCTCGCGCCGTCCTCCTTGCCGGAGGGAGAGGACGTCCCCGACTACCGCTTTGAGGTCCATTACCCCTCATTGACTACCACCAAGGCGGATCCCTACCGCTATCTGCCCACGCTCGGCGAATTGGATCTACATCTGATCGCTGAGGGGCGCCACGAACGGCTCTGGGAAGTCTTGGGCGCGAATCTCAAGGCTTATCAGTCCCCGATGGGCACGGTCGAAGGCACGGCCTTTGCTGTGTGGGCCCCTAATGCGCACGGCGTGGCCGTGGTGGGTGAGTTCTGCTCCTGGAATCCCAACCAGTTCCCGATGCGTAGCCTCGGCTCCAGCGGGGTGTGGGAGATCTTCATCCCGGGGTTGGGTGAGGGAACCGAGTATAAGTTCGCCATCCACACGGCCGACGGCAGGCGCATAGACAAGGCAGATCCACTGGCCAAGGCTACCAAGGCCCCGCCCGAGACCGTGTCGGTGGTGGCCAGCACCAGTGCTTTCACCTGGTCGGATCAGCAGTGGATGGAGCAGCGCTCCCACTCCGATCCCACCGCCAAGCCCATGAGTGTGTACGAGGTCCACGTGGGTTCCTGGAAGCAAGGCTACGGTTACCGTGAACTGGCCACCGAGCTGGTGGACTATGTGGCGGACAACGGCTTCACGCACGTGGAGTTTCTGCCCGTGGCAGAGCACCCCTTTGGCGGGTCGTGGGGATACCAGGTCTCTGGCTACTACGCGCCGTCCGCTCGCTGGGGCTCGCCCGACGACTTCCGCGCGCTTGTCGACGCTTTCCATGCCCGCGGAATCGGAGTTCTCGTCGACTGGGTTCCTGCCCACTTCCCCAAGGACGAATGGGCACTAGGCCGCTTTGACGGCACCGCCTGCTACGAGCACCCGGACTGGCGCCGCGGTGAACAACCCGATTGGGGAACCTACGTCTTCGACTTCGGTCGCAATGAGGTCCGGAACTTCCTGGTGGCCAACGCGCTGTACTGGGCGGAGGAGTTCCACATCGATGGCCTCCGTGTGGATGCAGTGGCGTCCATGCTGTACCTCGACTACTCCCGCGAGCCCGGCCAGTGGCTGCCCAACGAATTTGGTGGGCGCGAGAACTTCGACGCGGTACGCCTGCTGCAGGAATTCAACGCCACAGTGCATCGCAATCACCCGGGCATTGTCACCATCGCGGAAGAATCCACCGCTTGGCCAGGGGTGACGGCGATGACGGAGCACGGCGGACTGGGCTTCAGCCTGAAGTGGAACATGGGTTGGATGAACGACACGCTCGAATACATGAAGCATGATCCCATCCACCGCAGCTACCACCACGGGTCCTTGACGTTCTCCCTCGTCTACGCCTTCTCCGAGCGATACGTGCTGCCGTTCAGCCACGACGAGGTCGTCCACGGAAAGGGTTCGCTGTGGCAACGATTGCCCGGCGACGATTGGAACAAAGCCGCAGGTCTACGCGCTTTGCTGGGGTACATGTACTCTCACCCGGGCAAGAAGCTGCTGTTCATGGGCCAGGAGTTTGGCCAGATCGGCGAGTGGGCAGAGGAACGCTCGCTGAGCTGGGACGACATGGAGGGCTGGGGTGGCGAATACCACCGGGGCATCGCCCGCCTGGTGCGGGATGCCAACCGCATCTACCAAGACTCGTGTTCTCTATACAGCCAGGACTTTGGCCCCGAGGGCTTCACCTGGATCAAGGGTGACGACGCCGCAGCCAGCGTCTTGGCCTACGTGCGCTGGGGCTCCGACGGTAGTCCGCTGCTGGCAGTGGTGAACTTCTCCGGGGCGACTTATCACGGCTATGCCCTGGGCGCACCACACCGTCATTGGGAGATGGTGCTCAACACCGACGATTCGGTGTATGAGGGTGCCGGAAACGACATGCCCCGCTACGTTGAGGCGACCGATGAGCCCAAGGACGGCCAGCCGCACACCATCACGGTGGATGTGCCGGCGATGAGCGTGCAGTGGTATCGAGCACTCTAATCGCTGCTCACCCTGCGAGAACACCATGGCGGTGTTAGCGTGCGGGGCGTTAACACCGCCCCGCCTCGCTTCTGGGAGTAGCCTCCATGTCTCCGTCTTCGTTCAACCGCCGCCAAATCCTCGCCTCCTCCGGCATGCTCGCCGCGCTTGCGGCTGCCCACCCGTTGAGTGCGAAAGCCCAAGGTCTTTCTTCTCTGTCCTCTCGTGGGCTGAGTTCGACGCAGTCAAGCGAAACGAACCCGACACCGGCTTCGCCCGCCGATTCTCCGCTGGCTTTCGACAGCGATGGCACGTTTCGCGTAGTGCAGTTCAATGACACGCAGGACGATCATCTCACTGATCGGCGCACGATCGAGTTCATGGGTCAGGTCCTGGACAAGGAAAAGGCCGACTTCGCTCTCATTAACGGTGATGTCATTTCCTCTGGGCCGAAAAACGCCACCCAGGTGTATCAGGCCATCAACAATGTTGTCCTCCCCATGGAGGAGCGCGGGATTCCGTGGGCTGTGACCTTCGGAAACCATGACGAGGACTCCGCCAAGGAGGACGGCACCGGTGTGCTGAAACCCCAGATGACTGAGTTCGTCCGACAGTACAAGCACAACGTCAACCCCGCCGACGATGCCATGTACGGCGTCTCTAACGGTCGCCTGGAAATAGCTGGGTCGAAGTCTGCTACCCCGGCGTTTGCCCTTTGGCTGTTGGACTCCGGTGCTTATGCCCCAGAGTCTCCTGCAGGCCAGTCCACGGACGGACTGAAGGCCTACGACTGGCTTCGCCCCGAGCAGGTCCAGTGGTATCTAGAAACCTCGGCAGCGGACGAGAGCCGTTACGGTGCGAAGACCCCGGGCTTGATGTTTTTCCATATCCCCACGTTCGAACACCACCACATGTGGTACGGCCAGCAGTACACCTCGAAGGACAGCGGTCATGCCGAGGCGGTAAAGCGCCACAACATCGTGGGCGAGAAGAACGAGGACTGCTACACCGGTCTGTTCAACTCCGGCATTTACTCTGCGGTATTCCAGCGCGGCGACGTGCTTGGCATCTACTGCGGGCACGACCACATCAACACCTACATGGGCAACTACTACGGGGTGGAGCTCGGCTACGGCCCCGGCACAGGTTTTGGTCCCTATGGGCTTCACGACGGCACCTGGGACCAGCACACTCTGCGCGGAGCCCGCGTATTCACCCTCGATGAGTCTGCACCTCGCCACTACGCCGGCACGCACACGGTGTTTGCCAAGGACTACGGGATCGACATGAACCCCGTAAAGCAGCCACTCGAGGCCCCGGCAGCCTTCCCGGAGTATGTCACCGAGATTTAAGGGTTAGTAGAGCGCGCTGGCCAGCCTGGTACGTGCGCTCTTGACCCGCTCGTCGGAGTTGTCGAACAACCCCAGCAGCTCAATGAGGCGGTCCTTCGCGGCCGTCTTCTCCTCACCAGCACTGGTGGCAACGGCGTTGATCAGCAGGTCAAAGGCAGCCTCCGGATTGCCGGCGATGACCGCCTCGTCTGCCTGGTGGAACAACTCTGACTGTTCACTTCCCCGCCGTGCCAGCAGCACCGCGGTTGCACGGGCCTGCTTGACCTCGGGGTTGTGCCCTTCGGCCAGGACCTCGTCGTACAGGGCGATGGCTGCCTGGTACTCCCCGGCCTCGAGCTTGAGGGCGGCGTCGATAAGCCTCTGATCCTCCTGCTCAACCTCACCGTCTTCGGCGGGAAGTCCTTCCAGCTGGCCCGCCACGGCGTTGACGATCTGATCAACCCAGGGGCTCAGTGCCTCCCGTGGTTGGGCTCCCACGAACTGAGTGATGGGCTGTCCGGCTGCCAGGACGACGGTGGTCGGCAACTGCTGGACGCCGATGGCCTGTGCGATCTGCGGGACCGCGTCAGCATCGGCAAAGGCCACGATGTACGACAGCGGCGTTTGCTGTGCGCGCGCCAGCTCGGTCAGGTCCGCGTGCAAATCGTTGGAGGCCTGCGACCGCTGAGAGCCGATGATTAAAATCACCGGCACCTGGGTGGAGCGACGAACGACCTCTGCCTCAAAGTTGGCGGCAGTAACCTCCACAACGGGGCTCACCCCTCCCGCCGCGCTCTCCTTCGGCGAGTTCTGCTGGGCGCCCAGCGAACCTAAGTCGATGGCTCCCCCGGCGTATTGAGGTGGCTGTGTCATGCGTTATCTCCTGCCTGCTTCTCGAGTGCCTCTTCCAAAGAACGAACCTTCTGCGTCAACATGCCGGTGCGGCCAGGACGAATATCGGCCTTCACCACCAGTGAGACGCGCGGGCTGACGGCGACCACGGCCTCGGTGGCCTCCTTAATCACGCCGAACACCTCGTCCCACTCACCCTCGATCGTGGTGAACATGGCGGTGGTCTCATTGGGCAACCCAGACGCACGCACGATGGCAACAGCGCGAGCAACCGCCTCGGCCATTTCTGCATCTGGGGTCTCCGTGATCGTCGGAGCAACTGAGAATGCAACAATCATGGCACCCCACTGTACTGGCTTATCGACGCTCCCAGCAGCCAGAGTGCCAATGGCGGCGGTCGTCAAGGCGTGCACCACTATCGCGCGGCCACGCCACCTTGTGCGTGATTCCGGGCTGGATCGTTTGGTTGCAGCCAGCGCAGATGTAGACCTTGGTGGCGCGATCCGCGCTCATGACCCGCACGCAGTACGTTTCCTGCCGATCCCAGCGCGGGCCTGAGGTGAGCTGCGTTCCAAAAACTTGAGAGCTCGTAATCGGACGCAGGTCCGAGCGGGCGGGCGCGCGGCGGTTCTTTCTTCCCATTACGACTAGAACAGACGCAGCTCGTTGGACTCGATGCCTCGCAGCTGGTCGTAGTCCAGGGTGACGCAGCGAATGCCGCGATCCTCAGCCAGGGTTCGAGCCTGGGGCTTAATCGACTGGGCTGCGAACACTCCCTGAACCGGACGCAACAGCTCGTCCCGGTTGAGCAACTCGAGGTAGCGGGTGAGCTGCTCCACGCCGTCAATCCCGCCTCGACGCTTGACCTCAACTGCCACGGTGACGCCTGCTGCATCGCGTGCCAAAATGTCTACTGGCCCAATTGCGGTGGGGTACTCGCGACGTACCAGGGAATACCCCTCACCCAGCGTGCTGATGTGCTCAGCCAACAGCTCCTGCAGGTGCGCCTCAACCCCGTCCTTAACCAGGCCAGGGTCCTGACCTAACTCGACCTCAATGTCTTGAATCACATTCGACAGCGTGATTCTCAGCTGCTCAGACTTGGGGTTTTCCACGATCCAAAGCTTTTCACCGGTATCGGAGCCGTCCAGGTCCACGATGGGCTCTTCGACCAGGGAACACGGCGGCGTCATCCAATTGAGCGGCTTGTATGCGCGATCATCGGCGTGGACAGAGACAGAGCCATCTGCCTTAACCAAAATCAACCGCTTAGCCAGCGGCAGGTGGGCAGAAAGTCGGCCCACATAATCAACAGAGCACTCCGCGATGACAAGACGCATGGGGCCTACCCTAGCGTTTCCGCCCCTTAGCAATCTTCATCAGGAGGGCCTTGTGGTCCCGCGCCTCCTGGCGCACATTTGGTGCGGACTCGACCCAGGCGATGATCGCCTTCGCCGAATGAGAATCCAAGGCTAGCTCGCACTCCCCCTTAGGCGTGGCCAGCTCTACGATCACTCCTGAATCGGCAATGATGGTGGCCTCGTCCTCGTAGGCCCGGCGATGACCGATGACTGATACGTGACTGCGGTGAAAAGTGATATCCGGGCGCGGGGAGAGCGAACGCAACTTGAAAAAATGCAGCTCATCGCCGAAATACTGGATGACTCCATGGCGCCAGGAGTAGCTATCTCCAGCGGGCAAGGAACGCACCAGCGCGGGGGTGCCGTGAGTGCGGACCGTAAAGAAGCGCCACCCTGCCAAGGCTAGAACGACCAGGAGGACAGCCAAGGGGATAAAAATTGCCTTCTCCGCCATGGAAAAATCACCGTGCCCTTCCTGAATCTATTGTTAGAAAAGTCTAGACCTGGATTACCCCGCAATCAACGAAAGCCCGCCCCAGCGAAAACGCTGGGACGGGCTTGCGCTAGTGAGTATCTTGCGCGGGCCTAGGCTTCACGTGCCCGGTGCAGTGCCTTCAGGGCAGCTTCACCGCGAGCCTTAACCTTCGGATCATCACTCGAAAGGTCTTCATGGGCCTGTGCCTCATCGACATCAGTCGACCACTTTGCAGCCTCAGCCAAGATCGTGGCCTTCTCCCCTGTTACGGACAGAAAGCCTTCCTGGACTGCAGCAACCAGCTTTTGGCCGCCGTCAGCCGGAGTGATGGTCACGATGCCGTTGGGAACGAGCTGTCCCAACAAGGCCTCGTGTCCGGGCAGCACGCCGATCTCACCTTCGGTGGTTTGCGCAGTCACCATGGTGGCCTGACCCGACCACAACACGCGATCAACGGAAACCATCTGGACGGTGATGTCAGCCATGTTGTGCTCTCCCTTAGCTCTCAGTCAGCTTCTTGTAGGCAGCTTCGACGTCGTCAAGTCCACCAAGGTTGCTGAACGCCTGCTCCGGGTAGTCATCGAACTCGCCGTTGCAGATGCGCTCGAACGCGTCGATGGTCTCGGACAGCGGCACGTAGGAGCCCGGGTCACCGGTGAACTTCTGCGCAACGAAGAAGTTCTGGCCCAGGAATCGCTGGATGCGACGTGCGCGCTGAACGGTCAGCTTGTCTTCCTCACCGAGCTCGTCCATACCCAGGATGGCGATGATGTCCTGCAGCTCCTTGTTCTTCTGCAGAATACCGATCACGCGCTGGGACACCTCGTAGTGGCGCTCGCCGACGATGCCGGGCTCAAGGATGCGCGAGGTGGAGGTCAGCGGGTTCACTGCCGGGTAAATACCCTTGGAAGCGATGGCACGGTCGAGCTCCGTGGTGGCGTCCAGGTGAGCGAAGGTAGTCGCCGGGGCCGGGTCGGTGTAGTCATCCGCCGGCACGTAAACGGCCTGCAGAGAAGTAATCGACTTGCCCTTGGTCGAGGTAATGCGCTCCTGGAGAACACCCATCTCGTCAGCCAGGGTCGGCTGGTAACCCACGGCGGAAGGCATACGGCCGAGGAGGGTAGAAACCTCCGAACCCGCCTGGGTGAAACGGAAGATGTTGTCGATAAACAGCAGAACGTCCTGGTTCTGGACATCGCGGAAGTACTCCGCCATGGTCAGGCCGGACAGAGCCACGCGCATACGGACTCCTGGCGGCTCGTCCATCTGGCCGAACACTAGGGCCGTATCCTGCAGCACGCCCATCTCCTCCATCTCGAGGAAGAGGTCGGTGCCCTCACGGGTACGCTCACCCACGCCAGCGAACACGGAAGTACCGGAGAACTCGCGGGCAATACGGGTAATCATCTCCTGGATCAGCACGGTCTTGCCCACGCCGGCGCCACCGAACAGGCCGATCTTGCCGCCCTTGACGTACGGGGTCAGCAGGTCGATGACCTTAATACCGGTCTCCAGGATCTCGGTCTTACCCTCGAGCTCGCTGAACGGCGGCGGGTCGCGGTGGATGCCCCACTGCTCACCGTCGCGACCCAGGCCGGGCTCATCGAGGCAGTCACCCAGGGCGTTGAACACGTGGCCCTTGACCACGTCACCCACGGGAACCGAGATGGACTTGCCGGTGTCAACCACCTCAGCGCCGCGAACGAGGCCGTCCGTCGGAGCCATGGCGATCGTACGAACGAGGTTGTCGCCCAGGAACTGGGCCACCTCGAGGGTCACAGTCTTGGCCACAGCCTCCAGGCTGACCTCGACATGCAGTGCGTTGTACAGTGCCGGGAGCTCGCCGCGCGGGAATTCCACGTCGACGACGGCACCGATG
The DNA here is from genome assembly GCF_006334925.1 of Corynebacterium tapiri. Classification (GTDB taxonomy): domain Bacteria; phylum Actinomycetota; class Actinomycetes; order Mycobacteriales; family Mycobacteriaceae; genus Corynebacterium; species Corynebacterium tapiri. Next base: position 87,494 of record NZ_VDHJ01000002.1, on the reverse strand, counting down.
ACGCGCACAATACGGCCGGCTGACTCGGTGCCAGCCTCCGTGCGCTCATTCAGAGCAGTAGTCATAGTTAGTCACTCTCTCCGCTATCGGCGAGCGCGCCTGCGCCACCGATGATCTCTGTGATTTCCTGGGTAATCTGTGCCTGGCGAGCCTGGTTGGCTACGCGAGTCAGGTCCTTAACCAGCTCGTTCGCGTTGTCCGTCGCAGCCTTCATGGCTGTACGACGCGCAGCGGACTCACTGGCGGCAGCCTCGAGGAAGATCGAGTAGAGCACACGCGACACGTACTTAGGCATAAGTTCCTTAAGCAGCGTATCCGCATCCGGTTCGAACTCCATGTCCTGGGCGACGTGGCCGTCAACCCGGGTCATGCTTTCCGGTGCATACTCTTCTACCTCGGTGTTAGTCCGGACCGGCAGCAGGCGCTGCACGCGAGGCGCCTGCGTCAGCATGGACACGAACTCGGTGTAGACAACGTGAACCTCATCGAAGCCCTGCACGGTGTTACCGCGGGTGCCGTTCAGGCCCTCGCGCCACTTAGCCTGGCCCTCGCTGCCAGCCTCGAAACCACGGATCAGGTGGTTACGGGCGTCGTGGGTGATGTCCCACTCCGGGTTCTCGGAGAACCCGGACCAGGCGCCACTGACTTCCATCTCACGGAAGTCGTAGTAAGCAGCGCCCTTCTTACCGGTGACGAAGCGGACCACCTCGAGTCCCCGATCAGTCAGGTGCTCTTCAAGTTCGGCGGCCTTCTTCAACACGTTGTGGTTGTAGCCACCGCACTGACCGCGATCGGAGGTAACCACCATAACGGCTGCGCGGCGCGGGTTCTCACGCTCGGAGAGCATCGGATGGTCGAGCGACGTGGCCGATGCCACGCGCGCGACAACCTTCGTCAGCTCCTCGGCGTAGGGGCTTGCAGCTGCGACGCGCTGCTTTGCCTTGGTAATACGCGAGGTAGCGATCAGCTCCTGAGCCTTGGTGATCTTCTTCGTCGAGTTGACCGAACGGATTCGATCACGCGTTTCGCGAAGTGTTGCCATTGCTTACTGTCCTCCCTTCTTTTCTTGTCGATGTCGGATCAAAGAAGCTTCTTACTTCTTCTGAGCCTTACGGGAAACAGTCAGCTCGGTGTGGTTCACTTCGTCCTCGTTGACCGGGTTAGCCAGCTCGGCGACGGTCTTACCCTCGGAGGTCGTGAAGGTGCGGGCGAAATCCTCGTTGAGGCGCAGCAGCGTCTCCTTGGACTCGTCGGACAGCACCTTGCCACCGGCGATCTGCTCGTAGACCTCCGGAGCGGTGCTGCGGAAGTGCTCCTGGGCCTCGGCTTCGTAGCGGCGGACGTCCTCCACCGGAACGAAGTCGAATGCGCCCTGATCAGCAAGCCAGATGGACACGATCTGGAATTCCACCGGCTGCGGGGAGTTCTCCGGCTGCTTCAGCAGCTCGACGAGTCGGGCACCGCGGTCCAGCTGCTTCTTCGACACCGGATCCAGGTCGGAAGCGAAGGTAGCAAAAGCTTCCAGGTCGCGGTATGCAGCGAGAGAAAGACGCAGGTTACCGGCGACCTTCTTCATGCCCTTGGTCTGTGCAGCACCACCCACGCGGGAGACGGAAACACCCACGTCGATAGCCGGGCGAACACCGTTGTTGAACAGGTCGGACTGCAGGAAGCACTGACCGTCGGTGATCGAGATGACGTTGGTCGGGATGAAGGCGCCCACGTCGTTGGCCTTGGTCTCAATGATCGGCAGGGCCGTCAGGGAGCCAGCACCGAGCTCATCGGTGAGCTTGGCGGCACGCTCGAGCAGACGAGAGTGCAGGTAGAAGACGTCACCCGGGTATGCCTCGCGTCCCGGAGGACGACGCAGCAGCAGGGAGATCGCACGGTAGGCCTCAGCCTGCTTGGTCAGGTCATCGTAGATAACCAGGACGTGCTTGCCCTGGTACATCCAGTGCTGGCCCAAGGCTGCACCGGCGAACGGAGCGAGCCACTTGAAGCCTGCAGAGTCGGATGCCGGAGCAGCCACGATGGTGGTGTACTCCAGTGCGCCAGACTCTTCCAGGGTGCGGCGCACGCCTGCAATGGTCGAACCCTTCTGGCCGACAGCGACGTAGATACAACGAACCTGCTTGCTCGGGTCGCCGCTGTCCCAGTTGGCCTTCTGGTTCAGGATGGTGTCAATACACACGGCAGTCTTGCCGGTCTTACGGTCACCAATGACGAGCTGACGCTGACCGCGACCAATCGGGGTCATGGCGTCAATAGCCTTGATGCCGGTAGCCATCGGCTCCTCGACCGGCTGACGGTCGAGCACGCCGGCGGCCTGGAGCTCCAGGGCACGCTCTTCGGTGGACTCAATCGGACCCAGGCCGTCGATCGGCTGGCCCAACGGGTTGATAACGCGGCCAAGGAAATCCTCGCCCACGGGAATAGACAGAACCTCGCCGGTTCGCTTAACTTCCTGGCCCTCCGAGATGGACTCGAAGTTACCCAGGATAACGGTACCGATGGTGTCCGTATCGAGGTTCTGTGCGACGCCAATGACGCCGTTCGGGAACTCGAGCAGCTCATTCGCCATCACTGACGGCAGGCCCGAAACCTGGGCAATACCATCAGCGGCCGAAATGACCACGCCGACCTCCTCACGGGAGGCCTCCGCGGAGTAGCTCGAGGTGTAGTTCGCTATCGCGCTACGGATCTCATCGGAGGAGATCGTCAGCTCCGCCATGTTCTTCCTGCTCTCGGTTGTTTCTTCCAGCTTGTACACATTCGTCACTAAGTCGCGTCTACTTCAAAGCCGCGCGCATCCGCTCCAGCTTGCCGCTGGTGGATCCGTCGATGACCTCATCGTCGACTCGGATAACCATTCCACCGAGGAGGCTGGGATCGACCTCAGTGTGAATGGACATCTCGCGACCGTAAATTCGTCCGAGCTTCTCGGCGAGCTTTGCCTGCTGCTCTGCGTTAAGCTCTCCCGCACTGGCAACATGTGCCACCGACTTGCCACGCAGCGAAGCTGCCTGGGCGGAAACCGCGGCGATGTCGTCAATCGGGTTGTTCTCCGGGCGGCCAATTACCTGCAGCGCGAGGGCTTCGGTAAACATGGTGACCTTGCCGTAGAGAACGTTGGCCAGCAGACCTCGCTTTGCGCTCGAGGCTGCATTGCGATCAGAAAGCAACTGGGTCAGCTTCCCTTCGCGCTCCAGCAGACGAGAGAGCTGGAACAGCTCCTCTTCCACCTGCTCGAGCTGCCCCTGAGCCTCAGCGGCGCGCAGCAGCGCGCGGTGGCTCAAAGTGATCAGGCCCTCACGGAACTCGCGGGCGTTGGACCACCGCTGAGACACGGCAGACTTCAACACCGTGAGAGTCAACGCTGAGACCTTGTCACCGTAGAGCTTCTCGACGATGGATACACGCTCGCCAGCCGCCGCGGCCGGATCCGTCAGTGCTACGCGCAGGGAGCGCTCAGCATCCAGGATCTCTACGACCTCGAACAGCTCCATACCGGTTTGAGCGGAGGTAGCTACAGAGTTGTCGCCGGCAACGGCGGTGTCGAGCTCACGCTCGAGCGTGGCAACTGCTTCTCGGCTTGCTGCGTGCATCTCACTCACTTCCCGGCCGGGGACGCCGGACGTACAGAGTCCAGGTCGGTCAGAAAGCTATCGATGGTGCCAGAACGCTTCGTCGAATCAGACAGCTCGGTTCCGAGCAGCTTCTCGGCCAAAGAAATCGAGTTCTGGCCCAGATCCGTGCGCAGCTCGCTGACGACGCGCTCACGCGATGCGGCCAACTGCTTTTCACCGGACTCGACGATGCGCTTGGACTCAGCCTCAGCGTTTGCACGGTACTCGGCCTCGATCTGCTTGCCCTTCTCATGGGCCTGCTCGCGGATCTCAGCAGCCTCGGTGCGAGCCTCAGCCAGCTGGGCGTTGTACTTCTCAAGTGCGGCCTTAGCCTCAGCCTGTGCGGCCTCGGCACGCTGGATACCGCCCTTAATCCGGTCCTCACGCTCGGACAGGACCTCCTGGAACTTCGGAAGAATGAACTTCCAGAAGAGGAACAGGATGACCGCGAACGGAATCAAGGACCAGACGATGTCGTAAGCCTTGGGCAAGAGGATAGAGTTGCCGCCCTCCAGGGGCAGGTGCTCACCCTCTGCCGCAAGCAAGTAAATGACGTTCGTCATGTCTCTCCAGTCTCATCACTAAGGAGTCGCGACCATCCAGGTATTCCCGGATGCCCTGGACCCCTTAAGGGTCTCGTGTGTCCGTTCGCTCTTAGAACAGGAAGCCAGCAACGAGGCCGATGAGGGCGAGGGCCTCAACGAAGGCGATACCCAGGAACATGGTGGTACGCAGCTGACCAGCCATCTCCGGCTGGCGAGCCATACCCTCGACGGTCTTGCCGACCAGGATGCCGATGCCCAGGCCCGGGCCGATGGTGGCGAGGCCGTAGCCGATAGCACCGAGCGAGAGGGGGGCGTTCTCAGCCTGAGCCAGGATGATCTCGTTCATGAAAGTGGTCTACCTTTCTTTGTGCCTGACGATGCCTTGTTCTTCATCAGGCGTTAATGGGTGTTGCTTGGGGCTGTATGTAATTGGCCGCGAAGCTCGCGGTTGCTTAAGGCGCTAGTGAGCGTCTGCGTGCAAGGACAGTTCGATGTACACCGCAACCAGCAGAGCAAAGATGTATGCCTGCAGGAAGATGATGATGCACTCGTAAAGGGTGAACAGAACTGCAGCAAGGCTCGTTACGCCTGCCAGTGCGGTCCAGGCATTCAGCTGCCAGAAGAAGAAGTTCGTGGCAGAGAACAGCAAGACCAAGATGATGTGGCCAGCCAGGAAGTTCGCCATCAGACGAAGCGCTAGCGTGACCGGGCGCAGAATGAACGTCGAGAAGATCTCAATCGGCACCACCAGGAGGTGGAGCGCCGGAGGGAGATTCGGAATAACCACCGAGGACTTCACGAACTTGCCAAAGCCATAACGCTTCGCGCCGGCGTAGATCATCGTCAGGTAACCGGCAATCGCCAGCACGATCGGCATACCGATACGCGCGTTAGGCGAAATGTTCAGACCCGGAATGATCGTTGCCGCATTCATGAACAGAGTGGTGAAGAAGATGGTGGCGATGATCGGCAGGAACCGACGCCCCTCCTTCTTGCCCAGGATGTCCTCGGCGATATTCAGGCGGACGAAATCGACCGCAATTTCAGCGACGTTTTGCAGGCCAGACGGAACCAACTTCGGGTTCCGGAAGGCCAGTGCGAACACGATGACCAACACGGCTGCCATCAACAGGCGAACCAGCATCAGTCGATCGAGTGCGAACCACCCGTTGGCAACATCCTCCAACAGCATGTGGCCATACGTTTCCCCGGGAAAAAATTCTGGGTCCAATTCGGGTGCGTGAAACTCACCCTTCATGGCCAAAGTGGTAACGCTCAGCGTTCTCTCCCGTTCTCGGGCCGTCGGGGCGTCGCTGCCCCAAACGGTGCGATGGACGTCTCAAAACTCTCACTGCCACCGCCGCGGATTCCGTCGCGCATCAGCGTTGGCGGTAACAGGGGAATACACAGCAAGCAGGCCGTGGCAACCCGCAGGTGATCCTATCAGCCGAATCTGGGAATACCCGGATTCGGGTGAAACTTTTCAGAAATATCCCTGAATACTGCCTGCTGAGGCGCTTATTCCACCCCCGGTTGTGAGCCGATTCACGGGCAGAAGGGGGCGTCGAAAAGCGAACTCGAGAACCTACTTACCCACAAACGTGACGTTGGTGGTGACGATTCCCCACACTTCCGTCGCCAGGACCGTGATCAGGGCAACAACGACGGTCACCAACAGTGCCATGTGGTGGTAGAAGGTCATGTCCCGGATAACCGCCAAGACCAAAATGAGCACAACGATCTTGAGCAGCCAACCGCCTAGCACTACAGCTGCGGTGGAGACCGGGTCGGTGGTGGAGGTGATACGAACGGACAACGCGGTCAGGAGCACAAATCCCCCACCGATGCCTGCTCCCAAGAGAACGCCCCAGATCCCGGGCATCCCCTGGATGCTGCCCCATACCGCCAGTGAGACGATGGTGATAATGATCAGACCCCACGTGCCAAATTTCAGCGCGCGGGCAATCGGACGGGATTGATCGGTATACGGCGAAGTCACGATTGCCGAGTCTAACCCAGCGCCTTGCCTATCCGCTCAACCGCGAGCCGCTTGCCTTCTGCGCCGCCGCCAGACGGGAATCGCAGTGATGACTGCGCATAGAGCCAGGAGGAAAGCCACACCGGAAAGGGCAAAACGGGCGGGAACAACGGAAAAACTCACTGCTCCGAATGCCACCGCTGCCACCCACATGTACAGCACGAGAACGGTGCGACGATGGGTATGCCCTATGTTAAGGAGGCGGTGGTGGATATGGAGGCGGTCGGCCTGGAAGGGGTGCTGCCCCTTGGACACACGTCGCACCACGGCCATCGTGAGATCAAGAACCGGGACAAAAATCGCCGCCGCCACGACCAGGATCGGACTCATAAGCGCGACCACATCACCCGTTCCGTACAGAGACATGTTGATCTTTCCCGAGGCGGACGTGGCCGACGCCGCGAGCAACAAGCCGATGAGCATCGCCCCCGAGTCACCCATGAAGATGCGCGAAGGCTCGAAGTTGTGCGGCAAGAAACCCGCGCACATACCCACCAGCGCCGCAGCGATGATCGCCGGCGGATACGCGCTGACCGCACCACCCTGATCGTGCAAAACGGTCAGTGAGAAAACCAAAATTGCCGAGCCCGCGATCATGCCTAGCCCAGCAGCGAGGCCATCGAGGCCGTCGACGAAATTGACGGCGTTGATCAGCAATACAGCGAAAAATGCGGTAATCAGTGTGGACCACACCTGATCCAGGACCACCGTGGTTCCTTCGCCGAACGGGAGGTAGACCAGGGTCCAGGACAGGCCCAACAGGCTCATAATCAGTCCCGCAATCACCTGCCCCACGAGCTTGACCAGGGCGGAAAGCTCGTACAGGTCGTCAATTATTCCGACGATGACGATGGCCACGGATGCCCACAGCACAGCGGTCATCTCAGGAGTGACCGGCATAAAGCCCCTCGTCAATGCCGGAAATTGTTCGGCAATGAATATCGCGGAGCCAAAACCGAAAAACATGGCCACCCCACCCAGACGCGGAGTCGGCTGGGTATGGACATCACGTTGCCGAATCTCGGCGACCTTGCCATTGCGAACTGCCAGCGAACGCACCGCACCGGTAGTGATGTACGTCAGAGCTGCGGCAACGAGGATGACCAGGCAGAGCTCGCGGAGCGGGAGACCGACTGCCGCCATCTAGCGCAGGTCCTCGGCCTTGATCCCCAGAACCTCAGCGATCTTGTCTGCGCTGATCGCTCCCTCACGCAGCAGGCGCGGGCGCGGGCCCGAGATGTCGATAATGCTGGATGGCTTACCAATGGTGGCCTCTCCCCCATCCAGATACACCGACACGGCCTTACCCAGCTGCTGTTTGGCGGCTACCGCCGAGGTCGGCGCGGGCTTGCCCGAAAGGTTTGCAGAGCTCACCGCCATCGGGCCGACCTCGCGGAGCAGCTCAATGGCCACTGGCTGGAGCGGCATGCGAAGCATGACGGTTCCTCGAGTATCCCCCAGGTTCCACGGCAGGCTAGGCGCTTCCGGAACGATGATAGACAGCCCACCCGGCCAGAAAGCCTCCACCAAGGTACGAGCCGTGTCGCTGTACTCGCGAACTAAGCCCTGAATTGTGTCCCAGGACCCGACGAGAACGGGCACCGGCATGTCCGGGCCGCGGCGTTTGGCGGCCAGCAGGGCCGCTACGGCCTCGTTATCAAAGGCGTTTGCCCCGATTCCGTACACGGTGTCCGTAGGCATGACCACCAATCGGCCGGCCTTGGCGGCGTCGGCAGCTAGTCGGATGCCCTCGGCTCGTTGAGCGGCATCGGCACAGGAGTAAATTTTGCTCACGCGCTCGTTCCTTTCGTCCTTGCCTGGCTCACCTTACTCGCAATGGTAAAACGCTCGGTGCCGGTCAGATCCGCCATCGGCCTCACGTTGCCTAGTCCCTGGGCCCGCAGAATCGGTGCGACCAGCTCCGAGGCGTTGTCATCGTGTTCAAACCCAACGACCCCACCCGGCTTAAGCAGCCGCTCGACCGTAGGAGCCATCGCCCTGATTACCTCGAGTCCGTCGGCTCCGGCGAACACGGCTTCGGGTGGGTCGCAGTAGACCTCAGGCTCGAGGTCTGGGGTTTCCGGGACATACGGCGGGTTGGTGACCACAATGTCGACCTGCCCGTTGAGTTCGGCAAGGCAATCTATGTCGGTCACATCTCCCTGAACGATGCGGGCTTCAGGCGCGTTCCGAACGGCAAAGCCAAGGGCAGAGACTTGTTTTTCCACACCCCAGACTTCCACCTGCGGGACACGGGCGGCGATATAGCACGCCAGCGCCCCGCTTCCGGTGCACAGATCGACCACGACGGGCGCGCCTTCCGCCGCTGAGGAACGCACCAATTTCTCGGCATGGGCGGCCGCCCAATCCGCCAACACTTCAGTTTCTGGCCGCGGGATGAACACTCCGGGGCCGACCCGCAGGTCGTGGGGGCCGAAGGGGGCGGTGCCCACAATGTGTTGCAGGGGTTCGCGTGCTTCTCGACGCTTAACCAGCTCAAAAAATTCCACTGGGGCCTCTTGCCGTCGATCCAAGGCCAATGGAGCTACCCCGCACACATGGGCAGCGAGAAGGCGTGCATCCACCTCAGGGGTGGGCACGCCCGCCGCAGCCAGACGCGCCTTCGCCTCAGCGAGTGCGTCAAGCAGGATCATTCGGTTTCCAAACGCTCCGCGCGCTCGGCCGCCTTCAGCGCGGTGAACAAATCGTCCAGATTTCCGTCCAACACCGAGTCCAGGTTGTTGGCCTTGTAGCCGATACGGTGATCAGAGATGCGATTCTCCGGCCAGTTGTAGGTACGGATGCGTTCCGAGCGATCCATAGTGCGCACCTGGGCGGCGCGGCCTTCGGCAGCCTCGGCGTCGGCGCGCTCGCGCTCCATCTGGTCAAGGCGGGCCTGCAGTACCTGCATTGCGCGAGCCTTGTTTTGGATCTGGGAACGCTCCTTCTGGCAGGTGACGATCAATCCGGTGGGCAGGTGCGTAATGCGCACTGCGGAGTCAGTGGTGTTCACACCCTGGCCGCCTTTGCCGGAAGAACGATAGACGTCCACGCGGATGTCCTTGTCATCAATGTTGACGCTGCCCACCTCGTCCGGTTCTGGATAAACCAGAACTCCGGCGGCTGAGGTCTGGATGCGCCCCTGAGACTCGGTCACTGGAACTCGCTGAACGCGGTGCACGCCGCCCTCGAACTTGAAGAAGCTCCAGGCGCCATCGCGAGACGGAGTCTTGGCCTTGATTGAGACGGTCAGGTCCTTGACGCCGCCCAGATCAGACTCTGCAGCGTCGAGCACGTCCCACACGAATCCGTGCTTCTCCACGTACTTCTGGTACATGCGGGCGAGGTCACCGGCGAAGAGGGCAGCTTCCTCGCCACCAGCACCAGCCTTGATTTCCATGATGACGTCCTCGCCATCGTTTTCATCACGTGGTGCCAGCAGGTCAGCCAGCTTTTCCTCGAGCTCGACTACCTCGGCCTCGAGACGCTCCGCCTCCGCAGCGAAGTCATGGTCCTCGTAGGCCATCTCTTGGGCAGCCTCGAGATCCTCGCGCGATTGGTTCAGCGCATCGTTGACCTTGATGATCGGCTGTAGCTCCGCATAACGCTTGGAGAGCTTGCGGAATTGATCCTGATCACCCGCGATGGCGGGGTCCGCCATCTGCATTTCGATGCCCTGGTACTCGGAGACTACGTCGTCAACGAGGGAAACTTCATTAGCCACTTACAGGTACTCCTCTACGTCCTTGCCTGCAGCCATCGGCGCGCTCGACGCGACCTGCATGAGGAACTCGCCGTTCGACTTGGTCTTTTTCAGCTGCTTGATCAAGAGATCAATGGCTGCCTGTGAATCCAATGCTGCCAGGATACGACGCAGCTTGTGCATCACCCGGAATTCGTCCGTGGGCATCAGCAGTTCGTCCTTGCGCGTACCGGACGGGTTGACGTCGACTGCCGGGAACACACGACGCTCGGCGATCTTGCGATCCAGCTTGAGCTCGGCGTTACCGGTGCCCTTGAATTCCTCGAAGATCACGGTGTCACCAGCAGAGCCGGTCTCGACCATTGCGGTAGCGATGATCGTCAGGCTGCCGCCGTTTTCGATATTGCGTGCTGCGCCCAGGAAGCGCTTCGGCGGATACAGCGCGTTGGAGTCCACACCACCGGACAGGATGCGCCCGGACGCCGGCGAAGAGTTGTTGTAGGCACGCCCCAGTCGCGTGATCGAGTCGAGCAGAACGACCACATCCTTGCCCATCTCCACCAGTCGCTTGGCGCGTTCGATGGCCAGCTCCGCCACGGCGGTGTGCTCTGACGGCGGGCGGTCGAAGGTAGAGGCAATGACCTCGCCCTTCACCGAACGCTGCATGTCCGTGACTTCCTCGGGGCGTTCGTCGACAAGCACCACCATCAGGTAGCACTCGGGGTTATTGGTAGCGATCGCGTTGGCCACGTTCTGCAAGATTGTGGTCTTACCCGCCTTGGGCGGAGACACAATCAGTGCGCGCTGGCCCTTACCGATCGGCATGACCAGGTCGATGACGCGAGTGGTCAGAATGTTCGGCTCAGTCTCCAGGCGCAGGCGCTGGTTGGGGTACAGCGGCGTGAGACGGTGGAATTCTGGGCGCTTGCGGGACTCCTCCGGGTGCTGCCCGTTAACGGTATCCACGCGGGTGAGCTGGTTGTACTTGCGGCGGTTGCGGCCATTGCCGTGGGTGTGGCCGCCGCCGTTCATCTTCACCTGTCCGGTGATCGCATCACCAGAGCGCAGCCCGAAGCGCTTGACTAGCTGATTGTTGACAAAGACGTCCGCCGAGCTGGTGCGGTAGCCGGTCGTGCGGACGAAGGCGGCGTTATTGTCCACCACCTCCAGAATGCCTGCGACATCCTGCAGCTCTTCCGGGGCGGAGTCTTGCTCGTTGCCCCGTTCATTGCGCTCGCCACGGTCACGGTCACGATCCCGGTCCCGTCCACGGCGGTTGCGGCGGTTACGACGCCCACGACGCCCGCGGCCCTCGCGCTCTTCGCGGTCGTTGCCGCGCTCCTGGCGCCGCTCGTCCCGGCGATCGTCGGAGTCGCGATCGCTGTTCTCAGCGTTGTCAGCCTTCTCGGACCTCTCGGGATTATCGGCTTTGTCCGAGCGGGAGGACTGTTGTGCTCGCTCTCCTTCAGCCTGGTGGGACCGGTTGTCTTCCCGGTTGGAACGGCGCCCCCGGCCGCGTGGCTGCTCACCCGACTGCTCCGAATCGCGAGCAGTCTTTTCCTGCGGCTCACGCTCGCCTCCGCCTCGCGGCGCTTCTTCTGCAACGGCAGCAGCCTGGGCAGCCTTTTGCGCCTTCGCCGGCACCTGGCCGGTGGTGATGGCGGTAATCAGCTCGCCTTTCCGCAGGGCCGAGACGCCCTTGAGCCCCTTACCCGCAGCGATCTTGCGCAGTTCAGGCAGCTTGAGAGTGCTCAGATCCTGGTTATCCGTTTCGCTCACGGAAGTCCTTTCGTTGCTTAACCGTGCGTGTGCGCGACGTACTGCGCACCCAGGTGGCATGTAAGTGGAACGCTCTTGCCCACATCCCGCTCGTCCGCCGTAGGCATGTACACCTGCTTGTTACTGTGAAGTGGAAAGCGGTCTACGAGCGAGCGGAATTAAGCCAAAAATTGTGAAGATGATCGGGGGCCTTGTGCATTCAGGGGGAGGAAACTCTTTCCCCCTGGGAAGGCGGTCCGTGCTGTGCGACTGCCGGATGGCTCCGTCTGATCGCGCCTGAGTCTAGCGCACGAGGGGTCTAGGGGTAACACCAGGGCCGGCTAGAGTAGTCAATATGTTCTCTACGATGCAGGATGTCGAGCTTTCAGTTGGGCGCATCCTCAATCACGCCCGCAGTGTGCACAACTCCTCAACCGTGACCACGTGGAGGAATGACGCTCCGGAGCAGAGCACCTTTGCGGAACTCATCGGGCGCGCAGCCGCGTGTGCAAATGCCCTGCGTGACGAGCTCAACATCACCGGCGATCAGCGCGTGGGTTCTCTCATGTTCAACTCGACGGAGCACCTCGAGATCATGCTGGCTGCCTGCGGAATGGGCGCGGTATTTACGCCGCTGAACCGGCAACTCATGCCAGACCAGATCGCCTACATCGTCCAGCACTCGGGTACTGAGGTCATCTTTGCTGATCGACGCCTTGCCCATCAGCTCAACGAGGTTCTGGAGCTGGTGACCTGCGTCCGCGCCGTCGTCTTTGTTGGCGAAGAGCCCGCCCCGCAACTTCCGGCGCACCTGGCCACGTATGCATACGAGGCGCTTCTCGACGCCCGTTCGACCCTCTTCGCTTGGCCCGAGCAAGATGAACGCACCGCCGCAGCCCTGTGTTATTCCACGGGAACGACCGGCCTCCCCAAGGGCGTGTTGTACTCGCACCGCTCCCTGTATTTGCAGGCAATGATGCTACGCACCACGGATTCGATGGCGATTACCCACGGAAATTCCATTTTGTGCTGTGCCCCGATCTATCACCTGCTGTCCTGGGGTGTGCCCTTGGCTGCTCTCATGTCGGGCACGAACATGGTGCTACCCGACCACGACGTCTCCCCCGCTCGCTTGGCCAAAATTATCGAGGCAACCCACCCGCGAGTCGCCCACGGCGTGCCCTCGGTGTGGACCCAGCTGATGGTTCACTACCTGCACAATCCTCCTTCGCGGATGAGCCTGACCGAGATTTACGTCGGGGGCTCTCCGGCTTCTCCGGCGCTGATCAAGGTGTGGGAGGAGCGCTATGGCGTGGACATTGTCCACGTTTGGGGAATGACGGAGACCTCAACTGGCGTGACCGTTGCCCGCCCTCCGTCGGGAGTCTCGGGTGAAGCGCGCTGGGCCTATCGCGAATCTCAGGGCCGGTTCCCGCCTTCTGTGCAATATCGCGTGGTCAACGACGGTGAAGTCGTTGCCTCCACGGACCGCAACCAGGGAGAAATCCAGGTCCGCGGCAATGTGGTGGCCGCATCCTACGTCCCCATCACTGGATTGCCCCCAACCGATGCGGATGGTCCCGGCGCGCCCACAACCTTCCGCGGCAACCCAGTGCGTCCCCCGCAGTCTGCCTTTACCGAAGACGGCTGGTTGCGCACCGGCGATGTCGGCTCAGTCACCGCCGATGGATTTCTTGTGGTCTCCGATCGCGCTCGCGATGTAATTCGCTCCGGGGGTGAGTGGATCTATTCCGCCCAGGTGGAGAACGTGATCATGGACTCTGACCTGGTGGTTGAGTGCGCAGTCATCGGAGTTCCCGATGAAAAATGGGGAGAACGACCGTTGGCTGTGACGGTGCTACATGACGGCGTCTCCCCCAACGCGGACACCGCCAACGCCATCCGTTCTAGCGCTCAATCCCAGCTGCCCACCTGGATGATTCCGGAGTATTGGACTTTCGTCCAGAGCATCGACAAGACCAGTGTTGGCAAGTTCGATAAGAAAGATCTGCGTATGTACCGAGAGCAGGGGCGCTTTGACATCATCAAGCTCGAAAGTCCTGGACGAAGCAGACGTTAGGCCTAACGCGGCTAGTTCTTGGACACGTCGAGGCGACGCCCTAATATGACGTAGTTAATGACTACTTCTGACTCTCAGCCGGCGACACCTGTCTCGTTGCCTTTCCCGATTCCAGTTGCTGGAAGGCAGGGGGCGCCGAAGCTGCCGCATGACCTGCCGGATCCGCTGCCGGATGGGTCTCGAGAGCTCAGGGACCGATTTGGGCGCATCGCCCGGGACTTGCGAATCAGCCTTACTGATCGCTGCAACCTTCGGTGCACCTACTGCATGCCGGCCGAGGGACTCGACTGGCTGCCCTCCGAGGTGATCCTCAGCGACGATGAGGTTCGCCGCCTAATGCGCATCGCGGTGAATCTCTTGGGCATCGAACACATTCGATTTACCGGCGGCGAACCGCTCCTTCGCAAGGGCCTAGAAGATTTGGTCGGCTTCGGCTCGACACTGCGCACTGCCACCGGGAACCCCGTGCAGCTCGCGTTAACGACCAACGCTTTGGGCCTGGCCCATCGAGCCGAGGCGCTGCGTGCCGCCGGACTTCACCGGGTCAACATCTCCCTGGATACGGTGGAAAAGGAGCTCTTCGAGCAGCTCACTCGGCGCGATCGCCTGGATAGCGTGGTCTCGGGGATCGATGCCGCGGTTGCCGCTGGTTTGGACCCGGTCAAGGTCAATGCCGTCATCATGCCCGGTGTCAACGATCATGCCATCGCCGACCTGGCGCGCTTCTGCCTGGACAGGGGAGCACAGCTTCGGTTCATCGAACAAATGCCGCTTGGTCCCCCGCACACGTGGGATCGCACCCAAATGATTAGCGCTCAGGACATTCTTGATGAGTTGCAGCGGCACTTCGAGCTTTCTCCGCTGGACAAGCCCCGTGGCTCCGCCCCGGCAAAGCTCTGGAGCTTAAAAGATGGCCAGCGAGAAGGCACCATCGGGGTGATTGCGAGCGTGTCGCACCCATTTTGCGGCGCATGCGATCGCACGCGCCTGACCGCGGACGGTGCTATCAGGAGTTGCCTTTTCTCTCAGAGTGGAAGCGAGGTTTCTCTGCGAGAGGCCCTGCGCTCCGATGCCTCGGACGAGGACATCGCCGCGTTGTGGGCTGGTGCCATGTGGGAGAAGAAGCCTGGCCATGGCATCGACGACCCTGGTTTCCTGCAGCCTGCGCGTCCGATGGCCGCTATCGGAGGTTAAGAATTGTGAGCACAGCGCAACAAAAGGTGCGTAGCGTTGCAGAGCACCAGGCCGAGGTGTGTCAGCTGGTAGCACCGCTTGCGCCGCGTCGTCACGCCCCTACCCTCGGTGAGACCCTGGCATGCGACGTTTCGGCCCGTTGGCCCGTGCCCCCTTTTGCTAACTCCGCGATGGACGGGTTCCTTGTGCGCACCGCCGACCTCACCGCTCACCCGAGCCCGCGCTTGCAGGTGTTGTGTGATGTCGCCGCGGGAAGCCTGGCACAGACCCCTCACCCGGGCACCGCGGTACGCATCATGACAGGCGCTCCAGTACCCGAAGAACACCAGGATCTGTGCGTGGTTCCCGTGGAGGACACCGACGCCTCGGCCGGTCCCGGAGAAGCACCTGACTACGTGACTATCCTTGCCGTCCCGAAGAAGACGCACATCCGTGCTGCTGGAGAAAACGTCGCTTACGGCGATGTGGTCGCCCGGCAGGGAGCCGTCATCGACCCCGGCGCAATCGCGGCTTTCGCCTCGGTAGGTGTGACGGAGGTCGTGGCGCATCCGCGCCCTCGGGTGGCGGTCGTGTCCTCTGGAGACGAACTCATAGAGCTAGGCGACACCGCGGAGCTGGCAGAAGGCCTTATCCCCGACTCCAATAGGCCGATGCTCGCCGCGCTCGCGCAATCTGCGGGAGCCGGGGAGGTAATCTCCCTGCATAGCGCCGATAATCCTCAGGCTTGCCGAGCAATTCTCGACCAGGCTGCAGCACGAGCAGATCTGGTTATTACCTCCGGAGGAGTTTCGGCGGGAGCCTATGACGTTCTCAAAGCAGTCGGCTCCTCCACGGAGGGCTCTGCCATCGCATTTGGTTCCGTCAATCAAAAGCCCGGCTCTCCGCAAGGATGGGGCACGTGGAATAACACTCCGATCATCTGCCTGCCGGGCAATCCCGTGGCTTCGTTTGTGTCCTTCCACCTCTACGCACGCCCCGCTATGGACATCCTGGCTGGGCGGGAGCCGAGAACATCGTGGTTGACGGCTCGCTGGGAGGGGCATCAGCTCAAGCAGTCCTCTCGCCCGTCCTACACGCCGGTCACCCTCCACGCCGCAGGAGATCTCGTTGCCCGACCAGTACTTTCTGGTGGGGTTCATTCACACTTTGTTTCCTCGCTGGTGGGGGCCCAGGGGCTGGCTCTGGCAACTCCTGACCCAGCTAAGGTCAAGGTGTTCCCCTTCCTCTCAACTCTTTAGAAAAGGTGGTTGCGTACATGCGATTCACGCATCTCGACGACTCCGGCGCCGCCCGCATGGTCGACGTCACGGCCAAGAACCCCACTGTGCGGGAAGCACATGCCGAGGGCGAGGTGGCATGCTCGCCGGAGGTTATGCAGGCCCTGCGCGACGGCACCGTTCCCAAGGGCGATGTACTGGCAGTGGCCCGAGTGGCCGGAATCGCGGCGGCCAAAAAGGTCCCGGACCTGCTGCCGCTGGCGCACACGATCGGTGTGCACGGTGTCACGCTCGATCTTGACCTGCAGGAAGACTGCGTGCATATTTCGGCCATCGTGCGCACCGCCGATCGCACGGGTGTGGAGATGGAGGCGCTGACCGCCGTGAGCGTCAGCGCCCTGGCGGTCATCGACATGGTCAAGGGGGTCGATCGCTCGGCCTACATTCGCCGTATGGGAGTCACGGGAAAGTCCGGAGGTCGCTCTGGCGACTGGAGCCGGGAGCTTCCCCAATGAGCGAGTCGCTAACACCGGGAATTGACGTGATCATCGTCGCTGGCGGACGAGGATCGCGCATAGGCGGGGTCGATAAGGCCCAGGTGAGCGTCGATGGTGAGAGGCTCATCGACATCATGTTGGATGCGGTGTCGCTTCTCGACGGCCTCATGCAAGTCGTCGTCGTCTCCACCCGAGACCTTCAGGTCCGCCCCGGAGTCAAGGTGGCTGGCGAGGAGCCGGCCTTTTCCGGTCCGCTATCCGCTGTGGCTGCGGGCGTCGCCGAGTTAAAAGTTGAACCCTCGGCGATGACGGCCATTTTGGCGGTCGACGCCCCCGACTCGCCCGATCTCATCCCAGAGCTTGTGGCGGCTCTTGCGGAGGCTCCGGAATCTGCTGCAGCAGCTGTACGCACCGACGGTCACCTGCAACCGCTGTGTGCGGTGTGGCGCACCGATAAGCTCTACCAGCAGCTATCTCAGTACTCCGATACCGCCGACCAGGCAGTTAAGTCGCTTTATGACGAGGTTTCTGTCACCTTTGTCGAAGGGCTTGGCCTCGAACGCGACTACGACACGCTGGAGCAGCTGCGCGAGCGTGGCGACGTCGAGGCCTAGCTGCCTGGGGCCTAGTCCACGGCGATGATCCCGTGTTGTCCCTTCTCCGCATCCGTCATGACGTGATTGACCATCGCGTACTTACCAGGAGCGTTGAAGGTCAGCTCCACGAATCCGCCCTGCGCCGGCATCAGCGGCAGAACTTGAGCCCCGGTGTCCTTCGCATCGCGAATCGCGTAATGCCCCTCTGACCACACCGTGTCAAAGATCTCGCCGACCACGTGAAACGACAGATCTGACGACGGGCCAAGGTTTAACACCCAGATACGCACGGTGTCCCCGGTCTTGGCGTGCCAGGGGTCCAGATCGTACTGATTCGGGTAGCCATTGAACGCGGTGAGCTGGTGAGTTCCCGCGTTGACATCCTCCTCGCGTGCGCCGGTATCGCTCGGGCCGAGGAAGAGCTGATGTCCGACCAGGACGTATTCCGCGTCCACCGGTGGCAACCCTTCCCGAGGATGAATGACCATGGCTCCTGCCATTCCGTTGGCAATATGCAAACTCATCGGGTGCGTTCCGCAGTGATACATCCAGATACCGGCCCGGTGAGCGACAAATTCGTAAGTGTGGCTCTCGCCGGCTGGGATTTGCCCCATCGCCTCATCCGGCGTGATCTCCCCGGCATGGAAATCAATGCTGTGTGCCATCGGGGTTTGGTTGTGCAGCGTGATGCGGAAGGTATCACCCACGCGGCCTGTCAGTGTTGGGGCGGGAAATTGACCGTCGAAAAGCCAGACCTCCTGAGTGTGCCCAGGGGCGACTTCGCGCTGCTCATGTGTGATTGTCCACTCGATGTCATGCACTTCCCCTTCGGGAAACTGCAGGCTGGCGTCTCTGGCCGTGAACCCCGGGCGGGGCTTCATGCGTTCCGCCATGCTCGGTACTGACGCAGCACCGGGATCGGACTGCGCGTGCGCATGGGTATGCAGGTGCTCATGGTCCGTGGGAGCGTGTCGACGCGCGTTAATAACCCCCAAGGTGGCAGCGAGGGCGATGACGATAGCCACGACGACGGCGGCGAGGGCGGAAGCTTTCAGCGATCTCACCCACTCAAATTTATACGTGTTGAGCCGTAAGTAAAACGCGCCGTACCA
This sequence comes from Corynebacterium tapiri, assembly GCF_006334925.1. Lineage (GTDB taxonomy): Bacteria > Actinomycetota > Actinomycetes > Mycobacteriales > Mycobacteriaceae > Corynebacterium > Corynebacterium tapiri. The sequence goes on along the minus strand of NZ_VDHJ01000002.1, from coordinate 69,128 downwards.
GAGTGGGCCTCACCCTATACTTTCGATCGTTAATTAGAAACGGTAACTTCCGTTTTTAATTTGGCGAATTCCACCCTGGAGTTCTAAGGTTTCCAATGAAAGTACGTTTCCGGCCCTCCGTTGTGTTGCGTATTGAGGAGTCGCCGGAACTTTCTCCGTCACGGTTATGAAAGGCACTCATGACGGCCCTCGATACTTCACAGCGTGTTTTGCACGGATGGAACCCAGAAGATCCCGAAAAGTGGGATAAGAAGATCGCGTGGACCACGCTGTGGATCTCCACTGTTTCCCTGTTCCTGGGATTCTGCACCTGGTTTCTCGTCTCGGCGATCGCCCCGATGCTCAATCAGATCGGCTTTGATCTCAGCAAGAGCCAGCTCTACTGGCTCACCGCAATCCCTGGTCTATCCACCGGATTCCTTCGCTTGGTTTACATGTTCCTGCCGCCGATCATCGGCACCCGCAAGCTGGTCACTCTGTCGTCCATACTCTTCGTACTCCCCATGCTGGGCTGGTTCTTCGCAGTGCAAGACCCAACCACGCCGTACTGGTGGCTGCTTTTCCTGGCATTTATCTGCGGCATTGGTGGCGGCGTGTTCTCCGGATACATGCCCTCGACCGGTTACTTCTTCCCTAAGTCGAAGGCAGGCACTGCACTTGCCCTGGAGGCCGGCTTGGCCAACATGGGCATGAGCTTCATCCAGCTCGTCAGCCCCTGGCTCATGGGCTTTACCCTGCTCGGTATCGGATTTGTCGCCCCGCAGCGCAATCCCGAAGGAAATGAGCTCTTTGTCCACAACCCGGCCGTCGTGCTTATTCCGTGGACTCTTGTCATGGCCTTTGTAGCCTGGGAGGTTCTCAAGGACGTTCCAGTTAAGGCAAACTTCGCCGAGCAGATTGACATCTTCGGCAACATCAACACCTGGATTATGACCCTGGTATATGTTGCTGGCTTCGGAATTTATTCCGGATTCTCCGCATCCTTGGCACTGCTTATCAATGACAACTTTGGCGCAAATTCCCACCTGGCAGAGACGATTCCGGCAGACCAGCTCCCCAAGGGAGCAGCCTTTGCGTTCATCTTCCCTCTCATTGGCGCTGGATCGCGCGCACTGATCGGCCCGCTCTGCGATAAGTATGGTGGCGCCATCTGGTCCTTCGTCGGCCTCACAGGAATGGCGATATTCACCGGCGCAGCAGCATTCTTCCTCAAGGCAGAAGATCTGAGCGATTTCTGGGCGTTTCTCACTCTCATCATGATCGTTAGTGTCTTCTCCGGCCTAGTAAATGCCGGCGGCTTCAAGCAGATCCCGATGATTCTGCCCAAGCGTCAAGCTGGCGGAGTGATCGGCTGGACCGGCGCCATGGGATCCTTCGGCCCGTTCATCGTGGGCATGCTGTTGGCCTTGACAGCCCCAACAACCTTCTTCATCGGCTGCGTCATCGTGCTTGCCTTCACCGCCGCGATAGTTTGGGCCTACTACGCCCGGCCCAACGCCCCGTTCCCCGGCTAGCGCCCCAGAACTAACGGTCCACGCTGACAGCAACAACAGTTAAGCCCCTCCAAGTGGAGGGGCTTATTTTTGTGTCATCCTCCCATTGTCCAGGCCCCGATCAGCGCGATCGATCAACCGCACCCCGGCCGCCAACCAGGTGCCTAATTACATAACATTTTCGTTGTTTTATTTAACCCGAAAAGCGCCGTGTTAAAAATGGACTTCCCAGCTCTTACCCCCTAATGTGGCTAAAGAAATCACGTTTCCGGCCCCTCCTCTGCACTGCACTTTCCAGGAGTTGCCGGCAACTTCTCCGTCACGGCAGCGAAAGGCACATCATGACGGCCCTCGACACCTCCCAGCGCGTACTCCATGGTTGGGACCCCGAAAACCCGGAAAAGTGGGACAAGAAGATCGCGTGGACCACACTGTGGATCTCCACCATTTCGCTATTTTTGGGATTCTGCACGTGGTTCTTGGTCTCGGCCATCGCGCCGATGCTCAACCAGATCGGCTTTGACCTCAGCAAGGGTCAGCTCTACTGGTTGGCCGCAATTCCCGGCCTCTCCACCGGCCTGTTGCGCTTGGTGTTCATGTTCCTGCCGCCGGTCATTGGCACCCGCAAGCTGGTGACCTTGTCGTCCTTCCTCTTCATCCTGCCCATGCTGGGCTGGTTCTTCGCAGTGCAGGACCCCGGCACGCCGTACTGGTGGTTGCTTGTCCTCGCCTTTATCTCCGGTATCGGCGGTGGCGTGTTCTCCGGCTACATGCCCTCGACCGGCTACTTCTTCCCCAAGTCCCAGGCTGGAACCGCGCTAGGCCTCCAGGCGGGCCTGTCCAACATGGGCATGAGCTTCATCCAGCTCGTTAGCCCCTGGCTCATGGGCTTTACCCTGCTCGGTATCGGATTTGTCGCCCCGCAGCGCAACCCCAACGGGCAGGAAATCTTCGTCCACAACCCGGCCATCGTGCTCATCCCGTGGACCATCATCATGGGAATCGTCGCGTGGAAGGTCCTCAAGGACGTTCCGGTTAAGGCCAACTTCAAACAGCAGATCGACATCTTCGGCAACGTCAACACCTGGGTGATGACGGTGGTCTACGTCGCCGGCTTTGGCACCTTTGCCGGTTTCTCCGCCTCCCTCGCGCTCCTGATCAACGACAACTTCGGCGCTAACTCGGACCTAGCCCAGACGCTCCCCGCTGACCAGCTTCCTAAGGGAGCAGCCTTCGCCTTCGTCTTCCCGCTCATCGGCGCTGGAGTTCGTGCCCTTTCCGGCCCGCTGTGCGACAAGTTCGGTGGAGCGATCTGGTCCTTCATCGGGCTGGTCGGCATGACCATCTTCACCGGCGCAGCCGCCTACTTTCTCAAGGCCGACAGCCTGAACGACTTCTGGGCCTTCTTCATCCTCATGATGATCATGGGCGTATTTTCCGGCCTGGTGAATGCTGGCAGCTTCAAGCAGATGCCCATGATCCTGCCCAAGCGTCAGGCCGGTGGAGTGATCGGCTGGACCGGTGCGATGGGAGCTTTCGGCCCCTTCATTATGGGTATGCTGCTCTCGCAGATGGCCCCGGTGACCTTCTTTATCGGCTGTGTAGTCTTCTTCGCCATCACTGCCGTACTGGTCTGGATCTTCTACGCCCGCCCCAACGCCCCGTTCCCCGGTTAAGCCTCGCTCACTCCGAGAATTGACCGACACGAGACTGCAGGAAGTACCACTGTGAACTCCTCGAGCACCCTAAACCCCCTACTCAAACTAGGCACCTATGTGCGCAAGGCCGAAGCCGGTTCCGGCGGCCAGCAGATCTTCCTCGAAGGCGGGCGCGATGCGGACGTGTTCTACCGCAACCGCTGGTCCTTCGACAAGATGGTGCGCTCCACCCATGGTGTGAACTGCACCGGTTCCTGTTCCTGGAAGGTCTACGTCAAGGACGGCGTGATCACCTGGGAGTCGCAGGCCGTGGACTACCCCACCACGGGATCTGACATGCCGGATTACGAGCCCCGTGGTTGCCCTCGCGGTGCGTCGTTTAGCTGGTATACCTACTCCCCAACCCGCATCCGGTACCCCTACGCACGTGGCGTCTTGGTGGATATGTACCGCGCTGCCAAGAAGGAATACGGAGATCCGGTCCTCGCTTGGCGCTCCATCCAGGAGGACCCCGAAAAGCGCCAGGCTTACGTGTCCCAGCGTGGCAAGGGCGGACTGGTCCGAATCGACTACACCGAAGCCATTGAGATGGCTGCAGCGGCCCACGTGTACACCATCCGTCAATGGGGCCCCGACCGCATCGCTGGTTTCACGGTTATCCCAGCGATGAGCCAGGTCTCCTACGGCGCTGGCACGCGCTTCCTGCAAATGATCGGTGGTGTGGCCCTTTCCTTCTACGACTGGTACGCCGACCTTCCTCCGGCCAGCCCGCAGACGTTCGGTGACCAGACCGATGTTCCTGAGTCGGGTGACTGGTACAACTCCTCGTACCTGATGATGTGGGGATCCAACATCCCGGTCACGCGTACTCCGGACGCCCACTTCATGGTGGAGTCTCGTTACAAGGGCACCAAGGTCGTCGTGGTCTCCCCCGACTTCGCCGACAACACTGTGCATGCCGACGAGTGGTTGCGCATCGACCCTGGAACCGACGCCGCTCTGGCCTTCTCCATGGGCCACGTCATCCTCAACGAGTTCCACGAAGGAAGCCGGGAGCCGTACTTCCTCAACTACATGCGCAAGTACACCGACTCGCCGATGCTGGTGAGCCTGGATAAGCGCGAAGACGGCACCTACACGCCTGGCAAGTTCCTCACTGCTTCCCAGCTGGAGGGCACTGCACTCTCCCAGACGGAAAATTCCACCCACCGTCTGCTGGTGATGGATAAGAACGGTCAGGTTCAGGACCCGGGCGGTACAGCAGCCGACCGTTATGGCGCCGCTGGCGAGGGCAAGTGGAACTTGCGTCTCGACGGTGTCGATCCGGTTCTGTCTATTGCAGAGACCGGCCAGTTCGAGGCTGCTGAAGTGCTCTTCCCCCGCTTCGATCTCGACGCCGACCCGGCCGACGAGCGTGGTACCGGCCCAATCGGTGCCGGCGTGGTTCACCGCGGTGTCCCCGTGCGCGAGGTCAATGGCCACCTGGTCACTACGGTGTACGACATCATGCTCGCTCACTACGGCGTGAATCGTGCTGATCTCAGCCTGCCTGGTGAGTGGCCGGAAGACTACTTCGACGCCTCTTGCCCGGGAACCCCAGCGTGGCAGGAGGGGCTCACGAGCGTCCCGGCCAACGCGGCCATCCGCATTGCCCGTGAGTTCGCTCAGAATGCCGCGGACAGCCAGGGCCGCTCGCAGATCATCATGGGTGCCGGCGTCAACCACTACTTCCACGCCGATACGATCTACCGAACCTTCCTTGCTCTGACCTCCATGTGTGGCACCCAGGGTGTTAACGGTGGCGGCTGGGCCCACTACGTGGGCCAGGAAAAGTTGCGCCCCATGAATGGCTGGTCGCAGTACGCGTTCGCCTTGGACTGGCAGCGCCCGGCGCGCCAGATGATCACCACCGGCTTCTACTACCTGACCACCAGCCAGTGGCGCTACGACAACTCCCGCGCTTCTCGCCTGGCCTCCCCGCTGGCTAACCGTGGTTCGGTGGGAGACAAGCGGCTCTCCGACACCCTGGTGGAGTCCATGCGTCGTGGCTGGATGCCCTCGTATCCCCAGTTCAACCGCAACCCACTGGTCCTGGCTGAGCAGGCTCAGCAGGCAGGCGTGGATGTCAAGGACTTCATCACCTCCGAGTTGGAAAGTGGTGCCCTGAAGTTCGCCGCCGAGGACCCGGATTCCCCGGAGAACTGGCCGCGCATTCTTCTGAACTGGCGCACCAACCTCATGGGTTCGTCGGCCAAGGGCACCGAGTTCTTCCTTCGCCACATGCTCGGAGTGGACTCCGATGCCACCGCCGAGGAACTCAGCCCGGAGGAACGTCCCCGCAGCATCAACTGGGTGGACGAGGCTCCGCAGGGCAAGCTCGACCTCATGCTCACGACCGACTTCCGCAACACGTCCACGACGTTGGTCTCAGACATCGTGCTGCCTGCGGCGACGTGGTATGAGAAGCACGATCTGTCCACCACAGATATGCACCCGTTCATTCACTCGTTCAACGCGGCCATTAACCCGCCATGGGAGGCCCGCACCGATTTCGCGGTGTTCCGCGACCTGGCCAATGCCTTCTCGCAGATGGCCGTGCGCTGGCTGGGCACCCAGACCGATGTGATCACCGCTCCCCTGGCGCACGATTCACCGGATGAGCTGTCCATGCCCAACGGTGTGGTCCCGGATGTCGATTCTCAGGGTTATGTGCCGGGCAAGACCATGGCCAAGCTCATTCCTGTGGAGCGCGACTACACCAAGGTGTACGAAAAGTGGACCCATCTTGGCCCGCTCACGGGCGAAAAGGGCACGGGTGTTCACGGCACGTCCTACAACATGTCCAAGCAGGTCGATGAGCTCGCCCGCATTAATGGAGTCACCCCGACTTCCTTTGCTGGTCCGCGCCCGGATCTAAGCACGGACGTCAAGGTCATCGAGATGATCCTGCACCTGTCGGGCGTGTCCAACGGTGAGGTGGCCCTGGAAGGCTTCAAGAACCAGGGCAAGCGCGTCGGTACGGACATGACTCCGCTGGTGAGCGGCAACGAGCAAACCCATACTCGTTGGGACGCTGTGAAGGAACGCCCCACCGAGGTCATCACCTCACCGGAGTGGACCGGTGACAAGCGCAATGGTCGGCGCTACACGGCCTTCTCCATCAATATCGAGTGGGATAAGCCCTTCCACACCCTGTCTGGTCGTATGCACTACTACCTCGACCACGACTGGTACATGGACTACGGCGAGCAGCTGCCGATCTTCCGTCCTCCGCTGGACAAGCTCCACCTCAATGGAGAGATCGGACCCGGTCACTTACTCACCGATGGCGAGGACCCAGAAGTGACAGTGCGCTACTTGACCACGCACAACAAGTGGTCAATCCACTCGCAGTACTTCGACAACCTGCACGTGTTGTCGATCTCTCGTGGTGGCCAGGTCATCTGGATGTCTGACAAGGATGCTGAGAAGATTGGCGTCAAGGACAACGAATGGATTGAGGCCTACAACCGCAACGGCGTGGTCTCTGCTCGTGCGATCGTCTCCCACCGCATCCCGGAGGGAACCGTGATCATGAACCACGCTCAGGAGCGCACTGTGGGCACGCCGCTCAACGAGCGCACTGGCCGTCGTGGTGGAACGCACAACTCCTTGACCCGAATCATGATCAAACCCATTCACGTGGCGGGTGGCTATGGCCACCTGACCTACGGCTTCAACTACATCGGTCCCACCGGCAACAACCGCGACGAGGTCACCCGTATCCGTCGCCGCTCCCAGGAGGTGCAGTTCTAATGCGAATTATGGCGCAGATTGCCATGGTGATGAACCTGGATAAGTGCATCGGCTGCCACACCTGTTCGGTGACGTGCAAGCAGGCATGGACCAACCGCCAGGGCACGGAGTACATCTGGTTTAACAACGTCGAGACGCGTCCCGGCGTTGGCTACCCCCGAGGTTGGGAGGACCAGGACAAGTGGGAGGGCGGCTGGACTCGCACTGCCAGCGGCAAGCTCAAGCCGCGTTCTGGTGGCCGCGCGAAGAAGCTGTTGAGCATCTTCCACAACCCCAAGCTGCCCACCATCGACGACTACTACGAGCCTTGGACGTACGAGTACGACAAGTTGCTGTCCGCCCCCAAGGGTCAGAACACGCAGCCCACCGCACGTCCGATCTCGCAGATCACTGGGCGCCCGGTGGACACGGTCTCGTGGTCGTCCAACTGGGATGACAACCTGGGTGGTTCGACCTCCACGATGGACGAGGATCCGGTGCTTCGCCAGGCCAATCTCTCGGTGGCCAAGCAGATCGAAGATTCCTTCATGTTCTATCTGCCCCGCATCTGCGAGCACTGTCTGAACCCCACCTGTGTCTCGTCGTGCCCCTCGGGCGCTATGTACAAGCGCACCGAGGACGGCATCGTGCTGGTTGACCAGGACCGTTGCCGCGGGTGGCGCATGTGCGTGTCGGGGTGCCCCTACAAGAAGGTGTACTTCAATCACAAGTCCGGCAAGGCCGAGAAGTGCACGCTGTGCTACCCACGTCTAGAGGTCGGCCAGCCGACTGTGTGCTCGGAGACGTGTGTGGGACGTCTGCGTTACCTCGGCGTGTTGCTTTACGACGCCGACCGCGTCGCCGAGGCAGCTGCCACCGAGGATCCCCAGGATCTGCTCGAGGCGCAGAAGTCTCTCTTCCTGGATCCGCATGATCCCCAGGTCCAGCGCGACGCCCTGCGCTCGGGCGTGCCTTACTCGTGGGTCGAGGCTGCTCAGCAGTCTCCGATCTACGACCTGATCTTCACCTACGGCGTGGCTTTGCCACTTCACCCGGAGTACCGCACCCTGCCGATGGTCTGGTACATCCCGCCGCTGTCGCCGGTGGTGGACGAAGTCACCGCCTCGGGTGCCGATGGCGAAGACCACAAGGTGCTCTTCTCTGCTTTGAGCAACATGCGCATTCCGCTCGAGTACCTCGCCGGGCTCTTCACGGCAGGCGATACTCGTCCGGTGGAAAAGGCTTTGCGACGCCTAGTGGCCATGCGTTCGTACATGCGCGACGTCAACCTTGGCAATCCCACTCAGGAGGAGATCGCCCAGGCTGTGGGGATGACCGGTGAAGAAGTGGAGAAGATGTACCGGCTCTTGGCCATCGCCAAGTATGACGATCGCTACGTCATCCCCACGGCTTCCCCGGAAACTCCGCGCGGAATCACGTCCTTGGATCCGTTCGGCAATGTCGATCCCGCTAAGGAAAGCTTCCCCGACCTGGGCATGGGAGCCCCGTCTGCTTGCTCCAGCGAAGGATGCGGAAGTACCGCGGCCAGCGAGCCGGCGGCACCCGTGTCTCTGCTGAGCTGGTCGGGTGACCGCCCGGACTCGATGTTCCCGCCGCGCACTGGTGACAAGCAGTGAGTAAGCGCACACATGCTGGCACCGTCCCCGCCACCTTTGTCCCCTCAGTCGAGGTGACCGAGGAGCAGCGGCGGATCGGTGCAATGGCGGTGGCTGTCTTGCTGGCCTATCCGGGCGAGGATTTCTCTGCACGGTTGCAAAGCGTCTCCGAAGCAGCAACGGACGTGCCTGCAGCTATTCGGGAAAACATCGAAGCTTTTGTTGCCTCAACGGCTGCTTGGAGCAATCGGGATGTGCAGTCGCATTACGTGGAGACGTTTGATCAGCGCCGCCGGTGCTCGCTGTTTCTTAGCTACTACTCGGTAGGAGATACGCGGCAGCGCGGAGCGGCCATCCTGACGTTTCGCCACCAGCTCCAGGAGCTCGGGCTCCAGGAAATCTCCGATGAGCTGCCAGATCACTTGTGCGTGTTGCTCGAAGCCTTGGGTAACTCCGAGGGCGAACGGCATGAACGCGCCGTCGAGATGCTCGCAGCCCACCGCGACGGAATCGAAGTGCTGCGCGCGGCGCTCGATAACCTGTCCTCGCCATATAGTCACCTCATTACCGCAGTGTGTCAGTTCCTCCCCGAGATCGATGAGGAAACGGCTGCTCGCTACATCGACTTGATTACGTCCGGTCCCCCGGCGGAAATGGTGGGCATTACCCAGCTGCCATTCCCGTCCGCCCAACCGGATCACGCCTAGACCGCTATCCCTCCTCAACGTTTTTAAGGAAAAGTGAAACACCATGAGCAACCTGGAGACCTTCCTGTGGGTCGCCTTCCCGTGGTTGGCTATCGCTGCGTTTGTCGTCGGCATGATCTGGCGTTGGCGCACTGACCAGTTCGGGTGGACCACCCACTCATCCCAGATCTACGAGTCCAAGCTGCTGCGCTTGTCCTCTCCGTTGTTCCACTACGGAATGCTGTTTGTCATCATCGGCCACCTGATGGGTCTAGCTATTCCTAAGTCCTGGACGCGCGGAGTCGGCATTTCGGATGAGGTCTACCACCTCATCGCCACCATCCCCGGCACGATCGCCGGCGTAGCCGTCATCCTTGGCTTGCTTGGCCTGCTGTATCGACGCATCATCAACCGCTCGGTATACCTGAGCACGTCGGCTTCTGATAAGTGGATGTTCGTATTCCTGGGCTTCGCTATCCTCACCGGGTTCGTAGCCACCGTAGCCACCCAGGTATTCGGTGGTCCGCACGGTTATGACTACCGCGAGACGATTTCCCCGTGGATTCGCCAGCTCCTCATTCTTAACGCAGAGCCCCAGCTGATGGCCGATGTGCCGTGGCAGTTCAAGCTCCACGTCATCTCTGGTTTCACCCTTATGGCAGTATGGCCCTTTACCCGTCTGGTGCATGCGTTCTCTGCACCAGTGGGTTATGTGAGCCGGCCCTACGTGGTGTACCGCTCTCGCGACTCGCACAACCCGGCCGGACATGCGCCGGCCGGCTGGGAACCGATCCGTTCCCGCACCCAGCAGCTGCAAGACCGTGAGGCGCCGTCGCGAGGAGCCTAAACCTCTTTTCAACTACATGCTCAGGAGGCGAAGATGGGCAACGAGTCGCGACGTCTGAGGAGGCACCTAGCCGGCCTCAGCGCGGCTAGCGGCTTGCTTGCTGCCTCCTGTGCTCCCCCGATCACCGGGGATCAGTCACCATCAGCCACGTTGTTCGCAGCGTCGTCGACACGCGTGGTCAACGAGGAGCTGACATCGCTGGCTTCTGATGCCGGAGTCGAGCTACGCATTAACACCAACGGCTCCTCCGGGCTCATCTCGCAGCTGTCAGAAGGCGCACAAGCTACCGCTCTGATTACCGCTGACGGGGCAACCATGAAGAAGGCCCTCGACCAGGGCCTCGTGGTTGCACCTCAAGCCATCGCTAGAAACACGCTGGTCATGGTCGTCCCCGCGGATAATCCTGCGGGAATTACTAGCATTCGTGACCTTACTGAGCAGACCCGTCTGGTGCTCTGTGACGACCGCGTTCCCTGCGGAGCGGCAAGCTCATCCCTGGCACAGGTTAATGGCCTAAAACTCTCTCCCGTCTCACTTGAAGCGGCGGTCGGTGACGTGTTGGGCAAGGTCGTCAACGGGCAAGCCGACGCAGGCTGGGTCTATCGCACGGACGCTGTCGCCGCGGGAGATTCAGTGCGCGTCATAGAGATCGACCAGTCCGAGCGCTTCCCCACCACCCTGTGGGCCGCCCCCACAAAGCAGGCGGCGGGTGGAAACGATGCGCAGGCCCTCATGAACATTCTTCAGTCTCCTGCCTTTGCTGCGGACTTGGCCTCTGCCGGATTCCTTCCGCTCGACGCCGGGGTGGCGCAATTGTGAGCGATAGCACGACTGGAATCACTCCCCGCCCCAACGCCCAGCAGACGTGGTGGCCTATCGCGGTTCTGGGATTCATTGCTCTGGCGTTCATCCTTGTGCCCCTTTGTGCGCTGACGGGCCGGGTGCAATGGTCGCGGTTTATGGCGTTGTTTCTCCAGCACGACACCCTCAACGTGCTGCTACTCACGCTATCTGCCGCAGTGCAGGCGGCTCTCCTAGCAACCGTGTTAGGGGTTCCCCTTGCGCTGTGGCTACACACCATTCAGCGTGGTCGGGTCCTGGCGAGACTCTTCGTGCTACTCCCGCTGGCCATGCCCCCGGTTGTAGCAGGCCTGGCGTTGGCCGCTGCCTTTGGCAATAACGGAGCACTGTCTCCCATTCTGGACGCTGTTGGACTGAATTTGTCCTTCACTTTCCAGGCCGTGGTCATCGCCCACACGTTTGTGGCGCTGCCTTTCGTGGTTGTCACTGTCGATACCGCCCTGCGTCAGCTTGACCGTGGTGTCACTTCGAGTGCCGCCAGCCTCGGTATGAGTCCCGCTCGAGTGATCACCCACATTGTTCTCCCCGAAATTTTCCCGGCCATTGTTACGGGCGCTGCCTTGGCGCTGGCCCGCAGCCTCGGAGAATTCGGCACCACGATGACCTTTGCTGGCTCTCTGCCCGGGGTCACCCGGACAATGTCAGTGGCGATCTATCTCGAGCGCGAGATCGACCAAGGGGCTGCCTACATCCTCGCGGCCATTTTGGTGCTGGTCGCCGCTTTTGTCCTGATGCTCGGAAGTCTGCCTGGGCTCTTGCGCAGGCAGGTCGCTGCCCAGGTGTTCCCGACCAACCGTCCTGATGCTCAGCTACTGCGACAACTTACTCAACCCCCGCATGTTTGCGACCTGAGTTTCGGAGGCATCATCCTGTCCTCCGGCAGATTATGCGCGGTGGTGGGCCCGAATGGCTCCGGAAAGTCAACGCTATTGGCCACAGCTGCAGGTCTTGTGCGCGGTGTCGAGGTACACGAAGACAATCGCGCCGTCACACTTAAGGCAGCGCACCAACGCAACAGCGCTCTCGTTACACAGCACCCCAGCCTGCCACGCTCGAGCACGGTGCTTCGCGCTATCACAATGGTGTGCCGCGATAAGGAACGCGCCCGCCACCTGATTCAGGCCGCCGGACTTCAGGAACTCACCAACATTAAGATCAGTGCGCTCTCGGGAGGTCAGGCTGCGCAAGTAGCACTGGTCCGTGCGCTTTCCGCGCGTAAGGCGGTCTTGCTTCTCGACGAGCCCCTTGCCGCACTCGATGTCAAAGCCACCTCTGACTGGCGCGCAGTCATCACCGAGGTGGCACGTGATCGCGCAGTTGCGCTGGTTACTCACGACCCACTGGACGTGGCCACCCTGGCATCTGACGTCGCTGTAGTCAGCCACGGACGAGTGGTTTCGCAACAGACAACAACCTGTGCGATTGAGCAGCCGTCAACGGAGTTCTTCGCCCGCCTGATGGGTAGTTCGCGTCTTATAGGACGCGTCGAGGCTGTTGATCAGACCGCGGCGGATATTCTTGTAGAGGCTCTCCAGATCCGGGGTGTGCACTGCCCTGATGCGTGGACCCCTGGAGACGAGGTCGCCCTTACGGTTCCGGCCTCCAGCATTCGTGTTCGCCCTGCTACCGGCCCCGAAGCCGATGGTCGCGTCGTTGCAACGGAGGCTATTTCCGCTCATCGCGGATACGTGCATGTGGCCGTCGGTAAGCAACGCCTCATCGCGGAGACTTCACTCAGCGATCTGGCCGAGCATTGTGGCCCAGGTAGTTCAGTTTCACTAGACATTAACCCGAGCAGCGTATCGATCTTTTCTTCCCGAAATTCCGCCGAAAGAGTAACGCCATGACATCCCGCTCCCCACAGCCTCCCCGGCCGGCCAGTGAGCTCTTCGAAGAATCGCTGGGCCTAAGCCCCAAGCAACAACTAACCCTGGAAGCCATTCAGAGCTTCCCGCAGGGTGCGCGGGTGTCTGACTTGGCAGAAAAGCTCGGTATGCACGCCAATACGGTGCGCGGTCACCTGGACGAGCTCATTGCCAAGGGAGCGGTGAGTTCAGCACCTGAGTCCACCGGAGGGCGCGGGCGACCCTCCCTCGTGTTCTTCACGCGCGTGCCTGATAACCGAGCTTTGGCCTCGGAATACTCAGCGTTGATCAATATCCTTTCCAACACCCTGTTCGGTGCAAGCGATGATCCGCACGCCCACGATGCGGCGCGTCGCCTAGGCACGGCGTGGGCCGCCGAGATGGCTGCCACGGGGAGGAGCAGCAGTGCGCAGTCGCTGAAGGAGCTCTATGGGCTCCTGCGTGATATGGGTTTTGACCCCTCGGCACCCACAGCTGCAGACCTGCCAGACGGTGAGCCAGACGAGTCCACCTCCACGATCTGCTTGCACGCCTGCCCGTTCGTAGGGCGAGACGGCACGAAGCCGTCGCCATTCGTGTGTTCTATGCACGAAGGATTCCTCAACGAATCGACTCGCTCAGCACTCGAACTGAAGATCACACCCTATTCTGGCGACGGCACCTGCCGGGTCGATGCCCGGCGCCCTGCAGACGAGATCTAATGCCCGCTGGTGGTGGCCTCCACGGATACCGGCCCGGCGATGTCCAGTTCGTGCACCGCGAGCCCGTCCTCTCGAGCCTGGTCAAGAATGCGCTTCTCGATGGGTTCCGTCGACAGCACCATGATGGTTGGCCCGGCGCCCGATAGGTAGGCCGCATAGCCGCGATTGCGCAGTCGGTTGACCCACTCGGCTGTCACGGGCAGCACATCAGCACGGTAGGGCTGGTGCAGACGATCTCGTGTGCCCTCTGCCAGCAGCTCGGGATGATGCTGGAGAGCAACCGTCATGACGGCCACACGAGAAACGTTAAAACGCGCGTCGAGATGCGTCACTTGCTCCGGCAAAACCTTACGCACCGCGTTTGTCGACGCATGGAAATCCGGAACCAGCGCCGTGGCACGGATGCTCGGATGAACATCAATCCCCACAGCCCGGTAAGTGGGCTTGCTTCGCCCGTCCACCGGAATGTCCGTCCAGGAGACGACACCGCCGCCTAGGACGCTGGCTGCCGCGTTGTCGGGATGCCCCTCGAATGCGCTAGCTAGCTGGACAACAGTCTCTGTCGACAGCGGCGAACCGGCCAGGGCATTGGCGGCCACCACTCCCGCAGCAGAGGCTGCTGCTGAGGATCCGAGTCCACGGGACTGCGGAATCGTATTGGTGCAGGTGACTTTCAAGCCGGGCGCGGTCACCCCGGCGGCCTGCAAACCAGAGTGGATTGCACGCACAACCAGGTGCGATCCGTCGCGGGGAAGGTCGTCCGCTCCCTCCCCGAAAATCTCGATTCCTAGGCCGGAGGATGTGACTTCTACCTCGACGGTGTCGTACATGCCCAGGGCCAAGCCAAGGGTGTCAAAACCCGGGCCGAGGTTCGCCGACGAGGCTGGAACGGTGACAGTCACCGCGGTGCCAACGACAAGTTCAGTGCTCATGGGTTCCCACCCTAGCCGTCGAGGCGAATGACGCTGTTGACCTCGCGGACGTCGTCAAGCCCAGAGAGCTCGTCGACGATCGCTTGCAGATCCGCCTCGCGGGCCTGGTGGGTAACCAGGATCAGGCGTGCGTTCTCATGACGCTCCTGCTCCTCCTGGCGCACGGTACGCAGAGAGATTCCATGGGCACTGAAGCGAGCCGCCAGATCGGCGAGCACACCGGTGCGGTCGTTGACCGTCATGTCGATGTGGTAGCGCGTCGGAACCTCACCAAAGTCAGCGACCGGGTAGTTGGCGTAGGTGTTCTCCCCCGGCGCAAGACCACCGTGCACCTTGTTGCGAGCGGCGCCCACCAGGTCGCCCAGAACAGCGGAAGCGGTCGGGGCCCCTCCTGCGCCATTTCCGTAGAACATCAAAGAGCCTGCAGCCTCTGCATCCACATAGATGGCGTTGTAAGACTCGCTCACGCTCGACAGGGGGTGAGAGTTTGGGATGAGCGTGGGGTGGACGCGTGCCGACACAGCTGTTTTCCCCTCAGAATCGGTAATGCGCTCGCAAATTGCCAGCAGCTTGATGGTGTAGCCAGCCTTGGAAGCGGCGGCGATGTCATCCGCGGTGATGTTCGTGATGCCCTCACAGTGGACGTCGTCGAACTTCACTCGGCTGTGGAATCCCAGCGAAGCCATGATCGCTGCCTTCGACGCAGCATCATGCCCCTCCACGTCAGCGGTCGGATCGGCTTCCGCGTATCCCAGGCGGGTGGCTTCCGCCAACGCATCCTCGTAGCTGGCGCCCGTGCTGGTCATGGCATCCAGGATGAAGTTGGTGGTGCCGTTGACGATTCCGGAGATGCGCTGGATTTGGTCTCCGGCGAGAGAACGACGCAGCATTCCCACCACCGGGATGGCCGCAGCAACCGCCGCCTCGAAATAGAGGTCTACGCCGGCTTCGTCGGCAGCTTCTGCGAGCTCATCGGCATGAGCAGCGACCAGGGCCTTGTTCGCCGTAACCACGGATTTCCCGGCCTTCAGCGCAGACAGGACCAGTTCCCGGGGGTAGTCGATTCCACCGATCACCTCGACGACCACGTCTACGTCATCGCGGGTGCACAGAGCGCGAGCATCGTCGGTGAGCAGGTTCGAATCGATGCCCTCGCGAGTCTTAGACAGGTCAGACACCGCGATGCCCTTGATCTCCACCGGACCACCGATGCGGTGGGCGAACTCATCGGCGTTCTCCTGGAGCAGCTGCGCAACAGAAGTACCGACGGTTCCCATGCCCAGAATCGCCACGCCGACTGTCTTGGTGTCGTTTGGATTCAGGTCCGTTACCGTCATGGCACTCCTTGGAAAACTAGCTTCGGGATGATTGCTTGCCACGATAATAGACCGCATGGTTCATTTCCACGAGTGACGAGGTCAATTAAGTTCATCAGCCGGAAGGCGGGGGTTGGAGAACACCTAGTTGAAGGCTTGAAGGAGGACTACCCGTTGCGTGTGGGGATGGTTTTCAGCGTCTCCAAGGTGGGAAGCCCCAACTCTTTGAGGATGGGCTCGGACTCTCTTACCTCGGTCTCAAAATGCTCAAGTCGAGTGAGCTGCTTCTCTGACATTCGCGAAGCTAGAGCTTTGAGCCTCGGATAGCGCCCTGCCAATAGTGTTCCCCAGTAAATCTTGAGGTCCAGTATCTCCTGATTACCGTAGGTAGGCTCTCCCCGATGGAAATCGGCGATGTCGTGCAACTGAGCTTCTAAGAGGTCCAAGTCCATGTCCGCACCGGGCAACCCCTCATCACCGGCATATGTGTCCACACCGGTTTTAATGGTTGCCGGATAGAACCGGCTCAGGGTCAGGGTGTCGCGAGCTTTGACCGGATTGTTCAGCGGCAAGACCTTGGCGCTTGGTTCCCCTAAAAGTTGCTCACGGCTCATGCGAATGAACGTGCCCTCTCCCCCAGCACGCAAGCCGACTCCAAAAGCCTCGAGGTCCTCCGCTTGAACGATCCACCCTAGGTAGCGCGCCCGACGATTGATTTCGAATTCCCGATAACCGTTGAACTCGAAACCGGACGAGGCAATGTACTCGCGAACCCGAGCGACAGCGGCGTCGTCAAGCACAATGTCTTGGTATAGAGGTTTCGACATTTTCTCGTCTCCTAGATCATCTGGATGCGGTCGTAACTACCGGTGTCCTCGAAAAAGCCACCCATGCCATTGCCGATGATGTCGAATCGATTGACCACCTCGATCCGGTCAAGCCACTTGGCGCTGCGAAAACCGGTGGACGTTTCTACTCGCAGACGCACCGGGGCACCATTTTTGATGGGGAGTTCATCGCCGGCGTAGCCCACTGCCAACATCGTTTGCGGTTGCTTCGCTTCAACCATTGGCATGGATTCGTAGTAGTACGAGCCGCTGTAGTTGTCGTCATCGCGGGACATGTTCTGGAAAGAATGCACTACGACATCGGTTGCCCCTTCGAGGGGTTTGACCAGTTCCAAGAGATCCGGGAAGGAAATGCCGTCCCACGCACCGACTGAAGAGAACCCTTGCACACAGTGATGCACGGTGTTCTGGGAGTGCCCTGCAGCAAGCGCCCGCAGCTCAGGCATGGTCAATCGCATCGGACGCTCCACCAAGCCGCCGATTTCGAGGACGTAATCGTCGTCAAAGTCATTGCACATCATCGCTATGTATTCCTCGCTTGCCGGGGGCATTCCGGAAGCGCGGTGCAAGTCTCCCGGGGTCACCTCGTGATCGCGATATGCCTCGTACTGACGCGATGGCATCTTTGAACGCAGGAAACGAGAGAAGGGACGCACGGTAGCGTTGTGGAGCTTCTCGACGACCTTAGGTTTGTACGTGGATGTCAAAGTGGCCCACACGTGGAACGCGACGATCAGGGCGAGACCAGCGGTGAAGATGAGAGCACCTGCCAACTCGTTGTGGGCATGCCCGAACACCATCTTTGAGGTCTCGTGCCCGTACCCGTGCATGACCACCATCAGCACATGAATGACAATAAACGCGACATATGCAAGTAGCCCCAGGAAGTGGACTGTGCGAATAACCTGGCGGCCGCCCATGAGTCGGGAGATGCGGGGGAAGTGCGAGTTAATTGCGGGCGATTGAAATGCACCGGTGACCATCATGATCACCGGCAGAACGAGTACCACGAACCCATAAGACAGCATCTGAACTGCGTTGAATGGGTACCCCTCCATCGCCGGTGGGATCTGAAACGCTAGATAGCTCACCATGTCGTTGAAAGCCTGCGGGAAAACATCCAGATCCGTGGGCACGTAGCGGCGCCATTGGCCGGTGAACAGGAGAAGTGCCCAATAAATAAACATGAGCGCTACCCAGAACATCACCGAGATAAAGTGCCAGTAGCGCCCCTGGCCCAGATCACCGTGACCAGGCAGGGACACGATTGGGCTGTAGTCGTCGTACTCACCGGAAACCGGGTAGTACTTGAGCTTGCGCTTCTTCTTCACGGTGAACTGCGCCCACTGTCCACCAATCGGGGTGTGGACGGAGGTATGCAGCTTAGGAAAAGTTCCCAAGATCTCAATACCAGAGCGAATAAAGAGCGTGATGAACAGAATGTTGACAAAATGTTCCACCCGCAACCACACCGGGTAGCTATTTAAGATCGGTTCCATCATGTGCTCCTAATCGTCAAAGCCCTGGTCGTCGGGGTAAGCCACCAACATCCCGTAGCTCAGAGCCCATCGGATTACTAAGTAGGCAATTGCAGCAAACAGCAGGCTGTTAAAAGTTGCGGCCGTAAAGATCCCATAACCGTTCCACACGAAAGGGGCGGTTCCGAACAAGCTGGCGATGTAAAACACCAAAGCCATGAGTGCAGGAACCATGCCAATCCCCCAGATATCCTTGTGCACAAAGGCGCCAACTACGCAGAAGCCGAATGAGACCGTGGCGATGACGTAAAGCGCGATCGTTCCACCAATAAATGGGGAAATCCCGTCCAAAGCTAATGCAAGGGAACAAGCCCCCAGTGCGGCGATAACGAGCAATGCGATTGCTTTGGTGGTGCGGGGCAGGTTGATACGGATGTAGCGAAAGAAGGGGGCTCGTTTGCGCCCCTTCTTGATGTGAAGTTTGACGTCGTGGATGTTGTTATCGACGCCAACAGGCGTGCTCGCCATGATTCGACGATTCCTCCAGTCGTTCGGATGCATGATTGACAGGACCCGAGCCGACCGGAGAATTCGCCTCAATCCTGTACAAAGACAATGTAAGCAGCAGCATCCCACAAAGCAAGAAAAACCTTGACTCACCTGCAAATTCTGTTCATACGAACAGTATGTTTATTTGGTCAAGCGAACAGTAGTTGATTGGTATTTTCATGCCCTAACATCCAGAAATGAGCCCATCGGATATGGACGCCGGAGAGTCCTACAGCGATGGACGAGATACCACCCTCCTCGCAGAAAGGACCACGTCAGCATGTCTGCAATGGTCATTTTCGGTTTAATTGCATCCGCGGCGCTGCTTTTCGCGTTCGCCATGCTCAACCTCGGGAAATGGAGCGCTGATTCCTACCCGTATCAGATCTTGAACTTCCTCGGTGCGGGCTTCCTCGCCGCATCTGCCTTCGCCCCGTTTAATGCCGGCGTCTTTTGGACGGAACTCATTTGGTCGCTTATTGGCCTTTATGGCGTCATCAAGATTTACCGCAATCGGCGCACCAGCGGCGCGGTTAAGTAAGGAGACGATTTAGGAATGGAACTCGCATACGAGATCGGAATTGTCTCCGGCGTACTCTTCGTTGTCGCCTTTGGACTCATGAATTTCGGAGTGATCAAGGCTGAATCAGTGCTCTATCAAGTGCTCAACCTTTTCGGAGCTCTCGGCTTCACCTACACCGCCATTCAACCTTTCAATCCAGGTTTGTTCGTTACTGAGGCCGTGTGGGCGATCGTCGCAGCGTTTGGTCTGTACAAGATTTTCACCCGCAAGAACGGGCCAGAGCGAAACCTCGCCTAGTATTGGGGCATATGGCCCCGCACAAGTCGTTGCGTCAGATGCTTATCGACGCCGCCCTCGAGGTGATCTCGGAAGTCGGCGCTGAGCGAGCGACCAACCGTATGATCGCCCAGCGCGCACACACCGCGCTGGGCTCGATCACTTATCACTTTGATTCCAAGGACGACCTCTTATGCGAGGCTTTCACGGAATACACTCGTCGATCTGTCGAAACCATCAATCAGCATTTCGCAGCCGTCGATTCTCTAGAAAGCGCGCGGTCGGCCTTGGTTTCCATGGTGGAGCTGACGATCTCCGACACAATTGTTGGCTCAGAGCTTTATGCATTGGCGCTGCGGCGCCCTCGCTATCGGGCGATTCTTCAAGCATGGTCTAGGAAATGCTGCGACATTATGAGGACCTGCTTTACTGCAGACACCGTGTTTATGGTCGATTCTCTCTACCAAGGCGTAGCGCTCCACCGAAACATTTTTGCCCAGGACTTTCCTACTACCCGGATACGAACCGCAGTAGAGCGACTAACACCGGAGCACTCGTATATCGGCCCTGGGAGCAACGCGCAGCACAATCCGATGTAGTAGGTCTTAGTCTCTGTCCAGCGTTATTTAGACTTCAAGCCGCAGCAAGTCATCCACGGTTTCTCGGCGCAACATAAGCGTCGCTTTGCCGTCTTTCACGCTGACCACGGCGGGCTTGGTGAACATGTTGTAATTCGAGCTCATCGCGTAGCAGTACGCTCCCGTGGCGGGGGTGGCAAAGAGAT
Source organism: Corynebacterium tapiri (assembly GCF_006334925.1). Lineage (GTDB taxonomy): Bacteria > Actinomycetota > Actinomycetes > Mycobacteriales > Mycobacteriaceae > Corynebacterium > Corynebacterium tapiri. The sequence continues at coordinate 48,921 of NZ_VDHJ01000002.1, read as the reverse complement.
CGCCGGGGGTGATGTCGTCCGGGTATTCCGCCTCGTTGACCAGGATGTCGCCAGACTCGCAGTGCGCTCCCACCACACGCGAGTCCACGTATTCCCCGTCGCAGAGGCGGTTGACAACGCGTCCGTCATATTCGGCCTCATATAGCGCGGGACGGATGTTGTCGCTCATGCCGCCGTCGACCGCGATATACCGCCGGGTGGCAGTCTCCGAAATCTTGATCGTCTTCACAGCCCCTACGGTGTACAGCGTCACCGTCGTTGGGCCGGCGATAGCACGTCCAGGCTCAACAAACACCTCCGGGACGGGAATATCGAGTTCCTTGGCAAGGTCCTCAACCTCGCGCAGCATGCCATGGGCGAGGGTCTTCACATCCAGTGCACGCTGATCTGCGGTGTAGGCGATGCCGTAGCCACCGCCCAAGTCGAGCTCTGGCAAGTCGACACCCAGCTCGGTGTGGATCCGCTCGTACAGGCCTAGCACTCGCTGGCTGGCCAGCTGGAATCCTGGCATGTCAAAGATTTGGGAACCAATATGAACATGCAGGCCCACCAGTTCGAGGTTCTCGGCTTCTACGGCTGCCTGAACTGCGGCAAAGGCTGCGCCGTCGGCGAGGGAGAAGCCAAACTTTTGGTCCTCGTGGGCGGTGGCGATCAACTCATTGGTGTGAGCTTCCACGCCTGGCTTCACTCGGACCATAACGCGCTGTGTCTTGCCTAGTTCGCGGGCCACCTCATTGAGCAAGTCCAGTTCCCCGGAGTTGTCCAGGACGACGTGCCCAACCTGATGTGTCACGCAGGAGCGGAGGAACTCGCGGGACTTGTTGTTGCCATGCACCGTGATGCGCTCGGCAGGAAAGCCTGCCCGCAGGGCGATGGTGAGCTCGTTGAAGCTAGCGACATCCAGGCTCAAGCCCTCCTCATTGACCCAGCGCGCAATGGTCGAAGTCAAAAAGGCCTTGGAAGCGTAATGCACGCGGCGCGGAGCACCGTAGGCTTCAGCCATATCTCGGCAACGGCTGCGGAAGTCGTCTTCGTCGATAATCATCAGCGGGGTGCCAAACTCTGCGGCCAAGTCCGGAAGCGCTAGACCGGCGATGCTCACCACGCCTGACGCATCACGCGCAGCGTTTCGCGGCCACACATGGGCAGGCAAACCGTTGAAATCCTGGTGATTCATCTTCTTTCTCCTACATCCGCTCCGGAGCGCTAATCCCGATTACGTGCAAAACGTTAGCCATGGCCACTCGCGCCGCCCGGGTGAGTGTCACCCGAGCCGACCACATTTCATCCCACGCCTGGCCCGCCTTGGGCAGAACCTGGCACGAAGCGTAGAAACTCTCCCACGCCTGCGCTAGCTCTTCAGCGTATCGGGTAACCCGATGAACCTCTCCCCTGCGGGTTACTGAAGCGACCACTTCGGGTAGATCGCCGAGCACTCGAAGGAGCTCCTCTTCACAGGGATGAGCGGGCAGCTGATTTCCAACAACGGATCCCTCGTACCCCAATGCGTTCGCGGTACGTTCGACCCAGCTCATTCGCGCATGGCAAAATTGCACCCAGTACAGCGGGTTCTCCGTTGACTGCCGTGACCACCGACGCGTATCGGTCCGCGCCGTCGCTCCGGTTCCTGCGTGCACAAAGCAGTAGCGTGCCCCGTCGATACCGAGTTCCTGGACAAGCTGGGCAAGGGTATCGACGTTCTTTCCCCCAGAAAAAGTCAGTCGCGCGTGATTGAGCTGGTGGGCCTCGATTGTGACGTCGCCACCAGAAGTTGATGTGACCGGGACCCCGAGCTCCCCGAGACTCTCCGCAAATTCCGATGTACCGCGCGGTGAGATGACGTATTTTCGTGAAACCCGAGCCCCCGCAAGCTCCAGAGCTCGGCCCAGGGTGTCGGCTACTACGGCTAACTGAGCAGCCCTTAAGTCCCCTCCCGCATCAGCTGGGCTGACCTCGACACATACCGCATAGGAGTGATCCCGAAATTCGGGGCCTTCCCCGTAGGCAGGCCCAGCCTCAAGAATTTGCTTAACCAGCGCATTGTGGGCCAGCGGAGCAATGCTGATGTTAAGGAAGCCAGGCCCAGCCACTGCAGCCCTGGAAATCTCTTCGCGTGAGTTCAGGCCACTAGCGATCCGCTCCGCCAGTTCTACCGATCGCATGCCAGTGCGCGAGGCGATCTGCATTGCGACGTTGGTGGCGTAGTCGCCGTGTGCGGGATTACGCGGTCGCGTTACGACGACCCTCTTTGGCACAATGCTCGGATCTATCCCCTGGGCGACCAGCACCTGATGAGCAACTCGATGCACCAAGTCAGCAAGGTCGGCAGGGGTCATGGGAAGCAGGTTATTCGATGTTTAGGGGACCATCCAGCCCAAGATCGGCGTGGACTGCAGGAACACCAGGAGACACATAAACGCGAGCAAGCACAGCGAGTACAGCAGTGCCTGACCGGTGATCCGCCCTTCCTCACCCTTGATGTTGGCTGATGCTGCAGCGATGGCCACGGTCTGCGGGGAGATCATCTTGCCGGTCACAGCACCTGCCGAGTTAGCACCCACCAGCAGGTGGGGCTCCACACCAATGCTGTGGGCAGAGGTCGATTGCATCTGAGCAAACAGCGCGCTCGACGACGTAGCCGAGCCCGTCACTGCGGTTCCCAGCCAGCCAGCGATGGGGGAAATAAGCGGGAAGAATCGTCCAGCTCCCGCCAACAGCGCGCCAATGGCGGCAGTCTGCCCCGAGAAGTTCATCACGTACGCCAAGCCCATCACCGCGGCAATGGTGAGGTAGGACAACTTCATTCGGTTCAGCCCGGAGAAGAGTTGCCCAAAACCACGGCCAACGCTCAGAGAACGCTCGCTGGTGCTCGTCGCCGAGTAGACGGCGACAGTGATAAGTCCGCACAGGAACAGAATCGTTCCGGGGTTGGACAGCCAGTTGAAGTTGAACATGGTGGCTGACGAGGGCTGCCCAGAGGCAGTGAGCAGGTTACCGTGCAGACCCGGCCACGGGATCTTGATGTCGGTTGATGCCAGCAGTTTAGGAATGTTGACGCCCACGGTCCACAGCTTGGTGATGGCAAAGGCGACCACGATGAGCAGGTACGGGAATAGTGCGAGCACCGTTCGGCGGGCGTCCAGCTCGTGGGCCGTACCATTCGTTGCAGAAGCAGAAGCCTGATCCTCCGGGGTTGTCGGACCCCAGACGCGCAGGAGAGCCACACCGGCGACGAGCGAGATAAGGCAGGCCACCACGTCGGTCAGCTCATAGGTCATGAAGTTGGAGGCCAGGAACTGGCCACCGCCAAAGGCAACACCGAGCATGAGGGCCATCGGCCAGGTCTGTCGCAATCCACGGAATCCGTCCATGATCAGTGCGAGAACGAAGGGCACAACGAATGCCAGGACGGAGACTTGACGACCAACCGTGGCGGCAAGCAGGTTGGGATCCAGCCCAGCCAGGCCGGCGCCGGTGGTGATGGGAATGGCCATTGCCCCGAACGCCACGGGAGCGGTGTTGGCTACGAAGGTGACCAGAATCGCCTTCATGGGCTTGAGGCCAATGCTGACGAGCATCGCCACGACGATGGCCACGGGGGCACCGAATCCAGCCAAAGCCTCCAGAAGACCTCCGAAGGCAAAGCCGATAAGCATGGCCTGCACACGGACGTCGCCACGCCCGATCTTGGAAAAGATCGTGCGGAGATCCTCAAACCGACCACTAGAAACGGTGAGGTCGTAGATCCACACCGCCATGATGATGATGAACACGATCGGGAACAGGCCGAACGTCACACCTTGCGACAGTGACAGCAGCGTCAGCCCGACGGGCATGGAGAACCCGAAGATGGCGATGACGACGGCAATGGCCGCGGAGATGAGGGCTGCAACATGAGCGGGCAATTTCAGGGCCATGAGCAGCAAGAAGAACGCGGCAAGGGGAAGAATTCCCACTAAAGCACTCAATGCGACGCTGCCAGCTACAGCGTCTGTGGCAGCAGTGAAGGTGGAAGTCACGAAGGGCACCACTTTCTGGGACGAGCAGGAAGCGACGTGCCTCCGGCCGCACTTTTTACACCGCGGCTGGAGTACCTCGCATGGACATCTTGAATCCTATTGCAGAGCACGATTTTCAATGACATCTTTCTTCTCACTCGCAAAGGATTTTCAGGCTCAGCCTCTCCTTGTTTTTGAAACAACTTTGTTTCTTTATTCTTCCTGGTCATCGCGGTTTTGGTCATGCGGTAGGTTGAGAAGTAGAACCCTCACAGGCACCACCTACGTGGGCAAAACCTGTGCAAGGCCCTCTATGAACCACAATCAATTGCTGTGAAATGGAGTGACGATGAAAATCGCACTGTTTTCCACCTGCATCGGTGACGCAATGTTTCCGGATGCATCGAAAGCCACCGCCCTCATTTTGGCGCGCTTAGGCCACGAGGTGGTCTATCCCGAAGGCCAAACGTGCTGCGGGCAGATGCACACCAACTCCGGTTACCAGCGCGAAGCAGCGAAGATCGTGGGCACCTATGTGGATGCCTTTAACGATCCTTCGATCGATGCCATCGTGGCCCCCTCCGGCTCGTGCGTGACCAGCGTGCGTAAGCACAACCCCCACGTCGCCGAGCGTTATGGCCGCGCTGGCCTGGCCGAGGGTGCAAAGGAAGTTGCCGCCAAGACCTACGACCTTCCGGAGTTCCTGGTCGATGTGGAGGGTGTGACCGACGTGGGTGCTTTCTTCCCGCACAAGGTCACCTACCACCCGTCCTGCCACGGCCTGCGCATGCTCGGCCTCGGAGATCGCCCGTACCAGCTGCTGCAGGCAGTCGAGGGTATCGAGCTGCGCGAGCTGGAAAACAAGGAGGAGTGCTGCGGCTTCGGTGGAACGTTCGCGATCAAGAACTCCGAGATGTCTGCGGCGATGGCCGTCGACAAGGCCCGCCACGTGCGGGAAGCGGGCGTCGAGTACCTCACCGGTGGAGATTCCTCGTGCCTGATGAATATCTCTGGCGTCCTTTCTCGTCAGCGATCCGGCGTGCGTGCCGTCCACCTCGCTGAGATCCTGGCCTCCACCAAGGAACACCCCTACTCCCCCGATTCCGCTGCTTACACCAAGGAGGCCTCGCTATGAGCCCGGTAACCCTCGGAACCCCTTCCATGCCACCGCGCGCCCCGCACGAGCCCTCGAACCTGCGCTTTCGCAAGCAGAGCTTTACCAAGTCTGCTCACGAGGAGCTGAACAACGCCACCCAGCGGCACAACCTCAACCACGCGACCACCACGATTCGCGCCAAGCGCGCCAAGGTCGTCTCCGAGCTCGACGACTGGCAGCTGCTGCGCAACGCTGGCTCCGCGATCAAGCAGGACGTCGCGGCCCGTATGCCTGAGCTGCTCGAGCAGTTTGAAGCGGCAGTGACCGCCCGCGGCGGGCACGTGCACTGGGCGCGCGACGCTGCCGAGGCCAACGAAATCGCCCTTAACCTGGTCAAGGAGACCGGCGAGGACGAGGTCTTGAAGATCAAGTCCATGGCCACCCAGGAAATCGCCCTCAACGAATACTTCGCTGAGCACGGCGTCCACGCCATTGAAACGGACCTGGCTGAGCTGATTGTCCAGCTAGGAAAGGACTACCCGTCCCACATCCTCGTTCCGGCGATTCACCGCAACCGCGCTGAAATCCGCGACATCTTCGTCCGCTCCATGCCGAACGTTAGCCCGGATCTTCCCGCCAATCCCCCGGAGTTGGCAGAGGCGTCCCGCCTCTACCTGCGCGAGAAGTTCATGCAGGCCAAGGTGGCTATTTCCGGCGCCAACTTTGGCGTGGCAGAGACCGGAACCATCAGCATCGTCGAATCCGAGGGCAACGGCCGCATGTGCCTGACGATGCCGGAGACCCTGATTACGGTCATGGGAATCGAGAAGCTACTGCCTACCTACCAGGATCTCGAGGTATTCCTCCAGCTTCTGCCGCGCTCCTCCACGGGTGAGCGCATGAACCCCTACACCTCGCTGTGGTCTGGCGTGACCGAGGGCGACGGCCCGAAGAACTTCCACCTGATTCTGCTGGACAATGGTCGCACCGCAGCCCTGTCCAACGAGATCGGTCGCGAGGCCCTCAAGTGCATCCGCTGCTCGGCTTGCCTCAATGTGTGCCCTGTTTACGAGCGCGCCGGTGGTCACGCCTACGGTTCGGTCTACCCTGGCCCGATCGGCGCCATTCTCACCCCGCAGCTCGCAGGCATGGAAGGTGTCGATGACGTCACCGCTTCCCTGCCGTTCGCATCGTCGCTCTGCGGTCGCTGCGATGAGGTCTGCCCGGTCAAGATTCCGATCACCGACGTGCTTCTTGAGATGCGGCACCAGAAGGTCGAGCAGTTCCACCCCAAGCCAGAGGCTTTCCTCATGGGCCCGGTAGGAATGCTTATGGCTAAGCCCCAGCTCTGGGACAAGGCCATGCGCCTGATGTCGCTTGGCCGCGTCATGGGTGGCTTCAACGGAACCATTCAGTCTCTGCCGTTGGCTTTCGGTGGCTGGTCCCGAGCTCGCGATACCCAGATTCCGCCCAAGAAGTCCTTCCGCCAGTGGTTCGAGTCCGACGAGGCCCGCACCCTACTCAACCTGCCGTCCAAGGAGGCCTGACGTGTCCACAGCCAAGGAAGAGATCCTGCGGCGCATTCGTTCCGCGCAGAAGATCTCGCACACCGCAGAGAAGGTGGAGGCACCCCGCGAGTACCACCGCGCTGGATCCGTTTCCGGCCCCGCCCTCATCGAGATGCTGGTCGACCGTCTGGTGGACTACAAGGCGGATGTCCACGAGTGCTCCTCCGCCGAGCTCTCCAACACGCTCGCTGAGGTGTTTACCGAGCGCTCCGTGCAGAACCTGGTCTATGCCCCTGGCATCGACCAGGCGGTTCTGAGCGCATTCGAAGGTCAGGCTCGTGCCGACGATGCGGCGGCCAACCCCCGCGAATTGTCGCTTGTCGACGCCGTGCTCACCGAGTCGCTCGTATCCTGCGCTGAAACCGGCACAATCGTCTTGGAGTCCGGTGACCTGTGCGGCCGCCGTGCACTGACCCTGGTCCCAGACCGCCACGTCTGCATTGTGCGAGCAGATTCCATCGTTCATCGCGTGCCCGAGATGATCGAGCGCATGGACCCCACCAAGCCCAGCACAATGATTTCTGGTCCCTCAGCTACCAGCGACATTGAGCTCTCCCGCGTCGAGGGCGTCCACGGTCCGCGTGACCTGATTGTGGTCATCGTGCGCGACTGATGGTGGTTATTGGCCGGTCAGCCACGCTGGCGTGAATCGCCCGGGGTGTGGCGGGGCCGGTTATTGGTAACCGGGTGCGCGGTGCTATTCTTTCCTTGCACCGCGCGTTTAGCAGGGTGCTAAATGTCTCCGTAGCTCAGAGGATTAGAGCACTGGTTTCCGGTACCAGGGGTCGCAGGTTCGAATCCTGTCGGGGACACAACATGGAAGAAGACCCCGCCCGTTTAGAACCTCGTTCTATCTGGGCGAGGTCTTTTGTAGCTCCGAGAACCGAGACTTGAGGGAACTCTAGGTGCTAAACCTCTAAAGGAATGGGCACAAAGGGCAAGAGATTCCGCTTCAAACCTCTAAAGGGCGTGCCCTTTGGTCCTATTCCTTTAGAGCTTTGATGCCCGGTTCGAGAGCATGCCCCAAAACGGACCCCCCACCTTTTCCGTAGGATGGGCCACAATGTGGGATTTTCCCCATCAACAAACGTAGAAAGGTGCCCCGAATGCTTTTTCTCGCCCGTATGGATGTGACGTTCCCCGATCACCTCACCCCGGAACAGGTGGCGGACTTTCAGGCCAGGGAAAAGGAGTATTCCGGAAACCTTCAGCGCGAAGGCATCATGAAGGGCATTTGGCGCGTGGTCGGCGAATACGCGAACCACTCCATTTACGATGTTCGCGATAACGATCATCTTCATGAGGTGTTGGCGGGTTTCCCCATGTACAAGTACATGAAGATCAAGGTCACCCCGCTAGCCAAGCACCCCAATGTCACCGAGGCAGTGGCCTACTAATTAGTAGTCACGCGGCATGATCAGCCATGCCGCCAGGTAGAGCAGGATCTGCGGTCCTGGCAGCAGCATGGAGCAGAGAAACAGGATGCGCATGAGCGCAACGTCAAAGCCGTAGGTCTCGGCGAATCCGCTGAGCACACCGCCCACCCAGTTCTGGGTGGAGGAACGATGCAGTCGACGCGGTTGCTTCTCCACTGCCGTGAGGTCGTACGCAAGGGTGGAATCGTTGATCGGGTACGTCATGGGAATCAGGTCCTTTTTCTATCCGGCGACTTGCTGACACCTCCAAGTACACCGGAATCCGTGATTTCCCTCATCAGGTAGGGCCCTGAGTTCTCCCCGGATTTTCCTCCCCTAAGGGTTATTCCCCTTTGCCGCACAGCGGACCATCGAAGCCTTCGACCCCAGGCACGTTGTCTACCGCCATCACCGCTTCCAGGTAGGCCTTCAGAACCTTGGCCTGTTCGGGCGTCATTGGATCGAACGCTACCCGACGCACGGATTCCACATGCTCCGGTGCCGCCAACTTCAGGCGTCGCATTCCGTCTTCGGTGAGCTTCACCACCACTCCGCGGGCATCGCCTTCACTGCGGGTCTTGGTCACCAAACCCCGTCGCTCCATGCGGCTGACCTGATGGGAGGTCCGCGAACGATCCCAGTCAAGGGCCGCGCACAGGTCACGCAGGCGCATGTCGCAATCCTGCGATTCTGAGAGACTGACCAGGACGGAGAACTCCGAGGAAGACAGCTCGCTGCCGCGCTGAAGGGTCTCATCCATGACGCGCTCGATTTTGCGCCGGCCCGCCAACATGAGCCGCCAGAGCTGTTGCTCTTCGTCGTTTAGCCATCGGGGTTGCTCAGTCACGGCTTTCTACCCTAGCGCGGACCTACAGGATAAATAAATTTCCCACCTCTGAGCTGCATATACAGCCAGTCCCGTTATTTATTTGAAAATTCTAGTTGACACGTCACCAAATGGCGGTAAGGTGGGTATCACCGACGAGGTCGAAAAGGGACCGCGTCGAGAAGCAACAATAAATCTCAAGGAGAACACAATGACTGAATTCAACGGCACCTACGAGCTGGACCCCACCCACACCCGCATTGGTTTCGTGGCTCGCCACGCAATGATCACCAAGGTGCGCGGTGCCTTCAACGACTGGACCGCTGATATCGCAGTCGACGGCGACAACTCGGCCATCAAGGTTGTAATCAAGACTGACTCCATTGACACCCGCAACGCTGACCGCGATGGCCACGTCAAGGGCGAGGACTTCTTCGACGTGGAGAAGTACCCGGAGATGACCTTCGAGTCCACCTCCGTCGATGTAGACGGCGGCAAGGTCACCGGCGACCTCACTATCAAGGGCGTTACCAAGCCGGTCACCCTCGACGTCGACCTGCTGGGTTCCGAGGTCGACCCGTGGGGCAACACCCGCGTGGGCTTCGACGCTTCTACCAAGATCAACCGCAAGGACTTCGGCATCGACTTCCAGGCTCCCCTGAACTCCGGCGGCGTGCTGGTGTCCGAGGAGATCACCATCGAGATCGAGGGCTCGGCCATCAAGAAGTAACCCCACACTCGCACGAGTGCTAGCCCCGGGTGTCACCTCCCCACGGTGACCCCGGGGTTTTGCTTAGCGATTCTTAGCCTCCGTTATCGCTATCTGCGTCTTGGACTGCAGCCAGTCGAAACGCTTGGGATAACAGGTCAAAACAAAGATCTGTGCCGTAGATCCCATCTTGTTCAGCAGCTGATTCATCACCGTCAGCCTCCGCGGGTCGGTAGAGCCCAACGCATCATCGATGAACACGGGAACGCCCACGGTGTGGTCTTCTGCGTGCTTGGCGACGAGCGACGCTATGGCAAATCTGCTCAACAGCGCCAGTTGCTCCTTGGCACCACCAGAGAGCTTTCCCACAGGCACGGTGATGTCGTCGACGGTGCGGTCAACAATCTGCAACTTGTCATTCAGACCGAACCGCACGTTCGCTCCAAATACGGCCGCGGACAGTCTCTCCAGCTCCTGAACATAGGGCTCGGTATAGCGCGCCCGAGCCGCGTCGCGGTGCTTCCGCAAGACCTCATACAGCCGCTTCGCTGCCTGCGCTCGGCGTTCCACGCTGCGCCACTGCCGGTCCAAGTTTTGAGCTCTGGCCGCGGCCTTCTCGTGCCGTTCGGCAATGTCCCCGGCGATCTCGATAGCAGTCTTGAGCTTCGCCTGATCCATCTCCAGTTCATGGATGCGGTGCTTAATCGACTCCACACGCGCCTGGGTAGCCTCACATGCCGCCTTCTTCTGCTCTGGATCCGCCACGCGCTCAGCTTCCTGTGCTTCCGCCAGGTCTGCTTGAGCTTGATCGCGCGCGGTTTCTTCCTCGACCCGTCGCGCCTCTATGGCCTCATCCGACTCCTTGTCGAGCAAAGCCTGGAGCGCAGAAGTATCTTCCAGCACGCGCTGCTCGCTGGCATCGAAGGTGACTCTTGCCTCTACGTAGGTACGTTCAGCCTGCCGCTCCTCCCATGGCTTGAGCTCAGCTTCTGCGCGCTCGAGAGCCGCTGCGCTTTCAGATTCCGCAGCTTCGGCGGTGCGAACCTGTGCGCGCGCCTCTTCCGGGCTGGTTTCCTGGGCTTGGCTAGCTAGCTGTGGTTCGAGCTCGTCCCACCGTTTACCTAGCAGTTCGTGTTCCCTACGTAAGGTGCTCGATTCACGCCCATTGAGCGTCGAGGCGAGCTCGGAGCGCGTCCGGTCAACCTCTCGCTGCAGGCCTTGGTGCTCGGCATGACGCTGTCGTGCCTGCCCCACGGTCTCCAGCCCCAGCGCGGAAAGCAACTCAGCCAGAGCGGCTTGCGTCTGCTCAGCCTTGCGGTGCGCATCCGCACTTGTTCCCGCGCCCCCATGCATGCGCGCAGTCACCTCACCGATGACCACTTCAACCCCGTCAACGACATCGACCCGGACGGGCTCCTGATGCACCTCTTGGGGCTGCCCATCAATCATGATGCTCACCGGAGTAACCGAACTCAGCGTGAGGTGTGAGGTTGCAGCATCGCGCACGCGCTGGGCTACCTCAGCATCCTGAGCTGCCTGGTCGACCTTGCGCACATCCTCATCAGTGAGAGGCCGATCCGGGATAGCCGCTTGGGCCTCGGCCAATGCCGTCTCTAATGCGTCGACGCGCTCTAGTAACGCGCCGAGCTCATCCCAGCGCACCCGATCATCTACCGCCTCGCGCAGAGCGCGTGACATGCGGCTAGTTTCCTTGCATTCCTCGAACTGGCGTCGGGCTTCTGCGCATTTCTGCGCAAGTTCTTTGCGTCGGCCCTCCTCGCGTTCTTTGGCCTCCGCAGCCTCTGCCAGGGACTTCTCTAACGAGAGCAACTCAGCCTTACGCTCTTCTAGTTGCTCCGCTTGCTGGTGCCGTTGGGCGATTGACGCAGCAGTGGCATCGACGATTGCCTGCTTTTGCTCCAGGTTCCTGGCCGCCTGTTCACGACGTTCCACAGCCTTGATCGCAATCGCCAGAGCCTCGTGCGCTGCAGAGGCTTCCTGCTGAGCCTCGGGAAGCTCTGCGATCTCCTGCGCCAAGGCCTCTTCTGTGCGCACAACCTCCTCTACCTGACGGTCAAGCTGGGCACGTTGGCGCTGCAAGTCCTCCGCTTCTTCCACAGCCTTGTCTCGGTCTTGGAGAACCTTGGTCGCTTGTGTGTTCAGCTGACCAGTTTTTTCTGTGTAAAAGCGGCGAAACTCGCGAAACGCTGCATGATAAAGCGGATCGTCCTCCCCCACGTCTACTGCCTCGTCGCCCTGGTTTTCAGCAAGCGCCCGATCCAACGCGGGGATCCCGACTGCTGCAGCTCCCTCTTCCAGCTGATCCTGCCGCAGAAAGAGTGCCGAGAGAAGATCCTGGTCGACGTTGTTTTCCAGGATCTCTTCTAAGACCCGTTCGGCGTCATCATCGACATAATTTCCTGGCCGTGGGGAATGGACCGTCAGCTCAGCCCCCTTGCGCCGAGCCCAGCGCTTGTGGATGGTGAATTCCGTCTCCCCTACAGTCAACCGAGCTGTAACCTCTGGCCCTTCCGATTTGTGAGTCGGGTTGAGCGGCTTGGTGTTCTTCTCTGCGTTCGACCGATAGGTGTAGTTCAGCACGGCATGCAGCGCATCCAGAATGGTGGACTTGCCCTGCTCGTTCTCACCGTGGATGACCACGACTCCGGTGCCCGGCAACTCGTCGATGGTGAGCGAGTCAACCGCTCGGACATTCTTCAGGGTCAGTGAATGCAGACGCATTGTCTAGGCCTCCTGGGAAAGTCGAAAGAGCAGGTGGGCCGCATCGGTGGCCACGTTATCGTCAGGGTCTTCCAGCAACTCCGCTAGAGCCGACGCCGCGACGCCACCGAGGGCAAGATCGGCAATTTCCTCATCCGTGGGCTCAACGTGGAGATCCATCCGCGATTCTCGCTCATAAAGATTGGCAAAAACGTCTTTGCGCGCATCAATTCCCATTTCTAAGCGCCGCGTCTGTTCGAGAGAAAGTGTGCCTTCCAACGTGTACTTGATCACGGTGCGGGACTTTTCCGGATAGGAATCAAGGCGCGCCAAGAAGGCGTCGATGTCTTCGTCGCTGTATATCGTCTCGGTGGGAGCGGCAAAGGTCCACTCGCCCACCCGATGCTCCGTTACGCTCACCTGCGAATCAGAACCGGGCTCCTTCGTGATGTCCACCTGCAGCACTTGCCCTGAATTGTGCTCGCCGCCACCGCTGTCCTCGGCAAAGTCGGTCACCTCCGGCGAACCCGAGAACCACACTCGGCCCGAGTCACCAACTGGCTGCGCCGAGTGAGTATCCCCTAATGCCAGGTAATCCAGGCGCCGCTGCGCCATGGCCTCTTCCACGTATGCCAGGTCGAACCACCCCGCGATGATCTCGCCGGAGCGCGATTCCGCCTGCCCATGTGCAAGGCCAATGCGAATCTTCTCGCTCGCCCCCAAGGGCTCAAGCGCACGTCGCACCAAATCCCCAGTGGGATGCTTACTGAACCAAGGGGCGCCAACTAGCTCGACGCCCGGGGCAACTTCTCGCACCTCCGAATCGTCAACCACGATCACCCCGTCGAGGTCGCCGGTATGGCGAAATACGCTATCGGCCACCAGCGGATCGTGGTTGCCCGGTAAGAGATAAACGGGGACAGGTAATCGCTTCAGCTCGTCAATAACGCGTTTGATCACGCGTGGTGACAAGGCGTTCGCGTCGAAAACGTCTCCGGCGATAACAACGAACTGCGCGTCCGTCTCGGTGGCAAGCTGTCCGATTCGCCGGATTGCGCGGAGACGAGAATCGTCGAAAAGCGCCTGGCCATCGTCACCGAGGAACCAGCGTGTCATTCCCAACTGCAGGTCAGAGGTATGGAGGAAGGTAATGGAGTGCATGGTTTCTAGTCCTATCAAACGGGCCGGACATTGCTATCCGGGAAATCCACAGCGCGTTCGAACACCCGCAGTTACTTAGTCAGGTGGTGGTACAGGTCCTCGAGGTCACTGACCGCTCGCAGCTGATCGATGCTGGTAAATGAGACCACCCGCATGGCCTTGTGCAAGAGCTCCACATCGGAGTCGTCGAGCGCGGGGGCGACCTTGGGTCGAGGCAACTCAGGCAAGTCCCCGGCTTCCCAGAAACGCTCGCTTCCGGCAGTGCTCGATTCCTGAGCGACGTCCTTGGCATGAACCAGTGCCGCCTGCTCGACCGACTGCATGGTCATTCCCCGCAGATGGAATGCCAGGCTGGGATCCGCATCAATGCGTGAAATCAGGCGGTCTGCAAGCGCGATGGCATGCTTGCACACCCCCGCATGATCCGGACAATCGCAGGCGAAGCGCACATCCTGCGGCTCCGCTGCGAGCAGCAAATCGAGGACCTCATCGTCCACATCACCACGGCGCATCCGTGCCAGGCCATTGTGCGATTCCACGATCGTGCGCGTCAGAGTGCTCAGGTCATCGGCGGTTCGGTACGGCAGGATCAGCGAGGTAGTAAAAGGCGAATTCTGCGAACCCGCTACCCGGGCGTGCGCCGCACCATTCTTGATATCAAGCTCAACGACGTTCCCAGCGCGAGCGTACTGTCGCCCCCGATTGATCCGTCCCTGATCCGCCAGCGCAAGCGTCAGAGTGCTCAACCGGTTTGCCACTGGGCACAGCTGTGTTGCCACTGGTCGGCGCGGAATCTCATCGGCGCTGTTCACGCGCGTGCGTGCGCCAAAGTTGGCATAGATGACGTTGCCCTCACGAGGACGCTTCGTATCTGCCATGGGTTAGAACTCCTCCTCCAGTGGATCGTCGGCAGCGGCCTCGCGCTCGCGATAGCTCATCAGCTCCGCAAGCTGCTCCGGCGCCAGCTCCGTGATCCAGCCTTCTCCTTCACCCACGACTGTGCCCGCCAGCTTGGTCTTGCCATCAAGAATGTCCTGTATGGACTCCTCCAACGTGCCTGCAGTGATCATCTTGTACACCGCAACATTGCGGTCCTGCCCAATGCGAAACGCTCGATCCGTTGCTTGATTCTCAACGGCAGGGTTCCACCAGCGATCCAGGTGGATAACCATGGAGGCTGCCGTCAGGTTCAAACCGGTACCGCCAGCTTTCAGCGAAAGCAACATCGCGCGCGGACCCGCGGAGGATTGGAAGCGGGCAACCATGGCATCGCGGGCAGTCTTGGACACGCCCCCGTGGAGGAAGGGGATGTCTTCTCCCAGGCGGTTATCCAAGTAGGGCTTGAGCAGGGTGCCAAACGCTCGGTATTGGGTGAAAATCAGTACCCGCTGGTCGGTATTGACGGCGACGTCGAGAAGCCTCATCAACTCAGCAACCTTGCCGGAGCGATGGTGGCCGCGTTCGGTCACACTCGAGCCATCGCCCAAGTAGTGCGCGGGGTGATTGCAGATCTGCTTGATGCGCGTGATCGTGGCCAGGACCAGTCCGCGTCGCGACATCCCCTCGCGCTGCTCCAGCTCCTCCTGCACTGACTCGGTCAGGGCCGTGTAAAGGGCGGCCTGTTCGTGGGTCATGTTCACGGTGATGATCTGCTCGGTTTTGTCTGGCAGGTCGTCGATTACTGTGGGGTCGGTCTTGAGCCGGCGCAGGATAAACGGTGAGGTCAGCGCGCGTAGACGCTGTGCCATCTCCTCGTCCTCGCCTCGCTCAATGGCTCGAGCGAAGTGGTTGCGGAAGAAACTGGCTGAGCCCAGCACGCCCGGGTTCACAAAGTCCAAGATCGCGCGCATCTCCGAGAGGCGATTCTCCACCGGGGTACCGGTGAGCGCCAGACGATGCCGTGAGCGCAGTGCTCGCACGCTGCGCGCCGCCTTGGTGGCTGCGTTCTTAATCGCCTGGGCCTCATCGAGCACCACATGGTTGAAGTAATGCCGTGCCAGCGCTTGCGTATCGCGCCCGGCGATCCCATACGAGGTGATGATGAGGTCATGGCTTTTCATTGCCTCATCCAGTTCCTCGCCCTTTAAGCGATCAGCCCCGTGATGGACGAGCACCTTAAGGTCGGGCACGAACCGTTGAGCCTCGCGGGCCCAGTTGCCGACCACCGAGGTGGGAGCCACGACCAACGACGGCTCAACCGCCGGATTCTCCGCCCGCTCGATCGCCAGCATGGTCAAGAACTGCAGGGTCTTTCCCAGGCCCATGTCGTCGGCCAGGATCGCGCCCAGGTTGTTGCTGCTCATCCAATACAGCCAGTCCACGCCCCGGCGCTGGTATTCGCGCAGCTGCGCGTGCACTGTCGGTGGGATCTCCTTGCGAGTCGGCGCGGGAGCTTCGGTCCCCACGCCAAGCAGGCTCTCGTGCCAGGTGGAGCCGGTGAAGGCGACGGGCTCGTCCACGGCCGATTCCAGTGCGATTTCCCGCAATTCCGCCAGGGTGACCTTGCCCAGGTTGTCGGTCTCGTCGGCAAGCTCTTGTTTGAGAGCAGTAACCTTTGCTTCGAGTTCACCCGCGTCAGCCAGCCCCTCGGCACGCGCGTACTGTGCAGCTTCTTCTGCCGCGGCGATCTCGGCCAGCCGATGCGCCTTAGAGGACTTCTCCAGGCGCTCCATGTACTTCTTCACCTTGTTCACGCTGGAGGTATCCGCCAGTACCCACTGCCCGCGTAGGCGAATCAGGCCAGTCTTGGAGCGCACCAGCTCCTTCATTTCCTCGGCCGTGAGCTCAGTTTCCCCCACCGACAACTGCCAGTCGTAGGCCACCATCTTGTCCAGCCCCAGCTTGGTCTCAGTCGCAGATTCGGAGACTTCACGAGCCCGCACCGTCGCAGTCGTCTCCGCTGTGGACCAGGCCTTGGGCAACATAACTGTGAAGCCGGCGCGCTTGAGCTTGGGTGCGTCCTTGGCCACAAACGTCATGATCTCCTCGGTGGTGAGATAGACGTCCCAGTCCCCCTCACGCTCCCCCGAAACAGACGGTAGGTATGTAGTCGCCCCCATGGGGTGACGATGGGGATCTACGAGCGAGGTTTCGGTGATGGCGCGTTCTTGGGATTCTTTGAGCTTCTCGACGCTCGCTGCATCCATCAAGTTGAGACGAACCGGGCGCGGTGCGTCCGTGCCCGAACGCACCTGTACGCGCACCGGCCAGACCGCTGTTGCGGGATCCCCTTGGTCGTCCTCGTCGGGCTGTTCCACAATGAACACCAGGTGCAGGTTTACCGCCGTGATGGAATTGCGCCAGTCTTTCAGGGCGCGCAGCAATCCTGTTCCTCCCCGGCGCAATGGTCGACTCTTGAGCAGTGCCTCGACGAAGTCGTGCCAGGGGTAGGGACGCGGTTGGCTGGTCAAGGATTCCAGGCGGGCCGTGGCAATCCAGTGCGTCAAGTGAGAGGAGACGTCCTCATCCAGCGTGGGATTGTTTGCGGTGAGCACGCCCGGGGCGGCAGCGATCATCTGTGCGAGCCAACCGCGCTCCCCCAGTCCATCAGCCAGCTGCCACTGCGGCCACCACATTCCATCATTGAAGCCCAGACGGATGGTCAGACGCCCAGCTTTGACAAAGCGATCCAAACCAACATAAAGCCGGATGAGCCAGTAGAGATCCGCTGCGATGGAGGCTCGTTGCGCGGCCGTGGCGGCCGGGGATTCCTGATCCAAAAATGCCATCTGGCTGAGCACACGCACCGTCTTGTCTGGCCCCAGGGACGCGGTGGGAATGCGCAAGCTGAGGCGCTTTCCCTTAGGCGTTTGCATCTTGACCCCCGCGCGCGTGCGGAACATGGAGTCGTCCAGCATGCGCTCAATCACGGGCGGGAAGGTTCCCTCCGGCACTGCCGACGGCAACACGATGCGGTGTCCTTCCACCTGCTCCACCCATAGGTTGAGGCCGGACTCCGGGAGCCAGAGTCCGTGCAGGAGGAAAGAAGGCATAGGAACATTTGTACCACTGGGCTTGCGCTCAGGCTGCGCGTGCGCCTCCTCTTGGCCTGCCCCACCCCACCGTGCATAATGTGGTCTAGTTCACTTCAATAACTAGGTTGTGAGAGCGTCGATACGCGACGGTAGTCCACGAGAGAAAGGGAACGGATGCAGCAACAAGCGTGGTTCATCCTGGCCATTGTGTTGTATTTGCTCGTCATGGTCGGGATCGGCATTTGGGGATACACCAAGTCGAGCGAATACGAGGACTACACCGTTGGCGGTCGTGGACTTCCCCCGTTCGTCGCTGCACTGTCTGCAGGTGCATCCGACATGTCCGGCTGGCTGCTCATGGGGCTACCCGGCGCGTTGTTTGTTACCGGGCTCAGCGAGGCATGGATCGCCATCGGGCTCACCATCGGCGCGTGGGCCAACTGGAAGTGGGTAGCTCCGCGCCTGCGGGCATACTCCGAGGTCGCGGGCAATTCCATCACCCTGCCCAGCTTCTTTGAGAATCGCCTTCACGACCAATCGCGACTCCTGCGGATCGTCTCCGCCGCGATCATCATCTTCTTCTTTGTCTTCTACGTCGCCTCCGGCATGGTTGCCGGCGGGCGTTACTTCGAGGCGACGTTTGATGGTAGCTACTTCACCGGCATGCTCATCGTGGCCGCGGTGACGGTGCTGTACACGCTCATCGGAGGCTTCCTGGCAGTCTCGTATACCGATGTGGTGCAGGGCATTCTTATGTTCTCCGCGCTCGTCATCGTTCCCATCATGGCACTGATGTCGCTGGACAACCCGTCCGATGTATTCACGTGGGCGACCACCCATTCTTATGGTCCCCACCCCGAGGGCAACCCCACCTATTTCAGCCTGTTTGCGGGAGTGTCTGCTTCAGTGATCATCGGCAACCTTGCCTGGGGCCTCGGTTACTTTGGCCAGCCTCACGTGGTGGTGCGCTTCCTGGCACTGCGCACCCCGGGCGATGCCCGAGCGGGTCGATTCTGGGGCATCAGCTGGATGGCGCTGTCCATGCTGGGCGCCGTCGTTGTTGCAATGGTGGCCACCGTCTACTTCTCTCAGAACCCGGATGTCGCAGTCACGGACCAGGAGAACTTTGAGACGGTGTTTCTCGATCTGGCCCGCATCCTCTTCCACCCGCTGATCGCTGGCATCGTGCTTACCGCCGTACTGGCCGCCATCATGTCGACGATGTCTTCCCAGATGCTGGTTGTCTCATCCTCCCTGGTGGAGGATCTCTACCGCGTCGTGGCCAAGAAGCGCCCCAGCAACAAAGTGCTGGTGCTGTTCTCTCGCCTCGCAGTCCTGGGGGTTGCCCTCATCGCCTTCGCCATGTCTATCCACCCCAACGAATCCATTCTGGGCCTGGTGAGCTTCGCCTGGGCAGGCTTCGGTGCCGCGTTTGGTCCCGTGGTCGTGGCCTCGCTCTACTGGCCCCGCCTGACCTCTGCGGGCGCCCTGGCCGGCATGATCACCGGCGCGGTCGTAGCTGTTGGCTGGAAGCTTGCCGGCTGGTCCTCCCTGATCTACGAGATGGTCCCGGCGGTGGCACTCTCCGCGGCGGCACTGCTGATCGTCTCGCTGGTCACCCGCCCGCCGCAGGCCGCGCAGGAGGAATTTGTCCGCGCCCAGCGCCTGGCAGCTGCTTCCTAAGCACAGGCGGGGAACCACAAGCAGGACTTCACCAGTCTAAGACTGTGTGCGAATCTCCCTGTATCAGCTATACGTCCTGCTCCTCAGCCTGTGCACTCTCGCTGCCGCTATTGCCTGGGTGCTACCCCGCACCAGGACTTCGCTTAACGACGCACTCCCGCCCACCGCAACGCTCTTGAGCAGCGTAAGAATCGTCGACCATCGGTACCCCGTCCCCGGCTACGAGCGAGAAGCCTTCGGCGATGGGTGGGGAACCCGAGCCGGATGCACCACGCGCGAAGCCATCTTGGCCTCGCAGTTTCCAGGTCAGGGGTGCGAGGCCAGCGGGACGACGACTGGGATGTACACCGGGGCGTCGATAAGCCCCCACACCAGCGACATCGACCACCTCTTTCCGCTCGCTGCTGCCTGGGACATGGGTGCTGCGAATTGGGATGAGAAGCGCCGTGTGGCCTTTGCCAATGATCCACTCAATCTCATCGCCGTCGATTCCACCGCCAATCGTGAAAAGTCGGACCAGTTGCCGTCTGAGTGGCTTCCGCCCCTGCAATCGTCGCGGTGCTGGTACGTCCGGAGGGTCTTTTACATCGCGGCAACGTACCAGTTGGCGCTCACCCGCGCGGATGCGTGGGCTTTGCGACGCGAGTGCTTTCTCAGCGATCTCACGCATCTGAACTACAGTGGTGGCCGACCTGAATAATCCTTGAAAACGAAAGTGAGGGACTGATGTTTAACATCCTCCTCCTGCTCCACGTCGCTGCCGCAATTCTCCTGCTGGGCCCGGTCGCCGTGGCAGTCTCCGCATTTGGAGGCTCTGCACTGAAGGCTTCGCAGGGCGATACCACCCATGCCGGCATTGCTCGCTTCACCCACCGCATCACGCAGACCTACGGAATGGCTTCCATCCTGGTTCCGCTGCTGGGCGCGACACTGCTGTTCAGCAACTGGTCGTCCTTCAAATCCCAGCCGCAGTTCCACATCGCTATCGTGTTGGCCCTGGTGGCCTGGGTTCTGCTGTTCGTGGTCATCGTGCCCAAGCAGAAGAAGCTGGTCTCTCGCCTAGGGTTGCTCTCCCCGGCAGATTCTGACCCGTCGGATGCGAACATCGATCCGGTGAAGACCAAGAAGCAGCTCGCCATGTTCGGCGGCATCTTCAACCTGCTGTGGGTCATCGTGTTCATTCTGATGTACGTCTAGGTACCCTGACCCGAGATAGCACAACGCTCCGGCTCCCCTTCCCCCTCACCTAGTGAGGGAAGCGAGAGCCGGAGCTTTAGCTTTTCTGCTTAGTCGCGCCAGCGGCCTCCGCGTCCGCCGCGGTCATCACGACCACCACGTCCGTTATGGCCACCTCGATCGTCGCGATCTCGGTTCCAGCCGCCGCGGCCTCCGCGTCCGCCGCGGTCATCACGTCCACCACGTCCGCCGAAGCCACGTCCACCGCGGTCTCCACGATCGCGCGGGGGTCGGCCGTGATCGCGCTCAATGTTGATGAGCTGACCGGAGATGCGGGTATCAGCCAAGCGATCCAGCACCGAGTTGTCGAGGCCCTTAGGCAGCTCAACCAGGGTGTGATCCACCGCAATGGTGATGCGGCCGAAGTCGCGCGAGTTCAAACCGCCCTCGTTGGCCAGGGCACCAACGATGGCGCCCGGACGCACGTGCTGTCGCTTACCCACGGCAAGACGGTAGAGGTCGAAGTCTCCATCGTTGCGACGCGGACCGCGCTCGCGGCCGCGACCGCCCCGGTCCTCACGATCTCGACCTCGGCCACGACGGTCGTCGCGGTCAAAGCGGTCGCGCTCGCGACGCTTCTCCGGCGGCGGCTCCTTCATCAGGAAGTCCTCGCCCGACTGCGCCTGCGCCGCGAGTGCAGCGGCGATGTCCTCCATGGGGACGTCCTTGGCTTCGGAGTAGGAGCGAACCAGGGAGCGGAAAATCTCCAGCTGGTCAGATTCCAGGGACTCCGTCAGCGAGTCGGCGAACTTGGCCTTACGAGAATCGTTGACCTCGTCCACGGTCGGCAGGTCCATCTCTTCGAGCTTCGCGTTGGTAGCGCGCTCGATGGAACGCAACATGCGACGCTCACGCGGGGTAACAAAGAGGATGGCCTCGCCGGAACGACCCGCACGGCCGGTGCGACCAATGCGGTGGACGTAGCTCTCGGTGTCGTGCGGAATGTCGTAGTTGAGCACGTGGCTAATGCGATCAACGTCCAGACCACGAGCAGCCACGTCGGTAGCAACCAGGATGTCCAGGCGGCCGTCCTTGAGCTGATCCACTGTGCGCTCACGCTGGGCCTGCGCGATGTCACCATTGATGGCCGCTGCGCTGAAGCCGCGAGCGCGCAGCTTCTCAGACAGCTCCTCGGTCTCGTTCTTGGTGCGCACGAACACAATCATGGCCTCGAACTCGGACACCTCGAGGATGCGGGTGATCGCATCGAGCTTGTTGCGGTGCGCCGTGAAAAGGTAGCGCTGGGTGATGTTCGTGTTCGTACGAGTCTGCGCCTTGACCGTAACCTCAACCGGGTCGTTGAGGTACTGGTGCGAAATGCGACGAATGCCGTTGGGCATCGTTGCGGAGAACAGGGCCACCTGCTTGGAGTCCGGGGTGTCCTCCAGGATGCGCTCGACGTCCTCTTGGAAGCCCATGTTCAGCATCTCATCGGCCTCATCCAACACGAGGAAGCGCAGGCCGGTGATGTCCAGGGATCCCTTTTCCAGGTGATCGATCACACGGCCTGGCGTGCCGACGATGATCTGTGCACCGCGACGCAGGCCGGACAGCTGAATGCCATAAGCCTGGCCACCATAGATGGGAAGAACGTTGATCTTGCCCAGGTGATCTGCAAATGACTGGAACGAGTCCGCAACCTGCAGTGCGAGCTCGCGGGTCGGCGCCAGCACCAGCGCCTGCGGGCTGCGCACAGAGGTGTCAATGCGGTCCAGGATCGGCAGCGCGAACGCCGCCGTCTTACCGGTACCGGTCTGCGCCAGACCCACGACGTCCCGGCCCTCCATGAGGACAGGGATAGTTTCGGCCTGGATCGGCGATGGCGACTCAAATCCAACGCGCTTGACGGCGGTGAGAATTGCGTCGCCCAAACCGAGGTTGTCAAACCCGGAGCCCTGCTCGTCCTGGGATGCTTCAGTGTGTGCTTCTTCTACATCGGTGGCAGCGGAGGGGGCGTGAGATGCGGAAGCGTCGCCCTGGTCGCTGTTATCCGACTGGTCAGTGTCCGATACCTTGATATCGGAGCCGGTGTCCTCAGAGCGGTTCGCTTCCCCGGTGACCTGTTCCGACGCCATGTCGGCGTGGGCGGCAAATGCCGCGTCACCCTGCGAATTGTTCTGAGATTCCGACAGATTACGGTCATCCGGCTCGTTCACGCCGCCGGTCGCGTTATCGGTAATGCTCATTGCCACCCGACACTACGCCACTGCCTGCGATAATGCTATTTGTGTAGCCACCGTCACGATCGCACGACGCACTGCCTCACCTGGGCGTACGTCGAGACCTCAGCCAGGAAATCTTCATCGTGGCATGTCAGTACCAGTGCCGCACCATTGCGCAACGCGTCGGCGATGATGCGATGCACCCGTTCTCGGCCTGGTAGGTCCAACCCGGTATCGGGTTCGTCGAGAAGCACGATCTCCCTGTTTGCGCCACATACGCTGGCAACTTGAGCCACCCGCAGGTCTGCCGAGTGCGCATCCAAGGGGTGCTGCTCAGGATCAAGACCGAGGCTGCGCGCGCGATCGTCGCTAGCGAGCATCAAACCAAACGTGTGGTGCAGGACTTGATCGCGCGCTCGCTGGAAAGCAAGCACTGCCGGGACGTGATGCACGGGTACATCCAGGCCGGCCAAGGCGCGCAGAAGGGACGTCTTTCCCGCACCGTTTGGCCCAGCAAGGTGGGTGACCGCCCCAGGCTGAACGGGGATGTCGATCGGCCCGATCACAGGTTCAGCGGCGAGCTTGCGCCACCACCGCTTCTTGCCTGCAGGATGGGCTTCCACGGACTTGACCATGCGCAGCGGTGCGGAAGGCTCAACCTCCTCAGGTAGCGCCAGGGCGCGGTGATCTCCTCCTATCCAATGGGGCTCGATCCCCAACTCGGGTACTCCCCGAAGCTCGATAATCCATACATCTTCGGGCCAGCGACGACATAGACAGGCCAACGCTTGACGGGAGTGAGCATCCAGCCCTTCGAAGCACCGATCAAGAACGAGCGGGCCCGTATGCCAGGCGAGCACGCTGGCCAATGCCAGCCGTCTGGTTTGGCCGCCGGATAAGGTCCGCGGATCTTTTTCTGCGCAATCCGCCAGATCCACCAATTCCAGGGCTCGGCGCGCGCGTTGCGCCAGTTGCTCCGGTGCAATGCCCTGCTGTTCTAGCCCATAGGCGACTTCCTCGATCACGGTTGCCCGCAGTAGAGAAAGGTGGCAGGCGGCATCGGGGAAAACGTGGATCGCGTTGGGAAGAGCAGAACACAGTTGCTCGGCCAGCTCCCCGATCCCATCGGCGAAGGTTCCCACGCGGTGATGCACACTCACGCTACCCACCGCCCCGCAAGAGCAATTCCTACGGCCACGACAGGGAGAAGCCAGCGCAGCGCCCGCTGCAGGCGACTATCGGGGACGGGTCGAAGCAGGGTGCGCGGACCCGGATTATCTATGCCGAGTTGGTGTAGCGCCTCGGCTCGCTGAGTAGATTCCGCGAGCATGTGAGTCATCACCATGAGCGCTTGGCGCGGCACACGCAGTACCTGCGAACGTTCGTCCTTTTCGATGCTCACCTGCACCCGATCTGCGCCCTTGACCCTGGAGGCAGTCTCGCGGGCCGTTCCCACAACCTGGAAGGATGCCCCGACAACGTAGGCCCACCGCGCACCGCCGGAAGTGACCTGGAGTGCTTTGGCCATTTCGGTAGAGCTCGTCCATGCCATTGCTCCCACAACTGAAGCCACCAGTGCGCTGAATCGTAGCCCGAGGTGAAGCGCCTGCCCTAGCCCGTCTGCTGTCAGCAGGGGCGCCAGGGGCACATCTCCGTACGGGGCGTAAATGACCACCATCGACAACCAGGTGGGCAGGCTCAGTCCAGTAACTGCGAGGGCCGGCGCCCAATGCCTTCGCAGAGCTGGCGCAAGCATCCCCAGGGCGATGATCGTGGCGTTGATCCACTCGGACTGCCCCAGCAGCACCAGCACAAAGCCGCTCAGCCCGAGACTCAGGGCAGTCCAAGGATGAATCATGCGCGAGAGTCGTTGGTCTTTCGTGGCGTTACAACGGAGCGCGGAAGCCGCGAGACGCACAGGTAGACCAGGGCGAAGACCAAGGCCTTATCCAGGGGGTCGGACACGAAGGACTGCAGGGTGACCGATTGCAAGAGAGAGGCCCCGATTTCCCGGAAAGCAGAGACCAAAAAGCCCGTCCCTACTCCCGCGGTGCCTCCATAAACGAAGGCTGCCACCGGTGCTGCAATCGCACCGGCAACAAGCCCCACTACTGCGCCCGAGACCACGGCCTGCCACAGCGCAGACATCCAGCCACGATCTTTGATCCAACCGGCTGCCCATCCGATGAAGGCGGAGCCGGCAGCAAAGGGCAGAGCTGCGGGGTTAAGCAGGCCCCACACCACAGAAGACAATGCGCCCGTCGCCATCCCGGCAGCAGGTCCTGCCAGCACGGCGACCAGCACCGTTCCCACCGAATCCAGATACAGCGGGATGCCGCTCTTTCCGATGATCTCGCCGATCACAATGTTGAGCGCCAGCGCAATGGGGATGAGAACCAGGGCGCGCGAAGAGATTGAAGGCAGGGCCGAGGCGATAAGCAACAGCGCACCGCCGACATATCCGACCAAAGTGATCAAGGCAGGGGTGCTGGCGCCGACGGATTCCCAATCGACTGGCCTGACGATGACGAGGTAGAGCCAGGTGGCAATGATGAGGCCTGCACCGCAGAGCGCGAAAATGCGCGTGCGGACGGCCGAGGAGCGAGGTGACGGGGTCGCACTGGTCACGGCGGAACCTTTGAAAACCTTTCAATTCTGCCCAGTGCGCACAGCACTGAGCGCGCCCCCTATGTCACCTCGGGAAGCTGCAGTCATTTGTGTACGAAAAGCAAAGCTAGCACGTACCGTGCCCCTCTCCCCCGTTCGCGGTGAAAAGAGATGATGGGCTAACTCGCTAAAATCTGCGCAGCACGGCGAAGTTCTCGATGCGCTTGGGCATAATCCGCCTGCGTGAGCAACGCACAGTTTTTCGGCTTCCCCCAATGGCCCCGCAAATCTGCCACGCTCGTTCCTCGCATAAGAGGTGAGTCTGCCTCGACTGCCACGGTGGTTTCAGTGGTGCGAACGTCTACGGTTCCCAATGCCGCCATGATTGTGAGCGCATCGTGTATTTGCGCCTGATAACCCTCACCTTGCATGCGGTGGAATTCAAAGTAAAAGCGCACAATCTCGGGCAGGTATTCCGCTAAGGGCACCTCGGCCAGATCCTGCACAATAGTGTCCAGCTCCGTAGGCCCGACGAGAAATCCCTCCGTGACATTCAACGGGCACAGCAAAAAAGGTTCCTGTGCTACTTCGAATGCTCGAGCTGCCGCGTGGGGATCAACCCAGAAATTCCATTCCGCGGTGGGAGTAGTGTTTCCGCGGTAGTTAATCGCACCACCCATCACGGCGACCTGGGAAAATCTGTTCAACAATTCGCCTGCTTGGGCTGCGTTGGTCATGGGGCCAGTAATGATTAGCTCCGCAGGTCCTTGGTCCAGGCACTCGCGCCACAGGCTGACCCAATCGCGTCGATAAGCCCGCGGCGGAGCCTCGCAATACCCCAGTCCGGCATGGCCGTGCGTTTCCGGAGTTGTCACCAACTCCACACACTTCGGCCCGTTCTCTCCCGCCGCCACCGGCACTTCTGCCCCACACAGCTCCAGGACCCACGCCGCATTGCGTGCGGTGGTATCGACATCGACGTTTCCGGCTGTGGTGCTCACCCCTACCAGCTCGATCTCCCCAGCTCGATGAAGACCAGCCAGGTACATCAGCGCCAGGGTGTCATCGATCCCGGGGTCGCAGTCCAGAATTACGCGGCGTGGGGTCATAGCTTTTCGACGGCCCTAAGAGCTGCTTGGGGAGTCGTCCCCGGATGGTGGCGGAGCACCATGCGCGCGAGCTCGTCAGTGCTTTCTCCGCGTGCGCGCCGGATGCGCAGCTCTTCTCTTTCCACAGTCGATAGCGTTACCGGGGTCGTCGGCCCATTCACCATCATGAAGATTGCCGCCAGGGCGATGACAGCCAGAGAAAGGTAAGACACAACCGCCAAGGGGGAATCTGGCTCGGGGGCCAAGAGAATGATGGCAACGGACAGAGTGACCGAAAGTGCTGGAAACACGAGATAAGCGTGTCGGCCCATGTTCTTCCTCCTCGGTCACCGAGATCTCCAACCGTGGTTCATGCCTTTCAATTAGTCACACTGAGACATGTCAACCAATAAGCGTTTACTTAACGTTAACCGCTGAGGCATCTGATCTCCACCGAAACCAGGAATTTTGGGTACTCTTGCCCCTCACTCGTAGGCGATACTTTCCACTGCGATGCTTAACAAAATCGTGCTGAGCTAGGGGGTGTCTCAGCGACTTCCCAACGTCTCCCGAGCCGGCAACCAGGCCACCAGAGCCATTGCTGCTACAAGTGCACACAAGGCGAAGGCGTAGCGGAAGCCAAAGGCATCTGCCGCCCAACCCACCAAGACCGGACCGACGATCTGACCTGCGTCCATTGCCATTTGGTAGGTCGAGAGCACAGTTCCCCCGGAGCGCTTGTTACCGATGACATCGGCAAGAACCGCTTGTTGGGAGGGATTAAGCAATCCGGCAAAGGCTCCAGCACACAGCGACATCGCGAGCAACCCAAAGACAGTTTCGACCCAACCCATTGCACCAACGAATATTGCGCTACCGAAAAGCCCCCACACGATGAGAGGCTTCCTCCCGTATGTATCGGCGAGCGTGCCAGAAAACTGGAGGCACAGCGCATTGCCGGCCGCGAATGCAGCTAATGCTAGACCCGCCATTGCTCCGCCGTGGACAAAAATTCCCGCGGCAAACAGGGGCAGAACGGACACTCGCACGCCCATATTCACCCAGCCGTGCGCCATGTTCGACGCCAGAGCCGCGCGAAAGGCTGTGTCCTTCCAAGCTTCACGCACTGTCAACGGCGCCAACGCCTCGCGCTGGGCAGGCCTCTTATGAGAAGTGGCAGGCATGAACCGCATGACCACCCCGGCGGCTGCGCACACCCCGATCGCATAGATGATGAATGGCCAGCGCATACCCAGAAAGGACAGTGCTGCACCCACTACAGGTCCAATTACGTTTCCCAGCAGGAAAGCAGATCCGTACACCGCAGAAGCCCGACCGCGAGCTTTGGGCGGAGACAGGCGCACAATGAGGCCCATCGCCGAAACCGTAAACATCGTGGAGCCGACGCCTGCGATGGCGCGCAAAGCCAAGATGTGCCAATACTCCTCCGCAAACGCAATGAGACCAGTGGCGATGGCAACGGTGAACAAGCCCGTCAGGTAGACCCGACGAGAGCCAACGGCATCAATGAGCCGGCCCGAGACGGGGGCAAACACCAGCCGCGACACAGAGAAAACGGCGACTACCAGTCCCGCTGCCGCCATGGTGACATCGAAACTGACCACAAATTGCGGGAGAATCGGTGCGATCAGCCCGTATCCCACCGCAATCAGAAATGCGGCGCTGACCAGAATCCAGATCTCGCGTGGCAGTGCTGTTGTCGTCTTAGCGGGTGTAGCGAGATCAGTACCACCTTCGTCCATTGCGGCAACCACCTTTAATCACATCTGCAAGCCAGCCTGGCGTTCGAACATTTGTTCCAAACCGTGACGGGCCATGCCCACCACGTCTTCTACATTCACCAGCTATGAACGCACCACAAGCCGTAAACCTTCCCTACTACCTGACGGAGACGTACCACGAGGAACTGGCCCGACTGCGCTCCATCATCCCTCACCCACGAAGCCTGGCGAGAGCACAGGCTAGCTGGCGACCACCCGTGGTCACCTTGCCCAAGGTGCAACATCAAGGCTTGCGAGCCTCGGTTACCCGGCACCGCGTGGGCCCACGGGCCCGGGCAATCGTGCATGGCTATGGCGAAGAAGAACTTCCCGCCTACGTCATCGCCATCCGCATGACAGACCCGTTAGGGGCCCGTGTAGATACCGATGTCGCTGAAGGATGGGTCCGCGCGCTCCTCGGCAACTCTCAGGTGGAGTGCGTGCACGTCATCGGCGAGCGCCATGCCCCGACTTTTGTGTGGCTTGCCGACGCCAACTACCAGCCCCTACGCTCCCCCGCCTCACTGTTTGCGCACGCGAGCGCAGCATAGGCCTCGATCAAAGGGCAGCCGTGGCTAGCTCTCGGGGAGGTCGCCTTCGTCTTCGTCGTCCTCTTCACCCTCACCGAAAAGGTCATACACATCGGGTTCGTCGAAGTCTTCCTCGTCAAAAGGATCGAGCTGACTTTCCCACGAGTCCGCCTGGTCTGCGGCAAGAGACAAGACGTCAAAAAGCTTGTCAAAGTCGGTGAACATGCCCAGACTCAAAACCTCATCCGTGGCCTCGCTCTGCGCATCCAGGAAGAGCTGCTGCCGGTCCTCCTCGGACAGCACAGCGTCTCCATCCGACTCCCACAGCTCCTCGATGGCGTCATCGAGCACATCGTCGTAGCTCGCCCCCACCACGACGAATTCGACCCGAGCGCTGGGTACCCCATTGATCACTTCCACGAGGACGAGGAGTTCACTGCCCTGTCCCACTTCGGCGCGCACCAAGTGGGGATCAATAGCATCCTGGAAGAACTCCAGGTCCGAAATCCGCTCATCGGTCCCCTCGAGCAGATCGCGCAAGACAGTAACCACTTGATCCGTGGCTACATGGCGCGCGACAGTGGCCACCGCATCTTCAACCGAAAAGATGACCGACACCAAGACGGCTTCGAATTCCTCATCCCCCTCGTCAACGTCAGCTGCGGCGATGTAGACGTTCGCGGCAGGCAGGACAGGATCGATTTCGACGAACTGGATCTCCAAGTCCGAGGTAATGGGCACGAACATGACATCGTCGTTGACCCGCGACTCAATACCTTCCGCATCAAGTGCGGTAGCAATCTGCTCGAAAAAGCTCATGGCCTCGTACGATTCCTTCCGGTGACAGTGGGACGCGTCGCCAACAAGGCCGGCGACGATCGTCCCCAGCCTAGCCACCGGAAAGCAAACGCGCGCGCAAACAACACTCGGGCTTGCGCCTCTATAACGCGCTAACGCCTAACTCGGCTGTTAGCTCAGGCCGGCCCAAGCCCCACGACGTCATGTGGAACTGCCCCCATGCCTGCCGTTTAGCAGGCTTTGGGTCGTCGATCACGCTCGATTGCGTATCGAAGATCATCGTCTCTCGCCGGCCCTTTTCACCCACGCTGTAGGTGGGCCACGTGTCCAGCGGAGTGCCGTGGTGGAAGAAGTGAGCCCAGTGGGACTGCATGTGCTCGACTACTTCGTCGTACCCCTGCATGCCTCCCAGCTTGGCAATGGACCCGGAGCGGGACGAGTGCGGATCAGCAAACACTGCGGAAAGCTCCACCGTGTGCATCGCCCCCAGCCCCAACACCCGCAGGGCTTGCGGAGCGTAGTCGAAGCGATACATCCAGGTGTCGTTGTGCGCGGCATGCTCTTCCGCGGCCCGAATAGTCGGTCCCCAGAACATGGCGTCTGCCAGCAGGTCAGCAAACTCTTCTCGCGTTACAGCCCCGTCGTACGCGTCCAGGACCTCCTGCGAACCATTGGGGTCGTAGGCATTGAGGAATCGCTGCGCGGCACGCGTGCGACGCGATGTGCGCTGGTAAATGAATTTGCCAAAGCTCGCTTCGTCAGCATTCGTGCCGATGATGAGCGGCACCTGCGCCTGATCCCCGCGGTCAAACGTGGTCAGAGGGTGCGAGACCAGCATCTCCCCATCGACTGTGGGAGCGAAGCAAGAGTTTAGGTGCCACAACTCGCCCCCACGCCACATCATCGACTGTCCAGCCCGTACAAGGCTGGCTAGCTCCACGTCTCGCAACTCCTGCAGAGAGGCGTGTGCGGGTAATCCGAGGCGCTGCAAAAGGCGTTTGGTCCACATGTGCGACTGAGCACGTGAGTGAACCTGAGCCAGCGGTGGAGATTGCGCGACAGCTCGATGAAAGAGGCCGTTAGCTGGGGGGCAGGCCATGAGCGAGGCCACGGCAGCAGCACCTGCGGACTCGC
The DNA here is from genome assembly GCF_006334925.1 of Corynebacterium tapiri. Taxonomy (GTDB): domain Bacteria; phylum Actinomycetota; class Actinomycetes; order Mycobacteriales; family Mycobacteriaceae; genus Corynebacterium; species Corynebacterium tapiri. The sequence continues at coordinate 18,434 of NZ_VDHJ01000002.1, read as the reverse complement.
CCATGATGGTCACGTTGCCGGGATCGCCCCCGAAGGCCTCAATGTTCTCGGCTACCCATTGCAGTGCCAGAAGTTGGTCGTGGAGCGCGGGCGTGGCTACGCAATCGTCACCCTGAGTTCGCATGTCAAGGTAGCCCAGAACTCCCAGGCGGAAGTTGACGGAAACGTAGACCACATCCATGCTGCGCACCAGGTTGTGCCCTCGAAGCACTGGTTCGAAGGACGAACCGATGACAAACGAGCCACCGTGAAAGTAGACCACCACAGGCAAGCGATCGTCAGTGTGGGGTCGCACGACATCGAGGTTTAGGCAGTCCTCGCTCCCCAACACTTTGTCGTTCCATGAATAGGTCGGCTGCGGGGCTGGCGCTCCATATTCAGAACAGTCCAGCTCTTCACTCCAAGGGCTGGCGGGCTCTGGCTTGCAAAAACGACGAGCTCCGGAAGTCGGAGCCCCGAAAGGGATCCCCCGCCAGGTTCGCACGTCCCCGTCTACTACCACTCCGCGAACCACACCTGTAGAGATGCGTGCGGTAGGGCGAGATGAGTCATGCGTGGTCATGTTTCCCAATGTAATAACAGCACCGTGCACCATGCTGAGCAGCCCGCAACTGCCAGGCCAGCGCCGCAGATCTGGGAGCCAACTGACGGCTTACTTAGCGGGAATGAGGTCAACGCCATTAGCGTTATGTGGCACGATAAAGACAATTCATCAAGAAATTTTTACTTCCCAGTCCCAAGGAGGATTAGGTCCCAATGGCTACCAACAACGATTCGGTTATCGACGACCTCGGAGCTGACCACAAGGCAATCGCCGAGAATGTGGGACCGGTAGGCCGCGCACTGCTTACTGCTCTTGACCGTGCGGTTTCTATGCAGGCCTCGTCCATCGAGAACTACGTCAATTACCTGCGTCGCCGTAATCCAGACGCCTCCCCTGCCCAGATCCAGAAGATCCTGGACAATCACTTCTCACGCCTGGCCACCGGTTCCGGCGCTTCGGTGGGCGCTGCTGCCGCCATCCCGGGCATCGGTTTTCTCACTGGTAGCGCTGCCGTCGCCGGCGAGTCCATAGTATTCCTGGACGCTGCGGCCTTCTACACCGTAGCCAGCGCTTATGTACGTGGCGTGGACATTCACGACCCCGAACGTCGCCGCGCTCTGGTCCTGCTGGTTCTCCTCGGAGCTAAGGGCATCGCTGTCGTCGACGTCCTGGTCGGCGACCTGGCGGATCCCAAGAACCCGCTTGCCGCGGCCCGCGCGCTGGGCAGCTTCTCCGGCCCAAAGCTCGCTACCGTTAACAATCGCCTCATGCGGATGGCGATGCGCCGAGTGACCAAGCGCTTGATGCGCGGTTGGATCGGCAAGATCATGCCGCTGGGCATCGGTGCGGTTGCCGGCACCATCGCTAATCGACGCCTCGCCGGCGAGATCACGCAGAACATGCGTGAATCCCTGGGAGACACCCCGCAGGCATTCGCCAATGACGTTCCTCCCGCTCCCGCCAAGGACAAGTCGGTTCAGGCCGACGGCAAGGACGCTCAGCAGGGCAACGTGGTCTCCCGCCTTCTGGCCCGCATTCGTCCCGGCAAGAATTCCGATTCCTTGACCGGAGACGAGGCGGATGATCAGAAGCTGGATCAAATGGCACTCGATGCCATGGCCCAGGCACACGCTGATGCTGACAAGAACGCCGCCGCCGACCAGGCCGCCCGCGAATTGGACGACACCGACGGTTCTTCCTCTAACGCATCGTGAGTCGTGGCGCCCGGCTGATCGCGGCGCGCATCCGCCGCCATCCTTTAACGGCCGCTGCCATCGTGATAGCAGCCATTCTGGCCGTAGCAATGGGATCGGCAATTCCGCTGCTGACCGGGCGCGCCATCGACAGTGCCCTGCACCCGGGTTCCCCGGCGGGGTCGGGGCCCATCGAACTTCGGTGGATCATCGCCGGACTGGTCGCTCTTGCCTTGGTGGAGTACGGCCTTAATTTCGCACGGCGTTATCTTGCCGCGCGTCTTGCGGCCAGCGTTCAACACGATGTGCGCACAGACGCATTGCGCAGCCTGCAATCCCTCGATGGCCCTGGCCAGGATGCGGTGGTCACCGGCCAGGTCGTCTCCCGGTCTATCTCTGACCTCAGTGCGGTCTATTCCGTCGTCGTCACCTTGCCTATGGTGCTCAATCGGCTTACGCAGCTGATTTTCACACTGGGCGTGATGGTGGTGATCTCCCCTTCGCTCACCGTGATCGCGCTAGGTCTAACTCCCGTCCTGGTTGCTCTTGCCTTGCGTTCCCGCCGCCACCTTTACGCTGCTACCTGGTCCGCACAGCAGGCAGCTGCCGAGGTGGCCACCCACGTGGAGCAAAACGTCTCCGGTGTGCGCGTGGTCAAGGCCTTCGCGCAGGAAGGCCGCGAGATCGAGCGCCTAGATGGGTTGAGTCGCACCTTGTACGCCGCCAAGATGCGCTCTGCCAAGATCTCGTCCCGGTTTCAGCCGCTGTTGAGTGAGCTTCCGCGCGTGGGCCTCGTCCTCACCATTGTGGCTGGATCCATTCTGGTCACTCGTGAGGCGCTGACCTTGGGAGCCTTCTACTCGTTTACGGTCTATCTGACCACCATGACCTCAGCGGTATCTATGCTGGCCTCGCTGTACGTCAGCATCGCCATAAACATGAGTTCCGTCGAGCGCATCGACGACGTGCTCGCCCTCCGCCCGACCTACCCCGAGGCAGCTGAACCTAGCTCCGTTATCCCGGGAAAGAAGGGTTTGGTGTTCGCCGATGTCCACTTCGGCGACGTAGTTCGGGGCCTCAATCTCTCGATACAGCCCGGCCACGTCACGGCGGTTGTTGGCCCTGCGGGTGCTGGTAAGAGCGTGGCAGCGCACCTTGCCGCAGGCTTCTACCGTCCAGATAAGGGCCGCATTTGTTTTGCTACCAACGAGGGTTTGCAGGACACGCGGGAGCTTTCCTTAACTGATGTCCGCCGACATGTACGGTGCGTTTTCGACGAGGCGGTGTTGATGTCATCGTCGATACGCGACAACATCACCCTCGGCCGAACCGCAACGGACGAACAGATCCAACGAGCCGCGCAACAGGCGTGTGCACACGAGTTCATCGCCCAGTTGGATGAGGGATACGAGACCGTCGTGGGCGAGCGTGGCCTCACCCTGTCCGGCGGCCAGCGCCAACGCATTGCCTTGGCACGAGCGCTGCTGGACGCTCCCGAGGTGCTCATCCTTGATGACGCCACCAGCGCTGTCGACGCATCGACGGAATCCCGGATTCTGAGGGCAATTCGCGATCACAGCCCGACCACCGCCATTATGCTCATCGCGCACCGGGAGTCTTCGCTGGCTTTGGCTGACGATGTGGTGGTTATGGACGAGGGGCGAATCGTTGACCACGGCGCACTCTCCAGCGTGTCCTCGAGACCCGCGTATCGGTCCCTCATGGATAAGCGGGACTCAGATGACCAGACCTTCTCCCCCGCGGACCTCTGGCCCGAGGCCACGGACTCCCCCGCGGACACCGAACCTGACGGAATGAGCGATCAGCTGCGGCAGCGCATCGATAGCCTGCCACCCGCCACAGAGCAACCCGGTATCGCTCTGCCTAGTGATCACACCGCCAATTCCCAGGTCCGACTCGTTGACCTTTTCCGACGTGTTACTGGGCTTATCGTGGGCTCTATCGGCCTCATGCTGATTGGCGTGGCCGCCTCCCTGGTCTTCCCGCAGTTGATGAAGCTCGCAGTCGATCGCGGGGTGAGTTCGGGTCAGGCTTCCGTCCTTGGCTGGCTAGCGGTGGCTGGCCTCACCGTCGTCATCGGGGCATGGCTGGCTGGCGTATGGCAGACGATTCTGACCGCGCGCTCTGGAGAGCGCCTGCTTTATGGCCTGCGGATTCGTGTGTTTTCTCACTTGCAACGGTTGGGGCTGGACTACTTTGAGCGCACTCGATCGGGCTCGATCATGACGCGGATGACCACGGACATCGATACCCTTTCAACCTTTCTGCAGACGGGGCTGGCCAATGCAGTGGTGTCGCTGGGAACCCTGGTCGGTGTGTTGGTCATGTTGGTTGTCACCGCGCCGTCCCTGGCTGGCCTCGCTGCGGGCATCATTCCCGTGGTGCTGGCAGTTTCTTTGCTCTTCCGCAGAGTGTCCCGGCGCCTGTACTCCGCAGCTCGTGAGCAGGTCTCTGTGGTCAACGCGGAGTTTCAAGAAAACGTCACCGCCCTTCGGCTCATCCAATCCTTTGGGACGAGTCACACCATGCATCGCCATTTCTGCGATTCCTCGGCGCGCTACCGAAAGCTGCGCATTCGCGCCCAGACCGCGGCCGCGGCATATTTTCCGGGAATGCAGGCCCTATCCAAACTCGCATCCGCTGGAGTTCTCGGGTTGGGTGCCAGCCAGGTCGCCCGTGGTGAGCTCTCTGCAGGAACGCTCATGGCGTTTCTGATGTATCTCGGCGTGTTATATGGGCCAATTCAGCAGTTGGGAATGGTCTTCGACTCGTACCAGCGCGCCCAGGTTTCGTTGAACCGGCTGCGTGAGTTTCTGTCCACCCCAGAATCGGTTCCTGACAGCGGGCGCCTCTCCCAAGCTCAGCAGGCGTCAGGGGACACCCTGTCGTTTAATGACGTCGCCTTTGCCTACTCCCCTGATTCCCCGCCTGTGATTGAGGGACTCCAACTGCAGATTGATCCCGGTGAAACGGTCGCCGTCGTGGGAGCAACTGGCGCAGGAAAGTCGACGTTGGTCAAGCTGCTCGCCCGAATGTATGACCCGTCCTCTGGAGTCATCCGAGCCGGGCAGTCCGACATCCGAGACTTCCCGGTACAGGAGTGGCGACGCAGCATGGTGCAGGTTCCCCAGGACGCCTATTTGTTCATGGACTCGGTGGCAAACAACATCCGCTATGGGATGCCCGAGGCCTCCGATGCAGACGTTGAGGACGCGGTGCGTCGCCTCGGGGCCCTGCCAATCATCGCCAAGATCCCGGGAGGCTTCCGCCACCGCGTCAGCGAGCGTGGACGCGAACTCTCCTCTGGACAGCGCCAGGTCATTGCTCTCGCTCGTGCTGAGCTGCTGCGTCCCAGGGCGATGCTTCTCGACGAAGCAACGGCGACCCTCGATCCGGCAACCGAGGCCACATTCCTTGATTCGGCAGAACGCATCACTGCAGGCCGTACGTGCGTGATGGTGGCACATCGACTGGCCACCGCCCGGCGGGCCGATCGTGTACTTGTGGTCGAGCAAGGGCGCGTCATTGAAGACGGAAGCCATGATCAGCTGCTCAGCCGAGGTGGGGCTTACGCCCATATGTGGTGGGTGCAGTCACAGGTTGACTGACTCGACCTCGTACACTTGGGGTGTCATGGTGACTAGCCCGAGACACCCCCAGATTCGTGCGGTCGTGCACCTCCGGTTCAGGGGTGGGGCACGCTGTTTCGGCTAAGGTAGAACACCACGAAGAACGCATACATAACTCACAGCATTTAGGAGACCCTCTTCCGTGAGCAGCGCGAGTACGTTCGGCCAAAACCAATGGCTGGTCGATGATATGTTCCAGCAGTTCCAGAAGGACCCTGAGTCGGTGGACAAGGAGTGGCGCGAGCTTTTTGAAAAGCAGGGAGCTCCCTCGTCCAGCTCTGAGAAGTCCGCACAGCCGAAGAAGGCAACGAATTCTTCGAGCTCCTCCGAGTCCACGAAGTCCTCTGCACAGTCGGCTTCTAACAAGGGCAAGGCCGGAACGGGACAGGAAACCCCCGAAGGCGGCGAGGACCAGGACGCCGACGCCGGAGCACAGGGCAAGCCGAGCGATGCGCAGGCCCCGAAGTCCCCGAAGACTGCTACCGGCGATCACCAGGCAAAGGCCGTCGCGGAAGAAAAGTCCGCAAAGAGCGAGAAGGCTGTGCGCAAGCAGCCGATCTCGCCTTTCGAGGCAGCCAAGGACGCCCCCACCCCGGGAGCCAAGCAGCTCAAGGGCATGTTCAAGGCAATCGCTAAGAACATGGACGAGTCGCTGGAGATTCCTACCGCCACCACTGTGCGCGACATGCCGGTGAAGTTGATGTTCGAGAACCGCTCGATGATCAACGATTACCTGGCCCGCACCAAGGGTGGCAAGATCTCGTTCACCCACATCATTGGCTACGCCATCGTGCGCGCAGTGATGAACCACCCGGACATGAACCTGCGCTACGAATTGGATGAAAAGTCCAAGCCGCAGGCTGTTACCCCGGAGCACATCAACCTTGGCCTGGCCATCGACCTCCCGCAGAAGGATGGCTCGCGAGCCCTGGTGGTGGCTGCCATCAAGGAATGCGAGAAGATGGACTTCTCCCAGTTCGTGGAGGGGTACGAGGACATCGTAGAGCGCGCCCGCAAGGGCAAGCTCGGCCTCGAGGATTACCAGGGCGTCACCATCTCCCTGACCAACCCCGGTGGCATCGGAACCCGCCACTCCATCCCGCGTCTGACCAAGGGACAGGGCACCATCATTGGTGTGGGTGCCATGGATTACCCGGCAGAGTTCGCAGGCACCTCCGAGGATCGCCTGGCAGAGATGGGCGTGGGCAAGTCCATGACCGTGACCTCCACCTACGACCACCGTGTCATCCAAGGTGCAGAGTCCGGTGAGTTCCTGCGCACCATTTCTCAGCTGCTGGTCGACGCCAAGTTCTGGGATCACATCTTCCAGTGCGTTGGCGTCCCCTACACCCCGATGCGTTGGGCTCAGGACCTCCCGGATGCGGGCATCGACAAGAACACCCGCGTCATGCAGCTCATTCAGGCTTACCGCTCTCGCGGTCACCTGATTGCAGATACCAACCCGCTGGGGTGGAACCAGCCGGGTCTGCCGGTCCCCGATCACCGCGACCTGGACCCCATGACCCACGGCCTTACCCTGTGGGACCTGGATCGCACCTTCAACGTTGGCGGCTTTGCTGGTCGCGAGACGATGACCCTGCGCGAGGTTATGTCCACCCTGCGCAAGGCCTACACCTTGAAGGTGGGTACTGAGTACACCCACATCATGGACCGCGACGAGCGAGAGTGGATGAAGGAGCGCCTGGAATCAGGTATGCCCAAGCCCACTAACGCCGAGCAGAAGTACATCCTGCAGAAGCTCAACGCTGCCGAGGCTTTCGAGAACTTCCTGCAGACCAAGTACGTCGGCCAGAAGCGCTTCTCCCTCGAGGGCGCCGAGTCCCTCATCCCGTTGATGGACGCTGTCATCGATACCGCGGCCGGCCAGGGCTTGGACGAGGTCATCATTGGCATGCCGCACCGCGGTCGCCTCAACGTGCTCTTCAACATCGTCGGTAAGCCGCTGGCCAACATCTTCAACGAGTTCGAAGGCCGCATGACCGGAGGCCAGGAGGGCGGCTCCGGTGACGTGAAGTACCACCTCGGCGCCGAGGGTGAGCACATTCAGATGTTTGGCGACGGGGAGATCAAGGTATCTCTGACCGCCAACCCGTCTCACCTTGAGGCCGTCGACCCGGTCATGGTGGGTATGGCTCGCGCTAAGCAGGACATGCTGGACAAGGGTGAGGACGGATTCAGTGTCGTCCCGCTGATGCTCCACGGCGACGCTTCCTTTGCGGGCCTGGGCATCGTCCAGGAGACCATCAACCTGTCTCAGCTGCGTGGTTACAAGGTGGGCGGCACCATCCACGTCGTGGTGAACAATCAGATCGGCTTCACCACCACCCCAGACTCTGGTCGCTCCACCTACTACGCCACCGACCTGGCCAAGGGCTTCGACTGCCCGGTCTTCCACGTCAACGGTGACGACCCGGAGGCAGTCGTCTGGGTTGCCCAGCTGGCTACCGAGTACCGTCGCCGCTTTGGCAAGGACGTGTTCATCGACCTGATCACCTACCGTCGCCGTGGCCACAACGAGGCGGACGACCCGACCGTGACGCAGCCGGAGATGTACACGCACATCACCGATCGCGAGTCGGTGCGCGCCAAGTACAACGCCGAGCTCATTGGTCGTAACGACCTCACCGAGGCTGAGGCCGAGGCTGCTGCTCGTGACTTCCAGGATCAGATGGAATCTGTGTTCGCGGAGGTCAAGGAAGAGAAGTCTGGCCCGCAGGAGCAGACCGGCATCGCCGATTCGCAGACTCTGTCCAAGGGCCTGGACACCTCTGTTACCCAGGACACCCTGGACGCGATTGGGCAGGCCTACGCCAACCCGCCGGAGGGCTTCAACTACCACAAGCGCGTTAAGCCGGTGGCTAAGAAGCGCGCCGAGGCCGTTACCAAGGGCGGGATCGATTGGGCTTGGGCTGAGCTGCTCGCTTTCGGTTCGCTGGCAGCCGAGGGCAAGATGGTCCGTCTGGCTGGTGAGGATTCCCGCCGCGGTACCTTCACCCAGCGCCACGCAGTTGCTTTCGACCCGGAGACCGGCGCGGAGTACAACCCGCTCCACGAGGTGGCCGAGGCCTCGGGCAACGGCGGCAAGTTCATGGTGTACAACTCGGCGCTGACCGAGTACGCGGGCATGGGCTACGAGTATGGCTACTCCGTCGGAAACATCGACTCTGTGGTTGCTTGGGAGGCCCAGTTCGGTGACTTCGCCAACGGCGCACAAACGATCATCGACGAGTACGTCTCCTCTGGCGAGGCGAAGTGGGGTCAGCTGTCCAACCTGATCCTGCTTCTCCCCCACGGTTACGAGGGCCAGGGCCCGGACCACTCCTCCGCCCGCATCGAGCGCTTCCTGCAGCTGGCCGCAGAGGGCTCCTACACGGTCACCCAGCCGACGACTCCGGCGAACTACTTCCACCTGCTGCGTCGCCACGCTCTGGGCACCATGCGTCGTCCGCTGGTGGTGTTCACCCCGAAGTCGATGCTGCGCTCCAAGGAAGCAGTGTCCTCCCCACAGGAATTCACCGAGATCACCAAGTTCCACTCCGTCATCAACGATCCCCGCCTGGTGGATCTGGATGGCAAGGCTGTGGGCGACACCAAGAACGTCAAGAAGATCCTCCTGTGCTCCGGCAAGATCTACTACGACTTGGAGAAGAAGCGCCAGGAGCTGGGACGCGAGGACATTGCCATCGTGCGTCTCGAGATGATCCACCCGCTGCCGTTCAACCGCCTGGCAGATGCGTTCTCCGCATACCCCAACGCCGTGGAAATCCGCTACGTGCAGGATGAGCCGGCTAACCAGGGTGCGTGGCCGTTCGTCAACGAGCACCTGCGCGAGGCCGTTCCGGATCTGCCGAAGCTCAAGCGCGTTTCCCGCCGCGCCCAGGCTTCCACCGCAACCGGCATCGCCAAGGTTCACCAGATGGAGCAGCGTCAGCTTCTCGACGAGGCCTTCGCCGACTAGTACTGCGGATGAAGCACAAAGCCCCGTGCGTTGACCGAAAGGTCAGCACACGGGGCTTCGTCGTTAAGCAAAATTGACGGCAGCGCCAGCGCTATTTCTCGGGCGACTCCCCGATTCCCTTGTTGGTGTCGTTCTTCTTAGAGTTCGACTGGCTATCGGCGTTGGTAGCCAGCGAAACCGAGCCGAACCATGCTTCCACGGCTTGCTGCGCCGAGGTCTTCTGGGCCTTTTCGACGGTGCGATCCAACTCCTCGTTGGTAACCACCTTGGTTAGATCCGTGACCAGTTTGAGCTCGTTGCGGTCAAACAGGGACTTTCGGAACACCGGCATGATGCTCTGCGGGAGAGAATCAGCCGGGCTTTCCGTACATCCTTGGGCGCTGGACGAGTCTGTCGAGGTGATGTGGGTCGGCAGGGATGCCATCGCAGCCTCATAGGTGGCCACGATGAGGTCATCGTCATTGGGATCAACCACTCCGGACGAATCATCTGCCTCAGCGGCAACCTGTTCTGCCGAGTTCGGGTTGATCTGAGCGAGCAGATCCCCGCTGCAGGCCACCACGAAGTCTGTGGAAGCATCATTAATGCTCTCCAGACTGTGGCTGCGCTGCCTTGATACCAGCACGACCTCAGCATCTCGCTCTTGAAGGCTCAGCGCCTGAGCGTACATTTCTGCCAATACCTGCTGCGTCAGATCGTCCTCCGACGCAGAGATGCGCACTGTTCGCGTCGACTCTGGGCTGATGTGGCCGTGGGGTTCTTGCGCAGCGCATGCGCAAAGGCCGGCGCCACTGAGGACGCCGGCACACAGAAGTGAAATGGCGCGAATAGGGATCATGATCCTCCTGTTGATTCGCGCCTAGCGTACTACTGCTTAACGCTGCTCCGGAAGCTGAGTCTGGCTCTGCCCCAAGGACTCCTCGTGTGCGCCGGCGCGCTCATCCAGCGGGCGAGCCAAGCCCATCTGGACAATCATGTCGCGTGCCTTGGTCGCGTGATCCGGGTGGCAGATCACGTCGTAACGCCCTGCGACAATCGCAGTCTGCGAGGTGAAGTCACGGCGACCACCGAAAACCCCATAGGAGACGGCCGCCATGATGGTGCCAAAAATCGCACCCATCAGAATGCCCCAGAGCAAAGCGTTGAGCATCGGCCCTCCCAGGATGGAGAAGAGCAGGCCGAAAAAGAGACCCAGCCACGCGCCGGATGCGGCGCCACCGAGCAGCACCTTTCCCCAGCTGAGACGGCCCAGAACATTTTCCACCTCGATGAGGTCGACACCGATGATGGCGAGGTGCTCGACCGGGAACTTCTCGTCAGACAGGGCGTCCACTGCCTTCTGGGCCTCGGCGTAGGTGCCAAAACTTCCGACCGGCCAACCCGAGGGGCGCCCGCGCAGGTTCATACGTTGTGCATTCGGTTGAGACGTAGCCATGTAAAACTCCTAATGAATTCGATGAGGAAAAATCGCTACCAAAGGGCGGAAAACCAGGTGCTACCTTTTCAACGCAGGAGGTAGAAATTTAGTTCCCACAGGGTGGCTAGACTGTCCTGTTATGAGTGTCGTGACAAAGGTTTTTGCGGGCCGCCTCGTTGGCCTCCAGGTCCGCGGGCCTGACTTCACCGTTGTGGGGCGCGTCCGCGACGTCGTGGTCAACGTGCGCCCCGGCAGCGTGTCGCGCGCGCTCGGACTCGTGGTCGAGTTGGCAAACAAGCGCAAAATCTTCGTCCCCATGCTCCGCATCGCGGCCATCGAGCCAGGCAACGTCACCCTGGTGACCGGATCGGTGTCCATGCGCACCTTTGCCACCCGAACTGCAGAACTGACCGTCATGGGCGACCTCGTCGGATCCAAGGTCCACACGGACGACCCGGACTTTGCCCGGTTGCATTCCAAGGCACTGGAGATTGCCGACGTCGAGCTCGAGCGCACACGTACCCGGGATTGGGTGATCTCGCGCGTGGCCGTATTCGAAAGCCGACCGTCGTTTGGGCGCGCTCCCGTGTTGCGCACTATTGAGTGGCAGTACCTGCACGGGCTGACTGCCTCCGGAGTGGGAGACGCCTCCCCCATCGCGGAGATCATCGCCGCTTTCGACGACATGCGCCCGGCAGACATCGCCAGCTATGTCCACGAGCTCACTCCACAACGACGCCACCTCGTAGCGCGCGCCCTTGACGACGAACGCCTGGCGGACATCCTCGCCGAGTTGCCGGACGACCACCAGGCCGAACTGCTCGAAGCCCTCGACATCGAGCGCGCTGCCGACGTGCTGGAAGAGATGGACTCCGACGACGCCGCCGATATCCTGCAGGTCATCGACGATGCCAAGGCCGAAGTCCTCCTGGAGCTGATGGACCCCGAGGAGTCAGCTCCCGTGCGTCGCCTCATGAGCTTCGCTGACGACACCGTCGGTGCGCTCATGACGCCTGAGCCGCTTGCGCTAACCCCGCAAACCACTGTGGCAGAGGCACTCGCGCTCGCGCGCGAACCCGACCTGCCGACCTCCTTGGCCTCCCTGATCTTCGTCGTGCGCCCGCCCACGGCCACTCCGACCGGCCCTTACCTAGGTTGTGTTCACCTCCAGAAGCTGTTGCGCGAACCACCCTCGACGCTGATCGGCGGAATCCTCGACCCGGACCTTCCTCCCTTGTATGCCGAGGACACCCACGAGACTGCGGCCCGTTACTTTGCCACCTACAACCTGGTGTGTGGGCCCGTCGTGGATTCCAATAATCACCTGCTCGGAGCCGTCGCAGTGGACGACCTGCTCGACCACCTGCTCCCAGAAGACTGGCGCGAGACCGGATTCCGCCCGGAGGTAACCCATGGCTGATAACAATCGTCACGCACTTGATACCCCCGTAGCGGGTAAGAAGCGCTCGTTTTTCTCGCTAGACGACGAAGCGATCGGCGACGCTGCCGAGAAGGTGGCACGATTCTTTGGCACTGGGCGCTACTTGATGTGGCAAACCGTCATTGTGGTCATCTGGATATGCCTCAACGTGGGCGGATTCTGGTGGAACTGGGACCCCTACCCATTCATCCTGCTCAACCTGGCGTTTTCCACTCAGGCGGCATATGCCGCACCGCTGATTCTTCTGGCACAGAACAGGCAGGAAGACAGGGACCGCGTCACGCTGGCCGCCGATCGGCGCCGCGACGAGCTCACCAAAGCTGATACTGAGTTCCTAGCCCGCGAGTTGGCTAGCGTGCGACTGTCACTGGGTGACACCGTCTCCCGCGACTACCTGCGTCGCGAGCTCGAGGACGTGAAGTCCCTTCTCGAACGCGTGGAAGCCAAGTTGGACGACGCTGCTGCCGATAGCGCCAATACCCCCGAGGATCTGCGTGATCCGATCCAGGGCGATCTCGAGGAGGATGCTCACCGGGACTAGGGTGAGAAAGCACTATGTCTATTACTGAAGCACAGGTACGCGAGGCGCTGGCACGCGTCGACGACCCGGAGATCGGCAAGCCCATCACCGAACTCGGCATGGTTAAGTCCGTCGAGGTCAACGGCAAAGATGTGGCGGTTGTCATCTACCTAACCATTGCGGGCTGCCCGATGCGCACGACCATCGAAGGCAACGTGCGTGCCGCGATCGAGGAAATCGACGGCGTGGGCAATATCTCCATCGAACTAGACGTGATGAGCGACGAGCAACGACGTCAGCTCCGGCAGAATCTCCAGGGCGTTAACGAGCCGGTGATCCCCTTTGCCCAGCCAGGGTCGACGACGCGAGTTTTCGCCGTGGCGTCAGGTAAGGGCGGCGTGGGTAAGTCCTCCATGACGGTAAACCTGGCTGCTGCTCTGGCAGCTCAGGGCCTACGCGTGGGCATTCTCGATGCCGACATCTACGGCCATTCCATCCCCGGCCTCCTAGGCTCAGACCAGTCTCCCACCGTGGTCGACGAGATGATTCTGCCGCCTGTCGCGCACGGCATTAAGCACATCTCCATCGGACAATTTGTGGAGGGTAACGCTCCTGTGGTGTGGCGCGGTCCCATGCTGCATCGTGCCATTCAGCAGTTCCTGGGCGACGTGTTCTGGGGAGACCTCGATGTCCTGCTCATGGACCTTCCCCCGGGAACCGGCGACGTGGCGCTTTCGGTCGCCCAGCTCGTTCCCAACGCTGAGCTGCTCATCGTCACCACCCCGCAGGCTGCGGCGGCGGAGGTCGCAGAGCGTGCCGGATCCATCGCCCAGCAGACTCGACAGCGGGTCGCCGGAGTCATCGAGAACATGTCGGCCATGGTCTTGCCGGACGGAACCACTATGGAGATCTTTGGCTCCGGCGGTGGCGAACAGGTCGCCGAACGTCTGTCCGCGCTGACCGGGCACTCGGTTCCGCTGCTGGGGCAGGTTCCCCTCGATCCCACGCTGCGCGAGCGCGGTGATTCCGGCACCCCGGTGACCGCGGCTGAGGCCAAGGCCGACTCTCCGTCCTCTGCCGCCATCACGGCTATTGCGGAAAAGCTGGCGGTGCGGCGCGAGTCACTAGCCGGCAAGCCGCTCGGACTCGGGGTTCAGCGCTAGAGCACATCCTCCCAGGAAAACTGGGCTTTCTGCGGCTTCGGGGGATTCTGGGGGTTGTAGCCAGTATTACCTGCAGGATCAGCGGGTCCCGCGCTGGCGGCCGTCGAGCCCTGCGCGCGCTCGGCCTGCTCAAGCGCATCCGCCTGCTTGCGCAACCGGCGGGCAGCCTGCGCCGGGGTCTCCCGCGTGGGATCGATACCAGTTTCAGCGAGTATGCGACGCGGATCAAAGTCGTCCAGTGCGCTATCGTCGCCGTCGAAAAGCGCCCTCGTGATGGCGCGCTTGGGGCCCAGACGCCCCCATTCGGCGGCTTGCGCGATGGGCTCGCGGAACTCGGCAAACTCGTCACCGAAAGTCCCGTCGAGTTCGGCCCGGGCGTTGGCAATGCCCTTCCGAGCAGCATAAATCGCTGCGCGCACGTCCTTGAGCAGGCCCGGAAGCCGCTCAGGTCCGACCACGATGACCGCGACGATCACCAGGACGGCGATTTCTACCCAGCCGATATTGTCAAACACACATACACCTTAGGCACCTAGGGGTTTGCCTGCTTGCTTTGGCCCGCAAATATCTAGCGGTGTGAAGGACGAAACAGGCCGCGAACGACATGATCTACCCGGTCAAAAATATCCTCGGGATGACCGTGCGTAGCCGATTCCGCTCCGGGTCCCGGCCCCACTGAACTGCCGGAAAGCCCGCAGAGGCGATTGAGCAGATCTGGAGGGGTGCACACCTGATCCGCGTCAGCCTGTTCTTTCACCAACTGCGATGCCTTGCGTTGCGCTACGACTTCTCTGCGGCACTCCTCACAGTGGATAACGTGCATCCGGGCCCGCCTTTGCGCTGTGGCAGAAAGCTCGCAGTCCACATAGGCCGCCACTGCCTCCGGGCTGAGGTGCTCGACGGAATCGTATGTCTTCTCCCGCTTCTTGCGCGAGCGGTTCGCCGATGGCTTGATCATGTGCATCACCGAGCCGGAAGAAGTGCTCGCACTTCTTCGTTGTTTTCAGCCGCGGTCTCAATGAACGCTCGCAGTTGCATTCGCCCTCGGTGGATCCGTGAACGCACGGTTCCCATCTTCACGCCCAGGGTGTCCGCGATTTCGTCGTAGCTCATTCCCACCACATCACAGAGCACCACAGCCACGCGGAAATCAGGGCTCAACTCGTCGAGCGCTGCCTGCAGCGTCGGGTCCAGTCGGGTGGTGGTGTACACCTGCTCCGGCGTCATATCTGAGCCGGGGACGCGATCGTAATCCTCCGGGAGTGCTTCCATACGAATCGTCGCGCGGTGACGGACCATATCCAGAAACAGGTTCGTGGTAATACGGTGCAGCCAGCCCTCGAAGGTTCCCGGCTTGTACTTCTTCAAGCTGCGAAAGACGCGCATGAAGGTCTCTTGAGTGAGGTCCTCCGCGTCGTGCTGATTACCGGATAAACGAAACGCCAGGCGGTACACGCTGTCGGCGTGCTCGGCCACCAGATCAGCCCAGGCGGGCATGTCCCCAATCCCGGCGTCAAAATCAGCCGTAGAGGAAGAAACAGGGGACCCAGAAAAACTCATGCGAACCATTGTTCCTGATACCTCTGGCAAAGGAAACACGCACAGGGCATCAAAAGAGTAACGGTTACCTTGCTAAGGCATAGACTGTCCCTGTGACTGAAACGGTGAAGGCGGCCATCGCCGCACAGGTGGACTACATCAACGCTACGACCGCGACGGATGAGCACATCGAGCGCGCCCGCACCACGGCGGCCGAGTTTGGAGTGCAGTGCCCGGACGAGGCAACCGGAAACTTGCTGAGCACTCTGGCAGCAACCGGTCGCAACGCCCATACCTCCGGCGCCGTGATCGTTACCCCCGCAGCTGGCCTGGTCGGCCTTCACGTACTGCGCGGCCTCAACGACCGCCAGACCCTGACCTGCATCGACCCCGAGGCGGAGCATCATCACAGCGCTCGCGAGCTCTTCCGGGCCGCCGGTTTTACGGGTTCACGCTCCCGCTTCCTGCCCTCCCGCCCCCTGGATGTCATGGGCCGCCTGACCAACGGCGCCTACCACCTCGTGTACCTCGACGTTTCCGGGATGGACATGGTCGCAGCTGTACGCGCCGCCTTCCCGCTCCTGAGCGTGGGGGGCACCATCGTGCTGGCGGACTCGCTTCTCGACGGCACCATTGCCGACCACACTCGCCGCGACCAGGACACTCTGGGTGCTCGGGCGGCTGACGAGTATGCCCGAGAGCTAGAAGATGCCGTTGTCTCGCGTATCCCGCTCGGTGCCGGCCTGACGTTGATTACCCGCACCGCCTAGAGCCGGCGGGCTCGAGGTGGCTACACCACCTCGTTCTTGCCCACCACCACGACTCCGCCCGGGGACACCTTGAAGCGGGACTCGTCCCGGTTGGGATCGACTCCGATGATCTCGCCCTCTCGGACTACGACGTTCTTGTCCAGGATGGCGTGGCGCACCACGGCCCCCTTGCATACCCGGACACCGGGCAGAAGCACGGATCCCTCGACCGTCGCCCCCTCTTCAATGTGCACACCAGTGGCTACCACCGAGTTGCGTACGGTTCCGCCGGAGATAATCGAACCCGCAGCCACCATCGAGGATTGGGCGATTCCGCCGTTGACGAACTTGGCCGGCGGCAAGTTGGAATCATCCGTGGCGTGAATCGGCCAACGGGTGTTGTACAGGTTGAACACCGGGTGCACCGAGATGAGGTCCATGTGGGCCTCGTAGTAGCTGTCGATGGTTCCTACGTCGCGCCAGTAGCCAGAATCACGCTCGGTGGAACCTGGGATCTGGTTGCCGGAAAAGTCATAGACGTGGGCGTCGTTGTTGCCCACGAAGTACGGGATGATGTCTCCACCCATGTCGTGGTTGGAATCGTCGTTCTTCTCATCGCGCAGCAGGGCATCCACTAGTGCCTCGGTGGTGAACACGTAGTTGCCCATGGAGGCATACGTCATCTCAGGATCATCGGGGGTTCCCGGAGGATCAGCCGGCTTCTCCAGGAATTCCGTGATCGTGCCATCGGCCTCAGCCTGAATGCACCCAAACGCGGTTGCCTCGTGGCGGGGAACGCGAATACCGGCCACGGAGGCGGACTTTCCAGATGCGATGTGGTCGTTGAGCATCTGCGACGGGTCCATGCGATAGACGTGGTCCGCGCCGAAGACGATCACGTAGTCGGGCTTTTCGTCGTAGATCAGGTTAAGTGACTGCACGATGGCGTCTGCGGAGCCGTTGTACCAGCGCTTGCCGCGGCGCTGCTGGGCGGGAACCGAGGCGATGTACTGATGCGTCGGCCCAGAGATGCTCCATGCCTGAGAGATGTGCCGGTCCAGGGAGTGTGACTTGTACTGAGTCAACACTGCGATCTTGGTAAAGCCAGCATTGACAAGGTTAGACAGGACAAAGTCGATCAATCGGTATGTTCCGCCGAAGGGGACGGCGGGCTTGGCACGATCTTCAGTCAGGGGGAACAAGCGCTTGCCTTCACCGCCGGCAAGCACGATGGCTAGAACGTTGGGCTGCGTTTTCACACTTTCCAAATTAGGCGCACGGCCGAGCTTTCGCAGCAGAAAAATTTCCGAGTTCCGCGCAGGGTTCCGCGCAGGGTTCCGCACAAGGTTCTGCATAGCGTTCCGGGCAGGCATCTGCACGGGCGGACGACGATCATTACTCTCGTGGACATGAGAGTCGGAATGATGACCCGCGAGTATCCGCCCGAGGTCTACGGCGGTGCTGGCGTCCACGTCACAGAACTAACCCGTTTCTTGCGTCAGCTCGACGGAGTAGACGTGGACGTGCATTGCATGGGCCAGCCACGCACCGAGGACAACGTCTATGTCCACGGCGTCGACCCCGCCCTGGAGGATGCGAACGGAGCGCTGAAGACGCTGTCCACTGGCCTGCGGATGGCCCATGCTGCCACCGGCCTGGATGTAGTCCACTCCCACACTTGGTACTCCGGTCTCGGCGGACACCTGGCCGGCACGCTGCACGGTATCCCGCATGTGGCCACCGCTCATTCGCTTGAGCCCCACCGCCCGTGGAAGCGCGAGCAGCTCGGCGGCGGGTATGACGTCTCCTCTTGGTCGGAGCAGAACGCGATGGAACACGCGGACGCCCTGATTGCCGTTTCTGCGGGCATGAAGGTTGCCATTGTGGATGCGTACCCGCGTATCGATGCCGACAAGATCCACGTGGTTCTCAACGGCATCGATACGCAGCTGTGGTCCCCGGTCGAAACGTTCGGTGCAGGCTCATATCTGAGTACGTTGGGCATCGACCCGGATCGTCCCATCGTTGCGTTTGTCGGGCGCATTACCCGCCAGAAGGGTGTGGAGCATCTCATCGCCGCTGCCGCGGATTTTGACGAGGACGTCCAACTCGTTCTGTGCGCCGGCGCACCGGATACGCCCGAGATTGCGGCCCGGACGGCAACGGCCGTCGAGAAGCTTCAACAACAGCGCTCCGGTGTGGTGTGGGTGCAGGAGCACCTCAGCGGCGAACACATTCG
>NZ_VDHJ01000001.1 GCF_006334925.1 Corynebacterium tapiri | reverse complement strand
GGCCGACGTATTCGTGTGCCCGTCCATCTATGAGCCCCTGGGCATCGTCAACCTTGAGGCAATGGCGTGTTCCACCGCAGTGGTTGCCTCGGACGTCGGCGGAATCCCCGAGGTGGTGGTCGATGGCGAGACCGGAACGCTCGTGCATTACGACGAAAACGACACCCGGGCGTTCGAAGCCGACCTCGCTGCCGCGGTTAACGCTATGGTGGCGGATCGTGAGCGTGCGGCCGCCTTCGGTCGCGCCGGCCGCGACCGCGCAGTGGACAAGTTCTCCTGGCTGGAGATCGCTCGCCAAACGGCCGATGTTTACCGCAGCCTGATCTAGTTTTCGACTCTTCTTTCCTATCGACTCCGAGACGCTAAAGGACGATTCACCCCATGCCAGTTCAGTATCGCCCCGAGCTCCATGTCACCGCTGAGACCGGTGTTCTCAACGCCCCCGCCGGCGTGGTTCGTGACGGTTCAACGTGGCACGTCTTCTACCAGTTCCAGCCCAAGGTTGACGCTCCCCCGCGCTGGGGTCATGTGGTCGCAGACGACGCACCGTTCTTCTTTAGCGAGTGCGACGACGTGCTCGCCCCGGCCGGAGGAGAAATCGCCGTGCGCGCAGGCTCCGTTCTGCCTAATGGGCAGGGCGCAGACCTCTACTTCACGTCGGTGACGTCTGCGGGAACAGCGGTAGAACTTGCCCGCATCGACGAGTTGGAGAGCTCGTGTTCGGTGTCCGACGAGCCCTCCACAATTGACTCTTCGTGCCGTCGCTTGTCGACGGTGGTTTCCGACCACGAGGGATGGACCAACTTCCGCTCCCCGTGCGTGGTCCGCGGATGGTCTGAGGTGGATAACCGGGAGGCCGGCCACGAGGGCTGGCTCATGCTGGCAGTGACCGGCGAGGTCGAGGATCCGACCCCGGTAATCCTCACGAGCCCTGACTCCCGTGATTGGACGGTCGTCGGCCCGCTGACCTTTGAGGGCGAGCACGGGCTGAGCTCGACGACGCATATGGTCGCCCCGCGTCTCCTGCGTCTGCGCGACGAAGTCGATGGGGTGATCTACGACGTTCTGCTGCTTACCCTCGAGCGCGACGGGGCCGATATTTCCGGCTACCTCGTGGGCCAGCTACATGGCTCCACTTTCTCGGTGACCACTGGCTTTACACAGATCGACCACGGCTACGACTTCACCCGTCCGCGCAACGTCTACTACTCCCCCGGCACGCTGCCGGATGAGCAGCGCTTGGACCAGGCTGTCATTTTTGGCCTGCTTAACCGGGCGGGCCGCGCTGACCAGCCGGCTGAGCACCTCTCACTGAAGGAGAGCGACTGGGCCAATGTCTTGTCCCTACCGCGTGTGCTGACTCTCCAGGGCGGGCTGATCTACCAGACCCCGTTCGCCGGCCTGCCAGAGGCGATCTCCCAGTCAACCCGCGCTCGCGGCTGGGTTGGCCTGTGCGAGATCCCCGCCGAATCGATGGTCGAGGTGGAGGTTCGCGACGAGGACGATCGGGTGTGCTTCACCGTTTGCCACGCCGGCTCCTCGCTCACCATCGATCGCTCGATGAACCCGTATCACGATGCCGAGGACAAGCCGACGAGCGTGTCCCTTCGCGAGGACGACTCGGACACCCTGTCCATCTTCGTCGACGGCTCTGTAGTGGAGGTCTTTGCCGACGGTGGCCAGGTGGCCATGGCATCACGCGTCTATATCAAGGGGTCCCCGAAATTTACGGTGACAACTACCGGTGAAGCCCACGTAGAGCGTGCTTACGAGCACACTCCGGGCAGCACTGGGATCTAGACCTTCACCCACTGCGTGAGGTGGGCACGCGCGGTGACCGTCATGGTCTCCGGCAGCTTCTCCACCCTCGCCGGTAGATCCTCGATGTGGCGCGCCGAGGGGCTCATTCCCACCTGAGCAGCGATGGCGGCCTTGTCCAGCGTCATGTCGAACTCGATCGGCGCCGGCTCACCTGCCATGGTCAGGTAGCCCTCGGCCTGCGTGCGCATGCGTTCCAGCTTGGAATCCTCCACCCCGATGATTCCCAACGGCTCGCGGAGCTGATCAAGGTGCCCGGACGACGGAGTCAGGGTGATAACCCGCCCGCCCGGCTTGAGCACACGCGCGAACTCGGCAGGGTTGCGCGGAGCAAACACCACAGAAATCACGTCCACGGAGGCATCCTGTACTGGGATTCCGGCCCAGATGTCAGCCACCACGGCCCCACAGCGCTGGTGCGATTTGGCCAGCAGCTTGGCTGCGGCGGTGGATACGTCGATGCCCACGCCGCGCGCGCCGGCAATGCGATCCAAAGTGTGGGCAAGGTAGTAACCAGTGCCCGCGCCTACCTCAAGGATGACAGGTGCGGCCTCGTCGGGGATTCCAGCTTCCTCCACGGCATCGAGAGCGGCATGGGAGACCGACTCAACAAAGGGCGCAAAATGCCCCGCGGACAGGAAGGTTTCGCGAGCGGCCACCATCTCGGCGCTGTCGCCGTCGTGATTCAACCCCTGCCCCGGGGCGAGAGTGACATAGCCCTGGCGGGCAACGTCGTAGCTGTGCCCGGTCTCAGAAACCAGGCGAGTGAAATTGTCAACCCCGCTGAGCGCGGAGCCGTCAGCGGGGTCGGCGAGGACGTCGATGACACTGGAAAGCATGCTCCCTAGCGTACCTAGTCATCCACAGCAAGCAGGTATTCAGTACCGGCGAGCAGAGGTCAGGTTGCTACTCGGCGGCCTCGGTGAGGAGGCGACCCAACTCGCCGGCCTCCTCCTTGGTCATCTCCACCACGAGACGCCCTCCGCCATCCGCGGGAATGCGGGTGACAATCTTCCGGTTCTCTTCGACGGCCTCCATCGGGCCGCTTCCGGTCCGCGGCTTCATTGCTGCCATGACTGGCTCCTCACAAGGTGGACAAAGTACTAACTCGCTCCATAATAGTCTTTTCCTGCTTTTGCCCGCGCCAGCTCCATGGTTAAGGCATCTATGACCGCGTCCACTTGATCAGGACGATAACCGCGCGGAACGAGCTCAAACTGCAGGTCATCGAGTCGGCGATCGAGCACGGCCGCCACATTGCGAGCTCGGTGATCCACGTGGTCATCGATGGGCCTAACTACCTCACCCCGACCCAAGAGGTGTCCGAAAAAGTAGGTCCCTAGGACCGTCAGCGCCACCAAGGCAATGACTAACAAGATCCACGAAATCACGGCCCGCTCCCAGTACTTTTAGTTTTCCACCTGGTCGGTGGTGGTGGGTTCTTTGAGCCGCCCGTCCGTCATCACGTGATGCCGGTGGACGATGTGATGAACGGCCTCCTCCACAGAGTCGGTCAGCAGGTACAGATCAGTGTCGACCTCGCTGATCAGCCCCTTGCCCAGCAGTTGGTCGTGCGCCCATTCAAGCAACCCGGAGTAGAAGTCGACCCCCAGCAGAACGATCGGGAAGTTAGTCACCTTCCCGGTCTGCACCATGCACAGAACTTCAAAGAGCTCGTCCATGGTCCCGAAACCACCAGGCAAAGTGACAAACGCTTGGGAGTACTTCAAAAACATCGTCTTGCGAGCAAAGAAGTACCGGAAGTTCAATCCCAGGTCGACCCACTTGTTCAGACTCTGCTCGTGCGGAAGCTCAATACCGAGCCCCACCGACAGGCCACCGGCTTCGGAAGCTCCCCGGTTGGCGGCCTCCATCAGCCCTGGTCCCCCGCCGGTGATCACGGCGTATCCGGCCTCGGTGAGAGCCGCTCCCAGCTTACGGCCCAAGGCATACTCCGGGGTGTTCTCCCCCAGCCGCGCGGAACCGAACACGGTGACAGCCTTGGGCAGGCCGGAAAGGGCGTCGAAACCCGAGACGAACTCGCCCTGGATACGCAGAATGCGCCAGGGGTCGGCGTGCTGCCAGTCGTGATCGGCCCCCAGCTCGAGCAAGCGCTGATCGTAGGTCGAGGCTTGCGCTCCCTCCGAGCGCATGAGCACGGGGCCGCGTAGCATCCGCGAGTTGGTTTCAGGTGTCTCAGTCATGGGGTCATTCTCCTAACGCACGCTTGTCGACGCTCTACTTCACCGGGGAAGTGCAGAAGCGGTAGAGAACGTCGGCAACCTGCGTGATCTGGTCAACCGGGCAGTGCTCCTCCGGCTTATGCGCCAATCCCGGATCACCGGGTCCGTAATTCACCGCAGGAATTGCCAGAGTAGAAAAGCGCGAGACATCCGTCCATCCGAACTTAGCGCGGAAGTTTCCCCCTACGGCGTCGAGAAGCGCCTGTGCTGCCGGCTTGTCCAGGCCCGGGCGCGCGCCGCCCACCGCGTCGTCGACTTCCACCGTCACGTGTTCACCATCCACCGCGAGGACCCCATAGAGGTGCTCCAGCGCCTCATCGAGAGTGCGGTCCGGAGCAAAGCGGAAATTCACCAACATCTCTGCCTCATCGGGCAGGGTGTTGGTGGCCACGCCAGCTTTCAGGCCCACCACGTTGAGTCCTTCGCGGTACTCGCAGCCTTCCACCGTGACAGTGCGTGGTTCATAGGACGCCACGCGGGTGAGTACCTCCGCCAGACGATGCGCTGCGTTGTCGCCCAGCCACGCGCGAGCGGAGTGGGCGCGCACGCCGTGCCCGGTGACCTTCACACGGATCGTTCCCTGGCAGCCTGCCTCGATGACTCCTCCGGAGGGCTCGCCGAGCAGCGCCAAATCACCCACCAGCCACTCGGGAGCCTCGCGTTCGAGGATTCCCAGGCCGTTGTACTCCGAGGAGACTTCCTCTCCCTCGTAACAAATCAGCGTTAGATCGCGCTTCAGATCAGGCGAATTGGCCAGGCGCGCGAAGGTGTGCAGATACACCGCCAGCCCGGACTTCATGTCTACCGAGCCACAGCCGTAGAGCATGTCGCCTTCCATGTGGTGCGGCACGTTATCAGCAATGGGGACGGTATCGACATGCCCGGCGAGGATGACCCGCGAGCCCAAGTCTCGCTGGGTTCGCGCCACCACCGTGTTGGAGACGCGCTTGACCTCTACGCCCTCCAGCTCGCGGAGTGCCTGCTCGATGGCATCTGCGATTCTGCTTTCGTGATGAGACGGGCTCGGGACGTCGACAAGCGCCGCAGTCAGCGCAACGGGATCGGAACTCAGTGCAAGCGAAGACATGATTTCACACTAGCGATAGAGTAAAGCCCGCTATGAGTACACGCGGAGCAGAGGCGATTGGACTCGCCAACATCGCCATGGACGGCACCGTTTTGGACACGTGGTACCCCGAGCCACGCCTGTGCGAGGCCGGCACATCCGGGACGCATCGACTCGGAGCGGCCGACCTGCCGCAGAGCCTGTATCGATTGGTGGGCATCGACGAGCAGCGCGGAGTGGAATACGTAGCGGTGCACACCACGATCGCAGACCTCGACGCCGAGCCCATCGATGTACACGATGTCTATCTCCGCCTGCACCTGCTCTCCCACCGCATGGTCAAGCCTTTAGAGGTCAACCTCGACTCCGCGATGGATCACCTCAACACTGTCGCCTGGACCAACAAGGGGCCGTGCAAGCCCGACAACTTCGAATACTTGCGCACCCACCTGCGCTCCCGGGGCCTCATTCACGTCTATGGAATCTCCAAGATTCCACGGATGGTCGACTACGTCGTCCCCGCTGACGTCTCCATTTCCGAGGCCGACCGCGTTGCTCTAGGTGCCTACCTCGCGCCGGGCACCACGGTGACGCGGGAAGGATACGTGTCCTTCAACGCGGGAACGCTGGGCCCGTGCCGCCTCGAAGGACGCCTGAGTTCCGGCGCCGTCGTGGGCACCGGGTGCGACATCGGACCATCTGCCACTATCACCTCGCCCACCGACGAGCAGGGCAATCGCCCGCCCACGATCATCGGCAAGAACTGCCACATGGGGGTGGGCTCTGGTGTGGTGGGAGTTTCGCTTGGCGACGATTGCCTCCTCGGCCCGGCCATCGTCCTCGAAGCAAACACCCAGCTTGTCGACCCAGCGGATGGGCGCACACTGACCGGCGCGGAGATTTCCGGTCGTTCCCACATGGTCGTTGCAATGGAAGCGGGTTACTCCGTGCCCACTGTCCGCCAGCGCTAGACCCCCTACCTGCCATGTTATTGGTATAGGCCAGTAGACTCGGCGGCTATGACCTCCTCAACCACGCTGGGTAATGGGCTTAAGACCCGCCACCTGACCATGATGGGTTTGGGATCCGCCATTGGTGCCGGACTGTTCCTCGGCACCGGTGTGGGTATCCAAGCCGCTGGGCCGGCCGTCCTCATCGCGTATCTCCTCGCGGGTGTGCTCGTCGTGCTCGTGATGCAGATGCTCGGTGAGCTGGCAAGTGCCCGCCCCTCCTCGGGTTCCTTCTCCACCTATGCCCGCCAGGCTTTCGGCCACTGGGCTGGATTCCTCATGGGCTGGCTGTATTGGTTCATGCTCACCATGGTCATGGGCGCGGAGATGACCGGCGCTAGTGCAATCATGGCCTCCTGGTTTGGGGTTGCCCCCTGGATTCCGGCACTCGTGTGCGTGGTGTTCTTTGCCATCGTCAACTTCGCGGCCGTGAAGGGCTTTGGCGAGTTTGAGTTCTGGTTCGCCTTTATCAAGGTCGCCGTGATCACACTGTTCCTCGTCATTGGCGTGGCCCTGATCTTCGGGCTCGTTCCGGGCACCGAATTCGTTGGGCTGAACAACCTGAAGGAAACGGGATTCGCACCCAACGGCATCACCGGCATTGCCACCGGATTGCTGGCCGTCGCCTTCGCCTTCGGCGGCATCGAGCTGGTCACCATCGCCGCGGCTGAGTCCGAGGACCCCGCGCAGGCTATCGCTACGGCCGTGCGCAGCGTGATCGTGCGCATCTCCGTGTTCTACCTCGGTTCGGTAGCAGTCATTGCCACCCTTCTGCCCTACGAGGAGATCTCGGGCGCCGAGTCCGCTGCTGAATCGCCCTTCACCCGCGTCCTGGAAATGGCTAACATCCCGGGCGTTGTGGGCTTCATGGAGGCCGTCATCGTGCTGGCGCTGTTGTCCGCATTTAATGCGCAGATCTACGCCACCTCCCGCCTCATTCATAACCTGGCACAGCAGGGCGATGCCCCACGAATCCTGACCAAGACCTCGCACGCGAACGTGCCTGTCAATGCAGTGGTCCTGTCGATGATTTTCGCTTTCCTCTCCGTCGCGCTGCAGTGGTGGAACCCGGAGGGCCTGCTGAACTTCCTGCTTAATGCCGTGGGCGGCTGCCTGATCGTGATTTGGTTGATGGTGGTATTCAGCTACCTCAAACTGCATCCAGAGCTCGAGCGCAATGGTGAGCTGTCGTCGGTACGTATGTGGGCCTACCCCGTTGGCGCATGGGTAACGCTGGCCGGACTGTTCGGTTTGATCGTTCTGATGCTCTTTGACGAGGCGGCTCGCTCGCAGCTGATCTCCGTTGCTGTGATTGTTGGGGTTATTGTGGTTTTGTCGTTTCTCACGCGGCGCAGGACGACACGTGACACCACAACGACCGAAGAATCGTCTCGCTAGGAGCTAATTTTCAATTATGACCACTGCATTTGCTCGCGGAATCGCCACCGTCACGCATGACGGCACCGTCCTCGACGTGTGGTACCCCTCCCCGGTTCTCGACCACCAGGTCAGTGCCGCAGGTACCGAACGCCTGGAAGAAACGCCTCAGCAATTCGCTTCTCTGGTCGGCCCGGACGAGGAGCGCGGTGTTGCACGGATCGCAGTAGCAACGTCGATCGCTTCGCTCGACGACGCCCCGCTGGACACCTACGACGCATACCTGCGCCTCCACCTGCTCTCCCACCGACTCGTTCGTCCGCACGGCCTCAACCTGGACGGCATCTTTGGCAAGCTCGCCAACGTGGTGTGGACCAACTATGGCCCCTGCCCCGTCGCCGACTTCCAGATGATCCGCGGCCGCTTGTCCTCCCGCGGCCCGGTCACCGTCTACTCGGTGGACAAGTTCCCGCGCATGGTCGACTACGTAGTCCCCACCGGTGTGCGCATCGGCGATGCCGACCGCGTTCGCCTGGGAGCCCACCTGGCCGAGGGCACGACCGTCATGCATGAAGGCTTCGTGAACTTCAACGCCGGCACCTTGGGCAACTCCATGGTCGAGGGCCGCATCTCCGCCGGCGTCGTCGTCGGAGACGGTTCCGACATCGGTGGCGGCGCCTCCATCATGGGCACCCTGTCCGGTGGCGGCAAGGAAACCATTTCCATCGGCGAGCGCTGCCTGCTGGGCGCTAACTCCGGAGTGGGTATTTCGCTTGGCGACGATTGCGTCGTCGAAGCCGGCCTGTACGTCACCGCCGGCTCCAAGGTGGCTGTGTTCGGTGCCGTTGCCCGCGCAGCAGGAGTCGAGGAAGGCTCCACGGTCAAGGCCGCTCAGCTGTCCGGGGCCTCGGGCGTGCTCCTGCGTCGCAACTCCGTCAGTGGCCAGGTTGAGGCCACCGAGTGGAAGGCCGAGGCCGTCGAGCTCAACGCGGAGCTGCACGCAAACTAACTCCTCCTAGGGCTTGATCCAGGGGCCTGATTCCAACGTCGAGTTGGGGTCAGGCCCTTTTGTTGTAGCTATGCGATTACTGACGACCGGAAGGGCGGGGTGGCGTTTCCGGTCGACAGCAAAACCGAATTAGTTACGCGCGACCTGGGGTTTTAGGTGTAGCAACCCGTTTTACTGACGACCGGAAGAACGGGGTGGGGCTTCCGGTCGACAGCAAATGTGAAACCCCAACTTTTGACACAATGTAAAGTCGGGTTTACATTTAGTCATGCAACCGCGACATGGTGAAAAGTAAAGCCGTCGCAAAGCAAAGGAAAGGACCCGCATGGAAAACATGGTCCGGAAGTTTCGCCGCTGGGAGGAACTCTCCCAGGCGGAGTTGGCTCAGCAGGCGGGGGTCTCGAGGCAAACGATCTCCAACATCGAAAAGGGCGACTACTCCCCGAGCGTGTATCTCGCCCTAGCGATCTGCAGGGCCCTGGGCAAAACCGTTGAAGAAGTCTTTGGAACCGATGAGGAGAACGAACAATGAACTACCTGGACTCAATCGTGAAGCGTTACGACGCCGCCGTCGACGACGAGCGTGAGCGCCAGCTGCTCCACCAGTCATCCACGGTGTATGTGCGTGTACACGCGTTTGCCACAATGGCGACCTTTGCGATCATGTGCTGGATCTTGCCTGACGCGTATTCCGCCGCTGCCTTGCTCCTACTCCTACCAATCATCGTCGCCGAACTCGCCGGGGTTTTCTGGCTGCGCAAGCGCATGCCCTATCCAGGCCCACTGAAGGTCCTGCCCATTGAATGGGCCACCTGTGCGGCCTTCATCCTCATTGCGGTGGTCGGCTACATGGTCCGCTCAAATGCGGGCTCTCCGGATTGGAGTGTGGGCCTGGGCGCAGTAGTTGGAGCTATAGCGGCGGCATTGTTCGTCCCCCGCTTCGCCAAAAGAATGCGCCGCCGTGATCAGCGCCGAGTCGACGCCTCGCTGGATGAGTAAACTAGGGCGCCATGACGAGCATTGCCCTTCCCCTAGCCGCCATCGCCCTAGGAGCGATCTACGCTGCCGGGCTTCCGAATTGGGTGGCCCTACTGGTCATCATCGCTGCGGCGGCCGTGGTTGTGGGCCTGGACGACCGCAGCTCCGCGCAGCAGAACTCCTAAGCCTCTGACCGGGGCGTCGGCTCCACCATGTCTACGATGGCCGCGGTCTTGGGCTTCCGAAAAGCCCACAGCTTGTTGATCATAAAGTTGACAGGCATCGCCACCACGATCGAGA
Organism: Corynebacterium tapiri; assembly: GCF_006334925.1. Classification (GTDB taxonomy): domain Bacteria; phylum Actinomycetota; class Actinomycetes; order Mycobacteriales; family Mycobacteriaceae; genus Corynebacterium; species Corynebacterium tapiri. The sequence goes on along the minus strand of NZ_VDHJ01000001.1, from coordinate 209,847 downwards.
TGGCTGCCGCCCAATAGAAGCGCGTGCGCAGGCCGCTGGAATCGTCAAGGTAGGCCGGAAGGGCCAGCGGCGAGGTGGGATTCATCAGTAAGGTTGCCACAATCTGGGAGACTGCCAGCGAGACCAAGCCCGAGGCCAGGAAGGGCAGGAAGCCGCGCAACCAGGAGCGCTTGGGCACTCCGCGGAAGGTCCACATGCGGTTCAGCTGGTAGTTCCAGGTGTTGGCCACCAGGAACGCGATGACCATGAACACGTGGTACCAGCGGATATTGAACTGCGTCCCAAACAGATTGCTGAAGACGTCGTGTTCCAGAATCCCCCAGCCGTGTTCAGCAATCTTCTTGCTGAGGTACACGACGGCGAGGTTGACGATGGTGCCCGAGCCACCGACCACACCAAACATGATGAACTGGCGCATGCCATTGAGGAGTCGCTCGGCATCGTAACGCCGGGCCGCGGACGAGCCGCCGACACGGGGCTGGGTCATTCGAGCCTCTCAGTTGAAGCGTGTGCAGGTAACAGATAAATCCTAGCGGGCAGCCCCCGCGGACTCCGAAACGATCGCCGCTCACCACTGAACGGATCCAAAAACTCCAACCCGGCAGCAACGAGATGCAGTGGCAAAGTCGCTGAGGAAACCGCATGACCGTATACCGGGTCTCCCACGATTGGTGCTCCCAGCCAAGCCGCCACAACCCGCAGCTGATGAGTAAATCCAGTTAGCGGAGAAAACTCCACGACGTCCGTCTCGACTTGGCGCGCAATGGTCACCGTCATTCGCCCCGTTGGATTGACCTCTACCCGGCCGCCCGGGTGCTTGAGCAGCGGCAGCCGAATCTCATTCCATCCCGCGCGCAGACGCGGCCAGCCCGAAACTCGGGCATAGTACGTCTTGTGCACCCGCTTATTGGCAAAGAGCTGTTGATAATCCCCGCGAGTCTGCGATTCGCGCGAACACAGCAATAAGCCAGCGGTAAGCACGTCCAGGCGATGCAACACGGTAATGTCCTCCCCCTCGCGCGCCCGCAATCGGGTTTGCACGGTGTTGGCCACCAGCCGCCCATTGGGGGTCGCGGGGAGGAAATGAGGCTTATCGACGACCATGATCCGCTCATCGCGAAAAATCACCTGATAGTCGAGGTCCACCGGCGTTTCCGCATCCACGTGCGGAAACGTCCACGCAGGCACTGCACCCGGCAGGGTCATACCGCTCGGTAAGAGCTCCCCCGGAATGAATGGGCTATCGCCGGCGCGTGCGGCAAAATACTCGCCCTCCGGAACCCGGTCACGCAAAACTACCCGCCGGGCTACAACGCCCCGGCGGGCAGGAGGTCGCCCATCCGGGCGTGGGAAGTTCACAGGCTAGGCGGATGCAAGACGACGGCAGGCCGCCTCGATGCGCTCATCAGTTCCGGTCAGCGCAACACGCACGTATTCTTCACCGCGCGGGCCGTAGAAGTCACCGGGAGCGACCAGGATGCCCAGGCCAGCCAACCAGTCGAGCGTCTCCCGGCAGGGCTCCCCGCGGGTGGCCCAGAGGTATAGTCCGGCGTGGGATTCGTCGATACGCATCCCTGCCTCGGACAGTGCCCGCATGAGCTGAGCGCGTCGAGAAGCGTAGCGCAGCCTCTGGGCTTGCTCCTGTTCGTCGTCGTTGAGGGCGGCGACCATAGCGTGCTGTACAGGCGCCGGCATCATGAGACCGGCGTGCTTGCGCACCTGCAGCAGCTCCTGGATCAGGGACTCGTCACCCGCCAGGAAGCCGGCTCGGTAACCGGCCAGGTTCGATGACTTGGACAACGAGTGAATGACCAGCAGGTTGGTCATGTCACCATCGGTGACGCGGGGGTCGAGCAGTGAGATCGGCGGGTTCTCATCGTCCCAGCCAAGCCCGATGTAGCACTCGTCGGCAGCAATGATCACGTTGCGTTCGCGGGCAAACTGGACCACCTTGCGCAGGTGATCGATGCCCAGCACCTTGCCGGTCGGATTGGACGGCGAGTTGATGAACATCAGGTCGGGGCTCGAGGGCCCGAGCTGCAACAGCGAGTCCGCGCGCTGCACGCTGGCTCCGGCCAGCCTGGCGGCGACCTCGTAGGTCGGGTAAGCCACCTCGGGGATGACTACCTTTCCCGAAACGCCCAACAGGGTGGGCAACCAGGCAATGGCTTCCTTCGTGCCCACCACCGGGAGCACAGACTTTTCCGTCAACCCTGACACACCATAGCGACGCTCCAACCACGCCACGATGGAGTCACGCAGCTCCGGCGTACCCATGGTCTGCGGGTAACCAGAGATGTTCGAGGACTCCGCAAGCGCTAGCTGGATGGACGGAGCAACGTCATCGACCGGCGTACCGACCGACAGGTTGACGATCCCGTCCGGGTGCGCCTCCGCCTTAGCCTTCGCGTCCTTGAGGGAATCCCAAGGAAAATCCGGCAAACGTGTGCTCAGAGGTTGACGTGCCATGTTATTCCCCAGAGTCCTGGTTCTGCGGGGGCAGGCCCGCGATCATCGGGTGGTCGAAGTCCTGCGGGCCCAGCTTGGCAGCTCCACCCGGCGAGCCGAGGTCATCGAAGAAGGCCGCATTGGCCTCGTTGTAATCCCACCACTCGTCCGGGACATCGTCCTCGTAGAAGATTGCCTCCACCGGGCAGGCGGGCTCGCACGCGCCGCAGTCCACGCACTCGTCGGGGTGGATGTAGAGCATGCGCTTGCCCTCGTAGATGCAGTCGACCGGGCACTCCTCAACGCAGGCGCGGTCGAGAACGTCCACGCAGGGCTGCGCGATGGTGTACGTCATATCTCTTTTAACTCCTCAGCAAAATCCCAAAAGTCTCTATACTGCAGTATGTCACTGCGGGCGAATCAGCGGCCACATGCCTCCCGCGATCCCCGCCATGAGCAGCACAACTACCCGCATATTAGTGCCCAGCAATTGGTTACCCGTCACCGCCGGCCACATGAGAAGGATGAAGAAGCCTACGCACCACACAATCAGGGGAACCGCCGCCAGTACCGGGCGCTCAGACCACAGCCGCGCTGTGCGTGTGAGAACCATATTGAATCCGAACGCAACCGGGATGGTCCAGGGAAATGGCAGGGCCACCTGGCCCACATGCAGCCAGGTCCCCAGGTAGACCACCTCGAGGATCAACGAGGCGATAGCACCAACGCCTAGCCACGAAAGCCCACTGATGAGCTCACCGGTGGAGAACTCTGAGCGATAGATGGGACTCGACACTTCCTGAATCCCCCTAGAGGCCAGCGAAAAGGTCCGTGCCACTGACGGGCAAGCCTACCCCTGAGCGGTAGTGCTCCCGCCGCAGCAATGGCTGGGCGATGAGGTTGGACAGCGCAAACACCGTGTGGCCATCGGAGGCGTGACCGTAAGCAGCCTGCGGATTGGTGGCAGACACGCTGCCATCGGCCAGCCACAGTTGGGTAGCGTGTGCCCGCATCGCGGCCGACTTGGCGTAGTAGTCCTGATCGCTCAAGTCAATAACTGCGTCAAAGCCATCCACCGCGGCGATCTCCTGGTCCTGCGCCACGCGCCAGCCAGCGGGAATCTTGTCGATCGCAGCAAGCGCCTCATCCATCTCTGCCCGATCCGCGCAGGCCCACACCACTCGGGGAACGTCCACGATCTCGGCGGCCGCGTGCGTGATTCGGTGGGCCTGAATGTGGTCCGGGTGACCGTAACCCCCATCCGGGCCGTAGGTGATTACGACCTCGGGGCGAATCCGGCGGAAAACCTCGACCAGGCATTCAATGGCCTCATCGGTGCGCCGTACGAAGGCCCGCGGGTTGTCGTGAGCAGGCGAGCCAACCATGCCGGAGTCGCGGAAACGCCCGGCAGCACCCAGGAATTCTCCGCGCACCCCCAGGTGCCCCAACGCCTGAGTAAGCTCCGCGATGCGGAACCCGCCAAGCTGATCGGCGTGGTCTGCGACCAGTTCACCGAACGGGGCTCCGATCACCTCGCCTTCCTCACCCAGGGTGCACGTCACCACAGTGACGTCTGCCCCGCGGCGAGCAAGCTGAGCTAAGGTGCCGCCGGTGAAGATCGACTCATCATCCGGATGGGCGTGCACTGCCACGACTCGGCGGCCGACCAGGTCTCTGACCATTACTTATCTCTCCTTAATTGACCAGCTACCGGCTGAAGACAGGCCTTCTGCCCACTGATTGAGGTCCGGGCTAGGGCCAATGATGCCTTCTCCAAGAACCACGACCCTACGCTCAGTCATTAGTGGGAGCGTCAGGGCCTGAGCAGCATTCAACCCGCGCACCACGTCGTTGGCCTCGCTCTGTCCCCGAGCACCGGACAGAATGCTGGCGCTCAGCTCTTCAGCGTCTGGTGCACAGTAGCCGGTGAGGTTAGACAAGCGCACGTGTTGGGTCTGACCAGTGGCCACGGGCGGGCATTGATAGCGGCTGGCGAGGTCTTGCGCGCTGGAATCGTCCACATCCCAGGACACGTAGGCGTCTAGGTTGCCGCCGGGCAGCTCGCGGCGCGCAGCCGTTGGCACGTCGGTGGCAACGGCCTCCGCCTTGATTCCCTGGCGGGTGAGCGAGTCAGTAATCGCCCGTACCGCGCTCGTGCCTTGCTCATCGGCAGGATCAGCGCCGATGCGTAGCGGCGATTCCTGTGTGGTCTTGCGCAGGTCCTCGATTGCCGCAAAGGGCTGGTAGCTCACTTGCGGAGGGACGACCACGTCACTGCTGCGGCCAGCGGCCTGCCGGGCGATCAAGGAGACGTCGAGAAGCGAGAACAACGCGTTTCGACGTTCGGGTGTGCTCAAAGCTTCCGATGCCACGTTGACGTCGAGGTTGAGTCGGCGGGGAGTGTCCACCACCTGGGTTTGCGCCCCGGGAAGGAGGCGATAGGCCTCGGCGGAGGTCTCTGCGGGCGTGACATCAAGGAACGAGATCTGTCCGTTGCGCAGCTGGTCCACGCCCTCCGTCACGGAGGTGACGAAGTTCAGGCGCAGCACATCGTACTTGGCGGGATCCTTGCCCCAGAAGCGATCGTTGCGATGCAACAGGATCATGCCGCGCGAGCGGTCCACCGATTGCACCATGAAACGCCCGGCCGAGGCCGGCAGTTCGCTGTAGAACGTCGTGGCGAAGGCCTTCCCCTCCGGTTCCGCAAGGTGCGAGGGAAGCAGATGGGTAAACAGCTCACGCCACGATTCGACGCGTTGTGAGAAATCGACCGTAATCACCCGCCCACCCTCGGCTTGGTCTACCGCCGAAATCGCGCGGTAACCGGATGGATCGACCACGCCCGGCGTGCTGGTCATGGCCTGCCACAGGTACAGAAAATCTGCCCCGGTAATGGGCGTTCCGTCGGACCACTGGGCTTCCGGGCGCAGCTCGTAGCGCACTGTTTGCACCACGTTTGCGGAGCTCGGTGGCACCTCCACCGCCGAGACCAACAGGTCCTCGTTGAGCTCACCATTACGGAACGCGCTGGGCAGAGTGAGATCCGCAATCGCGTCCACCACCGCCTGGTTATCAGCGATGAGATGCGGGTTGAGTCCGTTGCGTAGCGGGTCGATCCCGACCGAGACCTGCGTGCGCGAGGAGGTCGGAGTGGTCGTGGGAACGGGCGAGCTTGACGTTGTCGGGGCCTCCGGCTCCACGGTGGGTGGAGGGCCGGGGTTAGCCATGCAGGCAGAAACAAGCAGGCCCGCAGTGGCCAGCACTGCGGGCAGTCGCCATCCGGGACGTACCGTCATACGGAGAGATGTTACTTGTTGAGGTTCTTCGCGCGAGAGCGGGCACGGCCACGCTCGGTAGCGGACAAGATGACCTTGCGCACGCGCAGCATCTCCGGGGTGACCTCAACGCACTCGTCGGCACCACAGAACTCGATGGCCTCGTCGAGGCTGAGCACGTGAGCCTTAGCCAGGGTGACGGTGGCGTCGGCGGTGGCCGAACGCATGTTGGTCAGCTTCTTTTCCTTGGTGATGTTGACGTCCATGTCCTCATCACGGTTGTTGCGTCCCACGACCATGCCCTCGTAGGCCTCGGTTCCGGGCTCAACGAAGAAGCTGCCGCGATCAGCCAGCTGGGTCAGAGCATAAGCGGTGATCTGGCCGGAGCGGTCTGCCACCAGCGAGCCCTGCGCGCGATCCTTGATCTCGCCGGCCCAGGGGCGCAGGCCGATGGAGAAGGAGTTGGCAATGCCTGCGCCGCGCGTCTCAGTCAGGAAGGTGGTGCGGAAGCCGATCAGGCCACGGGCCGGGATCTCGAATTCCATGCGGACCCAACCGCCAGCAGCGTTGGCCATCGAGACCATCTGCCCCTTGCGGTTTGCCATCAGCTGCGTAACGGCACCCTGGTGCTCACCCGGGGTGTCGATGACCATGTGCTCGTACGGCTCGTGGATCTTGCCGTCGATCTCCTGGGTAACCACCTGCGGCTTGCCCACGGTGAGCTCGAAGCCCTCGCGGCGCATCGTCTCGATGAGGACGGACAGAGCCATTTCGCCTCGGCCCTGCACCTCCCAGGCGTCGGGGCGCTCGGTCGGCAGAACGCGCAGGGACACGTTACCGATGAGCTCCTGGTCCAGACGTGCCTTGACCATGCGGGCGGTCAGCTTGTCGCCGCCACCGCGACCAGCCATCGGGGAGGTATTCACACCGATGGTCATGGAGATTGCCGGCTCATCGACGGTGATGCGCGGCAGGGCCTCCGGGTTCTCGGGGTCTGCCAGCGTGTCGCCGATCATGATCTCGTCAATACCGGAGATAGCGGCGATGTCACCAGCCACGACGGTCTCATCCGTGGACTTACGCTCCATGCCCTCGGTCTTGAGCAGCTCGGCAATCTTGACGTTCTTGACGTGCTGGTTGCCGTCGGCGTCGTAGTGGATCCAGGCGACGTGCTGGCCCTTCTTCAGGGTGCCCTTGTGGATGCGCACCAGGCCGATACGACCCAGGAAGGAGGAGGAGTCCAGGTTAGTCACGTGTGCCTGCAGCGGGGCGTCCACGTCAGCAGAGGGCTCCGGCAGAACGTCGTAGATCACGTCGAACAGGGCCTGCAGGTCCTCGGCCTCCGGCGCGTTGCCATCGCCCGGGTTCTCGGTCGAGGCCTTGCCCTCGCGGCCGGAGGCGTAGAGCACGGGAAGCTCGAGCAACTGCTCGGCGGCCTCGGCAGCCTCGGGGTCCTCCAGAGCGGAGGCCAGCTCCAGGAGGAGGTCCTGGGATTCCTCGACAACCTCGTCGATACGTGCGTCCGGGCGATCGGTCTTGTTCACACAGATGATCACCGGCATCTTGGCAGCCAGCGCCTTGGACAGAACGAAGCGGGTCTGTGGGAGCGGGCCTTCGGAGGCGTCGACAAGCAACACCACACCGTCGACCATGGACAGGCCGCGCTCGACCTCACCGCCGAAGTCGGCGTGGCCGGGGGTGTCGATGACGTTGATCACCAGATCGGCGCCGTCCTTGCCCTTGCCCTTACGGCGAATGGAGGTGTTCTTAGCAAGGATGGTGATGCCCTTCTCGCGCTCCAGGTCACCAGAGTCCATGACGCGATCGGCAACCTCGCCGTGGTCGCCGAAGGCGCCCGATTGCTCGAGCATGCCGTTGACCAGGGTGGTTTTACCGTGGTCAACGTGTGCAACGATGGCAACGTTACGGAACTCGGGGTGGGATTGGCTCACGAAAGGCGCTCCTTAATACAAAGCGGGAAAGAAAAGGCGGCACCACACGCGCCGCGTCGTGCCTTACAGTACCCTGCTTCGCTTCTCGACGCTCATTGCAGCCTGGTGACCTCGACAAAACCCCTGATATGTGTACCCTCTTCTAGTCAACTGCTTGCAAATGTTACAGCTGTGACTATTGTTACCGCTGGGAAACTTGTAGCACTTTGCTGATTGATATTGAGAAAGGCACCCTACTGCCGTGAATCGACCACGCTTTACCCGCCGGCTCATCGTCGGTGCCGTCGCGCTGCTCAGCACGGCAATGGCCCCTGCTGCCCAGGCAGCCCCTGTCATTCCGGCGGGCCTGTCGTCCCAGTACGTGGACGAACTCGGCCGCCCCACCCCGGAGTTGGCCGCCAAGGTCACCGCGATTGCCAACCTCCCGTGGATGCCACCGGAGATCTCTAACGCGTTGAAGTCCGGCCTGGCATTTACGACTGGTCAGACCAAGGGCGAAGGCGCTCCCCTGCCCCAAAACGGCCCCCACTTCCAGCAGTTCGTATGGCCAACCGTTTCCGGTGGCTGCATTGGCGGAACTGGCGACTCCGTAGCCAGCGCAATCGCCGTTCCTGGCCCGGCCTCGATCCCGGCACCGGGTGCCCGCGAGGACCAGACCGCGTTTGTCTTTACAGCCCTGGGCACTCCGTCTGCCGCCCCCAACCAGGGCCAGATGCATGTGCATTGGATCAACCTGGACACTCTGAAGTTCGGGTCTACCCCGCTGCACAACAACGGCATCAACCCCGAGGGCCCTGCCACGATCTCTGGAACCGCCGACACCGGAAATGGCACCGTGCTCGCCGTCACCACCGGTCGGATCAACACCAAGGAACGCGCCTGCGACTTCCTGCCTACCGGCATTCTCTTCGAAAGCTAACCCATGGATCTGCACCCTGTGAAGGTGGAAACTTTTGACGTTTCCCGGCACATCAACGTTGACCCCAAAGGGTTCGACCGGGCAGTAGATACCTTCCAGGAAACAGACTTTGGCCTATACATGGCCCGTGGCGCTAACCATCCGAGGTTTGGCTACCTCGAGTCTTGGCTCCTTCCGAGCCTTGGCCTGCGCGCCAACATCTTCCACTTCCGCGAGGGTGTGGAAGAGGAGCAGGACTTCTACATAGACGTCGCAGACATCACCCGGCAGGGCTCGGTCTGGACCACCCGCGATCTTTACGTAGACCTGGTCTCCCTGAGCGGCCACCCCATCGAGGTGCTTGACGTGGACGAGCTGTCGGCCGCCTGTTCTGCCGGCCTCATCACACCCGAGGAAACTGAGCGTGCCATTAACATCACGCTCAAGGCTGTGGAAGGCATAACCCGCTTCCAAGACGAACCGATGGCCTGGCTAGCCTCCCAGGGCATCAATCTGACCTGGGCGGACAAGGTGGAGCTCACACCTGTGAGCTAGCTGAAGGTGGGCGGGTGAGCGCCCTGCCTTCAGCGGGGGCAGAACTAGCTACCCAACTGAAGCCCCAGGCCCGGAACCGAGTCAATGAGGTTGCGGGTGTATTCATCGCGAGCGCCGGAGAAGATCTCATCTGCGCTCCCGTGCTCAACTACCTCGCCCTTGCGCATCACCACAACGTTGTCTGCAGTTTGGCGAACGACCGCCAAGTCGTGGGTGATGAACAGGTAGGTCAGCCCCAACTGCTTCTGCAGGTCAGTCAGCAAGGTGAGAATCTGATCCTGGACAAGTACGTCGAGGGCCGATACTGCCTCGTCAAGCACCAGAATTTCAGGATCCAGCGCCATGGCGCGTGCGATGGCGATGCGTTGACGCTGGCCTCCTGAAAGCTCATTGGGATACCGTCGCATGGCCGATCGCGGCATCGCCACCATATCCAGGAGCTCTGCCACCCGCTGCTCGCGCTGCTTCTTAGAACCAACCTTGTGCAATTTCAGCGGCTCTTCAATACAGCGGAAAATCGAGTACATCGGGTCCAAGGATCCGTACGGGTTCTGGAAGACCACTTGCATAGTGCGCCGCAGGTCGAAAAGCTCTTTCGCTCCGAGTCTGGAAATGTCACGACCATTGACCTCAACGGTTCCGCTCGTCGGATCCAGAAGTTTGAGCACCATGTTCGCCACGGTTGACTTGCCCGAGCCGGATTCCCCCACCAGAGCAGTGGTCGTCCCTCGTAGGACATTGAACGAGACGTCATTGACGGCTTTGAGCAACTTCTTATCGCCTCGCTGACCCCGGACGTCGAACTCCTTTACCAGGTTCTTCACCCGGATCACCGGAGTGTCCTCTGAAGACGCATCGACGGGGCGTCCAGCCTCCTGAGCGGAGTGAATCCGCGCCGAAGCCAGCGAGGGAGCAGCGTTAACCAGGCGTTTGGTGTACGGGTGCTGAGGGTTACGCAGTACCTGGGCACTTGGACCGGATTCCACTACTCGGCCACGGTGCATGACCACCAGGTGTTGCGCACGCTCGGCGGCCAGCCCAAGGTCATGTGTAATGAAGAGGACTGCCGTTCCAAGATCCGCAGTTAGAGAATCCAAGTGATCCAGGATGCGCTTTTGCACCGTCACATCAAGTGCACTCGTAGGCTCATCCGCGATCAGCAACTTGGGCCGCGCGGATAATCCGATAGCGATGAGGGCGCGCTGACGCATTCCTCCGGAGTACTCATGTGGGTACTGCTTAGAGCGTCGTTCAGCGTCATCCAACCCAGCTTCCTCCAAGAGCTGGACCACGCGATGGTGGCGATCCGAACCGTCCACCACGTTGTTGGCCTTGAGCGACTCCTCCACCTGTGTGCCGATCCGCCACACCGGGTTGAGGTTGCTCATCGGGTCCTGGGGAACCAGTCCGATCTGTGCTCCGCGCAGTTCCTGCCACTGCTTTTCGTTCAGCGAGGTGATATCGCGCCCGTCAAAGCGAATCGTTCCAGAGGTCACCTTGCCGGTGCCGGGCAAGAGCCCCAATACAGACATAGCCGTGGTGGACTTACCCGATCCAGACTCACCCACAATGGCTACCGACTGGCCTGGGTAAACTGTAAGGTTCACCCCTCGGGCTGCCTCCACTACTCCGGTTGTGGAGCTGAACGAAATGTTGACGTCTTTGAGTTCAAGTAGCGGCTGATTCATCGCTTCCTCGCCTTCGGATCGAGAGCGTCGCGGACCACATCACCCATAAGGATGAAGCTGAGCACTGTCAGTGCCAGGGCGATCGCGGGGTAGAACAAGACCATCGGACGGGTACGCAGGCTAGCCTGAGCGGCAGAGATGTCGTGCCCCCACGAAACAACTGTGGGAGGCAATCCGATGCCCAGGAAGGACAGCGTCGCCTCAGCGACAATGAAAGAACCCAGAGCCACAGTGGCGTAGACGATGATCGGTGCTGCAGCGTTGGGCAAGATGTGGCTTGTGAGAATCCGCAGCTTAGATGCGCCAACCGCCCTGGCAGCGGTGACGAACTCTTCGTTCTTCACGCTCATGACCGCACCACGAGTGATGCGAGCAATCTGGGTCCAACCGAACAAGGCGAGCACCAAGACGACGGTGTAGATGGTGCGATATTCCTTAAACATCTGCATCACGACGATGGCAGCCAGCACCAACGGGATAGCGAAGAAAATATCAGTGATGCGAGACAAGATGGCGTCCACAATCCCGCCGAAGAATCCAGCAATCGCTCCGAAGATAGATCCGATGAGCACAACGGCCAACGTGGTCAAAACACCAACGGCAACCGAGGCGCGGGCACCATAAATCGTGCGCGCATAGATGTCGCATCCTTGGCGATCAAATCCGAACGGGTGCCCGGACTCTGGCATACCTAAGGAATTGCTCAAAACGCATTCGCGCGGATCGACCGAAGTGAACAGGAAGGGGAAGGCCGCCACGAGAAGTGCTAGCGCAATGAGCACAGAGGCGAGCCAAAACATGGGGCGTCGGCGCAGGTATACCCAGGCTTCTCCCCATTGAGATCGCGGAGCAGACTCATCAGCTACAGCGTCAACCGCGCCCAGCCCAGTCTCATCGGTGTCAGCCACAAAGTAGTCCTGCCCCGGGCGGGGTTTTTCAATTGAACCAGGTTTATGCATAGCGAATCCTCGGATCGAGCACGGCGTAGATCAGATCAACAATGAGATTGGCAACGATGTAGACCACAACCAGCACTGTGGTGAAGGACACGACCGTGGTCGGCTCGCCCTTGATGATTGCCTGATAAATCGAGCCTCCGACACCGTTAATGCCAAAAATGCCCTCGGTGACGATCGCACCCCCCATCAACGCGCCAAGATCCGCGCCCAGAAAAGTAACCACAGGGATGAGTGAGTTTCGCAGAACGTGGCGGCTCATCACTGCAGAACCGGACAAACCCTTGGCACGAGCAGTGCGCACGTAGTCTGCCCGCAGATTCTCGCTGACCGACTGACGCGTAAGGCGCAACACGTATGCGAAAGACAGCGCACCCAAAACAATCGCTGGCATGAGGAGAGCCACAAAGGATTCATTGCGGCCCACCGTCGGAGGAAGCAGCCCCCACTTGACGCCCACGGTGAACTGAAGGACGAACCCGATGACGAAGGAGGGAACTGCAATGACAATGAGGGACACAACCAGAACAGTGGAGTCAAAGATTCCTCCGCGGCGGATTCCGGCGATCACGCCGAAGATGACTCCGAACACTGCCTCGAAAATTAGCGCCATGATGGCCAGTTTGATGGTGACCGGAAAGGCGTTGGCCATGACCTGGCTTACCGGCTGGCCCGAGAAGGTGGTGCCAAAGTCCAGGGTGAGGATTCCCTTGAGGTAGAGCAGGTACTGAACCAGGAAGGGCTTGTCCAAGTTGTACTCCGCCGTGATGCGTTCACGGGCGGCATCAGTAAGTCCGCGGTCACCGCCGAGGGCTTCAACCGGGTCTCCGGGCATCAAAAAGACAAGCGCGTACAGCAACAGAGTGGCCCCGAGAAACACGGGAATCATCTGCAGGATGCGCCGCCCTATATATCGCAACATGGGGAAACTCCCACTTTCCTAAAACACAATGGATCGTTGTCTGGCATGAACGCACCGAAGCGACCCTCTCACTCGTCAGCATTCAAGCAACGAGTAGGAGCGTCGCGTTCAGCGAATCACCCGCGTTGATTACTTCTTGGTGATCTCGTAGTACACCGGGGTGGACTTCCAGGAGAAGGTCACATTGTCCACCTGATCGCTGTAGCCAGCGGTTACGTTCGAGTACCACAGCGGAATGGCCGGAAGGTCCTTCATCAGGATTTCTTGTGCCTGGTTATAGATCGGCTTAGCCGCCTCCGGGCTCTCAGCACCCAGCGCGTCACGCATCAACTGATCGAACTGCGGGTTGGAGTAGTCACCATCGTTGGATCCTGCGCCCGTGACGTACAGCGGGCCAAGGAAGTTACCCAGCGAGGGGTAGTCAGCCTGCCAGCCGGTACGGAAACCGCTGGGGACAGCACGATTCTTCACATCGTCACGCAGGGACTTGAAGTCGGGGTACGGATTACCCACTGCCTCAATCCCCAGGGTGTTGCGGATGGAGTTGGTCGTCGCATCAACCCACGCCTGGTGGCCACCATCGGAGTTGTAGGCAATGGAGAACTCTCCAGACCACGGGGAAATCTCATCCGCCTTGGCCCACAGCTCCTTGGCCTTCTCCGGGTTGTACTTGAGCACCTCTGCTCCATTGAGGGAGTCAGAATGTCCCGGAATGACCGGCGAGGTGAAATCGGTTGCGGGAGTGCGGGTTCCGTCGAAGATCTGCTGCGTGATCTCGTCGCGGTTAACGGCCATGGAGAGGGCTTGACGACGCAGGTTGCCCTCTTCTCCGCTGAAGTGCTTGGCATTCTGCGGAATCGTGAAGGACTGGAAGACGGCAGCCGGTTGGTTAACCGAGCGACCTGCCAGCTCCTGCTCGTATGTGCTGAAAGCAGAATCTGGGATGGAGTCCAAAACGTCGAGGTTGCCAGAAAGCAGATCTGCGTACGCGGCATCTGTTTCTGGGGTGAATACGAAGTCGACACCCTCGTTCTGCGGTGCGCGATCACCCTTGTACTGGTCGTTCGGAACGACCAGAGCATTGGAATTGTGGTTCCACTCTTCAAGCTTGTACGGGCCATTTCCGATGGGATTCTCGCCATAAGCTGCGAGATCCTGGTAGGCGGACTCGTGCATGGGGTAGAACGCGGAGTATCCCAGGCGATCCGGGAAATCAGCCTCAGGCTGATTCAGCTCAATTGTGAACGTGCGATCATCGATGACCTTGAGGCCTTCCATCGATTCTGCGCCTTCCTTGTATCCCTTGATGGATTCAAAGAAGTACGAGCTGAGCATGGACTCCTTGACTGCGTTGTTCCACGCATCCACGAAGTTTGCCGACGTCACCGGCGAACCGTCGGAGAAGGTCTGACCCTCCTTAAGCTTCACGGTGAACGTCTTGGAGTCTTGCGACTCAATGGACTCCGCGACCTCATTGTGCGCTTCACCATCTGCGTCGTAGTAAACCAGGCCGGAGTAGATCAGATCGACAATTCGCCCGCCGCCCGTCTCGTTGGTGTTAGCAGGAACAAGCGGGTTTTGAGGCTCACTGCCCCAAGCGGCGATGTAATTACCGCTAGCAGAGCCCGAATCCGAGCAGGCGACGAGACCAAGCGCGAGAGTGCCTGAAGCAGCGAGCGCCACAGCCTTGGTGTACTTCATAGTGGGTAAACGTCCTTTCCGTTCCGTGATCTGGAGCACGAAATTTCACATAACTATAAGGTGTGACCCAGACTACGTAAAGAAAGTTGGAAGGATTGGTTCACCGAAGCCTTAGTCCAATCTCCCGAATTAAGACTTCTAGCTGGTCTTTTAAAACCCTAGCCATGCACGGCCAAAGCCTTTCGGGGGTATATCAAGGGGTAACTCTTACCAACCTATCGACAGGCAGGTTTCCCTCTGTCGCATAAAATTCATCCTCTTGGGAGGCCCACTGTTCCCAGAATTCTGCAAAGAATGGGTCCCTTTCCAACGCGCGAGTTCTGCGTAAGTCGGCATCCGCTTCCAAGCGGTACGTGAGCACTCGGTCCGCCACCGCATGCGCCGCTGCGATATTGGCGCGACTGACTGCACCGACTCCCTCAATGATGTAGTCCGCCTGAGGGTCCAGCGGCACCCAGCGCCCGGGACGATCATTGTGCCAATCCCATTCGGTGTATCCCGGGCGCGTGGGGTGCAAAACATCCCGTGCCACCATGTGCGACCCGGCTGCCAGCCCACCCCACCCCGGATACCAAGAGTCGAGGTGGAGCATTTCGATTCCCTTGGCTCTGCCTAACTTATTGGCAAAGGTCGTTTTACCTGCGCCGGAGCGTCCGTCGATAAGCGTGATCGTGCGCATCACACCACCCCAAAGAAGCGCACGTACCCCAGAAGGGCAGCCACCACCACGGCGCCGATGCCGACTGCCGCACACACCGCGATCACCACGTAGTCGCGGGTGAATAGCTGTGATTTTCGTGCCCACGTACGCCTGCGCGGCCCTCCGAAACCGCGAGCTTCCATGGCAGTTGAGAGTTTGCCGGCGCGGCGAAGCGCTCCAACCAGCACTCCGAAGGCCAGGGAGAAGTAGTACCGCGGACCGCGATGATCGCTGAGACCTCGCGCGCGCCGGGCTTGGGCTAGCGAGTTGAGGTCGTCACGCAATAAGCCAACAAGCCGGAATGCCGCTACGCTGGCGACGACGAATCGTTGGGGCAACCGCAGAACCTGCGCCAAACCGTCACCGACGTCGGTGGGGTCGACATTGGCGCTTAAGACCATGACTGGCAAGCCAATGGCGATCACGCGCACCAGAATTGCCAGGGCCAAGGACAGCGAGTTGTCGGTGACGTGAAAGACCCCGAACTCCAGGTAGCTGCGGCCTTCAGGCGCCCCAAAGAGCGCCATGGAAATCGCAGCCAGCGGAGCCGCGATGAGGATGGGTACCGAGCGCTTAGCCAATCGCCACCACCCCACTCCACACAAAGGGGCCATGAGCACGGTGAAGGCCAACACGATTACAGCAGAAACCACATCCACGCTGACGAGCAAGGGCGTGGTCAATACCATGAGCGCCAAGATCCGCGTTACAGGATTGACGGTAGCGAGCAGGTTCATAGGGTGATCTCCTGCTGTCCGAGTGCGCGGCGGTAGAGCTCGTCGTGGGTAATGGAGACGACTGTGACGCCCTTGTCTGTGAGTTCGCGGATGAGATTGACCAGCTCGAGGAAGCTGTAGTCGTCCTGCCCAAAGGTCGGCTCGTCGAGCAACACCACCTCTGGAGCACTCACCAAGGCAGATGCCACACTGAGGCGTCTCTTTTGGCCTCCCGACAAAGTGAAGGGGTTGGCATCACGCAGGTGATCGAGACGCAGGCGGACCAAAAGCTCCTCCACGCGTTCTGGGGCGTTATGAGGACCGGCGAGTTCCTCGGCCACCGTGCGATAAGCGAATTGGTGCTCTGGGTCCTGGAACACGTGACCAATCCGCTGCGCCAGAGCGCTTGAGCGCCAGCGATGCGCCGGGCCGCTCATTCCGCGCCGCAGCTGTTCGGAATAGTCGATCGTGCCGCTGCGAGGCGCAATGAGACCACCGATGGTGGCTAGCAGCGTCGATTTTCCGCTGCCATTCGGTCCCGTCAGCGTGGTAGATGAACCGGCGGGCAGTTCGAATGACGCCGCATGCCCAAACTTTGGCACCACCGTGTCTGCCCACACCACGGGTTCGCTTCCGGCAGCTAAAGGCTGCGCGGGAGAAACCTGCGGCGGATCCGGCAAGCGATCGAGCGGATGAATACCGTGCTGGTCAAGGTGATACAGCGTGGGGTTGAGGCTTAGCCAGTGATGAGCACGGTGCTCGGCAATCACGACGGCAGCACCAGTCTCTCGGACAACGCGTCCAACGGCCTCGACAATCGCTTGCCTACCCTGCGGGTCGAGATTGGCGGTCGGTTCGTCCAGCAGGATCACCGAGGGCTCCATGGCGAGCACCCCGGCCAGCGCCAGGCGTTGCTTCTGGCCCCCAGAAAGATGCTGGGTGGGATGATCAAGCGGCAGGTCAAGACCGACGATTTCGAGGCTGCGCCGCACCCGTGGCCAAATCTCATCCGGGTCTACCCCCAGATTTTCTGCCCCAAAGGCGACATCGTCGCCAACTCGCGAGGAGATCACCTGCGAATCGGGGTCTTGGAGTACCAGGCCAACTGTGCCGTCGATAAGCACACTGCCCTGCAACTCCCCATCCTCGGCATCTCCGAGCACACCAGCCAACGCGTGCAGGAGCGTAGATTTTCCGGCGCCGGTATCACCGGTGAGCAGGACGATCTCCCCCGGGGCTACCTCAAATGAGACATCGCTGAGGGCGGGATCCTTCCTGCTGGCATGGCGGTATCCCAGGCGCTCGACGGAGACAGCTGGATTCATTTAGACGCGCTGCTGACGCCCGGCGGCGAAGCGGTCCAAGACCCCGGCGCGCGCGAGGGCACGAACCAGAACCCAGCCAAGAATGCCGGCCAGGATAGCTCCGGAAATAACCAGGCAGACCAGGTAGATGAGGTTAAACTGCAGCGTCTTGGCCAGGTTTCCGGACATAAACAGCTCGAGCACGAAGGCACCTACTGCGGAGCCGATGCCGGCTAAAACTGCAGTGGGTAGGCCAAAGCGTCGATAGGCGAAGAGCAAGAAGATGAGCTCCGCGCCCAGGCCCTGAGCGAGCCCGGAGTAAATCGTGGTGATGCCCCACTGGTTTCCGAGTAGCGCCGAGACAATGGCGGCCACAACCTCGACGAAGATGGCAGCACCTGGCTTGCGGATGACCAGGCCACCGAGTACACCGCCGAGCAGCCACACACCGGCCACCAGGCCGCCGAGGCCAGGCGTAAGAGTATCCAGGGCTGTGAATCCCGCATACCCCAAGATGTTCCAGACCCAGAAGATCAGGCCGCAGGCAACACCCAGGACAGAAGCAGTGACAATGTCAATGACGCGCCACGCTGAACGATTTTTTGAGTTCATGACTAGAACAGACCCTTCCTATCGCCGGTGCTAACCGGATCAGGTTCGACGGTTTGTCGCTGCTGACGGAACAAGCGCGAGCACTTGAGGCAAGCGCGTTTCCCGATGAGCGACATCTCAGCTCCGGTTTAGCCCGGAGCACCCGTGGTTGATGTATGCAAAAGACGTAATCGTCTGTGTGAAAGTCTAACTTGCTGGGAGCACAATCAGCGACCGGGTGCCCTCACTAGGCTGCCGCAGCCTCAGGTACGCGATACGTCACTGCGCTGTCGCCCCTCGCACATCCTCGTAGGTATTCCCAGTGCACTACGATCATCATGGAAAGAAGTATGTATAGGAAAGGTTTTGCCCTATGGCTGGCGGTTTGCTCGCCCTTTTTGATGATGTTGCGCTGATTGCGCGCACGGCCGCAGCGAATATGGACGACGTGGCCGCGTTGACCGGCAAAACCACCGCCAAGTCCGCCGGCGTGGTCATTGACGACGCCGCCGTGACCCCGGGGTACCTCGAGGGGGCAAGCCCGCAGCGTGAGCTGCCGATGATCTGGCGCATCACCAAGGGGTCGCTGATCAACAAGCTGGTCATCATCCTGCCTATCGCCCTTCTCCTCTCGTGGCTCGCACCCTGGGCTCTCATGCCGATCCTCATGATCGGTGGTACCTACTTGTGCTACGAGGGCGCACACAAGGTCATCCACGCCATCCTGCACAAGCTCGGAAAGGGGCATGAGGAAAAAGCCACGCCCGTGGCAGATGCTGGCCCCGATGCAGAGGACAAGCTGGTCAAGTCGGCCATCCGCACGGACCTGATCCTCTCTGCCGAGATCATGGTGATCTCGCTGAACTCCGTGATCGAGGAAACCTTTGCCATGCGCCTAGCGGTGCTGGTGATCGTGGCGATTGTGATCACGCTCGCTGTCTACGGCGCCGTGGCCCTGTTGGTCAAGCTCGATGACATTGGGCTGGGAATGGTCAAGCGCGGGCGCGCCGCCGGCTTTGGCCGGGGCCTGGTCAAGGCTATGCCGATCGTCCTGAATGCGATCTCGATCATCGGTACCTTCGCCATGCTGTGGGTCGGCGGCCACATCATTACCAAGGGTCTGGCCGACACCGGCCTGTGGCACTGGCCGTACGAGACCGCCCACCACTTTGCCGAAGCTGCTGGCGGCGGATTCCTGGGCTGGGCGGCTGATACCGCCTTTTCGCTGGTGGTAGGCGCGATCTGGGGAACGATTGTTTACTTCCTGGTGGAGGCCGTCAAGGCTGTGCTTCCGGGCAAGAAGTCCGACGGCGAGCACGTATCGGGCCAGCCCCACACCGCGGCTAAGAGCTAGGATCTAGCCCAACAATTCCAGAGAGAGCGCCATGACGCCCATCCCGGCGATAAGCCCGTAGATGGCCACATGGTGCTTTCCTGTTTTCACGGCCGTGGGCAAGAGCTCATCCAGGCAGATGTACACCATGATGCCGGCCACCGCGGCGAACGAGACTCCCAGCGCGGCGGGCCCCATCACCGGCATGAGGAACAAGAAACCGACCGCAGCACCCGCCGGTTCGGCAATTCCCGAGACCGTGGCCCACAACAACCCCTTCGCTCGGGAGCCGGTGGCATCACGCACCGGGACGGCCACAGCGATTCCCTCTGGAATGTTGTGGATAGCAATGGCCACCACCACAGGTATCGCCACCGAGGGGTTCGCCAGTGCCGCGGTGAAGGTGGCAAAACCCTCCGGAAAATTGTGGATGGCAAGTGCCACCGCCGTCATTGCGCCCGCCTTCATCATCATTGCTTGACGACGCTTCTGCTCAGTACTTCCCGGTTCGTGAGGGTTGATGGCCTCTGGAACGAGCTTGTCGATAACCGCGATCACAGCGATGCCGGCAAAGAACACGCCCGTGGCGAGCCAAGAACCACGCGATTGGCCGAACGCCTCACCGAGCTCTGCCCGCCCCTCAGGCAAGATTTCCACGAAAGAGACGTACAGCATCACACCCGCGGAGAAACCCAAGGAACCAGCCAGGAATCCCGTTCCCGGGGAACGACGCAGGACGGCAACGACCCCTCCTAATCCCGTAGCCAAACCAGCAACCAGGGTGAGGGCGAAAGCAAGCAGGACCTGTTGAGTCAGCACGAAATCACATGCTATTCGACGTATCGATTGGTCTCGTAATCAAAATCGACCGGGTTTCCGTCCTCGTCTGTGCGTTGATACCACTGGGTGTTTTCTTCGGCAGCAGAGTCAAAGTCAGCTCCGGCCGCCAGTTCATGATCGGCTGGAGTTTCGGCCACGCTGAGTCGGAAGTTATCGCCATAGGACTGCACACCTTCTCGCACTGCATTCGCCACAGCCTGGCGCTCGAAGTCGCCACGGATAACGAAAGGGTCGTTGCGCAGTTCCCTCACGAGCGCAACGCACATCCCCACAATGATCACCGCAAAGGGCAGCGCTGTCACAGTGATGAAGTTTTGCAGACCCTGAAGGGCGTTCTGTCCGCCAGCCAAAAGAATCACGACCGCGATGCCTGCCATACACAGCGCCCAGAAAGCGGTGATGAGACGGTTCGGGGTGGGGTTTCCCTGCTGGCTGAGCTGAGAGTTCACCAGTGAAGCAGAGTCGGCGGTGGTGATAAAAAAGACGGCCAACATGACCATCACCAGGGGTGCGATGATGTGAGCTCCGGGCAACTGGTCCAAAACAACGAAAAAGATCTGTTCCGGAGCGGGCAACGACGCCGCCGTGTTGTCGGGAGCTACCGAACTGTGCGCTCGCTGAAGCCAGATCGAGGTCCCACCCAGGATGGTGAAGGCGGTGACGATGATGGCCGAAGGAATAAACAGCACACCAAAGATAAATTGCCGGATGGTCCGCCCACGGGAAATCTTGGCGGTAAACACGCCCACAAAGGGTGCCCAGGAGACCCACCACGCCCAGTAGAAGGTGGTCCAGGTGGAGAGGTACTTCTGCATCGCCTCTCCCTCCCCCATGTTCGCGGACAACATGTCGGGCATCTGCCCCACGTACTCGATGATGACCGCGGGCAGCATGTTGGCCAGAAACGCGGTCGGCCCCACTACGAAGAAGAACACGGCGATGAATACCGCCAGTACCAGATTGATGTTGGATAGCCAGCGGATGCCGCGAGCCACACCGGAAACCGCGGAGATGATCGTGCCGATGGTCAGCAGGACGATAATTCCCAATGCCAAGGCATTGCCCTCGGCAGACCAGCTAGATACCACTTCCACCCCGGCCGCGATCTGAAGTGCCCCAATGCCCAGTGACGCGGCTGTGCCGAACAACGTGGCGATGATCGCCAGGCCGTCGATAAGCCTGCACTGCCACGAATCCGGCCGTGCGCCTCCCATCAGCGGCGCCAGGATAGAGCTCATGAGCGGGACCCGCCCGCGGCGGTAGGACACGTACGCGACGGCCAGGCCAACCACAGCGTAAATCGCCCAAGCCCCGATTCCCCAGTGCAACGCACTCTGTGCCAGTGCGCCCAGGACGGCCTCGTCGCTGGCAGGTTCGTACGCTCCCGGCCGCGGGGAAAGGTAATGGCTCATCGGCTCATACGGACCAAAGAAAATGATGCCAATTCCGATGCCCGCTCCAAAGAGCATGGCTACCCACGAAATGGTCGAATACTCTGCCTCCTCCCCGTCCAAACCCAACGGAATCTTCCCGTAACGCGAAACTGCAAGACCAAGCAGGAAAAACATCAGCCCCGCAGCCAGGGTGGTAAAGATCCACCCCAGGTTCAGCATCACCCAGTTCAGGGCGATCGTGGAATAGTCAAAGACTTGCATGGGACGCAGCACACCCCACGCCACAAACGCGATGATCAACAATCCGACGACACCGAGGATGGGTTTGTCCACTCGGTAGCGAACCTTCTGGTCCTCAATGGACACACCGGGAACCAGCGCCGGATGGATCTGGTGGGGATAGCGCATAGCGGACACGAAGTCTCGTGTGCCGCGGCGGACCCTTTCCCCGGCGCGCCATTGCACGGCATCGGGTTGGCGGCCCTCTTCAGGCACAGCCGAATACGGGCGAGAACCCATAAACCTCATCCTCTACGCATAACGATCTTTTGATACTCGGCCTAGGCTACGACAGCGCTGCGCTCCGCGCGGCGTTTATGCTGATATGTCATGAACCCAACTGATCCGCACGAGGCCATTCGTTTGCGCGGAGCTCGCGTGAACAACCTGCAGGCTGTCGACGTGGACATCCCTAAGCGCCAGCTAACGGTACTGACCGGCGTATCCGGCTCCGGAAAGTCTTCACTCGCCTTCGACACGATCGCTGCCGAGTCCCAGCGCCTGATCAACGAAACGTATTCCACCTTCGTACAGGGATTTATGCCCTCACTCGCCCGCCCCGACTACGACGAGCTCTCCGGGCTTACCGCGGCCATTGTGGTGGATCAGTCCCCTATGGGGTCGAACCCGCGCTCCACGGTGGGGACGGCCACGGACGCGGTGGGCCCGATGCGTGTGCTCTTTTCTCGTATTGCCGAACCCAGCGTGGGCGGCCCCGGCGCGTATTCCTTCAATGTGCCCAGTGTGTCCGGCGGGGGCGCGATCCAGGTGGGCAATAAGAAGAAGGTGGTCAAGCAGTACCGCCGCACAGGAGGAATGTGCCCCAACTGTGAGGGGCGCGGGCAGGTCTCCGATGTTGTCTTGAGCGAGCTCGTGGATGAGGATCTCTCGCTTGCCGACGGCGCCCTGCGCATCCCCGGTTACAAAACAGGCGGATGGAATTATCGCCTGTACGCGGAATCCGGATTGGTTGACCCGGAGAAGAAAATCCGGGATTACACCAAGGAAGAACACCACAACTTGTTCTTCCACGAGGAAAAGCGGATGAAAATCGCTGGCATCAACATGTCCTACGAGGGTTTGGTGCCACGCCTGCAAAAGTCCATGCTGGCTAAGGAGCGCGCCAGCATGCAAAAGCACATCGGCGAGTTTGTCGACCGCGCAGTCCGCTTTATCACCTGCCCGGAGTGCGACGGCACACGTCTTGCAGAGCACGCGCGGACCTCAACGATTGAGGGGAAGTCGATTGCTGACCTGTGCACGATGGAAGTCGGTGACCTGGTTGAGTGGTTCTCCCAGCTGCGGCACTCCGGTGCCCAGGAGCTTATCGATTCCATCCGGGCTGTCCTGCAGTCTTTTGTGGCGGTGGGGTTGGACTACCTCACGCTAGATCGGCCTACGTCGTCACTCTCGGGTGGTGAGGCGCAGCGCGCCAAGATGATCCGCCACCTGGGGTCCGCGCTCACCGACGCCACCTACGTGTTCGACGAGCCTTCCGCCGGGCTGCACCCGGAGGACATTGGCCGCGTCAATGACTTGCTGGAGCAGTTGCGCGACAAGTCCAATACCGTGATCGTCGTCGAGCACAATCCCGCCACGATCATGCGCGCCGACCACGTCATCGATGTAGGCCCGGGAGCTGGATCTGCGGGCGGGCACGTGGTCTTCGAAGGAACACCGCAGGATCTTGCCGTCTCCGACACGGTTACCGGCCGGCACCTGGCAGATCGCACCCCACTGAAGTCTGAGGTCCGCACTCCCCAGGGGCACCTCGAGGTGCACGACGCCACACGCAACAACCTGCAGTCTGTAAACGTGCAGGTCCCCCTCGGTGTGCTGACCGCCATCACGGGCGTAGCTGGCTCAGGCAAGTCCTCCCTGGTGGCAGAGCTTGCCGAGTCTAACCCGGACCTCGTAGTCGTCGACCAATCCCCTATCGCCGGGTCTCGCCGTTCCAATCCCGCGACCTACACCGGTGCGCTGGACTCCATCCGCAAGGCCTTTGCCAAGGCCACGGGCACCAAGCCCGCGCTGTTTTCCGCCAACTCCGAGGGCGCATGCCCGCAATGCAAGGGTGCCGGAGTGGTCTACGTCGATCTCGGCTTCATGCAGGGTGCTGACACCCTGTGTGAGGTGTGCGAGGGACGACGTTTCGACGCAGCAGTCCTCGAATACACCTTTGGTGATTACTCCATCGCGGATGTTTTGGATATGCCCGCTTCCCAGGCTGCCGAGTTCTTTGCCGCCAAGGAGACCAAGGTGCCCGCCGCCGCAAAAATCTGCAACCGGCTGGTACAGGTGGGACTGGGCTACATCACCCTGGGCCAGCCGCTCTCGACGCTCTCGGGTGGCGAGCGCCAACGCCTCAAGCTCGCCGCGCGCATGGGAGAAAAAGCCCAGACGATCATCCTCGACGAACCCACCACGGGGCTGCACCTGGCAGACACGGAGGTTATTCTTTCGCTACTCGACGCCCTGGTTGACGCCGGGACCAGCGTCATCGTGATCGAACACAACCTGGCGGTGATCGCCCATGCCGACCACGTGATCGACATGGGACCCGGCGCCGGCTCCCAGGGTGGGCAGGTCGTTTTCGCGGGCACTCCTGCTGAACTGGCGGCAGCGGACACCACCACCGGGCGCCACCTGGCCGCCTATAAGGACTGAGTGCCGTCAGGCTAATCTGACAATCATGCGCTTGGAGCCCTATCCCCTCACACGAAAAGCACTGGGATCGTGCGGACTAGTGAGCGTCAGCGCGATCTCGCACGCCAATGCCTGGGCGTGCGCCCCGCTCGGCAGCGAGGAGGCTCCCTGGCTGCGCGTTGAGGTCACGCTGCAGCGATCCGCCCAGGACGTGCACGTCATTGGGCCAGCCGGGTTCCTGGGTATTCTGCCTCCGGAGAAAGCCCAGCGCTTTCCCGACCTTGAGCGTGTATTCTCCTCCGGCCGGGCACCCACCACAACGGCAATTCTGATGCCCAGGCCCGGTCGCTCGGGTCTGGTCGATGTCGACCTTGAACTCGCTCCTGCACCCTTTATCGTGCCGGCGGGAGCTCTTCCTGCAGGCACGAAGGTCTTTGCCCAGGGCGAGGGCCAGCCGGTCACCAGCCAGCTGAGCTTTTCCACCCCGTGCCAGATCCTAGTGTTGTTGGATCTGGTGGGCAGCCACGTCGGCATCACCTATAACGGGCGGGTTCTCGGCGGAATCGACGATCCTCCCGCAAAGCTGCAAGCCGCACTGGCTGCTGGGCCGGTGGCCTCCCGCGCTTTCGTGGCTAATGGACTCTGCGCCCTGGATATTGACCCGTTCTATCAGGTGGAGGACTATTCGCCACTTTCCATTCCGGCAGCACCCGTCCTGGCGCGCGCGCCTCAAGCCGCCGAGCCGATTGCCACGGTGATCCCCACGCAACTGGAGCCAGCGCGCGGATCCTTGGCTTAGCGCAACCGCCGCTGGGAACCGTCGAGTCGCTGTGTCACCCCGGTGCGATCAAGGTGCTCCAAGAGAGGGATAACCACCCGGCGCGTGAGCCCCATCGCTTGTCGGGCCTGAGAGGTGGTGAAGGGCTGCTCGATCCCTCGCAAGGCCTTCGCCGCAGCAGCCGGTGCCTCAACCGACACGACGATGTCACCCAGGCGCAGCAACCGCCCGGCGCGTTCGGCGGCGGCCAACGCCTGTGCGCTCAACCCGAATCCAGCCAGCTCCTTAGCCTCCGGGCTCCACAACGGTTCCTTCTGCCAGCGCTGCTCTAGGCGGGCTACGGCCTCCTCGTGTTCGCCAAGGTTGACTTTCTGTCCCGGACGCCGCAACACTCCGTCCGTCTCTTCCACCTTGGCGGCAGCGACCACCAGGGCAAACAGGTCTGCACCCGGCAGGTTCAGTACGCCAAGAGCGGCCCCGCGCGTCAACCCTGGAGAAAGTGGATCCCGCTCCCGCTGCGCGTCGATCGCTTTGAGCAGCTCGTCTTTCCAGCGCATGACGGCTGGGGCGTGAACGTACCACCCGCGGAACTCCACGCACCCTGCCGGAGCCTTCTCAGCCAGGGGAAATCCCATGGATCGCAGGTCCTGAATGGGCATGGCCTCCCGGCGGGAGACCTCCGCGGCCACGCTTCCTCCCACCGGAAGTTGGCCCAAATCCTTGTCTCGCTGGGTAGCGGCACCTCGCTGGGTCAGTTCCGGGGGATCAACGTCCATGACGCTGATGCCGGCGTACATGCTTCGTTGACCTGGCTTGCGCAGCACCATCCGCTCTCCCACTCGTGCGGGAATGGGCCTGGCCAGTGCCAAACGCAGGTGGTTTGGCCCGAAGTAGCGCACACGCGCCATGATTTCTGCGGTGCCCATGTGAACAACGACCTCCTGCGGTGGGCGCTGGCTGAGGGCATCTCGGTGAACCCGGACGTCGAGAAGCGAACTCCACCAGAATTCGTCTTCGGCGGTCAGAACGTCGCCGCGGCCGATGGCGCTGGTATCGATGTCGCGCAGGTTCAGCGCAACGCGCGCCGCCGGGCCGACCTCAGCGACTCCGTGTTCCTGAGATTGCAGGGAGCGGACTTGCACCTGACGCTCTCCGCACCGGAACCGATCACCAGCGTGGATGGTTCCCGCAGTAAGCGTGCCGGTGACGACGGTCCCGGCCCCGGTGATGTGGAAGCTACGGTCGATCCACAAGCGCACTGGGGAACTAGCATCGGGAGCTGGGGCTGATTCGAGCACAGACTCCAGCGTTTCTCGCAGTGCGTCGAGCCCCTCCTGGGTGCGGGCAGATACCTCGACAATGGGGGCGTTTTCCAGGCTGGTTCCGCGCAGCTTGTCCACGATGTCGGCGCGAGTCCGGGCCCGCTGAGATGCGTCCGCCAGATCGCAGCGTGTCATGGCAATGACTCCGTACTCCAGGCCAAATCCGTCCACTGCGGCCAGGTGATCGGCCGTCTGCTCGCGCCACCCCTCGTCGGCGGCCACGATGAGCATGACGGCGGGGGCCGGCCCGACTCCGGCCAGCATGTTGCCCAGGAATTTTTCATGCCCGGGCACGTCTACGAATGCCACAGACTTTCCAGACGGCAGTGTGGACCAGGCGAATCCCAGGTCAATGGTGAGCCCGCGGCGCTGCTCTTCTTCCCAGCGATCCGGCTCAATGCCGGTCAGCGCGCGCACGAGGAGGGACTTGCCGTGATCCACATGCCCCGCTGTGGCGACGACGTAGTTCATGCCTGCTCCTTCCATGCCGCCACTAACGCGGCGCCAAGAGCGGCCTCATCCGCTGGCTCTATGCAGCGCGGATCGACAAGGCAGGCGCCATCCTTAACTCGCGCGAGAACCGGCACATCTCCCGCTCGCAAACGAGCGGCAACGTATTCGGGCAAACGCAGGGCGTAGCCCTTGAGGCGCAGGCCAGGCGCTCCCCCGCCACCGACACGCCCGTCGTGCTCAACAATCTCGCACTCCAGTGGCAATTGCTCAGCAAGCCTCCGGCAGCGTTGGTAGAGCTCATCGGGTTCAGCGTGGAGGAATCGCTCGACGGGCGTGTTACCGCCGGCAACGGTGGCCTCCAGCGCTGCGAGGCGAATCTTGTCAATGCGCACCGCACGCGCCAGGGGGTGGCGGGCGCACGCTGCGATGGCCTCCTTCTTGCCCAATATGATCCCGGCCTGGGGGCCACCGAGGAGCTTGTCCCCGGAGGCCAGGACGACATCGGCGCCGTCGGCAAGCGCCTCAGAGATTGGGGGCTCTGCAGGCATGAGAGCATCGGGGCGCAGCAGACCCGAACCCACGTCGACGATGAGGGCGGCTCCCCGCTGTTCGGCAAGATCGGCAAGCTCTGCAACGCTCGCCTCTGCGGTAAAGCCCTCGACGCGGTAGTTCGACGGGTGGACTTTCAAAAATGCTCCAGGTGCCGCCGCATAATCAGAAAGGTGTGTGCGGTTGGTGGCGCCGACCTCAACAAGCTCCACCCGCGCAGATTCGATGAGCTCCGGCAGACGGAAGCCGGCGCCGATTTCGATGAGCTCTCCGCGGGAAATAACTACTCTTCCGTGGTGATTGAGCGCCGCGCAGGTAAGCACCAGGGCGGCAGCCGCATTGTTCACCACGAGCGCGGCCTCTGCCTCCGGGCAGGCATCGAGTAGTGCATCCAGCGCACCTGCACCCCGGCGCGACGAGCGTTGACCACTTTCCAGCTCCAGCTCTACGTCGGTATATCCGGCGGCCTGCTCGATGGCGCAGCGCGCGGCATGCGATAGAGGCGCGCGCCCCAAGTTGGTGTGTACAACGACTCCTGTGGCGTTGAGCACCGGGTGTAGCGAAGTAGGAGTGTGGGGAAGCTGTGCGCGGACGTGATCGAGGACGTCCTCTGGAGCAATCTCTCCTGCCCGGGCTTTGGCCTGGACTTGCTGGACCAGGGCCTTTTTGGCTGTCGCAGACAAGGAAGCGTCCCGCACCGCGGGGTGATTGAGCAGATCGTCGGTACGCGGAATGCGTCGGCGCGGATCAGTAGTCATTTTCTCTAACGTCCTCACCGTGCGTCATCGAGAGGGAAAGTTTGTGGCGGAGACGGACGGGAATCGAACCCGCCAAGCCAAGATGCTCGGCTTCACCGGTTTTGAAGACCGGGGCGCCCACCAGGACACGTACGCCTCCACGGCGAGACGTTAGCACGCCGGATTATCGTGGAGGTCATGAGTGATCAGCGTTTGACCCAGTACGCACGCGGTGGCGGATGCGCATGCAAGATCCCTCCGGGGGAACTCGAGGATGCGGTCCGGGGGCTGGTTGGCACCGCGGACGACTCTGTTCTCGTGGGGCTTGACGACGGAGACGACGCCTCCGCCATCCGCATCAGCGGTGATACCGCAATCATTTCGACCGCGGACTTCTTCACCCCCGTCGTAGATGATGCGTACGACTGGGGTCGCATTGCCGCCGCCAATGCGCTCAGCGACATCTATGCCATGGGTGGTCGCCCGCTGACCGCCCTGAACTTGGTGGGGTGGCCGCGCGAGCTCCTCGACATGTCGATCATGCGCGAGGTGTTGCGAGGCGGCATGGATATTGCGTCTGCGGCCGGTATTTCGGTGACCGGTGGCCATTCCATCGACTCCCCAGAGCCCATCTTCGGCATGGCTGCCACCGGTATCGCGCGTCCCGATCGTCTCATGCGCAACGACGCTGCCCAGGCAGGGCTGCCACTGACGCTCACCAAGCCTCTGGGTGTTGGGGTGCTCAATAACCGCCACAAGGCTACGGGCGAGACGTTTGCTGAGGCCATCTCCACTATGACCGCTTTGAACAAAGAAGCCTCTGCAGCTGCTGTCGAGTCTGGTGCCCGGGCGGCCACCGACGTCACTGGATTCGGTTTGCTAGGACACTTGTTCAAGATGATGCGTGCTTCAGGAACCAGCGCGGTGATCGATTCCGCCGCGGTACCGCTGCTCGAGGACGCCGTCACCTCAGTCAAGGAGGGTTACATCCCCGGCGGATCCCGCCGAAACCTCGATTGGGTTCGCCCCCACCTGCACGCTGACGGCATCAGCGAGGAGATGTTGATCTTGCTTGCCGACGCCCAGACGTCCGGTGGGCTCCTCGTCGTCGGGGAAGTTCCGGGTTATCCCGTGATCGGAGAGGTCGTTGCCGGCGCTAGCGGGTCAGTGCACGTGAAGTAGACAAGTTGGTCTACTAACTTGCAATTTCAATCTTAAAGGAGTTAGGTCTAAGGGGTTCATAACGTCCGACTAAGCATCTTTCAGACACTTAGACCGCTTAGTCTACGATTTGCGAAAGTTACTCCCCCATGAGTTCTGCAACCCCCACCCCGACCGCTACGTCGCGGTCCTCCCGCCTGCCCGGCTGGCTTACCGGTTTTGGTGCCCAGGTCATCGCCGGCCTCATCATTGGCCTCATCCTGGGCCTGGTGGCCCGCCAGATGGATAGCGATTGGCTTGCCGGAGCCCTGACCTGGGTCGGCGGCACCTACGTCAAGCTACTCAAGCTCTTAATTCCGCCGCTTATCTTTACCGCGGTGGTGACCTCAGTAGCCAACCTCCGCAAGTTGGCCGGAGCCGCCGCCCTCGCTATTTCCACCTTGGTGTGGTTCGCCATCACCGCACTGGCCTCAGTGATTGTGGGCATCCTGGTCGCCCTGGTCGTGCGCCCGGGCGTTGGCTCCACGGTTGACCCGGCGCAAGCTTCGGATCCATCCACAATGGGCTCGTGGATGGGCTTTATCAACTCGGTAATCCCCGCCAACTTCCTCGGCCTGGGTGCATCCCTATCCGACGGTGAAGTCTCCGTCAGCTTCAACGTGCTGCAGATCCTGGCACTCTCCCTCGCAATCGGCGTAGCCGCAGTAAAGGCAGGCAAGGCTGCGGAGCCCTTCCTCGGTTTCGCCGAATCGCTCTTGTCGGTCATCCAGGTCGTCCTGTGGTGGATCATCCGGCTCGCTCCGATCGGTACGGCGGCCCTGATCGGCAAAGCCGTGTCCACCTACGGCTGGGAGGCTCTCGGCCAGCTGGGCCAGTTCGTGCTGGCCATGTACATCGGCCTAGCAATCGTTGCGTTTGTTATTTACCCGCTCGTTTTGAAGTTCAACGGCATCTCCGTCACCGGCTTCTTCCGCCGCGTGTGGCCGGTGGCCAACCTGGGCTTTTTCACCCGCTCCTCGATGGGAGTTATGCCGGTCAACCAGCGCACTGTGGAAAACTCCATGGGTGTTCCGCGCGAGTACGCCTCGTTTGTCATGCCGTTGGCCGCAACCAGCAAGATGGATGGTTGCGCGTCGGTCTACCCCGCCGTGGCGGCAATCTTCGTCGCCCAGTTTTATGGCGTAGACCTGGGATTCACCCACTACCTGCTCATCATCATGGTCTCGGTGCTAGGCTCCGCCGCCACCGCTGGCACAACGGGCGCCACGGTAATGCTCACCCTGACGCTGTCCACCCTTGGACTACCGCTGGCTGGTGTGGGTCTGCTGTTGGCCACCGAGCCGATCATTGATATGGGGCGCACTGCAGTCAATGTGATTGGCCAGGCACTCGTCGCGTCTGTCGTCGCCAAGCGCAATAATATTCTCGATCAGAACGTGTGGGACCACGGCCTGCAAGCGAACTCTGCAGCAACTCCGATCCGCGTAAATTCTTAGTGAATTCTCTCCGGTACTGAGCCTCCTAGAGGATCATTCGCCCCCTGTGCTTTTGCGCCGGGGGCGGTACTATTTCCTCACCATCTCTCAACCACGTGAGGAGCAACCCCCATGGCGACTTTGTCTTCCCTGTTCAGCTTGAGTTCTGCAGCTTTTAGCATCTGGCGCGGCGCACAGACGGTCGTAGAAGCAGGGGGCATCGACATCATTCTGGATGCCCTGCCTAAGGTCTTCTAATTTTCACCCCGCCCCAGGCGAAGCCCCGCACCGCTTTTGCAATTGGTGCGGGTTTTACCTTTTCGCCACCAAAAATCCATATTCACAGGATTTTTTACAATTCACGACCCATAAGTAGATTGCCTGGACCACAATCCTGGTACATTATGTGCCCATACAGTTTTTCGGGCAGCTTGCTCAAAGATTGTGCCTATTCTTTTAACAACGTTCTTTAAGGAGCGCGTCATGACCGCCGTCACCACCATCACCACCATCGTGTCCATCATCTCCGCCATCATCGGTGGCCTGACCGCCATCGACAAGGGCTCCTCCCTGATCGGCAACGAGGATGGCATCAAGGGCACCATCTACGATCTGTCTTCCGCTCTCGAGGACTCCCAGGGCTCCTCCTCGGAGGACGGCGAGAAGGCTCAGGGTTCCTCCTCCAAGTCCACCGAGAAGACCGAGACCGCTGCTCCCGAGGCTGCTACCAAGTAAGCTCCTCGCGCACGAGCGCTCAGCCCTACCCCAAAGGGGTAGGGCATTTTTCATGCCCCGGCCACAGGATTTACCCCCATTACCCCCTATATGACGCGGAATTGTTCAACGATTTATAGACTAACGCCCAAAAATATGGCCCACATCACTCACGAAAGACTCCCCCGACATGGATAACACCACCTCTGGCAAGCCCGCCGGGTCTAGCTCCGTGAACGCCGCGTCCGTCTTAGGCAGCAGCCGCTCGGTGGTACTCGGTGCCCTCTTCCTTATGGCAACCAGCGCGATCGGTCCCGGGTTTCTTACCCAGACCTCAGTCTTCACCGCGCAACTGGGGGCAGCGTTTGCCTTTGCCATTCTGATCTCGATCCTCGTCGACATCGCCATTCAGCTCAACGTGTGGCGGGTACTCGGTGTCACTGGTTTACGCGCCAACGAGCTAGGAAACCGCATCCTGCCCGGACTCGGCTGGCTCATTGGCGCCTTCGTCTTTGTAGGCGGGGCCGTGTTCAATATCGGCAACATCGCCGGAACCGGGTTGGGTACCAACGCCATGCTCGGCATCGATCCTAAGATCGGCGGCGCGCTGTCTGCAGTGATTGCCATCTTTGTGTTCCTCTCCAAGAAGGCCGGTGTGGCACTCGATCGCATTGTGGTGGCACTCGGCGCGATCATGATCCTGCTCATGCTCTACGTAGCCATCGTCTCCGCACCTCCTGTTGGCGAGGCATTAAAGCAGACAGTCCTGCCGGATCGCGTGGACTTTTTGATCATCAC
This sequence comes from Corynebacterium tapiri, assembly GCF_006334925.1. Classification (GTDB taxonomy): domain Bacteria; phylum Actinomycetota; class Actinomycetes; order Mycobacteriales; family Mycobacteriaceae; genus Corynebacterium; species Corynebacterium tapiri. Next base: position 177,662 of record NZ_VDHJ01000001.1, on the reverse strand, counting down.
CACGCTCATTGGTGGCACCGTGGGCGGTTACATCACCTTCGCTGGTGCCCACCGCATGATCGACTCCGGCCTGACCGGCCCAGAACACGCCGGAGAGGTCACACGCGCCTCGATCCTCGGCATCATCGTCACGGGCGTTATGCGTAGCCTGCTCTTCTTGGCCATCCTGGGCGTGGTGGCCGGGGGTGTAACCCTGGCCAAAGACAACACCGCTGCGGACGCCTTCTACCACGCAGCCGGAGAGATTGGCCTGCGCATGTTCGGTGTCGTGCTGTGGGCGGCAGGGCTGACCAGCGTGATCGGCGCCTCCTACACCTCAATCTCGTTTATCACTACCCAAAACACCCCAGCCCGTCTGCGCAATCTATACACCGTGGCGTTTATCGCGGTGTGTACCGTTGCCTACCTAGTCCTTAATCAGGCACCTCAGGCTCTGCTCATCTTCGCCGGCGCGTTCAACGGGCTGATCCTGCCGATAGGCTTCGCCATGATCCTGTGGGTCATCGTTCGGCGCCGGGATTTGTTGCAGGGGTATCGCTACCCCACGTGGCTGATCGCGCTCGGATTCCTGGTGTGGTTACTGACCATCTTCCTGGGCGTGCGTTCTTTGGGAAGTCTCGGCGCCTTGTGGGGTTAACGCTGCCGCGACAACGTCCGCAACGTTTCTCGTAGTTGCTTCTCTAATTCTCCCGCTGCCCCGTCCCGTTGGCCCTCGGCCACGAGGCGGGCAATTTTTGCATTGTGCTCGACATACTCGACGTGAAAGTCCGGAGTTATGACCAGCTCGTCGAGAAACGCCAGGCGCATCGTTGCCAACAAGCGAGACATCAACTCGTTGAGCCAGCGGGAGTCGTGAGCAGCCACGATGTGTCGGTGAAACTCCTGGTTGGCGAGCGCTACGGCAGCAAGGTCACCAGTTTCGGCCGACTCCTGGGCGGAGTTGACGACGTTTCGTAGGAAGCGGGCGTCGAGAAGCGATCCAAAGCGTAGACCAGCAGGTTCGATGCTGAGGCGAGCACGGTAAACGTCCTGAATGTCCTCCACGCTTGGTGATGCCACAAAGACTCCCCGATTGCGCTCGCGCCGTACCAACCGTTCCTCTGCCAGCATGGCGAAGGCTTCACGCAGGGTATTACGCGAAACCCCGAGGGACTCGGCCAAGACGACCTCATTGAGCTTGGCCCCCGGTAGAAATTCGCCTTCCGAAATCAGCCGGCGCAGGGTGTGGGCAGTGGAACGGGCGCGCATAGAGCCTGATGCTAGCGCGGTGGCCTACTGAATTTCAGCGATAACCTGGCCGCGTTGGATGGCGTCTCCAGGCTCAATGCGGTGGTGCAGCCGGCCGGCAACCTTGGCTTTCACCGACGACTCCATCTTCATCGCTTCCACGACAGCGACTTCCTGCCCCTCGGCTACGTCTTCTCCTTCGGCAATGCTGTAGCTCACCAAGGAACCGGTCAAGGGCGACACCACGTCGCCGTCTCTAGGCTCATGCGCGCTCTCCTCCGCCGGCATGCCCTTGGCGCCATCGTTGAGGGAGGAAAACAAACTCTGCGGCAAGCCAAGAGTGTGCAGTTTGCCATCGATGTCCACGCTAATGTGCACGCGTTCGTCGTAGGCGCGCTCGATGTCGTCGTAACCCAGGTCTTTGCCTGGCACGTATTCCTTGTCTACCCAGTTGGTGTACACCTGCAGCGTCTCACCGTTGAAGGCGGAATTGCGCACGATGTCCTTGTGGAACGGAAGGACCGTCCGTACCCCGGTGATGGTCAGCTCATCGAGGGCGTCCTTGGCGCGGGCCAGAGCACCGGCGCGGTCGGGACCCCACACGATGATCTTGGCCATCAACGAGTCATATGTTCCCGGAATGACAGAGCCGGAGACCACCCCGGAGTCAGTACGCACGCCTGGGCCTGTGGGAGCCGCGAATTCGGCGACTTTACCCGGCGACGGCGCAAAGCCATGCGCCACATCTTCGGCGTTGATGCGAAACTCAAAGGCGTGCCCGGTCGTTGCTGGATCCTCAGCAAAGGAGATTTCCTGTCCGTCAGCGATGCGGAACTGCTCGGCAACGATATCTACCCCGGTCACCGCCTCGGTGACAGGATGTTCGACCTGAACGCGGGTGTTGACTTCCAGGAAGGACACCGTGCCGTCCTCGCTCACGATGTACTCGACCGTTCCCGCGGACTCGTAACCTGCCGCGCGACATATTTCCCGTGAGCCCTCAATGATCGCCCGCTCCTGTTCCGGGGTCAGAAAGGGAGCCGGGGCCTCCTCAATGAGCTTTTGATAGCGTCGCTGGACAGAACAGTCACGGGTGGACAGCACCCGCACATTGCCGTGGCGATCCGCCAGTACCTGGGCCTCCACGTGGCGCGGGCGCACGAGAAACTTCTCTACAAAGCACTCTCCACGCCCAAAGGCTTCCACGGCCTCGCGCCCGGCGGACAGAAACGCCTGCTCGATCTGCTCCCGTTCCCACACCACCTTGATGCCGCGGCCACCGCCGCCATAGGCCGCCTTGATGGCGATCGGCAATCCGTGCTGGTCCGCGAAATCCCGCGCTTGCTCCCAGTTATCGATCGGATCCGGCGTTCCCGGTGCCAGCGGAGCACCCACCTGCTGCGCCAGCGCACGTGCGGAGAGCTTGTCCCCTAGCTGCTCGATGACCTCGGGTGACGGGCCCACCCACGTCAACCCTGCATCGCTGACTTTGCGCGCGAAGTCGGCGTTTTCGGAGAGGAATCCATAGCCCGGATGGATGCAATCTGCGCCTGACCGTCGTGCCACAGACACGAGTTTTTCCTGGTCAAGATAGGTGTCCGCAGGCTTTACCCCCTCGAGAAGGTAGGCCTCATCTGCAAGCCGGGCGTGCAGGCTTTCGGCGTCGTTCTCGGCATACACCGCGATCGTGCGCATTCCCAAGCTACGGGCAGCGCGTATGATGCGGACGGCGATTTCACCCCGGTTGGCGATCAATACGGATTTTAAGTTCATAGCTTGAGTTCTCCTGAGGTATCGGAGTCAATGAGTTCACAGCGGAAAGCATCGCCAGGGCGAAGTTGGGCAGCCGCGTCCAGGTCTTCTGCGATAACAACGGCAGCAACGGGATAACCACCGGTGACGGGGTGGTCGCGTAAGAAGATCACCGGGTTGCCATCGCCGGGAATTTGGATGCTTCCGGCGACTACGCCCTCGCTGGGCAGCTCCTTATGAATCGCGCGCTCTAAGGAACGGCCGGCCAATCGCACCCCCACGCGGTTTGACGCTGGCGTGACTGTCCATTGGCGGGAGCACAACGCTTCTGCTCCGCCGACGATCCAGTCTGCGCGTGGACCAGCGATACAGCGCAGTACCGTGCAGGAGCGGGAGGGGTTGGCCACGGCATTGGCGGTATGCGCGATGTCGTCCGCCGCTGCGATCTGGCTGCCCGCCGTCAGCGGTGCTGGCCCCAGCCCAGAAAGCACATCGGTGCTTCGACTTCCCAGTTGCAGCGGGGCATCCACTCCCCCGCGCAGGGCTATGTAGGAGCGCAATCCGCCTGCGGGTTCAATCGCCACCACATCACCAGCTTTCACAACGAGCGGGGTGCCCAGGGAGGCGTCTTTATTGTTGAGCAGGACTCTTCCGCCGCCGGTCACCGCCAAACAGGCTTCCTTTTCCACGCGCAAGTTCATGCCCCCGACGTTCTCGATCGTGGCTGCCCGCGCCCAATTGCCGACTGCTTCGTTCGCCGCCCGGTGGGCTTCCCGATCCGCTGCCCCCGATTCAGTCACTCCCACATGTCCATGGCCTGCACGCCCAAGGTCTTGAATCAAGCTTTGCGCGCCAGCGTCCTCGATAGTCAGGATGGGGTCATTCACAATGGAGGAAGCAGAGCTTGTTTCTGTCTCCGTTCGCTTGTCGACGCTGCGGTAGCGCACCACATCGCCCGGCCCCACCAGCGCAGGAGGCTGGCGATCGCTGTCCCACATTGGGGTCAATGCTGTACCGATAAGCCGCCATCCCCCTGGGGAGGTGCGCGGATACACCGCGGAAAACGCTCCTGCCAATCCGACCGCTCCGGATGGAACTGCTGTGCGTGGCGACGAGCGCCGGGCAACTTCAAGACCATCTCCGTGAGAGGGCACGCAGTATGTAAACCCGGGGGCGAACCCACCGAATGCTCCGGTGAACTCGGTGGAGGTATGCCAGTCGATGAGTTCTTCGCGGCTCATCCCGAGCTCCTGGGCGACCTCATCCAGGTCCTCGCCGTCGTAGACGACATCGATTGTGACCTCTCGGGGTTGTGTTCGCTCGGTTTCGCGCGGGGCAAATGAGTCGAGTACCTGGCGCGCCGCCTCCACGTTGGCTGCTGAATCGAACGTCAGCAGGATCGTTTGAGCCGCCGCGACCGCTTCGACGGTCCCTGGGAGGGGGTCAGCAATCAGCGCGGCGTGCCAGCGCATGACAGTGGCGAGATCCGGCAGTTCAACAAGTAGGCCCCGGTTACCGGCGCGGTGAATACGTGTCATAGAACGCTCCGGATGCTCACGTCTTCGCGTTGTAGTGCGGCCACCACTGCCTCGGTCAATTGCACCGACGAGGGCGAATCCCCATGTACGCACACCGATTGCGCGCCCACGTGCAGCACTGATCCGTCGATAGCCACGATCGAACCGTCCTCAGCAATGCGTCGCACACGCTCAGCGACCGCCTCAGGATCGGTGAGCAACGCCCCAGGCGTTCCGCGCTTCACCAGCGAGCCATCGGGGTTGTACCCGCGATCGGCGAAGGCTTCGGCGATCACACTCAGACCGGCATGCTCAGCGACCTCCACAGCGACTCCCCCGGGAAGCAGCATGACGGCCAACTCGCGGTTGAAAGCGGCGATGCCATCGATGACGGCCTGAGCCTGGGCTCGGTGGTGGACTATGGCGTTATACAGCGCACCATGAGGCTTGACGTAACGCACGTCAGTTCCGTGTGCCCGGGCAAAGGCATCGAGCGCACCAATTTGATACAGCACCTCATCCGCCAACTCCGCCGGGTCATAGTCCATGAATCGGCGACCAAAACCGGCAGGGTCGTTGTAGGCCACGTGCGCCCCAATGGCCACACCTTGCTGCTCGGCGGTCTTCACCGTTGAGCTCATGGTGCGCGCGTCCCCGGCATGAAAACCGCAGGCGATGTTGGCCGAGGACACTAGCTGGAGCATCGCCTGATCGTCGGCGACAGGGTTGCCGGCTGTCGATTCGCCGAGATCGGCGTTGAGGTCGATGGTTGCCACGGGGGCTCCTCTCTCCGATGTCGCGGGGTAGCGGTGCTACGGATTGTTGAACAATCCCGATCATTTGAGGGAGAGAGTACCCCGGCGTCATCCGCGTGTGAAGCGGGTTACACCCGCGGGGGTCAGTGGCCCACGTCTAATCCCCATTCCTTTCGGCACAGCTGAGCGACCCCGTCGACAGCTGCGTCGGCAATGCGCTGTCCTTTGGCTGCGCTAGCGCCACGGGCACTCGCCAGACCACCATGTGCGGGAATGTCACCGGGCTTAAGGGGAATGCGGATGTAGTTAGGCGCATGAAAGCCCTCGTCACCTGGCAGTGCATCCTCGTGTACCGATTCGGGATCCAAGTGCATCATGAGGGAGGTTTCGGTTAGCGCTGCGTGCTCCAATTCCCAACCAGGAAACGGGCCATCGTCGAAAACGTCGCTGAGAACCTCAGCATCCACGCAGTCCCACCATGCCGTGGTTACCAACGAAACCTGCGAAGGGAACCGTTCCCCTACGAGGTACATCGCCTCCATGATCGCGGCGGTGTTCTCGTAGTGGGCATTCAAGATCAGGACCTTGGTGCAACCATCGGCAACAAGCTCGGTCAAAATGTCCTGGATAAGGACGGTAAGCGTGTTCAACCGCAAATCCAGCGTGCCAGGAAAGGTTGAGCCGCCACCCGAGTACGGCGCCGAGCGGTACCCGTACGCCAGGGTGGGCAGAACTAGCGCGTCCAATTCTTTCCCGACGCGCTCGGCCAGTTTGGTCGCGATCACCGAGTCGGTGCCCAGCGGAAGGTGCGGTCCGTGTTGCTCGAAAGATCCCACCGGAAGGATGACAACGCGCTCTACCCGATCCGCGAATTCCTGCCACGTCAAGTTTGCCGCCGCTACCATCCGTGCTTTTCTCCCCACTACTGTGACATGCTGACTTGCATGCAATTGTAAGCTGCCTCGCATGGGCAAAGGGAAGCCACGGGCACCGCGACGCGAGATCACCGGTACGTTTCCCATCACTACCGGGACTGCCCGTATCAGCGCAGACACAGAGCGCGACGGCGGTTATCTCCTGGAGATCAACAACGTCCCCTCGTCGTACGTCGTCATGGATGCCCCGCGCGTGCTCACCTTTGATTACATGCAGTGGATCGCGCGGATTTGTTCTTCCCGCCCTACGCCAGAACACACCGTTCACCTAGGAGGGGCGGCCTGCTGCCTACCCCGCTACTTCGCAGATATCTGGCCTGCGGCTCGCCACACCGTCGTAGAAATCGACGGTGAACTTGCCCGCTTAGTGGAGGACGCCTTTACACTGCCTCCTCGCACCTCCATGGTCATCAAAGAAGCTCGCACCGCCGCTCACGGTCTTGCACCTCAGGACGCCGACATTCTGGTGCGTGATGTCTTCGCTGGCCCCACGGTTCCCCGGCATCTGACCACCGTGGAGTTCTACTCCGCTGCCCACGCTGCTCTGCGGCCCGGAGGGTTGTACGTGGCAAACCTTGGAGACAAGGAGGGCCTGCCCGAAACTAGGGCCGAGATGGCGGGCCTCAAGGAGGTGTTTGCTCACGTCGGCGCGTTCGCTGAACCTGATGTTCTCGCAGGCCGCGCCTACGGCAACGTGGTCATCGCAGCCAGCGATGACCCGCTACCAGAATTCCTCAACCCGCTGCCCCACCTGAGTGGAGCAGCGCGGCACGACTAGCGCCTAGTCCAGATGCGCGACCGTGCGCAGCACGCCGAAGCGGTGCGAGGTCACCGAAACGGCCTGCTCCAGGAGCTGGTGCAGCAGTTCGCGGCGGCCGTCGGCAAGCACTGGCGAATCGAGGATGACGGATCCTGACTCCGCAGCAGCGCGGTACACCTCGTCTGCGACCGATCCCAAAGTCCGCACCCGCTGGCCCGGTGTCTGCGAGAGCGTGCGGGAGAACTCCTCGTCGCTGAGCGTGGTTACTCCCGGAATGTCCAGGGCGCTGGTGACCTCGAGCTCGCAGCCGGTGAGCATCGCCCCCATGCGCAAGCGCAGCAGGTCGCGCTGGCTCCAACCTTGGCCAAGGCGGACATGAAGCGCACCCAGTAGCGGGCGGTAGCGGAAGATATTGCGCTCACTGGCCAGAGCGGTTCGATCGTGCTCGCGACCGAACTCCTGGTCCCAGGCCTGAGCGTCGCGCTCGGCAGCTCGGCGCAGCCACAGAGCATCCGCCGCATCGAGCTCGCTCTCGGCCTTGCGCAAGAAGCGCTCGATGTCCGGGCGCAGGCTGACGTTGATGGGCTGCAGCTCGCCATCGCTCCAGGTACCCAGTTGCGCCACGTAATTGGGACCGCCGGCCTTAGCGCCTTGACCGATGACCGAGTTCTTCCATCCGCCGAAGGATTGGCGCTGCACGATAGCTCCGGTGATCCCGCGGTTGACGTACGCATTGCCCACCTCGACCTTGTCGATCCAGTGGGCAAGGGCATCGTCGTCAAGCGAGTGAATACCCCCGGTCAGGCCAAAGCCAGTGGAGTTCTGCCACTCGATGGCCTCGTCGAGGTCGCGGGCGTGCATCAGCCCCAAGACCGGGCCGAAGCACTCATTGCAGTGATACCACGATCCCGGCTTCACGCCGGTGCGGATACCTGGGCTGAACAGGAGGCCTTCCTCATCGAGTTGGCGAGGTTCAAGTAGCCAGGATTCGCCCTCGTCGAGCTGGGTAAGCCCGCGGCGCAGCTTCTCGCCTGGCGCCTCAATAAGCCCGTTCATTCGCGTTGACAGATCCGTGCCGTAGCCGACCTTGAGGGTTTTCGCAGCATCGACAAGCTGGGTAAGGAAGCGTTTCGACGTCCCCATGGAACCAACCAGGATGACCAGCGAAGCCGCCGAACACTTCTGCCCAGCGTGACCGAAGGCGCTGGCGATGACGTCAGCCACGGCCAAGTCCGGATCAGCCGCCGGGGTAACAATGATGGCGTTCTTGCCCGAAGTCTCGGCATTGATCTTGAGCTCGGGATCCCACGAACGGAACAGCGCTGCCGTGTCCGAGGCTCCGGTGAGAATCACGCTGTCCGCGCCGGTGACCACGGCCTTGCCGGCCTCTGACTCATCGGCGTTGATCAGCTGGAGGACGGATTCGTCGATTCCGTGCTTGCGCAGGCCGCGATGGATGGCGGCCACCGCAACCTCTGCACATCGCACCACCTGCGGAGCCGGCTTGATCACCACGGCCGAACCCGCGGCCAGGGCCGCAGTCATGCCGCCAACCGGGATGGCGACCGGGAAGTTCCACGGCGGAACGACGGAGACCAGCTCATGCGGAGTGAAGCGCTCGTCGAGCTCCCGGGCGCGAGCGGCGTAGTAGACCGCAAAGTCGATGGCCTCGGAGACCTCCGGGTCGGACTGGTCAACGGTCTTACCGGCCTCCTGCGCCATAACGCTCACCAGGTCACCGCGGGCATCTGCCAGCTCATCGGCGATCGTTTCCAGCACCTCTGCCCGGATATCACCAGAAAGTTGCGCCCACGCACGACCAGCAGCCCGAGCAGAGTCAATTGCGCTCTTGACCTGGGCAGGATCGCTAATCTCTGGGCTCTCCACCGCACCCGGATCGCGCTGTAGAGCTTCGATGGCCCACTGGCGGTTGGGCTCCAGCGACGGGTCAGTGTCCGGCTCGTTGCGGAAGCTGGTACGCGGGGCCTGGCGGCCAGTCTCTTCGAGCCTGTTTTGCTGGCGGCGCGGTTCAGCGCTCACCGCAGCCGCCTCGCGGATAGCCTGCCGGAATCGTGCCTCCTGGTCTGTGATGGCAGCATCACCCGGCGCGAACAGCGCATGCAGGAAGTTCTCCTCTGCTGCATTTTCTTCCAATCGGCGCACCAAGTAGCTCACTGCGACGTCGAAGTCCTCATCACGCACGACCGGGGTGTAAAGGATGAGGGAACCAAACGCCTCGTGGACTACCTTGGCCTGGCCCGGGCTCATGCCCTGCAGCATCTCTGCATCAACCTGGCGCAGTACGCCCCGCTCTTGGGCAATCTGATAGGCGCAGGCCAGGGTGAAGGTGTTGTGGCTAGCCACGCCCACACGCAGCACGTCAGCGTTCTCTTCGGTGAGGACCAGATCCAGCAGCCGCAGGTAATTCGCATCCACTTCAGCCTTGGTGGCGTACGGCGCCTGAGCCCAGCCGTGGACCTCGGCATCCACGCGCTCCATCGACAGGTTTGCTCCCTTAACGATGCGCACCTTGATCGGGGCTCCCCCGCGCCGCTTGCGCTCGTGCGCGAAGTCGATGAGCTTGTGCATCGCTGCCACGCTGTCTGGCAGATAGGCCTGAAGCACGATGCCAGCGTGGTAGCCCAGGAACTCGTCCTCGCTCATCAGCTCCGTGAACAGGCGCAGCGTCAGATCAAGGTCCTTGTACTCCTCCATATCGAGGTTGACAAAGGTCACCGGGTCGCTGTCCCGGCCGGCGCGATACAGGGGGCGCAGGGCCTCCTTAAGCCGTTCGAGGGAGCCTTCTTCGTCATAGTGGTTGAGCTGGGCGCACAGGCTAGAGGCCTTGACGGAGACATAGGTAACCCGCGGGTTGTTGATGATCTCCATGGTTTGCTCGGAGCGTCGTGAAGCCTCCCCGTCTCCTAGAACGGCCTCACCTAGCGGATTGAGGTTGAGTTGCTGCCCCTTGGAGGCGGCATCCTCCAGCAGCGCGTTGAGCGCGGGGCCCTCCGAGTTCAGCACCAGGTGCGACACCATGTGCTTGAGGCGCTTACGCGCCAGGGGCATGACGACGCCCGGAGCAACGTGGCTGGCCAGCGACCCCAGCCCCATCATCCCGCGGTTCAGCGAGCCGAGGAAAGCCGGCGGGGTTGGCATCTTGCGCAGCTCGGCGGCTGCCACGCCGTTGTCTTCAGGGCGGGCAACCCGGTCGACGAAGTCCATGGTGAAGGCAACGCCTCCGGGCTCGCGCAGGAGGCCGGAAAGCTGCTCTGTGGCTGAATTATTGGCGGAGTCGTCAGTGTGGTTCAGCCATTCGCGGCCCAGGCGGACGGATGGCTCGACAAGGTGATCAAGGGACATGTGTGGATCTCTCCTTCCAGGAACAAGAATGCGGGGCTTAGATCTTTGGTTCCTGGACCGGCGGGCGATCACCATGCGGCCGGGTGCGACGCAGCGCGCCAAACTGAGATTCCTCAACGATGAGCGCTCCCGGTTGGTAGAGCACACACGAACTCAGCATGGTGGGTGAGCTCCTTTACCTAATACATGCACCCCTGTGGTCAGTTACACCCCATACTTTGACTGTAAGACGCATCACATAGCAAGAAGTTTTAGAGGCCCTCTGTACGCAAATACCCCCGATACCGCTTATGAACAGCCAGTATCAGGGGTGTTTAGGGGGTAAATCTTACGGCGTGACAGCACCCACGAGAAGGCTAAGCGGTCGTGATCGAGTCTCCTGCACCCATCCGCTGCGCTAGTCGACGCTTCTGCGGCTCAATCACATACTTAGGATCCTTCGTGGATTCCAGTCCGGCCTCCAGCACTCCGAATCGGGTAAGGCAGGAAGCCCCGAGGAGTGCAGCGCCCGACAGCGCGGCGATCACGCGGTTCTTGCCACCTACCGCAGCTGCCACGCCGCCACCGATGACCAGGTACTCGGCCCAATGGAGAAGTTTGCCGGGTGCGCCCTGCTCATAGGGTTCGTAGGAGACCTCGTCCATCTGGCGCTGCATCGCCTTAGTGGCCGCTACGTCACCCGCTGCCCCAAGAACCGCAAACGCGCGTGCCGGGCCGGCCTGCTCGACCGGGGTCGTCAGCATCGCCAGCCCTCCGGAAGCTGCAGCCGCCGAGGAGACGAAGAGGAACGGTAGGTGACGACGCGCCTCATTCCAGGCCGGCACCGAAGTATCACCGAACAGCACCGCGGTGTAGACCGCGAGCGGGGCGCCCAAAACGCCATTAACGGCTGCCATCGGAGTGGAGGCAGCGTGCACCACCGTACGAACAGCATCCGGCAGGGGGAATCGGCGATCGGTGACCTCGTCAAGCTCGGCTGCGGCAGCGGCCACGGAGGTCGCCCCGAAGGTAGCCAACAGCCAGGAACCCCAGCTCATCGGCGAGGATGCCTTGAGCACGCGGAACATGTTAAGCGCGCGTAGGGGTCGGCCCAAGTCCTTGATCAGTGCCAGAGACCCCACGCCGGCCGCCGCCGCTGCGCTCATGCGGGTATTGCGACGCAGCTCATCTCGTCCCGTGGCCTCTGCACCTACGCTCAGCAAGGCCGATCCACCAGCGACTCCGCCCAAGAACAGGTACACCGCGATGGGCCACTCCCATGGCGGAGCCTTAACCACGGGCTTGCCGTAGTAGGACTCGAACTCGATGTTCGGGACCATCCGCTCTTCCCGGGAGCCATCCTGTGCTCCCGCTCCCCGACGACGACGCTTGGTCTTTGGCTTTGCGTCACGACGCCGCGGTTCCTGCGGTGGACGGTAGGAGTCAAAGTTCTGCGGGGGCATTAGCGACGTCCTCCCAATACAAAGCTGGTTGCTACGGCCGCCACCATTGCGGAAGCTGCCACCCCAGCGGTCTTGAGCATGCCGGGCAAATCCCGTGTGGGTACATGCGGGTCTGGCGGCAACCCGTAGACCTCCGGGTCGTCGAGAAGCAAGAAGATAGAACCGGTTCCGCCCACGCCATCAGCGCTGTTGGCACCGTACAGCCGAGCCTCGGTGCGCCCCTGCGCGTGGAGCTGACGCACGCGCTCGTGAGCACGCGCGAGCATCTCATCACGGTCGCCGAACTGAATCGACTCAGTCGGGCACGCCTTCTGGCAGGAGGGGGTCAGGCCTTCCTGCAGGCGGTCGTAACACATCGTGCACTTCTGAGCGACGCCGATGTTCTTGATCGGGGCGTGCTCGCCCGGGGTGAAGTCTTCGCCTTCGCGAGAGTCCCGCTTGAGCACTCCCCCGTCGCTGCGCCGCTCGATCACTCCGAAGGGGCAACCAGCCACGCACGTGCCACAGCCGTTGCACACGTCATCCTGAACGACGACGGTGCCGTGCTCGGTGCGGAAAAGAGCACCCGTGGGACACACATCCAGGCAACCGGCGTTGGTGCAGTGCTTGCACACGTCCGAGGACATCAACCAGCGGAACTGCTGCGTGTCACCTGGGGTGGCGGGCTCTGCTGCGGAGTCAGTGTGGGGCGTCACGCTCGGCATGCCCAGGCCCACCAGCTGCTTACCCGACTCGCGCGCAGCCGCCAGTCGCTCGGCGTTCTGCTCGATGAAGGCCACATGCCGCCACGTGCTCGCACCCAGAGCGGAGGTGTTGTCGTACGAATCACCGGTCAGACCGAAGTTGTCGGCCGGCAGTCGGTTCCACTCCTTGCAGGCCACCTCGCATGCCTTGCAGCCGATACACACGGAGGTGTCGGTGAAGAAGGCCTTGCGCTTGGTCGGTTGATAGCCAACGTGGCGCGGTGATTCTGTCAATGCATTAGACATCTACAGTTCTCCCGTCTGCTGGTCCTTGGTCTTTTCCACCTGGGCGTCATCATCAGCCGCGGGATCCGTAATCGGGCTTCCCGTCATACTGCGGTGACCGCGAGTTGCGTCTTCAGACAGCACCTGGGGCACACGCAGATTGCCAGACTCCTCGCTCAAGTTCGCGCGCCGCTGGTACTCCTTGACCATCTCCCACCGGTCCTCACCGCGTGGGCGACGACCAGCGATAATCTCGCACGCACCCACCTTGGACGCCTGGATCGAGGTGTTCGGATCCAGCGTGATTCCCAACAGGTCGTTCGGGCTATCGCCCGTGGCCGGAGAGTAAGGGCCATTACCGAAGTGGAAGGGAAGGCCAACGTTGAAGTATTCCTTCCCGTTGATCTTCATGTGCGGCATGCGCTCAGTCACCAGGACGCGCGCTTCGATCAACCCACGCGGGGAGATGATCGTTGCCCATCCAGCGTTCTCCAGACCACGCAGCTGGGCCAGGTCGGGCGAGACCTCACAGAACAGCTCCGGCTGCAGCTCGGCCAGGAATGGCAGCGCGCGCGACATTGCACCCGAGGTGTAGTGCTCAGTCAGGCGATAGGTGGTGAACACGAACGGGTAGACGTCATCACCAGGCTGGCCAGGCTCCGGGCGCGAAAGGTTTGCCGCACCCTTGAAGAACAACCTGGTCGGCGACTGCTGCTGCTCGTACAGCGCGTTGTCTACTGGGGATTCGTGCGGCTCATAGTGCGTCGGCATTGGCCCATCGACCATGCCGGTTGGCGCGAAGAGCCACCCCTTGCCATCGGGCTGCATGATGAAGGGATCGTTTCCGTCCAGAGCATCCGGGCCCACTGCACCCTTCTCCGGGTGCGTACCCGGAGCCAGGGTCGGCGGGAAGTCGACCACGTCGTTGCTCTCCCAGCGGCCTTGTTTTTCGTCCCACCAGGCGAGCTTCTTGCGCTCGGACCACGGCTTACCCTGCGGGTCCGCGGATGCGCGGTTGTACAGGATGCGCCGGTTCATCGGCCACGCCCAACCCCAGTCCAGGGCCATTTCTCCCTGCTCGGTACGCGGGGTCTTCTTGGCAGCACGGTTGATCCCACCGGCATAAACACCGGTGTAGATCCAGCAACCACCGGAGGTCGAACCGTCGCTACGCATCTGCCCGAAGCTATCGAGCAGCTGTCCCTTCTTCTCGCCGGCGAGATGGTAGCCGTTGATCTCCTTGAGCACGTCGGCGGCCAGGACCTCGCCGTGCTCGTCGAGAGCGTAATCCCAGGTCATGTTCTTCAGCGGCAGATCGCGGGGGTCGTCGGAATCCGCCACCTTGGCCTTGATGCGCTGGCCGAGCTCGTAGAAGAAGTCGAGCTCGCTCGTGGCATCGCCCGGGGCGTCCTTGGCCTTAAAGCGCCACTGCAGAAGCCGCTGCGTCTGGGTGAACGTTCCAGACTTTTCCACGTGGTTGGCCGCGGGCATGTAGAAGACCTCGGTCTCGATGTCTTCCGTCTTCAGCGCACCACTGAGGATCTCTGGAGAATCCTTCCAGAAGGTTGCCGTCTCGATCAGCTGGAAGTCGCGCACCACCATCCACTTCAGCTTGGCCAAGGCCGTGCGCTGCAGGTATCCGTGGGACTGGGCGACGGCCGGGTTTTGGCCGAAGACCATGTATCCATCCACACCACCGTCTTGCATGCGCTGGAGCGTGTGATAGGTCGACGCAGGGCCGGTCAGCTTAGGCAGCCACTCATAGCCAAAGTCGTTCTCCGGGGTCGCAGCGTCACCAAAGTAGGCCTTGAGCAGGGACACCGCGTAGGCATCTCCCTTTTGCCAGAAACCGCGCTGGTGCTTATCACCGATAGCGCCGAACCAATCCTCGATCGAGGACTCACCCACCGTAGGCATGGGGATGTAGCCCGGCAGAATGTGGAACAGCGTGGGGATGTCCGTAGAACCCTGGATGGATGCATGACCACGCAAAGCCATGATTCCTGAGCCTGGGCGTCCCACGTTGCCCATCAGCAGCTGCAAGATCGCGCAGGCACGAATGAACTGCGCGCCCAGCGTATGCTGCGTCCACCCCAGGGCGTAGGCAAACTGGGTGGTGCGCTCACGACCAGAGTTCTGGGCGATGGACTGCGCGAGGAATTCAAAGTCCTCGCGGGAGATGCCACAGGTCTCCTCGACCATCTCCGGGGTGTACCGGGAGTAGTGGCGCTTGAGCAGCTGGAACACGCAGTTGGGGTGCTCGAGCGTCTCGTCACGCTCGAACTCCCACTCGTGTGGCTCAGCGCCCTCTGCCTTCTTGTAGCTCCACGAGGACAGGTCGTACGTACCGGTTTCTTCGTTGAATCCCGAGTACAGGCCCGACAGGTCCTCGGTGTCCCGGAACTCGTCGTTCACGATCGTCGAGGCGTTGGTGTAGTTGAGCACGTAGTCCTTGAACCACAGATCGTTTTCGATCATGTACGTGATCAACGCACCGAACAGGACGACGTCGCTACCAGCGCGAATACCGATGTACTTGTCCGCAACTGCGGAGGTACGGGTGAAGCGAGGATCGACGTGAATGATGCGCGCGCCACGCTTCTTGGCTTCCATCACCCACTGGAATCCCACCGGGTGAGCTTCGGCCATGTTAGACCCCTGGATGACAATGCAGTCCGCATTTGCCATATCCTGCAGCGGCTGGGTCGCGCCGCCGCGGCCAAACGAGGACCCCAAACTGGGGACCGTGGCCGAGTGTCATATGCGCGCCTGGTTCTCCAGCTGAATCGCTCCAGCTGCGGTGAACAGCTTCTTGATCAGGTAGTTTTCCTCGTTATCGAGGGTTGCACCACCCAGGCCCGCCACGCCGAGCGTGCGGTTGACCCGGTTGCCGTCGTCGTCGGTGTCCTGCCATCCCTTACGACGTGCCTCGATGAAGCGATCAGTGATCATCTCCATCGCCGTCTCGTGATCGAGCTTGACCCATTCCGTGGACTTCGGCGCACGGTAGAGGATGTCGCTCACACGCGTATCGGAATTCACCAGCTGCTCGGAGGCCGAGCCCTTGGGGCACAGGCGACCACGCGAGATCGGGGAATCCGGATCACCCTCGATCTGGATGACCTTCTCATCCTTGACGTACACCAGCTGACCGCAGCCAACGGCGCAGTACGGGCACACACTCTTGACTACGCGGTCAGCTTCAGCGATGCGCGGGGCGAGCGTGCGAGACTTCTTTGACTTCGTAGACTCACCGCGCGCAAACGGATCCTTATTCTTGAGCTGGCGCAGAACTGGCCAGCCCAGGACGCTGTGACGAGACATACCCGTTAGCTTATAGGATGCTGGCAGCTCCCGCGCTCACTTGCCCGCCACTAGCATAATGCCAGCATAAGAGGCCTAACGCGTCGCGCGAGGCTTACCCTCCGCATAGCCGGCGGCTGACTGAACGCCTACCACGGCTCGCTCAGCGAACTCCGCGATGGAACCAGCTCCGGCGTAGGTGAAGGAAGAACGCACGCCCGACACGATGGAGTCGATGAGGTCCTCCACTCCCCCGCGGCCCGGCTGAAGGTAAATCTTGGCGCTGGAGATGCCCTCCTCGAACATCTCCCGGCGCGCCTTTTCAAAGGCCTCGGTAGCCGAGTTGCGCGACTCAACCGCGCGGTGCGATGCCATGCCAAAGGATTCCTTGTACTCGCGTCCGTCGCTATCGCGCATGAGGTCACCGGGTGACTCGTAGGTGCCGGCGAACCAGGAACCGATCATGACGTTGGAGGCACCGGCTGCCAGAGCCAGGGCCACGTCGCGCGGGTGGCGCACACCTCCGTCGGCCCACACGTGCTTGCCCAGCTTTTTGGCTTCATCGGCGCACTCCAGAACCGCGGAGAACTGCGGACGGCCCACGCCGGTCTGCATACGGGTGGTGCACATTGCGCCAGGTCCCACGCCGACCTTGATGATGTCTGCGCCAGCTTCGATGAGCTCGCGCACGCCTTCTCGGGTGACGATGTTGCCCGCGACAATCGGGACACCGAGCTCCAGAGCACGCACACGCTTGAGGGCGTCGATCATCGCGGCCTGGTGACCGTGGGCGGTGTCAATAACCAGCACGTCTGCCCCGGCCTCCACAAGGGTGCGGGCACGTCCCTCGACGTCGCCGTTGATGCCGATGGCGGCGCCGACGCGCAGGCGGTTTTCAGCGTCGACCGCCGGGGTGTACAGGCTCGAGCGCAGCGCACCGGCGCGGGTGAGAATGCCCAGCAGCGTGCCGTCTTCATCCACCACCGGGGCCAGCTTGCGCGAGGCCTTGGTCAGCCGTTCGAAGGCTTCCTTAGGTTCGAGCCCTGCCGGCAGGGTGGTCAGCTCGGTAGACATGAGCTCGCTGACCTGAGCGAAGTTGTCCACGCTGGTCAGGTCCTTATCAGAGATCATGCCTACCGGGCGATCATTCTCTGGGTTCACCACGATCGCTGCGCCATGCGCGCGCTTGTGCAGCAGGTGACGCGCATAACCGGCGGTGTGGTGAGGCTTGACGGTGATCGGGGTGTCGTACATCAGGTGGGAGCTCTTGACCTTCGCGATGGTCTCGGCCACGATCTCCGCGGGCACGTCCTGCGGGATGATGGTGATGCCGCCACGGCGTGCCACCGTTTCTGCCATGCGGCGACCAGCCACTGCGGTCATGTTGGCAACGACCAGCGGAATCGTCGTTCCGGTTCCGTCGCTAGTGTGCAGATCAACGGCCATGCGAGAGCCCACGGTCGACAACGACGGGGTCATAAAGACGTCGTCATAGGTCAGGTCGTAGGCGGGCCGGGAATCGTTGAAAAAACGCATGAGCACGATTCTACGTTGACCATTAGCATTCTCTTTCATGCTCAGCCTCTTACTCGCGACAACCTTCGGTTGCGGTGTGTTCATCGCCGCTGCGCACGTGGTCAATCGACGCTTTCTAGCTCCGCTTTACGACGTCCTGGCTAACCTCCTTGCGTTCATCTGCGCCACCGTGTCCTCGTACTTGTTGCGCGAATGGATCCCCATGGTCCTGGCTGCCACAGCTGTGGCGTGCTGGCTGCTGCTTGCCGGCAGAACCTATCGGGCCTACCGCGATGGAATTCCCGCAACCGGCCACCGCGCCTAGCTGAATATCTATGCTGGCAGGCATGAAGCTCACCCGCCGTTTTCATTCCTGCATTGAGATTTCCCAGGGAACAGACACCATCGTGATTGACCCGGGCTCCTTTGGGCCTCCCGAAAATCTGAGCTCAGTCGATGCTGTGCTGATCACGCACACTCACCCAGATCACATCGATGCCGATGCCCTGGCCAAGGCTTGCGAGGACAACCCCGAGCTGCAGGTTTATGGACCAACAGACCTCTCTGAGCTCACCTCTGTGCCGTTTACCACGGTTTCTGACGGCATGACTTTCGCGGTTGGCAGCATCTCCGTGCGGGTTGTGGAGCATCCTCACGCAACCGTAACGAGCTCCAAAGCCTTGCCGCCCAACTTTGGGTTCATCTTCGACGAGCGCATTTTCCACCCCGGCGACGCTTTTCCCGCGCTGCCGGGCATGGAGCTGACGTGCGTTCCCGTTAGCGCCCCGTGGCTTCGCATGACGGACGTGGAGGACTTTCTGCAGGCCAACCTTCCTCGGACTTTCGTGGGCGTCCACGATGGCATTGATAATGGGAACGGCAGGAAGCTTCGGCGGGGATTGCTCCAGGCATTGGCCGATGAGTATGGAGTCGCCTATCTACCACTCGAACCCGACCAGGCGGTGGAGGTCTAAATGACCGAACGCACCCCTGATGGTCGTTACATCGTGGTCAATGGGCGTCGATGGCGTGCGAGCGACCCAGACATTCCTCAGAGCCTGAATTCGCAGCTCGTCAAAGAACTCATGCGGGCACGTCGAGCTGTCAAGGACCGCGGGGATGAGGCCCGCTTCCTGGTCAATGATGCCAAGTTTGCCCTTGGCGAGCGCGGGGAACCGTGGTGGGAGGCCACCCCAGATGGGCAACGCACCCGGTTGAGAGCAGCAATTCTGACGCTGCTACGCCACCGGAATCCCAAAACGATCTGCCCGTCCGAGGCAGCCCGAGTGGTGGGCGGGGATGACGGCTTCCGCCCACTTATGGACATGGCCCGGGAAGTAGCAGCCGAACTTGCCGCAGAGTCACTCATTGAGGTCCAGCAGAAGGGCGAGGTAGTGGATGCGTCCGCTGCCAAGGGGCCAATCCGGCTCGCGCCCGGCCCCCAGCTAGAGCGTTAACTCCTCCTTGGCAGGCCCGCGGGTGCGGCGCCACCAGCGGATGGTCAGCGCTGCGACCAGCACCACGAAGATGATGGCGAGCAGTGGCCACCACTGCCCCGCCATCGCAGAAATCAACGCGGCCCACGCAGCAAATCCGATTGTGCTGTAGATAGTGGCCCACGCTGCCACACCAGGCAGTTGAGCAATGGTGAAAACGCTGTAGCGCATCATTGTCAGCCCGGCTGCGACCAAGATCGCTGTTTGCAAGCCCACGGTGAGGTAACACAGTGAGACCGCCAGCGGTCCGACTCGATGGAGAATCTGTCGGCCGCGCGAGTTCCCCTCGGCTTGGAGCCATTCTGCGGTGCGCTGCCACCACTTCGGCCCCTGGGACTTGCGCCCGACCGCGCTTCCCACGGCCAGCCGCGCCAAGCCATAGGTGGCCTGGCCACGGAGGAATCCGACTACAAAGAGCAGACCCCAGGCAGCCCAGAAGGGATAGCCGTTAACCAATTCATCCATAGGCTTACATCTTTACACCGGCAAGCACATGTGCCTGACCGGCGGATCCATCTAGTTGGGCAAATACTGCTTGGTTAAAGCGGAACCCGTCTGCGGCGGCGTGCAGGATCGCGTCGCGCTGGGAAGCGGAAAGTTCCAGCGCATCCAGGCGGTCGCGGTAGGCGTCTTTGAACACTTTGGGCTTAGGAATGTCAGCAAACCGGTAGAAGTTCAACACCTCGTCGGTGGCGCCGTAGTGGCGCTTGAGCATGGTGGCAATGATCTGGCCACCAGAGAGGTCGCCGAGGTAGCGAACATAGTGATGGCCTACCAGCTCTGCGTCCGTGGCTACTTCCAGGGCGCGGACATACTCCTGGGTAGCGGGGAGGACTGGTACGGATCCATCAAGTTGGGTTACGTCTTGCTGGAGTGCGAAGAGACGTCGCAAAGCGGGATCATCTACTGCCTGCACCAGCGGACTGGCGGCGAGCTCGTCGAGGCGCTGCTCCATCGCGGTATACACCGGAAGCAGCTGCTGGGCGAGCGCGGACCAGGAGCCCAGGCACGCGCCCCCGGAAACGAGATCAGACATGAACGTGGACTGTTCGGCTTCTTCGTGAGCCTGAGCAGTGCTTTCTTTGAGGGCCCGCGCGAGCGAGTATTCCATAGTCACACACCCCTTGAGATCAACTTAGGTTAGGTTGCCCTAACCCTACGTGGATCGAAAAAGTTTCCCATCAACCAAAAAGTTGATTTGGGGGGCTAACATCACAGTGACGTCCGACGTTAAAACCATTAGACTCTCACAAAGTACTGTGACTGTCTGCCGTGCTTCCCCAACCCCCGATAGAAGAGGAAACGTATGTCTCGTCTGCCCCGCACTCTTGCGGTTCTCGCCGCCTCCGCAATGGTGGCCACCGGTGTCGCTGCTGCTCCCCTAGCCTCGGCCGCCTCGCATGGTGCAGTCGTAGTGGGCGATTCGATCCCCGCCAATCCCACCTTTGTGGACTACTTCGGTGGCAAGGGGTCCTCTGTACCGGGTGCACGCACCAACAACGCAGGTTGCGGTGCTGATGGGGAATTCCCCCGCAACTTCGGGGCTGCAGCTGGCATGCCCACCTCGGATTACTCCTGCCCCGGCGCTTCGTACCTCACCGGTGGGCAGCACGTAAAGGACCTGCTGGGCCGCGCCGCTGCGCAGGGTGATCTCAACCCCTCTACTCGCGAGGTCGTGCTCTTCGCCGGCGCCAACGACGTCTGGCCAAAGGTGCTTAACGGCGGTTCCCTGCCCGATGCCCAGAACGCACTCAAGGGTGCGATCGTGGACGCAGTCAATACCGCGCGCCACTTCGCTCCGAACGCTGAAGTCAAGGTCGTGGGCTACCCAGAGATCGCCCCCAACGGCTCCGTGTGCCCGATGCGCCTGGCTCCGGGCAGCTCCGCTCCGGTACCGGCTCAGGTGGTCACCGACATTGAGAACGCGGTCCAGTGGGCCGCTGTTGATGCAGCTCGCGAGACCGGCGCCACCTTTGTGGACTCCAAGCCGGTCACTCGCGGCCATGGCATCTGCGGCGAGCAGCCGTGGATGGCCGGCATCATCGACGCTGGCATGAATTACAACATCCCGCTGCACATGTCGCTGGACGGCATTCGCGCGGTCGGACACAACGCGGGCGCAGCCTAAGCCCCCGCCCCGCCCGCGCTCTTCGACTTACTAAGCGCGGGCGTGCTTTGCAGAAGTGGCCTTTCCCCAGGTGATGCGACGCCACACTCGCTCCAAGGGCCCCTGGCCGAAGTTGCGTAGCCAGATCGTGGAGATTGCCCACTGGATGCCCAGCAGGACGATGCATCCGAGCCACACAATCATGGTTTGCGTGCTGTTTAGGCTGATGAAGTCATCCATCGACAACGTGAATCGAATGGCGATGGGGTTAGCACCCACCCAGAAATGGGTCAGATGCATGACAATTCCGATCGCGGAGAGAACGATCGTGGCGCTCACATAGTTGGTCAGAGCCATTCGCCCCAAGGGAGTGAAGAAGGCAACCAGCGCGCGACGCAACGGAGTATGCAGCAGCGTGGCCATCAGGCCAATGTAGGCAGCGGCCGTAAAGAATCCTGCAACCGCAGAAGATGTGGAAAAGCCGGCATTGAGCGGATCCCTCATCTGCCACATAATCATGGGGACTGCGATTACCGCGGCCACGGCGGTCAGCAGCAATCCAAATCGGGGGCTATCTTCCAACAGCTCGAGGAAGTTAGTGTGCGCCAAGCCAAAACCGAGCGCGAAGAGTCCAGGAATGAGCGCCATTCCGCCCGACTCTAGGCCGAGAATCAAGAGTACGGCACCCAAAACGATCGGTACCGGAATCTGTAGTCGTTCCGGGAGGAATGTCAACGGCACCAGCACGATGAACCCGAAGATCGCATATGGGAGCAAAGCCTCTCCTGGATAGATGGCCGTATGAACCAGACCCAAAACCAGAAGTGCACCGAGACGGCGCACCAGCGCCCCACGGGGGTTAGCCAAACCTCGTCGCTGCGCTGATCGGACAACCAACGCAAAGCTGATTCCGAAGAGGAATGAAAAGACTGGGAAGAAGCGCTGCTGGATCAGCAGGTTCAACCAGACGTGCGCTGATGTCTGCCCTCCTGCGAAGACGCCCAAAAGCGTAAATACGTTAGTGAGAAGAATGCCGCTCAGTGCAAAGCCGCGAATGACATCGAGACTGACGAGCCTAGTAGGGGTGTTGCTCATGGCCACTATTTTTAGTGAATTCACAGACACAAGTCCAGCCAAAATGCCTGCTTAGGGGATATTTCCGGGTCGCCCCTGAGTGCGCGGGGCCGGCACTGTCAGGGGTCTCCCTGAGAGCACTAAGCCCCAACCAATTGTTAGGAAATTGAAAGCGAAGATGCCTTTCAGGAAGCCAGCTCGCTCGCTAGCCTAGGTTAGGCATACGACCCACCCGAAAGGACGTGATTGCGGTGTACGACCAGTACCCGTCCCATCCCGAGCAGCCTGGACAGTACCCGGCCGCGCCACCCGTACATCGCAAGCCGGAGGTCTTCGAGTCCATCGGAGCAGGATTCAAACTAGCTCTACGCAACAAGCTGCTGTGCATTGGCGCAGTCTTGGGATTTGTCCTGGCATTTTCCCTGATCATATTTGGGATCGGGTTCTTCTTCGCGTGGAAGAGCGGCGGAAATTCCGCGGAAGTAGGCACCGCGGAGTACCAAACCACGCTGAACATAGTCTCCACAGTAATCACGCTGCTCTTTAGCCTTCTGTACCCATTCGCCTACTACGGAGCAGTGCGTATCGTGGACGCAAACGGCAAGATCGACGGCGGCGAGCCCTTCCGCCCGCCGCATTTCAAGGACACCCTGCTGGCGTCTCTTACGCTGACAGTTCTTAGCATCGTGATTACTGGCCCTCTTGCCTTCACCGGCCCCAGCAAGTTAATTGCCCTGCAGATAGTGTCGTTTGTGCTAACGATCGCGCTGTTCTTCCTTTACCCATTCATCGCTTTCTGGCCTTACGCCGCTAGCGCTGGCTATGGATTCCAGGGCGGATTGAAGGAATCGATCGCAATCGGCAAGCGCCACTACTTCCCCATTTTGGGACTGGCCATCATGCTTGCACTGATCACTTTCGCCATGACGATTCTCGGTATTATCACTCTGGTGCTATGGCTGGTGACCATTCCGCTCGCAATGTCCGTCACCTGGATCGCCTACGCCTACTTCTTCCGAGCAGCCAGCACTCCGCGTCAGGCCATCACCCCGTTGAGCTAAAGTCTCAAACGCCCGCACAAGACCGCCACCCCGCGGCCACCCGGGGTTAGGCGGTCTTTTTTGCTGCACGCATAATTCAAGGAGTTGAAAGGACTCCTCAGTGTCTAAGAAAGATTCCCGTCCAATAAGTCGTCGCCATCTGCTCGGCGTCGCAGCCGGAACCTGCCTTGGTGCAGGTCTGACTGCCTGCGTCTCCCGCGGTTCACAAACACCCGCAGAAACGGCGGCGCCGCCGGCGTCACCTGATGCTCCGCAATCGTCGACAAGCCCGACCCCTCCACCGCCGCCACCCACGCCGCAGGAAATGGTGGCGGATCTGCACGGGCGAGCACCCGCTGCGTGGGGTTTGGACATCGCGGGGATCGAGACGCACGTGCGCACCACCCCAGGCGTGCGCACTCTTGCACTCACGTTCGATGCTTGCGGCGGACCGCACGGTTCTGGGGTCGATCACACGCTTCTCGACGCCCTGCGGTCTACCCAGACGCCCGCCACCCTGTTTATTAATCAGCGATGGGTAAAGGCGAATCCTGAACTCACCCGAGAGTTGGTGGCTGACCCGCTGTTCTCTATTCAAAATCACGGCACCAGCCACAAGCCCTTGTCAGTAACCGGGCAAGCTGCCTACGGCATTGCTGGCACTGAGTCGCTGGATGCAGCGCTTGAGGAAGTAGTGGGCAACCGCGACCTCCTGCAGTCCGAGTACGGAAACCACTGCACGTGGTTCCGCTCCGGTACGGCGCACTACGACGACGTAGCCATTGAAATGTGCCGCCGCATTGGCGTGAGGATCGCGGGATTTGCCACCAACATGGACGGTGGCGCGACGTTTACCCAGCAGCAGGTGACATCCAACCTGATGAGCGCTCCCGATGGAGCAATCCTCATCGCGCACATGAATCAGCCCTCCGCCGGCACCGGAGCCGGTGTAGCTGCCGCCTTAGGGCCGTTGCATGCCCAGGGTGTGCGGTTCGTGCACTTGGGGTAGTTCCGCTAGGACTCAATTATCGCCTTTAGGCGCCCCAAGTCCTCCCGGACTGCGCGACAATCGCGCTCAAAGTCTTCGTCGCTCATGCCTCGCTGGCGGATAGTAAAGACCACCTCAGCACCGCTAGGGTGAGCTATAACGCGCAAGGGGTTTGTGACGGTTTCACCCGTGGGCAGAATGACGTCGTGGTCGATCACTCCCAAGTCGTTGCTCGGCACGAATCTGACGCGCACCTCCCCCATCGGCGAAGATACCACCAGGTCATCGCCGTCGTAGCGGACCTCGTCCTCTGCAAGCCCATGAGCCCACAGGCTCAAATTCTTCGGACGCGAAGCGAAGTCGTAGACGCGTTTCGGGTCAGTGTGAATGACGCAGCTGATGTGGCGGCTTGGGTTAATGGCCATGCGTTGAGCGTAGCAATGCTCTTCCCCTCACCCGCACACAGAAAAAGGGACATCCTCACGAATGCCCCTTCTTTTAGACGTGCTATTCGGCCCGGAAAATTAGACGTTAAACCGGAACTCCACCACGTCGCCGTCAGCCATGACGTAGTCTTTGCCCTCCTGGCGCACCTTGCCGGCGGCCTTGGCCTCGGCCATGGAGCCGGCGACGTCGAGGTCGGCAAACGAGACGATCTCGGCCTTGATAAAGCCTTTCTCAAAGTCGGTGTGGATCACGCCGGCTGCCTGCGGAGCAGTGTCGCCCTGGTGGATGGTCCAGGCACGCGACTCCTTCGGCCCGGCCGTCAGATAGGTCTGCAGACCGAGCGTCGCAAAGCCAGCCTTCGCCAGGGAGTGCAGGCCCGGCTCGGTCTGTCCCACGGACTCCAGCAGCTCCTGCGCCTCCTCTTCATCGAGCTCCAGGAGCTCGGTTTCGGTCTGCGCGTCGAGGAAGACGCAGTCGGCCGGAGCAACGAGCTGGCGCAGCTCCTCCTTCTTGGCTTCGTCGGTCAGCACGGCCTCATCGGAGTTGAAGACGTAGAGGAAGGGCTTGGCCGTCATCAGGTGGAGGTCGCGCAGTAGGCCAAGGTCGGCGTCGCTGCCGAAGAGGGTGCGGTCATCCTCCAGGATAGCCTGGGCCTTCTTCACCTCCTCGACAACGGCACCGAGCTCCTTGTCCTTGCGCGCTTCCTTCTCCAGGCGCGGCAGGGCCTTTTCCAGAGTCTGCAGGTCGGCCAGGATCAGCTCGGCGTTAATCGTGGCGATGTCCGCGCTGGGGTCGACCTTGCCGTCCACGTGGACCACATTGTCGTCGCCAAACGCACGAACGACCTGGCAGATGGCGTCTGCCTCACGGATGTTAGCCAGGAAGGCGTTACCCATGCCCTCGCCCTCGGAGGCACCGCGGACGATGCCGGCGATGTCAACGAAGGAGACGGTGGCCGGCAGGATGCGCTCGGAGCCGAAGATCTCCGCCAGGCGGGTCAGGCGGGCATCCGGAAGCTCAACGAGGCCAACGTTCGGCTCGATGGTGGCAAACGGGTAGTTGGCCGCCAGCACATCGTTACGGGTCAGGGCATTGAACAGGGTGGACTTGCCCACGTTGGGCAGGCCGACGATTCCAAGAGTAAGGCTCACAACCCGCAATGGTAACCCATAAGGTTTTTACGGCACTATGGATGCGTGACTAATCCACACGAGGACTCGCCACAGGCGACAGAGACGGAGCAGGAAGTATCCGCTAACCCCGAGCAGGTAGGCGGTTCGACCGCCGCCAGCCACGAAGAGGACGTGGCCAAGCTGGCCTTGGCGGATCCGGACAACGACCAGATCGACCGCTCGATCGTTATCGGTAACTGGCTCAAACATCTATCTATGTGGTCGCTGCGATTGATCATTATCGCCGTGGCCGGTTATGCGCTGTGGCAGATGATGGGAACGCTGTGGGGCGGCCTCTTCCCACTCATCCTCGCACTGATTGTCTGCACTGTTCTCGCCCCGATGGCGACCGCGCTGCGCCGAATCGGCTTGCCCGCGGCGTTCGCAGCCATCGTGTCGATCTTGTCGTTCTTTGGCGTGCTCGGAGCGGTGGTGTGGTTCATCGCCCCGGACATCATTGGTCAGTCGCGCGTTCTCTACCTCCAGCTTTTCGAGGGCATCCAGCGGCTACAGCTGTGGGCCCAGGGCCCGCCGCTGAACCTGGACTCCAGCGACCTGACTCAGGCGGTTAATGACGCCGTCGCCTGGATCCAGCAGCGCGCCGGAGACATCGCGGGTGGGGTGGTCACTGGCATCTCGACGGCTACCTCGTGGATCATCACTTTCTTCACCATCCTGGTGCTGAGCGTTTTCTTCCTCAAGGACGGCCACCACTTCCTGCCTTTCTTGCGCGGAGTGATGGGTCGCCGTGCCGGATGGCACGCCACCGAGGTGCTCACCCGCTCCTGGGAAACCCTCGGCGGATACATCCGCGCGCAGGCAATTGTCTCGGCCATCGACGCCATCGTCATCGGCATTGGTCTCTACTTCATCGGCGTACCCATGGCCTTCACCCTGGCAGTGATCACGTTCCTAGCCGGCTTCATCCCGCTCGTGGGTGCCGTGGCCGCCGGCGCACTTGCAGTCATCGTGGCACTTGTATCCCTCGGAGTTACCGAGGCCTTGCTGGCACTGGCCGTGGTCATCGCGGTACAGCAGCTAGAGGGCAATATTCTCTCTCCCCTCTTGCAGTCCCGCGCCATGAGCCTGCATCCGGTGATCGTGCTGGTCTCCGTCGTCGTCGGCGGTGGACTCTTCGGACTGGCTGGCGCCTTCCTCGCCGTGCCGGTAGCCGCTGTCATCGCCGTGGTGCTGCGCTACCTGTCCGAAATGACCGCCCTGCAGGCCGGGGAGAAGCGTTCCGACGAAATCGACTTCTCCACGCCTGAAGGTCGCGCGATCGGTCGGCTCAGCGACGAGCAGGGCAAGCGATTGCGCGCACAGTGGCGTGAGTGGGAACCGCTTATCGACGCCCCTGAGAAGCCAGCTAAAAAGCCCGCCAAGAGAGACTTCATCGAACGCTTGCTCGAAGCCCGTCGATAAGCGCGCCCACCCCGTGTGAGACCGTAGGGGCATGACTCCCCTTCTCACCGGATTCCTGGCACTCGTGCTGGGCGTGCTCATCGGCTGGCTGGCGCGTGGTCAACGCACCGAACCCGCCCCCGATGTTTCTGCCCAGCTCGGCCCCATTCGCGATGCTGTCAATCAGCTCGGTGGCCAGCTCACCCAGCTGGAAAAGGGACAAGCCACCACTCAGGCGTCCCTGGTGAGTCAGGTCCAGGCAATGACGCGGACTTCGCATCGCTTGACGGACCGCACCGACAAGCTGGTCAACGCCCTGCGCTCCCCCAACGTGCGCGGCCGCTGGGGAGAAATGCAGCTCGAGCGCGTTGTGGAACTCGGAGGCATGCAGCGTCACTGTGACTTTTCCTCCCAGGTCAGCACCAAGCTCGGGGATAAGGTCGTCCGGCCAGACATGGTCATAAATCTCGCCGGCAATCGACAGATCGTCGTAGACGCCAAAACGCCTTTCTCTGCCTACCTCGATGCGATGGAGACGGAGGATCCCGAAGAACACGCCGCGTTCCTGCGCCGCCATGCCCACTTGCTGCGCACCCACATCGGCAACTTGGCACACAAGGACTACACCTCCGCGTTCTACCCCACCCCAGAGTTTGTGGTGGCCTTCGTGCCCGCCGACCCGTTCCTGGACGCCGCGCTCAGCGTGGACCCCGAGTTGCTGGATTATGCGTACTCCCGCGGGGTGGTCGTCGCCACGCCGTCTTCATTGTTCGCCCTGTTGCGCACCGTGGCTCTGGGCTGGCGCCAGGAAGACATCACCGAACAAGTCCGAGAAATCCAACACCTCGGGCGCCAGCTGCAAAAACGCCTCAAGATTTTCGGCGAACACTATGCGCGCATCGGCCACCACCTGGAAAAGACCGTCGAGTCCTTCAACGCATCCCTGGGGTCCTTGGACTCTCGGGTGTTGGTTACTGCCCGTCGGCTGGCAGAGATCAACGCTGATCCTCGCGGGTTGCCCCCAGCGCCCGAGTCCGTGTCTGTTCGACCGCGAGCACTCCCCGTCGATCTGGAGTACGCGCCAGACACATCCGCACGCAATGGGGATTTTGAAAGGTTCACCGACTAAACTTCCCCTCCGTGTCCACTTCCACCGCGCGCAGCAACCGCCCCTACAAGAGCTTGCCTGGCCTTCCCACCGGGATGGCCCTGGGGTGTTTGCTCGCTGGAACGATCACCGCGCTGCTTCTCAGCCTGCTCATAGGGCACCTGGGCTGGCTCTTCTGCACGGTCATCGGAGTGGTAGCGCTTCTGGTTTCTTTGACGGTTAATGCGCGCGGCCTGTTTCTCACCGTGGCTAGCTTCCCGCTGTTTTTCGCGCTGGGCGCCGTGGCCACCTCATGGGCACTCATCCAGCGCCAGGGTGGGCAGCCGCTATCCCGGACCACCATCGTCACGGCAATCTTCCCGATCACCCAGCTTTTTCCGTGGCTCGCTGGTCTCACCATCGGGTGCATCATCATCGCTGTGGTTCGCTACCGGCTGCTGCGCAACCGCTCGATCCGCCTAGAGCGAGCTGCGGCCCGACGTCGTGCGCATACCGCGGCCGCGGATCGCACTAATCGCGCGCTTTCTGCCAACGCACGGCGCCGCACAAACCAGGTCACCGTGGAAGAGCTGCTCTCTCGCAATCGCAAGGCGGAAGAAACTCCTCGCCAGCGCCCACCCCGTCGCAGTTCTCACCACCACTACGAGCGCTAGCAAAGACAAGCTCCCCCTACCAGGCTTTCTGTTCGCCGGGTAGAGGGAGTTTCTTTTGCCTTGACAGCTCTAGGCCTTATCCCCGCGGCGGGGACGCAGATCGCGCGGCAGAGCAAAGTTAATCGTCTCGGTCGTGGTGGTTACTTCCTCCACGTCGGTGAAGCCACGCTCGGCCAGGTAGTCCACGACCTCGCGAACCAGGATCTCGGGTACGGAGGCGCCTGAGGTCACGCCGACCGTCGATACGCCGTCCAACCAGGATTCATCGATTTGGGATGCGTAATCCACCAAGTATGAGGCCTGCGAGCCGTGATCCAAAGCGACCTCGACCAGGCGCTTGGAGTTCGACGAGTTCTGGGAACCCACCACAATCACCAGCTCGCAATCGGCGGCGATCTTTTTCACTGCGGTCTGTCGGTTCTGGGTGGCGTAGCAGATGTCATCGGACGGCGGATCTTGCAGGTGCGGGAAGCGCTTCTTCAGCTTGGCCACGATCTCCAGGGTCTCGTCCACCGAGAGCGTGGTCTGGGACAGCCACACCAACTTCTCGTCCTGCAATGACTCCGGCAGGTTATCGACGCTTTCCACACCGTCGACCAGGTAGGTCACGTTCGGGGCCTCACCAGAAGTGCCCTCGACCTCCTCGTGGCCCTCATGGCCAACGAGCAGGATGTGGTAGCCGTCCCGATCAAAACGCGTGGCCTCGCGGTGCACCTTGGTCACCAGCGGGCAGGTGGCATCGATGGTCTGGAGGTTGCGGGTATCTGCCAAATCGCGCACGGCAGGAGACACACCGTGGGCGGAGAAAACCAGGTGCGCACCCTCGGGCACCTCGTCGGCCTCGTCGACGAAAATCACGCCCTTCTTCGACAGCGTCTCCACCACGTACTTGTTGTGCACGATCTCTTTGCGCACGTAGATCGGTTCGCCGTACTTTTCCAGGGTTCGCTCTACGGTCTCCACTGCTCGGTCGACGCCGGCGCAGTAACCGCGCGGAGCAGCCAGGAGGACTTTCTTTTCGCCTTCAGCCATGGAACCCAGCGTAACTAAGTGCCGTCTAAAACAATAGACTGGCATCCGCCCACCCCGCTCGCGCTGGGAAACTTATAAGGAGTACGACATCGTGGCAGCGTCCAACACCGTGGAGACAGCCTGGCCTGTCCGCAAGGTCAACGAGTCCATCAAGGGATGGATCGATCGGCTTGGCATGCTGTGGGTGGAGGGCCAGCTGACCCAGATCAACGTGAAGTCGACCTGGCGATTTAGCTACCTCACTCTGCGCGATCCGGAGGAAGAAAAGTCGCTGCAGCTGACCTGCCCCACGAGCTTGATTCGCTCCCTGCCCACGCCACTTAAGGACGGCGACCGGGTCGTAGTGCTGGGCAAGCCCTCGTTCTATACCGGCCGCGGCAGCCTCTCTCTGGCGGTTGAGGAGATCCGACACGTCGGCATCGGCGAGCTACTCGCCCGTATCGAGGCGTTGCGTAACCAGCTCTCCCGTGAGGGGCTTTTCGACCCCGCCCGTAAAAAGCCACTGCCCTACCTGCCCACCCGCGTTGGCCTCATCACCGGACGCGGCTCGCACGCCGAGCGCGACGTCATCGAGGTCGCTCGTAACCGGTGGCCGGGGGTCGAATTCGAGGTCGTCAATACGGCAGTTCAGGGACCTAAGGCCGTCCCGGAGATCGTCAAGGCAATTTCGCTTCTCGACGATCACCCCAACGTGGATGTCATCATCATCGCCAGAGGTGGTGGATCCGTCGAAGATCTTCTGCCCTTTTCCGAAGAATCTCTGCAAAGGGCTGTAGCTGCAGCTCATACCCCGATCGTCTCCGCCATTGGCCACGAACCCGACAGCCCCGTGTTGGACAATGTGGCCGATGTGCGCGCCGCGACCCCTACGGATGCCGCCAAGCGGGTGGTCCCGGATGCGGCGCAGGAGCTAGCGCTGCTAGCTGAAGGCCGCCAGCGCATGTCCTCTGCGCTGTACGGCTGGGTGCATCGTGAGCGCCAGCAGTTGGAACAGATCCGTTCCCGCCCTGCCCTGGCCGACCCGTTGCGCCCAATTACCCAGGGGCGCGAAGAAGTCGAGCGCGCACGGACGTCGCTACGCCGCGACATCAACTATGTGCTTAATACCGAGTCCTCGCGAGTTTCTGGCCTGCGTGCCCAGGTTTCGGCTCTTGGGCCAGCCGCCACCCTGGCCCGCGGTTACTCCGTGGTCCAGGTTCTGCCCCGTGACCGAACCGATCCCGAGGTGGTGACCTCCATCGATCAGGCGCCACCGGGATCCCAGCTGCGCATTCGCGTCGGCGACGGATCCATCACCGCCGCCAGCATCGCAACCACCCCCGCCAAGTAAGACCCTTTCAGACTTTTAGGAGCACAGCATGAGCGAGAACACCGTCGGAACAGGAACGCTAAAGGATGACGCCCTCACCCCGCCGGAGGAGATGAACTACGAGCAAGCCCGCAATGAGCTCGTGGAAACGGTGCGCATCCTCGAGCTCGGGCAGATGAGCTTGGACGAGTCCCTCGCCTACTGGGAACGAGGCGAGGCCCTGGCCAAGCGGTGTGAGGACCTGCTGGCCGGAGCCGCCAAGAAGGTGGAATCCGTGGTGGGTAAGCAGGAGGACTAGAACTCCGCTACGTTACCGCTGCCGCCAAACAGCCAGGCCACCACGATCGCTCCGGGGTCGATAACACCCTGGGAAGCCTCACCGACGTAGGAAGCGCGGCCTTTAGAAGCCACCAAGTCACGCGTGGATCGAGCACCTTGTGCAGCAGCCTCATAGAGAACATCGAGGTCGTTGGATTGGGTATCCGCTGCGGGGGCGAGGGCATCGATAAGCGTGTTATCCCCCACGCGCGCACCGCCGAGTTCGGTGATGGCCTCTACCGCGTTGCGTAATCCCACGGAGCGTGAATCCTCCCGCGAGAGTTCGTCGAAGAGCGTTCCTAGAACCGCACCCGACGTACCACCCGCACGAACAAGGAACCGGCGGGCCAGGGCCTGTGCCACATCCTTGTCGCTACCCCGAATGGGCAGCTCAATTCCGCCCAGCGCTGCTTGCATGTTGTGGCCAAAATCGCCATCACCGGCCTGACGGTCTAAAGCCGTCAGGTCATCGACCGCTCCGAGCACACGCTCGACAAAGGCGCTGAGCCACTCATTGACCTCTCCGTCATGCGGCATTTCGTCATCGATGGCAATGCTGGCGTCCACCAGCTCTGGGTCTTTGACCAGGTGGGGCCAGGCCGGTGCGGTGGTGGGGGCGTCGAGAAGCTCCAGGCGCTCCGCCGTTGCCTCCATGACGCTCAAGCTGACCCCGTGCATATCCACTGCGGTGACCAGATCCCCGAGCACGGCGCGGCGCACCACCAGCCCGCGCTCTGCGAGCTGCTGCAGTGCCGCGTTGAATACCAGTCCCGTCTCTAGCGTTGTGGTGGAACCAAGACCGCCCACAGCAAGGACAACCTCGCGCGCATCCGGGGTGACGAGGCGCTCTAGCAGCCGTGCCACTACCTCGGAGGCCTGTGCGGCATCAGCGCGCTCGACTCCGCGCTCGCCGTGAATACCCACCCCCATCTCGGCCTTGCCCTCAGGAAGGTCGAAGGTGGTCACCCCAGTGGTGGGCAGATGCCCAGGGGCAAAGGCCACCGACATAGAGCGCGTGGCATCAGCGGCTTCCTGCGCAATACGGGCAACGGTGTCGACGTCGTCGCCGCGCCCGGCGCTCGCACCTGCGATCTTTTCCACGAGAACCGTGCCGAGGATGCCGCGTCGACCGGGGCCGTCGGCGGAGTCCGTAGCCACATCATCAGCCACAACGACGGTGCGTACCTCTGCCTCAACCTGGCGCGCGGCCACTGAGAAGTTCATCATGTCGCCGGTGTAGTTCTTGACCACGTGAACGACACCGCTACCGGCGTCCACCGCGCGCGTCGCCTCGGCGATCTGCACCGCGTTGGGCGAGGTGAACACGTTTCCAGGAACAGCGGCGGTGAGCATGCCCTCGCCGACGAATCCCAGGTGCAGCGGTTCATGTCCCGAGCCGCCGCCGGAGACCACCGAGACGTGCCCTGCCTTTGCCGGACGGGAAGCAAACCCAGCGCGATTCCACTGCGCGCACGGGTGGGCGGTGATGAGTCCGGACAGCGCCTCGCGCAGGAAATTGTCCGGGTTGTTCTTAAAGGTGGAGTAGGCCATGGCCTACAGGCTAGCCCCGCAGGGCGGCACTCATCAGGGTCTTGAACTCCTCTGCAGAAGCGGCACCGGTTATGAGGAAGGTGGTCTCACCGTGCTGCGCTGCCCAAATATCGCGCACGTCCTTCTCTTTGGAGCTAAAGATCTGCACGTCGGTGCCGTCGATGACCTCGGTAGAGGTGTGTTCGCGCAGCTCGTTGTCGGTTCCCTCTACTGCCTTCTCCAGCGGCACGTCGGTCTGGGTGAGCTGCAGGTATCCCTCATCAGCGGTGACGTAACCCACCACGGGGGCTGGCTTACGATCCACGGAGGTGCGCCGGGCGGAGTTGGGAACCCACCCTTCCGGGGTCTCCGGGATGACGACGGGGAAGTCGGCAGCGCGCGACTCGAGCTCGAGGAAGGACCGCGCATCGACTTCCTGGACGGGACCATTTTCCGGGGCTCCAGGATTAAACGAGCACATGCCGGTGGGGATGACCACCAACAACATCATCAACACGATGATCGCCGCAGAGATCACCATGTCCTTGCCGCCCTGGAAGATACGGGGTTTTTGCTCACTAGCCACGGCGATCAGTATGACACGCTTGCGCCCTCTACCCCCGCGGGGGCAGAAAACGGGCTTCGCTGCCACAATGTAAGCGTTGAATTGTCCGTTCTAGGAGGACCCTGACTCATGTCAACCGTTGAACAACCTGATCGCAATCTAGCGATGGAGCTCGTCCGAGTTACAGAGGCTGCAGCCCTGGCTTCGGGCCGCTGGGTAGGCCGTGGTGAAAAGGAAAAGGGCGATGGCGCGGCTGTCGACGCCATGCGCAGCCTGATCAATTCCGTGGACATGAACGGCGTGGTCGTCATCGGTGAGGGCGAGAAGGACAAGGCCCCCATGCTGTTCAATGGCGAGCGCGTCGGTACCGGCATCGGCGCAGAGGTCGACATCGCCGTAGACCCGGTGGACGGCACCACCCTCATGGCCGAGGGTCGTCCGAACGCCATCGCGGTCATCGCTGCAGCTGAGCGCGGTTCGATGTACGACCCGTCTGCAGTGTTCTATATGAACAAGATTGCCGTGGGCCCGGAGGCCGCCGGCCACATCGATATTGAGGCCCCGGTCAAGCACAACATTCAGGCGGTGGCCAAGGCCAAGAGCATTGACCCGTCCGAGGTCGTCGTCGTGGTGCTCGACCGCCCTCGCCACATCGATCTCATCCGCGACATCCGCGAGGCAGGCGCCAAGGTTCGCCTGATCTCCGATGGTGACGTTGCCGGTGCCGTAGCAGCTGCTCAGGATGCCGGCATGAACTCGGTGGACATGTGCATGGGCGTAGGTGGCACCCCAGAGGGCATCATCGCTGCCTGCGCGCTCAAGGCGATGGGTGGCGAGATTCAGGGTGTGCTGGCTCCGCGTAACGACGAAGAAGCAGCCAAGGCACGCAACGCCGGCCACGAACTCGGCCGAGTGCTGGGCATCGACGACCTGGTGCGTTCCGACAACACCTACTTCGCCGCGACGGGCGTAACCAATGGCGACATGCTGCGTGGAGTGACCTACCGTGCCTCGGGTGCGACCACTCGCTCCCTGGTGATGCGTTCCAAGTCAGGAACGGTGCGCTACATCGAGTCGCGCCATCAGCTGTCCAAGCTCCAGCAGTACTCCGTGGTGGACTACACCAACCCGTCGGACTAGCCCGGCGTTAAAATTGCGACCAGAACAACGCTTAACTTTTTCAGGAAGGCTTCACTCGTGACTGATCAGGAATACCGCATCGAGCATGACACGATGGGCGAGGTTAAGGTGCCGGCACAGGCCCTGTGGCGCGCACAGACTCAGCGCGCAGTCAACAACTTCCCCATCTCCGGCCGCGGCCTCGAGGCTGCGCAGATTCGCGCACTGGGCCTGCTCAAGGCCGCGTGCGCGCAGGTGAACAAGGACTCCGGCGCGCTGGACGCCGAGAAGGCCGACGCCATCATCGCCGCCGCCAAGGAGATCGGCGACAACAAGCACGACGACCAGTTCCCCATCGACGTGTTCCAGACCGGTTCTGGCACCTCGTCGAACATGAACACCAACGAGGTCATTGCATCCCTGGCAAAGGCCAACGGCGTTGAGGTCCACCCCAACGACCACGTAAACATGGGCCAGTCCTCTAACGACACCTTCCCCACCGCGACGCATGTCGCAGCTACCGAGGCTGCGGTCAACGACCTCATCCCGGGTCTGAAGGTTCTGCACGAAACCCTCAGCCGCAAGGCTGAGGAGTTCTCCGACGTGGTCAAGGCCGGCCGCACTCACCTCATGGACGCTGTCCCGGTCACGCTGGGCCAGGAGTTCAGCGGATACGCACGCCAGATCGAGCTGGGCATCCAGCGCGTCGAGGCGACGCTGCCGCGCCTGGGTGAGCTGGCCATCGGCGGCACTGCAGCCGGCACCGGCCTGAACACCTCCGCGGACTTCGGCGCGAAGGTAACCGAAGAGCTGAAGAAGCTCACCGGCATCTCCGAGCTCTCTGAGGCTCAGAATCACTTCGAGGCGCAGGCTGCCCGCGACGCGCTCGTGGAGTACTCCGGCGCCATGCGCACTGTGGCCGTGTCGGTGTACAAGATCGCTAACGACATCCGCCTGATGGGTTCCGGCCCGCTCACCGGCCTGGCCGAGATTCACATCCCCGACCTGCAGCCGGGTTCCTCGATCATGCCGGGCAAGGTCAACCCGGTTCTGCCGGAGTCTGCCACCCAGGTCGCTGCACAGGTCATCGGCAACGACGCTGCCGTTGCCTTCGGCGGCTCCCAGGGCCACCTGGAGCTCAACGTGTTCATCCCGATGATGGCGCGCAACGTTCTTGAGTCCACTCGCCTGCTGGCTAACACCGCCCGCGTGCTTGCCGAAAACTGCATCGACGGCATCCAGGCCAATGCCGAGCGCATGAAGCAGTACGCCGAGTCCTCCACCTCGATCGTGACCCCGCTGAACTCCGCGATTGGCTACGAGAACGCAGCCAAGGCTGCCAAGCACGCCCTCAACGAGCGCATCACCGTGCGCGAGGCTGTCATCGACCTCGGCTTCGTAGATGGAGAGAAGCTCACTGAGGAGGAGCTGGACAAGCGTCTCGACGTTCTCTCTATGGCAAATACTGATCGCAACCGCGGTTAGTCTCCGCCGTCCCACGGCACAAGAAGTGGACCCCTGGTGGGGTCCACTTCTTGTATTGCCCGCTCTTCTCCATTGGGCATCGTTCAACAATCACAGGTAACACCAGACGGTGACTCACCTCACTAGCCTGCACTTATGCACACCATGCAAATTTGCACACCGTGCACATAAGGTCTAGCGTGGCTCGGGTGTCAGACGAGAATTCACTCCGCGAAGCCAAGCGGCGCGCCACCCTGACTGCGATCGTGGACCACGCCACCCTGCTCGGAATCGAGCATGGGGTCGAGGCGGTCACTATCGAGGACATTTGCCGCGCAGCTGGCATTTCCCGACGCACCTTTTTCAACTACGTCTCCAGCAAAGAGGAGGCCATCCTGGGTCCTCCCATGTTGCCGCCCAACGAGGAAGCGATTTCCTCCTTTGTAGACATGGCACACGCAGATAGCCTGCGCGCCCTCCTCGATCTCTTCGACCATGCCGTTGAGTCGTCGCTAACCGCCGACCTCGACATCGATCGGGCAACA
The DNA here is from genome assembly GCF_006334925.1 of Corynebacterium tapiri. GTDB lineage: Bacteria > Actinomycetota > Actinomycetes > Mycobacteriales > Mycobacteriaceae > Corynebacterium > Corynebacterium tapiri. The sequence continues at coordinate 140,757 of NZ_VDHJ01000001.1, read as the reverse complement.
ATTTACCGTCGACGAGCCGAGATCTTCGCCAAAGAACCGAAAGTCCTACACGAGGCCACCCATCGCACCTTTGCGCTCAAGCGCGCCGGCCAGGACGCCTACACGAGGTTTTTGAAGAAGCACCCCTACTATCGGCGCTGCCCTGAGATCTCCGAGCACGCCGAGGCCGAACTGGCCGTCGCGCTGACTGCCTCTGCCTGGCGCATCGGGCTGCACCGGTGGATCGACCAGCCGAATTCTCCTATTGAAGACATCCCCCACTTTTCCCATGCCGCTCTGAGCGACTTGCTACGTATGAAGGAGACTCAACAGTGACTATCCCCTCTCCCACCGAGCAGAGACAAAAGCTGCCGGTGATTTTCGCGGCGTTGATGACCACGATGCTCATGAGCTCGCTTGGCCAGATGATCTTCGCCACCGCCCTGCCCACCATCGTCGGCGAACTCGGCGGCGTGGACCACATGAGCTGGGTTATCTCGGTGTTCCTGGCTGGCATGACCATTGCCATGCCGATCTCTGGAAAGGTCGGCGACCTGGTTGGCCGCAAGTGGATCTACGTCGGATCCATTGGCATGTTCGTCCTCGGTTCCGCCATTGGTGGTTTTGCCAACTCGATGGGAATGCTCATCTTCGGGCGCGCTGTCCAGGGACTGGCTGCCGGCTCCATGATGATCAATTCTCAGGCCATCATCGCCGAGGTCACCACCGCCCGCGAGCGCGGCAAGTTCATGGGCATGATGGGCGCCGTTTTCGGGTTGAGCTCAGTTCTGGGCCCGGTACTCGGTGGCTGGTTCACCGACGGCCCCGGCTGGCGCTGGGGCATGTGGATGAACATTCCGCTTGGCCTGCTGGCGATGACCGTGGCCACGCTCGTTCTGCGCCTGCGCACCGGTAGCGCCCAGTGGCGTCGCTTCGACTGGCTAGGAACCGCGCTCATGGCGCTGACCACCTCCAGCTTGATCCTGCTGACTACCTGGGGCGGCACCGAGTATGCGTGGACCTCCAGTACCATCCTCGGCCTGGGCGTGGCTGTCATCGTGGGTGCGCTGCTGTTCATCATCGTCGAGAAGCGCGCTCAGGACCCGCTCATCCCCATGGGGTTGTTCCGCAACCGCAACATGGCGCTGACCACCGCATCCGGCGTCGTGGTGGGACTGGCCATGGTGGGCGTGCTCGCGTACACCCCCACCTACCTGCAGATGGTGCACCGCCTCACCCCCACGACCGCTGGCCTGATGATGATCCCGATGATGGTCGGCATGATCGGCACCTCCACGACCGTGGGCATCATCATCTCGCGCACCGGAAACTACAAGTTTTACCCGATTGTGGGCATGGTCATCGTGGCAGCGACGCTTGGCGCCCTGAGCACTCTGACCCCGCAGACCACGCTGACCGTGGTGGGCATCATGTTTTTCTTCTTCGGCCTGGGGTTGGGCATGGTCATGCAGGTGCTCGTTCTCATCGTGCAGAATTCCTTCCCTATCCGATTGGTCGGCACGGCAACGGCCACCAACAACTTCTTCCGCCAGATCGGTTCCTCGCTGGGCGCCTCGGTCGTCGGCTCGATGTTCATTTCCAACATGCACGACCGCATGGCCGAGTACCTTCCGGAGGCCTTTGCCAAGATGGGTCCGGCCGGCGCCGAGCTCGCGCAGAAGTTTGCTGGCCAGACTGGTTCCTCGAACAGGTTGACCCCGGCAGCCGTCAACGAGCTACCGGGGCCAGTGCGAGACGCTGTCGTCTCGGCTTATAACGACGGGCTCACGCCCATCTTCCTCATGATGGTTCCCCTGGCGCTGCTCGCGGCAGCCCTGTTGCTACCGCTGCGCCAGGATCGGCTGAAGGAGACGATCTCCTAGGAGTGCTCAGGCTTGGGCAGGAGCTTCTCGTACACCGCGGTGTCACGCCACTGCCCAGCCATCTCGCCGTAGGTCATCTTGGCCAGGTGGCGGTACACACCGACCTTCTCAAACCCACGCGACTCATGCAGCTTGATGGACCCGGTGTTCTCCGGGAAGATCCATGCGTGGATGGCCCACTTGTGCAGGTCCTGGCAAACCTCAATGAGCTTGTCCAGCAGTGCTGAGGAGACCCCTCGTCCCCGGGCATCCGGGTGGACGTAGATGGAGTCCTCGACGACGCCGTGGAAAACCGAGCGTGACGACGCAGGAGCTGCCGACACCCAGCCGATGACCTTCGAGTCGTCATCGTTTTCAACAGCCACAAACACCGAAGCCATGATCTTGGCGTTGGTGAACTGCTCCCAGGTCGGAGCCTGGGTCTCGTACGTCGCGTGGCCGCTTTCGAGGCCCATTTCATAGATCGCGCGGACCTGCGCATAGTCATCCGGGCGGATGGGGCGCAGCGTGAATGTCGCTTCAGGCATAAGGATAATCTTCTGTGATGAGCGTCAGTCGCGCAAACTCTCGCTAGCGCGCGTCTTCCAACAAGTCGGTGACCAGCTCCGCGATCGCCGAGCGCTCGGAGCGCTGCAGCGTAATGTGCGCGAACAGGCTATGCCCCTTGAGCTTCTCGATCACGGCTTGAATGCCGTCGTGACGCCCTACGCGCAGGTTATCGCGCTGGGCTACGTCGTGTGTAAGCACCACCCGCGACCCTCTACCCAAGCGGGAGAGCACTGTAAGCAACACATTGCGCTCCAGGGACTGGGCCTCGTCCACGATGACGAATGCGTCGTGCAGGCTGCGCCCCCGAATGTGGGTCAGGGGAAGAACCTCGATGAGTTCGCGGTCGAGCACCTCGTCCATGACGTTGTCGGATACGAGCCCCTCCAACGTGTCGTATACCGCCTGCGCCCACGGGTTCATCTTCTCGCTCTCGCCGCCGGGCAAGTAACCCAGGTCCTGGCCTCCCACGGCGTAAAGCGGGCGGAACACCACGATGCGCCGATGCTCTCCGCGTTCCAGCACGGCCTCGAGGCCGGCACACAGCGCGAGGGCTGACTTACCCGTACCGGCGCGACCTCCGACCGAGACGATGCCAACCTCGTTGTCGAGAAGCAGATCAAGCGCGATGCGCTGTTCCGCCGAACGACCGGTCAGCCCAAAGGCATTACGGTCTCCGCGCACGAGTGCGACTTCCCCATCGCGCTCGACACGTGCCAATGCTGATTGTCCCGCAGGCCCTGTCAGAGTCAGGCCACAGTGAATCGGCAGATCGCTGACGAGCTCCCCTAGGTTGGCGCGACCGGTGTTGTACAGCTCGGCAATCTGCAGACCACTAATCGTCAGCGCCCGCATGCCCGTATACCCAGTAAGCACAACGTCCTGGGCGTGGTACTCATCCGCCTCGAGGCCCACCGCGCCTGCTTTGACGCGCAACGGCACATCCTTAGTTACCAGGACTGTGCGCACTCCCTCACGCTGCAGATTAAGGGCACACGCCAGGATGCGGTGATCCCCCTCCGGGCCCCGGAAAGCAACAGGCAGGACGGATTGATCTTGGTGGTTAAGCTCCACACGCAAATGACCGCCTTCGATACTCGCCGGTACTGGCGAGTCGAGGCGGCCGTAGGTGGAGCGCAGGTCCTCCAGCAGGCGCAGTGCCTGCCGGGCGAACCATCCGAGTTCCGGATGGTGTCTTTTGCCTTCCAGCTCCGAGATCACCACTAGCGGGAGAACCACATCGTGCTCGGCGAACTTTGTCACCGCCCACGGGTCTGACAGTAGGACGGAGGTGTCGAGGACGTAGGTGGTTGTGGTGGAGGTCGGAACGGACGATTCGGCAGTGCGCGTGGAGGTATAACCCATGTCGCAGTTTCCCCTTGTGCCTTGCGGCGGTTGCGGTAGAACGAAGTGGTCTTTCCGCCACCCAAGGCTAGGCAGGCAAGGTGGAAACTACATGGTTGTAAGATGAACTTACGGTTACGCTGCTACTTCTTCTGGATGTCGGCGGAGTACTCGCCGCCCTGACCATCGTTGGTCCACACGATGGTGCCGTTCTGGAAGGACTGGTCCCAGCCGTTCTCGATAACGTTCTCCGGAGCCGTCGGCAGGCCGATCTCAGCGTCCAGGCCGCCCTCGCTCATCCAGGTCTCGTTGATCTTGCCCACGACCGGAACCGCACCAATGGCGTCGGCGTAGACGATCTGGTCACCGTTGGCGTAGGTAGCCAGGAAGCCCTTCTCGCCCTCCTGAATGGTCTCCGGCTTGCCCCAGTTGCCTTCCTCGTTGGCAATGGCGGTTGCCAGGTCAGCCGGAACCAGGGTGGTCTTGCCGTCGGCGGTGGCGACCTCCTCGGTTGCGCCCTCCTTGCCAGCGGACTCGGAAGCCTTTGCGGACTCGGTGGCCTCCTTGGCCTTGTCCTTGGCTCCACCAGCAGCATCGCCAGCAGCGGAGGTGGCGGACGAAGCGGCGTCGCCAGCCTTGTTGGCGGCTTCATCGGCCTCGGAGCAAGCAACGGCACCGAAGGCAACGGTCAGAGCAGCGGCACCGGCAACAACGCGACGGGTGATGGACTTCATGATTATTAATTCCTTTCTTGACGACGATCTGTCGTGGTTCGCCATTATGCATGCCCCAATCAATGCATTGCCAGGAACTTATTAAAAGGTGACCAACTTGTTACCTTCGCTTATTGTTTCGCGCTTGGCGACGTTGCTTCTTTGCAGCCGCTTTCTCTCGAGCTGTCCTTTTCGGGGTTGAGCTGCGAGAAGAGCGAACGGTTCGGCCCTTGGTGATGCCCACAAAGTCCTGGATCGCATCGCAATCAGCGTCCTTATAAAACGCCACCGCAATGCTCGTGGCAGTGGCCTCGCCCGCATACCCCAAGTGCGTCACTCGGTTCTTGCTCAGCGCCTTGAGCACTGGGCGCGGGCCAAAGGCCACACCAACATTTGCGGCCACGACCTGCAGCGCCGTACGCAGCTCTTCCATATCCAGGCTCTCGCTGCGATAGTTCACAATCTCATCTGCCACGTCCGCGGCGGCAACGGCTTCACCGACTTCCGCGTAGACAGACTCCTTGGGCACTGCGATTCCCGGCTCTTCTTCGTAGAGCCGAATGAGGTGGAAAGAATCGTCGATACGCGCATCCGGCAACCGCACCAACGCGACGTCTACCTCACGGGCAATGAGTGCGGCCGCCGGATCATCCATCCCTGTGGCGTGAAGCGGGCCGTGATCGGTTCCCTCGGCGTAGCGACGCAACCACTTATCCGGGGCGACTCCGATAGCAAAACCGAGTCTGAGCATGCGCTCGATCCTACAGGGTCGCCTGCTAGAGTTTGGGCCCATGAGCACTGAACAAGCCCCGTCGAGCACCGCAATGAAGCCCATGACGGCCGCCAAGAAGTTGGGGATCTACCTCCCCGCTACCCCGGAGGAATTCCGCGGTGGGGCTGTCACCCACGCCCAGCTGCGCGACCTTCAGGAAAACCCGCCGGAGTGGCTGACCAACTTGCGCCTTAACGGGCCCCACCCGCGCCCTGTGGTTGCCCAGAAGCTCGGAATTACTATCACCGCTCTCAAGCGCAACAACCTCGATGAGGCCCTGACCACCGAGCAGATCAAGGCCCTCCTAGAGGATCAGCCCAAGTGGCTGCGCGAGGCGCGCCTCTCGCTGGCACAACAGCGCAGCGAGTCCCAGCCAGACTCCACCGAGGCGGCTGGCGACTCCGAGGACTAGCGCGAAAAATCCACTACGTGCTCACCATTGATGTGCACGTGGGCATGGCAGCCGTCGACAAGCGAGAGATGCGTTGCCACCTCGTTACCCTGCGCATGCGCGGTAAACGTGATGCGCTGGTTCTCTACCTCCGCGACTTGTAGGGTCGCCTCCGCCAACCAGGGATGCGCCCGCCGCAGACGAATGAGCTGCGTGTAGAGCTCTGCCAGATCACCTGCGGCGTCCAGATCGTCCAATGCTGGGCGCACCGGGTCATCGGCTTCAGCACCCTGGCCACGCACGCCTAAAGCCGCACGCTCATCGCCGTAATAGACACTCGGCAGACCCGGCAGAGTGAACAGCGCTACCGCTGCCAACGCGGCTTTCGGCTCCCCGACGACCGAGGCAATCCGGTTGACGTCGTGATTACCGATGAAGGTCTGCATAATCGCGCGGGAGGAAAACTCCGCGTGACGCCCGAGGGCATGCTCAAGTTCGAAGAAATTCTCGTCCTTGAGCGAGGACCAGATGGCCTTCCACAGCTCATACTGAGTGACCGCATCGATACCGGTCCCTGAGGCCAGCTCTGCATAATCCCCGTGGATCATCTCCCCAAGGAAGATGGCCTCCGGGAACTTCTCGCGCACCCGCCAGGTCACCCGGGCCCAGAAGTCACGCGGAACGGCATACGCGACGTCCAAACGCCAACCAGCGATGCCGCGCTCAAGCCAGTGGCACATGATCTCCACCACGGCATCCTCAACACGCGGGTCGCTGTGATCGAGCTCGGCGAGACTGCCGTCGCCTTCCCAACCCACGGGGTTGCCCTGATCATCGCGCTTGATCGGGCCGTTCTGGCTCACCCAGGCGTGCTCGACGGCCACGTGATTGAACACCCCGTCGAGGATGACAGCCACCCCTTGATAGGAGCACGCGCTGACAAACTCGTCGAACACGGCATCATCGCCGAGGCGGTCGTCGATGCGGAAGTGATCGAGCGTGTCGTAACCATGCGCCACGGACTGAAAGACCGGACCGAGCAAGATTCCGGTGTAGCCAGACTCTGCGGCCAGACTCACCCAGGGCAGCAGAGCACGCAGGCGATCACCTGGGGTACGCTCCTCGCGAATAGGGGCTCCACAGGCAGCCAGCGGATAGACATGCCACCAGATGTGCTCGGCGGTGCGCATTAGTTGAGCTTCCACTCCTCGAGGTCCTCGTACAGCGGGTACTGCTCGGCCAGCGCGCGGACGCGAGCGCGCAGGCTGTCCACGTCAGCGTTCTTGCCGGCTGCCAGCGCAGTACCGATGATGTCTGCCACCTCGGTGAACGCTTGGGCATCGAAACCGCGGGTGGCCAGCGCCGGGGTGCCGATGCGCAGGCCGGAGGAAACTGCCGGCGGACGCGGGTCGTTGGGAACGGCGTTGCGGTTGACAGTGATGCCCACCTGGTGCAGCAGATCCTCTGCCTGCTGCCCGTCCATCTCCGAGTTGCGCAGGTCAGCCAGCACGAGGTGGACGTCGGTGCCACCGGTCAGCACGTCCACACCGGCAGCCTTGGTGTCCTGAGCGGTCAAGCGCTCAGCCAGGATGCGTGCGCCCTCGAGCACGCGCTCCTGACGCTGCACAAACTCCTGGCTCGCGGCGATCTTCAGCGCTACTGCCTTGGCGGCGATGACGTGCATTAGCGGGCCACCCTGCTGCCCGGGGAAGACTGCCGAGTTCAGGGCCTTGGCGTAGTCCTGCTTGGCCAGGATCATGCCGGAACGCGGTCCACCAATGGTCTTGTGGATGGTGGTGGACACGACGTCGGAATGCGGGACCGGCGATGGGTGCAGGCCCGCAGCCACCAGGCCGGCGAAGTGTGCCATGTCGGTCCACAGGTAGGCGCCGATCTCGTCGGCGATCGAACGGAAGGCCGCGAAGTCGATCGTGCGCGGGTAGGCAGACCAGCCCGCGATAATGACCTTCGGGCGCTCCGCCAGGGCGATCTCGCGGACCTTGTCCATGTCGATGCGCATGGTCTCAGGATCGACCTCGTAGGCGACCACGTCGTAGAGACGGCCAGAGAAGTTGATCTTCATGCCGTGGGTCAGGTGCCCACCATGAGCCAGCGACAGACCCATGATCTTGTCACCCGGGCGCACCAGCGCGTGAAGAACCGCCGCGTTAGCCTGAGCGCCGGAGTGCGGCTGGACGTTGACGTACTCCGCACCGAAGAGATCCTTGGCGCGGTTGCGGGCGAGGTCCTCCACAACATCCACGTGCTCGCAGCCGCCGTAGTAGCGACGCCCGGGGTAACCCTCGGCGTACTTATTCGTCAGCACAGAGCCCTGCGCCTGCAGAACAGCGCGAGGAACGAAGTTCTCAGAGGCAATCATCTCGAGCGTTTCGCGCTGGCGGGCCAGCTCCGCCTGGATTGCCGCGTGAACCTCGGGGTCAAAATCTCCCAACGGCTGAAGGAACGAGGAGTCGGCAGTAGTCATGAAACGAAAATTCCCTTTCGAAAGAGGCTGCGCCAGATCGGCTCGAATGTGGTGCCAGTTTAGTCGTTAAGTCTCGGGGGTGAGGTGTAAACCACCTGAGGAGCGCAATGACACAATAGAACCCATGGCAGTTCAGGAATCCGTCGCCGCTGCAGCCGAAAGCGCACACAAGGTGCGCTCCCCCTACGTCTCCTTGGACCGGCAAACGTGGCGCAGCCTTCGCAATTCCATGCCCCAGGTGCTCACCGAGGATGAAGTGGTCGCGCTGCGAGGTCTCGGAGAAAACCTCGACCTCGACGAGGTTGCCGACGTCTACCTCCCTCTCTCGCGTCTGATCCACCTCCGCGTTAGTGCCCATCAGCAGCTCACGGGTGCAACGGAGACATTCCTCGGCGAGGACCCTGGGCACGTTCCGTTCGTGATCGGGGTGGCGGGATCTGTGGCCGTGGGCAAATCCACGACGGCCCGATTGCTGCAAGTACTACTCCAGCGGTGGGATTCACACCCTCGGGTCGACCTAGTGACCACCGACGGATTCCTCTACCCCACTGAGGAGCTCAAGAGGCGGCGTCTTCTTGAACGCAAGGGCTTTCCCGAGTCGTACGATCGCCGCGCATTGCTGCGTTTTGTCACGGATGTGAAGTCGGGGAAGGCGCGTGTCGACGCCCCGATCTACTCTCACAACAGCTACGACATCATTCCCGGTGCTGCACAAAGCGTCGAGCAACCGGACATCTTGATCATCGAGGGCCTCAACGTGCTCCAAACCGGCCCTACCCTCATGGTCTCCGACCTGATCGACTTTTCCATCTACGTTGACGCCCGGACTGAAGACATCGAGTCCTGGTACATCGAACGGTTCCGCCAGCTGCGAAATACCGCCTTCAAGCGCCCCGGAGCCCACTTTGGCTGGCTCGCGGATGTCGGTGACGAAGAAGCTATTGCCTTTGCTCGAGACGTCTGGCAATCCATCAACCTGCCGAACTTGGTGGAGAACATCGCACCCACCAAAATTCGGGCTTCCTTAGTTCTGCGCAAGGACGCCAATCACCAGGTCAATGGCGTGCGCATGCGCAAGCTTTAGCGCAGGGTGACGTCCGCGCCTGCGCCCTCATCTGCTGGCACCTCGGAGACGCCGAATACGAAGTCGTCCCCGTGCTTGTCGATGCCCCGCATCACACCCTTGCGGATTGCCTCCCGGCTATAGGCGCGACGAATGATCACCGGATCGTTAGCCAGATCCTTAGCCCAGGAGATGGCCATGCCAAACATGATCACCACAAACGGCACAGAGGCCGAAACCATGATGGATTGCAGCCCAGACAGGGCGTTCTGACCGCCGGCGAGAAGTAGCGCCAGAGCGATCAAGCCCAGGGCCAGACCCCAAATGACCGTGATCGGGGTGGAAGGGTTGCTGCGGCCTGACTGGGACATCGAGCCCAAGACGTTGGTGGTGGAGTCACCGGCAGTGGTGAAGAAGATGATGATCGCGGCCAGCGTGACCACGTGCATGAGCGTGCTCAATGGCAGGTTGTCGAAGAGATCAAACATGACGTTTTCTCCGGCCCCCACAATCGGCAGATCCATTCCCTCCAAGGTCTGCCAGATTGCTGTCCCTCCGAACACGATGTACCAGAGCGCCGAGATCGCAGCCGGGGCGAAGATGGTCACGGTGACGTATTCGCGCAGGGTGCGACCCTTAGAGATCTTGGCCACGAACATGCCGACGAAGGGCGACCAGGAGATCCACCAGGCCCAGTAGAGCATGGTCCAGGCGGTGACAAACTCCTTCTCTACGTCACCCTGAGAGGGCGAGACGGCGAAGAAGTCGGGAATAGCCCCGAGGAACGTGACCAGCGAGGTGGGGATGAGGTCCAGGATGAACACCGTGGGGCCAAGGACGAGAACGAACAGTGCCATGAAGGCAACCAACGCCATGTTGGCGTTGGACAGGATGCGAATGCCCGTCTTCACGCCAGATACTGCCGAGAACGTGAAAATCACCGTGAGGATGGAAATGATCGCCACCACGGTTCCATCGCCCGAGAGGTCCTTACCCGTCAGGATCGAAGTACCGGTTTGCACCTGCAACGCTCCGATTCCCAAGGACGTGGCGGTACCGAACAGGGTCACCAGCACTGCAAAGACATCGATAATCTTTCCGACCGGGTGGTTGGGAGCGTGCGGAAATACAGGTTCGAAGATGGATGAAATTAGCGGTAGGCGTCCACGTCGAAAAGCGGAGTACGCAATCGCGCCGCCAACAAAGGAATACACCACCCACGGGAAGGACGCCTGGTGCAGAATGCTCTGCGCCACAGCCGGATCTACGGCGCTGACCGTTCCAGCCTCCGCATCAGTGCCGGTAAATGCGGGCGGAAGGGTCTGGAAGTGGATCAGCGGCTCCATCGGTCCGTAGAAGATGAGGCCAATTCCCAGGCCCGCGGCGAACAGCATCGACACCCAGGAGAAGGTGGAAAACTCGGGGCGGGTGTCATCTGCGCCCAGGCGAATGGATCCGGTTGGTCCATAGCCGATGACCAGCATGAAGATGGTGGCGCCTAGGATCGCCAGCGTGAATAGCCAACCCAGGTGAGAGACCACCCACGACTGCAAGTTCACACCGACGGTGTTGACCTGATCGGGTGCAAGGAAAGCCCACATCACCACCGCGAGGCTGATGATCAGCGCCATCGCAAATACCAGCTTGTTGGTGGGATAGGAGCGATCGGTTGTGTCCACGTCGATGCCCTGGGCTAGGGCCGGGTGAATCGAACGCTCGCCGGAGACGGCTTTTCTTACTCGGTTTCGGTGTCTTTTGATTACCACGTCTTGTTCTTCCATCGCTATGTAGTGTGCGCTGGGAAGACGCAGTAATCAAGAAATGGTGTGTTTTACTTTCCGAACCGCCGAGAACGCTGCGAGTAGTCGCGGATGGCGCGCAGGAAGTCGATACGACGGAAGGCCGGCCAGTAGGTATCGGTGAACCAGATTTCCGAGTATGCGGCCTGCCAGAGCAAGAAACCGGACAAGCGCTGCTCCCCCGACGTGCGAATCACCAAGTCAGGATCAGGCTGACCGGAGGTGTACAGGTGCGCGTTAATGCTTTCGACGGTGATGGAGTCCGCGATAGCCTCGCAATCCAGCCCGGCGCTCGCGCTGTTGCGAACCACCTCGCGTGCGGCATCCACAATCTCCTGGCGTCCGCCGTAACCGACTGCCACGTTGACCACCACACCTGTGTTGGCCTCGGTGCGCTTTTCTGCCTCCCGCATGGAGGCAGCGAACTCGTCGGGCAGCATGTCCAGGTGACCAACGAGCCGGACTCGGCAGTTGCTATCAGATTCCGCCAACTCCGTGACTACGCCCGAGATGATCTCAAACAGCAACTCCAGCTCATCGCTTGAACGCGAGAGGTTCTCCGTCGACAGCAGGTAACAGGTGACCACCTCCACGTCGGTGTCCGCGCACCAGGAGACCAGCTCGGCCACCTTGCGCGCACCGATTCGGTGCCCGTGGCTCACATCAGTAAAACCGGCCTCACGCGCCCACCGGCGGTTGCCGTCGACGATGACTGCCACGTGCTTGGGCTGGGCAGCACCCTTAATCTCGGAGGCAAGCCGAGCCTCGTAAAGCGGGTACAGCAGGCGAGGCAGGAGTTGAAAACGCATCAGAAAAACGACTTCTTTCGGCGATCCAGAACTCCGGCCTCCGCCATGGCTTTGTCCACTGCCTCGGCATCAAACGGGTCCAGGCCGTGGGCCTCGGCGAACATACGGCGACGGCGAAAGCGCGAGTTACGGCGGTGGAACGCCCAGCCGATGATCATCACGGCGACCGCCAACAACACGAGGATGAGCAAGCCGATGGGAGACGCCTTGCCAAACTCCGGACCCACCGGGCCGTCAGAGGGCGCCTGCGCCAAGATAAACGTGGTCCACATGTTTTAGTTCTCCTCGGTAATGCCGGCGAATAGGTCGGTCTCCGGCAGTGTGCTTTCAACCCTTGATTGGGCCAACTCGAACTCCTCGGTCGGCCACAGTCGCTGCTGCGCCTCGACCGAGCTGGCCAGAAACGCGCCGGCCGGGTCGATCTGGGTGGCGTGCGCACGCAGCGCAGCTTCGCGCTGCCCAAAATAGTCGGCGGCATGCACCTGGGTGGTCACCCGCGACATGATGTCGTTCTTTTCAGGATCCCAGCGCTGCATGATCGACTCGTAGGGGCTCATCTTGCCGGTGGCCAGGAGTTCGTCGTGAAGCAACTGCATCCTCTGGAAGACGAAGCCATGCGAGTAGTACAACTTCTGTGGAGCCCACGGCTGCCCGAGCTCTGGCTTGTAGTCGGAGCCTGCCTTGTCCCACGCGATCATCGACGCAGCGTGGACCTGGAGATGATCGGGGTGCGGGTATCCCCCGTTCTCGTCGTACGTGATGATCACGTGCGGGCGCAGCTGCCGGATGTGACGAATGAGCACGTCGGCTACTTCTTCGGCAGGCTGCGTCGCAAAGCACCCTTCGGGCAGCGGCTCTCCCTCACCAGGCAAGCCGGAATCTTCGTACCCCAGCCAGTGATGGTTGATGCCCAAGGCGGCTGCAGCCTGTGCCATTTCTTCCCGGCGAACCTCGTTGATCTTTTCCTTGATCCCCGGCTTGTCCATGGCCGGGTTGAGGATGTCGCCTCGCTCTCCTCCGGTGCAGGTAATCACGGTGACGTCGTGTCCCTGCGCGGCATACATCGCAGTGGTTGCCGCGCCCTTCGACGACTCATCGTCGGGGTGAGCGTGAATGGCTAGAAGGCGCATGCGGACAGTCTAGTAAACTGCCAGGCATGTCAACGCGCCCACCCAGCCGCTACGGATCCGAACAAGGAACGTGGGCAGGCAAAGCCATCGCCGTTATCGCCGTGATCTTCGCTTTGGTCGCCGCGGTCTTTCTCTACCGCTACGTTACGCAGCGCGCGAACACTCCCGTCGAGGTCTCCATGGTGACTCAGGAGCGTATCGACGACAGCACTTTGCGCGTCTGGGTAGACATCACCCGCAAGGACCCTGCGCAAGAGTCTTATTGCATTGTCACGGCGTTGAACTACCAGATGGCCGAGGTTGGACGCCGAGAGATCATCATGCCCACCGGCGGCGAAAAGGTCACGCGAGTTGCGGCCGACATCCCAACGCGGGATGTTCCAGTCGCCGGCGGTGTTTACGGTTGTTCAACCGGTCTAGAGCCGTACATGGACGTAGATAACCGAGTGACCACACTCTGATAAATTAGGCCACTAGCTAGCGCTAGTTAGTGCTGATTGAACCGCAAAAGGTAGGGAGTTTTACCTATGGCTGAGCCCCAGAAGCAGTACATCACTCCGGAGATGAAGACCAAGCTCGAGACCGAGCTGCAGGAGCTGATTGACCACCGTCCCGTCATCGCCGCTGAGATCAATGAGCGCCGCGAAGAGGGCGACCTCAAGGAGAATGCTGGTTACGACGCCGCTCGCGAGCAGCAGGACCAGGAAGAAGCCCGCATTAAGCAGATCTCCGAGATCCTGCAGAACTCCACCACCGAGCGCTCCGGCGTGGTCGAGGGTGTGGCCCAGATCGGTTCTGTGGTTCACGTCTACTACAACGGTGACGAGTCGCAGAAGGAGACCTTCCTCATCGGCACCCGTGCCGCCTCCAGCGACAATAAGGATCTGGAGACCTACTCCGAGCAGTCCCCGCTGGGCGCTGCCGTGCTGGGAGCCAAGGAGGGTGAGACTCGTTCGTACTCCGCACCGAACGGCAACACCTTGACCGTGACCATTGTCTCGGCCGCACCGTACGATTCGGCCAAGGCTGCTACTCCCCGCAGCGATTCCTAATTACATATTCAAAGGAGCTGAGTTCTTCCCATGAAGCGTCGTCTTACTGCCATCGTTGCTGCAGGCGCCCTGCTCACCGCGTGCCACCCGCCGCACCAGCAGCCTTCTAGCGAGAAGGTGCAAACTGCCACCGAGCAGGTCCACGCCCCGGTCTCTTCCGAGACCGCAAACGTCAAGTTCATTGACTGCGTTGGCGAGCCCACCACCAAGCCACACGAGGTCTCCACGGATTGCGCCAACCCGGCCTCCAAGGTGACCAACATCGAGTGGTCCCAGTGGTCGCGTAACGCCGCGCAGGGCAAGGGCACCGGCCCGGACGGCGCCCCGGCTACCGTCAAGCTCAGCGCTCCCACCCAGACCGGCGAGTCGACCGTCTACTCCACTGTTGAGGTCAACGGCGAAGTCGTCTCCGGCTAGACTGCGCGCAAGAGAAATGACCCCGTCGCCTTTTCAGGCGGCGGGGTCATTTGTGGTTAATGATCCGCTAGTTGCGGTTGAAGTAGCTCAGCAGGCGCAGGATCTCGGTGTAGAGCCAGACCAGAGTCACGGCCAGGCCGAGGGCAACGCCCCAGGCCATCTTCGACGGCGCGCCCTGGCGCACCAGGCGATCGGCCACGTCAAAGTCCTGCAGGAAGCTCAAAGCTGCCAGCACGATGCATACCAGCGAGAAAACGATGGCCAGCGGGCCGCCATCGCGCAGCGGGTTCATGTCGGTAAACAGCGCCAGCAGCAAGTTACCCAGGGCGAGCACGGCCACGCCGATGATCGCGCCGGTCATGATACGGGTGAACTTAGGAGTCACTCGGATCGCGCCGGTCTTGTACACGAACAGCATGCCCAAGAACACGCCGATGGTGCCCAGGATAGCCTGACCGATCAGTGCACCGGCGTCGGCGCCGCCGATCAATGCGCCCGACAGCAGCAGCGAAATGCCGCCAACGAAAAGCCCCTCGAAGGCCGCGTAGATCAAAGTGGTCGCTGCACCGGTCTTGCGGCCAAAGGCGCTGACCAGGACGGTGATAAAGCCACCAATACCGCCGATAGCAGTCAAGATCAGTGCCAGACCCGGGTTAACTAGGGACAGGCCGAAGGTCACCAGGGCGAAGACAATGATCACGCCGAGGGTGATGCCAGTCTTGGTAACAACGTCGTCGACGGTCATCGGACGCTCGGCCTGCACCGGCGCCTGGTACTGCTGGGGGTTCTGGAATGTGTCATAGCTCCCGGAGGCCGGGAGGTTGTTCAATACCGGGTTACTACTCCGCATAATTACCTCTCTTTGTTGTCACTACACATGCACAACGGATCGGGTCAGAATTTTGTTCCCGGTGGCAAGGACGGCGTCGACAAGCACCGCCAGAACTATGACCAAGACGGCCGCGGCTAGGGTGAGCGCATAGTCGTTGGTCTTGAGGCCGGCGAAGAGGAATCGCCCCAGTCCTACGTCTGCGGTGTAGGCGGCCAGCGTGGTCGTGGAGACCACCTGCATGACGGCCGAGCGCAGCCCTCCCATGATGACAGGGGCGGCCAAGGGGATCTCGACCTGGGAAATCACCTGGGATTCTCGCATGCCTACCGCGCGCGCAGCCGACACGGTCTCCTCATCCACGCCGGCCACCCCCGCATAGGCGCCGGCCAATAGCGACGGGATCGCCAGGATGACCAGGGCAACAATGGGAGCGACCAAACCAATGCCCACTAAGAGAGCGACCAGCGTAATCACTCCGAGTGAAGGAATAGACCGCATCACTCCGGCAAAGCCAGCCACAGCGGCTTGACCACGGCGCCGGTGGCCGACTGCGATGCCCAACGGCCAGGCGATAACGGCCGCGATGACCACCGCCAGCGCCGAAACTCCCAAATGCTGGCCTGCGCGGTGCAGGATGTCGGTGGTGTTGGCAGGGTCGAAAAGCCACGCGAACATCTCCGAGATTGTGTTCATGAGCGCTCCCAAGGAGTCAGTGCACGTCCTACGAGGATCAGAACGAGGTCGACGGCGACGGCCAGGACGGCTGTCAAGACGATGCCCGTGAGCACCTCAGCGATGATCGCCCGGGAGAATCCATCCGTCAGCAACGTGCCCAGCGATGTGATGCCTACCAAGGCGCCGATGGTGGCCAATGAGATTGTGGACACCGCGACCACGCGAGCACCCGAAATCAACACCGGAACTGCCAGGGGCAGATCGACTTTGCGTAGAATTTGACCCCGGCTCATTCCAGTTGCGCGGGCGCTGAGGCGAACATTGCTATCGACGGCTCCGAAAGCATCCGCTGCGGTACGCACCATGAGGGCAATTCCGTAGATCGACAAAGCCACCACGATGGTCACCGGGGAACGCAGCGGCGTACCGATGATCGCCGGAATGACCACCAGCAGCGGCAACGCGGGAATCGTGTAGGTCAGCGCCAACAAGGTCGACAGTGGCCCGCCGATGCGCGGTCGCCGCGCTGCCACATATCCAACAGGGATAGAGACCACAATGGCGATGAGGATCGCGGGAATCACCAAAGCCAGATGAGTCAGGGTGAGCTCAGCGATGAGCCCCAGGTTGTTCTTCAGCCAAGTCACGGAGCCAACTTCCCTACTACCCGCCCAGCGTCATCGACTACGACTTGCCCCTCAACGCGCAAGTTCGAGCGCGCCCCGAGGAAACCTTCGACGAATTCGTCAGCAGGCTGTGCCACCAGTCGATCCGGGGTATCCCGTTGAGCGATGACTCCTCCCGGGCGCAACACGACGATCTCATCCCCCAGGCTCAGTGCCTCATCGACGTCATGCGTAACAAAGAGCACTGTTTTGTTCAGATCTCGCTGCAGACGGGCCGTTTCTTCTTGCAAGACCTTCCGTTGAATCGGATCCACCGCACCGAAGGGCTCGTCCATGAGCAAAATATTGGGATCCGGGGCCAGCGCGCGCGCAACACCGACGCGCTGACGTTGCCCACCCGACAGCTGAGACGGGTACCGCCTACCGACGCTCGGGTCCAGACCCACAACATCAAGCAGATCGCGAGCTTTCGCTCGGGCTTCGCTTTTCGACGCTCCGTTGAGCCGTAGCACCGTCGCTACATTGTCCTCGACAGTCCAGTGCGGCATAAGCCCACCGGATTGCATGACATAGCCGATCTTGCGACGCAGCTCGACGGGATCGACCGAGGCGACGTCGGTGTCGTCGATAAGCACCCGCCCCGCGCTGGGATCAACCATCCTATTGACCATCCGCAGAAGCGTCGTCTTGCCGCTTCCGGAGGACCCCAGCAGAACCGTGGTGGTGCCAGAGGGAATCTCAAAAGACACGTTTTCTACGGCGACATGCTCTCCGTAGTGCTTAGCGACGCCCTCAAACGTAATACTCATCGGCTCGCCAACCATTCCTTGGCAATCGTCTCCGCGTTCTTCTGCTCATTCACACTCTGGGAGTTGAGCTTGAGCAAAGTCGCCTGATCAAGCCGGGCATTGACGTCGTTGAGGATCTCCACGGCCTTCGGATCGAGGTCCTTGGTGGCAAGCGGCACAACGTGGGAAGAAATGATGAGGTTTTTCGGGTCCTCGAGGGCGCGGAGCTGGCCATCTTCGAGGGCTGGCGAGGCAGTGTAGATGTTGGCCACGTCGACGTCGCCCGCCTGCAAGGCCTTCACCGTCAGAGGCCCACCGGAGTCCTCGATGGGAGTGAACTCTACATCCACTCCGTAGACCTCCTTGAGCTGCTTCGGGCCAAACGGACGCTTCTCGATCTCCGAATTCGCACCAAGCTTGAGATTCTCTCGCCCCGCCAAATCTCCGATTGCTCGCGCCGGGTCATCCCCCCGCACCACAAAAGCATCTTGGTCCGTTGCCGCAGCCTGGTCGAGCACCTGCATGTCGCCCGGCACCGCCTGAGCTAGCGCCTCATAGACATCCTGGCTCTCGCGGGCGGTGGTGTCTGGCTCATAGTGCTGAAGCAGCGCGCCGGAGTACTCCGGGATCAGGTCGATTGCACCGCGCTCGATCTCGGGGAGGTAGACCTCGCGCTGGCCGGTGCGGTAATCCCTTTCGATTGAGAACCCACCCTCCTCGAGAGCCTGAGCATAAATCTCGGCAATGATCTCGTTGGAGTAATAATCCTGCGAACCGATTGTGATCGCATCAGACTCACTCGACGCGACGGAGTCAGCGTTACACGCGGTGAGGAAGATTCCGGGAAGTGCAAGGGCAGCTAAGCAACGTTTCATTCTCGCCAGCATAGCTACGCTGTGGGATCCCTGCGTGCCCCCAGTGGGACTCGAACCCACACTGAATCGATTTTAAGTCGACTGCCTCTGCCGATTGGGCTATAGGGGCTATCGGCTGCTTAGGCCAACGATTGAACAATACCGTCTAGGATGTCCATCTCCGAAATGACAAAGGAATCGGCTTTTCCAACCCGCTCGGCCATGTCCATGATGCCCTCGACCACTACTGCGCCGCCCGCAATTACATCCGCTCGACCGGGGTGAACCACCGGGTTCGAGGCGCGCACGGTCGAAGAGGAATTGATGAGATGGCTCGTCGAAAGGCGAAGCGCGTCGAAACGCAGATGCGACCCGTGAATCTCAGCGCGGTCGTAGCGTTCCAATCCCTGGGCGAGTGCGGAGAGAGTGGTAAAGGTGCCGGCGACGCCGACGAAGGTCTTTGCCCTTTCGACGGGGACGATGCGCTCCACCTCCGCCATGCGCTCGGCGACATAATCGCGAGCGATTTCCACTTCGGTAGCGGTCGGTGGGTCTGAGCGCATGATCCGTTCGGTCAGGCGCACGCACCCCATCTGTGCGGAGTGGGATCCGTAGATCGTCCCATCGACCTCGCCGACGATGAACTCCGTGGAACCTCCGCCGAGATCGATGACACACACCGGCCCCATCGAAGCGTCGAGATCCGAAACCGCACCTGCAAACGACAGTGCAGCCTCCTCCTCACCGGAGATGACCTCGGCGCGCACGCCCAGCAGCTGTTCGGTCATCGCGAAGAAATCCTCGCGATTCTCGGCATCGCGCGTGGCAGACGTCGCGACCATGCGAACCTTGGACACGCCCTCGAAATCCATAATCTCGGTGTAACGCTCCAGGCAGGCGCGTGTTCGAGCCAGGGCTGCACCATCGAGTCGCCCGGTAGCATCAACGCCCTCGCCCAAACGAACGATCTCGTTGAGCCGGGTGACTTCGCGGCCATCGTCAGAGATCAGGAGGCGAAGAGAGTTCGTACCACAGTCGAGTGCGGCAACGCGGGTCATAGCTCGTCAAACTCCTCGAGGTCGATACCCAAATCCCCTATCGACGGCCAATCCTGCGGAATCGCCGTCCCCCGCAACTTGCCGTGATCCGCAGCCATCGCAACTGCCTCGGTGCCCAAGCGAACGCGCTCCGGCCCCTCGGCCAAGGCATAGGCGATAAGCACATGCAGGCACTTGACACGATCGGGCATACCGCCACCCGAGAAATCCGTGCCCAGGTCTTCGATAGCGTTGCGCTCGGCGAGGAAGTGCTCATGGGCGCGTCGATAGTCCTCGCGCAAGGCCTCATCCTCGGCGAGGCGCGACTCCATCCACTTCATAACCTGCCCCACCTCGAGACGAGAAGCCTCAGCCGTCAAGCGCGGGTCGGTGAGGTAGTAGAGGGTGGGGAAAGGGGTGCCGTCGTCAAGCCGCGGCGCCGTCTTAACCACTGCGGGAGCCCCATCGGGAGTGCGGTAAGCAATGGAGAGAACGCCCCGCGGCGCCCTCCCCAATTGCTTCTCGACGATCTGAAGATCCGCTGAATCGACACTCATGCCGATTACTGTACCGGCAGGTGCATCTCCGCTGCCGGTGAGGGCTGCGTGGCGACCGAATCCCACAGCACCTCAAACCACTTCGGCTGGACCGAAGCGTCCTGCGACGACGTAGTCGCCTGGGACTCCGGCTGCAACCGCGGATCGATGATCCGCCACGCCGTCTCACCTGACTCCACGACGCCGAAGCGGCGACGCGCCTCCTGCTCGATATACGAGTCGTCCCGGTACTTATCGAGCTCACTCTGCAAACGGTCTTTCTCCGCCTGCTTCGCGACGATCGACTCCTCCAGCCGGGCAATCTCCGCACGGCCTTGGAAGTAGTTCTTCACCGGGACGAGAATCGTCAACAGGATGAGGATCACCACCAGGCCGATGACGGCCCAGGAGGCCATGCCGAGTTGCGGCATCCCCTTTCGACGCGTCGATCGGGCCGGCGCGCTAGAACGCGCCGACACAGGAACCCGTGTTCTTGCCATTAGGCCTTAAAACGCGGGAAAGCGGAACGCCCCGCGTACACGGCGGCGTCGCCCAGCTCCTGCTCGATGCGCAGCAGCTGGTTGTACTTGGCCACGCGCTCGGAGCGAGCCGGAGCACCCGTCTTGATCTGACCGCAGTTCAGAGCGACAGCCAGGTCGGCGATCGTGGTGTCCTCGGTCTCGCCGGAGCGGTGAGACATCATCGTGCGGTAGCCGTTGCGGTGCGCGAGGTCGACCGCATCGAAGGTCTCGGTCAGGGTACCGATCTGGTTGACCTTGACCAGCAGTGCGTTGGCAGCCTTCTTCTCGATGCCCTCGGCGAGACGCTTCGGGTTGGTGACGAAGAAGTCGTCGCCCACGATCTGCACCTTGTCACCGATCTCGGCGGTGAGCTTGGTGTAGCCCTCCCAGTCGTCCTCCTGCAGCGGATCCTCGATGGAGACGATCGGGTACTCCTCGATCAGCTTCGAGTAGACAGCGATCATCTCCTCAGCAGAGTGCTGGCCGCCCTCGAAGTTGTACACGCCGTTCTCGAAGAACTCGGAGGAAGCGACGTCGAGAGCCAAAGCGATATCCTTGCCCGGCTCGAAACCAGCAGCCTTGATGGCCTCGATGATCAGGTCGAGGGCAGCCTTGGTGCTATCGACGGACGGGGCGAATCCGCCCTCGTCGCCAAGCCCCGTCGAAAGGCCCTTGTCCTTAATGACCTTCTTGAGCTGGTGGTAAACCTGAGCGCCAGCGCGCAGGGCCTCAGCGAAGGAATCAAAACCGATCGGGGCGATCATGAACTCCTGGACGTCGACGCCGGAGTCAGCGTGAGCACCGCCGTTCACGATGTTCATCATCGGAACCGGCAGGACGTGCGCGTTCGGTCCGCCCACGTAGCGGTACAGCGGCAGCTCAGCAGACTCGGCAGCAGCCTTGGCGGCAGCCATAGACACGCCGAGGATGGCGTTGGCGCCGAGACGAGACTTGTTCTCCGTGCCATCCAGCTCGATGAGAGCCTGGTCGATCAGACGCTGATCGTCGGCCTCGAAGCCGGCAAGCTCATCAGCGATCTCTTCGTTCACGTTCTCAACGGCCTTGGTGACGCCCTTGCCCAGGTAGCGGTCTCCACCGTCGCGAAGCTCGTGTGCCTCATGGACACCCGTCGATGCGCCCGACGGAACTCCAGCAACGCCACGGGCACCATCATCGAGGAAAACCTCCGCCTCAACGGTGGGGTTACCGCGGGAATCCAGAATCTCGCGAGCGAAAACGTGAATGATGTCAGCCACAGGTGCGGCCCTCCCATGCTTTAGGAAACGGGTTTGACTCTGCCCATCTTACGCGGGCTGCCCCAAAGCGTAAGAAGCCGCCGCGTCACGAACATCAATCAGATACTGCTGCGACCTGTTATAAGAGAGCACACCCTGCGTCCACCCCTCCGGAGTGGACAAATCGCGATTATTCTCACACAAATGCTTGGCCGCCCCGAGGGCCGCGTCATCGATTTGGTGAGGATCTGCAAACCCATCACCGCTCGCGTCCAAGCCATAACGATGCCACGAATCAGGAATGAACTGCATCGGGCCAACTGCTCGGTCGAACTGCGGATCGTTATCAAACTGCCCGTGGTCAGTGTCGGGGATCTCCGCCACTCCGGACGAGCCGTCGAGAGCGATACCGATGATTGGAGGCGTTACGACGCCATTCTCGTCGATATGCGCCGAATCGAAAAGCTTGCCCGTGTAGGTGCCATGACGAGTCTCGACCTGGCCAATTCCGGCCAACGTAGTCCAGGCGAGATGACATTGCGGCCAGGCGTCCTGGGCGATCAGGGCGGCGTTGCCGTAGGCGCGGAGTGCGGGCTCTGGAATCCCTGTCGACGCGGCGATAGGCTCAGCCCAGAATCCAAGTTTGTCGGAGGTTCGACCGGCTGTATGCACGTCGATAGGCGGCACTGGCTCACCTGCAGCGGGCGGAACGTTGTCAGGAACAGGCTGACGAGTCTTGACCGGCGACGAACCGTCCGAGGTGGCGATCGCCCACGCGACGAAAGCGATCACCAAAATCATCATCAGGAGCACTCCCCCGCATCCGCACCCTAGCCAGCGCGCTGCCCCCTTATTCATGCTCAGAGACCACTCCTTCGGCACGTTTGCCCTTAGCCCACAATTTCTCTTGAGTGAACGTGTCTACCACTTCGGAAGTTCCGTCGAAAAGATACGGGGCCCGCGAATGCATCTTGTCGACGAAGCTTTGAGCCACATCGTCGAAGTCGAAATCCTCGGCGATTTCGGCGTGGAACAGGATTTGGAGGAGAAGGTCTCCGAGTTCCTTGCGGACGACCTCCGCGCTTTCGCCCCGGTCGATAGCCTCTGCGAATTCCTGTGTTTCTTCTTGCAGGAACGGAAGGAGTGAGCGATGCGTTTGGGCTGCCTCCCATTCGCCTATCGACCGAGCTCTAGCCATGATCTGACGGGCTTCACCGATAGGGTCGGAAAGGCTCGGCGCACGGAATACCTTTCGTCCGGTCGATGCGTCCGATTCGTCAAAGGTCACCAAGGTCCCCACCCCGTCATCGACACCATCGATGACGTCGATGAGTTTCCACCGCACAGATACCGGGACATCGACAGCGAAATCTACAGGCGTCGGCAAACACCCGATGGCCTCCAACGGGATCATCGTCGGCCAACGGGGGTCAAGTAGAAGGACGGTCATGGCCTAGGAGTCTAGAGCCAAGGCGCGTGCAGTCATCCTGCGGATAGGGTGGCGGTTAATTTCCGGGGGTCGGCCATCGGGTGGAATGTGGACGATGGCACCGGCGTCACCTTTAACCATTCGCCCATGTCTGGGCGGGGCCTGCGGGTTGTCGTCGTTGCGACCATTATGCGTCGGGCACAACATCACTAGGTTGTTTAAGTTCGTTTCCCCACCCTGCGAATATGCGGTGAGGTGGTGTGGTTGGCATTCATCGGCGGGAGTTGTGCACCCAGGCCAGTCGCAGAGTATCGACGAGCCACGAAGGAGAGTCCTCTGCTTGTCGTTTGCCAGTCGTCGAGAGCGGTAGAGGTTGACGGGCCCATCGACGGGATCCCAGATTCCTACCAAGTGATGATCCGCCATCAACTGCTTGACCAGCTGAGCGCCGGTCATCATGGTGCCATCGCTGAGCGCAAAGTAGGACTCACTGCCGGCATGGTTATGCAGTTTCGCCCATTCGCCTAGCGAGATCACAACGAGCGGTGTCACGGGGCGCTCGCCGTTCGTCGGGGTACTCGACATGTGGTGGACGAACGCATCGGCCATAGCTTGTTCGTATGTCAGAGTCGGACTAGCTTTGCGCAGTTTCTGAGCGGTGGCTAACAGGTTCGCGTGGATGTTAGCCATGGTGCGCTCGGGCAACGAGATCGTGATGTGGCGCAAGCCCGACGCATCAGTGTTCTTGCCGCCTTTGAGTGCCCGCTTCTTGCGGGTGTGTTCGTCGGCATTCGGGACCTGTTCATTCCGCCGCCGCACGATATCTGCGGCTTCCCGCGCGATGTCATCGACGGTGCCCGTGAGGCTGCATAGCTCTTGTCTGAGTGCCCACGTGTCTCCGTCGAGAAGCTTTCCGACGTTCCTTTCGACCACCATCAATCCAGCAATCGACATGCCTGCCGAGCGGGCGGCTTCACGGCAGGCGCGCTGCTTTTTGATCGCTCGTGTCTTGCCCACGTAGATGTCGGTGAGCGCTAGCCACTTCCCCGCTATCGACGAGGGCTGGCCTAGTGCCACCAGGTCGACACGGCTGAGCTGGGCGTCGGCGATGGCCTCGAGGAGCTCGATGCCTCCGCTCGCTAGTGCTTTCAGCGCGTCGATAGGGTTCATGGCCACTCACGCTAAAAAGCCACCACCCCACCCAACGAGGAAGGGGCTGTGGATTTGTCTCCCCCGGAGATCTTTTCCACAGCCCCAGCTAGATCTAGCGACGCTTGTTCAGCTGATCCTTGACGGCCCCGGTAACCTTGTCCACCTGCTCGGCGCGGTCGGGTCCGAGCCGCTTTTTGGCTTCGTCGCCGATCTTGTCGACGGCTCCGCTGGCACGCTCAGCGTTCTTGGGGTCGTTGAGGGTACGGGAGATGGTCTGCACAAGTTTGGTCACGATGTTCATCGTCGTCGTGTTTCCTTTCGTCGGGGTTTTTCGCGCACCGAGAATACCTGTTCCGAGGCGTGCTCTGGGGAAATGGTTACGCGGTCGACGTCGAAGAGATCAGCGAGGAAGTTGGCAATCCATTGGAGCAGAGCGTCGTCGCGAAGCGTGGGAGCTCCCGCGCCTCGCCCCTCGCGTGGGAACGGCACGTTGACGGCTTGTGCAGCGGCACGGTATGTGGCACCGGGCGCGAGTCGTTTGAGGCGGACTTGCTTGGAATCGGGTAGCTCAACGGGGTTGAGCTTGATGCGGGTGCCTTGTACTTGGATGTTTCCCACACCGGCGGCCCTGGCGACGAAGCGGAGCCGGGCGACGGAAAGCAGGCGTTGTACGGGTTCGGGCACGGGGCCGTAGCGGTCGGTCATCTCCTCGACGACCGCTTGCAGATCCTTTTCAGCCGAGGCAGAGGCGATCTTGCGGTAGATCTCCAGGCGCAGGCGTTCGGAGTTGATGTAGGACTCGGGAATGTGGGCGTCGACAGGCAAGTCGATGCGGATTTCCTTGGGCGCGGAGTCGGTGACTACGGGGGTCTCGCCCTTGGCCAATGCTTTGTAGGTTTCCACGGCTTCCCCGACCAGCCGCACGTACAGGTCGAAGCCGACTCCGGCAATGTGTCCGGACTGCTGAGCACCCAGCACGTTGCCGGCGCCGCGCATTTCTAGGTCTTTCATCGCCACGGCCATGCCTGCACCCAGGTCGTTGTTTTGGGCGATAGTGGCCAAGCGGTCATAGGAGTTCTCAGTGAGGGTGACTCCCTTGGGGTACAGGAAGTAGGCGTACCCACGTTCCCGAGAACGGCCCACGCGCCCGCGCAGCTGGTGTAGCTGGCTGAGTCCCATGTGGTGAGCGCTATCGACGATGAGGGTGTTGGCGTTGGCGATGTCCAGGCCGGTCTCGACGATGGTGGTGCACACCAGAACGTCGTATTCGCGATCCCAGAATCCTTGCACGGTGCGCTCGAGTTGCTCCTCGCCCATCTGCCCGTGGGCAACAACAACGCGAGCCTCTGGCACGAGGGCGCGCAGATTCCGGGCAATCTTATCGATGTCGGCGACCTTGTTGTGCACGTAGAAGACCTGACCGTCGCGCAGCAGCTCACGCCGGATCGCGGCGGCTACCTGCTTTTCCTCATAGGCTCCCACGTAGGTGAGCACGGGGTGGCGATCCTCGGGAGGTGTGAGCATGGTGGTCATCTCCCGAATCCCGGACATGGACATCTCCAGGGTTCGCGGGATCGGGGTCGCAGACATGGTGAGCACGTCGACGGCCGCCTTGAGCGCCTTGATGTGTTCCTTGTGCTCAACGCCGAAGCGTTGTTCCTCGTCGACGATGATCAGCCCGAGGTTTTTCCAGGCCACACCGGTCTGCAAGAGGCGGTGTGTGCCCACCACGATGTCCACGGAGCCGTCGGCAAGCCCAGAGAGAATGGCCTTGGACTCAGAAGCGGAGGTGAATCGTGACAGCTCACGAATCTCAACGCCGAAGCCGTCCATGCGCTGACTGAAGGTCTTAAAGTGCTGCTGGGCGAGCAGGGTGGTCGGCACGAGGACGGCCACCTGCGTTCCGTCCTGCACGGCCTTGAACGCCGCGCGCACAGCCACCTCGGTCTTGCCGTATCCCACATCGCCGACGATCACCCGGTCCATGGGAACGTTGGCCTCCATGTCGGCCTTAACGGCCTCGATGGCGTTCATCTGATCTTCGGTCTCGACGAAAGGGAAGTTCTCTTCCATCTCGTGCTGCCACGGTGAATCCGGGGCGAAGGCGTGGCCTGGGGCGGACTGGCGCTTGGCGTAGAGCTCGACCAGCTCGCCGGCAATCTCGCGTACGGCCGCGCGAGCCTTCTTCTTGGTGTTCTTCCAGTCAGAGCCACCCATCTTGGATAGGGTCGGGGACTCGCCGCCTGTGTACTTGCTCAGCAGGTCCAGGGACTCCATGGGGACCCAGAGCTGGTCGGCCGGCTGCCCGCGTTTCGACGCCGCGTATTCCAGCACAACGTATTCCCGGCGCGAGGTTTCATCGCCGGCGTGGATGGTGCGTTCGGCCATCTTGATGAACTTGCCGATGCCGTGAGTCTCGTGCACCACAAAGTCCCCGGTCTTGAGTGCGAGTGGGTCGACTTTGGTGCGCCGCTTGGCGGGGCGTCGTTTAGCGCCAGCGATGTCTCCCACCCTGTTGCCGGTCAAGGCAGTCTCGGTGACCACCACCAGCGGCAGGCGCGGCATGGCCACCCCAGCGTGGCTGAGCGCCTGATACAGCGTCATCTCGCCGGGGCTGGGCTCCCACCCGGGGCTCGCGACGTGCGCGGGAATTCCGGCCTCACGGAACCGCTCCGTCATCCGTTTGATGGCAGCGGACGTGGGCGCGATGTAGGCGGCCTTTCCGCCATCCGCGATGTGCATTTTCAGGGTGTTCATCATCACCCCGATGGCCTTGAGATCACCACGCGGGGCGGGCCCGGCCTCATATTCCAGCGGCAGCGCATCTTCGCCGAGCATGCCGGGGGCGGCCAGGCTCCACACGGGGCGTTTGGCCACCTCGAAGGACTCAAAGGAGCGGAAGCTGCTGGGGCTCAGGTCGAGTCCCTCGACTGCCAGCGGGCCTTCGGCGCCCATTGCGGCGGCTTCCCAACCGGCCGCGAGGAACTCAGCATCGGTTGCCTGCAAATCCTCGATGCGCCGTCGGATCTTTTCCGGATCGCAGAGGATGAGGTGGCCGCCTGTGGGAAGGAAAGTATCCAACCCCACCAGTTCCCCGTCGGCGAGGACGGGCATCAACGCCTCCATCCCATCGGCGGGGATCTGTTGGCCGACCTTGTTCAGCAGCTCGGCCAGCGCAGCATTGCCGGAATAGGTGACGGCTAGTTCGCGCGCACGGTGCGCAATCGCCTCGGTGATAGGCAGCTCGCGCGCCGGATACACTGAGACGGCTTCAGTCACGATGTCGGGGAAGGCGCGCTGGTCAGCGACTGCAAACTGGCGGATCTCGGTAATTTCGTCGCCGAAGAACTCCACACGCATCGGGTTGGATTCCGTAGTGGGAAAGATGTCCAGGATGCCGCCTCGCACCGCGAACTCGCCGCGCTTAGCCACCATGTCCACATGCGAGTAGGCCCGAAACGTTAGCTCACGCGTGAGCTCACCCAGGTCATGCTCCTCGCCTTCGGCCAGAACGATGGGTTTTCTGCCCTCGACTTCCGCCAGGACTGGCTGCGACAGCCCGCGAGCAGAGGTGACCACGACTGAATAGTCGCCGAAGTTGTGCAGCACCTGGGCGCGTCGGCCCACCACGTCCGCGCCCGGCGACAAGCGCTCGTGCGGCAGCGTCTCCCAGGCCGGGAAGTGGGCCACACGCGACTCCCCCAGCATGGGTGCCAGCTGTGCCACGAGGTCTTCTGCTTCGCGCGAATTTGCGGTCACCACCAGCAGCGGTGCGCGCTGCGCAAGCACTCCGATAGCCCAGGGACGCGCCTCGTCGATGCACGTCACGTTGAGGCGATCGCTTCCGACGTGAGTAACCAGCCCCTTCATCGCAGGGTCGCTGGCAATGGTGCTTAGGAGTCCGGCGAGCATGTCACGCGCCACTAGTTTTCCTCTTCCTCGGCAAAGCGCCGCAGCTTGGGGGTACTTTCCATTCCAGACAGGCCGTTCCAGCACAGATTGACAATGTGGGCCGCCACGGCGTGCTTATCCATGGTTCGGTCGTCGAGCCACCACTGGGACGTCATGGAGATCGCCCCGACCAACGCTTGACCATAGAGAACCGCCAACTCCGGCGCGAACCCGCGGTGTTCGAAGGCCTTGCCCAGGATGTGTGCGACCTGGCCCACCGCCATGTTGAGGAAGGTGGCATAGCTGCGCGACTCCCCCGGTGCCTGATCGCGCACGAGGATGATGAACCCGTCGGTTTCTTCTTCGACATAGGTCAGCAGTGCGACGACGGCTCGTTCGATGCGTTCGCGCCATCGACCGTCGCCAAGCGAATCCGTGATCACGGACTCCAGCGCTTGCATCTCCCTATCGACGACGACGGCGTACAAACCCTCCTTCCCGCCGAAGTGTTCATAGACCACCGGCTTGGACACCCCTGCGCGGGCTGCGACTTCTTCCACGCTCGCACCGGCAAAACCGCGTTCGGCAAAGACAGAACGCCCGATGCTTATGAGCTGCTCTCGGCGTTCTTTCCCGCTCATCCTCTGTCGTGCCATACCCCTTAGAGTAGCCAGGGCACACAATGCGATAGACTGTCGAGTCAGTTCCCCATGGTGTAATCGGCAACACTACGGTTTTTGGTACCGTCATTCTAGGTTCGAGTCCTGGTGGGGAAGCTTTTTATGTCCCCGTACACTGTCGGAAGTGTCGGAGTTAGAACAGCGCAATGCCCGCCGCTTCATCGCGGCCCAAGGACTGCAAGGCCTTGCGGATCAACTAATTAATCCCAAGACAATTCTGCCTTGGCTGTTGAGTTCAGCGGGCGCTCCCCATGCCGCCCTCGCCCTCCTGGTGCCGGTACGCGAGGCGGGCTCCATGCTGCCGCAGGCGTGGTTGACCGGATGGGTAACCTCCCACAAGCTGCGCTCACGCGTATGGATAGCCGGCGCTCTAGGCCAGGCGGTCTCCGCGGCGGCTATCGCGTTGTCGGCGGCGCTTTTCGACGGTCTTTTGCTCGCCGTCTCGGTCATCGCTGCGCTCAGCGTGCTGGCGGGTTTTCGGTCCCTGTGTTCTATCGCCGCCAAGGACGTGCAGGGACGCACCGTAAGCAAGCGCATTCGGGGGCGCATCACCGGGCGAGCAACTGCTCTTGCAGGTTCAGCGGCGCTGGTCGCCGGTGTGATCCTCACGCTTTACGAGGACG
This sequence comes from Corynebacterium tapiri, assembly GCF_006334925.1. Taxonomy (GTDB): domain Bacteria; phylum Actinomycetota; class Actinomycetes; order Mycobacteriales; family Mycobacteriaceae; genus Corynebacterium; species Corynebacterium tapiri. The sequence goes on along the minus strand of NZ_VDHJ01000001.1, from coordinate 111,495 downwards.
CCTTGCCTACCTGGTCGCTCACTCTTCTGCTGGGTGTCGGAGCGGTTGTCTTTGTCCTGGCCGCCATGGTGTTCTCTGCGATTATCGAACCCACAGATGAAGCGCAGCGCGGGGCTCGCCCGTGGACGTCCCCGTGGTCACTTTTGCGCAGCGACAAGCTGTTTCGGGACTTCGTGATTGTCCGCTCCCTGATGTTGGTCTCCGCGCTATCCACGACGTTCATCGTGGTGCTATCCCAGGAAATAGGCCATGATCTGCGCAGCCTGGGGCTCTTCGTCGTCGCTTCGGCCTTAGCAGCGCTGATCGGCGGGCCGGTCGCCGGTCGGCTGTCCGATGCGTCCTCGAGTTCTGTCATGGCGTGGTCGGCGGGGATCTCCAGCTTGGTGATCATGGCAGTCATCGCTAGCGCCCACTACTCCCCTGACAAGGCAGCCACCTGGGCGCTTCCTGCCGGGTTCTTTGTGGTTCAGCTAGCGCACACAGCGATCCGGGTGGCGCGCAAGACCTACGCGGTCAATCTGGCCGAGGGTGATACCCGCACCCTGTACACGGGGGCCGCCAACACCCTTATGGGAGTTTTTCTCCTGGTCGCTGGTTTCATCTCCGCCCTGCTGGCTCAGGTGGGTGCGAGCGTCGCGCTGGCGTTTCTCGCACTCGTGGGGATTGCTGGGGTCGTACGTGCGGCTTCCCTCGCGCGTAACTAGGCGGCGTTATGCTTGTGCGAGATCATTGATCCACAAGTGGAGGAGAATCCATCTCGTGACATCCGAGAATCCCTGCGCGATTGTTGTTCTCGCAGCAGGTGCTGGCACACGCATGAAGTCTGCGAAACAAAAGACTCTGCACTCGGTCGGTGGGCGCACCATGCTCGCCCACGCCCTACACGCCGCTGATGGCGCTGCGCCCGAGCACATCGTTGCCGTCGTTGGCCACCAGCGCGACCAGGTCATTCCCGAGGTCGAGCAGGTCTCCCAAGCGTTGAGCTCACAGGTTCATGTTGCGGTTCAGGAGCAGCAGAACGGAACCGGTGACGCGGTCGCCCATGGACTGGCTCCGCTGGGGGACTTTCAGGGAACGGTCGTGGTGACAAACGGCGACTCCCCACTGATTCGTCCCGAAACGTTGCAGGCACTGATCGCCTCCCACACCAGTGACAGTTCTGCGGTCACCGTGCTCACGATGACTCTGGAGGATCCCACCGGTTACGGGCGCATCGTGCGCAATGAGTCCGGCGAGGTCACTGCCATCGTCGAGCAAAAGGACGCCTCTGATGCCGAGCGCGCAATCCGCGAGGTCAACTCGGGCGTGTTCGCTTTCGACGCGGACGTCTTGCGCTCAGCATTGACCAAGCTTGACACCGACAACGCTCAGGGCGAGCTGTACCTCACCGACGTGCTGGGCATTGCCCGTTCGGAAGGCCTGCCCGTCCGGGCACACATCACGGCGAACCCGGAAGAACTGGCGGGAGTGAATAACCGCGTGCAACTTGCCGAGGCTGGCAAGCAGCTCAACCGTCGCCTCGTTGAGGCCGCCATGCTCGGAGGCGCCACTATCGTCGATCCGGACTCCACCTGGATCGGTGTCGATGTGCGCATCGGTCAGGACGTCACTATCTACCCAGGCACTCAGCTCTGGGGCGAGACTGTCATTGAGGACGGGGCAATCATTGGCCCGGACACCACCCTGACCAATGTGACTGTGGGCGAAGGCGCAAGCGTGATCCGCACTCAGGCTGATGACTCCACTATCGGTGCACAGGCCAGCGTGGGTCCGTTCACCTACCTGCGCCCGGGCACCCATTTGGGCGCCCGTGGCAAACTCGGCGGATTCGTAGAGTCCAAGAATGCCACTATTGGCGACGGCTCCAAGGTGCCGCACCTGACTTACATTGGCGATGCCACCGTGGGCGAGGAGTCCAACATCGGCGCCTCCAGCGTCTTTGTGAACTACGACGGAGTGAATAAGCACCACACCACAATTGGTTCGCACGTGCGCACCGGATCCGACACGATGTTTGTCGCTCCCGTCACCGTTGGTGACGGCGCCTACACCGGTGCCGGTACAGTTGTGCTCGACGACGTCCCTGCCGGTGCGCTTGCCATCAAGGAGGGACGCCAACGAGTCATCGAAGGATGGGTCGAAAAGAAGCGACCGGGTTCTCCGGCCGCTGAAGCTGCCAAACGTGCACGCGAGAACGAAGGGAACTAACACCCATGACTGGACAGTGGACTGAGAGCCACAAGAACATGATGCTCTTTAGCGGGCGGGCTCACCCGGAGCTCGGCGAGGAAGTCGCCCGCGAGCTCGGCGTCGATCTCACCCCCATGTCCGCACGCGACTTCGCTAACGGCGAGATCTTCGTCCGTTTCGAAGAGTCCGTGCGTGGCGCTGACTGCTTCGTTCTCCAGGCACACACGCAGCCGCTGAACAAGTGGATCATGGAACAGCTCATCATGATCGACGCTCTCAAGCGCGGTTCGGCAAAGCGCATTACCGCGATCCTGCCGTTCTACCCCTACGCTCGCCAGGATAAGAAGCACCGTGGTCGCGAGCCGATTTCTGCCCGCCTGATTGCGGACCTGTTGACCGCCGCCGGTGCGGACCGCATCGTCTCGGTGGACCTGCACACCGACCAGATCCAGGGCTTCTTCGACGGCCCAGTCGACCACATGCACGCCATGCCGATTCTGACCGACTACATCAAGTCCAAGTACAGCCTGGACGACCTCGTGGTGGTCTCCCCGGACGCTGGCCGCGTGAAGGTCGCAGAGAAGTGGGCCAACATCCTGGGCGACGCTCCGCTTGCCTTCGTGCACAAGACCCGCAGCGTGGACGAGGCCAACAAGGTCACCGCTAACCGTGTGGTTGGTGACGTCAAGGGCAAGAACTGTGTGCTGCTCGACGACATGATCGATACCGGCGGAACCATTGCTGGTGCTGTGCGCGTGCTCAAGGAGGCCGGTGCCGGCGACGTGGTCATTGCTTGTACGCACGGTGTGTTCTCCGATCCGGCCCGCGAGCGCCTGTCGCAGTGTGGCGCTGAAGAGGTCATCACCACCAACACCTTGCCCCAGTCGACCGAAGGCTGGGACAACCTGACCGTGCTGTCGATTGCTCCGCTGCTGGCACGCACGATCAAGGAGATCTTCGAAAACGGCTCCGTTACCACCCTGTTCGAGGGACAGGCGTAAAGGAGACTTTCGACCCTTTCGCCCGGGTCACATCTGGGCTAATGTGTGCCTCACAACACATCTCGACGTTAAGGAATGATTGTGAGTCACACAGGCCACTCCCCCGTCCTCAGTCCTGATCATGCCCGCAAGGCATGGGAGGAACTGGGGACGCAGCATTTTGACCTCCTCATCATCGGTGGAGGTTCAGTCGGCGCAGGTACTGCGCTTGACGCAGCTACTCGCGGCTTGAAGGTCGCCGTGGTCGAGGCACGCGATATCGCTGGCGGAACCTCCTCGCGTTCCTCCAAGATGTTCCACGGTGGACTGCGCTACCTGGCCATGCTGGACTTTGCCCTGGTGGCAGAGTCGCTGCGCGAGCGTGAGCTGTCTATGTCGCATCTGGCTCCGCACCTGGTAAAGCCGCTCCGGTTCATCTTCCCGCTGACCCACCGGATCTGGGAGCGCCCGTACATGGCCAGCGGCTTCGCGCTCTATGACCTCATGGGTGGCGCGAAGTCTGTCCCGTTCCAGAAGCACCTCAGCCACAAGAAGATGATGCAGCTGGCCCCGGGGCTCAAGGAAGACGCGTTGGTGGGCGGCGTGCGCTACTACGACACGCTTGTCGACGATGCCCGTCATACCCTCACCGTTCTGCGTACCGCCGCCCAGTATGGAGCCCTGATCCGCACCTCCACCCAGGTCACAGGCTTTGTCAAGGACGGCGAGCGCGTCACCGGTCTGGAGCTGAAGGACACCGACACCGGTGAGGTCACCACCGCACACGCCAATTGCGTCATCAACGCCACCGGTGTGTGGAACGACGAGATGGAAAAGCTCGCCGGCACCGAGGGCATGTTCAATGTTCACGCGTCTAAGGGTGTGCACATCGTCGTCAAGCGAGATGTCATCGATGCCGATGCCGCGATGACCTTCGTTACCGAAAAGTCCGTGCTGTTTGTGATCCCGTGGAAGGAGCACTGGATCATTGGCACGACGGATACCGACTGGACCGGCAACCGCGCGAACCCGGCTCCCACCGCCGAGGACGTCGATTACATCCTCGATCACGTCAACGCCAAGGTGCGTCGCACGATCACCCGCGATGACATCGTGGGGGTGTACTCGGGCCTGCGCCCATTGCTGGAGGGCAAGTCCGAGTCGACCTCCAACCTCTCGCGCAACCACGCAGTTGCCAAGGTCCTGCCGGGCATGGTGTCCGTGGCCGGCGGCAAGTACACGACGTATCGCGTGATCGGTAAGGACGCTGTGGATCGCGCTGCGGATGAGATCGCTGGTGAGGTCCCCGAGTCCGTCACCGACCAGGTTCCCCTGTTGGGTGCCGACGGCTACCACGCACTGGCCAACCAGGTTCCGGCGCTGGCCCGTCGCCTGCAGCTGTCCGAGGCACAGACCACCCACCTTTTGGATCGCTACGGTTCCCTCATCTTTGAGGTTCTGGAGCCAGCCGCGGATCGCCCCGAGCTGCTCGAGCCGGTCCCGGGAGCAGAGGACTACCTCAAGGCGGAGGTGCATTACGCGGTGACCCACGAGGGCGCTCGCCACATCGACGACGTTCTCTCTCGTCGTCTGCGCGTGAACATGGAGTACGCGCACCGCGGTGCCGAGTCGGCGGAATATGTGGCCGACGTTCTGGCCGAGCACCTGGAATGGAGCGACGAAGATAAGCAGCGCGAGCGCAGTGCCTTCGACGGCTTCCTGAAGGCTACGCTCGCTGCCGAGCGCGAAGCCACCGACGAGCAGGCCAACCAGGTGCTGGCGGGCATTACTCCGGTGCACCGTTTCGTCGATACGCGTCAGGACAACTGACATGATTACAGGAGCATCTGCATTCGGATGGGAAGTTCTGGGCACAGCCCTCCTCATCCTCTTCGGTAACGGAGTCTGCCTGGCTAATAGCCTGCGCAGCTCGGCAAGTCGCGAGTCCGGTTGGCTGCTCATCGCCTTCGGCTGGGGTTTCGCGGTGTTCATCGGCGCATCCGTCGCTGATCCCTCAGGCGGACACCTCAACCCAGCCGTCACGCTCATGCTGGCTATCAATGGCGGGGTGAGCTGGTCCTTGGTGCCGTTCTACATCGCTGGTCAGCTTGTGGGAGCGATCATCGGCGCCGTCCTGGCGTACCTGACGTTCAAGCAGTCGATCGATGATCACGGGGACGGCAACCTCGGCGGCAACTTCTTCACCATTCCCGCTCACCCTGGTAACGCCTGGAACGCGGTAACGGAGTTCATCGCCACCAGCGCCCTGTTGCTGTTTATCGCGCTTGGCCCCTCGGGCGGAGAGCTCGGCCCGATGACCTACTTCGGCGTTGCCATCATTGTCGTCGCGATCGGTATGTCCCTCGGTTCACCCACTGGTTATGCCATCAACCCGGCGCGTGACCTGGGCCCCCGTTTGGCCTACGCCTTCCTGCTGCCTATCAAGGGCAAGTCCAGCGCCCAGTTTGCTTATGCCTGGGTTCCCATCGTCGCCCCGCTCGCCGCCGCGGTGTTTGTGGGCCTTCTCGCTTCTGTTCTCACTTAAGTCAAGGAGTTCTGAGACATGACCCAAAAGTACGTAGCTGCCATCGACCAGGGAACGACCTCGACCCGCTGTGTCATCGTCGACCATGACGGCCAGCTGGTTGCCTCTGGCCAGTTCGAGCACGAGCAGATTCTGCCCGAGGCCGGCTGGGTGGAGCACGATCCCGAGGAGATCTGGCACAACACTCGTCGTGCGGTCGGTGCGGCGCTTGCCGACGGCGACCTGTCCCCCGCGGACATCGTCTCGCTGGGCATCACCAACCAGCGCGAGACCACCGTCGTGTGGGATCGTTCCACGGGCAAGCCCGTCTACAACGCCATCGTCTGGCAGGACACCCGCACCACCGACATCTGCGAAGAACTCGTCGGCGACGAGGGCCCGGACCGCTGGCTTGAGCGCACCGGCCTGCTGATCAATTCCTACCCCGCTGGTCCGCGCCTGATGTGGATCCTGGACAACGTCGAGGGCGCGCGCGAGCGGGCCGAGGCTGGGGAGCTGTGCTTCGGCACGATTGATACCTGGCTGTTGTGGAACCTGACCGGCGGTGCGCAGGGCGACGGTGATCGCGACGCCCTGCACGTCACCGATGTGACCAACGCGTCGCGCACCCTGCTCATGGATCTGAAGACCTTGCAGTGGGACGAAGAACTCTGTGCAGAACTGAACATCCCGATGAGCATCCTGCCGGAGATCCGCCCCTCGGTGGGCGACTTCGGCACCGTGCGCCAGCGTGGTTCGCTTTCTGGAGTACCAATCCGCGCGGTTCTCGGCGACCAGCAAGCAGCGATGTTCGGCCAGGGCTGCTTCCGCGAGGGCGAGGCCAAGAACACCTACGGAACCGGCCTGTTCATGCTGCTCAACACGGGAACTACCCCACAGTTCTCCGATAATGGCCTGCTGACGACGGTGTGCTACCAGATCGAAAACCAGAAGCCCGTCTACGCACTGGAAGGCTCGGTGGCTATCGGCGGTTCTCTCGTGCAGTGGTTGCGCGACCAGCTCCAGCTGATCCCCAACTCCCCCGCCGTGGAAAACATGGCCCGCGAGGTCAAGGACAACGGCGGCGTGTACATCGTGCCAGCGTTCTCCGGTCTCTTCGCTCCCCGCTGGCGTGCCGACGCCCGCGGTGTGATCGTCGGCCTGACGCGCTTTTCCAACCGCAATCACCTGGCCCGCGCGGTTCTGGAAGCCACGGCTTACCAGACTCGCGAGGTCCTCGACGCTATGGTCGAAAGCTCCGGCATGGAGATCGAGAACCTGCGCGTCGATGGCGGCATGGTCTCTAATGAGCTGCTGATGCAGTTCCAGGCGGACATCCTCGGCGTCGACGTCGTTCGCCCCAAGGTCATCGAAACCACCGCGCTGGGCGCAGCCTTTGCTGCCGGGTTCGCGGTGGGGTACTGGGATGAGCTATCGACGGTGCGCTCTACCGGTGCCGTGGACAAGGTCTGGAACCCCTCCATGGACCAGGAGGAGGTGGACAAGCTCTACCGCGATTGGAACCGAGCCGTGGAGCGCTCCTACGGGTGGAAGACCGGCGAGGACACCACACTGCAACTTGGTTAGGCCCGCCGCCTGCTGCTAGTCTTGGATCCGTCTCGGCGAGGGCGCACCATGTGTGAGCCGTTATCGACGCGATGATGAAATCCAGACTTACTTTTCAAGCCTGCGATGACTCGACGAGAACACGCGAGTCCGTCGCAGGCTTTTGTGCTTGCCCTCGGCCGCGAGAACGCAACATTCTCAACTATCAAAGGAGAAAAGTCATGGCACAGACCCCTGTGATCAAGGCTGAGAACCGTACCGAGTTCGGCAAGGGTGCTTCCCGCCGTCTGCGTCGCGATTGGCGCCTGCCCGGTGTTCTCTACGGACACGGCATCGACCCGATCCACTTCCACGTGGACCTGCTCGAGATGACCGCCCTGGTGCGTAACGATGGCGTCAATGCCGTCCTCGAGCTCGAGATCGAGGGTGAGCAGCACCTGGCTATGGTCAAGCACGTTGACCAGAACGTTCTGACCCTGGACATCGACCACATCGACCTGCTGGCCATTAAGCGTGGCGAGAAGGTCGAGGTCGAGGTCCCGATCATCACCGAGGGCGAGGTTGCCCCGGGTGCTCAGCTGCTGCAGGACGTCGACTCCATCCTGGTCGAGGTCGACGCGCTGAAGATTCCGGAAGAGCTGACCGTCAACGTCGAGGGCCTGGAGATCGGCACTCAGATCACCGCTGGCGAGCTGACCCTGCCGGACGCCTGCACCCTGCTGGCCGAGGAGGATACCCTCGTCATCAACGTCACCGAGGAAGAGATTCCGGACGTGCCGGAGGAGGGCGAAGAGGCCGAGGCTGTCGAGGAAGGCGCCCCGGAGGATCCGTCCGAGGTCGAGGCCACCGAGGAGTCCTCTCAGTCCGAGGAGAGCTAAGCACTCTCTAGTGGCTTGTTAAGCCCCCGTCGCGTTGATTCGTGGCGGGGGCTTAAGCTTGTGCACTGTGACTTCTAGCGACCTCCTAGTCATTGCGCTCGGCAACCCCGGACCGAAGTACGAGAACACTCGGCACAACGCGGGCGTCTCGGTTCTCGACGAGCTCTTGTCGCGCCACCAGGCTCGCCTCAGCGCGCATAAGCGGACCAACACCGAGTGCGCTCGCCTGCACACCCCCGGGCGAACGATCATCGCTGCCCGCACCCGCAGTTACATGAATCTGTCGGGTGGCCCGGTCAAGGCTCTCGCGGATTACTTCGGCTGCTCCCCCGCTGATCTCGTGGTGCTTCACGACGAATTGGAGCTCGACCTAGGCACAGTCCGCCATCGTCTGGGCGGCGGGGACAAGGGACACAACGGCCTAAAGTCCATCAGCTCTGCTTTGGGCACGCGCGATTACCACCGCGTGAGCCTGGGAATCGGCCGGCCTCCGGGCCGCATGGACCCGTCGGTGTTTGTGCTCAAGCCGTTTAGTGCCAAGGAGCGCATCGAGCTCTCAATCATGGCGGCAGACGCTGCCGATGAAGTTGAGCGTCTGGCAACTGAGCTCTAGACCGTGAGCTTGTCTGCCTGGCGGGCGATCGTGGTCAGGTTGTATTCCCAGTCGCGTAGCGCTGCAGGTAACTGCCCCTTGGAGGGGTCGGTGAGGTATTCCCGACGTGCCGGGTCGTAATTCCACAACCAGTCCGCGTAGTGGAACCAACCATGCCGCTGTGCCATACGGAACGTCTCGTTGCGTACGTGGCGCGCAATGCCATCTACGTGCCAGAGCTCTCCCCATAACCGCGAGGTCAACTGAATGCGAGTGCAACGCGGGACGCGCTCGTCAGAGACTTCGCGCAGTACCGTTCCCCAGTGAACTGACCCAGACCGGGCATTGTCAGCCGCGTACTGCGCTAGCGTCTCAGCATCTTCCATCGCCATAATTGCTCCGGAAGCGATGTATTGCAGGGGTGGGTGAGCGGCATCCCCCATCACGATGATGCGATCACTAACCACCCAATCGGTCAGGGGGTCGCGATCCGCCATCTGCCACCACTTGTCCAACCACATGTGGGAAAGACGTCCCTGAATCTTCTCGCTGGTGTGGCCAAATGCATCGCGGAATTCATCGTTGTTGCCCCAATCGTCCGGTGCTTCTTGGCCCTTCATCAAGGATTCCAGGTAGCGCGGCGACTGGAACACGGCTACCTGATTGAGAAGCTCCCCTCCCCGAAGCGGGTACTGGATGAAGTGACAACGAGGACCGATGTAACCAACGACTGATTCCAAACCCGCCATCTCGGGATCGTCGGGAAGCGATGAGGTCCCCCGGTAGGCAACATAAGCCGAGGGAACAGGATCGTCGTCGACAAGCTTTTTTCTCAACACTGAGTGAGTGCCATCAAAGCCAACGAGGACGTCAGCTGTGACTGTCGAGACCTCTTGAGATGCACAATCCTGGATATCGACCGAGACGTGGTCCCCTTCATCTCTGCCGTCTATTACCTTCACGCTGTTGACTAGGCGAGCGCCAGCTTTTCGCGCAGCATCAACGAGGAGATTGAGCAGGTCAGAACGATGGATCACCAGGTAGGGCTCCCCGTAGTGCTCCCGGAATTCTTCTCCAAAGTCCATCGACAGGATTTGCTCTGCGGTTACTGCATCACGAAACTGCATGTGCTTAGGCAAGTAGCCTGCGGAGATTGCTTCATCAGCTAGTCCCCACTGACGAAGCATCTTGACGCCGTGAGGACCGATCTGCAGCCCGGCTCCCACTTCCTTGAATTCGGCGTGCTGTTCGTACAACGTGACTTCCGCACCACGTAGCGCCAACGCCAGTGCGCCCGAGGCCCCGCCAATGCCGCCTCCGGAGATGATGATGCGTTGTCCCTTGAGTTCAGACGTCGTAGTCATGCTGTGCTCCTTAAAAGTGAGAGGTTTTTCTTAAGTTCGATTGCGGCGAGTGCGCTGGAGTCGCATAAGTACGAGCAGACACCCAGAGGACAACAAGGCCGCGACGGCGAACATGAGGTAGTTGGATGTGGGCCCCAAGCCCCATCCGAGAAGAAGCCCTGCCAACTGGGGCGCCAGGACTGCACCGATGCGCCCCATTCCCAGGGCCCATCCCAGGCCCGTACCCCGTAGTTCGCTCGGGTAGAAACGGGAAATCGCTGCAATGATCAGGATCTGAGTACCATGCGTTCCCACACCGGCCAGGATGAGAATGACGTAGATCGCCACTGTCGATGGGGTCGCGAGCAGGCTTAGCAGGGCAAGACCAGCAAGCAGCGCGGCGACAGTTCCCGATGCCAAAGGCCCGAACCTGTCTCCTGCCCACGCCGTGATCACCGAACCAGCCACTGCGCCCAGGTTGAGCGCTAAGGCGAAGTTCAGGGACGCGCCAAGGTTGTATCCCTGATCCATCATCAGTTTTGGCAGCCAGGTCCCCAGGCCATACCAGGCCAACAAGGTGACAAAGGTAGCAACCGTGAACATCACAGTGATGGGAGCTAAACCCGGGCTAAAAAGCGCCGAGAAGCCTGCAGTTTTCCCCTTGTGCTGGGCTCGATTGTTTTGGACAGCGATCGCTTTGTCCGAAGGGATCAGACGCATCGCCAAAGGCAAACCGATGAGGATGGGGATGAGCGCAAGGAAGAACATGATGCGCCAGCCGTGCTCTTCATGGCTGGGAACGATGACTTGAGCCAGCAACGCGGCAATGGAACCGCCCAGCGGAACGCCCGACATCATGACGGTCGACCAGGCAGACAGCTTGTCCTTGGGGACGAGGTCAGCAACCATCGCGTTCACAGAGGGAACCAATCCGCCCAAGCCGATGCCGGCAATCAACCGGCAGAGACCGAACACTGCGGCAGATGGAGCCAGTCCACACAACAGGGTGAAGATGGACAGAACGACCACGGAACCAATAACTGCGGTTTTTCGTCCTACTCGGTCCGATAGACGTCCGACGGTGACTGCTCCGATAACCATTCCGATGAAGGCCATAGACCCAAGCGTTCCTGCCTGCGCTGGGGACAGCCCCCACTCCTGCATCAGTTTCGCCTGGACAGTGCCATAGACGATGAGGTCGTACCCGTCGAAGATGACAAAGAACCAACCGAGGAGGACGGCTGCGAGGTTGCGTCCGGACGCACCGAGGATGGTGAGGCCCGAAGCTCTAGATGTGGTCTGGGTCATGCACACATACTTCGGGTGTCAGGGGTTACCATCAAAGGAATTCCACATAGCGGAAAGAGAGTCCATGAATCTCAACACCCCCATCCACGGCACAACCCCCAAGGACTATCTTCAGTCCGTCGATCTAGCTCTCGCGCTGGTTACTTTGTTGCGCTCCCACGGAGAGGTAACCATCTCCACCGCAGCGCGGAGATTCGGAATTTCCCCTTCAACAGTGCACCGCTCGATGGCAATGCTGGTGTACAGGGGATTCGCAGTCCGCACCGAGTCCCGCTCCTATTTGCCCGGGCCAGCTTTAGGCGCACCCCCACTGCGCCCTGGGGTAGGCCGTGCCCTGGTCGAGGCCGCCTCCCCCTATATGCACGCCATCGCCACTGAATGTGGCGAAACCTGCCATCTCATGATCCTGACCGAGGGGACATGCCACTTCTTACACTCAGTCGAGGGCACCGCCCCCGTCCGCGTGGGGTCCAGAAGAGGGCAAGTCATGCCTGCTGAACTCAATTCGGGTGGCAGGGCGATGCTCGCAGAGCTCTCTCAAGTCGAGCTTCGTCGGCTATATCCCGACATGGCCGATGAGCCTTTCACCGACTTCAGACGCCAACTCCACCGGATTCGCCAGAGCGGCATTGCCGTAAATCGAGGGCTTTACGAAAGCGACGTATCCGCTGTCGGGGCGTGCCTAAAAAATGACCTGGGAGACATCGTTGGCGCCCTGTCTATCGCCTCCCCGTCTTCCCGATTTCCCAAGTCGCAAAAGCTCAGTACAACCACGCTTTTGAGGCATGTGCGAGATCTCAACCGGAGGCTTATCCACAGATCAACGCCCGATACAGATCACAAGTGGGGGTGAAATCACCCCCAACATGCCCCTGATTTTCCGCTATATGGAATGCAATTGAGGCCCCCGAAAGTCTTACATACGTTCTGTGACACACCACACCCATACGATCAGTGAGGAGAGGTGAGGCTTTGTGAACGAGAACGATTACTCGACCACCCATGTCGCACCCCAAGTGCCTGAGCCCACGCCCGAAGAGGAACGCGAGCTCAACGCGATGTATGACCGCATGGAGCAGCTGCATCTCAAACCGTTGTGGCGCCAGATCGGCAACCTCATGCCGAATCATCCGGAGCCCGATGCAGTTGCTCACCGTTGGGATTGGGAGGAGTTGTACTCCATCGCCCAGCGTTCGGGTGAACTCGTCCCCGTCGGCCGTGGCGGCGAGCGTCGTGCGCTCGGGTTGGCCAACCCCGGTCTTGGCGGCCCCACCTACATCGCTCCCACCCTGTGGGCAGCCATCCAATATCTCGCCCCTGGGGAAAACGCCCCGGAGCACCGACATTCCCAGAATGCTTTCCGCTTCGTCATCGAGGGCGAAGGCGTGTGGACAGTTGTCAACGGCGACGCAGTGCCCATGCGCCGCGGTGATTTCCTGCTCACCCCAGGTTGGGCCTATCACGGCCACCACAACATCGCCACGGAGCCGATGGCTTGGCTCGATGGCTTGGATATACCCTTTGCTCGCCAGATGGACACTGGCTTTTTCGAATACGGCACAGAGCGCCTGACAGACGAATCAACCCCAGAGCACTCTCGCTCGGAGCGCTTGTGGGCCCATCCGGGGCTACGCCCTGTTGCCTATCCGGGAGCACGCGCAGCCTCCCCCATTGGTCGCTACGCCTGGGAGTTCACCGATCGCGCTCTGAGCGAGCAGCTCGCTCTGGAGGATGCCGGCTTCCCCGGCGTAGTCTCCCCTGGCCACGCTGCAATCCGCTTTACCAACCCCACTACCGGTAGCGATGTCATGCCTACCATTCGTGCTGAGTTCCACCGCCTGCGCCCTGATGCGGTGACCAAGACTTTGCACGAGGTGGGTAACCGCGTGTTCCAGGTTTTCGAAGGTTCGGCTACCGCCTTTATTGGTGAGAAAACCTTCGAGCTCAAGCGCGGTGACGTGGTCAACGTACCGTCGTGGAAGCCCTGGCATATCGCCGCAGGCAGCGAGGGTGCTGACCTCTTCTGCTTCAGTGATCACCCAATCTTTGAAAAGCTCGATCTCAATCGCACTTTCAACCCGGAAGGAATTTAAACAGCTATGCGTCTTGCAACTCTGCGTAGGAACAACTCCACCCACGCCGCCCGCGTGGAGGGTGAGAACAGCGCCGTCATCATCGAGGGCTTCGCCAACGTCGGTGATCTCCTCGCCCAGGAGAACTGGCGCGAGCTGGCCGCCAACGCCTCCGGCGAGCAGGTTTCCTTTGAGCCGAACGAGCTGGACGCCGTCGTTCCGGCACCGAAGAAGATCGTGTGCGTTGGCCTGAACTACGCCAATCACATCAAGGAGATGGGGCGCGAGCTCCCGGAGCACCCGACCCTGTTTGTGAAGTTCCCGGACGCTTTGACCGGGCCATACGATGAGGTCAAGGTCCCGGACTATGCCGCTGGTGCCCTGGACTGGGAGGGCGAGCTGGCAGTGATCATCGGCAAGCGCGCTCGTCGCGTGTCCGAGGCTGAGGCCAACGACTACATCGCCGGCTACGCCATCATGAACGACTACACCACCCGCGACTACCAGTACCGCACCCTGCAGTGGCACCAGGGTAAGTCCCTGGAGAAGTCCTCCGGCTTCGGCCCCTGGCTGACCACCCCGGACTCCTTCACCTTCGGCGGCGAGCTGGCCACCTACCTCGGTGAGGAGAAGGTACAGACCACCCCGACCGATGATCTGGTCTTCAGCCCGCAGAAGCTCATCGAGTACATCTCCCACATCTATCCGCTGGACGCTGGCGACGTGATTGTCACCGGTACCCCGGGCGGCGTCGGTCACGCTCGCGACCCCAAGCGCTACATCGGCAACGGCGACACCGTCCGCGTCGAGATCGAGGGCCTGGGCCACATCGCCAACACCACGGTGTTCGAGTAATGACGTCATTTCACGACCTCTCTCTCGAACAACGGCTCGACCTCGTTCGTCGCGGCACTGCCCTGTACTCGGGGCAGCTCTCCTCTATCGACAATGAGGACTTCAGCGAACCGACGCTTCTCGACGGTTGGGACCGCGCCACTCTCATCGCGCATGTGGCGTATAACGCCAACGCACTGGTGAACCTGGTAAATTGGGCCACGACAGGGGTAAAAACCCCGATGTACGCTTCCCCGGAAGCACGCAACGAGGAGATCGCCCACGGGGCTACGCTGCGCCCAGATGCCCTGCGCAATCTGCATGACCATACGTTGGTTCGTCTCGATGTGGCCTGGCGCGATGCCCCTGAAACGGCGTTTTCCCACACTGTGACTACCGCTCAGGGTCGAGAAGTCGACATGGCCGAGACATTCTGGATGCGTGCCCGCGAGGTATGGATTCACTCGGTTGACCTCGATGTGGATGCGACGTTCTCTGACATTCCCGACGTCATTTTGCGCACTCTGTTACCCGAGATCCTGGGCAAGTGGGCAAAGAGCGACACTGGTCATGGCTTGGTACTGCTCAACACCGATACCGGAGAGAAGTTGGCGGTGCATGAAGGCGAGGAGGACACCGTTATTACGGGTTCACTGCCAGGACTGGTCCGCTGGGCCAGTGGCCGCGGCGATCGCGGAGTAACCACCCAGGATGGCTCGACAACTCCTACTCCTCCACGATGGCTTTAAGTTCCTCCATGATGTCTGCTGCTGGTCGTTCTCTGTCGTCCCAGTGAGCACCCACTAGGCAATAGGCATATTCAGGCTCGGTGCGTCGCTGCTTCAACAACGCGTTGAGGTAGGGATACACCGGGCCTATGTCATGCGTATCCGTAAAAGGAGTGCGCAGCCCGCGTGCGTATCGCCCAGAAAATGCGCGCGTGCTCACGCTTTCACCGCCAGCCAGCAAGAGCTGGCGGTTCATGGAGCTGGTACCGGCTTCTGCTGCCAGGAGGAAGGCTGAGCCGAGGGCGACGGCATCGGAGTGCTGGTGGACGTCGAGAAGCGTCTCTCTTGTGATTCCCCCAGCGGCGATGACGGGCAGGGAACCGCGGCACGCATAAAGCAGGTCGATGAGGTCTCGTGAGTCGGGCTCTTCCTCGACTGTCCACGTGGAGCGGTGCCCTCCAGCTAGCGGCCCCTGCACAATGAGTGCGTCGGCGCCCCGATGAGTGGCGGTCGCCGCGTCCTCTGGGCGCGTGACCGTTACCCAGGCCTCGATTCCGCGTTCATGCAGGGCAGCGATCTGTTCTGCACTGAAACATCCAAAGGTGGCACTCAACACCGCAGGTGGGTGTTCTGCGGAGAGTACGGCCTGGAAGATGGCATCGAAGTCGCAGGTGAAATCGACCTCCGGCAGTTCACTCACCCCGAGCTCTGCGGCGAGCTTGCGGACCTCAGACAGATCCTCCAGCGGCTCCTGGGGCATGAACACGTTGACCCCGTAGGTCAGCCCAGCACATTGCTGCATCCAGGCCTGAGCCTGATTTGCATTCACGGTCCCGGTGGCTAGAAAACCAAGGCCACCAGCTTCAGAAACGGCACGCACCAGCTCTGGGGTGCTGGGGCCACCGGCCATGGGGGCAGCGATTATCGGCATGTCTAGGTCTGCAAGCACGCTCATGCTTGTCGACTCTATGCCACACTGTCTGCTGTGAAGTGGCTTAATTTCTTTCGTCGCCGTCCACCCGAGGTCTCTTGGCTGATCGTGGGCCTCGGCAATCCCGGCAGCGAGTACGTCGACACTCGGCACAACGTGGGATTCGCCGCAGTGGATACGCTTGTCGACGAGCTGCGCCCGCAACCGCGAGTGAACGCTGAAGGCGCGATCGTGGGCAAAGCGCTAGCGGTGAAGCCCTTGACCTACATGAATGCCTCCGGTGAAGCGGTTGCCCCGCTTGCCCGTCGCCTCGGCGTTGCCCCCGAAAACATCGTGGTCATTCACGACGAGCTCGACCTCCCCGAAGGCGCCATCAAAATCAAACGCGGAGGAAATGAAAACGGCCATAATGGCCTGAAATCACTCACTGCCGAGCTCGGAACCCGCGATTACATTCGCATCCGCGTAGGAATTGGACGCCCGCCTAAGGGAGTCAGCGTGCCCGATTACGTGCTGGACCGCAGCGAAAACGATCAAACTCAGACGATCAACACCGCCGCCGAAGCTGCGCGTTTGGTCACTACAGAGGGCCTCGAGCGAGCTCAGCACAAGATTCATAGCAAACGCTAAGTGTGAGACTTTTCTCATGTATTTCGCACCCGCGGGCTTAGCGTATCTATGGTCGTAAGTACGTATTCGCAACTTCTACAAAGGAGCCAAGATGACACGTACTTTCGGAATCGCCCTCGTCGCCTCCGCTGGCCTGGTACTCACCGCCTGCGGTGATCAGGCGACCAACGTGGAGGAGAAGGCTAAGGACGCCACCTCCAGCGTCACCACAGTCACCAGCGCCGCCCCGACCTCCACGGAGAAGGCTCAGCCGGAGATCTCCAAGGAAAAGGCCGAGGACATCGCTTTGAAGGACGCCGGTGTACCGCGCGACCAGGTCACCGAGTGGGACCGCTCCGACTTCGACACCGACGACGGGCGCGACAGCTGGGAGGTCGAGTTCAACGTGGGTAACGACCAGTTCGAGTACGACATCGATGCTCACTCCGGCGAGATCATCTCCAAGGACGTGGAAAAGTAGTTACCCTGGCGGGCATGCGAACTTATGTGATCACCGGCGCCTCGGACGGCATCGGCAAAGCCGCCGTCGAACGCCTGCGTACCGCACATCCGGATGCCCGCATTCTCGCAGTCGGTCGCTCTGCAGCTAAGACGAAAGCGGTAGCTGAGCAGTTCGACTGTGAACCCCTGACGTGCGATTTCGTTTCGCTCGATCAGGTCCGCGCGTTGGCCGAGCAGATACTGGAGACCACTGATTCCATCGATGCCTTGGCCAACAACGCCGGTGGAATTTTCGACGGTCCCGACATGACCGAAGACGGGTACGAAAAGACGTGGCAGGTCAACGTCGTAGCTCCGTTCTTGCTCACCAATTTGCTGCTCGAGCCGCTGCGCAAGTCGCGCGCCACGGTGGTGGCTACCTCCTCGCTAGCCGCGCTCATCATGGCCAAGTTCGACCCCATGGACGTGCAGTCGCTGAAGAAGTTCGACACCTCGCGCGCCTACGGCAACGCCAAGCTGGGTGATGCCCTCGTTTCCGCCGAGCTCGCCCGCCGCGTTCCAGAGATCAATCCTGTCTCTTTCCATCCCGGAGTGTTGGCCTCGAATTTCTCGTCCGGAACGAACTGGGGTTTTAGCAAGTTTTACAATCTGACCCGCAAAATTGGTGTGCTTCAACCTTCCTCCGGCGGTAACCGTCTGGCCCACTTTGCCGATGGCACCCCGGGCGTGCACTTCGAACGCGGAGCGTTCTACCTCACTCCGAACAGGCCCGTGCGCATCCCGCATGCTGACGCCGCCGCTGGGGTAGTGTCCACCCTCAATGCCGAGCTCAACCTTCAGTGGTAAGAGCCTGCTTTATCGGTTCATGCGCGCCACAAACTAACCTGGAGCGCTATGAGCACCTCCTCCGAAGCCAAGCGTCGCCGCACGTTCGCCGTCATTGCCCACCCGGACGCCGGTAAGTCCACTCTTACGGAGGCATTGGCGCTGCACGCGCACATCATTTCGGAGGCCGGCGCGGTGCACGGCAAGGGCGGGCGTAAGGCCACCGTCTCGGACTGGATGGAGATGGAGAAGGACCGCGGCATCTCGGTGGCCTCTTCTGCCCTGCAGTTCGAGTACCAACCCGAGGGCCATACCGGTGAGCCCTACATGATCAACCTCGTGGACACCCCGGGCCACTCCGACTTCTCGGAGGACACCTACCGCGTGCTCTCTGCCGTGGACGCCGCGGTGATGCTTATCGACGCTGCCAAGGGCCTCGAGCCCCAGACCCTGAAGCTCTTCCGAGTGTGTAAGGCCCGCGGGTTGCCGATCGTCACGGTGATCAACAAGTGGGACCGCGTCGGCCGCGAGCCCTTGGAGCTGGTCGACGAGATCGTCACCGAGATCGGTCTCCAGCCCACGCCTCTGTACTGGCCGGTGGGCCCGGCCGGAGAGTTCAAGGGCCTCGCACACATCAACGAGGACGGCGAGGCCGATAACTACATCCACTTCCTGCGTACCGCCGGTGGCGCCACCATCGCCCCGGAGGAGCACTACTCCCCCGACGAGGCTGCTGATAAAGAGGCCGACCTATGGGAGACCGCGGTGGAAGAGGCGGAGTTGCTCGCCGCCGACGGCGCCCTGCACGACCAGGAGCTTTTCGAGGCCTGCGAGACCTCTCCCCTCATCTTCGCCTCGGCGATGCTCAACTTCGGTGTGCACCAGATCCTGGACACGCTCTGCGCCATCGCACCTGCTCCTCGCCCGCGCTCAAGCGATCCGGCTGCCGTCGCTGCCAGCACGAGCGCCATGGATGAGACCCGCGAGCTCGATGCCGACTTCTCTGGCGTGGTGTTCAAGGTGCAAGCCGGCATGGATAAGAATCACCGCGACACGTTGGCGTTCATGCGCGTTGTCTCCGGCGAGTTCGACCGCGGAATGCAGGTCACGCACGCACAGTCGTCGCGAAGCTTCTCCACCAAGTACGCCCTCACCGTGTTCGGACGGACCCGCGCGACAGTAGAGACTGCCTACCCGGGAGACATCGTGGGTCTGGTCAACGCGGGATCGCTCGCCCCGGGCGACACGATCTACGCCGGACGTAAGGTGCAGTTCCCACCGATGCCGCAGTTCGCCCCGGAGCACTTCCGTACCTTGCGGGCGAAGTCGCTGGGCAAATACAAGCAGTTCCGCAAGGCGCTCGAGCAGCTCGACGCCGAGGGTGTGGTGCAGATCTTGCGTAACGACGCTCGCGGTGACGCCGCCCCGGTCATGGCCGCGGTCGGCCCCATGCAGTTCGAAGTGATGCAGGCCCGCATGGAAAACGAGTACAACGTGGAGACCGTCACGGATCCGATCCCCTACTCCGTTGCCCGACGCACGGACGCGGAGTCTGCGCCTGTGCTGGGCAAGCAGCGCGGGGTGGAGATCTTTACCCGAACCGATGGCGAACTGATCGCCCTGTTCGGGGATAAGTGGAAGCTGGCCTTCGTAGAGAAGGAACACCCGGAGCTCACAATGGAGCCACTCGTCGCAGACTAATTTTTGCACCGGGTGTGCAATTTTGCGCTAATTATGTAATGTTGCACGGGTACTGCATCGTTTGTATCCGGAAGGACGCTGTCCCGTGTCAACATTCCTCTACCGCCTGGGACGCCTTGCCTATAGGCGCTCCTGGCCGTTTATCGCAGCTTGGATTCTCGTGCTAGCCGTTGTGGGAGGCTTTTCCGCAGCATTTGCCACCTCTCCTGCCTCGTCATTCTCCATTCCCGGACTACCCGCGGTGGAAACCCAAGACCGGATGAAGGAACTCTTCCCCTCCGCGGAAGATTCTGTCTCTGCCCCGTCCGGTTCCATCGTGATCAGGGCGAATGAGGGCACTCTGCGCGATCCGGAGGTGCAACACGAAGTCCAAGCCATGTTGGACGAGGTCAAGCAGACCGGTGCGCTTAAAAACCCCGACAGCATCGTCGATCCGGCAACCGCCGCAGCCGGGATCGAGATGAAGATGCGCCCGCAGCTCGAGGCTCAAGGTATGCCTCCGGAAGAGATCGCGAAAGACCTGGCCTCTGCCTCCCCACTTAGCGAGGACGCGAAAACCGGCACTGTCGCAGTCACCTTCGATGCCCCCACCGCCCAAGACGTAACGACTGAGCAACGCCAGGCAGTCACGGACGTACTGCAGAACGATCACCACCACATCCAGGTGGCATACAACGGCAATGGGTTTAAGGACATGGCCGGCCCCGGAGGCTCCAGTGAGCTCATCGGTCTCGCCGTTGCAGCAATTGTCCTTCTCATTGCGTTCGGATCGCTCGTAGCCGCAGGTATGCCAATTATTTCTGCCCTTATCGGAGTGGGGTTGGGATCTATGGGCATCATGCTCACCACGGCTTTCACCGACCAGGTCACTGACATGACTCCCACCTTGGCAGTCATGATCGGTTTGGCCGTTGGCATCGATTACTCCTTGTTCATCGTTGCGCGCTTCCGCACGGAGCTTGTCCGAATCACTAATTCCCAAGACCTGGGACCACAGGAATTCTCCGAGCGGGTGCGTTCTACCGACAAGCAGACTCGCTCCCATGCCATGGGGCTGGCAGCCGGCACCGCCGGTGGATCCGTGGTGTTTGCCGGGCTCACCGTCATCATCGCCTTGGCTGCGCTGTCGATCATCAATATCCCGTTTCTCACAGCCATGGCATTGGCGGCAGCAGGGACCGTCGTCATTGCGGTCCTCGTGGCATTGACCTTCTTGCCCGCCCTCTTGGGACTATGGGGCAAGCGCGCATTCAGTGGGCGTATCCCTGGGCCCCAGGTTCCCGACCCCGAAAATGAAAAGCCGACCATGGGTCTGCGCTGGGTACGCCGCATCCGTCAGCATCCCGCCCTCCACCTCGTTGCCGGCGTGATTCTGCTTGCCTTGCTCGCTATCCCAGCCGCACACATGCGCTTGGCTATGCCCACCGATGCCAGCGAGGCGCCGGGAACCCCAGCGCGCACGGCTCATGAGATGGTTGCGGACGGGTTCGGTCCTGGACGCACCGCCCCGATGATCGCACTGGTAGAGATGCCCGATGTTCCTGCCCAGGAGCGCCCGGCAGTGACAGCTCAAGCCGTGCATGACTTCGAGGCAGTCGAGGGAGTGGTCAACGCGCAAGTAGTCGCCATGAATGATGACTCAACGGCGGCGCAGGTCCTGATCACGCCTTCCACTGACGCCGTCGACGAGGCCACGAGCAATGCTCTGCAAGAGCTGCGCAACAATGAAGCGCAGTTCCACGATGCGACCGGCGCAACCTATGGCATCACTGGCGCGACTGCAGTATTCGACGATATGTCAGATCGCCTGCAAGACGTGCTCATCCCCTACATCGCCATCGTCTTGGTCTTGGCATTCATCGTGCTCATGGTGGTATTCCGCTCAATCTGGGTTCCACTCATTGCAGCCCTGGGCTTTGGGCTCTCCGTGGCAGCCACCTTTGGTGTCACGGTCGCGCTGTTCCAGGAGGGATGGCTGGGTCTGATCAGCGATCCGCAGCCGCTGATCAGCTTCCTACCGATCATGCTCATCGGCCTCGTTTTCGGCCTCGCCATGGACTATCAGGTATTCCTGGTCACGCGCATGCGTGAGGGTTATTTCCACGGCAAGACGGCCGGAAACGCTACCGCCAACGGGTTCAAGCACGGAGCCCGCGTAGTCACCTCAGCCGCGCTGATCATGATCGCGGTGTTCGCTGCGTTCATCGCGCAAGACATGCCGTTCATTCGCACTATGGGATTCGCCCTGGCCAGCGCTGTTGCCATCGACGCGTTCATCGTGCGCATGACTATCATTCCCGCAACGATGTACCTCCTCGGGGATCGCGCTTGGGCCTTCCCCCGATTCCTGCAACGCATCGTCCCCAAGGTAGATATTGAGGGAGAGAAGCTTGCTAAGGAGGTTCCGACGACATGAGCGGACTGCGGGAGGCCAAGAAAGCCGCAACGAGTCGAAAGATCGCATACGCGGCGGCGGCTCTGTCCATGGATGAAGGCGTCGATGGCCTGACGGTTGCCGCTATCGCCTCCCGCGCCGAAGTGTCTGTCCGGACCTTTCACAATTACTTCCCGTCCCGAGAAGCTGCCCTGGTCGCTTATTGTCAATTGCGTGTCGACGACTTTGCAGAGCACCTAGCTGCGCTGCCCGCACAGATCGATTTGATCGATGCTGTGGAAGAACTCCTAGTGCATATGCTCGAGACGGATAACCAAGGGCTAGATACTTTCCCCGTCATGTTTCGGGCATTGGATGTGTTGAAAGTGCTTGCCCCGGATGCGCACGAGCAGATCGACCACAAGGCGTTGGACGACCAGGCTGCGCTGCGCTTGGAGTTTGAATCGGAGCGCGAACGCGAGCTAGTCATGCACCTTCTCGGGGTCACCGCGCTCTCAGCTTTGGAGGAGTTCTACGATCTCCCAGATCCCCGCACCCCCGAGCAGGGTCAGGTCATCGCGCATCGCGCCTTTAGCGTCTTGCGGCGCCTAGGCGCTTAAGAACTCAAGCCACTGTGGCCATTCCTGCTCGAACTGGGCGCGGCCCTCTTCATAAAGACCAGCGAGCTTTTCCGGATCACGCTCGCCTGTGGACACCAAACGCGCTGTTGGGTGAAATACCAGAGCGTCGCCGTTTTTCTCCAGGCGAGCGATCTGCTCTGCAGAAGCGTTATAGCGAGAAGGCCGATTGATCATCGCCTCCGCAACGGCGGGAGTGCGCCTGGCTAGCTGGCGCACCGCCCGGGGACTGCGCACCGGTGGCTTGCGATACCCGCGCTCGCGGGTGGACAGCACGGCGAATTTGCTAAATCCCGCATCTCGCGCAGCCTGGATGAGCAGGCCGCCCGAGCTGCCCAGTGCCCCGTCGACGTAGTGCACCCCATCGATGGCTGGGGTGCGCATCAAGCCGGGCAGGGTCGAGGACGCCCGCACCCTCTTGAAGAGGTCGACCGGCTCCTTAATGTCCTTTCTTGTCCAGGCCACCCCCTCCCCAGTGTCCACCCGTGTTCCCTCGATGTGGAGCTGAGCCGGGTGGTTTAGGAACGCCTCAAAGTCGTACGGCAGGTAGTCCTCCGCCGAATTCTCATAGATGAACTCGGCATTGAAATAACCACGGCCCCGCATAAACGAGCCCCAACCACCGAATTCTGGATGTCCGGCGAAGTTGGTAAAGGACTCGCGTGCTCGGCGGGCATCTCCGCTGAGGTAGTTGGCTGCATGGCTGGATCCGGCGGAGATTCCACCCACCCAGCCGAAACGCACGTCCTCCTCAATGAGTTTGACGATGGCCGGCGCAGTCACCGCGGCCCGCATTCCACCGCCCTCGATGATGAGGGCGACCTCGTGTGCATCGATCGTCTGGTGGTTCATGCCTGACTAGTCTAAGCACATGGGATTTCTGGCTCGTTGGCTCAACAGTGAAAAGCTCCCCGAACTACCTGAAGAGGCGCTGATAGCCGACCACGCCCGGGCCGAGGTGCGCACCGCCGCCGGTTACGTGATCGTAGTGCTGGCAACCGATGCTGCCCCCGCAGTAGCCCGAGCATGCCGCCAGCGCCAACCAATTCAACTGCGCGGCGGGGATCGTCACGTCACCATCACCCCAGTTCCTCGCTCCCGCAAGGTCGCTCTGGATCCGGAACACGGGTGGATCATCCCGATTACGGATCCCATCTGCACCGCCCTGGCCGCCATGACCTCCACGCCACATACATTCGAATTCGACGGGTTGGCATTCGTCGTCGAGTGATACACCACATTCCCCACACGGCGTCTCACCCTGTGAACAACCCGGGGGTTCGCTACGATGACGCTTTAGTCCATTTTCATCTTTTTTGGCATGCATTGGAGTAACGCAGTGAAGGTTGCGATCCTCGGCGGTGACGGCTTCTGTGGCTGGCCCGCGTCCCTGTATCTATCTGACCAGGGGCACGACGTTGTCATCGTGGACAACTTGTCTCGACGCGCAATCGACGAGGAACTCGGTGCTGAGTCGCTGACTCCCATTGCCTCTATCGACGACCGCCTGGCCGCCTGGGAAGAGGTCTCCGGTAAGAAGATTGGCTTTGCCAACATCGACGTTGCCGAGGAATACGATGCGCTGCTCGATTTCCTCAACACGCAGCGCCCAGATGCCGTGGTGCACTTCGCTGAGCAGCGTGCCGCTCCGTACTCCATGAAGAACGCGCGCAACAAGCGCTACACGGTAGACAACAACGTGCGTGCGACGCATAACCTGCTGGCGGCGATCGTCGAGACGCAACAAGACATCCATGTGGTGCACCTGGGCACCATGGGCGTGTACGGCTACGGCACCGCCGGCATGAAGATTCCCGAGGGCTACCTCGAGGTGCAGGTAACCACGGACGAGGACGAGAACGGTCAGCCGGCTGAAGAGCGCACCATCACCCAGGAGATCCTGTACCCCTCCAACCCGGGCTCGGTCTATCACATGACCAAGGTGCTGGATCAGCACCTCTTTGCGTACTACGCCAAGAACGACGAGCTGCGCATCACTGATCTCCACCAGGGCATCATCTGGGGAACCACCACGGAGCAGACGGCTCGCGATGAGCGCCTGATCAACCGCTTCGATTACGACGGCGACTATGGCACGGTGCTCAATCGTTTCCTCATGCAGTCCGCCGTAGGCTACCCCCTCACCGTGCACGGCACCGGTGGCCAGACCCGCGCATTCATCCACATCCGCGACATGGTCCGCTGCATCGAGATCGCTCTGAACAATCCGCCGGCTCGTGGACAGAAGGTCAAGATCTTCAACCAGATGACCGAGACTCACCGCGTCCGCGACCTGGCAGAGCTCATCGGCAAGGTCTCCGGGGCCGAGGTCGCCCTCGTTCCCAACCCACGCAAGGAGTCCGCGGAGAATGAGCTGCACGTGGTCAACGAAACCTTCCTCGACCTGGGCCTGAACCCCACGACCCTGGCGGAGGGCCTGCTGCACGAGGTCGAAGAGGTGGCCAAGAAGTACGCCGATCGCGCTGATCTGGACAAGATCCCGGCGCGCTCCCTGTGGACGCAGAACCAGCAGGCGGGCGATCCGCGCGCTGCTGAGAAGTAGAGCCGCAAGGCCAGCACCATGCGCATTTCCATGTTCACCGAGGTCTTTTTGCCCAAGATCGACGGTGTGGTCACTCGTGTCACTCGCACCCTGGAGCAGCTGAGTGACCTAGGGCATGAGGTCCAGCTGTTCGCGCCCGGCAACCCTCCTGCCGAGTACGCCGGGTGTGAGGTCGTGGCGGTTCCCGGTTTGTCTTTCAAACCCGTCTACCCGGAAATCACGGTGGGAATCCCCTCCCCCAAGATCAACCGGGAGCTCAAGCGCTTCAACCCGGATGTGGTGCATGCGGTCAATCCGGTCGCGTTGGCCGCCTATGGTTCCATCATCGCGCGTCAGCAGGGCCGCCCCCTGCTGGGCAGCTTCCACACCAACGTGCCCGACTACACGGAGAGTCTGCGCATCGGGTGGCTGCGTCAGCCCGCCGCCTCCTGGATCCGTATGGTGCACAACATGGCGGCGGTGAACCTGTGCACTTCTGGCCCCATGGTGGATAAGGCAATCGACCAGGGAATCCGCAACGTGGAGTTGTGGCCCAAGGCGGTGGATACACAGTCGTACCGTCCTGATCGTTTCAGCCCCGCCATGCGCGAGCGCCTAACAGACGGGCACCCCGAGGCTCCGCTGGTGGTGTACGTGGGCCGCATGTCCTTGGAAAAGGACTTAGACCAACTCGCCCCGATCATGCGCGCAGTCCGCGAGCAGGTCCCCGGCGCGCGCTTGGCCATGGTGGGTTCGGGCCCAGCCATCGACGAGCTCAAGCAACTAATGGACCCGGCCTTCACCACCTTCACCGGCTACATGTCCGGCTCGGAGTTGGCCGAGGCCTTCGCCTCCGGCGACGTGTTCGCCTTCCCCTCTACCACGGAGACCCTGGGTCTGGTTGCGCTGGAATCGTTCGCCTCCGGGGTTCCCGTCGTTGGGGCGCGTGCTGGCGGCATCCCCTTCGTCATCGACGACTCCCGCACGGGGTATCTCGTCGAGCCGGGTGACACCGCTACCTGGGCTGATCGCATCTCTCAGGTGCTTCTCGACGCCTCCCTGCGCTCTTCATTGGGCACTGCAGCCCGTGCCGAGGCCGAACGCCATGGGTGGCGCGCTGCTACGGAGCGCGTCGTGGACTTCTACGAGTTGGCCATTGAGGGCAGCCCCCGGCGCTAAAGGTGGGCGATGCCCAGCCCCACCAAAAAGGTAGCGACCACGTAGCCACCGACCTTGCTCACAGTTGCCGGGTTATTACGCGCCCAGGTAAAGGCCTGGCCCACCTGGGAATGTGGTTTGCGGCGCACGTAGCCGACGCCGATGGCCACTGCGGTAGGCAGGCTGAGTGCTACCGATGCGTACGCGAACATTCCGCCGTAGCGCACCAGGTTGGAGAAATCGCCTCCGGCAAGAACCGCGATGCCACCAAAGAACGGCACCGAGGTGATGGACTGGACCAGGCCCAGGACCATGCCGGTAAAGAACGTCTTGGCGGTGGGTTGCTGCAAGGGCTCCAGCAGGCGCTGCACCAGCGGCGAGGGTTCTCCTGTGGGCCGCGAACGCAGAGTCAACAAGGCGGTGACAACACCGAGTGCGATGAGCACCATGCCAAAGATGGGAGATTCGAGTGTGCGTCGAACCACCGCTGCCAGCCCCACAAAGATGCGCATGGTGATCAGCGAGAGTACGAAGACCCCCATCCAGTCTCCGGCGATCAGCAGCGGTGTGACCTTTTTGTATTGGCCCCGCGGCAGCATGATGCCCACGCCCACGATCACGGCGATGAGCAGGGCGTTGATGGAATCGGCAAAGGCGAAAGTTGCTGCGGCAAACATTAGTAACCAACATTAGCGCCTTCCTGGCCCCATCCTGTTGTGTGCGTCCGGGCCTTCTGACATCGCCAGACTGCGTTACGTTAGGGCACATGGATCTTTCACCACCTGCCACGCTTGCTGATGTCATTGCTGATGGCCTCATCGAGCAGGCAGGGTACGACCTCACTTTCCCGCCCGCGACCAAGACGGAGATCGTGGCGCTGGCCGCGGATCCCCATATGCTCGATGCCCCGGCCGTCCTGCGCATCTTCCCGGGCAATAGGAAGTTCAACGCCACCCGCATCGCCCGCATCGTTCGCGGAGAGTGGGAGTGGCTGGCAAGTCGAACCGAGACGGTGAACATCCCGCAGTTTTTAGGCCCACAGGTGCCCAGCGAGGAGCTGTTGTACGCCGCACGAACGCTCTACGCCAACGCTCCGGTGGTCCTGGTTCCGTGCTCAGCCGAGGAAATGTTGGTCTTCGTTCTGGATGCCCACGGCGGCCAGCCGCCGTTGAAAGATGCACTTCTTACCGGACTGCCCCGCATAGAAGCTGGCTTTGCTCGGCGTGCGCTGCGCGCAACCGCGGCGTTTCGGGGCCTGGGTATCCATGAGGACGCCTACGCAGTGGAATTCTCCTCCGGTGATCGGGTGGAACTGGAAAACGACCTCCCCGTCAGCCTGGGTCCTAGTCAGCACCGGTTTGCAGACATGCGCTCGGATGGCAGCTACCTCGCCGCTGAGCACCAGCTCCTGTTTGACGGGGTGTTTCCCCGTCCAGACGTCCACGTCGATGCTCAGCAGGCGCGTGCCCGCCTCACGCCTGCGCATGGTTCGCCGGTGCTCGCGGGCGCGCAGATCGTGGCGGTGATCAGCGGCTCGACCTGGCAATGGGCGTGGGCACACCCCCAGCTCGCACCCCACCCTTGTGCGCAGGTGGCGCATGCGCTGCGACAGTTCGGTCAGGCCTACGGCATCATCCCGCTGCTGACTCCGCGTATGCCCGCCCAACGCGCTCACGACATAGGCTTGCTAACCGCACTCAAACCGGTGGCGGGCCTCTACGCTCACGGGATAGCTCCCCTCGGCGCAGATAACGCCGTCACGCTACTTCAGCATCCGGCTCTGATTCTGCCGCCCCCTACGGAAGCCGCCATAGTGGCGACGTTGAAGTCGTCGGTGGACAGTGGCGTCGATACGCAGCGGGCCATTGCGACGTACGCCCGTGCGCGCGGGATCACCACGCATGGCACCCACCTCGTCGCCCCGGACACGGGGCGACTCATTGAGGTCACTCCTGGTCAGGGCGGGCCGAGCGTAAGAGTGCTCGATACGCATTAGCGTCGCCGACCGGCCCAAAGTGCGGCGAGCGGTCCTTGTCCACGAGCACTGCGCGCACACCTTCGATGAAGTCGGGCTCGCGCCGCATTCGTTCTCCCAGCACGCGCTCGTTTTCCAACGCCTGCTCCAGGCTCACGGAGTAGTTCGCGGCAAGCAGCTCGGTGATCGCCACGAGTGCCGACGGGCTGGCGCTGGCTAGCAGCTCGCGGGTGAATTCCACGAAGTCGACATCATTGCTGGCCTCGAGAGCCGCGGAGATCTCCTCCCACGTATCAAAGCCAAAGGTCTTGTCGATCTGCTCGCGGAATCGCTCCAGCGGAGAATTCCCCACCGTCTCACGCGGCAGGCCCTCCAGTGCTGCGACACCGCGCTCGACCACGTCTGCCAGTTCCACGGTGCCGACGTGCGTAGCCAGCCCCGTGTAGACCAGGTCAGCGATGTTGAGCCGGTAGCCGGTCAGAGAGATAAAACGGCCGATCGCCTTCCCCGAGGGCAGGTGCTGCAGGGTGTGCGACATTCCCACGTCGGTGACGTAACCGATCGCGGCCTCCGGCATGGCTGCAATCGTGTTCGGGCTCATCACGCGGTGGGAACCGTGAATGCTGATTCCCATCCCACCGCCCATGAGAACGCCGTCGATAAGCGCGATATACGGCTTGGGATATTCGGCGATAAGCAGGTTGAGGGCGTATTCCTCCGCGAAGAAGGCATCCACCTCATCTTCATGTCCGTCGAGGATTTCTTGGCGAGCCCCGCGGACATCGCCACCCGCGCAGAATCCGCGCTCGGCCGCTGTCACCACCACGTGTGTGATGGCCGGATCCTCTCGCCATTGTTCAAGCTGGGCCTTGATGGCAGTCACCATGTCGGGTGAAAGTGAATTCAATGCCCGCGGGCGAGTCAGCTCGATGACTCCGGTAGTGTTTCGCACTGATAGGGCCACGTTTTCCGTCATGGCCCCAGTGTTACACATCACAGTCCCGATGCGCCGGAGGTTTTTCGTGCGAATTGTTGCACTCGACATGGATGGAACGCTTCTCGACGCCGCTGGCGCCATTCCACCAGGCTTTTGGGACGTAAAGCGCCGAGCCGAAGAGCGCGGGTGGATCATCGCCCCAGCATCCGGGCGACAGCTGGCCACCCTGGAGAACACCTTTGCCGCCGAGCCTCCGCGCGCTTTCATCGCGGAGAACGGCACAGTGGTCAGCATCGGCGGTGAGATTGTCTCCACCACGACCGTGCCCGCAGCAGAGGTTTCCGCAGCACTTGCCCGGGCCACGCAGATCGAGGCCGCCGTCGTTGTGTGCTCTCCCACGGTGGCGTTTATTCAGCGTGGGTTGCCTGCTAGCACTCGCGCGGAGATCGACAAGTACTACCACAGCGTCGAGGAAGTCGACGATGTTTATGCCTGCAGCCCGGAGGGTGTGATCAAGCTGGCGTTCTTCGGCGAGGCAGAGGCCGTGATCGCTCCTGCGCTGCGCGAGTGCGTTGACCAGGCCACGGTCGTGGTGTCCGGTGCGCAGTGGGTGGACATCATGCACCCAGAGGCCAACAAAGGCGTGGCGTTGCACCAGCTCGCCGTGGCGCTCGATTTCGACCTCGCAGATACCGTCGCGTTCGGCGATTACCTCAATGACTATGAGCTCCTTCGAACTGCCGGCACTGCCTATGCCATGGAGAACGCCCACCCGCAGCTAAAAGAAATCGCCGACGCGATTGCGCCGGCGAACACCGAATACGGTGTGGTGACAGAGCTGAACAAGCTCTTGGAGGACTAGTTCTCCACGCTGAACTCGGCCATGCGGTCCCACTCGGTCTTGCCCTCGATGAGGGTGTTGATGATCTCCGGGGTCTCCAGCAGAATCTGCGGGAACAGCTCGGTGGCGTCCTTGAAGTGCTGGGAGTTCACATGGGCCTCGGCGGCATCGTCCTGGAACGCCTCAGCCAGGTAGTAGACGTTCTCGTCCTCGGTGGAGCGGTACCAGTCGAAGAAGATGTTGCCCTCTTCCTCGCGGGTCTTACGGGTGAACTCGGCGACGTCATCCATGAAGGTGTTGACGTTTTCGGGCTTGGGACGGAATTTCACGTTGATAAGGATCATGTGCTCGATCCTAACCCCTTAGGCCTCCAGCTCTTCGCCCAGTTCCAACCACTCCATTTCTAGCTCCTCGCGCTCAGCTTGGGCCTGGCGCAGGGCCGCGTCGGCGTCTGCCAGTGCACCCACATCGGGCGTGCCGGTGGCTGCCAACTCAGCGAGCTTCGCCTCGTGCCTTGCAATCGCAGTGTCTACCTTGGCGATCTTCCTCTCCAGCGCGTTCATCTTCTTGGTGATCTCGCGTTCTTGCTGGCTCGTGAGCTTCTTCTCGGGCGCAGCTGCGGCAGGCGCAGACGACTTCTCCTCGCCCAGGTTTAACACTCCGGTATCTTGGCCCAACTCGGCACGACGCTGGAGGTACTGGCTGATTCCTCCCGGGAGATTCGTAAGCTTTCCATCACCGAAGAGGGCATAGGTGGAGTCAGCAATGCGCTCGATGAGGTAGCGGTCGTGGGAGATCACCACCAGGGTGCCCGGCCACGAGTCGAGCAGCGACTCCAGCTCCTGGAGAGTGTCAATATCCAGGTCGTTGGTGGGCTCGTCGAGAAGCAGCAGATTCGGCTCGGCCATGAGAACGCGCGTGAGCTGCAGACGGCGGCGCTCACCACCGGAGAGATCCCGAATGAAGGTGCGCTGCCGTTTCGCGCTGAACCCGAGGCGCTCGGCGAGCTGGGAGGCGGACAGTTCCTTCTTTCCCAGAGTGACATAGGTGGCTACGTCCTCGACGGCGTCGATAAGCCGCCGATCCTGGTCCAGATCGTCGAGCTCCTGGCGCAACCATCCCAAGCGGACGGTGCGCCCCTCGATACGGCGACCGGCATCTAGGGGGTGCTCCCCCGCCAATGTCCGCAGCAGCGTCGTTTTGCCCGATCCATTGACTCCGACCAAGCCGATGCGCTCGCCCGGCGCGAGGCGCCAGGTCAGGCCCGATACGAGCTCTCGCCCGTCTGGAGAGCTGATGGTCGCATCCTCGAGCTCGACCACCACGTTGCCCTGCCGCTGCTTGGAAAATGCCATGAGCTCGACGGTGTCGCGGGGAGCTGGCACGTCGGCGATCAGCGCCTCGGCTGCCTCGATGCGATAGCGCGGTTTCGACGTCCGAGCCGGCGCACCGCGCCGCAACCACGCCAGCTCCTTACGAGCCAGGTTCTGGCGACGCTGCTCCATCGCGTCTGCCTGTCGAGCCCGTTCCGCTCGTGCAAAGGTCCAGTCGTTGTATCCGCCCTCGTAGAAGTCGACACGCCCGTCGTGGACCTCCCAGGTCTTGGTGGCCACGGTGTCCAAGAACCAGCGATCGTGGGTAACCACCACGATGGCAAGCTTGCGGCTCAGCAGATGGTCCGCCAGCCACTGCACACCCTCCACGTCAAGGTGGTTCGTCGGCTCGTCCAAAACGATGAGATCGAGGTCCTGCACGAGTGCGGCAGCCAGGCTCACGCGCCGGCGCTCTCCGCCCGAGAGCTGCGACACCGTGGTATCTAGCCCGAGCTCGGCAACTCCGAGACCAGCCAGGACGTCACGCACGCGGGCGTTCGAGGCCCACTCGTAACGCTCCAGCCCCAGCGGTGCCACCACGACATCGAGGATCGTCTGCGCGGGGTCTACGTCCGTGCTTTGCGAGACCACCGCCATGCGCAGAGAGGAGGTGTGCGACACACGCCCGGCATCCGGCTCCTGCTGCCCCGTGAGCACCTTGAGCAGCGTGGACTTGCCTCCACCATTGAGGCCCACCACTCCGATGCGATCACCGGATTGAATGCCCAGGCTGACACCGTCGAGGAGAGTCTTGAGGCCATAGGAAAGCGTGACGTTTTCCAGGTTGATCAGATTTGCCATGATGCCCCTCAGTCTAAGTGCTGGCTCCGCGCTCTTTTAATTGCGCTCAGGCAACGATTTAACACGGTCTGTTACTGTCGACCTTTATGAAAAAGATTGTCACTTTCACCGCGCTCGCTGTCAGCGCGCTGACCATCGCGTCCTGCCAATCCACCAGTGATTCCGCTGCACCCACCTCCAGCAACTCCAGTGCCGCTGAGACCACAGCGGCCTCCTCAACCGAGGAGAAGGAGGTCTCCACCCTCACTCCGCGTGTCACCCTGAGTCACGACGGTGGCATCGTCACCCTCAATGCCATCAACGGCGAGATTATCTCCCAGGTCAATGAACCTGGTTTCTACCGCTTAAACCAGGCCGGTGATGGTCGCCACCTGATGGTGACTCATGGCGATGAGTTCGCGGTCTACGACTCTGGCAACCACGCCAAGGAACACGGCGACCACTACCACTACTACGAGTCGCAGCCACATCTGACTGACGCAACATACCCGGCAGAACATGCGGGGCACGTCGTCCACCACGACGACCTCACGGCCCTGTTCGCCGATGGATCCGGCGATATCACCGTGGTCAAGACCGAGGACATCGCAAACCCGGATGCAGACAAGCGCACCATCTCCACCGGTGAACCCCACCATGGTGTCGCCGTCCCGCTCGAGGATGGCTCGATCGTCCACACCGTGGGCACTGAGGATGAGCGCCACACCATCCGCCACGTCTCCGCGGACGGTAAGACGCTGGCAGAAACCACCGACTGCCCCGGCATCCATGGCGAGGCCGTGGCAGAAGGCGAGGCCCTGGTCTTCGGCTGCACCAACGGACCCGTCGTTTTTTCTGACGGTGAGTTCCACAAGATCCCGGCCGAGGGCTACCAGCGCAGCGGCAACCTCGCAGGCTCCGAGGAGTCGCCGATCGTCCTGGGTGACAACAAGGTGGACAAGGACGCCAAACACGAGCACCCCGAGTCGGTCCTGCTGATCAACTCCGCAGACAAGACCGCCAAGAAGGTCGACCTGGGCGCAACCTACTGGTTCCGTTCCCTGGGCCGTGGCCCCGAGGGTGAGGCCCTGGTGCTGACCAACGACGGCAAGCTCGTGGTCATCGATGAGGAAACCGGTGAGATCACCAACCGCATCGACGCCATCCAGCCTTGGGAGGAGAAGGAAGAGTGGCAGCAGCCGGGACCGATCCTGAAGGTGTCCGGCTCTGATGCCTACATCACCGACGCTGAGAACAACGAGCTGGTCGTAGTCGACCTGAAGAAGGGCGAGGTCTCCCTGCGCCACAAGCTCGACTTCTCCCCGGTGGAGATGGAGATCTCTACCGGCAAGAACGACTAGTTTTCGAGCTGCGCTCCCGGCACCGGGCCTCCGGCAGTGATGCCGAAGGTTCCTGATGTCTCTGACGTCACTGCACCGATTACCTCGCGTGCGGTGGCGTCGTTTTCACATAGGAAAGCCACTGTGGGGCCAGATCCGGAAACCATTGCTCGCAGCGCACCCGCTTGGTGACCAATGCGCATGATCGTTCGTAGCTCGGGCCGCAGGCTGCAGGCTGCCGCCTGCAAGTCATTGCTCATAGCCTGAGCCAGTGCCTGCTGGTCACCGGCAGCCAGCGCCTGGGCAACAGCGGAGTAATCCAGGCTGCTGGTCGCGCGCCCATCCAGCCGCAACCGATCCCACGTCTGGAACACCTCGGGCGTGGACAAGCCACGGTGAGACATCACAAATGCCCACGTGTACTCGCCTCGCTGAATGAGGGAGGTCAGCTCGTCTCCCCTACCGCGACCCAAGGCAGTACTGCCGTGCAAGCAGAAAGGCACATCCGCGCCCAACTGAGCGGCTAACTCGTGCAAGCGCTGCTGGCTCAGATCCGCGGCGAAGAATGCGTTGGCGGCCACCAGAGCGGCTGCGGCATCCGCAGATCCACCGGCCATCCCGCCAGCCACGGGAACCTCTTTGGTGATTGAGACTTCCACCTCTGGCACCACGTCAATCTCTTGGGCCACCAGCTCAACTGCTCGCCATGCCAAGTTGGAGGTATCCAGAGGGGTGAGGTGCCCATAACGTCCACCGGCGTTAATTACCTGCGGACGCCCAGCAGTGATCTCCACGGTTTCCCGCAGAGACACCGCCTGGAAAATAGTGACCAGCTCGTGGTAACCATCAGCGCGGACGTCTCCGCACCCGAGGAAGAGGTTGACCTTTCCTGGTGCGCTCGCCTTCATCGAGCCAGCCTCACGTAGTCGTCAACGCTCAGGCGCTCACCGCGCAGCTTAGGGTCGATGCCAGCTGCTACGAGTGCATCCTCAGCGGCCTGGCCTGAGCCATAATGGCCCGACAGGGCTGCTCGCAGGGTTTTGCGACGCTGGGCAAAGGCGGCGTCGATAAGCGCGAAAACCTCGGGTCGTACTGCGTGATCGAATCGATCGCGACGATCGATACGCACCAGCTTGGAATCCACGTTGGGCTCGGGCCAGAAAACGCGGCGGCCGATGTTTCCGGCCAGGCGGACGTCGCCGTAGAAGTCGGCCTTCACGCTTGGCACGCCATAGATCTTGGACCCGGGCTGCGCCGCGAGGCGATCCGCAACCTCGGCCTGCACCATCACAAGCACCCGCTCGATGGAGGGGAAGATCTCCAGAAAGTGCAGGAGCACGGGAACGGAGACGTTATACGGGAGGTTGGCCACCAAAGCCGTCGGGGATTCGACGTCTGTGGCAGTCACTTGGAGGGCGTCCTTATTCACCACGGTCAGATCACCGAAGGGTGCTCGTTGGGCCACGGTTTCCGGTAGCTCCGCGGCAAGGCGGGGATCGATTTCTACCGCGGTGACCCGCTGGGCGGTATCGAGCAATGCCACGGTGAGCGAACCCAGGCCAGGGCCGATCTCTACGACGTGGTCAGAGCTGGTGACGTCGCCAGCTGCCACGATGCGGCGCACCGTATTGGGATCGTGCACAAAATTTTGGCCCAGCTTCTTCGTGGGAGAAACGCCGAGCTTATCGGCGAGTTCACGAATTTCCGCTGGGCCAAGGAGGTGGGCTTCCGAGCGCGTCATGCCTTACAAATTACACGCCGGCCCACCGCGAAGGTGCTAGTGCTGCCCTTCCGCGAACTCCTCGACGACCTTCGCGTTGAAGGCCGGGAGATCATCCGGGGTGCGGGAGGAAACGAGCCCCTGATCGCAGTGGCACTCCTCATCAACCCAGGTAGCACCGGCGTTTTCCAGGTCCTTGCGCAGGGAGGGGTACGACGTCAGGGTGCGACCGCTTAGCACCTCAGCATCGGTCAAGATCCACGCGCCGTGGCAGATCACGCCCAGGGGCTTGTCGGCCTGAACGTGAGCCTTCACCAGCGCGACCGCGTCCTTGTCCATGCGGATGTGGTCGGCATTGCCGGTGCCGCCTGGCAGCAGGATGCCGTCGAACTGCTGATCCTTGGCGTCTGCGGAGGAAAGGTCGACGTCGACCTTGGTACCGTTCTTGCCCTCGATGGGTGCGCCGGTCTCGGTGGAAACGATGACGACTTCACCGCCGGCCTCACGTACAGCCTCTGCGGGGCTGGACAGCTCCGAATCCTCAAAGCCGTTGGTGGCTACAACTGCGATGCGCTTTCCCTGCAAGGTCTCGGTCATGGTGACAAAACTCCTTGTTCTTCATCGGGGATCGATGCGTACACCCGCCACCATAGAGACAAAAGACAAACGCGGCATCAGTGCAGTTCAATCAAGCACTCATGCCGCGAAAGCTTAAATCGGAGAGGTCTTAGCGGATACCCAACTTGGAGGTACATGCCGGCCAAGCGCCCCAGCCCTGGGATGCCTGCACCTTCTGGGCAACAGCGATCTGCTGCTCGCGCGACGCCATGTGGGCCGAAGGCGCGTACTGGGTGCCACCGAATGCCGCCCAGGTGGACGGGGTGAACTGCAGGCCGCCAGAGAAACCATTGCCGGTGTTGATGGACCAGTTACCGCCAGCCTCACACTGTGCCAGGGAGTCCCACACCGAGCCGTCGCCGACGGCGGGGGCAGCTGCGCCGGAAGCAGCCGTGACCTGCTGCGGCTTCTTGGTGCCACGAGCAATGGTGGCCGGCTTGGCTGGGTGAATCTCCACCTCGGAGAGCACCTCGGAGCCGGTCTCCTGACCATTGGTGCTGGTAATGCGCTTAACCACGCGGCGCTCACCCGGGGTTCCCGGGGTGAGCACACGCTCCTCGCCCACCTCGGCTTCCGGGTCATCCACGTAGTTAGCCGGAGCGTCGAAGGGAACTGTCTCGACGGCATTGCGCACGTCGACACGCTTGATCTTGATCTCGGTGTTGGCCGTCAGCGGCGTATCCAGGGAGGGGGAAACCTCATCGAAGGAATCCACCGTGACGCCACGGGCGGCAAGGGCCTCGCCGACGGTAGCTGCCGGGATCTCGGTGTAGGTGACCTGGCCACCATCATTGATGGCGATGATCTTGGGGGTGGTGACGTTCACGGTCATGCCCTCGGTCACCGGCGCCTGGGCGTCACCCTCCACGTTGGAGGCCGGGGAAAGCCCGTCTACCTGCCCTACCAGGTCGTTAACGGTAGCCGCGGTCGAGGTGATCTCGCGCGTTGCGCCATCGACGACGAGCGCAACCGGCTTAGCGGTCTGCACGGTGATGGTGTCTCCGTTATGCAGGCCCTCGCTGGGCGCCGGCGAAACCAGGTCGCCGTCCTTGACCTGCACCCCTGCCTTATCCAGGGCACCGGCGACGTCAGAAGAGAAAGTGGACAGAGCCATCTGCTTGCCGTCGTACTCGACGGTGACGTCCTTGTGCGTTCCCGCGGCAACTACTCCACCCAGCGCCAATGCGCCCAGTGCGCTGCCGGCAGCAATGCGGGCAGGGGTGGACGTGCGGGGGTTCATACGTGTGTGCTTTGTGCTCATGAGTGGTGTTGATCCTGTTCGTCAGGGAGACGGCCGGTCACGATCGCCAGTTCTTTGCGTAACAATAAGGTAACAAGCCCCTATTTGCCAAGCTCCTGCCCTGATTAGTGAACAACGTCCAGTCCCATCATTCACATCAGATAACTGGCCTTAACTCTCCTTTACTTGAGTTCGGGGTTTACACCAAAGACCCGATCGAAATTGGCGCTCATGTGAGAGGCGAATTCCCGCACGTCCATTCCCCGTTGTTCGGCCACGCACAGCGCCGTATGCCCGATCAGGCTGGGCTCGTTGCGCGCACCCCGGAACGGCTCTGGGGTCATGTAGGGCGCGTCCGTCTCGATGAGCACCTGCTCGATGGGCGCCAGCGCGGCCGCCTGCCGCATCTCGTCATTGCGCTTGAATGTCACATTGCCGGCGAAGCTCAAGACCCAGCCGCGATCGAGGGCGGCCCGCGCCACGTCCAGAGGAGAGGAGAAGCAGTGCAGCATCACAGTCGTAGGCAAGACACAGTCGTCCAGGATTCGCAGCAGGTGCTCATCCGCCTCGCGGTTGTGAATCATGAGCGCCTTGTCGTGACGGTGCGCTAGCTCGGCGTGCCAGCGCAACGCTTCTTCTTGCTGCTCGAGTGTGGCGGTCTTGTCGGGGTCGTGCTTGATCCAGTAGGTATCCACCCCGGTCTCTCCGATTGCCACGCAACGCGGGTCGGCCGCCATCTCCTCCAAACGGGCGCGAGTAGTCTCATCGAGCTCGTGAGCCCGCGTGGGATGAATGGCGCACGCCGCAAAGACTCGATCATTAGCGTGGGCTGCGTCCAGGGCTGCCTGAGCCTCCTCAATGCCGTCCCCCACCGTGCACATGCGTTCCACGCCGGCTGCCACAGCACGGTCAACGAACTCCTGCACGGAGGCAGCATCATGAGCTCCCGACGAAGCCAGGTGGGTGTGGGCATCAATGAGCCCAGGGATTGTCTCCGCAGGAACCGGGGTGGGGCGCGACTTCTTCTTCGACATGGTTAACCACTGTAACTACCGTGAGGCTTCATGCAGATACGCGAAGCCACTGAGGCTGATGTTCCCAACCTCACCGACATCAACACGTGGGCCGTCGAAGAAACCGTAGCGACCTTTGTGGAGGTTGCTCCCACTGAAGCCGAACGCGCAGAGTGGATGCGTGAGCGACAATCCCGCGGCTGGCCTGTTTTGGTGGCCTACGAGGGTGAAGAGTTTTTGGGATACGCCAGCTACGGGGAGTTCCGTCCGGCATCGGGGTATCGGCACACACTGGAGCATTCGATCTACGTCAGCCCCTCCACCCACGGCAAGGGCGTAGGTACAGCGTTGATGCGTGCGCTTATCGACGCTGCCCAGGCCGACCCCGAAGTATGGGATCTCATCGCCACCGTGGAGGGATCCAACGAGGCCTCTTTGCGCATGCATGAAAAGTTGGGATTTGTTGAGCGAGGCCGGCTGCCGGGCGTTGGCTTTAAGTTCGGCCGCCGCCTGGATCTGGTCTATCTGCAGCTATCGACGGAGAACACTTAGTTGGCGCGTGCCAGTTCGTCGTCGATGTACACCCGCCGGGCAGCCCGAATCCCGACCAGCCCCTGAATCACCGAGGCCAACAAGAGCGCTAGCAACACCGGCGTCCACTGCGGATCCTCCGGGCTATAGACCAGTCCGATGAGCAGCGGACCTAGGGCAGCGATGACGTAGCCGAAGGGCTGCACAAACCCGGATAGTCGCGCCGTCACCTCCGGAGACTTCGAGCGTGCAACGATCAGCGTGAGCGCGGCCGGGAAAGCCCATCCGCCTAGCCCCAGGAACACCGACCACACCAGCGGAGCTGCCGTAGGCGCCAGAATGAGGCCCAGGTAGCCGAAAACTGCGCACGCAGCGATGCCGATCAGGTGTGGCGTCAGCGATTCTGCGCGATCAATGAGCGTGGGCATAACCAGTCCGCCCACGATGCCCAATCCGCCCACTACAGCCAGCGCGGTACTGGCAACGGACTGGCGTGCACCGGCGTCGATAAGAATCTGTGGCAGGTACCCCATCTGCGAGTAGGCGTTCATGGACTGCAGCCCAAAGAACAGCGTGAGAAAAAGCGCGGTGGGAGCTTTCCACAGGGCAACTTGCCTGCGGGGCTGCTCCTTCACTTGCTGTTTCCCGGGGAAGTCAAAGCCCTGGCGCCAGGCGACGAATAGCCACACGATTACCTGCGCCAGGCCAAGGTAAACCCAGAAGAACAGGGCATGCCGCCAGGCCTGCGGGCCGTCGTAAAGCGCAGCACTGAGCGGTCCGAGCGCACCGGAGGCACCGAGCAAGGACCCATTGATCGTCATCAGGGTGACCACGTGTGATCCCCCGTGCAACTTGATCCAGGCCGGCAGGAGCACGTTGGCCAGGGCGATTCCCGCAACCACGAGCGCGGTCAGAGCGATGAACGGCAGCGCGCTGCTTACCCACGGGCGAAAACTGAGGCCAACAAGAACCAGCCCCATCCCCAGAGTGAGGGTCCGCGTCAGTCCCAATCGACGGGCGAGCGGAACCGCAGATAACCCCATGACGGCAAAGAAGGCGCCAGGCATTGCGGTGATTACCCCGGCAAGTCCACCGGCGGCGCCGAAGGCGGCCAGCACATCACCCAGCACGGGGCCTACTGAGGCAATGCCCGCGCGAAGATTCAGCGCGGCAACGATAACCGCAGCAAAAGCCACCCCAGCTGGCAGGGCAGATGAGGTGGAGGCGCGACGTGCCATTAGCTGTTCACGGGAGCCCACTCAGGGCCGGTCTGCCCCAGCTCGGGATCCAGCTTGGCCACCAGCGGCTTGGGCTTAGACAGCGCAGTTCCCGGCTCGACCGAGATGCGCTCCCAGCGCGCCTGCTGCTGGGTGTAGTCGCCGGTAATGATCGGGTAGGTCTGATCCGGGTCAGGCAACCCGACGCCAATCGGGTCGATCGGGGAATCGTCCTTGACCTCGCGGACCTCCGGCATCGCGGCCCACACGCCTTCGCGTCCCAGGGTCTCGTGGACGGCCTGCGCGGTCTTGGGCAGGTAGGGAGTCAGCATGACGTTGCAGTCGCTGACCACCTGCAGCGCAGTCCACAGCACGGTGGCCAGGCGCTCGCGCTGGGACTCGTCCTTGGCCAGCTTCCACGGCTCCATCTCGGCGATGTAGGCATTGGCCTCGCCCACCACGTGCATGGCTGCAGAGATGCCGTTCTTGAACTTGGCCTTGGCCAGATTCTCCCCGACCTCATCCATGGTGCGGCTGGCCAGGTCAAGGATGGCGTTGTCAGCTTCGGTGAGCTCGCCGGGAGTGGGCACCTCACCGAAGTTCTTGTACGCCATGGACACCGTGCGGTTGACCAGGTTTCCCCAACCATTGGCCAACTCGTTGTTGATGCGGCGAACGAACTCATCCCAGGTGAAGTCCGTATCCGTGGTTTCCGGCCCGGCAACTGCGATGAAGTAACGCAGTGCGTCTGCGCCGAACTCCTTCAGGAAGTCCTTGACGTAGATGACCACGCCCTTGGAGGAGGAGAACTTCGAGCCCGACATCGTCAAAAATTCCGACGAGACGACCTCGGTGGGCAGATTCAGCGTGCCGTAGGTGCGCTCGGACTCGCCGGCACTGTATCCGAGCAGCTCAGCCGGCCAGATTTGGGAGTGGAAGGTGATGTTGTCCTTGCCCATGAAGTAGTAACCCGGGGCGTCGGGGTTCTGCCACCAGGCCTTCCAGGCGTCGTCATCGCCGATGCGGTGCGCCCATTCGATGGAGGCAGAGAGGTAGCCCACCACGGCATCGAACCACACGTACAGCTTCTTGGCACCGTTGTCCTGCCAGCCCTCAACCGGGATCGGGATTCCCCAATCGATGTCGCGGGTCATGGCACGCGGGCGCAGGTCCTCCAGGAGATTCAGGGAGAACTTCAGCACGTTCGGGCGCCAATCCGTGCGGGTCTTCAGCCAGTCCCCCAGCATGCCGGCGAGGGATGCAAGATCCAGCAGGAAGTGCTCGGTCTCGATGAACTTCGGCGTCTCGCCGTTGATCTTGGAACGCGGATCGATGAGGTCGGCCGGATCGAGCTGGTTGCCGCAGCTGTCGCACTGATCTCCACGCGCATCGGTCGCCCCACAAATGGGGCACGTACCCTCGATGTAGCGGTCCGGCAGCGTGCGCCCGGTGGAGGGAGAGATCGCACCCAGGGTGGTCTCTTTAATCATGTAGCCGTTTTCGTACAGACCCTTGAAGAGCTCCTGCACGACGGCGTAGTGGTTGCGCGTGGTGGTGCGGGTAAACAGGTCGTAGGACAGCCCCAGGCCGGCAAGATCCTCCACAATCTGCCGGTTGTAACGATCCGCCATCTCCTTGACGGAAACGCCCTCCTTGTCGGCCTGCACCAAAAGCGGCGTTCCGTGCTCATCGGTTCCCGACACCATGAGGACGTCTGCCCCACGCATGCGCTGGTAGCGGGCAAAGACGTCAGAGGGGACGCCAAAACCGGCGACGTGACCGATGTGGCGCGGGCCGTTGGCATACGGCCAGGCCACGCAGACGAGAACGGGCTGGGCTGGAGCAGTCATGCCCACCAGGATAATTGACGCGTAAACGCCACGCGCGTGCAGGGTCTACGGGGCAAAACCCCAGACCCATCTCAGGCACTGCGCGTGGCGTTGACGTGTAAGGCGAGACTACTTCTTGTGCGGAAGCACGTGGCGACGTTGTTCGCGTCGCGCCTGGCGTGCCTCATGCTCACGGTGCAGGCGACGCTCGATGGCCAGCTGACGCTGGAAGCGCTGCTGCTCGCGGTGATCCAGGTAGATCACGTCGTTGCTGAGGTCGCGGTAAATCGCAAACATCAGCAGAATCACGATGAGCAGGAACGGGGTTGCGGCCACAATGGTGACGTTCTGGACAGCGTTGAGTGCGTCGTCGCCACCTGCGACGAGCAAGGTCAGGCCGACCAACGCGGCCAGGACGCCCCAGACCGCGGACAGCCAGGGCGCTGCGGTGGACTGTCCCTGCTGCGACATGGAGCCCATCACGGTGGAGGCAGAATCCGCCGAGGTGATAAAGAAGGTGCCCAGCAGAATCACGGCGATCACACCGGCGATGGCACCACCCGGCATCGTGTGCAGCAGGTTGAACAGCTGCTCCTCCGGGTTGCCGCTGCCGACGATGGACTTGCCATCCTGCTCCAGGGTGATGGCGGTGCCGCCGAAGATGGCGAACCACACGGTAGACAGACCAGACGGAATAAGCATCACACCTAGGCAGAACTCGCGGATGGAGCGACCACGCGAGATGCGCGCCAGGAACATGCCCACGAAGGGGGACCAGGAGATCCACCATGCCCAGTAGAAGATGGTCCAGCCGCTGATCCATTCCGCCGCGGCGCCATCGGCGCTCTCTGCAGTGCGGCCTGCCATGGCAAAGAACTGGCTCAGGTAGGTACCGATGGCACCCGGGATCAGGTTGAGCTGGGTGATGGTCGGACCGAAAACAAAGACAAAGATTGCCAGCAGAGCCGCCAGGACCATGTTGGCGTTGGACAGGTACTGGATGCCCTTGCCCACACCCGAGAGCGCGGAGAGCACGAAGGCCAGGGTGAGAACGGCGACGATGCCGGCGATCAGCCCCATGCCCGGGTTCTGCACAAACCCAGACGCCTCTAGACCGGAGCGGATCTGCAAAGCGCCTAGGCCAAGGGAGCAGGCGGTACCAAAGACAGTGGCAAAGATCGACAGGATGTCGATGATCTTGCCTACCGCGCCGTTAGCGGCCTTCTTGCCGATCAGCGGAGTAAACGCCTGTGAGATCAACTGCGGGCGGCCGATACGGAAGGTGGAGTAAGCGATGGCCAGGCCCACGATCGCGTAAACAGCCCACGGGTGCAGCGTCCAGTGGAACATCGCAGTAGCCATCGAGGCTCCCACGTTGTGTGTTCCTTGGCCTGGGATTCCGTCGGTGTAGAAGGACAGCGGCTCGGACGCACCGTAGAACATCAGACCAATGCCCATGCCGGCGGCGAACATCATGGCCACCCAGGAAATGGTGCGGAACTCCGGCTCCTCATTAATCCCGCCGAGGCGAATGTCACCGAATTTGCTGAAAGCAATGAACAAGACAAACGCGACGAAGATCGTGCCAAACAGGATGAAGGCCCAGCCAACGCTGTTGATCACCCAGTTGAAGGCGCCGGTGGAGAAGTCGCTGAAGCTTGTCGGCGCTCCCAGACCCCACGCCACAACTGCAATGATCAAAAGTGCTGCGGGAATAACGACCGACCAGTCGATCGAAGCGTCCGCGCGCTCGGACGCCAACTCGACCGGCTTGTCTTCCAAGGAGCTATCGATGGCTCCGTGGTTGTCCAGCATCGCGGCCAGCTGGCTCGTTGCAGACACCGTCGGTTCGGGTTGGACATCAGAGTGGACAGAGTGAGAGCCACCGGCGTTCACGTCTTCTGCGCGAGCGTCGGTGGCCTCCTCTTTCTGTGTTGATTTAAAGTCTGCCATGTTGGCCATTGTGGGAAAGTCCTGCGCCTTTTTCCAATTGACGCTGCGCATAGGTGACGTGCCCCTATCCCCTCTTCCGGTGGATTGCCTCAGTCCCCGTTCAGCTACCTGGCAAAACGCCCAGAATGTCACGGAAATATAACAATTTCACACCGGGCTTAGCTTTCTCGGGCAGCCAGCGCAGCGTCGTAAAGCTCGCGCGTGGGAACGGAGTAGGTACCGGCGACCTCCTTGCACGCATCCTTAAGCCGGTATCCCTGATCGACCAGCACGTGGACCTTGGGCACCAGATCCGCCGGGTCCAGCGACTCCGCCTGAGTAGCACCCTCGATGACCACGGTAATTTCTCCGCGCGCGCCCTCCTCG
This sequence comes from Corynebacterium tapiri, assembly GCF_006334925.1. Lineage (GTDB taxonomy): Bacteria > Actinomycetota > Actinomycetes > Mycobacteriales > Mycobacteriaceae > Corynebacterium > Corynebacterium tapiri. The sequence goes on along the minus strand of NZ_VDHJ01000001.1, from coordinate 67,507 downwards.
GCCCACTGCGCCAGGTCCCCGAGGCCGCCACGCTTGACCTCCTCGTAGGTTTTGGACAGTTCTCGACACACCGCCGCCCGCCGTTCTGAACCCAGAATCTCTGCGGCGACAGTAAGCGTCTCCGCCAACCGATGCGGCGACTCAAAGAAGCACACCGCCCGCTTCTCCCCCACCAAAGAGCTCAACCATTCCCGGCGTGGGCCCGTCTTACGGGGAGCGAACCCGTCAAAGATGAAGTGGCCGACGTTCAAGCCCGACAACGCCAAGGCGGTGGGTACCGCTGAAGGACCAGGCAAGCAGGTCACCGAAACCCCAGCGTCGTGGGCGGCGTTTACTACTGCCAGGCCCGGGTCGGACACCAACGGCATGCCGGCGTCCGAGACGACGAGGACGACTCCGTGCGCGGCGGCGTCGATAAGCGATTGCACCCGGGAGGCCTCATTGTGATCGAAGTTGGAGATCACCTTGCCTCTTATCTCCACTCCCAAAGCCGTCGCTAGGGACCTGGTACGTCGGGTGTCCTCTGCAGCGATGACGTCCGCCGCCCCCAAAGCAGCCTTCAACCGTTCCGAGGCGTCAGCGACATTGCCTAAGGGAGTGGCAGCGATAATCAGTCCGGAAGAGGGAAGGCTCGGCTGTGCGTTCATAGATACGAGCATGACACACCGCGCGCCCACCCATATACGTAGACTTGCCAGCTGTGATCAGCCTCCGCACCGCACCACGCCACAGTTCTCCCCCGCGCCGTGCTGCTGACCCCACCCGATTCCTTCCGCCCGCTCCTCGCCGGTATCGCTACGGTCGCGCGGACGTGATCTCCACAGCCGTAATCGGTGTCCTCGCCCTGGTGCTGCGCCTCCTAGGACTGGCCAAGCCCACGGCCCAAGGCACCCCAGTCTTTGATGAGAAGCACTACGTCCCGCAGGCCTGGGACATGGTGCGCTCGGCAAGCGACCCGATCCTGGGGGGCATCGAGTCCAACCCCGGCTACGGCCTGGTTGTTCACCCTCCGCTGGGCAAGCAGCTCATCGCGTTCGGTGAAATGCTGTTTGGCTACTCCCCGCTGGGCTGGCGGCTTATGACCGCGATCTTTGGCACCCTCACCGTCCTGGCAATCATGGAGCTGGCGCGCCGCCTTTCGCATTCCTGGCTCGTGGCGCTGTTCGCTGGGATCATCGCGCTTTTCGACGGTGTTCTCCTCGTCGCATCCAAATTCGGCATGTTGGACATCTTCCAGGTGTTCTTCATCGTGGCCGCAGCCCTAGCTTTGGCGCTTGACCACGAACAGATGCGCCACCGCCTCCATGCGGCCTGCGTACACGGGCTATCCATGGGGGCATTGGGCCCACGCCTAGGATTTCGCTGGTGGCGGTTTGCTGCCGGAGTCCTATTGGGGTGCGCCCTAGCGGTGAAGTGGTCGGGCCTGTACTACATCGCGTTCTTTGGACTGATGAGTGTGTTTAGCGACCTCGCACTGCGTCGCAGATACGGTGCCGCCCGCCCGGTACTAGGAGCACTAGCCCGCGACACTCTCCCCGCGCTGGCCTCGCTCGTAGCGGTCCCAGTGGCCGTGTATGCCTGGTCCTGGCGAGCGTGGTTCGCCTCGGAGACGGGGGTCTTTCGCCAAGCCGCAGTAGACGGCTCGATCGAACAGGGCTCGTGGCTGCATGCGTTGCCCGATGCCTTGGCATCCTGGATCTACTACCACCAGTCCGTGCTGGACTTTCATGCTTCCCTGACCAGCTCCGCGGGACATTCTCACCCGTGGGATTCCAAACCTTGGTCCTGGCTGGCGGCTACCCGCCCCATCCTCTACTACTCCTCCACTGACATCCCCTGCGCCAACACCACGTGCCGTTCCATGATCTACCTCTTTGGCACCCCAGCCATCTGGTGGCTGACCGTTCCGGTAGTTGCCTGGGCGCTGTGGAGGCTGGTTATCGGTCGCGATCGGCGGATGCTCATCCCCGTCGTCGCATTCGCCGCCGGATTCCTCCCGTGGCTTGCCGCCTACGATCGCCAAATGTATTTCTTCTATGCCACCGCCCTGGTGCCCTTCACCATCGTTTTGTTGGCCATGGCACTGGGGTCACTGGTGGGGCGCGGGCCCAGACTGGGGATTACCCGTCTGATTGCGCGTGAGCCGGTGATCCTTGGCTCGCTGCTGGTGATTGCCTACCTCAGCTACGTCGTCGCCTCGTTTTTGTACTTCTTGCCGCTGTTCTACGGACTCATCGTTCCCGACTGGTACTTCAACGAGCTGATGTGGCTAGAAAGCTGGCGCTAACTCGGGTTAGCACTCAGCGAGCGCCATGCCTGGCGCAGCTGCACGCCAGCATGGGCGACCCAGGTCCCCACCAGGATAAGTACGGTGACCAGGATCGCAGCCAGGGACAACAGATCGGCCATGGAGATCTCTCCAAGCACAATGTCGCGAACCGTGAAGCCGACCAAAAAAGCCGTCAACGTGGCCGGCACGACGACGAATCCAGGAATAAGGCTAGGCTTCCACGCGCACAGCGCCAGTCCAACGGCCAGCGCAAATCTCAGCCCGGCGGCTTCTACGCTTAACCTGAATAGCTGGGGATCGACCCAATCCTGGGCACGCGCAATATCGTCCGCACCAGCCAGCAATACCAGCGCCCAGCCCAGATAGGCCACAGCAAGGACAGCAACTGTGATGCGTCCGCCAGCAAGCCACGCCAACCGTGGCGAGGTGCGCCGCCGCCACTCTGATTCCACTCCCGCGAGGATCGTGTCGGAGAAGTTTTGCGGGGGCGCCATCCCCGTCGACTGCGGCTCGATGAAAGATAGCTTGTCAGACAAGCTGACCACCCGAGCCTTGTAATCCTGGCATTCCGGGCAGTTGGCCACGTGGGCATCCACGATGTCATCAGGGATGCCGGAAGATTCGCCGTCGAGACGCGCGGACAGAGCCGCCTGGATGCGCTCGTGCTCAATCACGGGTGAGCACCCCGTCCACGCTCGCTCGCCCGGGCCCAAAGACGATGACGATGAGCAGGGCAGCCGCAAGCACAGCAACGAATTCGATCCCGCCATCGCGCACAAAGAACCCGTGGCCGAAGTGAACGAAGTAACCTGCAGATAGCGCCAGGAGCATGAGCAGACCCGCGGCCGCACTCGTCAGCACACCGACGACCAGCATGGACCCGGCGATGAGCTCGACGATCGTGGCTAGCCACGCAGAGATCTGCGGCTGGGGTACGCCGCCCGCGGAGAACTGGCCGGTAGTCTCAACGATTCCGGTGACCAAAATTTTGTCCACGCCGTGCGCGATGAAAACGACGCCTACGACCACACGGACGATCAGCAAGGCTGCGTCTCGTACTGCGGGTGAATCCATGCGCAATAGACTACCTTTTCACTATGGCTCACACGCATCAGCTCCTGGACACCCCGCTGGGCACCCTGACTGTGGTGAGCTCCTCGCGTGGGCTGGTCCGCCTTGGGTTCGACGGCGAGGACGTCCTTTCGCTCTACCCCGATTCCCGGCGCGGTGAAGTTCCTGCCGCAGCGTTGATCGCGGCCTACTTCGAGGGCACCGATTGCTTGGGGCAAATCGCCGTTGATGTGGAGAACACCGGCTTCCAAGGCCATGCTCGCCAGGCGATGCGCGAGATCCCTTTCGGCCAGACGCGCACTTATACCCAACTCGCCGCTCTCTCCGGCAGCCCCAGGGCCGTGCGCGCAGCCGGCACAGCGTGCGCTACCAACCCAGTCCCCCTGGTGATCCCCTGCCATCGCATCACGCGTTCCGATGGTTCCGTGGGTAACTACCGTGGCGGACACAGCGCCAAAATTTTCCTCCTCGAGCACGAGCAACGGAACCTGAACGGCCAAAGTCACGTCTAACTCACCATGCACAACTCACCAGACCTCATCACCGGCCCCGACGGACTCGCCCGCACTCCCTGGGCATACGGCACTGACCTGCTCACCGAGTACTACGACACTGAATGGGGCATGCCCATCTACGAAGAATCCGGCCTCTTCGAGCGCCTGTGCCTCGAATCCTTCCAGGCCGGCCTGTCCTGGTCCACGATCCTGAACAAGCGGGAGGCGTTTCGCCGCGCTTTCCTGGGATTTGATGTCGATGCGGTGGCACAGATGACGCCGCAGGATGTGAAGCGCTTGCTTCTCGACGCCTCCATCATCCGCAATGAGAAGAAAATCCAGGCGGCGATCACCAATGCCCGCGCAACCGTGGAGCTGCGTTCGCAGGAAGGCTTGTCCGAGCTGATTTGGTCCTTCCGCCCAGAAACCACTCCGGAGCCGATGAGTTTGAGCGAGGTTCCCTCGAGTTCTGCGGAGTCGAAGGCTTTGGCCCGAGAGCTTAAGTCCCGTGGCTTCGCCTTCGTCGGTCCGACTTCCATGTACGCCCTCATGGAAGCCATCGGGATGGTAGATACGCACCTAATGGGGTCTCATCGCCGCGGTTGTTCGGGGTTGTGGCCCCGCTAGTGTCTCCCTCGAGTCCGGTTAAAGTAATACTTTTAGGCTAGACTTCTTCCCTAGTGCCGTCCGTTGACGACGGCGAAATACGTTCCCAGGGATTAATCGCGTGCTCTGGGGACGCACTTATTTTGTGGAGGATTCGCCCGCAGTGTTGGACATATTTGCAGATAATATTTTCCTCACCATGTTCTTGGTGATTGCCCTAGGCGCTGGCCTGGGTGCTATCCCGTTTGGTGGTATTCGCTTCGGAGCAGCGGGAACCCTGTTCGTCGGGCTCTTGGTCGGCGCGCTGATTCCCGAGCCGAGTGCTGACCTGACCATGCTCCAGAACTTGGGGCTCGGCCTTTTCGTCTACCTCGTCGGCCTGGAGGCTGGAGAGAGCTTCTTTAAGCAGCTGCGCTCCCAGCTGGGCATGATTGCCTCGGCGATTGCGGCCATCGTGGTTGGCGCAGCGGTCGCCATCATCGGCGGGTTGCTGCTGGGGGCTTCGCGGGAGATCACCGTGGGTATCTTCTCCGGCGCGCTGACGAATACCCCATCACTCTCCCTGGCTCAGAGCCAAACCGGATCGGACCTGCCGGCGGTGGGGTATTCCCTGGCCTACCCCACCGGTGTGGTGGTGGCCATTCTGGTGGTCTCGGTCTTTGTGAACCAGAAGTGGAAGGCCAAGAAGGACTCCCAGGATTCTGACGATTCAAAATTGGTGATTCGTCGCGTCAAGCTTGCCCGAGACATGACTGTCCAACAGCTCAACGACGCAGCCGAGGGCAAAGTTCGCGTGGCCACAGTGCGACGTAACGGGCACTCCTCCATCGTCGATCCGGAGCAGCCCTTAAACGCTGGTGATGTGGTCACCGTCTTTGCCGCCGAATCCATCATGCCTGCCGTCATCGAGGCTGCCGGTACCGCTGTGCCGCGGCGCTGGGGCCGCGACCGCAACGTCGCCATCGACGAGCTCACTGTCTCCAACGACGACCTGGCAGGCCGCCAGCTCAAAGAGATCAAGCTATTCCGCCGCCACCGCTCGGTAGTCACTCGCATCCGCCGCATGGATGAGCTGATTCTTGCCACCCCGGAGACCTATCTCGAGGCCGGCGACATCGTCGAGATCGCCTTCCCCATTGGCAAGCGCGACGACCTGGTCACCTTCTTCGGAGACTCCAAGCGCAACGTTTCCGAGGTAGACCTGGTCAACTTCGCCGGCGGTCTGACCCTCGGTTTCGCCGCCGCGCTGATCGTGATCCCTCTGCCGGCTGGCGCTTCCTTCGCCCTTGGCTCCGCGGCCGGCCCGCTCATCGTCGGCCTCATCCTGGGCGCCCTGCGCAATGCCCCCTGGGGCGGCACGTGGAAGCTGCCGCGCAGCGCCAACTTCACCTTGCGTCAGTTCGGCCTCATGCTCTTTCTCGCTGCCGTGGGAATCGCCTCCGGCCCAGCGTTCGCCGCCACGGCGATCAGCATGACGGGCCTCATCTCGATGATCATCGGTGCTGCCGTCACCGTGGCCACCTTGGCTACCTTCTACCTGCTCATGCGAGTCCAAGGCCAGTCGACCGCTCGTGCCAGCGGCGGTGCCTCCGGCATCATGAGCCAGCCGGCCATCCTGGAGTTCGCCTCCAGCCGTGCCGTCGATCCCCGCGTCATGCTGGGTTACAGCACGGTCGTGACCATCGCGGTGATCGTCAAGATCATCATGGTCCCGCTCATTCTTCTGGTGATTTAGGCACCAGCCAGCACCGTCAACTCCTCACTGCGCGGACGCCACAAGGCGGCTCTTCGCGCAGTGAGTTCTTTTATGTGCGGCGAGCTGATCTCATCGAGTGCGGCTATGTAGTCGGGAACCTGACGACGCGGTATCCGCAACCCCATAGTCAGATGCGGAATCCACCGCTCTCCCCGACCATCCGGATTCGCCGCACTAATCTGCCGCGCTGCCCGCTCTAGCTCCTCGTTGGTCTCCAACAACCACGCCACTGTCTGTTTGCTTTTGGTGCCAAAGACGACGGTTCCCACGCGTCGAAAAGCCGCCGGGATTAACCCAGGTAGGACTTCCCTCGCCTTATCGACGGCTTTCTCACCCATCTGCGGAGCAAACGTCACCGTGATATGAGGTGTTTGCTGTTGAGCAGGAAACCCGCGTGCGGCCAGCTCTCTGAAGATCTCCCGGATGTACTCCTCGTGCTGGTGCTCAAGGTGCAGCAGGATGTTGTCGGGAGATGTCATGTCTCAAGGGTAACCAAGCCCTATAGCCACTGTGCCCTGGGCAGACAAACGCAAAACCCGGCTCAACTGAACCGGGTTTAAAATAGTGGAGCTATGGGGAATCGAACCCCAGACCTTCGCATTGCGAACGCGACGCTCTACCAACTGAGCTATAGCCCCGCACTGCGGATCAGAGTACTCCCCCCCACCCGCGAGCGAAAACCCCTAGCTGGCGCGGCGCAATGGGCGTCGACGAGGCAGCGGCTGGTGCGGTTCCGGGGCGTCATCCACGGTGTAGCGGGCCTCGGGAAGGTAATCGAAGTCGGGCGAGGCGTCGTCTAGCTGCACCACGACTCCACCTGGGCGGCGGAAACGCTCCGGAGCGTCCACCTGGCGCACACCCATGCGTGCGCGACGCAGGTGGCGAATACGGCGAGCCCGCAGTTCGTTTTCCTGGCGCACCTGCGTACGCAGAGCAGCCAGGTAGGCAACGAGGATCACACCCGTTACAGCTGCCGCTGCCCAGACCCAGCCGCCGAAGATGATGCCGAGCACGACGCTTATCAAACCAACACCCACGATGATGGCCAGTGCTCGACGACGTCGCGCGTAGCGGTCGAGCGTGCGCGTGCGATCCGCGTCCGGATCCCAACCGCCGCGCTCACTGCGGCGGCGGGCGAACTCGATTTCTTCTTCGCTCAGCTCCGCAGGTTCGTCGGTAAGCTCGGCCTCTTCGTCCCGAGGTGCGGGCTGGTAGCTGGCGGCAGCATCGGCACGCGCGGCCGGGTGCAGGGTATCCGAGGGGCCTTCGTAGGAGGCATCGACCTCATAGGCCTCCCCAGCACCGGCCTCCTCGACCTCGTCCTCGTCCTCGAGCACCAGTGCGCTGGCAGCAGTCGATCCGCCGGCGGAAACGACCTGCTCGGTCGGCTGTTGGTCCTCAACAACCTCGCCGTCGAGGACGTCCTTGCGGCTGGCCGGCTCGTCGACAAGCTCGAACTCCTCCGGCTCGGCCGCCACAACCTCATAGTCCTGTGAGTCGCGCGGGGCGCGGCGCACGTCGGAGGCGCGCAGGCGCGGCATGCGCGGTGCAGCAACCTCACCGGAGCCACCTTCGTGCAGCACGCGGGTGTCGTCGAAGGCCTCCCCTGCCTGGCTAATCGGGCGCTGCTTACGCAACAACAGCGGCGCCAACACAAACAGCCACACCACGATGATGAGCACAACGATCAAACCGTTGGACACGCGGGTGATCCTTTCACTAGGGGTAATCAGATCACAGGATAATTGCGAAAATCGCGCAGGCTTATCGCCACGCCGCAATCTTGCCCGCTCGCACCAGGCGAGCAACACACGATTGGGGGAACTCATCGTTGAGAAGGGCGACCACGTGGTGGTCTCGCCACTGCCCATCGATGTGCAGGTTGCCTACCAAGAACCCTTCCTCACGGAAACCGTTCTTCAGCAGCACCGCTCCGGAAGCGGGGTTGGAGGGCAGATAGGTTGCTGTTAGTCGGTGGAGGCCGATGCGTCGAAAGGCGTGATCCACCCCCAACGCACACGCCGCGGTGGCCGCGCCCTTGCCCATGTGTGCGGAGTGCACCCAGTACCCAATCCAGGCATCCGAGATGGTGCCGTGCTGAATGTTGCCTATGGTGACCTGACCAGCAAATTCACCGTCGATCTCGATGACCATGGGCACCAACGTCCCGCGCTGCGCCTGTTCCTTGAACGCGCGGAAAAGACTGCGCCACGCCACGGTGCTATGGGCCTCGTGCCAAGTGGTGTGTTGCGTAGGTTCGACGGGCTTGAGCCACGCCTCGTCGGCACGCCGCATACGTGACCAGGCTGCCCCGTCGCTGCTGACCACCGGACGCAGGCGCAATTCCTCGCCGCTAAGCAGTGTGACGCAGGGTGTGACCTCCGGCCAGCCGGGGTGCACCGGGTGGGGGCGCGCGCTACTGGGCTCGCGGTTGCGGTAGGGCTTGGCCCAGGAATTGAGCATGGGCCTTAGCTTTGCGCCATGAAGAGAACGTCGACCACGTCACCGGGGCGGACCTCGGTAACATCCTCGGGAATGCGGATCATCGCGTTGGCCTCAGACAACCCCGCCAACAGGTGCGCGGGAGCACCAGTGGCGCCGCCCAATCCCTCGACAAGATAGTCCTGTGTGTGGGCATCGCGCATCAATCGAGCGCGCACATAGCCGCGACGCCCAGCAATCGAGGTGACGTGGCCGATGGACCGGGCTCGCACCACCCGGCGCGCTGCCGACGGGCGGCTCAGCGACGTCCGGATCAACGGGCGGCCGAAAACCTCGAAGCCCACCAGCGCCGAGATGGGATTTGAGGGCAACAGCAGGGCCGGGATGCGCTCGGATCCAAGCAGGGCAAAACCCTGCACCGAACCGGGGTGGAGGGCGACTCGTGAGGTATCCACATCGCCGATTTCCTCGAGCACCTCCCGCATGACCGTAGCGCCCTGCCCACCAACCGCACCGGAGATCACCAGAAGCTCGCTGCGCTGCATGTGTGTCTCGACGATCTGACGCAACCGCCGCGGCTCGCCCTCCGCAATGCCTACCCAGTGCGCATCGGCGCCAGCCTCCGTGGCGGCGGCCGTCAGAGCGTGCGAGTTTACGTCGTAGACCTGGCCCAGCTCGGGTGTCTGATCCAGTCCGACCAGCTCATGTCCGTAAGACAGTACTGTCACGCGCGGACGCGGGTAGACCAGCACTTTGGAGCGCCCCACGGCAGCCAGCAACCCGACGTGCGCTGGAGAAATCAGAGAGTCCGCAGCAACAGCAATGTCACCCGGCTGTATGTCATCTCCCTCTCGGCGCACAAAGTCCCCGCTGCGCACAGGGCGTTTGGCGGTCACGCGCTTGCTGCCACGGTCCGTCCACTCCAGGGGAAGCACCGCGTCGGCCAGGGTGGGCAGGGGCGCGCCAGCGTGCACACGCACTGCCTGCTTTGGCTGAAGACGCATCGGTTGCTGAGATCCCGCGGGCACCTCCCCCACCACCGGCAGGGAGCGCTCGACGCGAGCGGGCTCAACCTCCACCACGTCTTCCTGCTGGTCAGAATCATCTGGAGCAGGAGCAGCCTTGCGGGCCAGGCCCCGCTCTCCACCGACGTCAACAGCGCGCACGGCGTATCCATCCACCACAGCCTGCGAAAAGCTCGGCTGAGGGGAACTAGCTTGCACGTCCTCCGCGGCGATAAGTCCCAGCGACTCCGCGATTGTCACGCGCACCGGCTCAGGGGTAATCGCCGCATCGCACACGATGGCGAGATGTTCCTCAACGGATCTCAACGTCTCTCGCACCTCCTCTAGCGCCTGAGGTTACCCCGCCGACTGGGCCTCGCCCGCGCCAGACTCACCACAGGTGGTTGTGGACTTTAGAGTCCGTTGCGCTGCTCGTACTCAGCCAGGATCTTCTTGATGGAGCGGTACAGCGCCGGGGCATATCGCTCGTTGCGCAGACCGAAGTCCACGTTGGCCGGGATGTACCCCGCCGGGTTGCCCAGGTCGTGGCGCTGACCATGGTGAACCACGACGTGCACCGGGTGACCTTCCTGAATGAGGAGCTCGATGGCGTCGGTCAGCTGCAGCTCGCCCCCCTTGCCCGGCGTGATGCGCTTGAGAGCGTCGAAGATGGCGCGATCGAGCAGGTAGCGCCCGGCCGCGACAAAGTTCGAAGGGGCGTCCTCGGGCTCGGGCTTCTCCACCATGCCCGTGACCTTCTTGACCGTCGCCGCGTCGGATTCGCTGTCATCGGGAATCTCAACCACGTCGAACACGCCGTAGTTGAACACGTCCTCCCGGGCGACTTCGAAGGCACACAGCACGCTACCGCCGAACTCGGCGCGCACGCGGGCCATCTCTTCGACTACTCCGTTGGGCAGCACGAGGTCATCCGGCAGCATGACGGCAAAGGCGTCCTCATCCTCGTCGAGGACCTGCTCGGCAAGTCCCACGGCGTGGCCGAGGCCCAAGGGCTTGTCCTGCACAACGGCGACCGGCTCGATGAGCTCGCCGGCGCGCTTGACCTTGCGAACCTGCTCGTCTTTTCCGCGCTGTTCCAGAGTCTCTACCAGCTGGTCAAACTCACCAAAGTGCGCGAGGACCTCATCCTTGTTCGGCGCGGTGATCACGGCCAGGCGAGTGGCCCCGAGCTGCGAGGCCTCCTCCGCGATGAGCTCGATTCCAGGAGTATCCACGACGGGAAGCAGCTCCTTGGGCACCGTCTTCGTGGCAGGCAGGAAACGGGTTCCCATTCCGGCGGCAGGCACGACCACAGTGCGCACGCCATGTGGGGATCGGTGATCAGGGTGAACCATAGCGGTTTACCTTACCTGCTGCGTGCAGCCCGACGTTACGATGGTGAACATGAACAAGGGTGATGTTCGTCGCGCAGTCCACCAACGCCGCCGGAGCATGGATCCAGCCCGGCGCAATGAAGCGTCGCAACGCATCACCGAAGAAATCACCACCCTGTTGAGTGCAGAGGCTGCGACCCGAGTGGCCGCCTATGCTCCCGTGGGTACCGAACCAGGGGCAGGGGTACTCCTCGAGGGGCTGCGTGACAGTGGCGTCGAAATTCTGCTGCCCGTTTCCCTCCCCCACGGCCGTCTAGTGTGGGGTTTCGACCACGGGCCGGAAAGCCTCACCACCTCCGCCTACGGGCTATTAGAACCTCGCCAGCCCCACCAGGGCACCGAGGTCCTTACCACCTGCGACTTCGTGTTTACTCCAGCTTCCGCGCTGAGCCCGGAGGGGGTACGCCTGGGTAAGGGTGGTGGGTATTACGACCGCACTCTTGCGCAGCTGTCTTCGCTTGTCGACGCCCGTGGCAACCACCCAGTCATCGTCGCCGTGGTCTATGCAGCGGAGATTGTGGCAGAGGTGCCCGTGGAAAAGCATGACCTCCCCGTCGATGCCGTCGTGACAGAGCAGGGAGTGAGGTACTTCAACAGGAGAGTTGGGAACCGCTAACCCCAGTGCGTCGTCTAAAGGAGGTATGCAGACTCCTTCATTCCTTAATCATCTCCGTGCACCGGGCTATCGACGGCAGGTAACCCTCCGCCGCATTTGCGCCCTTGCTTTGCTGGCAGTCGCGGTGGCGCTAGCTGTGGCGCATGCCCGGCAGAGGGACCCGCACACGCTGGTTTTTAGCAAAGACGTAGCCCCTGGGGCCACGTTGCGTAGCGAGGATGTCACCCTTCGCCGCGTTCCGAAAGACCTGATCCCCTCCAACGCGCTGACCTCCCTCGACGAGGTGACGGGACGACAAGTCCTCTCAGCTGCGGTAGCCGGAGAACTGGTGACAGCCACCAGGGTCACTGGCCAGGAGGCACTCACCGCGCTGGGCGCAGATGCAGCAGGCTCGGCCCAGCTCAATGTCGTGCCCGTCCGGCTGGCCGACCCAGCCACCGCAGCGGTCCTGGAGCATGGAGACACCATTTCCGTGGTCACTGCTGCCGGCGATGAGCCCCAGGGGCAGCCGATCGTCATTGCGGAGCGCGGTCGCGTAGTCGTCGCGGACGACGAGAATCCCGATACGGTTTTGATCGCGTTTCCCAGCGAACTCGCCACCCGCGTAGCAGCCGCCTCGCTGACCTCTCCCCTGTCTGTCGTCCTTTTAACCTCACCCGGACCGTAATCTCCCGTACTATTCGGCTTCAGCCCTTCCAGTGAATTGGAGGCGGCAGCTATTCCCCCTATGCGAGAGTTTGAGGTTTTTAGGTGAAGGATATTCTCACTGGCTTTAAAGAGTTCATCATGCGCGGCAACGTCATCCAGCTGGCCGTCGGTGTGGTCATTGGTAGCGCGTTCACGGCAATTGTCACGTCGATCACCAAGAGCGTGATCTACCCGATCATCGCCGCATTCGGAGAGCCGAGCGCCCCTGGCCTGGGCTTCCACCTGCGTTCGGGCAACCCGGCCACCTTCGTTGACCTGAGTGCTGTAATCACCGCGGTCATCAACTTCTTCCTGGTGGCGGCCGTCGTTTACTTCATCATCGTGCTGCCCATGAACAAGCTGGTCGAGGCCCAGAAGCGTCGCGCCGGTGTGGACGAGGAAAGCGCTGATCCGACCGAGACCGAGCTGCTCGCTGAGATCCGCGACCTGCTGGCCAGCCAGGCCACCCCGCAGCAGGAGCGCAAGGCTGCCGAGGCAGAGGCTCGTCGCACGGCTGAGTCCACGGAGACTCCGGGTTCCACGCGCGTAGCCGAGTAAGAATTTAGGGCTTAATTGCCCCGTAATGAGGAGGGCGATCGTCGAAAAGGCGATCGCCCTCCTCTTCCTCTATGTCGCGGCGACCATCATAGGAATCCACTCCACCAAATGCCCCGTGCCCAGGCGAATCCGCAGTACGGTCGTAGTGTTGCGCCGTCGATGGGCGGACCGCTCGCCGGCGCGACGTACCGCCTTTAGTGGTCTTGGGGTTATTCGGCATTGTGGCTCTGCAGCTCATCGACAAGATGGTGCACGAGTGGCGGCAGGGTCGCTAGACCGTCGCGAATCGCTGACCGAGACGAAGCCAGATTGACCACCACGGTTGAGCCGGAGACACCAGCAACGCCACGGGAAACCGTGGCGTCGATCGCGCCACACATCTGTGCCGAGGTGCGCAGGGCTTGGGAGATACCGTGGACCCGCTGATCCAGGATGTCGCGCGTTGCCTCTGGAGTCTTGTCGCGCGGGCCGACTCCGGTGCCACCGATGGTAAGGACGAGGTCAACTCCGCCGATCACACCGGTCTCGATCGCCTCGCGGATATGCGAGCGCTTGGAGCGCACGATCACCACACCGTCTACGGCAAAGTGCGCCTCAGCCAGCAACTCCGCCACAATGCGAGAGGTTTCCTCGTGATCCTTGCGCTGGTAATCACTGACCAAGACGATCAGCGCCCGGCGCTGTGCAGGCACGCTCTCCTCCTCTTCGGAAGCAAGGAGAAAAGCAGCGTCCGGCTCAGCGACGTCTTCCAGACGCTTAAGGCTGTGGCCTCCGGTGAGGGACTTTTCGGCGGTGTTCATCGGGGGCGAATCTCCTCGTCTTCCTACCTGCCCAGTGGCAGGTTCTTTGTGCCCTTGAACCTACTACTTGGAGAGGGTCGCTTCTACCTTTCGAGTCTCATTGCTATTCGCATCGTGGACCTCGAGGGTGACGGTTTCCCCGAAATCGCGCGAGCGCACGGCCGCGATCAGGGCGTCAGAGGAGTCAATAAGGCGATCGTTGAGGCGCACGATGACGTCTCCCTCCTTGATGCCGGCCTTCTCCGCAGGCCCCCCGGGCTCTACCCCCGCCACTGTGGCACCGTCCACGGGGTTGCGCCCATCGACCATGACTCCAAGCAAGGGCTGAGAGGCCTTGCCATCTTCAATGAGCTGGCGAGCCACGCGCTGCGCGAAGTTCGAGGGAATAGCAAAGCCCAGACCGATGGATCCTGCCTGCCCGCCGGCACCCGATGACAGGCTAGCGATCACGCTGTTCATGCCGATGAGGTTGCCGTTCATATCCACCAAGGGGCCGCCGGAGTTGCCTGGGTTGATAGCGGCGTCGGTTTGAATGGCGTCGATTAGCGACGATTCCCCTCCCTCCTGAGAGGCGCGGACCGGCCGCTGCGTCGCGGAGACGATACCGGAGGTCACCGTGCCGGACAGGCCCAACGGCGCGCCGACCGCGACGACTTCCTGACCAACGCGCAACTGGCTGGAATCACCGAATGAGATCGTCGGCAGATCCTTGACCCCCTCAATCTTGATGATCCCGATGTCCGTGGCCGGGTCCGACGCCACGTATTCCGCATCATGGGTGCTGCCATCGTTCAGGGTGACCTGAATGCGACCGCCCTCTGCGCCGGCGATGACGTGGTGGTTCGTCAGGACGAAACCGTCGGGGGTGATGATCGAGCCCGAACCCTCGCCCGCTGCCGTAGCGGTAGCAACTTGGATGGAGACCACTGCCGGCAAGACAGCGGTGGCTACCTGCTCCACGCTGCCGTCTGGCGCCGGGGCGACGTCGGCCGGGCGCTGACGGAGGGCTTCTGAGGCTGAACTCGTCTCAGGGGTGGAATCTCCTTCACCCAGTTGATTCGCAGCGACCCCGACGACTCCACCGGTTACCACAGATCCAGCCAACATAAGCGCTAGCGCGGTCCCCAGGCCAACGCTCTTCTTTGGCTGCGGCTGTGCGGAAGCCCCGTACACCGGGGAGGCCTCGTAGCTCCTCTCCAAAGGTTCAGTACCAGCCTGCGGGTTCGGCGGGGCGGTCTGATAAGGCGAATCCACGCGTTCGTAGCTGGACGTGGGGTGGTCTTCCGGAGAGTGGAATGAGGATGAGGCGGAGTTCTGATCGCCGGTGAACCGAGAACTCGAGGAACCTGCGGAATCGTTCATAAGTCCTAACTCTTCTCCTTCGTGCTGTGATCGGACTGATGCACTACTGCGTTAAGGAAACGCACAGTCTGAATGTTTGCTGTGAACTATTTCCCCCGCTTCGCCTTGCACAAACGCGAAAAAGCCGCACTGTATTCCTGCAAGCTCCAACCAAAGTTGGAACCTCAAGAAACAGCGCGGCAGAAGAGGTGATCCGCCTAGGCGGGGGCTAGTTCCTTAGAACTGCTCAACCTCAACCAGGCCAGCCTTAGCGGCCTTGACCAGACGGCGCGGGATACGCACGGTGCGGCCGTCGATGGTGACCTCCTGGAGGGCGACGTTGTCTGCCTTCCACTGCGAACGACGCATGCGGGTGTTCGCGCGGGACATCTTGAACTTCGGAGTTGCCATGTTTTTCTACCCTCCCTCTTACTTGACTGCGGTCTTCTTCTTGCGGCGAGCCATGCCGCCGAAGCGACGCTGGAACTTCTCCACACGGCCAGCGGTATCCATAACGCGCTGTGCACCGGTCCAGAACGGGTGAGACTCGCTGGTGACGTCAACGACGATCAGCGGGTACTCGTTGCCATCCTCCCAGGTGACCGTGCGGTCAGAGGTGACAGTGGACTTGGTCAGGAACTGGGAACCGGTACCAGCGTCCTGGAAGACCACCGGGTGGTAGTCGGGGTGGATATCCTTCTTCATAAATAACCCTTCAGGATTGAGACTTCGGGTCGGTTCTTTACGGCGATTGATCCGTAAGATCGTGCCCGAGTTGGGGTCAGTAGTACATACAGCATCTTGTGCGCGAGCGCGCGCCAAAGATGAACCTTGAGTAGCCTACACGCCAAGTGGCGGTACACCTAAATCCCTTCCGGGGATCGCCCAACGCAGCCACTCCTTATATACGGCGCAACCGTTTCCAGCCCGTGATTAGGTTTTGCCCGCCATTCGCGGTAAGGTTCTCCCTTGCTGTTGTCGAAAGTAATCGTTTACGCCCCGTCAGCCAGTCGTTGGCAGTGCCCCGAACCATCCCTCACTCTCGGTTCGGCGCGGCGCTCCTGCAGGCAGATGTGGGCGGCAAGGAGAAAGAAGCACCCATGTCGGCTATTTGCCAGGTCACGGGACGCAAGCCGCAGTTCGGCAAAACCGTCTCGCACTCGCACCGCCGCCACTCGCGCCGTTGGAACCCCAACGTGCAGCGCAAGCGGTTCTACCTGCCCTCCGAGGGCCGTACCATCACCCTGAACGTTTCCACCAAGGGTCTTAAGGTCATCGACCGCGACGGTATCGAGTCCGTCGTTTCCAAGATCCGCGCTCGCGGAGAGAAGGTGTAAATCATGGCACGTAATGACATTCGCCCGATCATCAAGCTGAAGTCTACGGCTGGCACTGGTTTCACCTACGTCACCCGCAAGAACAAGCGCAACAACCCGGACCGTATCTCGCTGCGCAAGTACGATCCGGTCGCCCGCAAGCACGTTGAATTCCGCGAGGAGCGATAAATATGGCTAAGAAGTCCAAGATCGCTAAGAACGAGCAGCGCAAGGAAATTGTCGCCCGTTTTGCGGAGCGTCGCGCTGAGCTCAAGGCCATCATCAAGAACCCGAACACCTCTGACGAGGACCGTCTGGACGCTCAGTTTGAGCTGAATCGCCAGCCGCGTGACGCCTCCCCGGTGCGCGTCCGCAACCGCGATTCCCACGACGGCCGTCCGCGCGGTTACCTCCGCAAGTTCGGTCTGTCCCGTGTCCGTATGCGCGAGATGGCTCACCGCGGTGAGCTTCCCGGCGTTCGTAAGTCCAGCTGGTAAGGGGTAGCGATAACATGAAGCGCACCAATCACAAGAAGGCGCGGATCGAGCAGTCCCGCCGCCCGAAGAAGAACCCACTCAAGGGTGAGGGCATCGAGAAGGTGGACTACAAGGACATCAAGACCCTGCGTCTGTTCATCTCCGATCGCCACAAGATCCGTTCCCGTCGCGTCACCGGCCTGACCCCGCAGCAGCAGCGCGAGGTCGCCACCGCCGTGAAGAACGCACGCGAGATGGCTCTCCTGCCGTTCACCGCCCGCTAAGAGCACGCAACGTTTCTTTTCATAACAGCAGCGCGCTTGTGCCGCTGGTTATGTGACTCGGCAGAAGCTGGCCCGTTACCGGATAATCCCCGGTGACGGGCCCTTTGGCGTTCATACGGTACCCTCAGGTTTTAATACTTGTGTGCGAATAGCCCCGCAGGCGCAGCCGGTCTACGCCGGACGAGAAAAGGATGTAGAAGTCAAACCCATGCCCCTTCACGATTCCCTCCGCGAACTGGCTGAACACGCCCCGGTGTGTGCCCATCCAGCCGAGCTGAAAGGTGTTCTTGCTGAGGCCCAGGATCTCCTGCGCGCCGCACTCGACCACCGCTCCCCTGCCCCAGAACTCACCGCCTGGTTCTCGCAGCTGGTGTTCGACTGCCTGCGTAGCCCCGCTGCTGCAGACCTCTTGGCAGGTTCAACAATCGCTCCCACCGGCTCGGTAGCACGGGGAGAGGCCATGCCGTCGATGCCACTGGAATGGATTGTCACCTCCGGTTCCGGCTCCGATGCCCTCACCGAGGTATTTGCGCACGTCGGACTTCAGGCGCATGCCGTCGAGTCCCGCCCCGCGTTGCGTATCGACGCCCGCCTGGCGCACCCAACAGCTGCAGAGCCTGAACTTCTCCAGTTAGCCGTTGACCACCGTCCGCCGAGCGTGTCCACCCAGGACGGACTACCGGACCGTTCCGCACCGGTGGCTCTCGAAGGGGCCATTATGCGTCCGGTGGCCGACCTCGCTCGCTGGGCAGCCGCGGGGCAGGCTGGTCAGTTGACCGCCACACCGGATCGCCTTGCAGCCGGCACGTCAAACGGGCTTCTCACCGAGGACGAGTCTGCGGCCCTCTTGCAGGCCTGGACCACCGGCCTGACGTTGTGTCTGCGTCGCTGGGCCGGCAGGGTCAGCGACCGGGAGGTAACCCTTGGGGACCTGCCAGCCATTGACCGTTCGGCTTATGGGGACGCCGCCCGTACAGTATCTACCTGTATTCGGGCGGTGGCTGCGCGCCATGACATCGCCGTGACAGAGAAAGGATCGTGGTCTTAATGGCTGGAGCAGTGGGCCGTCCCCGCAAGAACAGTCCTCGCCGCCGCGGATCAACTGCGCGGGAAGAGATCCTGGATGCGGCTTCTGAGCTGTTTACTACTCAGGGGTTTGCCACTACATCAACGCACCAGATCGCCGAGGCCGTCGGCATCCGCCAGGCGTCTTTGTACTACCACTTTCCGTCGAAGACGGAAATCTTTCTCACGCTGCTGAACTCCACTGTCAAGCCGTCGTTGACCTTGGCGGAGCGTCTTGCCGAGTACAGCGAGACTGCTGCACTCCGTCTTTGGGCACTCGTTGCCGCGGAGGCCCGGCTATTGCTGACTCAGCGCTGGAACGTGGGCCGCCTTTATCAGCTGCCCATCGCCACGTCGGAGGAGTTTTCCGACTACCACGCGGCCCGCGCCGAGCTCGAACGCATCTTCCGCGAACTGACCATCAGCCTGGTCGGGGAAGACGACCGTCGGATTGAGCTCCCCTTCCACATGTCCCTGGCGGTCGTGGAGATGCGCGCCAATAACGGGACCGCACCTGAGTCGGTTTCCGATGAACGCCTACCCGACACCGCAGTCATGCTGGCCGACGCCGTGCTCGACATGCTGCACGTGGAGCTGCCCGAAGAGCGGGAAGCAAAAACGCTAGCCCTGCTGAAGCAGGACTAGCGTTCCTCTCGCCATCAGGCGTTAGTGGGCGAAGTGACGCTCACCAGTTAGATACATGGTCACGCCGTGCTTTTCGGCCGCGGCAATAACTTCCTCGTCACGGATGGAGCCGCCCGGCTGAACCACAGCCTTGACGCCTGCCTCCGCCAGCACCTCGAAGCCGTCCGCAAACGGGAAGAAGGCGTCGGATGCAGCCACCGCACCGGTGACGCGGTCAGCATTATCTGCCAGGGTGTTAGCTCGTTCGACGGCTAGCTTGGCCGAGTCCACGCGGTTGACCTGGCCCATGCCCACGCCGACGGTTGCCCCGTCCTGAGCGATAAGGATGGCGTTGGACTTCACACAACGCACAGCCCGCCATGCAAACTCGAGATCGGCGAGCACCTGCTCGTCAGCGGCTTCACCTGCGACGAGTTTCCAGGAGGAAGCATCATCGCCAGCAGCCTGCAGCGCATCGGCCTCCTGCACCAGGAGTCCTCCCGAGATCTGCCGGATCTCTCGGCCGCCCCGCTCTGGTGCCTCAGCGGTCAGGATGCGCAGGTTCTTCTTTTGCTTCAGGATCTCCAGGGCCTCGTCGCTAAACGACGGTGCAATGATGACCTCCGTAAAAATGCCCGACACGGTTTGCGCCATTTCCGCGGTGACCTCGCGGTTGGCGGCGATCACTCCGCCGTAGGCGCTCATCGGGTCGCAGGCATGGGCTTTGGCGTGCGCCTCGGCGATCGAATCGTCGGAAACACCGATGCCACACGGGTTCGCATGCTTGATCACCGCCACGCAAGGACGTGAGTGGTCGTGCGCTGCGCGCCAGGCCGCGTCGGCGTCCTGGTAGTTGTTGTAACTCATCTCCTTGCCATGGTGCTGCGTCGCACCGGCCAGGCCCGAAGCGCCCGGAGTGGTGTACAGAGCTGCGGACTGGTGCGGGTTCTCTCCGTAGCGCAACGTGGCCGAGCGCTGGTAGGTCTGGGCGATCCATTCCGGGGTGGTGGATTCCTCGTCCAGCTGCTCTCCCAGCCAGGTGGCCACGGCGGCATCGTATGCCGCGGTGTGGCGGAAGGCTGCCAGTGCAAGACGGGTGCGCTGCTCGCGGGTGAATCCACCGTCGTTAAGCGCGTCCGCAACGCTGGCGTAGTCCTTTGGGTTGGTGACCACGGCGACCGACGGGTGGTTCTTGGCAGCCGCGCGCACCATCGAAGGCCCGCCAATGTCGATCTGTTCAACGCACTCGTCGAAGCTGGCGCCGCTGGCGACCGTCTCCGAGAACGGGTACAGATTGACCACAACCAGCTGGAACGCAGCAACGCCCAGCTCCTCTAGCTGGGCGTTGTGTGATTCCAAACGAGTATCGGCAAGAATCCCGGCGTGTACGCGCGGATGGAGAGTCTTGACTCGTCCATCGAGGCACTCCGGAAATCCGGTGAGCTCAGAGACCTCGGTAACCTCCACACCTGCATCCTTGATGCGTGCCGCAGTGGAGCCAGTGGAGACGATCTCTACTCCAGCCTTTCCCAGGGCGCGGGCCAAGTCCTCCAGCCCAGTCTTGTCATAGACGCTGATCAGCGCCCGCTTCAGCGGCTTGCGATCCTCGCTCATACTGAAAAATTCACCTTTCCCGTTGTGGTGTCGATGTCGGCGCTGCGCAGGACCTCGACGATGAGCCTGCGCTCGACCCGCTTGATCTTCTCATGAAGCGAGCCTTCATCATCATTGCGGTCTATACGCACTGGTTCTTGAGCGATAATCGCCCCAGAATCTACCCCCGCGTCCACGTAGTGCACGGTCGAACCGGTGACCTTGACTCCATAGTTCAGCGCATCGCGTACCCCATGGGCTCCGGGGAAGGAGGGCAGAAGCGCCGGGTGCGTATTAATTGTCCGCCCCTCAAAGGCTTTGAGAAAGGCCGGTCCCAGGATCCGCATGAACCCAGCGGAGACCACAACGTCTGGGGTTTGCTTTTCGACGCTGCGGGCCAGCTGCTCATCCCACTGGCCCCGATCCCCTTCAAGGGCGACCACGCTCGTGCCGACCCCGGCGCGTCGAGCGCGCTCGAGCGCTGGGCATTCCTTATCTGCGATGACGTGAGTCACCCGGTAGCTTTCCCCCTGCGCGTCGAGAATGGCTTGCAATAGCGTTCCCGAGCCAGAGACGAGTACGACGATTGATGCAGTAGTCACGACGGTCGATCCTAGTCGGTGCGAGTGGATCCGCCCTGAGGAGCGTCGTTCTCCTCAGGATCAACGGTTTCTTCGCTGTCCTTATCGTCCTCGATGTCTTCTGCGTCTTCTGCGCCTTCTGCGTCCTCGGTGTTCTGCGCTGTTTCCGCATCGGTTTCCACCGCTGACTCCACCGACTCCACCGACTCGGCCGAATCCGCCGACTCCGCCTCTGGCGCCTCATCCCCCTCTACGATCTCGCCTTCAGGCTCCTCTACGCTCTCCACGTCCTCAGAGCTCAGCGACTGATCTTGGCCACTAACTGGGGCAAAGCGTCGTGCCAGAGCCCATGCTCCAGCCACTGCTAGTGACAGCCCTCCTAGCCACAGCAACGCCAAGCCAGCTGCAATCCAGCCTGTCGGGCCGACGTATCCATACCAACCGAGCACGCCGGCACCGAGGTAGGCAGAAAGAATGGTCATAGTTGCAGCGCCCAGGCCTGCCCCGAGCGCGCGCAGCGGATTCGGACGGGCCTTAAGCGCTACCACCAGGGCAACAATCGCGGGCACAGCAAGAAGAACTGGCGCATACCGCGATGCGACCGGCGGGATAAGAGCGAACAGAGGCAATGGGGGCAGGGGGACGAGAACGACGTCGAAAAGCCCCGCCGACCCCTGTGCCCCCACTGTGAAGTCTCCACCGAGCAGTACAGCGATCATCGCGATAATTGCATTCGGAAGGTAGAGCAGGGTCAGTGCAACCAGTCCCGTCACGCCCGATTTATCCAAGAGTGGGTACGACCCCAGCATCGCGGAGATATCGGGGTAACGCAGGATCGCAAGCACTCCAAGCAGCAAAAGCGAAAGCCCGCTGAGTAGCAGAAGGAAACGTCGTCCGTCGCGGAACCCGTCGAGCAGATCGACCGGGACGTCATACTTACGCGCTACCGCGTCCCAGAGTTGCGAACCCACGCCGATCACAAATGCAACCAGGCTGATAATGAGGCTGCGCCCAACGAGAGAGCCAAACGGGGGCGCCTGGAAGTGCCCACCGACCTGCCCCAAGACGAGGCCGGCGATCATGGTGAGCACTAGCGGAATGGCTATAGCAATTGCTGCAACGTATGCCAAGTCGATGACTGTGACTTTGCCGCGCACTATCGACCGAACCCGCCGGGCATACATCGCAATAACCAAGATGATGGGAACGAGCGGGAGCACACCGAGCGTGACTCCCTCGTACGTCATTGGCGCCCCGTGGCTGACCAGCCACCCGACCAGGAGGATTCGAATGAAATAGACCGGCGGCGCGGACATCAGGACGACTGCCGCGAGTGAAATGATGGAGACAAGTACCAGGACGAGGGCAGGTGCGATGCTGAACGTCGGGGCAAAGCGCCGCAATCTGGCCCCGGGGGTAGCCGGGCGGGGGGTGGGAACCTGCGGACGCACCGGCGTATTGGTCTTCAAACGAGTCCGCGGCGTGCGTTCTGTTCGACGACGGGGACGCTGATCGGGCTTGGCTCTCTTATTCATCGCTCACTACTGTGCCATGAGGGACGTGCGTTACGGGTGTGACGCGACGAAGGGCCCTGCGCAATGGGTGTAACGACGCCTGTGAGAAAGCCAATAAGTTATCCCCACAATCTCAGTTGCCCCCGCTGAATCGAAACGCTATTGTGACCATTCGTAGATAACAGGATGGTCACGGAAGAGTTACGAACCCACCGTGACTGCGGGCAGGTAGGACAACACTTCATGCGACATAAGACCATTGGGTCGAATGCCGGCAAGCACCGCAAGGTCAGCGCCGCGCAGACGACGAAGGGCCGTATCGCCTTCGTCGCACTCGCCACCGGGGCAATTTCTGGCGCTGGCGTCGGCGGTGCAGCTGCCGCTACCGCAAACAGCCAGCCCGAGCAGGCCGAGGCCACCCCGTCCCCGGATGTGGAGCTGTCCAGCCAGTCTGAGCCAATCGCTGACGCCCCCACCCAGGCCGCCCCGCAGGTCCTGGCCATCCCGGAGTTTAAGCCGGTCAGCGGTCTTGCCGAGCAGCTTGACAAGGCTGTTCAAGCCTCCAGCGAGCGCGCAGCCGCCGACAAGGCAATGCGCGGCTCCTCCGTGGTTAACCCGGCCGAGGGCGCTTTCACCTCCGGATTCGGTATGCGCTGGGGATCCATGCACAACGGCATCGACATCGCCAACGCCATGGGCACCCCGATCCTGGCAGCCATGGACGGCACCGTTATCGATGCAGGTCCAGCCTCTGGTTACGGTAACTGGGTCCGCATTAAGCACGACGATGGCTCCATCACCGTGTACGGCCACATGGAGACCATCGACGTCACCGTTGGCCAGCACGTGACCGCCGGCCAGAAGATCGCCGGCATGGGCAGCCGTGGCTTCTCCACCGGCTCCCATCTGCACTTCGAGATTCACCCGGGCGGTGGCGCCCCGGTCGATCCGATCGCATGGTTCGCCAGCAACGGAGTGACCATCTCTTAAGAATTACGCACCCAAGACACCGCGTCCCCATTTCCTGTTGGGGGACGCGGTTTTTTGTTGTTTCCACAAAGACGCCAGGCCCACACCCTCCCCCTCCGCACCGCCACACTAGTAACACTCGACACTTCACTCGCAGTAATCAGGTTTCCCCCCTAGGGGAACAAAACTCTCAGGAAAAAACTATTTTCACTCCAGTTTCGAACCCTGACCTGGCATGTTCGAACATTTTCGCAGCTCAATGCGCCGATTGCGGATTGATAGGTTTACCCCTAAGGACTAGCTTGATAGCAGCGTGCCTCGCGGCAGCGTTACACCATCGCAAATAAACCGATAAGGAACGACACGCCCATGAGCCAAGTCCGGACCCAACGTCGCATCGTTGGCAGCCTCAGCACTGCTGCGGCAGCTTTCGGCGTGAGCACTGTAGCCATCCCTACTGCAGCCGCCCAGGACGTCACTATCGACCTCAACGCGGTGGCAGCCGCCATTCAGGCCGCAGAGGCGTCCTCACAGGCCTCTCAGGGCAGTTCCGGAACCGACGTGCGTTCCCTCGCCAATACCGCTTCAGCGCTTTCCAGCGCCGTGGAGATCGCCACCACGCAGCCCAGCACCGCGAGCACGACGGCCACCGCGCCGTCGGCAAGCGCAGCCGAGAACGCAGCCGCAGCTGAAGCAGAGCACGAGGCCTCTGCCCTCAACCTCGCCAACGCTCTGCACCCAGAGCGCGGCCAGACCTCAGACGGCCGCACCGTGGTCTTTCCCACTAAGGGCGAATTTACGTCCGGATTCGGTCCGCGCTGGGGAACTGTTCACGAGGGCATCGACATCGCCAACGACGTGGGAACTCCGATCAAGGCTGCGATGGACGGCACCGTGGTGAACTCTGGGCCAGCATCGGGATTTGGGCAGTGGGTCGTGCTCAAGCACGACAACGGGGAGAAGACGGTGTACGGCCATATCTCTGAGTCGTACGTGTCCCCGGGCCAGCGCGTCGAGGCAGGCGAAACTATCGCCGCCATGGGCAACGAGGGCCATTCGACTGGCCCGCACCTTCACTTTGAGATCCGCCCGGACGGCAACACGGCCGTCGACCCGGTGGCCTGGTTCGCTGACCAGGGCATCGCGATGAACCTGGCCCGCCTCTAGGGTTTTCCCGTAACGCTAGAGCTTTTCCAGCGGAGTACCGGGCAACAGCATCAGACGCACTGTCCCATCGCGGCCAAAGTCGATGGTGGCCGTGAGCTTATCGCCCACCATCGAGGTGGCGGTAACGGTGCCCAGCCCGTACTTCTGGTGATTGACCTTATCTCCCACGTCCACCTTCAGCGCTGGCCCGGTAGCGGCAGTGGGCATGGACGTGCGCCGCGGCTTAGTACCGGACGTCCCCACCGGACGAGGTTCTCCCCAGCGACCAGTGCGAGAACTCGGTGCCGGCGATGACCACGCAGACTGCCCGTGAGGCTCGACGCGTCGCCAGTCGATGAGCTCCTCTGGGATTTCTCCCAAAAATCGGCTCGCCGGATTGGTGGTAGGCGCTCCCCACGACGAGCGCAGCATGGCGCGTGACAAGTACAACTGCTCCCGGGCACGCGTAATGCCCACGTAAGCCAGGCGCCGCTCTTCCGAAAGCTCCTTGGGATCACCCAACGCCCGCAGGTGCGGGAACTGCCCGTCCTCCCATCCGGTGACAAATACGACAGGAAACTCGAGGCCCTTGGCGGTATGAAGCGTCATGAGGGTGACCACTCCCTGATCATGATCCGGGATCTGGTCTGCATCAGCAACGAGGGAAACGCGCTCCAAGAAGGCTTGCAGCGATCCTGGTTCCGGCTCCCCTTCTGTGCGCTGGGCCGGTTGGCCATCCATGGTGTCGTAGGCCATCTGACGGGCTGCCTCTGAAGAAAACTCCCGGGCCACCGAGACAAGCTCATTGAGGTTGTCTAGACGGGCACCGTCCTGCGGGTCATTGGAGGCCTCGAGCTCTGCCCGGTAACCGGTGGAATCAAGCACGTCGGTTATCAACTCACCCAGATCCGGCATCCCGGTGACGTCATTGCGCATGTGCGGAAGGCGCTCGCGGATCCCGTCGATCATCTCATTGAAGCCGGCGACCGCCTTGCGGGCTCGAGTACCCAGCAAGCTAATCTCTCCAGCCGCGCCTGCGGTAAGCGCCTTGCCAAAGGAAATGCCCATCGTGTCGGCATGCAACGCCAGTGCGGCCTGCGCCTTGTCGCCAATGGCCCGGCGTGGCACGTTGATGATGCGTCGCAGGCTCACGGTGTCATCAGGATTGTCCAAGATGCGTAGGTAGGCAATGATGTCTCGGATTTCGCGACGCTCGTAGAACCTGGTTCCGCCCACCACTTTGTAGGGAATTCCCGAGCGCATGAAGATGTCCTCCAGTGCGCGCGAGGCGTTGTTGGTGCGATACATGACGGCGATGTCATCAAAGGATCGACCGCCTTCCACGAGCGAGTCGATCTCCCCGGCAATGAAGCGGGCCTCGTCGTGCTCGTTATCGGCCACGTAGCCGACGATCTTCTCCCCTACCCCATGATCGGTCCAGAGGTTCTTCTCCCGCCGGTTCTCGTTGCGGGCAATAACCGAGTTCGCAGCGTCCAGAATGGTTTGGGTGGAGCGGTAGTTCTGCTCCAGGAGGATGGTGCGTGCCTGGGGATAGTCACGCTCAAACTCTTGGATGTTCCGGATCGTCGCCCCACGGAAGGCATAAATCGACTGGTCGGAGTCGCCCACGGCACACAATTCCGGGGCATCGGGCCCATCGCCGACCAGCGTGCGCACGAGCTGGTACTGCGCGTGGTTGGTGTCTTGGTACTCGTCGATAAGCACATGCCGGAATCGCCGGCGGTAATAATCCACTACCTGCGGGTATTCACTAAAGATCCGCACGACCTCGCCGATGAGGTCATCAAAGTCGACCGCATTGGCTGCCCGCAGTCGTCGCTGATATTCCCGGTAAACCTCGGCGACGGTGGTCTCATATGGGTTCTTGGTCTGCTCGGCTGCCGTGGCCGCTTGTTCAGGGCTGACCAGCTCGTTCTTATGTTGCGAGATACCGTTGGCCAGGGCGCGCGGGGCGAACTTCTTGAGGTCGATGCCCATGTCCTTGGCAATGAGCGTAAGTAACCGGCGGGAATCGTCGCCGTCGTAGATGGAGAAGTTGGTATTCAGCCCCGGGACGAGCTGCGCCTGCTGACGCAGGATGCGCACGCACACAGAGTGGAACGTGGACACCCACATCGATTCCGCGACCGGCCCCACTAGCGAACCGACGCGCTCTTTCATCTCGGCGGCGGCTTTGTTGGTAAAGGTGATGGCCAAAATCTGCCACGGTGCGCAACCGCGCTGCCCGATGAGATAAGCAATTCGTCGGGTCAGCACAGCGGTCTTTCCGGAACCCGCGCCTGCGACAATGAGCAGGGGCGAGCCCTGGTGGAGGACTGCTTCAGCTTGGTGTTCATTGAGCCCGGCAAGGAGCGACTGCGCACTGGTATCCATAGCAACTGTCTAACCTACCTGCCGCTACGGACATCGATGGATCACCTCGCAGAGAAGATCGCACACATGTTCTTTTCCGGTCGTGGTAAAAGTTGAATACGTGTCCATGTCTGCAGCAAGAGTGCAAATGACACGCCCCCTGACGGCGTGGCCGGTTCCACTTGCCACCTTCGTCAGCACGCTAGTCACCACCGCAGCAGTTTTCATCGGCTATGGCTTTCTCAGTGGAACGTCGATGGTCAAAGCTGCCCAGGGAATCCTGAGCGCTGATGCCTCCTACTTCGCCCCAGCACTTACCGCCTTCGACACCTGGGGCTTCCTCCATTTGATGTTGCTGGTCTATGCAGTGTGGCAATTGACTCCGGCGGCTCGCCGCAGCTCCGTGCAGGAGGAGATCCGCCCTCGGGCCATTACCGCGTTCGCTTTACACGCCGTTTGGGTTTGGGCCTTCCAACTCGAGGCGCTGTGGGTGTCGCTGTTTAGTAGCGTGGCCACACTTCTCACCCTGCTCAGCATCATGCGGATAGTGCGCACCGAGTCCCGCGCCTGGCACACCCTGCTCAGCTGTCATTGCACCTTCGGCGCGTACTTGGGGTGGACGCTCGTGGAAGTTCCCATCACGCTTTTCCAGCTATGGAGCTACCAGTCTTTGGCTCTTGCCCACTCAGAATGGTGCGCCGCCGCCGCGATAACACTGCTCACGGCGACTTCGATGGGTCTGTCCTATCTCAACCGCGGTCGCCTCGTACCCGCGATCTTCACCGCCTGGCCGGTCGGCGCCATTGCTGCCGCGCGCTTAACCGGCACACATGAGTCGCTTGGGCTGGTGGCATTAGCGAGCATGGCCACCCTGGCAATCCTTGCTAGCCCCGTGGTCATCCGCCTAGCGCACCTCACGCTGCCGCCGGCGCGCTAATCTAAAGCGCATGAGCGATCCCATCGATATCCGCATGCCCTCCGGAACGGACGACCCCCTCTCCGATGCCGAGATCCAGCGCTATCGGCAGGAGATCAACCGTCTTGACCGAGAGATCCTCGATGCCGTCAAACGCCGTACAGAGATCTCACGAGCGGTGGGCAAAACGCGCCTGGGATCTGGCGGTACGCGCCTGGTTCACAACCGTGAGGTGGCCATCATCAACCAGTTCCGCGACGAGCTGGGCGACGAAGGCCCCAACCTCGCCGCTGTCCTGCTGCGCCTCGGCCGCGGCCGTTTGGGTTAGAGGTTCCTAAAGAGGCAGCGCGATGAACTTGGTCTCCAAGTATTCATCGATCCCCTCGAAGCCGCCCTCGCGCCCCAAGCCGGATTCCTTGACGCCGCCAAAGGGGGCCGCTGCGTTGGACAGTCCGCCCTTGTTTACCGCGACCATGCCGGCCTCGATGCCTTCGGCCACCCGCAGAGCACGGTCCATGTCCTGCGTGAACACGTAGGCGGCCAGGCCAAACTGCGTGTCGTTCGCCTTGGCCAGTGCCTCGCCCTCATCTGAGAACGTGTCCACGACCACGACGGGGCCAAAGATCTCCTCGCTGTGGATGCGCGCCCCCTCACCCACATTGGTAAGCACAGTGGCCGGGTAGTAATAACCTCCGTTGTCCAGTCCCTCCGGCAGGCTATCTCCGAGGAGTCGCTGGGCACCGTGGTCGAGGGCATCGTCGACAAGCTCCGTGACCTTGTCCACCTGGTCCTTGCCCGACAGCGGACCGTAGTCCGAGGACTCCGCGGTGCCGGGCCCCAGGGTGAATTCCTGAATTACCTTGACCACGCGCTCAACGAACTCATCCTTGATCGACTCCTGAACCAGGAATCGATTGGCGGCAATGCAGACCTGACCTGCGCCCCGCATCTTTGCCACTGCGACTGCCTTAGCTGCGGCGTCGATATCCGCATCCTCGAACACAACATAGGGCGCGTTTCCGCCGAGCTCTAAGGAGGTATTGATGGAGCGTTTCGACGCCTGTGCTGCCAGCTCCTGCCCCACCTGCGTGGAGCCGGTGAAGGTGAACTTGCGCAACCGTGGATCCTCTAACAGGGCTGATACGTTCGCGGAATCAGCCGTGGGCAGAACCGACAACAGTCCCTTGGGCAGACCGGCCTCGCGCAGAGCCTGGGCCAAGAACAGCATCGTCAACGGCGTCTTAGAGGCGGGCTTGATGGCAATGGTGCATCCCGCTGCCAAGGCCGGCGCGATCTTGCGAGCTCCCATCGCCAGCGGAAAGTTCCACGGGGTGATGGCCAGGCATGGCCCGACGGGTTGACGGACCGTTACCAAGCGCGCATCGCCACCAGGCGCATGGCGGTAATCGCCTCGAATCCGCACCGCTTCCTCGGCGAACCAGCGGAAAAATTCTGCGCCGTAGGCCACCTCGGCGCGCGAATCAGCCAGCGCACGCCCCAGCTCCGCAGATTGCAGCAAGGTGAGCTCGTCCTCGTGTTCCAGCAGGTACTCATAGGTCCGGTGCAAAATCTCCGATCGCTCGCGGGCGGGCGTGGCTGCCCATTCCGCTTGCGCCTGGCAGACCGCGTCAAAACCGCGCTGGGCATCAGACGCAGACGCGGCAGCAACCTGGGCTAGTGCAGTGCCGGTCGAGGGGTTGATCACCTCGAAGGTGGAGCCGGATTCGGCGTCGACAAACTCACCGTTAATAAACAGGCCAGTAGGTACGGAGGCGAGAAGTTCCTGGAGATCATTAGTCATGTCTCCGTTGTACCCGCCTTTGGGTAAATTTGGCTTAAGAATGCCCGCGTCGATCAGAGGAGCTAAATCCCATGGACATCACCGCTACGCCCCAGTGGGCGCAGCTCTCGGAGCTATTTGGACGCAAGAAGGACCTCACCCTGCGTGAGCTGTTTGCCGCGGACTCGCAGCGCGCCTCCACCCTCACTTTCGACGCAGCCGGCCTGCATGTCGATCTGTCCAAGCACCTTGTCGACGATGAGGTGTGGCAGGGACTTCTCGCACTCGTCGAGGCAGCAGGTGTCCCCGAGCGTCGCGAGGCCATGTTCCGGGGTGAGCACATCAACTCCACCGAGGACCGCGCCGTTTTGCACACCGCACTGCGCATTCCCGCCGAGGACGACCTGACCGTCGATGGCCAGGACGTGGCCGCCGACGTGCACGAGGTACTGGGCCGCATGCGCGACTTCGCGGCCGACCTGCGCTCCGGACGTTGGCTCGGACACAGTGGCCACACGATCAAGAAGATCGTCAACATTGGCATCGGCGGGTCGGATCTGGGTCCCGCGATGGCTACGCAGGCCCTGCGCTCCTATGCCACGGCTGGCATCACCGCCGAGTTCGTGTCCAACGTCGATCCGGCCGACATCTCTGCGGTGCTGGACGACGCCGATCCGCATTCCACGCTGTTCGTCGTCTCCTCCAAGACCTTCACCACGCAGGAGACCCTGGCCAATGCGCATGCCGCCAAGCGTTGGATCGTCGAGGCCTTCGACGGCGACGAGCAGGCCGTGGCCAAGCACTTCGTCGCGGTGTCCACCAACGCCGAGAAGGTGGCCGAGTTTGGCATCGACACCCAGAACATGTTCGGGTTCTGGAACTGGGTGGGCGGCCGCTATTCGCTGGACTCTGCCATCGGCCTGTCCCTGATGGCCGTCATCGGCCCGCTGGACTTCATGCGTTTCCTGGAGGGTTTCCACGCCATGGATACCCACTTCCGCACCACGGACGCGCAGCACAATGTTCCGGTCCTGATGGCCCTGCTGGGCATCTGGTACTCCAACTTCCACGGGGCACAGACCCAGGCTGTTCTGCCCTACTCCCAGGACCTCGGCCGCTTCCCGGCCTACCTCCAGCAGCTGACCATGGAGTCCAACGGCAAGTCCGTGCGTTTCGACGGCTCCCCGGTCAGCCTGGATACCGGAGCTATCTACTGGGGTGAGCCGGGTACCAACGGCCAGCACGCCTTCTTCCAGCTCATGCACCAGGGAACACGGCTGATCCCGGCTGACTTCATCGGATTCGCCCGTCCCAAGCAGGATGTGCCCACCGCCGACGGCACCGGTTCCATGCATGACCTGCTCATGGGCAACTTCTTCGCGCAGACCAAGGTGCTTGCCTTTGGTAAAACGCAGGAAGAGATCGAGGCCGAGGGCGTGCCTGCCGAGCTCGCACCGCACAAGGTCATGCCGGGCAACCGTCCGTCGACCACCATCCTGGCCGAGGAGCTGACTCCCTTCGCCCTGGGTTCGCTCATCGCGCTTTACGAGCACATCGTGTTTGTCCAGGGCGTGATCTTTGACATCAACTCCTTTGACCAGTGGGGAGTCGAGCTGGGCAAGCAGCAGGCCAACGACCTGGCCCCAGCCGTTTCCGGTGAGCAGGATCCGAATACCGGTGACAGCTCCACCGATGCTCTGATCACGTACTACCGCTCGGTGCGCTAGTAACTAAATTGCGTAGCGCACGCGAACCCCAGCCACCTCGGCATAGGAGCCTCCCACACGATAGAGTGGGAGGCTCCGTTGCAACTTTTGGTCGACGCCCGTGTTCGGCCGATCCGAGGTCATTTGAAATTCAAGTGATCGCATAGACGTGTGATTGAAAGGTATGTAGCAACTAGTGCAAGCAATCGTTGACTGGGTCGTCCATCTCATGCAGATCCTCGGTGCTCCCGGCGTGGGCATCGCCATCTTCCTGGAAAACATCTTCCCGCCCATTCCCTCTGAGGTGGTCCTCCCGCTCGCGGGCTTCACTGTCTCGCAGGGCACCCTCGGCTTCCTGCCTACCTTCATCTGGGCCACGCTCGGCTCTGTGATCGGCGCCTGGGTGCTCTACGCCATCGGCGCCATGGTCGGCGCAGACCGCCTTCGCCGCATCGCGGATTGGATGTGGTTGGTCGAGCCCGAAGACGTGGACAAGTCGCTGAGCTGGTTTGATCGCTACGGTCCCGCCTCGGTGTTCTTCGGTCGCTTCATCCCGGGCGTGCGTTCGCTGATTTCCATTCCGGCAGGTATTCATCGCATGCCCATCTGGAAGTTCACGCTCTGGACGGGCCTTGGCTCTGCAGGATGGAACGCCCTGCTCATCGGCCTAGGAATCTGGCTCGGTGAGAGCTACACCTTGGTGGAAAAGTACGTGGGCAAGTACTCCAACGTCATCTACGCCATCATCCTCGTCATTGTGGTCGTGGTGATCGCCCTCCTGATCCGCCGCAGCAAGAAGCGCAAGCAGGCATCCTCTAACCGCGTGGATTAATTCTTCATCGGCTGGCACTGCGGGCACCACCAGATGACCCGCTCCAAGTCACCATCTCCGCCGAGAAATCCGTTAACGATGCGGGTTCCGCATCTTCGACACGGCTTATTGTTCCGCCCGAATACATAGGAGTTCTCCCCGGCGCGTTTGACTCCCGTGGTCACGCGTATCGGGGAGTTTCTATTTGCCCAGATCAGGCGGCGCGACAGCTCCAGGACAGCGCGCACGTCTACACTTTTTACAGGTGTGGCGGGATGCACTCCCATGAGAAAGCAGATCTCCGCCCGGTATTCATTGCCCAGCCCAGCAACCAGCTTTTGGTCGAGCAGCGCCTGCCCAATGGTGCGCTCAGGATCCTGCTCAATGCGTGCCTGCGCCTCCTCGATGTCGAAGTGCTCGGCCAGGATATCGGGGCCCAAATACCCCATGCGCTCGTGATATTCGGCGACAGGAAAGACCCGCACCAGCCCCAGATCGTGACCCACCACCTCGATGGGGCGCGGATGCGGAGCACCTTCCAGGGTGAGCACGACGCGCGCGGTGTACCCGGGTTTACGCCAACGATCCCCCTTCAGATGCATCGCCCACGTTCCCTCCATTTTGAGGTGGGTATGCAGAATCCGCTCGTCAAACTGCATGAACAGGTGCTTGCCCAGTGGCCAGATTCGCTCGCACGTCGAGCCGGTGAAGGAGATCGTCGCAAAGCGCGGAACTCGCAGAGAAGTCGACAGCACCTCCCTCCCGGCCATGAACTGCAGGCGGCGAGAGAGTTGAAAGACGGAATCGCCTTCGGGCATGTGCGCTCCTCCTCTCCTACTCCAGGTCCTCGATGGCTTCGCTCAGGCTGCGTCCCCGGCGCACGGTACGCGGCGTTTGGGCGCGCCCGGTGATACGGATTCCGCGCGGGCTTATCGACGCCCCAGCCCGGCGCATTACCTCCAACAGCCCGGATTCGAGGGCCGCTGTCCCGTCGATTTTCTCAATGGTCAGGGCAGACAGCGTCCCGGACGAGACCACCTCGGCTAAGGCAGCCACGACGCGGGCGATGACCTCATCCGGGTCGATGCCGCCGGGGAAGGAATCGGCAAACGTGGTCATTGTGCGCCCGCCTCGGGTGAGATGGGCTGCCAGGAGGCCGTCGATGAGCACGACCAAGGCGCCCGCTGCCCGCGATGGCCCCTGCTGCGGCCACCCCAGGGCAGCACCGTAGGGGTTGGCCGGATCCGCGGCCGCCAGGACGACCACCTCGGGATCCGTGGTGCCTGACGGCCACCCGCTCACATCATGAGTATCGGCGTACCCACGCAGCCGGTCGATAATGGCCGGGGTGGAAAACTGCGCCGCCCCCAGGCCCTCCACCAGGTAGCCACGCAGGGCTTTTCCGGAGGCCTCGAACTCGCTGAGCACCTTGTAGGCCAGGGCGAAGCCGCCGGTCACGGCCTCAGCCACCACGCTGCCACGGGTAAGCGCTCCGTAGCGTTCCAGCCAGGTTTCTCCACGGATGAGTGAGCGGGCGGTCGCGTCTTGCGAAGCAGCCGGGGTCAGCGCCCAGCGGCCCACCATGTCCGGCGGGACCTGCTGGCGAGGGATGCCGGCGCGCCCCATGCGCATCCGGCTGCGTGCGGGACGTCGCTTTGCACGGTGAGCGGTCTTGCCCCCAGACAGTCGCGCGCGTACCGGGGCAAACCCGTCTGGAGAGACCAACCCGGCCTCCACCAATCCCCACAGGGCCTCGCGCACCTCATCGGTACTGCCGCTGGCGTGCGCGGACAACTCCGGGAAGTGGAATCCGCCCCCGCGACGGAGGACCTCCAGCAACTCGTGCTGGATCAGGCTCAGGCCTTCTTCCTCCAGGTCCGGCAGGAGATCTGCAGCGTAGTCTGCGGGCAGCAGCATGATCCATGGGTCCTTGGCGCCTGCTGTTCCCGCACCGACGATAAGGACCTCGCCGCTGGCGGTGAGCTCGTCAAGCATGAGCGGGGAATAGTCGCCCACCCGCGACGGCAAAACCAGCGACTCCCACGCGGAGGCGGGCAAACGCACTCCGGCGAGCTGCTCGATGACGGCGAACACCCCGTCGGCCCCTCGCAGAGGTGGGCGTTGGCCGACGCTGGCAACGTTGTGCCAGTCAACCAGGAAGCGCGCGAATGCGCTCTGGCTGACCGGTTGTGTCTGCGCACGGGCAGCCGCCAGCGAACGCGTGCGGATGTTCTTGAGGACTTCGGCAGCACAATATTCCTGCTCGTCGACGCCTTGACGGTACCGGCCTTCGATGACTTTGTGGGAATCAACCAACGGGCGCAGCGCGGAATGCGCAGCCCCCATCCCCAGCCCGAAGGCCTGTGCGAGTTCTCGCAGGACGAAGGGCCCGCGGGTCCTCACCCAACGCGCCACTAGCTGCTCCAGCGCGTCCACGATCGTGGCCTGCTGTGCCGGTATCCCCGGCGGCACCGGCACACCGAGGCCATCGCGCAGCACGGCTGCATCGGCGACCTGCGCCAAATGCGGCCTCCCCCCAATGCGCACCTGCATGACCCGTCCCGCCAGATTCGCTTCTGCGACCGTGAGCGGATCCTCCATGGTGCAGTGCAGGGTGAGCTCGTCGACAGGGACGGGTCCAATCACGCGTACCAGGTCCGCGATGTCCTCGGAGGTTTGCGCCCGAGACACCCACTGCAGCTTGTTGTGTACCTCGGCGATGATGTCGGGGTCGAGCAGCTCGCGCAGCTCGACGGTGCCGAGGAGCTTGGCCAGCAATGCGGGATCGAGAGCGAGCGCGGCGGCGCGCTTTTCTGCCAGCGGAGTATCGCCCTCGTACATGAAGGCCCCGGTGTAGTTGAACAACAGCGAGGTAGAAAACGGACTGGGTTGCTCGGTGGTGACCTCGGCGACCCGTATCCTGCGCAGCTTTAAGCCCTCCATGACCTCGCGCAGCGCAGGCAGGTCGTAGACATCGCGCAGGCACTCGCGCACCGTCTCCAGGATGATGGGGAAGCTGGGGTACTTGCGGGCTACGTCGAGCAGCTGCTCGGCGCGCTGACGCTGCTGCCACAAAGGAGCGCGCTTTCCAGGATGGCGTCTGGGCAAAAGCAACGCGCGCGCCGCGCACTCGCGGAAACGGGAGGCAAACAAGGCGGAATTACCCACCTGGTTGGTCACCGTCTCCTCGATGTCATCGGCGTCGAAGACGAACAGGGACGCATCCGGTTCCGTATCTGCCTCGGGCAGTCGCAGAACAATGCCATCGTCGCCTGCGACGGCTTGGGCATCCATGCCGGTCTCTTCGGCTATGCGTGCTCCCACCGCCAGCGCCCAAGCCGCGTTGACTCCCCTGCCGAAAGGTGTGTGCAGGACTACTCGCCAGTCACCGAGCTCATCGCGAAAGCGCTCCAACACCAGCGTCTTCTCATCGGGCACCAGCCCGGTGGCCTCTTCCTGCTCCTTGAGGTAGGCCACCACGTTGGCTCGGGCATCGGTATCCAGGTCGGGCATGTCCACCTCGCCTGCGCGCACGGCTCGACGGAACTCACCCAGCGCTACTCCCAACTCATAGGGTCGACCGAGGGAGTCTCCTCCCCAAAACGGCAGGCGTCCGGTATGCCCTGGCGCAGGGCTGACCAACACCTGGTCGCGCGTGATGTCCTCGATGCGCCAGCTGGTTGCTCCCAACGTGAAGGTATCCCCCACGCGAGACTCGTAGACCATCTCTTCATCGAGCTCTCCGACCCGGCGCGGTGTGCCCTCACCACCGGCGAGGAAAACCCCGAACATGCCGCGGTCGGGAATGGTTCCGGCATTGATCACGGCCACCCGCTGCGCTCCCGGGCGCGCGCTGAGCACACCAGTTGCGCGATCGTAGACCACACGCGGTTTTAGGTCCGCAAAGTCGGTGGAGGGGTATGTTCCGCTGGCCAGGTCGATGACTGCGTCGAACACATCGCGGGAGAGGTCGCGGTAGGCGAAGGCGCGGCGGACAGTGTGATACCACTCGTCCACATCCCAGTCCTCCACGGCCACGGCGGCCACCGTCTGCTGGGTGAGCACGTCCAAGGGGTTTTGCGGGGTGGTCAACTCCTCGATGAGTCCGGCGCGCATGCGCTCGACGGTCACGGCCGTCTGCACCAAGTCAGAACGGTGCTTTGGGTAGAAGCGCCCCACTGAGACGGCTCCCACCGAGTGCCCGGCGCGGCCCACGCGCTGCAGGCCAGAAGCCACCGAGGGAGGAGATTCGACCTGCACGACCAGGTCAATCGCTCCCATGTCGATGCCCAGCTCAAGGGAGCTGGTGGATACCACGGCTTTCAGCGTGCCCTCCTTGAGCGCCCGCTCGGTCTCCGCGCGCTCCTCTTTGGACACCGACCCATGGTGGGCCCGCGCGATTATGGCCGGGGCCTTGCCGGCCACGTCCGTGGGCTTCATCAGCTGGGCAGGATCGCGACGCAGCTGTGGACTCAGCGACTCCGGGTCGTGTTCTTCCGCCCACAACTCATTGAGCCTGCTGGTCAGACGCTCGGCAGTGCGCCGGGAATTTACAAAGACCAACGTGGAGCGATGCTGCCCAATACGCTCATAGAGCGACTGCTCTATAAACGGCCAGATCGAGCGCTGCTGAGGCAGGGCGGATTCGTGGAGGGCAGGGGTAGCGTCGACAAGCGTCTCCTCCCCCGAGCCTGAACCGAGGCCCAAAGGATCGTCGACCACGGCATTACCGATGGTCGAGCCTTCCTCGGGCACCGGGAGGTCCGCCATGTCCTCGACCGGGACCTCCACCACCAAGTCCCACTTCTTGGCCCCGGGAGGGTCGATGATGTCTACCGGACGATCCCCACCCAGAAAGGCCGCGACGCCGTCGAGGGGACGCACCGTTGCTGATAGTCCGATGCGCTGGAAGTCCCCGGCCAGATGGGCCAGCCGCTCGAGCGTGAGCGAGAGGTGCACACCACGCTTGGTGCCGGCCAAGGCGTGGATCTCATCGATGATGACGGTGTCCACGTCTTTGAGGATCCCGGCTGCCTTGGACGTCAGCATGAGGTAGGCCGACTCCGGTGTCGTGATCAGGATGTCCGGCGGGCGGCGCACCTGACGCGAGCGCTCTGCCGACGAGGTGTCCCCGGAGCGCACCCCCACAGAAATGTCCGGGACGTCGAGGCCCAGGCGCTGTGCGGTGCGCGTGATACCTGTCAGCGGCGCACGCAGGTTGTTTTCTACGTCCACGCCCAGGGCCTTCAGCGGCGAAATATACAAGACCTTGACTCCGCCGTGGCCGGAGGTCTTTTGAGGCCCCACATCGAGGTCGAGGGGCTGCTGACCTTCGCGCTCTACCAACGAGTTCAGCGCCCAGAGAAACGCGGCCAGGGTCTTGCCCGAACCGGTGGGCGCAACCACCAGGGCGTTCTCTCCCCGCGAGATTGAATCCCACGCCCCACGCTGCACGGGGGTGGGCTGTTCAAAGACGTCCCGGAACCAGGTGGCCACCTGGGGGCGGAATCGGCTCAGGACATCCTTGGTCATGATGACCAACTGTAACTGCGTGACTAGACTTTCAAGTTATGAGCGCCCAGTACTCCGATTCCCGTCTGACCGACCTGCTGGCCCAAGGCACCGGTGAGATCCTCAAAGGCATTCGCGGCGTGGGCCTGCTGCGTGGGCGTGACCTCGGCGAGGCCGGTGATGACCTCGCCCAAAACTGGATCGCCCGCGTGCTCGCCCAGCACCGCCCCGACGATGGTTTCCTCTCCGAGGAGGCTGCCGATAATCCTGAGCGCCTGGACAAGGAGCGCGTCTGGATCATCGACCCCCTCGACGGCACCAAGGAATTTGCCACCGGCCGTCAGGACTGGGCCGTGCACATTGCGCTGGTAGAAAACGGCGTGCCCACCCACGCAGCTGTCGGTCTACCCGACTTGGGTGTGGTCTTCTCCTCCTCGGAGGCGAAGTACGTGGAGGGACCGCTTGCCCGCAAGATCGTGGTGTCTCGCAACCGCCCGCCGGCAATTGCCCGTGAGGTGGCCGACAAGCTCGGTTTTGAGGCCGAGGGCTTTGGCTCCGCAGGCGCGAAGGCTATGCACGTGCTGCTCGGTGACCACGACGCCTACGTCCATGCCGGCGGCCAGTACGAGTGGGATCAGGCCGCACCTGTGGGCGTTGCCCTGGCCTCTGGCCTGCACGTCTCGCGCCTCAACGGGGAGCCTTTGACCTACAACAACCGCGACACCTACATCCCCGATCTGCTCATCTGTCGCCCCGAGCTGGCCGACGAGATCCTCGGCATCGCCGCCGAGTACCTCGAGGAGCACGGCTCGTTCCTCTAAATTCGGGGCGCTAAAGTGTGGGGCATGATCCCCACTCCCTATGAGGACTTGCTTCTCGACGTCCTGAACAACGGGTCCGCCAAGGGCGACCGGACTGGCACCGGCACGCGCAGTGTGTTCGGCCGGCAGGTCCGCTACGACCTGTCTGAATCCTTCCCCCTGCTGACCACCAAGAAGGTGTACTTCCACGCGGTGGTCGGCGAGCTGTTGTGGTTCCTCTCCGGCGACTCCAACGTGGGCTGGCTGCAGGACAACGGCGTGCGCATCTGGAACGAGTGGGCTGATGAGAACGGCGAGCTGGGCCCGGTCTACGGCGTGCAGTGGCGCTCCTGGCCCACCCCGGATGGCAGCCACATCGACCAGATCGCCCAGGCCGTGGAGATGCTGAAGTCCAACCCGGACTCGCGGCGCAATCTCGTTTCCGCCTGGAACGTCTCCGAGCTGGACAAGATGGCGCTTCTGCCCTGCCATCTGCTCTTCCAGCTCTATGTGGTCGACGGTCGCCTGAGCCTGCAGGTGTACCAGCGCTCGGCCGACATGTTCCTCGGCGTGCCATTCAACATCGCCTCTTACGCGCTGCTGACGCACATGTTGGCGCAGCAGGCTGGGCTCGAGGTGGGCGAGCTGATCTGGACCGGCGGCGACTGCCACATCTACAACGACCACGTGGATCAGGTGCGCGAGCAGCTTAGCCGCGAGCCGCGCCCCTACCCTCAGCTTGAGCTGCGCAAGGCTGACTCGATCTTCGACTACACCTTCGAGGACATCTCGGTCACGGGTTACGACCCGCACCCCACCATCAAGGCGCAGGTCTCCGTATGAGTTTGAGCGCGATCTGGGCGGCATCACGCGACGGCATCATTGGCGACGGCCAAGGCATGCCCTGGCACCTGCCGGAGGACCTGGCGCACTTTAAGGAGTGCACCCAGGGTTCCACGGTGATCATGGGCCGCGGCACCTGGGAGTCCCTGCCCGAGCGCTTCCGCCCGCTGCCCGGCCGCGAGAACATCGTGGTGTCCTCGCGCGCGCCCGGTGAGTGGTCCCGCGGCGCCCTCGTGGTCAGCTCCATCGACGGCTTGGATGGCTGGAACATCGGCGGCGGGCAACTGTACGCCTCCACCATCGATCTGGTGGATCGTGTCGAGGTCACCGAGATCGACTGCACGCTCGCCGGGGTCTACGACCAGCCCGTTTTTGCGCCGTCGCTTGAGGGCTTTGCAATCGTCGAGAAGCGAGAATGGCAGGAGTCCGAGCGCGGGCGGCTGCTGGGGGAAGAATCCGGGCGGCCGCTGCGTTATAGGTTTGTAAGTTACCGACGAAAGGACGCTTCATGAGCCACGTAACCATCTACTACGCCGACTGGTGCCCCTTCTGCAAGAAGCTGCGCGAGCGCCTCGACCGCACTGAGACCCCCTACGACCTCGTCGACGTCGAGGCTGACGCCGAGGCCTCCGAGTGGGTCAAGTCCGTCAACAACGGCGACCGCATCGTGCCCACCGTGCGCTACTCCGACGGCACGCATGCCACCAACCCCGAGGCCAGTGCCGTGCGCCGCAAGCTCGAGGAACTCTCTAACGCTTAGCGACGCCCCTGAGCAACCGGGGAATGATAGTCATCGCCACGGTGCCCGCGCCGGCTACTGCGAGAGTGGTGGCTGGGCCGAGGGCGGCGACGACGGGAGCGCCCACGACGTAGCCGACGAGCATGGCGGAGTTGTTGACGCTGCCCATCGTCGACAGCGCCTTGGGCTTGATGTCCGCAGGCACGGAGTTGACCACCACTAGGCGCAGGGCCGCGACCTGCACCCCGTTGGACGCGCCGGCGATGAAGAACAACGGGATGCAGACCCACAGCGAAGGCAGGATTCCGGGGATGCCGATCCCTAGGCCCATCACGACGCCGCTGACCAGGAGCGCTG
The DNA here is from genome assembly GCF_006334925.1 of Corynebacterium tapiri. Classification (GTDB taxonomy): domain Bacteria; phylum Actinomycetota; class Actinomycetes; order Mycobacteriales; family Mycobacteriaceae; genus Corynebacterium; species Corynebacterium tapiri. Next base: position 27,044 of record NZ_VDHJ01000001.1, on the reverse strand, counting down.
GGAGTGCGTTGTCGTTGGTGAGGCGGGAGGAAGCGGCGGCGCCGGCGATTCGCCCGACGATGAATGCTTGAGCTATGAGTGCAAAGCCGAGGCCACTGACGTTGAGGGTCTGCGTGGCGTAGAAGACCAGGGCGACGTTGTACATCGAGGTGAAGATGATCGCCGCCCAGATGCTGGTCATCGCCTCGCGCACGACCGAGGTACCCAAGAGCAGGCGTGGGGCCTCGATGATCTTAGCCAGGAAGCTTTGGGCGGGGCGCTGGGTAATTCGTGAGGTTGTTTGCTGGTGGCCCCTGGCGGCTGCGGCGATCGTGAGCAGCGCAATGATGAGTGCTGAGGATTCGATGAGCAGGGCGAGGCGTATGGAGGCTGCGTCGAGGAGCACACCGCCAATCGCTGGGCCAACGAAGCTTCCGACGAGGCGTGCCGTGTCCAGCATCGAAAATACCTTGGCTTGGTCTTCTTCGGCCCTGCCGTCCTCGGCGAGGGTGAAGAGCGCTGGAATCGAGAGCCCGCTTAAGACGGCGGCAACGAGGTTTCCGGCGATGAGCACTGCTGGTTGCGGGAATAGCGCGAGGATAACAAGCGTTGCGGCCTCGAGAGTGAGGCTGCCTGCGATCACGTGGCGCACGTGGAATATGTCGAACAATGGTGCCAGGACCGGCGCCACGAATACCTGCGCGCACACCCCAGATACGAGCACCGCTGCGACGAGGGCTTCTCCGCGCCCGAGTCCCGCGAAGTGCAGCGTGATCGCAATGTGCGTCATTGCCCCGCAGGTGGCGATGAGAAAATACGCCGCAGCGAGGAGCCTAGGCATCAAGGAGTCACCCCCCTTCCCTTGCATGTTGAACAACCTTCAACGCATCCCGAACCGCAAAGTTGCCCCTGATTCCACCCAGGCCAGGCCATGGTTTAGGGTTGACTCTACAGACACCGAGCGCCCTTAAGCGGAAAGTTCGGAGTTGATCCGCCCCAGTAGCTCAGGGGATAGAGCACCGCTCTCCTAAAGCGGGTGTCGTTGGTTCGAATCCAATCTGGGGCACAAAATTTCAGCCGGTCGCATATCAGTGCCCGGCAATACTTCGGCCGCTGTGGACCTGCAACTATGCAAAGTCCACAGCGGTTTCACTTTCTCCGCCAGAGCTCTAAAGGAATTGGACCAAAGGAGTGGCCCTTTAGAGCTCTAGCGCCAAAAATGGCGCCCTTTGGTCCTATTCCTTTAGAGCTCTGCACCTAGCACCTCAAATCCGCCGCAGCTCCCTAGCACCCGGAAATTCGATCCTGTTACACACGTTTCGCAATGTCACCAATGTTGCTAAAGTTCCAGATGTTACTGCCCTCATAGGGCTCATCCCGCCACTCCATCACCAGCGAAGGTAGGCACACATGCCCTCCCCGTCCTTTTCTCGACGCGGCTTGCTTAAGATCGCCGCTGCCTCTGCCCTAGCCGGAACAGCTGCCACCGCCCTTCCCCGCGTAGCCATGGCCGACCAGCGAGTTCTCGGCACCGTCATCGACTACGCAGCTGGTGTACCGTCGGCCCAAGCCGTCAAGAACGCCGGCCACATCGGCGCGGTGCGCTACGTGTCGGCGCGCCGTCCGGGCGCGGAGTGGATGATCGGCAAGCCGGTCACCGCCACCGAAACCGCAGACTTTGCCGCCAACGGCCTGGCCGTGGCGTCGGTCTATCAGTTCGGCAAGAACGAGACTGCGGACTGGAAGCAGGGAGCAGCGGGCGCAGCTGTCCACGCGCCGCAGGCCATCACCTTCCACGTTGCAGCCGGCGGCCCGACCGGCGTGCCTGTCTACGTGGCCATCGACGACAACCCGAGCCGCGAGCAGTACGACTCCCTCATCAAGCCGTACCTGCAGGCCTTCGGCATTGCTCTGGAAAAGGCCGGCCTCAAGCTCGGCATCTACGGCAACTACAACGTGATCAACTGGGCTATCAGCGACGGCATCGGCGCCTACTTCTGGCAGCACAACTGGGGCTCTAACGGCAAGATCCACCCGCATGCCCACCTGCACCAGATCCGCATCGACAAGGACAAGGTTGCTGGCATCGGCGTAGACATCAACAACGTCTACCGCGAGGACTGGGGCCAGTGGACGCCGGGCAAGGCTGCCCACACCACCGCCCCGAGCACGCCAGCAACCAGCACGCCGGCCGCCTCCACTACCCAGCCAAAGCAGTCCACCCCAGTAGCGGTCTCCCCCAACCCGGGTCAGTTCCCTGACATCACGGTCAACGGGTCGTCGATTAGCGGGGAGCAGATCAGCCAGGGTGTCAAGATCGCCCAGCAGATCTCCTCCACGCTGAACTAGCTACTCGCCTGCTCGGCTAGCTTGCCGAGCTGGACCTCGGCAAACGCGGTGAGGTCGTCGGCCGAGCCGGTCACCGCGGCGGCGGCCACGTAGTTTTCCCCGAAGGTCACCGAGGAGTGCAGGGAGAGGTCGTTGGACCATCCCCACTTGGTTCCCTGCGCTCCGGGCAGCTTTGCCGTGCCAAAGTCCTGGCCATAGCCATCGGCCGCCACAGGCCCGGAAAGCGCCATCGCCACGAGGATCGGGTGGGTCTTGTCCGCCTTGATCAGGGCTGCGATGAAGCGCGTGACATCGTAGGTCGAAGTCACCGAGGTCCCCCACTCCTCAGAGCCGCGCGTGGAATACAGGTTGAATTCATCGGCCACGCGGTCGATGGACTCGGGATACTTTTCATACAGCCGCGTGGCTTCCTCATCGTCCGAGGAACTGATCATCATGACCGCGTCGTATTGCTCGTCCTCCGTGCCGTGCTCGAAGACATAGTAGGCAACGTAGAGCTTGGCCAGACTCAGCGCGGGGCGAGCGAAGCGCTCGGTGGCGGTACCAACGTGGGAACCATCGTCGAGACGCAACAGCGTGGCTTGGGAGCCCGTGGCGTTCTTCTTAAACTCCACCACGCTGGGATCCGGCCGCTCCGGCTGGGGGATTACTCCCGGGCGGGCCGCCACCGTCACCGTCGTTGTGGCGGGTGACCCGAGGGAGCGCGGGGCGTCGGAACGCCCGAGAAACCACGTCAAGGCCGCTGCACACAGGGCGCAGATGACCACGAGGCTTAAGCCAGCGGTCACAGCGGGGCGCGAAGTTGTAAACACGAGCAGTAATGCTAATGCCGCCGGTACGCATAACGCGTATCGACGGCTTTAGTCACCGAATTGCCTGAATACGACCTAGTGGTCGACGGGAGCTTCCACTCCGACACCAGTCAACGAGCGGACCTCCATCTCGGCCTGCAACGCGTCGAGATTGTCCGGCTTGCCCAGGTAGGTGCCGATCACACCAGCCAGGAAGCCCAGCGGGATGGACACGATGCCCGGGCTGGACAGCGGGAAGATCGCCCAGTCTGCGTTGGAGAACATCGCGGTCTCCGAACCGGAAACGGCCGGGGACAGGAAGATCAGCAACAGGCAGGACAGCAGTCCGGTGTACATGGAGGCCACGGCACCGGTGGTGTTAAAGCGCTTCCAGTACAGGGAGAACAGGATCGTGGGCAGGTTTGCCGAGGCCGCGATGGCGAATGCCAGGGAGACCAGGAAGGCCACGTTCTGCTGCATCGCCAGGATTCCCAACACGCTGGAGGCGATGCCGATGACCACCACGGTCACGCGGGAGACGCGCACCTGATCCTCTTCGGAGGCCTTGCCGTCACGCATCACTGCGTCGTAGATGTCGTGTGCCACCGAAGCCGATGCCGTGATGCACAAGCCGGCCACCACAGCGAGCACTGTGGCGAATGCGACGGCTGCGATGATGGCCATGAAGATCGGGCCGGCCAGTTCGAGGGCGAGCAGCGGCGCGGCGGCGTTGGCACCGCCCGGTGCGGCCAGGATGCGGTCCGGGCCGACGAAGGCTGCGGCGGCGTAGCCCAGCACGAGCGTCATCAGGTAGAAGGAACCGATGAGGATGATCGCCCAGGTCACGGACTTGCGGGCCTCGCGGGCGGTCGGCACGGTATAGAAGCGCATCAGCACGTGCGGCAGACCGGACACACCAAGTGCCAGGGCGAGGCCGAGCGAGATGAAGTCGAGCTTGCTGGTCGCAGTCTTGCCGTACTTCAGACCCGGCTCCAGGATGTCTTGGGCCTCGTAGCCCTTCTTGGCCAGGGTTGCCGACGCAGCGTGCGCGTCCACTGCCCGATCCAGGAGGGCGGCCAGGCCACCCTTGGCCATGATGAAAGCCAGCACGACCATGATGACCACACCGGTCACCAGGAGGACAGCCTTGATCATCTGCACGTAGGTCGTGCCCTTCATTCCACCGACGAGAACGTAGAAGGTCATGATCACGCCCACGACGGCGACGATGACCCCCTGCCAAAACACGTCGTGGATGTCCAGCAGAACGGCGACGAGCGAGCCGGCGCCGGCCATCTGGGCGATGAGGTAGAACAGCGAGACGAAGAGGGTGCCAAAGGCCGCAGCCAGCCGGACCGGCTTCTGGCGCAGGCGGAAGGAGAGCACGTCCGCCATGGTGAATCGGCCGACGTTACGCAGCGGCTCTGCCACGAGCAGGAGCGCACCCAGCCAGGCCACGAAGAAGCCGATCGAGTACAGGAAGCCGTCATATCCGGTCAGCGCAATGGCGCCGACGATGCCCAGGAACGATGCCGCTGAGAGGTAGTCACCCGCGATTGCCAGGCCGTTCTGAGTTCCCGAGAAGGAGGCTCCACCGGTGTAAAAGTCGGAGGCCTCGCTCGTGGTCTTGCCAGCACGAGACACGAAGTACATCGTGACCACAATGAAGGCTACGAAGACGATGATGTTGAGGACGGGGTTACCCGCAGAGGATTCTGCAGCTGCACCATCGGCAGCGAGATGGTTCACAATCATGCGTTAGCCCTCCATCTTCGAGCGAATTGCGCTTTGGCGCGGTTCAAAGTTCTTGTTGGCGTAGCCGATGTACACCCAGGTGATCAGGAATGTGGTGAAGAACTGCGCAAAGCCCAACCAGATCCCTAGGTTCAGGCCGAGCACTGTCCGTGCCATGACCTCGGGCAAGTACATGGCTGCGAGGGTGAAGCCCACAAACCACACCAAGGCTGCGATGGCGATCGGGATGGTGAATCCGCGAAAGGCTGAACGCAGCTCGCCAAATTCTGAGCTCTTTTGCATTGCGAGGAAATCCTCAGCCGTAGGTTGTCGCCGCTGCGACACAGCTACTGAGGTCGAGCCATTGCTGGCGGGTGCACTTCCCATGAAGTCTTACCTTTCTTTGTGTGGCGCACGAGATGAAGATCACCTCTTGTGCGTTACATCACTCCACTAACAGAAAAAGGTAACGTGCGACACACACCTGCGTCCACGAAATGCGAAAAAACTTAAGAATCACTGGGAGCACCCACCCCCTAAAACCATGTCCACCTGCATTTATCCCCCACCCCCTGCGACACCCCCAGAAAATAAAAAGCCCCGCGTGCCATGGCGGCATGCGGGGTGAAAGGTGGGGTACTAGTTCTGACGCACCTCACCGGGGAACTCGCGCGGATCACCAGAAAGGCGACCGATTCCCTCCACACCATCGAGCGCATCCAGGGAAGCAAGCTCCGCCGGCTCCAACTCGATGTCAACCGCTGCCGCGTTCTCCAACAGGCGTGCAGGCGTCGCCGTCTTCGGGATCACCGACACTCCCTTGTTCAGCAGGTAGGCGAGGACAATCTGGGCCTCAGACACACCGTGGTTGGCGGCAATTGAGCGCACCTCGGGATTTTCCATCAGCACTCCCCTACCCAGCGGGGCCCAGGCCTGGCCAACCACGCCCAGCTCGGAGTGCAGCTGACGCAGCGGCGCCTGGCTGAATCCCACGTGCATCTCCACCTGGTTAATCGCCGGGGTCACTCCCGTGGCGTCCACGAGGTCTTGGAGGACCTCCTCGTAGAAGTTGCACACACCGATGGATTGCACGTCGCCGAGGCCCTGCAGCTTGGCCATCGCCTCAAAGCTTTCGTTGTACAGTCCCCGCTGCGGCCACGGCCAGTGCAGGAGGTACAAGTCCAGGTAATCCAGACCAAGGCGAGCCAGGGAGCGGCGGAATGCCTGCGGGATCTCGTCCTTGCCCTGCTCGTTGTTCCAGGCCTTGGTGGCCACGAAGAGCTCTTCGCGCGTCACATCACCGGCAGCGATAGCATCCCGGATTCCCTGCCCAACGGCCCCCTCGTTGTCGTAGAGGGAAGCGGTGTCAATGTGGCGGTAACCTGCGGCGATGGCTTCGCGGACCATGCGCACGGCCTCATCGCCGTGCAGTTTGTAGGTGCCAAAGCCGATTTGCGGCATCTCAGCACCGTCGATAAGCGAAAAGGTGGGTATCGGCGTGTTGCTCATACCCACCATTGTGCCCTAAAAGGAAGGGCTTTTACTCAGCTCGCAGAAGATCGATGATGAATACGAGCGTCAAGCCAGCTAGCGGGTGACCGCCACCGGCGGGGCCGTAGGCAAGCTCCGGCGGGATGGTCAGTTTGCGGCGACCGCCAACGCGCATGCCGGGGATGCCTTCCTGCCAGCCAGCGATCAGGCCGTTAAGGGGGAATTCGATGGACTGACCGCGGTCCCAGGAGGAGTCAAACTCCTGGCCAGTGGCGTAGTCGACGCCCACATAGTGGACCTCGACCATGCCAGACTCTTTAGCCTCTGCTCCATCGCCAACGATGAGGTCCTCGATGACGAGCTCGGCAGGTGCTGGGGTGTCGGGCACCTCGATATGCGGTTTCTCCGACTGCTCCATGGCGGGGGTTCTCCTTGCGGAATTGACGTCAGTTCTCAGCGCCTGTCCATACCTACCTCAGGCATGTACGGCAGGCGAGGTCGCACCCAGTATATAAAAGCAATCGCAAAATCCCGCCCCAGCCTCACGCCACCCCGGCAACGCACAGGCCCCCAGCGTGGAATCTCTCCACAACTAGGGGCCCCTCAACGCGCTACGTTAAGCGGTATTAGCGCTGGTCACGCGGCACGAACGGGCGCTGCGTCTCGCCGGTGTAGATCTGGCGCGGACGGTTGATCTTGGTGTTCATCTCCAGCTGCTCGCGGTAGTGAGCGATCCAGCCCGGGAGGCGGCCGATGGCGAACAGGACGGTGAAGAAGTCCGTCGGGAAGCCCATGGCGCGGTAGATCAGGCCGGTGTAGAAGTCGACGTTCGGGTAGAGCTTGCGCTGGATGAAGTAGTCATCAGCCAGTGCGATCTCCTCGAGCTTCATTGCCAGGTCGAGCAGGTGGTCGCCGCCCAGGTGCTCCAGCACCTCGTGTGCGGTCTCCTTGACGATCGCCGCACGCGGGTCGTAGTTCTTGTACACGCGGTGACCGAAGCCCATGAGGCGAACGCCGTCCACCTTGTTCTTCACCTTGTTCATGAACTCGGTGGCGTCGCCGTCGTGGTTATTCTGGATGTCCTCGAGCATCTCCAGAACGGCCTGGTTTGCGCCACCGTGCAGCGGGCCGGACAGAGCGTTGATGCCGCCGGCGACGGAGACGAACATGTTGGCCTGCGCGGAACCGATCATGCGCACCGTGGAGGTGGAGCAGTTCTGCTCGTGGTCAGCGTGCAGGATGAGCAGCTTGTCCAGGGCCTTGACCAGTACCGGATCGACCTCGTACGGCTCGGTCGGGTAGCCGAACATCATGCGCAGGAAGTTCTCGCGCGCGTTCAGGGAGTTGTCCGGGTACATGTAGGGCGAACCCTTGGAGGCGCGGTAGGCGTAAGCAGCCAGCATGGGCACCTTGGCCATCAGGCGCACGGTTGCCTTGTCCAGGTGCTCCTCGTTGAGCGGGTTGAGCTGGTCCTGGTAGTAGGTGGACAGAATGTTCACCGAGGACGCCAGCACGGACATGGGGTGCGCGTTGCGCGGGAAGACGTTGAACTGGGACTTGAAGTCCTCGTCCAGCAGCGTGTGGTGGCGGATCTCGTTGTTAAAGTGGCTCAGCTGCTCCTGGGTCGGCAGCTCGCCCTTGATCAGCAGGTAGGAGACCTCGTTGAAGGTGGCCTTCTCTGCCAGCTCTGCGATGTCGTAACCGCGGTAGCGAAGAATGCCCTGCTCACCGTCAATGTAGGTAATCTTCGACTCGGTGGAGCCGGTGGACACGTAACCCGGGTCAAAGGTGACCAGGCCAGTCTCGCCCAGCAGCTTGCCCAGGACGACACCGTCGTTGCCCTCCGTGGCACGCATGATGTCCATCTCGTACTCGCCGCCGGGATAGGACAGTACGGCCTTCTGGTTGTTGTCTTGAGCCACAGTAAACCTTTCGAGTTCTATCGTCGCCCCAAGCCCCTCCCCTGCATTGGGTCAAAGTGCTTAAGGCGTCGCTTACACCTGTTCCACGCTCGCGGTCTGCGCATCCGCTTAAAAGTGCTGATACGTCCGCTGAATTCGCGTAACCGCCCGCCACTCTAGCAAAGACTGTGACCCGCATGACAGCTTTACCCACTTTGGGGACCCACCTCACCTACCCCCGGAAGTAGGAATTCCTCAAACTACTTTTCCCTACCCCCTCGCCCCAGGCGGGTGAGCGCATTATGGTGGCGGCATTACTGTCGATCGACCGATTTTCGTACTCGAGGAGTGATCACTCCATGTCCGCCCAGTCCCCCACCATTCCTTCCGACCTTCTCCCCGCCGACGGCCGCTTCGGCTGCGGCCCGTCGAAGGTACGTCCGGAGCAGATCGAAGCGATCTCCGCTGCCGCAGGAGGCGTCATTGGAACCTCTCACCGCAAGCCCGCGGTCAAGAATGTGGTGGGATCCGTGCGCGAGGGTCTCACGGAGCTCTTTTCGCTTGACGACGGCTACGAGATCGCCCTCTCCCTCGGCGGGGCGACCGCCTTCTGGGATGCCGCGACCTTCGGCCTGATTAATCGCCGCTCCGCTCACCTGGCCTTCGGCGAGTTCTCTTCCAAGTTCGCCAAAGCCTCGGCCGCGGCCCCCTGGCTGGACGACCCCCACGTGGTCGAGGCCGAACCCGGTACCGCGCCCCAGCCCGGCCAGCTAGCTGACGCCGATGCCGACGTCGTGGCCTGGGCGCACAATGAGACCTCGACGGGTGCCATGGTTCCCGTACAGCGGCCCGACACCGACGCGCTGGTGCTCATCGATGCCACCTCCGGTGCCGGTGGTCTGCCCGTGGATATGCGCGAGGCCGATGCCTATTACTTCTCTCCCCAAAAATGCTTCGCGTCCGACGGCGGTCTGTGGCTAGCTGCGCTGAGCCCGGCAGCCCTGGAGCGCATCGAGAGCATCGCCAAGTCCGACCGTTACATTCCCGCCTTCCTCGATCTACAGACCGCAGTGGACAACTCCCGGAAGAATCAGACCTACAACACCCCGGCAGTGGCCACATTGCTCATGCTGGATGAGCAGATTCGCTGGATGAACAACAACGGCGGTTTGAGCGGAATGGTTGAGCGCACCCGCGCCAACTCTGCCGTGTTGTACGACTGGGCCGAGCGCCACGAGCTGTGCACTCCCTTTGTCAGCGATCCCGAATCGCGCTCCCTTGTAGTGGGCACCGTGGACATTGACGAGCGCGTCGATGCAGCAGCTATCGCGCAGGCCCTTCGAAACAATGGCGTCGTGGATGTCGAGCCCTACCGCAAGCTAGGACGTAATCAGCTTCGCGTGGGCCTGTTCCCTGCAATCGACACAGCCGACGTGGAGGCCCTGACGGCCTGCGTGGACTACCTTTTCCAGCAGGGTGTCGGCGCGGTTTAAGTCCCTCACCCGGCGAACTGGTCTAACCTGAGATAATTGCAGTGTTATGTGGTGATTTCGCCAGCCGCCGACGAAAGGGGTACGAAGCGTCATGCGCGAGCTACGCGTAATCAGCGAGGAGTCCACCAGCACCAGCCTGGTTCTGGTGGATGAGAGTGGCGAGCAGTTCTTCCTGGTCGTCGATGACGATGTGCGGTCTGCGCTCACCGGTTCCACCCCGGCGTCCTCGCTGCCGGAGGCCTCCACGGACGAGGAAAACCCCGCACCGTCTACGCCCGAGGTGTCCGTGGCCGCTGCCGACACGCCTGCCCCGGAGCCGCGCCGCAGCCTCCCGGAGCCCGATCCCCTGTACTCCGCTCCGCTGAACATGCGCCCGCGCGAAATCCAGACTCGCATTCGCGCCGGAGCTACGACCGAGGAGCTGGCGGACGAAATGGGTGTGGCCGTCTCCCGCGTGGAGGCATACGCCCACCCGGTGCTCTTGGAGCGGCAACAGATCGCCGAGCTCGCCCGCGCCTCCCACCCGATTCGCGAGGACGGCCCGGCCAAACTGACCCTGGCAGAGGTGCTGGCTGCCGCTTTCGGCGCCCGTGGCCACTCGCTCAGCGACGCCACCTGGGATGCATTCAAGGAGCCGGACGGGCAATGGATCGTCCGGGTGTCCTGGCAGGCCGGCCTGAGCCACAACGAGGCGGAGTGGATTTTCCGTCGCCAAGCCGCCACCGGAGGCACCACGGAAGCCCGCAACGCCGTGGCCGCAGATCTCACCGACCCCGATTTTGTTCAACCGGTGCGCACGCTGACGTCGATAAGCCGCGGCACCCGCCACGAAGCATCGCTGAACTCCCCGCGGGGAGCAGAGGACACCCAGGACATCCCGGTGGTTCCGGAAGATTCGTCCGATGCCTCCCCGCGAGAGTCGCATACACAGGGTGAAGAGCTACTACAGCACCCCGATGCCGAGCAGAAGCAACCGACGCAGCGCCGCCGCAAGGCTGTTACCCCCCACTGGGAAGACGTCCTGCTGGGAGTGCGCGCCAATACCAAGCGACCCAAGAAGTAGGAGCCATGGGAACCCCGGCAGTAGTGACCCTGTGGTACGTCAACACCCCGACTCCTGCGGCGGTACTCGCTGAGGAGCCGAAGGCTGACCGCGGTTTCGGCCGCAAGTTTCTGGCGCAATTCAATCCCGCGTGGCCGATCAGCATGATCGGTCAATTCCCGCTGAATCGTTCGAGTGCTGCCAGCCGGGGCGAATGGTACGTCGGCGGATACCAGGGATTGACCGTCGTGCAGACGTGGATCGAGGACCTGGGCAACCTCTCCGAGATCGACCCTTCCCTGCTCAATGCCCGCCCTGCCACTGACGTCTACATCATTGCCGAAGGCGACGGGAACGACTTCGGCGGTTTCTGCCACGTCCACGACGGCCAGGTCAAACGAGCTTTGTCTGCCGTGCGTGACACGCTTTTCGAGGACATTGGTCTGCCCGAACCCTTCGAAGCTCCATATTGGGCGGGCGAAAAGAGCGAGCCGCGAGGCGGGATTTCGCTCCCCTTCGAACCCCGTGACCTCGCGCGGGAGGCACAGCGTGTCTATCTCGGAGCCGAAGAAGGCTTAGACATCAACGTGGTGGGATATGCGGTTGACGGCCGCCCAGAAGCCGCTCCTGTGCGGCGCGAGGACAATACCTCCAAGGTGGAGATCGCTCGGGCGGACGAGGACGAGGAGCTTTACGACGACTACGAGGTCCACCCGACGGCCCGCGAAGGCGATGAGTTTGTTCGCCTGGCGGAGGCAGCTGCCGCGGCGGCTCGCCGGGTCGGGCGAGAAGCAGCAAGCCTAGCCCGGCGCGCTCGCGGCTGGCAGGCCCAACTCAACGAGCGGCTGCGACACACTGACCGCCCGCGCTAGGCCAGCCGTGTCCTAGGACCGGCTGCGCTGGACCTCGTAGAAAGCCACCGCAGCGGAGGTGGCTACGTTCAGGGAATCGGTCCCTGCGGCCATAGGAATGACGGCGCGCACATCGGTGGCGCGCATGGCATGCTCAGTAAGCCCGGGGCCCTCAGCTCCCACCAGAATGGCCACCTTGTCTGCCCCCTCGACGGCCTTCGCCAGAGTGGTATCTCCGCCGGGGGTCATAGAGACGAGACGGAAGCCCCGCTCTCGCAGTTCCTCCAGCGATCGCTGCCAGGTGGTGTATGTGCCGGGCAGGTGTGCGAACGGGGTTCGCAGTACATGCCCCATGGACACGCGCACGCTGCGTCGATACAGCGGGTCGGCGCAACCGTTGCCGAATAGGACGCCGTCCACGCCCAGGCCGGCCGCGTTGCGGAAGATGGCACCGATGTTCTCGTGATCACCCACACCCTCCAGGACACAGAGCGTCTGCGCGTTGGCAAGGAGTTCCTCGAGCGATGGTTCCGGCGCCCGATCCGCTGCCGCGAGCAAGCCGCGGTGCAGGTCAAACCCGGCGGCCTCGGCGAGAGTTTCCCGGTCCACGGCGTAGACCGGGATGCCCTCCGGCAACCCGTATTCCTCCTCGTAGGCCTGAAGCTTCTGCGGGAACCCCACGATGCAGCGCAGCGGGAAACGAGACTCCACCAGGCGAGAGACTACGAGTGGCCCTTCGGCGATGACCAGGCCCTTGCCGCCGGGAAGATCCGGGCGGTTATCCGAGTGGTTGAGATTGCGGATGTCGTCCAGGCGCTCATCCGCGGCATCGGTGATGGTGATCATGGGCTTAACCGATCGCCTGCATGATCGGGTCTACGGCGAAAAACACCACGAACAGGGCGGATACCAGCCACATGATCCAGTGCACGTCTTTGATCTTGCCGGCGGCGACAAACATCAGGGTGAAGGCGATGAACCCGACTCCGATGCCGTTGGCAATGGAGTAAGTAAACGGCATCACCATGATCGTCAGAAACGCCGGCAGGGCGATGTAGAACTTAGACCAGTCGATCTCGGTCACACCGGTCATCATCATTGCACCCACGATCACCAGCACCGGGCTGGCGGCCTCGAGCGGGACGATCTCATACAGCGGGGTGAGAAACATCGCGGCCAGGAACAACAGACCAGTAACCACGTTGGCCAGGCCGGTCCGTGCGCCATCGCCCACGCCGGCTGCCGAGTCGGCGAACACGGTGTTGGAGGAGGCAGACGCAGCACCTCCGGCCACAGCGCCAAGGCCCTCGACCACAAGCGCTTTCTTCATACCCGGCAGGGTTCCGGTCTCATCGACCAAGCCGGCCTGGCGGCCCAGGCCGGTCATCGTGCCCATGGCGTCGAAAAAGTTAGCCAAAAGAAGAGTGAACACGAGCAGGGTGGCTGCAACTACGCCGATGCGCGTGAAGGCGCCGAACAGGTCGACGTTGCCCAATAGGGAGAGGTCAGGGAGAGTTCCCAGCGCCTGCGGAGCCTCGGGCACTGCCATAGCCCAGCCGCCGAGGTTTTCGTTGCCCTGGGCATCAAAGGCCGGCCCGACGTCGAAAAGCGCCTCGACGATGATGGACAGGATCGTGGTCACAACAACGCCGATGAACAATCCGCCGGGCACATTGCGCACCACCAGGATGCCGCCTAGAACCAGGCCAAAGATGAAGATGACGGTGGGCCAGGCAGAGATCGACCCGCCAATTCCCAGGCTGACCGGGACCGTGGTGCCGGCGGCATCGGGCACACGGGTGACAAAGCCACCGCCCACAAAACCGATGATGGAGATGAAGGCGCCGATGCCCACGCTCATCGCGGCCTTCATGGAGGCTGGGATGGCATTAAAGACCGCTGCTCGGAAACCGGTAATGGCCAGGAGCACGATGATCAGGCCTTCGATAACGATCAGGCCCATGGCTTCCGGCCAGGTCAGGCCCTCCCCGGCAACCGCGGTGACTGCCACCAGAGTGTTCAGGCCCAGGCCCGCGGCGATGCCGAAGGGGTATTTGGCGATGACGCCGAAGAGGATGGTCATCACGCCGGCTACGAAGGCGGTAACCGCGGCCACCCGGCTCACCCCGAGGACAGTGCCCTCAGAGTCTGCTCCCGTTCCCAGAATGAGGGGGTTGAGCAGGATGATGTAGGCCATGGCGAAGAAGGTGACCACGCCAGCGCGGATCTCCGCGCCTACCGACGAGCCACGCTCTGTGATGTGAAAGAAACGGTCCACCCCGGAAACGGGGCGGGGATGGTGTGCTGGCGAAGCTTCCGGCGAAGCTTCCGGCGTTCCGGCAGAGGCCGAGGTTGCAGACATGTGGCGGGCATTCCCCTTCATGACGGGCGGTAATCAACAAGGCGTCCGTAACAGGCATTCCTTAAGGGCCTGCACAGTCGCCTTTTAGAGTGTCACCCTGCCGGGCATGGCGCAAAACCGTCCCACACCGCTGCTCAAGCGCCAAACGGCTTTTTAGAAAATCGGCTTCTCGTCGTCGAAGACCTCACCCGGCTGGTCGTGCGTCTTCAGCTTCGTTTCGGAGTGCGCACCGCACCCGTAGGTGGCGTTGACCAGGATTCCGTCTGCGGAGAATTCGTTGACGCACACGCCGAAGTGCCGTCCGATGGGCTCTGCCGCCGGGATAAAGAAAGCACAGCTCGCACAGTTCAGCGCCGCCTTCTCTGCAAACTCGCTGGTCGGCCCGTAATTACCCACGCGCCAGCGATGCTTGGCATCCTGCAGCCCCTTCAAGCTCAGATGCCGCGTCCGCCGCTCCGGGCCTTCCACGCTTGCCGCCTGTGGCGAATCTGCGCTCTCTACCAGGCGGGGATCGTCGGCGGGAGCGGGCATGAGATCTCCCGGCCCGAGATCGCCCGGGCGCACGCGCTGGGAGTAGGGAACCCATTCGGGAACCGCCAGCGCATGGCCGCTCGGCGCAGGCACGAGCGCCAACTCGTTGATGGTGACTTCGTCGCTGCCCTCTGCACAGGCCACTACGACGTTCCATTCCCACCCGGGATAGCCGGGGACCTCGGCGGCGAAGCGGTGAATCGCGACGTGCTTATTGATCCCCGTTACGCCCACGTGTTCGCCCACGCCGGTCTCCCCGCAGTCGATGAGTGCTTCGCGCGCGATCTCAATGGCCTGCGGAGTCAGCAGCGGGGAACGGCGATGCGGGCGGGATGAACGGGCTTGTCGAGGTTGGGACACGCTCCCCATTATGGGATACGTCCGTCATAATGGCGCGCATGGCCCCATCTGCTCGCCCGATTCCGCTTCTTATCTGCGCCCTCAGCGTGGTGTTAGCCAGTGGCTGCACGGTTCCTTCGGCGGATCCTTCTCCTGATTCGGCGCAACCGCACGTCGAGAAGCTCCGCGCAGACATCGTGCGCACCCATTCCTTCGATCCAGCGCTGTTTACCCAGGGCCTCGAAGTCGAGCCCGAGGGCACGCTGCTCGTATCCACCGGCATGTGGGGCGAGTCTGGAATCTTTCGCCGCACCATCGAAGGCTACACGCTAGACAGCGAAGCGCTGCCCAATACAGTTTTCGGCGAAGGTGCCACGCGTTTCGAGGACACCATCTGGCAGATCACCTGGAAATCCGGCACCGCCATTAAGCGCGACGCACACACGCTGCAGGAACAATCCCGCACCACCTACGAGGGCGAGGGCTGGGGGTTGTGTTCCTTCGACGATCAGCTAGTCATGTCTAATGGCACGGCGCAGCTGCGCTTGCTCGACCCACATACTTTTGCAGAACGCTCCCGCCTGACCGTCACGCTCAACGGCGAACCCGTTACCCAGCTCAACGAGCTCGAGTGTGTCGACGACTCCGTCTACGCCAACGTGTTCCAATCCACCGACATCATGCGTATCGACGCCCTTTCCGGCCAGGTCACCGGTGTCATTGACGCATCCTCGGTCCCGAACTCGGGCCCGGCGGGCGACCCAAATGCGGTGCTCAACGGGATTGCTCACGTGCCAGGAAGTGACACGTTCTGCCTCACTGGCAAGCGCTGGTCCGAAATGTCCGAGGTGCGCTTCCGGCCCAGCGAGTAGTGCGCATTAGAATTTGCCACCATGGCGACTCGGAAAGAGGCAAAGCGCAAGTCCCTGCTCCAGCTACTCACTCTTTTGGTGGTAGCTGCGGTCATTGTGGCCGTGGTGGTATTGGCCCAGACCTGGCTGAAGAACCGGCCGGACCCCCTCCCCCAAGAAACCGCGTTGACCGTGTCCTGGGGCGACCAGAAGCGCGAAGTTCTGCCCTATCTCGTCGCCGAGCCGGGAGCCCAGGCGCAGGACGGACAAGTGGACACGATTGAGGTGAGCGACCAGGACACGGTCACGATCGAGGTCCCGGATCACGTTGCCGACCACGACTGGACGGCAGTCATGATTTATAGCGATCCAGCAGCCAACGACCAGGTGGTCCACGGGCCGCACGAAGCCAGCTCGGTGGAGGTGGCGGTGACCTCAGAACGCGGCAGTGATGCCAAGCTGAGTGTGGTGGAGATCCAGTCGGTGCTCATCGGCAAAGACGAGCAGGGCCAGGAAGCTCCGTTTACCACCGTGTGGTCGGTGGCCACACAGCACGCTTAGGCGTCGAGCTCCTTGGCGATGGCCCGCAGGATTCCAGCGACCTGACGGCCCTCCTTACGCTCTGGGTAGCGCCCGGCTGCGAGCGCCGGCTGGATCTGGGTCTCGATGACGGTGAGCACGTCCGAAAGCATGCTGGAGAGCTCTTCTGGCTTGTGCTTGTGCGCGTGACGACGCTGCGGGGAGTCCAGAACCTTCACCCGCAAGGCCTGGGGCCCGCGCCGACCCGCTGCGAAGTCGAACTCGATGCGCTGGCCCTGCACAAGTTCCTCGACACCGTCGGGAAGTACGGAGGCGTTGACGTAAACATCCTCGTCACCGGGATTGGATACGAAGCCGAATCCCTTCTCGCTGTCGTACCACTTCACCTTGCCGATCGGCATTAGTCTCACCGTGTCCTTTCATTCATCCCACGCGCGTAATCGCGGGGTCAGCGTCGCAGGGGTTCACACACCCTCTTCTGCGAGGCGGTTCTGCCCCAGAATTGCCAACCACTCATCTCCCGCTTGATCACGGGGACGTGACGGTAGTAGCGAGAGCCCCTGCCGATTAGTAAGACACAGAATTCTACCAGTTCTGCCCCGCAGCACGGTAGGTGCTCGGCCTTTGCAAACTGGCCAGAGATAACAAAAGTGACATAGCTCACGTTTTTTATTCCCGCAGCTCACTAGGGGTAAACCCTGACACCATGTGAACAATGTGACAAACGAGGCCTTCGAAGAGGGGCGGAGCGTGACTATTTCGTTATAAAGCGCTAGGGTTGCCCCCAGCACTGTAGCCAGCCTGAACACTTTCGGCGCTTAACGCATACCTTGCCCTCGTCCCCGCGGGGAGCGCCTAGGGATTTTCCCTTAAGCTGGCCGAGCAAAAGAGTTCGAGTGCAGCGAACTTCATATCGATATTGCAGAGATCAAGAACGCTTCCACAGCATTGAGCCTCGAGGGGACGAGGACGGGGTCTACTCTTCGCGCTCCAGCCAGGTGCGCCGAAGGTATACCGCACTCCGTGGGGTACATCGCAGGCACGTCTGTGGGCACGACGACAAGTAAGGACTCTTTTCACACATGGCACGTCACGCACGTAAGAACGCTTCCACCGCCGCCAAGCTGGCCGCCACCACCGCCGCCTTCGGCGCTGCTACTTCCCTGATCTCCACCCCGATCGCTTCCGCTGCTCCGGATTCCGACTGGGATCGCCTGGCACAGTGTGAGTCCGGTGGAAACTGGGCCATCAACACCGGCAATGGCTTCCAGGGCGGCCTGCAGTTCACCCAGTCCACCTGGCAGGGTTACGGTGGCGGCGAGTTCGCTCCGTCCGCTCACCTGGCAACCCGCGAGGAGCAGATCGTCGTTGCCGAGCGCACCCTCGCCGCTCAGGGTTGGGGCGCATGGCCGGCTTGCTCCGCCAAGCTTGGCCTGAACTCCGCTCCCACCCAGCGCACCGCGCCGGCCGCTACCCCTGCCGCTCCGGCCGCCGCCCCGGCAGCAGTTCAGACCATCGCAGCCAACGCCGCTGATGAGTCCACCGCTGTTGACAACCTGTACAACGCGCTCAAGGACGCCCTTGCTTCCTACGGTGTGCAGGTCCCGGCCCAGGTCGATGCCTTCTACGAGGCCAACCGCGATAACCTCAACGGCTTCTACGAGTCCAACAAGCAGCTCATCGACTCCGTACTGGCTAACCGCTAAGCGTTGAGCAGGTTCTTGACCTAGAACCACCTAAAGCCGCCCGCCTGGAAATTAAGAAATCCAGGCGGGCGGCTTTTTAGATTTTTGAGGCTACGCGCTAGCGGTTAATGCGCGTGTAGGGGTGAACGTAACCGAGCTGGTCCGCCGGCAGCGGAAGCTCCAGGTCATCCCCGTAGGGGCTTGCCGCGCCCGCGGTGCGGGAAACGGTCTCAGACACGGCGTGGAAGCCTTCCGGCACATTCACGGGCCACGCAGGGTTGTGGGCGTGCCCCTTCTTCTCGATGTTCGACATGCCTTCTATTGAACCAAACATCCCCCGGAAAAGTAAGCGCAACCGGCGTCTAACACCAGATGAGGGGCATTAGACTGACTCGGCAGAATGGATAACCACAGTTTTCGCACTTGGCTCAGCCAGCGAACAGATGATCAGCTGACCCAGCTGCTGCGCTTGCGACCCGACGTAGCCCACCCGCTTCCCCCCACTATGGCAGCTCTGGCCACCCGCCTAAGAGTTCATGCCTCGCTGGCGCGAGCCGCTGCTGAGCTCAGTGCGCTGCAGTTGGCGGTTCTTGAGGCAGCCTCTGCCGCCGGCGCCGAGTTCGAGGCCGTCTCCGTCACCGCCATCGTTGAAGTGCTTACTCCCTATGGCGCCAGTCCGGAGAGTATCGAGTGCGCACTCGAAGAGCTTGAGGATCGGGCCTTGCTTATCCAAGAAGACGCTTCCGTCCTATTGACCGAGGTCCTTTCCACCCTGCCCCCAAGTTTTCACGTGGTGGGCACCCAGGACTTGTCGTGGGTACGCGCAGCGCTGGAGGAGCTCGATCCCAAGCAGCATTCGCTCCTGAACGCTTTGGCCAGAGCAGACGGGATAGGCCACAGCAAAGACGCCGCTCTGGATGCTGACCCCACTCGCCCCATCCCCCGCCTTATTGAGGCAGGCCTTCTCGAAAGAGCCGACGGATCGCACGTCCGCTTGACCGCAGCGGTGGCCGCCGTCTTGCGAGGCCAACCACCCATCCCCTTAACGCCGGTACAGCCTCACCCCAGCGAGGATGCACAACGCC
The DNA here is from genome assembly GCF_006334925.1 of Corynebacterium tapiri. Classification (GTDB taxonomy): domain Bacteria; phylum Actinomycetota; class Actinomycetes; order Mycobacteriales; family Mycobacteriaceae; genus Corynebacterium; species Corynebacterium tapiri. The sequence goes on along the minus strand of NZ_VDHJ01000001.1, from coordinate 8,020 downwards.
TAAATTCCACCGGTGCTGCTCAGGGACTGGAGTTCTGCCGACTGGTCGCCGACCTGATCGCGCAGCTCTCACAACAGCCTGTGGCACTGAACAAGGACGGCCGGCTGGGAGCACGATCCTGCGCCGGGTTAGCCAAGACTCTGGCTGACCCCAGCGCGACCGAAACCAACATCGCCTGCGCCATCACGGTGGCCGCCAGCGCAGGTCTTATAGGTACGGGCCTTACCTCTCACGTGCCCGACCCGCTGCCCTCCGAGGCAAACTACCTCGCAGCCACCCGCGGGGCAGACGAGTGGCTCGAACTATCAGCGGCCGAGCGCTACAGCGCGCTTATCGACGCTTGGCTTGCCAGCCCCTGGGCAACCTGGGAGAGCAATCGTCCGCTCGAGACAGAGACCCGGCATTCGGATCTGCCGCGCCACAAACGCCTGGTGCTTGCTGGTTATCCGCTGCATACCCCAATTTCCACCGAGGATGCTCGCATTCGCGCACTCAGCATCCGGCCCGTTCTGGGGCTGAATCTCGCTCCCGAGCGCATCTCCGGCGTGGCGGAGGAGGCCCGCCTGCTCGGCCTCCTAGTTCCGTCAGCGCAGGAAGATGCGGCTACCAGTATTGCTTCCCAGGCGGCACAGAATGAGGACTTTGAGGCCACTCTCCTCGAGATCGTCCCGGCGGAGGTCGATCAGTTCATCGTCCAGGGCGATCTCACCCTGCTCGTTCCCGGTCCTCCTACACCCGAACTCGCCCGGGAGCTCAACGTCTGCGCACAAGTGGATACGCCTGGCCTCGCCAGCACCTACCGCTTCACGGAAGCGACCGTGCGGCGTGCCTTCGACGCCGGCAGAAGTGAGAGCGAGCTCCACGAATGGCTCGCCGGCCACAGCATGAGCGAGCTTCCCCAGGCTCTCATGTTTCTCATCTCGGATGTTGCCCGCCGGCACGGTGCGCTGCGCGGTGGGGCGATAGCCTCCTATCTGCGCTGCGCTGACCCGGAGATCCTCTCAGCGCTCATGGCCTCGCCACAGGCCGCCCAGGCGCGCTTGCGCCTGATCGCGGACACGGTGGCCGTCTCCGAGCTTCCCCTGGCGCAGGTGGTTTCGTTGGCGCAGCAGGCAGGTTTTCATCCCGCCGCCGAGGATTCTTCCGGAGCCACAATCGACTTGCGCCCTGAGCCTGCACGGCTGTTTGCTCAACCACAGGTGGCCAAGGGGCGTCGAGAAGCGCCCGAACCAGAGGTACTGACGCGGGCCGTTGCCGCCATGCGCGAGCGTGACAACCCTGCTCCCGAAGAGTCTGGGGCAGATGTCACGGCACTTCTTACCGCGGCTGTTCGCGGCGGGCGCAGCGTGAGCGTGACAGCGGTGAACGCACAAGGGGCGGAGATTACTTCGCAGGTGACTCCGGTGTCGGTCGCGGGTGGGCGCGTGGATGCCCGCAACTTAGCGACGGGCGCGACCGTGCGTATTCCGCTTTCCCGCATAAAAAATGTGCGCATGAACTAGACAGATTGTTGGGTTTATACAATACTTTGGTCTATGTCCCCAAAGAAAAAGCCGTCTGACCCAATTTTCAATCGGGTGCGCGTCCTACGCACCGAACGGGACATGTCGCGCGCCCAACTCGCCGAGCTCATCGACGTCAATCCGCAAACCGTCGGGGCCCTTGAGCGCGGCGACCACTCCCCCAGCCTCGACCTCGCCTTCCGCATCTGCGCGGTCTTCGACCTCCCTGTGGAGGCCGTATTTTCGCGCACGCCGTTCACTCCCATGTCGGCCGAAATCTTCGCAAAAGGAGAGCGTTCATGACCAATCTGCAACACCGACTCTGGCACTCGATAGACAACACGCCGACCCCGACCTGGGTCGACCGCTGGCGTACCCCTGGGCGCACCCGGGCGCTGGTAATCACCTATTTCACCTTCCTCGCCGTGAGCTTTCTCTGCGAGGTCGGAATGTTCTTTTCGCTCCATTTCCTGTGGCCGCTGCTCGCCGCCATGCTCGTCGCCATGATCGCGTGGACGCTGCTGCGCAACACCATCGGCGCTAAGGACATGGCCCCGCGCCACGCCCTCGACGAATACGAAAACGAGGTGCTCGACGCCTGGCGCTCCCGGGCGTTGACCCTGCTCAACACCCTGCTCGTTGTCGGCGCGGCGGCGTCGATCATCCTCGGACTCGTGGCCGCCGACGGCATCCGCACCCAGATCTTCGCCACGGCGGTGGGCATCTACATGCTCTTCACCTACCTCGCCGTGAGCACCCTGCCCGCCGTCGGATTCGCTCTGACCTTCAACCAACCCGCAGAGGACTAATGCCCGCTCTACACATTGACCACCTGAACAAGTATTTCGGCGACCACCAGGCGCTAAACGACATGACGTTCACCGTCCGCGAGGGCGAGATGTACGGCTTCGTCGGCTCCAACGGCGCCGGTAAGTCAACCACCATGCGCATCGCCCTGGGCGTGCTCACCGCCGACTCCGGCGAGGTCCGCTTCGGCGACACCCCGATGAACGACGACCTACGCCGCCGCATCGGCTACATGCCGGAGGAGCGTGGGCTGTACAACAAAGAGAAGATCGGCGACCAGCTCGCCTTCCTGGGCCGACTCCACGGCATGACCGCCCCCGCGGCCAAGAAGTCCTCCGAGTCCCTCCTCGAGCGCCTCGGACTGACCGAGCGCATCGGCGACAAACTTTCCGACCTCTCCCTGGGCAATCAGCAGCGCGTCCAGCTCGCCGCCTCCCTGGTCCACGATCCGGAACTGCTCATCCTCGACGAGCCTTTCTCCGGCCTCGACCCCGTGGCCGTCAGCGTCATGAGCGACATGCTTGTCGAGCGCACCAACGCCGGCATCCCCGTCGTCTTCTCCTCCCACCAGCTCGACCTGGTGCAGCGCCTCTGCGACCGCGTCGGCATCGTCGCCCACGGCCACATGATCGCCGAGGGCACCGTCGACGAGCTCCGCTCCGGCGGTCCCGTGCGCTTCGAGGTGCACACCGAGGCCCGCGACTGGTACCCGGCGTCCACGACGCTTATCGACGACCGCCCCGGCCACATCGTCCTGGAAACCGACTCGCCCGAGCGCGATCAGGAGATCCTCCAGGCCGCGATGGCCGCCGGCCCCGTGCATTCCTTTTCCCGCCAGGTCCCCGACCTCAATGAACTCTTCCAGGAAGTGGTCACCCGATGAGCTACTCGTCCATCAACACCGTCGCCACCGTGGCCAAACGCGAGATCGCCGTGGCCGCCAAAAGCAAGGGCATGATCGTCTCCCTGGCCCTCACCCTCATCCTCATCGTCGGCGGCATTGCGGCGCTCTCCTACTTCCTCAGCGACGACAGCGAACCCAGCGCGCCGCGTATCGCGGCCACGGACTCCGCCGTGCTCGAAGGCACCGGCGCCGAGGTCAGCTCGGTCACGGACCGCCCCGCCGCCGAGGAGGCGGTGCGCAACGGCGACGTGGAGGCCGCGCTGGTCTCTGGAGAAAACGGATGGGAGCTGCTGGCGGATGGGACGGCTTCGCCGTCGATAAGCAGTCTCGTCTCCCAGGCCGTCTCCGCCTACGAGACCAACCAGGCGCTCGCCGCCGTCGGCGTGACGCCGGAGGAATTCGACCAGGCCATGGGCCCCGCCACCGTCTCCATGGTTGACGTGTCCGCGGAGGGCGAGCAGTCCGAGGGCGAGATGATGTCCACCCTCACCGCCTTGGCCGGCATCATGCTGCTGGTCTTTTCCATCATCACCTTCGCCGCCAGCATCGGCTCGCGGGTGACCGAGGAGAAGTCCTCGCGTGTCGTCGAACTCATCCTCGCCTCCGTGCGCCCGATGGACTTCCTCGCCGGCAAGATCATCGGCAACGTGATCTTCGGCCTTGCCTGCACCGCCCTGTGGCTGGTCGCCGCGGCGATTTCCCTGAAGTTCTCCGGATTGGTCGATGGCATGGAGTTCTCCTGGGCGATCCTTCCCATCCTGCTGGTGTCGTTCATCCTGGGCATGCTGTTTTTCGGCTCGCTCTACGCTGCCGCCGGCGCCATGGTCCAGCGCACAGAGGATCTGCAGTCGACGCAGCTGCCCATCATGCTCATCATCTTCGTCTCCATGTACGTGCCCATGTTCGGCTGGACCTCTGCGGACGCGACGTGGATGCAAGCCATGGCCTGGATCCCGCCCGTGTCCATCACCACCGCGCCGCTGCAGTACGCGGCCGGCAACATGAGCCTGGGCGAGTTCGGGCTGTCCATGCTGCTCATGGCTGTCGTGACCGCCGTGGTCATCTGGCTGGTTGCGCGCATCTACCGCGCGTCCATCCTCAACAACGGCAAGAAGATGACCTGGGCGAAGGCCCTCACCGCACGTCCGGCGTAAACTGACGGGCCTATGACTATTGGTAACGGCCCGCTCATCGTCCAGTCGGATAAGACCGTGCTCCTCGAGGTCAACCCGCAAACCGTCGGAGCCCTGGAGCGCGGCGATTACTCCCCCAGTCTCGACCTCGCTTTCCGGGTCTGTGCCGTCTTCGACCTCCCCGTAGAGGCCGTATTCTCGCGTACCCCGTTCACTCCGCTCTCCGCCGAAATCTACGGAAGGTAAACACTCATGTCTCTGCGCTCCTCAGCTACTGTGAGCCGCCGGAATCGCTTAATTAGGCTTGCCGATGCGCTGCTCGGAATACTGATACTTACCGCTGTCGTTGCCTTCTTCAACCCGTTCGCAGCGATCATGATCGCCATCATTCCCGTTGTCGGACTGGTTTGGTCTCTGTACTCGCTCCGAAAGAGCATTAATGGCATCGATCTCCCTAATGCACCCAGGGACGAATACCAGCAACACCAGGTATACGATGCACGCACCGTTGGCCTGCGCACGGCGATCTTTAGCATCGTCGGGCTCATGATTGTTTCCAGCTTCCTGGCCGTGGCTTCCCGCTTCACCACACTCACGGTTACAGAAGCCACGGGTACCCTCTATCCGCTCTTTCTCGCCGCGATCCACGCCATACCCTTCAGCGTGACCCGCTCCCTTGCAGGCGCCATTAACCGCGACGAGCTCATCTCTGCCCCGGAGTAAAACGGAGCAAATTCCAGCTCCCCGAGGTCCCTGCCTAGACTGGTTGCTCATGACAGTCGGGCAGGGACCTCTCATTGTGCAATCGGATAAGACCGTCCTTTTGGAGGTAGCCCACCCCCAGGGCGACGAGGCCCGCGCCGCCCTCGCCCCCTTCGCGGAGCTCGAGCGCGCCCCCGAGCACATCCACACCTACCGCATTACCCCGCTGGCCCTGTGGAACGCCCGTGCTGCCGGCTTCGACGCTGAGCAGGCCGTAGACGTCCTGGAGCGCTACTCCCGCTTCCCCGTCCCGCAGTCCCTGCTTATCGACGTCGCCGAGACCATGAGCCGCTACGGCCGGGTCAGTATCCAGGCCCACCCCGCCCACGGGCTCGTACTCGCGGCAGAGGAACCGGCGATACTCACCGAAATCTCCCTTCACAAAAAGATCGCCGCGATGCTGGGCCAACGCATCGACGACTCCACGGTGGTCGTATTCCCCTCCGAGCGTGGCCGCCTCAAACAAGAACTGATCAAGGTCAACTGGCCAGCCGAGGACCGCGCCGGATACGTCGACGGCGAATCGCATCCCATCGCCCTAGCCGGCGATTGGTCCGTGCGCGATTACCAACAACAGGCCACCGAATCCTTCTTCGAGGGCGGCTCCGGCGTTGTGGTGCTTCCGTGTGGCGCCGGCAAGACGATCGTGGGAGCTGCCGCCATGGCCCAGGCCCAAACCACCACCCTCATCCTGGTCACTAACACCGTCGCCGGGCGTCAGTGGCGCGACGAGCTCCTGCGCCGCACCACGCTGACCCCAGAAGAGATCGGCGAATACTCCGGCGAGCGCAAAGAAATCCGCCCCGTCACCATCGCGACCTACCAGGTAGTCACCCGCAAGACCAAGGGTGAGTACCGCGCTCTCGAGCTTTTCGACTCCCGCGACTGGGGCCTGATCATCTACGACGAGGTCCACCTCCTCCCGGCCCCCGTCTTCCGGCTGACCTCAGATCTGCAATCTCGCCGACGCCTCGGCCTCACCGCCACACTGGTGCGCGAGGATGCCCGCGAGTCCGACGTCTTCAGTCTCATTGGCCCCAAGCGCTACGACGCCCCCTGGAAAGAGCTTGAAGCACGCGGTTTCATCGCCACCGCAGAATGCACCGAAGTCCGCGTGACCATGACCAACGAGGAACGCTTGGTCTATGCCACCGCCGACACCCGCGACCGCTATCGCATCGCCGCTTGTTCCTCCTCCAAGACTCGCGTGGTGCGCAAACTTCTCGACTCCCACCAAGGCCTCCCCTGCCTGATCATCGGGGCATTCATCGAACAGTTAGAAGAGCTCGCCACTGCTCTCGATGTTCCGCTTATCGACGGCAAAACTTCCACCAAGAAGCGAGAACAAGCCTTCGCAGCCTTCCGTGCCGGAGAAATCTCCGTGCTCGTGGTTTCCAAAGTGGCGAACTTCTCCATCGACTTGCCCGAAGCAGCTGTGGCCATTCAGGTCTCCGGCACCTTCGGCTCCCGCCAGGAGGAAGCGCAGCGCCTTGGACGCCTCTTACGCCCCAAGCAGAGCGAGAACGAGGCCCACTTCTACACAGTGGTCACACGCGATTCCATCGACGCCGAATACGCAGCACACCGCCAACGATTCCTTGCCGAACAGGGATATGCCTACCGCATCATCGACGGCATTGATGTGTAACTACCCTTGGGAACGTGAAGGTATTCAAATTCCAGGTTGACGAGCCCTTTGCCCGCAAGCACAATGAGATGATTCGCGACACCCGTCGCGTGCGCGCCGGAGGCATCGGCCTGGGCATCATGATCATGCTTATCGCCCTGGCGGTCTACCTCTGGCCCGCAAACCAGGCCATCTGGGCACTCATGGTTCTACTCGTGGCCATCGCGCTTGGCATCACGTTCATCGTTATCGGTTTTACCGTGGCCAAGAAATTCGGCAACGCTCAGCCGCTGTACGACCGCTATCCCCTAGCCCCGGCCATCATCGCAGAGATCAATGAGCGCGACTTTGTACTCATGGCGCTGGTGAACACTAACGTAGACCCCGACCTCGAACCTGCCTGGGCCCTAGCACTGCGCACAGTCACCGCTATCCCAGGCATCAAGCCAACACTAGGCACTAAAGTCCCGGTCGCGGCAGTTCTGGGGCGCCGAACATCGCACGACTCCGGACGCTGGCAGGAAATATCCCCGATGCCCATCGCTTGGGGAACCCCCGACAAGACAGTCATCGACATGGCCCGTGACGCGATCCCCCGCGAACAATGGGGAAAGCTGGAGCGCCACCGCAAGCGCCTCGAAGACGTAAAAAAGACCCCGTATAACCTGCTCGAGCTCTAGCGCTTTTAAACGCCCTCTCCCCCGCGCCCACGGACTCCTCGAAACCTGCTGAAGCTTATTCGCATACAGCGAGACCGCGGGCGTTCCTTTATGCGCAGATCATCCCCTCACCAATTCGGGTGCCTGATCTGAAACCTACGGGACGCGAGACGCTCTGCGGCTCATGCGTAGCGGAACCGTCGTTGCCCCTTGATGGCCCAAAAGGGGCCTTGCCCATGAGTGGAAGCAAGCCGAGACTCGCCACTTTCCCCTTTAGACGACCACCTCAACAATGGGAAGACTAAAAGGCCTGAGCCCCAGCGTTGCCTCGCTGCACCGTCTAATACTTCGTCCTAGTACGGCAACCTAGATGCCGGCAAAGCAGCTTTTTCCCTTGGCGTCACAAAGGCTGAGTGTAACGTCAGTTCCTAACCGGCGAGAGCTGCTCGTCATCTGCTATTCGTCCTCCGAGCACGAAAAAGTGGGGTGTGCTACCAGGACGAAGTCCAAGTAACACACCCCACACCATATTTACTTATCTATTTTTTTGGTCGGCGGTAACCTACTCTCCCACACCCTCCCGAGTGCAGTACCATCAGCGTGGACAGGCTTAGCTTCCGGGTTCG
>NZ_VDHJ01000022.1 GCF_006334925.1 Corynebacterium tapiri | reverse complement strand
TCTAGGGCCTTATATCTGGGCGATTTATACGGTCCTATCAGGGTGAACGCGGAGGATCAGACACACTTTCTGCTACTTAACCCTTAGTGGATTGGCTTGCTGGTATTAGTCGCGAATTCATACTCTGGAATACATGTCTATTCCAGTAAATCGACGCGGTAATATCCGCAGAACTGGCTTTGTGTGGCTCGCTTTGGTCGTTCCCATCGTGTCGCTACTTCTGCTGCCTTGGGTGATTCAACAGGTTGCGCCCGGCCCTGGTCCGGACGTTAAGGCAGTGCGTTTCCAAGAGGTATCTACTCAACCCGTCGAGGTGCCGGGTCTGACGTGTGAGTTCAACGGGGACGTGACCTCCAGCTGGGGCTACCGCTGCGACGGCGTAGAAGTCGACTCGTCCATTGCAGACGCAACCGACGACCCGGACAAGGCATTGCGTCGTATGGCCGACGGTCTTAACTCTATCGTCGACTATGGAGACACAGGAGAGGTCATCCGCTCCGGGGACTCGCGCCTGCTTATGGATGAGGGATCCTCCACGATCGCCCTCGCGGTCCCGCACCCCGATGGGACTTTGTACATTTCGACCTACCCGGATGACAGTGGTGCCCCGCACCTGGGGGAGAAACAAAAAGAGCTCGTCAGCGAGATTTGGCGCGCTGCTACCCAGGACGAGCTGCCAAAGGAGTTGGCTGAGTAATGAATGCAGTGTTTCGACTTACCATTGCGATACCGGTGATTATCGGAGTTCTTATAAACCTGGTAGTTCTGGCTTTCGGATTCAGCCAAGACGTGGCGACTGCCTCGCTTGGTCTGCTCTTTACCGTGATATACACCGCGGTGGGGGTATGGCTCATTAGCCGAACTCCGTGGTGGCCCAAGCACGTTCGTACCGCTCGCTGGGTAGCGACCTGCCTCCTTTGGGGCGGGGGAGCGGGCATGCTCATTGCAATGACAGGTGTGTGGGCAACGAGCCTTGCTACCGATCATGGGTGGGAGGAAGCTATCGCATCTTGGGGAGGAGCCTATAACGAGGAATTGGGCAAGCTGCTGGGCACGGGCCTCATTCTGGCGTCGTTTTCTGGACTGACCCGTCCGTGGCATGGCCTAGCAACCGGTTTCCTCGTGGGCCTTGGGTTCGAGACCGCCGAGAACCTCGGATACGGAGCCATGGGAGGCGACACCGACCCGTACTCCGACATGCACGGCATGCTGGAATCTTGGGCACTGCGCATGGTCGCCGGTGTGCTGCTACATGCCGTCTTGGCTGGTATCGCCGGCTGGGCACTGGGGTGGGCATTCTTCACCATTCGGCGCAGCTTTGCCTGGCGCGTGGGAATCGTCGCCGGAGCGTGGGCCTTTGGGTTCCTGATTCACTTCGCGTGGAACTATACGGTTATGGTGCGCGACTGGGATGTCGTTAAGATCGTCGTGGTCGCGGTGATCATGTACGGCGCGTTTGCCTACGTGGCATGGAGGGCCTGGGTGTGGTCGAGGCGTCACGACGACCCTCAGTTCATCCCAGATTATGATCGCCAGCTCGAGCGCCTGATCACCGATAAGGTTCCCGCGTAGACTTGTCCTATGTCTGAAGCACGCACAGTACGCCATGACCCCAGCCAGTCTCGTTACGTCATCGAGGTAGGCGGCCAGGAAGCCGGATTCGCCGAGTACGTGGAGCGCGACGGGGTACGAGACTTCAGCCACACCGTCGTCGATCCGCAGTTTCGGGGGCAGGGTTTGTCCAGCCCGTTGATTGCAGCCGCCCTCGACGGCACCCGCGAGGCGGGCTTGCGCGCAAAGGCGTCCTGCTCTGCCGTAGAGCGCTTCGTGAGCAAGAACGAGGACTACCGCGACCTCATCGTGTAACTACTCAGAGCACTAAAAACGGGCCCTTCCACTGGAAGGGCCCGTTGCGATGCTGGGCTAAATCACGTAGAAGTCCGGGTCGACCAACTTAACGGTCTCGCCCTTCTTGCGCGGGCGGCACTTGGCGGGAACGCCGGTAGCGATGCAGTCCGGGCTGATGTCCTTGGTCACCACCGCATTTGCTCCGATCGCTGAGCGAGCTCCGATAGTGACCGGGCCCAGCACCTTCGCGCCGGCGCCCACGGTCACCCCGTCCTCCAGGGTGGGGTGGCGCTTGGTCTGGGTGAGCACCTGGCCGCCGAGGGTGACTCCGTGGTACAGCATGACGTCGTCACCAATCTCGGCGGTTTCCCCGATCACGATGCCCATACCGTGATCGATGAAGAACCGACGGCCGATCGTGGCGCCGGGGTGAATCTCAATCCCGGTGAGGAATCGATTCACTTGCGCCAGAATCCGGGCCGGGCCCTTGTAGCCCTTGGTCCACATTCGGTGACACACACGATGAATCCAAATAGCGTGCAGTCCCGAGTACACCAGGGCGTTCTCTACGTCCCCGCGCGCTGCGGGGTCGTGAGCGCGGGCATTCGCTAGATCCTCGCGAATTGTTTTCCACACCGTCATGGGCGCACATCCTAACATCGAGTGGGCAGGTCAGACGTCGACAAGCGAGCGCCCAAAGCCAGTTGGTTACTAGTCGCGGATGTCCTCGTAGAGGACGGAGGACACGTAGCGCTCGCCGAAGTCGCAGACGATGAAGACGATGGTCTTGCCCTCGTTCTCGGGGCGCGCGGCGACCTCGAGGGCAGCCTTCAGGTTGGCGCCAGTGGAGATGCCACCCAGGATGCCGTCCTCAACGGCGAGCTTGCGGGAGGTGGCAATTGCGTCCTCGTTGGAGACGGTGATGATCTCATCCACGATGGAGCGATCCAGGGTTTCCGGGATGAAGTTCGCGCCCAGGCCCTGAATCTTGTGCGGGCCGGCCTGGCCGGTGCTCAGCAGCGGGGATGCGGCGGGCTCGACGGCCACGGTCTTAAGATCCGGGTTCTTCTCCTTGAGGTACTTGCCCGCACCGGAGATGGTGCCGCCCGTGCCCACGCCAGCGACCAGGATGTCCACCTTGCCGTCGGTATCGTTCCAGATCTCCGGGCCGGTGGTCTCGTAGTGCACCTTGGGGTTGGCCGGGTTAGCAAACTGGGAGGCGAGGATGGCGTTCTCACGCTCGGCGACGATCTCGTTGGCCTTGTCCACCGCACCCTGCATGCCGGCGGCTCCCGGGGTGAGGATGATTTCTGCACCGTAGGCGCGCAGCAGCACGCGGCGCTCGTTGGACATGGTCTCGGGCATGGTCAGCACGACGTTGTAACCACGGGCAGCGCCGACCAACGCGAGGGCAATGCCTGTGTTGCCCGAGGTGGCTTCAACGATGGTGCCGCCAGGCTTGAGCTGGCCGGACTCCTCAGCGGCGTTGACGATTGCGCGGCCGATGCGGTCCTTGACCGAGTTCGCCGGGTTATAAAACTCCAGCTTGCCCAGAATGTTTGCGTTAACGTCCTTGGTAGCGCCGTTGAGCTTAACCAGCGGGGTGCCGCCGACGAGCTCGAGAATGTTGTCGTAGACCTTGGCCACGGGGGATCCTTTCGAAGTCGAAATTTAGTTCAAGACTCAAGTGTACACGTCGACCATAGACTAACCTGTCTGGCCTAAATAGACTGTGCCGTTTTGGTCGGGGCGGGGCGTTCCGGTTTGTGGGTGCAGCGGGGTGGTTTTTGGTTACCCCCGGGGCTGGAGTACAGTTACCGGAAGTGTGAAATTCACAGCCTGCACTCAGCTTTTGTGGGTGCACCAATATGGGGTAAGTCGGCAGGAATGTAGAGATGGACGTCCAGCGCAATAAGGAAGATGAAGAGGCGATCCGCGGGGCCTTGACCTCGCTAAAAACCTCCACCAGCATCCCGGTCACCATGTACGGGACGGTGCTTGCGGACAATCGCATTCAGATCACCCAGTGGGTGGGTCTGCGTACTCCGGCGCTGCAAAACCTCGTCATTGATCCGGGCGTGGGGGTAAGTGGCCGAGTGATGTCCACTCGCCGACCTGTAGGTGTGTCCGATTACACCCGAGCAAACATCATTACCCATGAGCACGATAAGGCCGTGCAAGATGAGTCGCTGCACTCCATCGTGGCGGTTCCCGTCATCGTTGCCCGGGAAATCCGCGGCATCATCTACGTGGGTGTGCACTCTCCGGTTCGCCTGGGGGAGAAGATCATTGAAGAAGTGACCTTGACGGCCCGCACTCTGGAGCAGGACCTGGCGGTCAACTCCGCTTTGCGACGCACGGATCAACCGCACGGTGCAAAGTCCAATCGGGCTATCAACGGTGCGGAATGGGAGCAGATCCGCTCCACTCACTCCAAGCTGCGCATGCTGGCCAACCGAGTGGAGGACGACTCCGTTCGCCGCGAGCTCGAGGCACTGTGCGACCAGATGGTTTCGCCCGTGCGCGTCAAACAGTCCACCAAGCTCTCCGCGCGCGAACTCGACGTGCTCTCCTGTGTTGCTCTAGGGCACACCAACGTTGAGGCGGCCGAGGAAATGGGCATCGGGGCAGAGACGGTCAAGTCCTATCTTCGGTCCGTCATGCGCAAGTTGGGTGCGCATACGCGATACGAGGCAGTCAATGCGGCTAGGCGCATCGGCGCTCTGCCCTGATAGCCGTTACTGTGTAGAGCGTGAAGGATAGATTTCGAGTAACTGGCGGTGCCCGACTTTCCGGTGTGGTGAAGGTCGATGGCGCGAAGAACAGCGTCCTCAAGCTCATGGCGGCAAGCCTGCTGGCGGAGGGCACGACCACGCTGACAAACTGCCCCGAAATCCTCGACGTCCCGCTGATGCGCAAGGTCCTCGAAGGCCTTGGGTGTTCAGTGGAGATCGACGGTTCCACGGTGCGCATCACCACGCCAGCCGAGGTGAAGTCGGATGCAGACTTTGACGCGGTGCGCCAATTCCGCGCCTCCGTTGCAGTGCTGGGACCGCTGACTGCCCGCTGTGGCCGCGCCGTCGTCGCATTGCCGGGCGGTGACGCCATTGGTTCTCGCCCCTTGGACATGCATCAGTCCGGACTAGAAAAGATGGGCGCCACCACGCACATCAAGCACGGAGCCGTGGTGGCCGAGGCCTCCGAGCTGCGGGGAGCACACATCAATCTGGAATTCCCCTCGGTGGGCGCGACGGAAAACATCCTCACCGCCGCGGTCTTGGCCAAGGGTCAGACTGTGCTGGACAACGCTGCTCGGGAGCCGGAGATTGTCGACCTGTGCGAGATGCTGATCTCCATGGGCGCGCGTATCGACGGCGCCGGTACCTCCACCATCACCATCGACGGTGTTGAATCGCTGAAGCCGACCGAACATGAGGTGATCGGCGACCGCATCGTGGCTGGAACCTGGGCATATGCGGCAGCGATGACGCAGGGTGACATTACCGTCGGCGGCATTGCTCCCAAGCATCTGCATCTGGCCCTGCAGAAGCTGCGTCTGGCCGGTGCAGAGATCGAGACCTACGACTCGGGCTTCCGCGTGCGCATGGATCGTCGCCCGACTGCCGTGGATTACCAGACCCTTCCCTTCCCGGGCTTCCCAACGGATCTGCAGCCCATGGCGATCGGCATCGCCACGATCGCGGAGGGAACCAGCGTGATTACTGAGAACGTGTTTGAATCTCGCTTCCGTTTCGTGGATGAGCTGCAGCGTTTGGGGGCGGACGCATCGGTTGATGGCCATCACGTGGTGCTGCGTGGAATCGAGCAGCTTTCCTCGACCGATGTGTGGAGCTCGGACATCCGCGCCGGTGCTGGTCTTGTTCTGGCTGGCCTGGTGGCCGACGGGGAGACGATTGTGCACGACGTGTACCACATCGATCGTGGCTACCCGCGTTTTGTGGAGAACCTCAATCGCCTGGGTGCACAGGTAGAACGGCTCGTGGGGGACGAAGGCAAGTAGTTCGTACTTTCCTGACCGAACCAGCACACCGCCCATCGCTAGATGGGCGGTTTTCTTGTGCGTGCGGTCGGAAAATATTCACTTCTACTTATTCTCAGTCGCTTGCATTTAGCCATGATCCAGCAGTTTTGAAACCGTATAAACTGCAACGACGCGCATATCATGTACTATGCGTGTGCATGGTTACCTCAATCGCAGTTGCCGGAGCATCGGGCTACGCAGGCGGCGAGATCTTGCGCCTGCTTCTTTCCCACCCCGCCTACGTGCGAGGCGAGCTGCGAATTGGTGCGCTGACCGCGGGGTCCTCTGCTGGCGCCACCGTCGGCGAACTCATGCCGCACCTTAAACCCTTGGCTGAGCGCGTCCTCGAACCAACGAGCCTCGATGTATTGCAGGGACACGATGTGGTATTCCTGGCGCTCCCACACGGGCACTCGGCTGAGCTGGCGCAGCAGCTCGACGCGTCCACGACCATTGTGGACTGCGCCGCCGACTTTCGGCTTGAGTCGGCCGAGCAATGGCAGAAGTACTACCAGAGCGAGCACGCAGGCACGTGGCCCTATGGCTTGCCTGAGATGCCCGGCAACCGCGAGCGGATCGCCACCAGCACACGTGTGGCGATCCCCGGTTGCTTTCCCACAGGCGCCACGCTGGCCACGCTGCCCGCGGTCCAGGCTGGTCTCGTGGAGCCTCACCTCACCATCACCTCGGTGACTGGGGTTTCGGGCGCAGGTAAGAAAGCACAAGTCTCCCTGCTGGGAGCAGAAACGATGTCCAACGCCAAGGCCTACAGCGTGGCAGGTCAACACCGCCACACACCGGAGATCAAGCAAAACCTTCAGGCTTTCACCAAAGATTCAGTAAGCATCAACTTCACCCCGGTGCTAGCGCCTATGCCGCGCGGAATCCTCACCGTTGCCTCAGCGCCGGTGAAGCCTGGAACCGGTGCCGAGGACGTGCGAAGGGCCTACAAACGCGCATACGCGAGCGAAACCTTTGTTGCCCTCTTGCCACTCGGCCAGCAGCCCCAAACCCAGCACGTACTGGGGTCAAACCTTTGTCACGTGCAGGTTGAACTCGATGAAACTGCCGGCACCGTGGTGATGACCTCCGCCATCGACAACCTCACCAAGGGAACTGCCGGAGCCGCCGTGCAATGCATGAACCTTGTGCGTGGATTCGACGAAGCTGCGGGGCTTCCCCTGGTTGGCCTTGCCCCCTAAGCCCCAGTGAATGACCCAAACCGAAAGCACTTCTATGACTAACGACGCCTCTTTTACGCACCACGCAGGGGTCCTTGCCGCGCAAGGCTTCCGGACCGCAGCATGTACCGCCGGCATTAAGACTTCGGGCAAGCCTGATCTGGCTGCAGTAGTGAATCTCGGGCCAGACTTCAGCTGCGCTGCGGTGTTCACCTGCAATCAGATTAAGGCCGCGCCAGTGCTGGTTAGCCAGGAATCCGTGGCTAACGGGCAAGCGCGTGCGGTGGTGATCAACTCTGGAAACGCCAACGCATGCACGGGCGAGCAGGGTAGGACCAACGCGAACGCAATGGCTCGTGATCTCGCCCAGGGATTGGGCGTTGACAACAGCGATGTGCTCGTATGCTCCACCGGGCTCATCGGTGAGCAACTTCCCATGGATGTGGTGTCTGCCGGAATTCACCACCTGTGCGCACGGCTGCAGGATGACCAAGCAGGGGAATCAACCGCTGCCGACCAGGCCGCCGCCGCAATCATGACCACCGACACGGTTCCCAAGACAACCGTGGCGGTGGGCAATGGCTTTGTCGTGGGTGGCATGGGCAAGGGCGTGGGGATGATGGCCCCCTCCTTGGCCACCATGCTCGTCGTACTGACCACCGACGCAAAGGCCACCCCGGACATGCTCCAGCAGGCGCTCGATCAGGCAGTTGCTCCTACTTTCAACACCCTGGATATTGACGGCTCCACCTCCACCAATGACACGGTGGTGCTGATGGCTTCAGGTGCGAGCGGAATTGAACCGTCGCAAAGCGAGCTCAACAACGCCGTTCTATCTGCCTGCGACGATCTTGCCAATCAGATGCAGGCGGATGCGGAGGGAGTGACCAAGCGCGTAACAATTCGCGTGCGCGGAGCACTCTCCGATGCCGAGGCACTCGAGGCAGCGCGCGTCGTCGGACGCGACAACCTGGTCAAAACCGCCCTGTTCGGATCCGACCCCAATTGGGGGCGAGTCGTCGCAGCAGTAGGCATGGCGCCAGTGACGATGAATCCGCAGGGCATTGGGGTCGCCTTCAACGGGCACACGGTGTGCGAGCGCTCTACCGGTGCGGCCGGTGCCCGGGAGGTGGACCTGAGTGCCCCGGACATAGCGGTCGAGGTCGATTTGGGGACCGGCAGCACAGGTGAGGCATTCGTGCGCACCACAGACTTGTCCTACGCCTACGTTGAGATCAACTCCGAGTACAGCACTTAAGGCGGCCCAAAGATGACTCAGAGAACCCCGAACTTCGCCTCGCATATCGACCTCACCAGCGAAGACAGAGCCCATGTGCTAGCGGAGGCGCTGCCTTGGTTGCAGCACTACCGCGACAAAATAGTCGTGGTTAAGTACGGCGGAAACGCCATGGTGGACGACCAATTGAAGGCTGCATTCGCGGCAGACATGGTTTTCTTGCGCACCGTTGGCGCCAAACCTGTCGTCGTGCATGGCGGAGGGCCACAGATCACCCACATGCTCCAGCGCTTGGGCATCGAGGGGGAGTTCAAGGGCGGTTTTCGCGTGACCACTCCCGAGGTTATGGATGTCGTCCGCATGGTGCTGCTGGGGCAAGTCGGCCGCGAACTCGTCGGCCTGATCAATTCCTACGGCCCTTTCGCGGTGGGGTGCTCCGGAGAGGACGCGAATCTGTTCAAAGCCCGTCGTCGCTTCGTCGATGTGGATGGATTGCCGCAGGATGTGGGGCTGGTGGGCTCCATTGTGGACGTCAATCCCGCCTCTGTGGAGTCGCTTATCGACGCCGGTCGCATCCCCGTTATTTGCGGCATCGCCCCAGATGAGGACGGCCAGGTGTACAACATCAACGCCGACTCGGCTGCCTCCGCTATCGCCGCTGGCCTGGGCGCAGAACGACTAGTAATGCTCACCAACGTTGAAGGCCTGTACACGGATTGGCCCAACCACGAATCGTTGGTGTCCAAGATCGAGGCCAAGGAACTAGAACGGCTTTTGCCCAAGCTCGATGCAGGCATGATTCCCAAGATGGAGGCCTGCCTGCAGGCGGTTACCGGGGGAGTCAACGCCGCGCATGTGATTGACGGCCGCATTGCCCATAGCGTGCTGCTCGAGCTGCTCACCATGGGCGGAATCGGAACGATGGTCTTGCCCGACAACTACAAAAGATCCGACTACCCCATGGGGACAGTCTTTAGAAAGGACGACCTCTCATGAGCAATCAAACGGGAATCGACCACTGGGTCAATAACCTTGCGCCGACCTACCCCACACCACCGCTCGAGCTCGTGAGCGGCCAAGGCTGCGTAGTTACCGATGCGCAGGGGCATGAGTATCTGGATCTCTTGGCAGGCATCGCCGTCAACTCCCTCGGACACGCTCACCCCGCGGTGGTCGAGGCCGTCTCTCACCAGGTGAACACCCTGGGGCACGTCTCCAACCTTTTTGCTTCTCGCCCAGCTGCGGACCTCGCCGGAAAGCTGATCGAGCGTCTGGCGGACTACGACGCATCGGTCAAAGACACCGCCCGGGTCTTCCTGTGCAATTCCGGCACTGAGGCCAACGAGGCTGCATTCAAGTTGGCACGACTAACCGGAAGGCAACGAGTGCTCTGCGCACAACATGGCTTCCATGGCCGAACAATGGGTGCTCTGGCACTGACGGGTCAGCCCTCAAAGCGTGCTCCCTTTGAGCCTCTCCCCGGTGGAGTTGAGTTCTTTCCGCTGGGAGACATCGACTACCTCCGATCTCTGGTGGCGCTGGATCCGGAGTCCGTTGCCGCCATCATGCTGGAACCAATCCAAGGAGAAACGGGCGTGATCCCGGCACCGTCAGGGTTCCTCGCCCACGTACGTGAGCTTTGCGACGACATAGGTGCGCTGCTGATCGTTGACGAAGTGCAGACAGGAATCGGGCGCACCGGTGATCTGTGGGCTTTCCAGTCCGAGGACATAACTCCCGATGTGATCACCCTGGCTAAGGGCTTGGGCGGAGGACTGCCCATTGGCGCTTGCATCACGGTGACCGAGCGGGCCTCGCTGTTTACGGTCGGAGCACACGGGACGACGTTCGGAGGCAATCCGATTGCATGCGCTGCAGCGTGTGCGGTTCTCGGCGAGGTTAACGACGCACTGCTAGAGCATGTGCGTACGGCTGGAGACATCTTGCGTAGTGGAATCGAGAAGCTTGATGGGGTTGCTGAGGTGAGAGGCCGCGGCCTCATGCTTGGGGTGGTCTTAGACGAGGCGATCGCACGGGAGGTAGTTGCTGCCGGTTACGAACACGGGCTGATTCTGAACGCAACGTCCGGGCAGGTGCTGCGCCTAACTCCGCCGTTGATCATCACAGAAGCGGAGTGCTCTGAGGCAGTGGCGCGGTTCTCGCAGGCACTAGAGGCTGCGGTATCGACGAACGGCCCCAGCCAGAAATAGCCCTTTGTGCTGGGGATTTGTGTTTTGTTGGGGTGGTGCGTAACTTAATCCGGGTCAGCGCGACCGACAGCGCCCTGCACCACAGTGTTAAACAGTGTGGTGAGTGTGAGGCGGATTAGGAAAACGAGCGTTTGGCGTTTAATATCTTCCAAGCTTCCATTCGATGGGTCACTGGTTGTGGTTCATGTGGGTGGTGTGCGTGTGTTGTGTGAGAACTCAATAGTGTGCCAATAACAGCATCATCATGTTTTTGTGGTGATGTGCACAAGTATGGATGTGCTGGCCTGTTTTGTACCCCGTCAATGGGTGGGCCGGCATGTTGATATTTTTCATTCATACTGGTTGCTTCCTGGTCGTTTCACCATCTCATGTTTTTGCGTGTGGGTGGTGGGTGGTTTTTGTTGATCATGGTGTTCCGTCTGCTAGGCGGGAAGTAATCTTTTTTGTTTTTCGGAATCATCGTGGTGCTAGCAGTTTTTGCTGGGTATTGGGCTCTGCCCTTATTTTTGTGGAGAGTTTGATCCTGGCTCAGGATGAACGCTGG
>NZ_VDHJ01000021.1 GCF_006334925.1 Corynebacterium tapiri | reverse complement strand
CAACGCCATGGTGGGGATGGGCGCGATAGTGAGATGCCGCCGATGCGTGATCGTCAGACGATGGCCAGGCGTGTGCGTGGCTACGTCATGGGATCAAAAACCGCCTCTACGGGTTCGTCGTACACCTCCCATCGAGCAAGCACAGCAGAGCGTAAGGCACTGGCCACGATGGGCCGTAAGGGCGGGAAGAAAGCCGCTGAACGCTGGAAAAACGACCCCAACGGCGACTACGCACAGGCAGAGCGAAAGAAGCTCGCTGAGGCGAATAAACGGCGTAAGGCTTCTGGAACGGATACTCGTGGACAGATTCTGATGATGGTCTCCCGTGCATATACCCAGACTGGTGAAACACCTAGCTGGCGCGAGATCATGAATGAAGTAGGAGCTTCTAGAGCAACAGTGGCAAGGCACGTCGCTGCCCTTAAAAAGAGCGGGGTCTACCCAGAGAGTTAGGGGGTCTCACGCCGTAAGCAATAAACGGTTCCCCGGGCGTAAGCCCGTGCTCTTATCCCCTGTTTTGTTACCGCGTGTTCGATTCGCAAGTGGATCATCACTAAGTCGTGTATGTGGAGCGACGGGCCGGTTGTTTATGAAGCGACGTTTACGACCATCCAGAGTGCACGTGGCAAAAAAGGGCGGGCGGAAGTCTGGAGTCTCCCGTGCTCAAACCATGAAGCAAAAAATCTTGGAGCAGACCAATGCGTAAGGGCCTTCCACGTAACGGACTCACGGCTAGAGAACTGGCTGAGCGAATCGGCTACTCTCCTCAAACCATCCGAAGCTGGACGGCAGAACCGCGTGCTGACTACCTTGCTCGTGCGAACGAGAAGCGCGAGCGCGTGCGCGCGCTGCGCGACAAAGGGGCTGAGCATGCGCGCAATCGCTGCCGAGATCGGGTGCTCGGTTGGCGCCGTTTATGGCTACGTCGCCGAGCAAAAGGCGGAGCAGAAAACCGCGTAATCGCTCCCCGGAAGCGTTCAAAGAAGCAAAGGAACCAAGTCAGAGATTGTCGACCTTCGCGCATTTTCAATCTCTCAGTCGCCCAGACAGCACACCGAAAATCTTCGCCACAGTGCCCCGCACAAGGATTCGGGAATCACGCTCCCCAGAAAATCTTCTAGCCCTGCAGTACCATCATCGCTGAGCGCTCTTGATCGGATATCCAACCTCGTTTTCACCACCCACGCCGATTGAGAAAACCATGAAGATCACTCATATCGCAGCAACTGCTCTAGCTGCTTCATCTCTGCTAGTACCGACCCCGCAAGCTTTCGCACAAGCCGCTGAAGAACCGGAAGAGCTTGCAAGGCAAGTTCTCACTGTTGATGAGAGCGGAAACCCAACGTCTGGAATGGTTACCCTAGACCTCGAATCTGCTACACCAGGTGGAGTCTCCACGCGAAAGATTCCTGGCCTCCCGGGAAGCACCACCGAGGATGCCGGTGGAGGAACCTGGACTTATGGTTGGGAACTCGTCAACGGTACAACCAAGCGCTGCTTCTCGAACTACAACCACCCGACTAATTCCCACAGAGCAAGCGTCTCTATGGGCAGCATGACAGATAGCAAGACAGCTCGACCCACGTCTTGGGCAAAAGCATCTGTCGTAGCAGGAGTCACATCTGGAACCTGCAACGTCTTCTGGGATAACCGGTAGTCGTCAGAAAATTGAGGGGCGCGCCTAGACCTTTCTAGGCGCGCCCCTCAATTTCTGGAAGAAGTTCTTTTTCAAGAACGGTTATTACATCAAAAAGAGAATCTCGTTCCTTAAAGAACGTCTTCTCCAAGAGATAGTCCCAGTCCTGCAGGTCAGAGCTGTCCAAAGAGTCTAGGTGCTTTAGGAAGCTGTCCACCCCCTTTAAGTGCGCAATGTGGTTCTTCGTTTCGGACAGAAGCTGGTCGGTGCTCATTCCCGGAGACATGTAGGAAAACTTAGCAGGTAGTCCAACGGGCGGCTGGGTGGATATTGCACTTGAGGACCGGTGGAATCGGTTGCTCGGTCGGCACCATTCATCGCTACGTCGCCGAGCAAAAGACGGAGCAGAAAACCGCCTAGCCCCGCTTCGGCGTGTTCAATGTTTGTACGAACCAAGTCAGATATTTCCGCGCGGTGTGAGCGCAGCGAGCACCGCGCGGGAGCACGAGACACGGGTAAACAAAATTTTTCCGGGGCAAGCCGACGGCAGTCGGCGCGCCAGCTTTTTCGATCTTCCGCGGCGACTTTCGTCGCCTTGGACCCCTAAAACGTCCTCGCCGTTTTTCGGCCCCTGACCAGGGGCAAGACCATTTCACTAAAAGTGCATACTGTGTGCCGTCCAGAACTCACCGAGGAGCTAACGCCGGGCGAACGGGACTGCACCTCGAACTTGCCCTCTTTGGTTGGCACTCTGCGTCGCCCTGCGTGCGCTAGCGAGGAGTTGCGTCGCGCACTTTTGACCCGCTTAGTGTTCGCGCGAGGCGCGCTACTCGTCTCCCGGGGAGCGCGCGGAGCGACGTGGAACGTGGACTGCGGGTGCTCGCTTCGCGCACGCGGGGCACAGGGGCGCGCCACAGCGCCGAACGAACTCGGGAGGCACTCCGGTGCCACCGGGGAACGAAAAATCGCTTAGAGGAGCGCACAGTGCGTCAGCGAGGACGCGCACGGGGCGAATCAGACCTGCCAAGAAAAATCGCGACTTTTGCACCGGGAGTCGCGCACTTTTGGCCCCGCTTAGTGTTCGCGCGACGCGCGCTACTCGACCTCTGACTGCGCAGGTTTCACACCGGTACTCGCACGCGCTGGTGCTCGAGAACGACCGGAGATAGACAACACACAGTAGGCACTTTTAGTGAGAATGGATTACCGCTGGTCAGCGTCGTGAAAAATGGGCGGAAAATAATATCGAACGTGCGATATTATGGGTGTATGGCACTGTCGAATCGTGCGCTTGCTGATGCTGAAACGTGTCAGTGGTGTAAGCACCCTCTCCCGCCGCGTAGTGGTCCGCAGGGTCGGGTTAAGCGGTTTTGTAGCGCTGCGTGCCGTGCAGCAGCCAGCCGTGATCGTCGCGCACGTGCTCATGCGCAAGAGCTGGAAAGGGTGCGCACGCAAACAAAGCTCAAGGCTCATGGTGATGACGAGACGGCGCGTGCTGCAGCTGAACTTCTGCGTGCCATCGCCCGGCGTCTTCGCGCGGGAGATCGCCCGTTGGTGACTCCTGCTGTGGGGGATTTGATCGAAGCAGGCCAGGAATTAAACCGTGCGATGGCTGATGTGGAGCGCGCTGAGTGTGCGCCTCGTCCGATGAATCGTGCCCAACGACGCGCACGCAAGCGGCGTTAGGAATCGTTCCGTGATGAATCGAACAGCCAGTAGCGTGGGCGAGGTTTCCTTGACGAGAAACGATCGCATGGTTGCGCAGAACCACGTACGGGGATGAGAAAAAGTGAGTCCGGTTCCCGTTGTCGATGTCAGCAACAAGGCGATAGTCACCGACTCTTAAGCCCCCATAGTCCTGATGTGTTGCCGACAAGAGTTATGCCGCGTGATCGCGGGTCACTGAGGCAAGAGACGTCTCATAAGAATCCCGTGATGTATCGCTGGTTGGGGTGATCGAGTTTGCGCAACGCCTGTGCGGGCTCGGGGTGTGAAGTTCACGTTCCAGGATGCACTCTGTCTCACGTTCGTTGTGTCAATCTCACCCCGGCGAGCTGCCTTAGCGTCTTTTTCACGGGCGTAGATGTACTGCAGCTGATCCAAGTGGGCATCGAGTGCACGCCGGAGGTAGAACGCTGCAGGGCGCCCAGTTTTTCGTGCCACTGCGTCGAGGCGCTGCTTCTGCTTGGTGTCTATTACGCACACTGATAACTGCCCCACTCACGTAAACAGGTCTACGCCTATGTCAAGGAAGCTCCCTTTGAGTGACTGTCGACGGAGGGGTTGAAGGAGCGGGGGTAGTGGTTATGAACTTCCCTGGCTGGATACGCCTGTATCGTGCGGCGGCTTGACCGGGACGTTGTGTCTTTGCTGGGGGCAGAGGTGGAAGTAGGTGCGTGGGATAGCCCTACTGCGGCTTTGTTTCGGTCTTGTGGGGGTAAGGATTTAGATAGGGGCATCCTTTCAACCCACCTCAGTAGGGGGGGGGGCAGCCACGTTCGGTGCCAACTATTTGTACAGCAACCCCTTTATTTAGTCTGACCTGTTAACTATTCTCGGCCATGTCCCTAGATCAGGCAGCAGACCCATGCGGTCACACCTACAAGAAGTGCAAGGAGATCTAGTATGAGGATCCTTCGTTCAGCTGCAGTAGCCTCTCTGGCTTTAGCGCTAATCACTCCGGCGAATTCGCAAGCTAGCGAGAAGCCTGCTGTTCTATCCCAAAATTCAGCGACGGAAACAGAGCTAGCCCCGGGCGAGAGTGTGACCTTTCAAAAGGGCGATGTTGTCAAGGTTGAGATGCTCCCAAACGGCCCGTCGGAAAAGATCCAGGTCCGGTCCGCCGATTTAACGACTGCCCCTAACTGCATTGTCGCGAAAGCTGAAAAGGGATTTGTCCAAGTTTACAACAATTGTGGTGGTAATGAACCGCAACGCATTAAAGTAACGCTAGCTTTTGGTCCTGATTCTGTTTGTAAGTCAATCGAGCCCGGTACCCGTTCTAATGTTGGCCCTGCCCTCGGTCGGATCGACGGCGTTTATCTTTGCTAGAGGATGGGAATAAGAGAAAATGAAGATGTTACGGCGTGAAGTTTGTTCCGGAGTAGTTGCTGCTCTCGCATTTTCTGTGTGTCTCGCTCCTCAAGTTGGTGCTTTAGGAAAAGACGATCCTCGCTACAAGGATAACATCGGAACTTATACAGTAAAGTGTCAAGTGCACCAGAACGCTCCCGGTAATCCTGTATCAGGTTTCGTATTTGGAAATCACTCTAAGGATCCTGAAGCGGCCGAAAATGATGCCAACTTGTTCGTTTCTAAGTTTGGCCCGAACAATACGAAGCGCCATTGCAAGACCCAGAAAAAATACACTCCTCGAGGCGCTTACACAACATCTATGACACCTATGTGACTCTATTTATAGGTAAGGGCTAATCATGAATGAGATTCATACGTGGTGTTTTTTCACGAAATTCGTGTGCCGATACGATCAGCTTGACGAAGCGAAAGCAAGACATCAAAGATGCGTTGATGTTCTTCGTGAGAAGAACACGGTGCATTTCTCATCTGAACAGGCATATCAAGCCGGTCATAGCGAGCCGACTTTTAAACTCCTCCTTTCGGAGATTGTCCCACCAAGTGAGGGAATAACTCCAGAAGAGGAAGAAGAATATTCAGTTTTCTTTTTTGTGACTGTTGTTGATGTCCCTTACGCTTCTGATGAAGATGACGATGAAGTGCGGATAGTATCTGCGAAATTGGAAATTGACTTCGAGGAAGGGGTCCCCGCGAAATTCCCCAGTAGAACGCGCGGAATTCGAGTGAGCCAAACTGGTCATGAAATCGAAGGGTGTATCTACCAATAGGAAGTAGTCGTCTTTACTTACTGGGGAAGGACAGCCGTCTGGTACTTAACGTAGGTTAAATTTAATCTGAACTTCGATAGGGCAGATGTGTTGTTCGCTGTGCACGCATATGGAGATGTTGATGCACCTCACACCACCCTGTGAGGTTATCCTCACGAATACGATCTGTCCTGCAATCACGCGTCACTGTGCGGTGTGGTGAGCAGTAACCATGATGATGAGTATGCCAGTTGTAGTTCAATCCTCCGACGATCAAGAGGCGCCAGATAGGCATCTCTAATTTTTGGAAATACGTGGCTCTTCATCGATAGCCGTCATCAGGCTCTCGTCGCTCGGGCGGTGTATTCCAGTGATCCATACCTCTGGGCTTGGCCACAAAACCGCGACAGCGCGACAAGAGATCCGGTGCCAGCGCAGTAGAACATCGACATTTAATGTGCCTTAGCTTCGGTAGGAACCTGTTATAAGAGCGCCAAGAGGTGTGACTCCTAGGGCCGCTTTCAACGGGGCTCCTGGTTAAGGTAGGCGTACAGCGTTGTGCGTCCGATCTTTAGGCGTCTTGCCACTTCTGCTTTAGGGATACCCTCAACGACCCACTGGCGGGCCTGGTCGACTTGTTCGTCGGTCAGTGCTTTGGCTCGTCCCTTGTATACGCCGCGCTGCTTTGCGCGGGCGATGCCTTCTGCTTGGCGCTCGCGGATGATCGAACGCTCAAACTCTGCCACCGCACCAAGTAGCCCCAGCATCAACGTCGCAATTGGTGTTGAGTCCTGCGAATAAACCTGTCCCTCCTTGAGGAACTTCACCGACACTCCCTTGCCGACTAGCTCGTCCACGATCGAGTGGAGATCCACAAGAGACCGAGCGCACCGGTCCATCGAGGTGACTACGAGCTGATCGCCAGAGCGCAGATATCGCAGTGCTTCTTCAAGTCCAGGGCGGGAACGCGAGCTGCCACTGGCTTCATCGGTGAAATAGGTATCCACTGATTCTGCTTCGAGCTGTTCGATCTGGCGAGCCAGATTCTGCTGGGGTGAGCTCACCCGGGCGTATCCCACTTTGTGCCCTGAAACGCTTCCGGACTGTTCGGGCGTCTCTAGAGATGGTGACGATTCTGTTCGATTAGTCATGGAATCAACCCTAGTGAACAGCTTTTATCGCAACCTCTGACCTGTTCGGATGGGGTGTACTCGAAATGAATTTCAGAGAACAAAGCATCTGATGTTGGTACTTTCGTACAGTCTTCGCGCATATCTATTGAAGACCGCTCTCAGGATTGTTAGCGTTAGCGACGCTCGCACCCAAGGAATCGCACACCCCCAAGGAAGAATGCCTCGTGAACAAACTCAAGAAACTTTCACTTCCCCTTGTGACGGTCGTAATCCTGGGAGGATTGCAACCGGCATATGCAACCCCACAGAAAACAGGAGAAACTGTAAACTTCTCCTCTCCCATTGCTGAAGAGCGGACATCCGAATAAATCGCTGCCGCCAAAGAGGTGGTCATTGAAGGGGAGTTGTTCACTGAACAAGATCGGCAAGATATCCGCCGAGAGGCAGCGCTGTCTCAGCAACAGGGCGCCGCAAAGGCTGGCGCTTCACCGGAAATAAGTACTTACGGAATAGGGTCGTTGGTCCGTAAGGGGATCGTCCAGGTTCTTAGGTTTCAAAAACACCGACTCCCACAAAAGGTTCAGCCATGGGCAGATAAAATCATTTACGCTCTGGACTATGTAGAAGCCTGGGAAGTGGGTGCTATCCAGGCCACGCTCATGCAGAAAGGTATTCCTGGTGATGTTGCCTACGATTTTGCGTACTGGGCTGTCTTTGTGTTCGGAGTTTAACCCCTCATGGAGTTGCCCCTGTGCTAAGTAATTTGCTTGCCGCTATTTCCGTTATTTTTATCCTCCTTGCCGCCTATTTAATACCGCTGATAGTCCCGTTTGCTGCCGCCTATATTATCCCTGGAGTAGAGCTTCAGGTGCCACCAATGTCGGTTAGTGAATGGATCCTTCTGTTGGCAGGGCTTGCCGCCATTATGTGGATGATTGAAATGTGCAGCAATTGGGTGCGAGCTCAATCAGCGGTTTTTCCCAAAATCCGTCCTTATTCTACACTTTTGTCTTTAATAGCTGAACTGTTACTTACGACCATTTTGTTCAGCTTCCTCTTATCGTCTGTCATCATTTCTCTATTGTGCTCCCTCCTTCTTGTTATAGTTGGGCATACCCTGCAAAACGTAACGGAAAAAGAGGGAAGTGTCAGCTATTAAGATGGGCACTTCCCTGGGGTTTGCCTGGGTGTGCATTGGTTTTTAATGGAAAGCGCCCCACACGCTTGGTGTGGGGTGCTTGGTGTAGTGGTTATTGTGTGGCGAGGTCGGGGTATTGCTTGAGAATGACCTTGCGGGCGTTGGCGAGTCCTTCGCGGCGCATTTGGGTGATGCGTTCTGTTTTGGTGCCTGAGCGTGTGGTGGTCTTGATTCGTCGCACGCTGGTGTTTGGCTTTTTACTGGTTGGGACTTGTGTCGCCATGGCCTTCACCTCCTGAGGTTTCTTGTTTTGATTCTACTTCATTTGGTGGTGTGTCTTCGGTGGTTAGTTCGATGATTGCTTGGGATAGGTCTTTGTCTTGGGCGTCGCGGAAGCTGCTTTCGAGGATTACAGGGAGCAGCGTGGAGCCGATGTATACGTCGGCTTCGTTGTCGGATGCGATTTTGTCGAGTGCCCATTCGGTGCGCTTCCACCAGGTGTTGCGGCGTTCGAATTGGTTTTGGGCGTAGACCTTGTAAAGGGCGATGCTGGTTCCGAACGCGACGAGGATTATTGAGATTGTTTGGAGAATGATTGCTGGGGTCATGTGGTGTCCCGAGTAGTTTTTGGTTTGTGCTTACAGTGCCCACTTTGGTTGGTGGGCGCTGTCTTGTTGTATTTGTAGGCTAGGCCATTCCGCAGGTTCTTGTACGCAGGGAAATCGCTAGAAGAACGCAAGGCATTGAACGATCTGCCAGCAGATTGGGAGGGTAGCCACTGCTCTCCCCGTTGACATTCGGGAACCAACGGCAGCTCTAGAGAGCAGCCGTTCAACCATATAAACCGCTGGTCGTATATGTGACTATATGGACATAAGTACATCTAGCCATGCTTGAAGTCTGTTAGAATTTTTCGCATGGCATCTGTCCTCTCCATCGTCCAAACCAAAGGTGGATCAGGAAAGACAACGACCACCATGGTGCTGGCACGTGCCCTTGTCGCCCTGGGGGAGTCTGTTCTTGTTCTCGACTCCGATAAGCAACGATCTGCAACAGAATGGGCCGACGACGCCGGCCCAGACTTAGGTTTCGAGGTTATGTCCGTACCGACGGGGCGAACGCTGCAATCAGCTATTGATCGGTATCGAGCCAGTCCCGAGTACTCCTACCTGATCGTCGATACCCCTCCCGGCAGTGACGACATCGTGGACAAAGCCTCCGTGAACGCAGACCTCGTGCTTGTCCCCACGGGCGTATCCCCTCTGGACATGAAGCGCACCCAAGCAACGCTGAACTGGTTCGAGGACAACGCCGATACCCCTGTGGCGGTCGTTCTGACCAACGTCGATAAGCGAGAGAAGCTGCTCGATCTGGCGCAGGAGACGTTGAGTTCCCAAGCGCGAGCCGCATTAGCCGACACGATCATCCCTACGCGCAGTGCTACTAGGCGTGTGGGGTCTACCGTGCCGCGTGTAACAACGAAGCCTTTTCGGGAGTGGATGGAGCTTGCCGAGGAAGTCCGAACAGCATGTAGGGAGCTTTAACAAGTGGCCATCAGCAACGCGGTAAAAAAGACGCCCGCAGAATCAAACGCAAAGCCCAAGGGAAAGACTGCTCTAGCCGGTCATGCCGACCGAGCAGGCACACTGCGCCTCTACGTCAAGGACAAGACCCTGATCAAAAAGGTGAAGATGGCTGCCCTGGAGGACGATACGAGCTTGTCGCAGCTGTGGGAGGACTGGGCCACCGAGTGGCTTAAGTCCAGGTAAAATGAATGGCTATATGGACATAGGTCCATATAGCCATGTTTTGTTTCTGTGCTGTGACGTCCACCTGTACGGGAACCCCCCGCCAGGTGTTAGTCCTTCTTCTTACGGGCCTTTTTCGCTGCTTCGTCATCCTCGGTGATCTGAGCCATGATCTCGCGGAACTGGCGATCAATCGTGTCGCTTTCAAACCGAGCAGCCACCTGCTCCCAGTGGTACTCCTCCAGCTGGGACAGCGATGAGCGCAGTGCGAGCTTGATGTAGAAGCTCTTAGAGCGTCCGGTGCGCTCTGCGAGTGAGTCCAAGCGCCCGATGAGTTCTTCCTCTAGGCGCACGGAGACAACGCGTCCGCTTTGGTGAGGTTTCTGCTTCTTGGTTGCCATAGGACCTTCTCTCTTTAGCCGGAGTAAGCGTGTCGATACATGGGTAAACACTGTTTACCACATTTAGACAGCTGTTTTCCCAGAAATGGCCATTGACCTGCATGAACAGTATGTAAAAAATGTTTACCTATGTATCGTGAAGGTACTGCCGAAAAAATGAGAGTCGACCATAACTCCTGGTCACGCGGTTCCGTGCCGCTCGGAGTGGATACGCCTTAGGCTGTCGTCTGTCGATACGAAGTAAACATAGTTTACGCTTTCCCGACCCTGCTTTTCCCTAAAAGTAGGTCTGAACTGCATAAATAGCTAATAAACATTGTTTACCTGTGTATCGTGAAGGTACCCTCGAAAAAATATGAGTAGGACAAAGGTCCTGGTCATGCGGTTTCTTGGTTCTCGGGGTAGACACGCCTTAAACCAAGGAATC
Source organism: Corynebacterium tapiri (assembly GCF_006334925.1). Taxonomy (GTDB): domain Bacteria; phylum Actinomycetota; class Actinomycetes; order Mycobacteriales; family Mycobacteriaceae; genus Corynebacterium; species Corynebacterium tapiri. Next base: position 971 of record NZ_VDHJ01000021.1, on the reverse strand, counting down.
ACACCGCTGTAATTAGCGGGTACGGTAAGTAGCTGACCTTAAAAATGAATGAAGCCCGACCCGGCGGCAACCGGATCAGGCTTCGCTTATCTCCCAGCACCACCTGGGAAGAAAGCACGGCTATGACTTTACCGTCATCTGACAGATCAAGCACACCCGTATCCACGCGTGTTGCCACCACGTACGCCCCGCAGCGGGATACCGGTGGACTGGAGGACACCCCAGCAGGTGCCACAGACCGCGACGCGTTGCTTGCCCACCTGGGGCGCGAGACCCTGCACGCGAGCAAAAACCGCGACTTCTCCAGCGCCTACTACCTCGACGACACCGGCACTCGGTGCCCGCGCCTCTACCGCGTGGACTCTGCAGCACTGACCAAGTGCCAGTACGTCACCCTGACGAATAAGCAATATGCCGCAGTCCTGGTCATCGACATCGACCAACCCGGAGAACACGGCGGGCACCCCGCCAACTTGGCCGCAAGCGTGCGAGAAAAGTTCGCCCAACTGATCACCCGCAATATCGGCCCCTCCTGGGTGGGCATCAACCCCTTAAGTGGCAAGGCGCAGGCCCTGTGGCTGATTGACCCGGTCTACGCCAATACCACCGGAAAATCTGCGCCTATGGGGCTTCTGGCAGCTGCTAGTCGCACTCTGGGGGAGTTCCTCGATCACGACCCGCACTTCGCACACCGGTTTAGTCGCTCGCCGTTCTACCAAGGTGATGACCCGACGGCTTATCGTTGGTACTGCCAGCACAAACGCGTTTACCGGCTTGCTGATCTACTCCAGGAGGTACGCACCATGATCGGGCACACCACCAGTGAGACCACTCAGCGCACGCCATTTACCTCGGGCACAGAATTAATCAACGCGGTCAAAGCACGTCGTGAAGAGGCCCAAGCTTTTCAAGCCCTCGCTAAGGATGTGGAAAGCGAACTCGGTGCCGAGTTGGATCAGTACGACCCGGAG
>NZ_VDHJ01000020.1 GCF_006334925.1 Corynebacterium tapiri | reverse complement strand
GACGCTTTTCTTCGGGTGTGAACATGATTGCCTCCTTGTTGCAGGGTGACTCACAACAAGGCTGGCACTACGGGTCGTGCAGACATTTGCACTCCGCAGCGAGCACTCCGCAGCGAGCACTCCGCAGCGTGCACTCCGCAGCGTGCACTCCGCAGCGAGCACACACCCGAAGGCACAGAAAAACCGGGGCGGCACCAACACCCCGGCAAAAAGAACTCGCTCGGTAAGGCGCGCGAGCTGCGTAGCGCTACATGCGCCGACGCTTCACGATCGAGAATGCACGCCAGCCGACGAGGAACAATCCCGAGGTCACCGAAGCCACCAGGATGAAGGACCAGTGCGGCACGGCGGCATTGCGAATCGCCCAGATCACCAGGCCGGTGGCTACGGTGATCAGCCAGGTCGCCACGCCGGTCGGAGTGACCACGGAGCCACGCCACCCCGCCTTGAGGATGACCGCCCAGCTCAGCAGCACACCAAGGGCGAAGGGCCACACGGTGGACAACCAGCCGCTAAAACTCAGCGGCATCTCGGCGGACTGGTGGGCGGTACGCGCGAGGAGCGCGAAGAGGGAGATAGAGAGCAGATCGGCAAGAAAGGCGGATGCCTTGTACATGGGGTGTCCTCCTAGCAGGGGTTCACTCGGCAAGTTTAGCGGTCATCCGCATCCGCCTGGGCACGGCCCGAGAACCCGCGCGCACCGTAGTGCAGGAAGTACACGCCCCAGCCGATGAGGGTGACAAATAGGAATGACACGAGTCGATAGATGATCGCCGCGCTGGTGGCGTTGACGGCGGTCATCCCGGTGGCTACCAACGTCGCCACGATTGCCGCCTCCACCGTGCCCAGGCCGGCAGGCGTGACCTGCGCCGAGCCGGCGATCTTCGCCGTGATGTACGCCAGCAATACCCCCATCAACGTCGTGCGCTCAGCTCCCGCGTGCAGGGCGGGAAAGTTCCCGGTGACGGCCCACACTGATAGGGCGAGAATCGCGGCGTCGAAAAGCCGATTCAACAGGGAGTGGACGGCCACCGCGGCGAAGGTGGGAAGGGACATGCGCACGGTGCGCAGTTGCTTGACGACGTCCCGCACGCGCTCGTCGCCAAAATCTCGCCCCCTGCCAACGCGGGGCCCGATCCAACGCAGCACGCCGCGAACGCTGCGGCCGAAGCTTTCCGGGTGCGCGGTGATGGCGTAACACAGCCAGCCGACCACAACGATGGCAGCGAGCGAACCGACCAGCGACAGCAGCGAGATGCTTGCTCCCAGCAGGATGGCCACCAGGCCGATCAGAGCCAGCCACATCGTGGACACGATCGAGGAGATGACCAAGAACCAGCTGCACAGCACAGGCGTTGCGCCCCAGCTGCGCTGGACTTGAAAGGTGAGTACTGCTGAGAACGCGGGTCCGCCGGGCACAGTTGTGGACCAGGCGTTGGAGGCCAGGGTGATGGCGGTGGTTTCGGGAAGGGAGACGCGGGTGCCGCCTGCGCGGATGAGCAGGCGCATGACCTCGCCCATCGCGAGGAGGGAGGCGCACGCGCAGATCAGGCCCAAGGCCAACGGGAATGGGTGGGTGCTGCGGAGCTCGCGAAGCGCGTGGGCGATGAAGTCCACGTTGTCGCGGAAGAAGTAGAGCACCAGCGCGAGAACGACGAGCGGGGCGAGCCAGCGGGCCCAGCCCCACCGAGTCATTTGCACGCTAGGAGTCCTTCCCCAGGCGCTTCATCAGCTCGCTGAAGGGCACGAGCTCGCCGTCTTGGGAGGTGGTGCGGCCTCCGCGGGCGGCCTCGTCCAACGGGGCCGGCTGGGCGTCGGTGATGGAGGGCTCACCGGCTGCCGGTGACGCCGGGGCAGCCGGGGCAGCGGGCACCGCAACCGGAGCTGGCTCCGAATGCCCATGCCCGATGCGGTTATAAAGCTTCTTAATAAAACCAGGCGCCCACCAGTTGTCCTCCGCCAGCAGGTGCATGACAGCGGGAACGAGCAGCATGCGAATGATCGTGGCGTCGATGGCCAGCGCGAAGATCATGCCGAAGGCGATGTACTTCATCATCACGATGTCGCTAAGCCCAAAGGCGGCGGCCACCACGATCATGATCAGCGCGGCTGCCGTGATGATCGTGCCGGTGCGCGCGGTGCCCAGCGCAATGGCCCGATCGGTGCTCTCTCCGCGGTCGCGGGCTTCCACCATGCGAGAGACCAGGAAGACCTCGTAGTCGGTACTCAGGCCGTAGATGATGGCGATGATGAGCACCACGATCGGGCTCATCAGCGGGCCTGGGGTGAAGCCGAGCAGGCCCGAGCCAGCGCCGAGCACGAACATCAGCGTGAGCACACCAAGGGTGGCGCCGAGCCCGAGCAGCGTCATGATGATCGCCTTGGCCGGCTGAACGAGTGAACCGAAGACCAGCGCCATGAGGATGAACGTGACCACTGCAAGGTAGAGGGCCATCCACGGCAAGCGATCAAAGAGGGCCTCCAAGGATTCCACCTCCATCGCCGGGGTGCCGCCGACGTGCAGTTCCACGCCCTCGGGGGCGGTGATGGAGCGCAGCTGATCAATCACGTAGGCATTGTCCGAACGGTCAGCGACACCCGCGCTGAGGACGGTGGTGCCGTCGACGGTGCGGCCGGCGGACATCGGGGAGGTCAGGCCCTGGATCTGGCGGGTTTGCATAACGACGTCCACCAGCTGCTGGTTATTCGCCCCCGAAACAACCAGCTTGACTGGCTCCGTGCGGAATGCCGGGAAGGTCTCGTTGAATGAGTCCTGGGCCTGGCGGGTGGCATGCTCGGGCGGCAGGTAAGTCTCGTTGATGCCGCCGAACTCCACCTTGCCCAGCGGCAGGGTGAGCAGGAGCAGTCCGCCGACCACGGCGACGGTCACCAGCTTGGCGTGCTTCATAGACCAACGCGGCGCGCGGTACCACCAGGTGTCTTCGATGCGACGGGCGCGGCGGGAGGTTTTTCGGACGGAAAGGGCGTCGATACGCGTGCCCAGCAGGCCGAAAATGGCAGGCAGCGCCGTCACTGACAGCAGGGCGGCGAGTCCGACTGCGGAGATCGCGCCGTAGGCGACCGACTTGAGGAAGGCCTGGGGGAAGATCAAGAGGCCGGACAGCGCCACGATCACCATGAGTGCGGAGAAGACCACGGTCTTGCCGGCGGTGGCGGTGGACGTGGCCACCGCGTCGCGCACGGTCGAGCCTTTGTCTAACTCTTCGCGGAAGCGGGAGACCATGAAGAGTCCGTAGTCGATGGCCAGGCCGAGGCCCAGCAGCGTGACCACGGCCTGGGAGAAGACGTTAACCTGCAGGAATCCGGCAAGAATGGAGAGGATTCCGAGCGCTCCCAGGATGGAGAGGATGCCCACAAACAGAGGCATGAGTGCGGCCACGACGGAGCCGAAGACGATGAGCAGGAGGACGGCGACGAAGGGAAGGCCGAAGAGCTCGGCGCGCTTAATGTCGTTGGCCATGCCCTCGTCCAGGGCATCAGCCACCGCGGTCGCGCCGGCGACCTGGACGCTCACGCCTTGCGGCAGGCCCTCGTTGTTGAGGTCGTCCTCGATGGTGCGGAAGTCCTTGAGCGTCTGCTCTCCATCGCCTGCCAGGCCGAGGGAGACAAAGGCGGTGGTGCCGTCTGCCGATCGCATGGCGGGGGCCTGGGTGTCGAAGTAGCTGTTGACCTGCTCGATCTGCTCGGGGTGCCGGGACTCGAGGCCAGCGACATAGGCGCGCGCGGCCTCGGCAACCGCCGGGTCGGCAACCCCCTGCAGCGCGTGGAAGAGCAGGATCACGTCGCCGGAGTTATCACGCCCGAACGTCTCTTGCTCCACCTGTGCCGCGACGGTGGAGGAGGCGTGCGGGTCCTCCCATCCTTCCTGGCTCATGCGATCACCGAGGCGGGAGCCGAAGCCCAGGAAGAGAGCCAGAATCAGGCCGACGACCACCAGCGGGATGATGCGGCGCAAGCGGTAGGCGGCGTAACCCCAGTTCAAGAACATGGGACTCCCTTCTAGTGGTGGCGGCCGTTCAGTAGGGCGGTGAGCGGACGGAACGGCTGGAGCCACGCGCCCTCGGCGGGCAGCTGATCCAGGTTCACGCGCGGCAACGGCTCGCGGAAGACACCGGGGATATCCTCCAGGTCCACGAAGTTGATGGCCTCATCAGCCACGGCCCAGGCGGCATGCTCGTGGAAGCCGAGCACGGTGACGGGGATTCCCTCGTCGGTGAGCTGGCAGATGGTGTCGTGGAAGTTTTGTCCGTCCGCGCTGGCCACCACCAGCCCCTGTAGCGTGCCCTCGCTGTGGCGGCGGCGGATGTGGTTGAGCATGTCGGGATCGACGTCGGATTCCTCGTCGATCTTGGGCTTGGCAAAGACGGCGAAGCCGACGTTGCGCAGCGCCTCCACCCAGGGGCGCACCACGTCAGCTCCGCCCGGAGCAACATTGGTGAACACGGTGGCTTCGGGCTCGATCTCGTATCCGAGCTGGGCGCCGAGCTGGTCGGCGCGATCGATGAGCCAGCGGCCCACGGCGTCGAAACGCGGGCGATATGCCGCCGTGGGGCGACCGCCCAGAATGGCACCGAGGCCCATGTCCAGGTTGGGGGCGTCCCAAACCAGAAGGAGGCCGTCGGGGCCGGGGGCGGCGCCAACGTTGTAGTGATGCGTGGACTCGTGGATGTCGCTCACGGGAATACTGCTCATTTCAGTGAAATCAGAAAACTAGGCAATTAATCACTGAACAGATTACGGGTTAGGCGCGTCGGTGCGTTCCCAGAGGTATTCCTTAATCACGTGGTCCTTGTTCAGGCCCTTGCCCTCGAACTTGGTGATCACCTGACGGTCCGTAAGCTGCGGGCACTCCGGCCATGGCCAGCCGCGGTAGGTCAGCAGTTCTTCGACGTTGACCAGCTCGTCGATCCACTCGGCGTAATCGGCGTGATCGGTGGCCACATGCAGCACACCGCCGGGCTTGAGCTTGCGGGCGATCAAGCGCAGCGGGCCAGACTGAATGATGCGACGCTTGTGGTGGCGCGCCTTGGGCCAGGGGTCGGGGAAGAAGATGCGCACGCCGTCCAAGCTGGAATCGGGAATCATGCGGGCCAGGACCTCGATGCCATCGCCACGCACCATGCGCACGTTCTCGATCTCGGAGCGCACTACCGAGCCCAGCAGCTTGGCCAGGCCGGGCTTATAGAGCTCCACGGCAATGATGTTGGTGTCCGCCTCCAGGGGAGCCATGGCGGCGGTGGAGGTGCCGGTGCCGGATCCGATCTCCACGATGGTCGGGTGGCCGGAGCGGCCGAACCATTCGTCGATGTCGAGGGGGGCGTCGTTAAGCACCGTGCCCAGTCGTGGCCAGTGCTCGTCGAAGAGGGCCTGTTGGTTATCGGTCAGCGTGCCGCGGCGGAAACTTACGGTGCCCAGACGTGGGTAATCGAGTCCGTCGTTGAACTCGGTCTGCAGAGGCCGGCCATCCGGGAGTTCGCCCAGGGGAGAGGTGTTAGTAGTCATCGGGGCCCATTGTTCCTGGTTGGTCCCCGGAAAGGAAACGTTGGTGGGGAAAGCTGTCCCGGCTAAGTAGCTGAGGGGGAAGCAAGGGGGTGAATTGCAAAAGCGAGGTCTGGCACTGGACGGGGCCTGGGCAATGCACCTGATAGGTATGATCATGCAGCTAGGGGGCAATTATTACTTGCCTGCAGGCATCAGACCTTTCCCCTTAATCGGGGGTAAGTGAACGGACTCGGGACCACTTACACCGGAGTAGGGAGGCGCCACACGCGGGTAATTCTCGCGGAGTATGACGAGTGCCACTTTTCTGGGTGCTTAGTGTTCACCAACAACACCCCCGGGTCTGGATAGGCTGAGAAGTAAAGGAGCGGGCAGAACTCTGCCCAGACCGCTCCCGCACGCACCTTTTAGAAACACCTAGGAGATGACATGACCGCGGAGATCACGGGCTTGGCCGGCACCCCGCCAACGGACAACCAGCGCTTGATCGCCTGGATCAACGACGCCGTTGAGCTGTTCCAGCCAAAGGAGGTCGTCTTTGCCGATGGGTCGGACGCTGAGTGGCAGCGTCTGACCAGCGAGTTGGTGGAGAAGGGCACGCTGATCAAGCTCAACGAGGAGAAGCGCCCCAACAGCTTCCTCGCACGCTCCCACCCGGCTGACGTGGCTCGCGTGGAGTCGCGCACCTTCATCTGCTCCGAGAATCAAGAGGATGCTGGCCCCACCAACAACTGGGCCCCGCCGGCAGCCATGAAGGAGGAGATGACCGAGGCCTTCCGCGGATCCATGAAGGGCCGCACCATGTACGTGGTGCCGTTCGCCATGGGCCCGATCAGCGACCCGGATCCCAAGCTCGGCGTGCAGCTGACCGACTCGCCCTACGTGGTGCTCTCCATGCGCGTGATGACCCGCATGGGTTCCCAGGCCCTGGACAAGATTGGCTCCGACGGAGACTTCGTTCCTTGCCTGCACAGCGTGGGCGCCCCGCTGGAGGAGGGACAGGAGGATGTCGCCTGGCCGTGCAACGACACCAAGTACATCACTCACTTCCCGGAGACCAAGGAGATCTGGTCCTACGGCTCGGGCTACGGCGGAAACGCCATCCTGGCCAAGAAGTGCTACGCCCTGCGCATCGCTTCCAAGATGGCGCAGGAAGAGGGCTGGATGGCTGAGCACATGCTCATCCTTAAGCTCACCAGCCCGGAGGGTAAGAACTACCACATCGCCGGCGCCTTCCCGTCTGCCTGCGGCAAGACCAACCTGGCCATGATCACCCCCACCATCGAGGGCTGGAAGGCCGAGGTCGTCGGCGACGACATCGCCTGGATGCACCTGCGCGAGGACGGCCTGTACGCCGTGAACCCGGAGAACGGCTTCTTCGGCGTCGCGCCGGGCACCAGCTACGACTCCAACCCGATCGCCATGAAGTCCATGGAGGCCGGAAACACCCTGTTCACCAACGTGGCGCTTACCGACGACGGTGACGTCTGGTGGGAGGGAATGGACGGCGAGAAGCCCGCCCACCTCATTGACTGGAAGGGCAACGACTGGACCCCGGACTCCTCCGAGAAGGCCGCCCACCCGAACTCCCGCTACTGCGTACCGATCGCCCAGTGCCCGACCGCCGCCCCGGAGTACGACGACCCGCGCGGTGTGAAGATCGACGCCATCCTCTTCGGTGGTCGCCGTCCGGACACCGTCCCGCTGGTTACCGAGATCCCGACCTGGGAGCAGGGTGTTCTGCAGGGAGCCCTGCTCTCCTCGGGCCAGACCGCCGCCTCTGCCGAGGCATCCGTGGGATCGCTGCGCCACGACCCGATGGCCATGCTGCCCTTCATCGGCTACAACGTCGGTGACTACCTGCAGCACTGGCTCGACATGGGCGAGCGCGGTGGCGACCGCATGCCCGGCATCTTCATGGTCAACTGGTTCCGCCGTGGCGAGGACGGCCGCTTCCTCTGGCCGGGCTTTGGCGAGAACTCGCGCGTGCTCAAGTGGATCGTCGAGCGCATCGAGGGCCGCGCAGAAGCTGGCCAGACCATCCTGGGCAACACCGCCCGCGCGGAGGACCTGGACCTTACCGGTCTGGATACCCCGATCGAGGACGTGCGCGAGGCGCTGACGGCCCCGGCCGAGCAGTGGGCCTCCAGCATCGACGACAACGCGGAGTACCTGGTCTACCTGGGCTCCCGCGTGCCGGGGCGCATTCACGAGCTTTTCGACGAGCTCAAGGAGCGCATCAACAACGCCGAGCGCTAAGCGTTCGGCCAGCGCGTGTTGGTGTGGCGGCCGCTAAGCGCGCAGCACAACCACCAGGTTGGAGGCCGCCACCTCGCGTAACCCCGGCACCCGGGTAACCCACCACGCCCACCAGGGGTGGTAGCGCGGGAAGCACGTGACAACCCGGCCCGTCGAGCGAGCCCAGCGCAACCCCTCCGCGCAGGAGACGGCGAACAGGGAGGTGCCAAACACATTCTTGGGCGGGTGCCCGTGGGTGGCCTCGTAGCGGCGCCGGGCAAAGTCTCCACCCACGAAGTGCTGCCACAGGCCGGTTTCATGCCCGCCGAAGGGGCCCAGCCACACGGTGTAGGAGAGCACGACCAGCCCGCCGGGCTTGGCCACGCGCAGCATCTCGGCCCCCATGTCCTCCCACCGGGGAATGTGCTCGGCCACGTTGGAAGAATACACCACGTCAAAGCTGGCGTCCGCAAAGGGCAGGGCCCGGCCGTCACCACGCACTGAGGTGGCCAGGCTGATTCCGGCCGCAGACATCTCGCCCACGTCTGGCTCCAGGCCGACATACTCGGCGCCCCGCTGGGTAAAGGCCTCGGCGAAATAACCCGGGCCTCCGCCGACATCCAGGACGGATTTTCCGCTGAGCGGTGTGCCGGAGGCGTCGAGAAGCAATGCCTCTAATAACTGTGCCGTGTCGTGTCCAAGCGGCCCGTAGAAGCGGGCGGGGTCGCTTTGCTCGTAGCGGAAGGACCGCAATAGGCGCAGCGATCGGCGCAGGGTGGAAAGTCGACGTGTGTGTTGCACAAGGGGCAAGTGTAGCTTTGAGCCTTAGTTATGAAGATTGTTCTGCTGTGTTGGCGTGACTCGACCCATCCGCAAGGAGGGGGCTCTGAGCGCTACTTGGAGCGCGTGGGGGAATACCTGGCAGAGCGCGGACACGAGGTGATTTTCCGCAGCTCAGCGCATACGGATGCGCCGCGCAAGTCGGTGCGCAACCGGGTGACGTACCGGCGCGGGGGCGGCAAGTACGGCGTGTACGTGACCACCTGGCTGGAGTTGCTGGCGGGGCGCGTCGGGCTGGGGCCTCTGCGTGGGGCCGAGGCGATCGTGGACACCCAGAATGGCATCCCGTTTTTTGCCCGCCTGGTCGCCGGCGTTCCCACAGTCCTGCTCACGCACCACTGCCACCGCGAGCAATGGCCGGTGGCCAGCCCGGTGATTGCGCGCGTGGGCTGGTGGCTGGAGTCGCGGGTGGCTCCGCTGGTTTACCGGGGAGCGCCCTATGTGACCGTCTCGGAGTCCTCGCGTGCCGACCTAGAGGCCCTGGGGGTGAGCGGCGCGCGCATCATCGCAAACGGCGTGGACCCGCTGCCGGAGCTTTCGCCGCTGGCGCCTGACGACGGCAAGACCCACCTGGTCACTCTCTCCCGCCTGGTGCCTCACAAGCAGGTCGAGCACGCAATCGCGCTGCTACACCAGCTGCCCGAGACCGTGGTCCTCGACGTGATTGGCGACGGTTGGTGGGCAGACCAGCTGCGCGCCTTCACCGAGAAGCAGCAGCTCACCGAGCGTGTGCGCTTCCACGGCCAGGTCAGTGAGGACTACAAGCACGCCCTGCTCTCGCGCGCCAGCCTGCACTTGATGCCCTCGCGCAAGGAGGGCTGGGGTTTGGCCGTGATCGAGGCCGCCCAGCACGGTGTGGCCACCATCGGTTACGCCCAGGCCGGGGGGCTGCGCGACTCCATCGAGGACGGGGTAACGGGTGTGCTCGTCGGGGACGAAAGTGAGCTGGGCCCGACGGTTGTGGGGTTGCTTAACGACGCTTCCCGCCGCCAGCGTTTGGGCGAGGCCGCCCGCGCGCTGTCCGCCCGCTTTTCTTGGGACGAGACCGGGGCGCAGTTTGAGCGGCTGCTGCGCGACCTCGTCCACGAAACGCCAGCCAGCTAAGCAGCCCGCCGAGCGCGATCCAGCCCAGGGTGAGTGCAATGCCGGGACCCAGGCGGGGCGGTTCGGCTGAAGTTTCCACGACCTCGCCGTCCGGGGTGATCACCAGGCCGATCCCTAGGCGGGAGAGCTTGGCCATATCGCGCTCGGCCCAGGCCCGCTCGACGGCCCGGTAGCGATCGCTAGGCACGTCGGTGAGCTGCCCATCCACGCTGAGCGCACCCGAGGTGATGCGCCCGGTGGCCTTGATCGCGGGATCGATAATGGTGGTCCCGTCCGGGCGCTGCGCCAAATCCGGGCGATCCGGGAAGTACATCTGCCGGCCCTGGGCGCGCTCGTTGAGGTGCTCGTAGGCATCGGTGGAGATAGGAACAGGGCGCAGCTGCTGCACAGCCAGCGGGGCGTCGGGAACCTGCACCAGGGCGGCCGCCAGAGCTGCGATAGCAAAGGAGCGGTTGAGCAGCGACGCGGCGAGAACATAGGCGGGCAACACCAGAGCTACCCACTTCTGGGCATCGCGAAGCAGGCCACCACCGGGGACATGCGCGACTACCAGGCTTGTTGCGTCCGTGAGCAACCACGAGGCCAGCGCCCACCCCATGCCCAGGGCCGCCAGGAACAACAAAGGCTTGGGTACGCGCCGCAGCGTCGGAGCCAACACCGCGCACAACACCACCCCGAACAGGGCGAAGCCGGCCTCTCGCGAAGCGGGCACAGCCTCCGCGTTCCAGATCCCGCCCAGGCCAAGCAGCGTGCCCGGGGTGCTGGCGAAGGCTTCGGCACGCGGGGCGAAGGCGTAGGCGGAGTGTGCCAGTGAGGTGCCATCGACCTGGTTGCTGAGTGTGGGCACCAACCAAGGCAGGCTGGATGCCGCCGCAACGATCGCGGTGAGCAGGCGTGTTGCCCATCCGCGTGCGCTGGCCAGGCCCACGAGAGCGGCAAGCACCAGGCCGGTCGGGGTCAACGAGGCAGCCCACACAGCCAGGGCCTGCACCTGCCAGCGCCCGGTCATTCCCGCGGCGGTGATCAGGGGCAATAACCAGATGGCAATCACCAGGGACCACTGGCCCTGCAGCAGCCGCTCCACCACAAGCGGATTTGCCACCGCGACGGAGATCGCCGCAGCGGCAGCCCAGGCAGAGACGGGCAGCCCGGCGCGTTTCCGCGCAAGAGTGGCTAGCCACCAAGCACCCACTCCACCGAGCAAGGCAGCGGCAATGATGAGGAGGCGGGCGAACCACGAGGCGTCGATAAGCACACCGACCATCGCGAGGACCCCATCCTGGGGCGCGTTGCGTGCCGCGTGATCCCCCGTGCCCAGCGCCTGCGGGCTGAGCGCGGGATGGGGTAGGACCAGCATGTCCCGTAGCGCCAGCGCCCCAGGCGCCAGCAGCGGGTGGGTGAGCGCGCCCGCGAGCACAACCACCCAGGCGCTTAAACAGGCGACCTGGAACGCGCTGTACTGCTTCACGGCTGCGTGGACTCGCTCAAGACTCGGCGACGCAGCGCCGAACGATAACGCAGCACCTCCCACACCAGCAGGACTGTCAGGATGACGGCCACCAACCGGCAGACCCACGCCAGAACCTGCAGGAAGCGCAACTGATGGACCTGCGGCCGGGCATGATCCGCCTGCTGGGTGCGTGTGGCATCTGAGAACTGCGAATCTAGGTACGCCACGGTGCGCTGCGGGGAGTTCTGGGCCGCGCGCGCCTCGTCGGCGGAGGCCGCCAGGAAGATGTGGCGCGTGGTGTGCTCATCCAGGATCGTGCCAGTCTGCGGCTGGACCCACACCTCGCGCGAGACGGTGTAGTAAGGCATCAGGGTGATGTCCTGCTCGGGGCGCAGACCGCGCTGGGCAAGCTCCTCGGGGGAGTAGAAGCGCTGGGCCGGGCCCTGCGTCAGCGGCTCCAGCCAGCCGCGCAGCGGACCATCGGAGATCGGCTCGGCGATGAGCTCCTGGGCGAAGGCGTAGGAATCTAGCCCGCTGACCTTGGTCTTTTCCACGTAGTCAATCGGGTTGGGGCGCCAGGTAACCACGTCGAAGTACTGGTAGGAGCGCCGCTCCGTGGTGAACGGGAAGAAGTACTGCACGCCCGTGCGCGGCTCAGTGGCCTGCTCGGCCACCTCGGGCAGATCAGAAGCGCGCCACGTGGTCACCGGCAATGCTTCCGGGGAAGGGAAGGTGGAGTCGCGGGAAAGCTCGAGAAGTTCGTGTACCTCGGCGGTGGTGTGGCCGGGTAGCTCTATGCGCGTGGTGGCATCCAGCTGGGTTTGCATGAATTTCGCGCCGGGAGAAGTGTGTAGCTCTTGTTCGAGGGCAGCGGTGCCGGTGTGCGAATGGCAGGCCAAACCGCATTCCTGATCGGCCGCGGCGGCGGAAAGGTCGGCCAGCCGGGCGTCGGAAGCCTCGGAGGTGAGCGTGAGCTGCACGTCCGTGGGCAGCAACTTCTTCCACGCGATCAGCGCAGGCGGTAGGCCCGTTCCGATAGCCAGCGCGAGGACCAGTCCCAGGATGAGGCCGAGGACTCGGCGGGTTCGCAACCGTTGTGCCCCCACTGGCTTACCTCCCTATACAATCGCCTCACCACGATCACCAGAGGCGAGAATGTCTGCTCACAACACGCTGGTAGGCGCGACCCGTCAAGCCTACAACGCCAGGCGCATCGACTGCCTGGAGGGCCTGCGCGCCGTCGCCGCTTGGGGAGTGCTGGTTACCCACGTCGCCTTCCAGACCGGCCTCGACCCAGCCTCCCACCTCGGCGGAATTCTGGCACGCTTCGACTACTTCGTCGCCGTATTCTTCGTCCTCTCCGCGTTCGTGCTCTGGCGTTCGTTCCTGACGCGCGACCGGCCGGCCGTTGCCCGCTACGCTCGCTCGCGCTTCTCCCGCATCGTTCCCGCTTATCTGGCTGCCGTGCTGGCGGTGGTGGTGTTTGTGCCCGAGGCTGCGACCGCTTCCGCCTCGCAGATCCTGGCCAACCTGACGCTGACTCAGCTCTACGTGCCCCAGGCGCTGATGCCGGGGCTGACCCACCTGTGGTCCCTGGGTGTCGAGGTGGCGTTTTACCTGGTCCTACCCCTCATCGCGCTGTTGATCGGCCGGGTGCCGCGCCGGGTGCGTATCGCCTGCTTCGCGGCTGTGGGCGTGCTGAGCCTGGGGTGGTCCTTCCTGCCTTTTGTCGAGGCGGTGGGAGCGGGCGACAGCCAGGCAGCCAACCGCCAGATCTGGCCCCCGGCCTATGCCAGCTGGTTCGCAGTGGGCTTGATCGCCGCCGAATGCGAGGGGCGCGTACCCGGGTGGCTGCAGCGCGCTTTTCGACGCCGCCTGCCCTGGTGGTTACTGGCTCTCGCCTGCGCCTGGGTCGCTAGCCGCCCTTGGTTCGGCCCGCTCGGCCTCGACCACCCCTCGCCCGGGGAATTCGCCCGCCGCATCCTGCTCGGTGCCCTTTTCGGGTTCGCCGTAGTCGTGCCCTATGCGCTTGCCCCCAGCTCGGGATGGCTCGCCTCTGAGCCGATGATCACGTTAGGGCGTTGGTCCTATTCGCTATTCCTGTGGCACGTAGCGGTGCTGGCATTTGTCTTTCCGCTGTTGGGGCTGGGGTATTTCCAGGGCGGGTTTGTGCAGGTGTTGGTGGTGTCCACCGTGTTGAGCGTGCTGGTGGCTGCCCTGAGCTACGAGTTCATCGAGCGCCCAGCCCGCAGGATGCTGGACCGGCGTTAGGGCTGTGGGCGGCTAGCGTTTGGGTGGCGCGGCCAGCCTCGCGGGTGAAAGTGCAAATGTTTACAGCTCCCGTAGTGCCAGCCTTGTTGTGAGTCACCCTGCAACAAGGAGGCAATCATGTTCACACCCGAAGAAAAGCGTCAAGCAG
>NZ_VDHJ01000019.1 GCF_006334925.1 Corynebacterium tapiri | reverse complement strand
GTTGCTGCTGGGCCTGCTGAGCAGGTGGGTATCAATCTTGTGGGGGTGCAGTGACTCCAAACAGGTTGACATCCACCGTCGTGTAAACATTTGCACTTCCCACCAAAAAAGGGGCCGTCAGCACAAGCCGACAGCCCCCAATCCCCTGAAAGCCCCGCGCTAACGGATGGTCACCTGGCGGGACTTGATGTTCTCCAGCTGGCGGCGCTCGTCGGCGCTCAGCTGAGCGTCGTTGGCCACCTCGGCGGATAGCGCCTGGTTCACGCGCTCGAGCTCCGCGTTGTAGGAGTCGGCGTCGCGCTCGGTCTCGTGGAGGTCGAAGACCGGAACGATCAGGCCGTGCGTGCGGAATACACCAGCGAACTTGGTGTTCTCGCCGAGGTGGAGCTCACCTCGTGCCGCCACGCGGGCGAGAGCTGCCAGGAGGGCACCCTCATCGTCGGTACGCACCCAGCGGATGTAGGCCTTGCCGCCACCCGGGTTGGTCCACCACGCGGAGCCGTCCACGTCCGCGGTGACCCGGCGGGTCAGCGCGATCGAGTCGTTGGCCTGCTGAACGGCCTGGGCGAACTCGAAGGGCACCTTGTCTCCCTCGGCGGTCCACCAGTCAAAGTTGTCGTGGACGGTGATGTCCAGGTTGGCGGAGGCGTCGATAAGCTCAGCAATCGCGGGCTCGGAGCCGTTGGCCACCGTCGATTCCAGCGTCTCCCCAGGCTGAGCCTGCACGGCCCAGTTGAGGGCGTACGCCAGGTCGCGGCCCGGGTTGTGGGAGCGCTTTTGCACCTGCAACCCGACGAGGATGTCGCCGGATCCTTCGCGTACCAGGGCAGCACCCGCTCCGGGCAGGACGGTTCCCAGCAGCACCTGGCGCCCATTGACGGTCAGGGGCGTAGTGGCGGAGGGGACAAACTCCTGGAGGGCAACCAGGTCCGCCTCGGCCTGCAGGCCGGCGTAGGGGCGCGGATCCTTCTCCAGGGCGGCGCGCTCGGCGGCGCGGGCAGCGAGCTTGGCCTGGCGGCGGCTCATGCCCTCAGGCAGGTTCTGGTCCTTCTTGCGATTCTTCTTGGCCATGCGCCCTAATGTACCGAAGCGAGCTCGCTACAAACGTCCAGGGCTAAGGCGGGATTATCGGTGGCCACAATGTCGGCACCCACTCGGTGGGCGAACTCGAGATCCGCACGCGAGTTGGCAGTCCACATGTAGGTGGGCAACCCGCCGGCACCGACCAGGTCTGGGCGCACGCGTGCCGTGTTCACCGACAGGCCCAGTCCGGTGGGGGCGCTCAACCGGATGTCCTTGGGGTTGTAGCGCAGCTCCCATTGGCGGCGCAGGTAGAAGCGGTCGATGTGCGGCGCCAGCTGGCGCATGCGGCGCATCGAGGCGTTGGAGAACGAGATGATGTGGATGCGGGGGTCGTCGATAAGCCCGGCGTAGGTCAGGCTGCGCACCACCTGTTCCTCGGTGATGCGACCGAAGCGCGTGGGGTGCTTGATCTCCAGGTAGAGGTGCTTGTCCCCGGCGTCCACGATCAGTTCGAGGAGCTCGTCCAGAGTCATGATGCACTGCGGATTGTCTTCCGAGCCGACGTTGAACTCGCGCAGCTCAGCCAAGGCGAGGGTGGAAATCTTCGGGCCGGCCGCCAGGACGTCAACGGCGGTGCGGCCAATGCGCTGGTCGTGGTGCACCACAAGCTCACCGCTGGCGCACAGACGAACGTCGCACTCCACACCGTGAATGGGCATGGCCAGGGTGTTTTCGAATGCCGCCCGGGTGAGCTCGGCATATCCTGGGGCGTTGCCGCGGTGCGCGACGACCTTCATGTCCGTCTTTCCTTTCCGGCACGACGAGTGAGAGCGGAAGCCGGCGAACCAACCACCGAGAGACTCGGTTTCTGCAGAGCCGCCACTTCCACTCTCAATCAACACACTGTGCAGCCTGCCGGATGGACATTAACGCCACCCGGAAGCCCAGATGAACGCAGGGCAAACCTTAGGGGAAGAAGCGCCGGACGATCTCGGTAAGCATGTCGGCGGAGGCGTCGAACTGCTTCTTCTCGTTCTCGCTGAGCTCCAGTTCCACCACGCGGTTGATTCCGCCGCGGCCGATGACCGCCGGCGTACCGATGTAGATGTCCTCGTGGCCGTACTGGCCCTCGAGGAGTGCGGAGACCGGCAGCAGTACGTCCTGGTTCTGGATCACCGCACGAGTGATGCGGGCCAGGCCCATGCCGATGCCGTAGGAGGTCGAGCCCTTGGCGTCGATGATGTGGTAGGCGGCGTCGCGGGTCTGCTCGAAGATCGTACCGATGCGCTCGCTGAAGCCCTCTTCCTCCTCAGCGCGGGTAGCCAGGGAAACACCCGCGGCCATGCCGGAGGAGACGACGGGCAGCTCGGAGTCGCCGTGCTCACCGATGATGTAGGCGTGAACGGAGGTCGGGCTGACGTCGAAGAGCTCACCGAGCATGTAGCGGTAGCGGGCGGAGTCCAGGACGGTTCCCGAACCGATCACGCGCTCACTCGGCAGCCCGGAGTAGCGCCAGACGGCGTAGGTCAGGGCGTCGACAGGGTTGGAGGCCACCAGGAAGATGCCGTCGAAGCCGGTGGCCATGACCGACTCCGTAATGGACTTCATGATCTCCATGTTGCGACCCACCAGGTCGATGCGGGTCTCACCCGGACGCTGTGCGGCACCTGCGCAGATGACCACCATTGCGGCGTCCTCGCAGTCCGCGTACGTTCCCTTGGTGACCCGGGTGCGCGAAGGAGCCCAAACAACACCATGGTTGAGGTCCATGACGTTGCCTTCCAGCTTCTTTTCATCAATGTCGATGATGGCCAGGTGATCCACTGTTCCCTGGTTGACCAGCGCGTACGCGTAGGCCACTCCAACATCTCCAGCACCGATAAGAACGACCTTGTTTCCCACGGACGTCTTCACAACTTTCCCTTCAACTGGCATGGGTTGTTTGGTACATCTCCAATCATGCTCCTTTGCTAACCAAAATGTGAAGCCCTGCGAGCAAGGTCATTCTTTGCTTTTATAACGCCTGTGAAACCCCGCTTGGCACGTATCGGAGTTACCGCCCTTAACCTGGCACTTTATGGCTTGGAGCTCTACAGCGACCTCCTGCCTGGTGTGCGCATGCGCCGCCGTCGCAAGCTACCCAGCAACCTCAGCGCGGGAATACTCGGCGCCGAGGCCGCCACCTGGCTAGCCGTCTCCCCTTCCCTTCTGCCTCGCCCCTGGTGGGTGACCGCGGCCAACGTCGCCGTCTGCCAGGGAGTGGGGCACGCGGTGGGTACATCGATCGACTTCGTGGGGCGCGCGCTTATCGACGCCTCCGGTTCACCAAAATCCCTCCGCCTCCAGCGGGATTTCCGCCCGGCAGTGCACATCGCGATGGCCTCCACCACCGTCTTGACTATTGCCGCAGCGCTCTGGCGCCAGGATGAGCAGGCCCGCCTTATCAATGCACCCGAAAAGCGCGGCAGCCGCGATGCGCTGGCTGGGTTGTTAAGCGGCACGCTCGGTTACGGCGCAATTCTCCTCATCGCCGAGGGCAGCCAGGCTTCCATCGACCGGTTCAACCACGAGCTGCGTCGCTGGCTGCCGCCCTTCATTAGCTGGCCGCTGGCCTCCCTCGGTTTTGGGGCCGTGGTCTACCTGGCCTCCGATCGTGTCATCGTGCGTTCTCTGCTCAATCAGGCTGCCCGCAAGGCCCGTGCGCTCGATGAGGCGGTCTTTCCGGGCAGCTCCCAGCCTGCCGAGCCCGAGCGCTCCGGGTCTCCGGATTCCTTGGAGAGCTGGTCCGTGGTGGGCTCACAGGGGAGGGCGCTGCTCTCCGGCGGGGCGCGCGCCGCCGATATCGCCCGGCTGACCCCAGTGAAGGATGCTCGCGAGCCGATCCGCGTTTTCATCGGCCTGGATGAAGGGCGCACGTTCCAAGACCAGGTGGAGCTCGCTTTGGCAGAGATGGATCGTACCGGCGCCTGGGATCGCCGCGCGATCGTGATGATGACCTCAGCGGGCACCGGGTGGCTAACCGACTGGTCCGTGGGGGCATTCGAGTTCTTGACCGGCGGCGACTGCGCCACAGTCGCGCTGCAGTACTCCTACCTGCCCTCAGCCCTGTCTTATGTAGCGGACCATGATTCGCCGGTGGAGTCCTCCCGGCTGCTCATCGACGCCATCATCCAACGCCTGGGCACGCTCGATTGCCCGCCCCGGTTCTATGTCTCCGGAGAGTCCCTCGGCGCCTATGGCATCGCCGACTCCTTTGGATCCGCCGATGACCTGCTTTCCCGCGTCGACGGGGCAGTATTCTCCGGTACTCCGCGTTTTACCCACATGCTTCGTAGCCTGACCGAGGCCCGCGATCACGGTTCGCCCGAGCGCCTGCCGATTGTCCACGCCGGACAGCACGTGCGTTTCTGCGCCACACCCGATCATCTAGAGCACGACTTTTCCGGTACGCCTTACGCGCAGCCCTGGCGGCATCCACGCGTGGTCTTTGCCCAGCACGCCTCCGACCCCATTGTTTTCTGGCATCCCGAGCTCTTTGTCCGCCGCCCGGATTGGCTCACCGAACCCGGCGCGCGTGGCCAGAGCGCCCCAGCAGCCCAACACGTGGATGTGTTTCAGTACATGCGCTGGGCGCCCTTTATCACGGGCTGGCAGGTGGGTTTGGACCAGTTGACCTGCCTGGATGTGCCGGGCGGGCACGGTCACCAGTACCACGTGGAGATGCTCTGGTATTGGAAGGCTGTGCTCGGCGATACTGCCGCCTTCGAGCTCAGCGAGGCCGCCGCCGATGCGATCGAGGAATGGCTCTACCAGGACCACATCGAGCGTTAGCTAGATTGAGGGTTGTGCTTATCGACGCCTCGATTACCACTGTCTTGTTCGATCTCGACGGAACCCTGCTCGACCACGACCAGGCTGCCCGCCAAGGGGCGTTAGAGTTCGCGCGGGAATTAGGCATTCGGGGCCGTGATGACCAGATCGTCCGAACGTGGTTCCGGATAGAAAAGCGCTGGTTCACCCGCTTCGAGCGGTCAGAGATCACCCACCTTGCCCAGCGCATCGGCCGCTGCCGCGAGTTCACCGGCAGGGACCTCACCGACGACGAGGCGCTCGAGGTGTACGAGCTTTACTTGCGCCACTACCGGGCTGCTTGGCGCGCTTTTGGCGACGCCGCCCCTGCGCTTGATCGCGCGCTCGGGTCGGGGCGAGCTGTGGGGATTTTCACCAATGGTGAACCAAAGATGCAGGGAGCCAAGCTGGCCGATACTGGCCTCGCACGAGAAGACATGCCGCTGCTGACCGCCGTGGGGCTAGGTGCTGCCAAACCCCAGCCGCAGTCGTATGAACGTGCTGCCCAAGCCATGGGGGCTCAGCCCGAACAGTGCGTGCTCATCGGGGACAGTCAGCGCAACGATGTCTCCGGTGCCCGGAACGCCGGGATGCGCGCGGTGCATCTCAACCGTGCTGGCCACGGCGAGATCACTTCACTTGATCAGCTGGAGTTCACCCCGCGCTAACCCCGGCCCCTAAGCGCCCGGCCGGCGGCAGGCCACACCCGTGGCATGCGTCGGGCAGTATCCGTCGGGGTTCTTGTCCAGGTACTGCTGGTGGTAGTCCTCCGCCCGGTAGTACTCGCCTGCCGGGGTCTCGTCCAGGGTGGCAATCTTCGTGGTCACCGCGCCGTAGCCTGCGGCCTGCAGGCGCTCGCCGTAGTCAGCGACCATGCGCTCAATGACCTCCTTGTCTGCCTGTGCGTCCGGGCCGACTGTGTAGAAGGCGGAGCGGTACTGGGTTCCCACATCGTTGCCCTGCCGGAATCCCTGGGTGGGGTCGTGGTCCTCGAGCGCGACGGCGACAATGTCTTCCAGCGTGATCTTCTTAGGGTCGTAGACCACCTCCACGACCTCGGTGTGGTTGGTGCGCCCGGTGCAGACCTCCCGGTACGTCGGGTTGGGGGTAACTCCGCCGGCGTATCCCACCGAGGTGGACTCCACGCCGTCGAGAAGCCAGAGATGCTTCTCCGCTCCCCAGAAACATCCCATTCCGATCAGCACCGACTTCTGCCCTTCGCGCCACGGCCCCGTGATCGGGGTGCCCAAGACTGTATGCGGCTGTGGGTTCTCCAGCACGGGCGCACTACCGCCCTTCAGTGCGTCCTCGGCAGCGACTAGTTCCGGTGTGCGCTTGAACATCCACGGCATGATCGGGCCTCGTTTTCTGGTGAGAAAGTGAATAGATATTGGGTTTATGTGCCAGCAACAATAACCCCGGCGCGAATATTTCATTGCCGAAGTTTCAAAAATGCCTATAGTGGGGCCGTAGCGCGCCGACGAGGACGCGTCGACAAAACACATCAACGAAAGGAACCAACCACATGGCTACCTACGAGCTTCCGGAGCTGGATTACGCTTACGACGCACTGGAGCCCCACATCTCCGCTGAGATCATGGAGCTGCACCACTCCAAGCACCACGCAACCTACGTTGCTGGCGCTAACGCCGCTCTCGACGCCCTGGAGGCAGAGCGCGACGGCGAGGCTAACGCTGACCGCGTGCGCGCCCTTTCTAAGAACCTGGCCTTCAACCTGGGCGGCCACACCAACCACTCCATCTTCTGGAAGAACCTCTCCCCGAACGGTGGCGGCGAGCCCACCGGTGAGCTGGCTGAGGCCATCGCTAAGGACTTCGGCTCCTTTGAGAAGTTCAAGGCTCACTTCTCCGCTGCTGCCACCGGCCTGCAGGGCTCCGGCTGGGCTGTCCTTGGTTACGACCACATTGCCGGCAAGCTCATCATCGAGCAGCTGACCGACCAGCAGGGCAACACCTCCATCAACTTCACCCCGCTGCTGATGCTGGACATGTGGGAGCACGCCTTCTACCTGCAGTACAAGAACGTTAAGGCCGACTACGTCAAGGCCGTCTGGAACGTCTTCAACTGGGACGACGTTGCAGAGCGCTTCGCAGCTGCCAAGAAGTAGGCCCGCTAACTAGGCTCTTCTTACCGCCCGCGCCTAGGCTCCCCGAGGGGAGTGGCCGGGCGGTTTTTATGCCCCAACCACCGGGATTAATTCGGCTTGTTCCGTACTAATTCCCTATGCTGGGTGGGCATGAAGACAAGTTGGCATCGACGCCTGTCACGCCCAGTCACCCTGTGGATCTGTGCCCTCGTAGTCGCCGGACTTGTCCACCCCGCGCTGCCGAACTACCGCTGGGTGCTCATCCACACCTTCACCCTCGGCGTCCTGACCAACTCAATCCTGGTGTGGTCGCAACACTTCACCGAAAAGTTCCTCCACACCCGCCTCGACGAGTCTCGCCGGCCCGCCCAACTCCTGCGCAGCCGCCTGCTCAATGCGGGCATCATTCTCACGCTCGTGGGGCAATTGCTTATCGACGCTCCCCTGCCCCCAATAATCCGCAACACCCTGGTCGTCGCCGGCCCTGCCGCGATCGCGGTGGCCTGCACCTGGCACGCCGTGGTCATCATGGGGCAGGCTTGGGCGGCACGCAGACAATCGCCCCGCCATGCCCCCGCCGTTGCGTCCTACGCGGTGGCCAGCCTGGCTCTACCTTTCGGCGCTGTGGTGGGATCCCTCATGGCCCTGGGTGTCTCTGCGGAGACACACTCCCATCTGCGGCAAGCCCACGTGATCATCAACGTGTTCGGCTTCGTGGGGCTGACCGCCGCCGCGACCTTGACTGTGCTCTTCCCCGCGATCTGGCGTACTCGCTCCGCCGGTTCTGGCGAGGCCTGGGCGCTGGGCCTGCTCACGCTCGGTGTCATCGCCTCCGGAGCCGGTGCAGTCGCCGGGGTCCACGCGATCGTTGTAAGCGGACTGGTACTCATCCTTGCCGGGTGGGCTTGGCTGTGCGTGGGGTGGCTGACTGCCGTATCCGAGGTGTTGCGCGATCCGCGTGACCGCATAAGTTATTCGGCCCTGAGCGTCCTGGCTGCCACGATCTGGCTGTTGGGCACCCTTGCCTTCGTTACCGGGCATGCGGCAGCTGGTACTTCGGTGCCGATTCCCACTATCGCGCTGGTCGTAGGCTTTGCCGCACAGCTGCTCGTGGGCGTGATGTGCTACCTGCTGCCAACCACGATGCGAGGCGGTCCCGGGGCGGTACGCGCGGGCATGCAGTTCACACAAAAAGGCGGCGTGTTTCGTAGCACCCTGACCAATCTGGGCCTGCTGATTTGGCTGGCCGCCGAGTCCTCGTGGCTGCGCGTTCTCGCCTCGCTGCTGGCCATCGGGGCTTTGCTAGCCTTCGTGCCCCTGACGGCGCGGGGAGCTCGCGCGCAGCTGGCGGTGATCCGGAAGCAATCTCCAGCACCTCAGCCGCGGGAGTCCCACAGCGGGTGGCAGCAGCTCAGTCTCGCGCTCGCCCTAGTCGCGCTCGTGGTGGCGTGTTTCGGCGGGCTTGGCGGCGCACCACGGTCCACCCCGTCGACCACAGCAAGCTCAGCGCCCAGCACGGGGCAGACAACCACCATCGCGGTGACCATGGAACACATGGCCTTTAGCCCCAATGAGCTAGTGGTGCCTCGCGGCAATTCCCTGGTCATCGAGCTGACCAATGCCTCGGACATGGATCATGACCTCATCATCGAGGGCCGCGCCCATTCGGGACGCCTCGCCCCAGGGCAGTCAGCCCGCATCGAGGTCGGGCCCGTGGCCGAGCCCCTGGAAGGATGGTGCACCATCGCCGGGCATCGCACCCAGGGAATGACGCTTAGCGTGGTTCCTGCTTAATTCCCGGCGCGCCCGCGCGCAGGAAGTGACGCACCTGGGCGGTAGCGCGAGTGTCGTCCTCGTTGTAACGCAGCAAGCGCTGCCGCGCCTGCTCGGCGTCTGCTCCCCGCCCGACGGCGATACGCCGCAGCGAAACCGACTCCTCACCGGCCACGTCCTCATCAGCCCACTGATAACCAGCCTGCGCCGCGACCACTTTCAGGCCCACCCCTCCCGGCCCATAGAGCTGGCGGCGGACCGCAGCGAAGACGTCCACCCACTCCTCCGAGGCGATAAAAGCTTGCACCTCAGCCTCGCTAGGCACGCCGGGGACTTTCCCGTGAAAGCGGCGTGCGCTCTCCACGAGCCAGTGGTTTTCTCCGTGGGCGGAGTAGCAATAGGCCGCAAAACTCAAGCCCTGCGCGTGGGCTGCGTCCCGGCGTTGCATGAGCCAGCCGTAGAAGCGGGCAAAGTTCTCTGCCTCCGCCACGGAATCGAGCGGCTGCCAGGTGGCAAAGCCGTGGTAGCGCTCGCCGTCAAAGGCTCCCCAGAGGTAAGCCCCCTTGTCCAGATAGGCCTCCATGTCCACGTCGATTTCCACGTCTGCCATGCCGAAGCTGACGGAGGGCTCACGCTTGAGCAAGGGGATGCCGTCGCGCCAGGCCTGGGCGAGCAGGCTGGGTTCGCCTTCGGAGGCGTCGATAAGCGACTCCACGGTGGTGATACCGCGTTCGCGAAAGCTGCGGGCGCGATCGCCGGGGACGACCAGGCTGATGTCGTCGGTGGCAAGCAGCTCGGCTTCACACAGCGGCCAAAAGCGACAGGTAGCGCATTCCTTGAGTCGGCGCGGCTGAATGGCAAAACCTGCCGCCAAGGCACGCTCTAACCCTGGCTGCAGGGGCGCGGTGGGCTGAATGAAGACGCGCCCGCGATCCTGCCCGACCTGGCCGCCGAGACCTGAGTCAAGGCCCACACCGCTCAGAGCGCGCGCCGCCATAGCCAGGCGATAGCCGTCCGTGGAGTGGTTGCGTCGCTTGAAAGGCGCCGCCAAGGGGCGGGACAGCCCCAGCCGGTTCGTAGCCACCACCGGGGTAGTGGAACTCCGGCTCGGCCGGGCGACGCGGTGGTTGGACACGATGATCGGTGCGTACCCGCCTGATTCCACCTTCACCAGGGCATCTACGCGCACGCGCCAACCGTCTTGCTCGAAGACCGCGCCAGTGATCAGGTCAGCAGATTGCGCCAGCCCCTCGAGCGTGGTCAGCTCGGGGATGCCCGCGGTCCCGTCGACGTCGATGCGGACAAAAGGCACCGAGCGCCCATCTCCCAGGCCACGTCGGGTAGGCAGAAGCGTGAGGAACTCTTGGCGGGCGTCGAGCTTGCGCTCGTAGCGCTCGAGTTCCGCCGGCAGCGGGGCTATTTCGGGGTGCGTGAGGCGCTGCGTACGACGAAAACGACATCCCACCAGATCGCTGGCAGTGATCGCCGTCTCGGGCTTGTCCCTTCGTCCCACGATTGACCAAGGATAGCCGTGCGCCCCGATTCCCGGCCTCGCGGGTAGGGTTGGGGTGCAAAGTTTCTTATGCAGACTTTATGTGGCAACCGTTTGCAATCTGGAGTGAAAGGACTTTTTGACCATGGGCGTGCTCGGCAGCATCAACAAGACCCTGGCTAAGAATCGACAGGCGATTAAGGCCGCGCAGACGCAGGCTCGCCAGGAAGTTAAGGCATCGGCAAAGCACCTGCGCCGCCGCGAGGAATTGCTAACCAAACTGGAAAAGAATCTTATTAAGGCCGAAAAGAAGGGCCTAAAGAATCAGCGCAAGCACGAGCTGAAGCTGGCTAAGACGGAATACGAGCGTCGTAAGGCGGGCAAGTTTAATAAGGACTCTGTCGACCGCTACATCCGCGCCGGACGCATGGCAGCACCCGTCCTGCTGCCGCTGATTTACCGCGGCATCACGCAGCTGCGCGATACTACTCAGGAGAAGCGCGCTCGCCGCGCCGGTGTTACCCGCGATCAGCTTGCCCAGTTCAGTGGCCACGGTGCCGGCCTGCAGGCCCGCATTCAGGGCATCCGCAACTCCCTTCCGGAGTCCTCCGTGAGCCCAGGTCTGCGTCGTGACCTCGACGAGCAGCTCGAGTCCCTACACCGCGCCACCAACAACGCTGAGTTCATGACCCCTGACCAGCGTCGTCGCGCTCATCACGCCATCAGCGTTGACATCGATCGTGTGACCCAGGAAATTCAGGCGGAACTCACGCGCCGTTAGTTTTCCCGCGGGACTTCCGCGAAAAGGATTGTCCGCTTAGGCGCCAACTCAGGCTGCCTGGGCGGATTTTTCTTCCCCCAAAAGTGTTAGGCAGTAATTTTCCTAGCAGCGTTTACACATCGTAAATTCAGGGTGAGGACCTTTAGGCTATTTCCACTTGATTTCTAAAGGATTTTGCATTTATCTTGAATGGGACTCAAGACTTTCTCCGTGTGCCTTCCACACTCATGAAATTGGAGTCCTGAATCACAGAGCAAATCCCAGCGAAATAATTATCCAGCACGTGGAGGAACACAATGTCCCGCAAGAAGATCACTCAGTTCTACGACGATCTAGATGGCACCGAGCTGTCCGAGGACCAGCTGCGCGTGGTCCGCTTCGGCGTCGACGGCAAGGACTACCTACTCGACCTCTCCCCGGAGAATGAGAAGCGCTTTTTCGACGCTCTCGAGCCCTTCCTGAAGGTTGCCTCCCCGGCAGCTGCAGCCGAGAAGAGCGACAAGGTCAACCCCCGCGATGTGCGCGCCTGGGCAGCCAAGACCGGCCGCACCGTGGCTTCTCGCGGCAAGATCCCCAACGAGATCATTCAGGCGTACCGCGACGCCAACGGCCGTCGCTAAAGCACTCCGCGTTCACGCGCCGCGGCGACGGCCGAGGTGCGCGAGCGCACCCCGAGCTTGTCGTAGATGTGCACCAGGTGAGACTTCACAGTCGCCTCGGAGAGCATGAGCTCCTCGCCGATCTGCCGGTTGGAGGATCCCGCGGCCACCAGGCTTAAGACCTCGAGCTCGCGCGGGGTCAGCGACATCCGCGGGGTTTGACCGCGAGTCATGAGGCGATCGGCCACCACGGGCGACAGCGCAGAATCCCCCTCCACGGCAGCACGCACTGCCGCGATGAGCTCGGCTGGTTCGGCGTCCTTGAGCATGTAGCCAGCGGCGCCGGCCTCGATGGCACCCAGGATGTCCGCGTCCGTGTCGTAGTTGGTCACCACCAGGACCTTTGGCGGGTTGTCCATAGCTGACTTGATTGCCGCCGTTGCCTGGGCACCATTGGTCACCTTGGTGCCCTCCACTCCGGCGCCAAAGCGCAGGTCCATCAGGATCACGTCGATGCCCCCGGCCTTGGCCGCCGAGATCGCGGCCTCCGCTGTAGCGACCTCCCCCACGACGGTAATGTCCTCGGCGCCCTCCAGGATGGCGCGAATACCGAGGCGGACAATCTCGTGGTCGTCGGCAAGCAAAACCCGAATCATGCTTGTCACTTTAACGCAGCCCTCCAGCACACCCTTAAGCCGTGGGCAGCGCAGCGCTCACCGCGGTGGGGCCTCCCGGCGCGGACTCGATCTCCACGCGTCCTCCCTGCTCCGCGGCGCGCCGCCGGATCGCATCCAGGCCCACGTGTCCAAACTGCGGATCCACACCCGAGGGATCGAATCCCCGCCCGTTGTCCACGACATCCAGGCGCACCTCCCCCGGCCCATATGTAATGGTGATCCGGGCCTTGGAGGCCTGGGCGTGCTTGACCACATTCCCCACCGCTCCTTGAGCGATGCGCAACAGCGCCGCTTCCACTCCCATGGGCAGGTCGTAGGGATCCCCGTCGACCTCGACCGAGATGTCCAGCTGCCCCGCGGACCCCAGACTCTGCGCCAGTCTGTGCAAGGCCGCCGTGAGCGTCCCGTCCTCCAGGCTGGCCGGCTGCAGCGCGGCGATCATGGCGCGAGCCTCGGCGAGATTGTCCGAGGAGGCCGAGCGCGCCTGCTGGATACGCGTGATGGCTGCGGCCACCTGCGGCTGATCCAGCGTCTTGAGCTCCCGCTCCGCCGCGTGCAGGAGCAGCTGGATGCTGGATAATCCCTGCGCGACCGTGTCGTGAATCTCATGCGCCAAACGCTGCCGCTCCGCAATAACCCCGGCCTCATGCTCGGACCGGGCCAGTTGCTCGCGCGTGTCCATGAGCTGGCGCAACAGCACTTCGCGCTCCGAGCTGATTCGGCTGAGGGTGCGAAAGGCGAAGTGGATCGCCAGCGAGACCACTGCGGAGACTGCCGGCCCCATGAGGCCGCCGAAGGTCAACCCTCCGGGAATCTGCATGATGATTGCCACTGAGGTGGCAAAGAGCACGCTCATCACACCGGCTGTGTCGTCGAGCAGCTGCAGGTAAACAAAGTACAGCGTGAACACCAGGTACACGCCCACCGGCGCCACGAACATCTCCGCGATCCACAATCCGGTCAGCAGCACCATCCACCCCTGGCGGGCGGTCTCTGACCAGGTGTCCACGCTGATGGAGCCCAAGAAATACGCCGCCGCAAAAGCCGTGATGACGATGAGGTTGAGTGCGGCGTCGACAAGCGACATCTGGAACGACGTGGCAATAGCAACCAACAACAGCACCGCGGTGAAAATGTGAATCCCGCTGCGCATGGCGTCTTCACCTGCGAAACCGCCGACGCCACGGGTGTTCAGAAGGGAGTTTAAGCTGGTGCTCATGAAGTGTGAGCCTACTGTGACCCTTGCCGTTTGCTGCGCCTTGGCACTGAGTGGGTGTTCCACGCTTGACGACGTCCCCGTGCCCGCCGAAGACGGCACACCAACCGCCTCAGCTTCCGCGCCAGATTCCGCGCCAGCACCAGAACAAGCACCCGCACTGGGCGCAGATCTGCCGGTGGATACCCGGCCGGTAGGCCAGCGCACCAACTTCAATGAGTGCCCCTACTTGGATACGCAGTGGGTTGCCGATACCAATGGTCAGCGCGTCACCGGGGTGGATGTGGACACGCGCTTCGATCCCCCGGCCTGCGTGTACTTCTCCTACCCGGAGGCCCCGCAGCTGGAGGTCATTGTGCGCCACATGCCCACCGAGGCCGACGCGATCGCCGTGGTGGATACGGCTGCTCCTATCTCCACCACAGAGCCGGCGGATCAGCCTGCCGGCTGGATGGGAGGCCGCGCTGGTGAGGGCATGGTCCCTGGGGTGGAGGG
The DNA here is from genome assembly GCF_006334925.1 of Corynebacterium tapiri. Classification (GTDB taxonomy): domain Bacteria; phylum Actinomycetota; class Actinomycetes; order Mycobacteriales; family Mycobacteriaceae; genus Corynebacterium; species Corynebacterium tapiri. Next base: position 6,048 of record NZ_VDHJ01000019.1, on the reverse strand, counting down.
CTCGGTGTATGCGGTCCAAAAGGGAAAGACCGCAGTGGTTGTTTACAGCAACCAGGGGCAGTCGTTTAAGCCGGAGCAGGTGGCTGGGCAGGTGATTAACAACCTCGGGCTGTAGGGCTTAGACCGCCACGTCGGTGTAGGGCATGATGCTCGAAACCCACGGGAAGACGACCTCCATGAGCAGGAAGAAGGTTCCTACCAGCAGCGCGAGCGTCACCAGAGCGCGCACCCACCAGGGTCCCGGGATAAAGCTCAATAGCCAGCGATACATGGTCTACGACTCCTTCAACACTGCGGGGCGTTGACCCTCGCTCTTGGGTTCGACGGCCACCTTCATCGCATGCACGATCATTCGCTCCGCATTAGAGAACTGCGGGTGGCAGGTGGTCAGGGTCAAGACACCCTCTAGGTCTTGGCTCACGCCGAGTTCGGTGCCGGGAAGAGGTGCGATGACCCCGACGTCCCCCGGCAGCGTGATGTGGCGGCCGAGGACATGCGCGTAGTCGCCCGTAGCCACGCGCTGCGCTTGTTCGGGGCTCAAGCAGTGCGACTGCTGCTGGCGCGCGGCTGCGTCCTGGCTCATCGGCATCACGCGATAGGTAATCCATTCTGAGGCTGTCTCGATGACGATGGCGTCGCATGCCTCTAGCTTGCCCAGATCGTTGAAAGGCGCTCCCTTACCCACGCGGTGACCCGCCAGCGCGAAGTTTCCGGCCTGCCCCGGGCCCTGGGTTTGCTCATAATGTCCCGGACCAGAAAGCAGCGTGGTGTCATCCACGCCATGCATGACGGCGAAGTTCCAGTCCGAACCGTAGGCGGGGATGTGCAGACGGGCGAAAGCAGCCCCCTGCGCGCCGTTCTTATACGTACGCGGGTTGATGCGTTGCCCGGAATCCCAGCTCTCCTGGAGAGCGTGGTTGGCCTGGTCCTGCAACTGACCAGAACGCACGTTGGTCCAGAAGGCCTCGTAGAAGGCGAACAGAAGCAGTAGCACGCCTAGCGTCACAAAAAGCTCGCCGGCCACATCGAGGAAACCGGGGCGCTGTCGACGGCGTTGTGTGCTTCGGGCCCGGTGCCGGGGGATCGCTTCTGCCACAAGGGCCAAGCTTATCCCACTGGGATAGGCTAATTCGCATGCTTGAGTTGTTCGCCTATCCCGTTTCCGCGGTGATGAAGCTATGGCATGTGGTCGTGTCCGCTTTGGGGTTCGGTTCCTCCGCGTCCTGGCTCATCTCCGTGGTCGGACTTCTGGTCACCGTGCGATTGCTCCTGCTGCCGATTTCTTGGCGGCAGCGCCAGAACGCTCACGCCAGCACGTTGATGCGTCCAGAAAAGGCCGAGCTTCAACAACGCCTGGGGTCCTCGAGTGATCCGGAGGACGCGCGGGAGTACCTCAAAGCGGAAAAGGAACTGCATCAGCGCTACAACTACGGCATCGCGGCAGGATGTCTGCCCCCGCTGATCCAGATTCCCGTACTTCTGGGCCTCTACCGGCTCCTGCTGTGGATGTCCCAACCAGCAGCACTCGCCCAACACCGCGGACCATTCGGTGGCGTGGGGGTTCTTAGCGCACGAGACGTCCAGGAATTCATGGATGCCCACGTGCGCGGGGTTCCGTTGCAGACCTACCTGGCGATGAGCGATGCCCAGCTAGACGCCCTGAGTATCAGTCGCCAGCAGGCGAACGGCGTCGTTATGCCGCTGTTGATTACCGCCTGCGTGCTCACCACGCTCAGCCTGATCGTCTCCGTGTACTACGTCTACCGCTACATGGACTACCACTCTGCGGTCACCCGTGGAACCGCGCGTTTCATGCTCGTGCTCATCTTCTTCGTGCCCTTCATGCTGTTTAGCGCTGGTTCTACCGGCCCGATCCCGCTGGCCCTGATCCTGTACTGGATCGGCTCTAACCTATGGACTCTGGTGCAAACGGTGGCCATGTACACCATCCTGGAGTTTCAATATCCCGAAGACGAGCGCCACCACGCCCACCGCCGGGCGGGCAAGGACCTGCTCAAGGCGCGGAAGGCGGAGAAGAAGGCGCGCAAGGCCGAGGACAAGGCTTTTGTGAGGTCGGCTCGGTCCCAGGGGGTTTCGCTTAGCGACGCCCGTGCGCAACTCAAACAGCGCCAGAAGGACCGTATCGCCGCAGATGCTCAGCAGCGTGCGGAGGACAAGGAGCGCAAGAAAGCGGCCAATAAGGCTCGCAGTACTGCTCGATCAGAACTCATGAAAGAGCGCGCGGCCGAGCGTCGCGAGCTCAGAGCCCAACAGGGCACTCCGCCCAAGAAGCAGAAGGGCGGAAGGCACCGCAAGCGCTAGATGGAATAGTCAGCCGGGGGCGCGTTGAGCATCTGGCGAGCCAGATCCCGCGCAGTATAAAGAGGCGCGGAATCGCGCAACAGGCGGGCGCCTGCCTGCCCTCCATCTAGGAAGATGAGCAGCTGATTGGACTGAGTGGCAGAGGGGTAGCCGTTCTTTTCATTGAGCAGCGAGGTCATGGTCTGATGCATCCACCGGCGATGCTCCAGACAGGCCTCCACGATGCCGGTCTCCGACTCGGTGTCCGGGCGAGGGTATTCCGTTGCGGCGTTGAGGAAGTAGGAGCCCCGGAAGTTCTTTTCCGGCTCTTCCTCGATGACGATGTCAAAGAACGCCAGGATCTTGTCCATGGGGTCTGTCATCTCTGCGGTGCGCGTTGTCCACTTCTCGCGCGCCTGCGCATCCAGCTGTTCGATGTAGGCGATGACCAGGTTGTCCTTGGATCCAAACAAGGAATACAGGGAGGCCTTAGCCACATCTGCCTCGCGCAGGATGCGGTCAATGCCGATGACGCGGATGCCCTCGGTGGCGAAGAGGTGGGTCGCGGATGCCAAGAGGCGCTCGCGTGGGCTGGGGCGGTTGCGCCGCTTACTCACGCTCTTCTTTTTCGCACCATCGGTTGCCACTACGAGCCCAGTCCCTTCTTCAACGATTCTGGTGTCCTCAAATATAGACAAACCGGTTCGTTTTCGTGTCGTTCAGGGGTCCTTTGGATACACGAACGCCGCCCCGTCCTCGTATGAGGACAAGACGGCGTCGAATGTAATTCCGCGCTAGTGCTTACTTGCGGATCATGTTGAGGATGGTCAGGACGACCACAGCGCCCACCAGGCAGGTGAGGAAGCTGGAGAAGAAGCCAGCGTTGGACATGTCAACGCCAACGAGCTTGAGTGCAAAGCCGCCGAGCAGACCGCCGACGACGCCGGCTGCGATGTTGGCCGGGATGCCCATCTGAGCGTTCTTGCCCTTGATCATGGAAGCGATCCAGCCAGCGAGGCCGCCGATGATGATCCAACCGATGATGCCCATACCGAGAGACATAGTTTTCTCCTTGTTAGTAACGTTATTTTTGCCCCTAGCAAGGGCTTATGCGTGATCTTATATGTATTGATCACCCGGCGCTTCTTTCTACCCCAAAAGTCACCAGGTCTCCACCTGATCGTTACCGTCTACCCCCAACTTGGGGCGAAATACAGAAAGACCCGCCGATTCCCTTCGGTAGGGGAACGCAGCGGGTTAAGGTTATTGGTTTACGCGCTTTCCGGTCGCACAACCATCATTGGGCAGGGCGCCGACTGCAGCAGCGCACGGGACGTGGAACCCAGCAGCATGCCCTTGAAGCCACCGCGGCCGTGCGATCCAACGACCAGGAGCTGGGCGCCCTTGGCCTCGTCGGCAAGCGCATGCACCGGGCGGTCACGGGCGATGACCTTCTTCACCTGCACGTTGGGGTGCTTTTCCTGGAGCGGCTTGACGCGCTCGGTGAGAACGTCGATCTGCTCCTTTTCGATCTCGTCCCAGCGTCCCTGCGAAGACGACAGTCCGGTAAGCGAGGACTGCGCCTGCACGTCCATCCACGTGTGAATGGCCACGAGCTCCGCCCCGCGAGCCTCTGCCTCCGCGAAGGCGTACTCCGTGGCCTTCTGGGAGACGTCGGAGCCATCAACACCCACGACCACCGGGCCGTACTTGGTCTGCTCGGTGACTGCGTTGTCTTCGCGAACCACGACCACCGGGCACTCAGCGTGAGACACCACTGCCGCCGAGACGGAGCCCATGACCATGCCAGTCAGCCCGCCCAGGCCTCGGGAGCCAAGCACGAGCATGGTGACTTCGCGGCTCATCTCGAGCAGCATGTCGATCGGAGAGCCTTCCGCGATCGTGTGTCCGATCAGGATGTCCGGGGCAACCTCGTGAGCAATCTCGCGGGCCTTCTCGATCTTGACCATGGCCTCGTTCTGCAGCTCCGCAAACAGCTCGTCTGCCGGAACCATGCCCTCTGCATAGAGGTACTGAGGCATGGTGTAGCTGGTGGCCAGGCGCAGTGGGATTCCCCGCTTGTTAGCGGTGTTGGCGGCCCACTTGACCGCATTCTCTGATGCGGGTGAACCGTCTACCGCGACGACGACGATGTCTTCCTTGGCCATGATGGGTCCTTTCCTCAGGAAACGGGGCCTTAGTGCCTTTGACTACCAGTGTACGCCCGTACCCCTAGGCAACCCTGGGTTATTGTGGAGGCTTAAGCTGCGTCCTTAGCCAGCTGAGCAGCATCCGCGTTTGACGGAGAAGCCAGCTCGTAGAAGAAGCGCAGGACCTGGGTGACGATCTGCCCTGCGTCGGTTGAAGAGAATTCCGCGATGGGCGCAACGATTGCATCAAAGTTCATGGAGAAAAACTATAGACCACCGTCAGCGCATCTCGCGACCATTACCCATCGTTAACGGGCTTAATCCTTCCCGCGCACGTCCCGACGTTGACACCACCGCCGGGGAGTTCTTAACTGCGCTTATCGACGCCCAGCGCCACCGGCACCCCGAGGACAATCACATTGCCATTCAGCGACGATTTGAGAATGGCGAGGTTGTCGATTCTCGGGGCAACAGACTGAGTTTTATTTCTCCGTTAAACGCAGGCCAAGACATGTGGTTCTACCGCATTCCAGCACCTGAAGTGCCCGTCCCTTACGAGATTCAGACTGTTTATGAAGACGACCGGATACTCGTGGTGAGCAAGCCGCCATTTCTAGCGACAATGCCGCGTGCTCAGCACATTACCGAGACAGCTACGGTACGTCTGCGCCGAAGCACGGGGAACAACGAACTCTCCCCTGCCCACCGTCTAGACCGCTTAACGTCTGGACTCTTGCTATTCACTAAAGCACAGCAATTCCGCGGCGCTTATCAAACTCTGTTCGCGCAACGTCAAGCGTCCAAGACCTACGTAGCGGTCGCACGATACTCAGAAGATCTAGCAACCCAGGCACCGCTGTGGTGGCGAAATCGCATCGAAAAGACTCCTGGGCAATTTCAAGCCCGCACCGGAGAAGGTCCAGTTAACGCAGAGACCCTTTTGCACAACGTCCAGCGATTAGAACCTGAAGTGGAATCGCGCCTTCAACAGGTCCACAACACACACGGAACTCTCGGGCTGTACACACTTAAACCCGCAACCGGTAAAACCCATCAACTCCGCTTGCATATGCACCTCGCTGGAGCACCAATTCTTGGCGATAACGGCTACCCCACGCCGCTGCCTCCTGAGGCAGAAGACTACTCAGTGCCCCTGCGGCTATGCGCAACCCAGCTGGAGTTCACAGACCCAGTCGACGGTACTGCGCGACACTTCACGCTGCCGGAAACATCGGTCTTCGCCATCTAGATATCACGCGCTCTGGTGCGTGTGATGTTATCCACGCATACAAAAATGGGGTGGGGTTAACAACCAACACACTGGTCAATTAACCCCACCCCACACACATATTCACTTATCTCTCTTTTTGGTCGGCGGTAACCTACTCTCCCACACCCTCCCGAGTGCAGTACCATCAGCGTGGACAGGCTTAGCTTCCGGGTTCGGAACGGGACCGGGCGTTTCCCCACCACCATCAACCACCGACACAACCACAGAACAACAACCCCGCCATACAAAAGACCAGGTGCTGTGTCGTGTCAGACACTGCATAATGAACGCGAACAAAATATTCTCATGTGTTTTCGTGCGGCACAC
>NZ_VDHJ01000018.1 GCF_006334925.1 Corynebacterium tapiri | reverse complement strand
TCGTGCAATCATTTGCACTCAAGCGAGTGCGCGGGCACCCGCCCACGCCGCGCTAGAACCGCCCACCGGCCCGGCGGAAGATCACCAAGCGCTGCACCCCGAAGTTCACGACGGTCGCTACCGCCTGCGCGACCATAAAGGCGAGCAGCAAGGCGAGGTTCTTGCCCATGTCGTCGATGAGCAGGGCGAATATCCGGCGATAGATCCAGACGTTGGCCACGTAGGTGATCACGTAGGTGAGCATCGTGGCGGAGAAGCGCCGCTTGGAGGACTTCGCCCCAAAGGTCCATCGGCGATTCATCTTGTAGGCCAGTACGGTGCCGGCTAGCCAGCCGGCGGAGCGGGCCCAGAAGTCATCGAAAACTCCGAGGCCAACCTGCAGAAGCCAGGTCAGGGCGAGGTCGAGGACGGCGGCCGCAACGCCGGTCAGGGCAAAGCGACCGGCTTGGGTTTTGAGTGACTGGTGGCGGTGGGCGTCGATACGCGCGTTGAGCGCAGCGGAAAAAGCGGAAGAGATAGCGGCCTCACTTCGCGCGGAAGATCACAGTGCGCTGCAGGAAGAAGTTGGTCAGCGTGGCTACGGCCTGGGCGATGACGAAGGAGACGGTGTTCATCCAGAAGCCCTCGAGCCCCAGGGCCTCTAGCGGGGCTTTGGTCGCCCACCACAAGAGGTTTTGCACCAGGAAGGTGGAGGCGTAGAGCACGCCGACGGCAACGGCCGTCTTGGCGGACATCGCCGTATTAAAGGTGTAGCGCGAGTTCAGGACGTAGGCGGCGATGGTGCCAAAGATCCAACCCACCACCTTGGCCAGCTGACGGTGCAGGCCCAGCGCGTTGAGGATCATGGTCAGCGAATAGTCGATGATGGCGGTGACTATTCCCACGGCCACGAAGCGGGTGAGCTGCTTCTTCAGGGAATCGGCGACAGGTTGCTGGCTCGACATGGCATGAAAGCCTACTCGGGTTTGTGTAGAAGCTCGCGATAGAGATCGATTCGCTCGACCGGAGCTAGCGCTTCAGCGCCATACCCACCGACGCTCGCGAGCACGTCGAGCGAGTCCGCGCACGCCTCAAGCAGCGGCTCGTGCCCCAGCGCTTCCATGACCCGCGCACCGGTCTCCCGGGCAAACTGCGTGTCGCGTAGACACGCCAACCCCAGGATGATCGCCCAGAACGTGTCGCGCGCCCGCTTGTCGTTTTCCAACGGCAAGGTCCCCAGCAGGATGCGCGTCTCTGGGGCCAGATTCGGGCAGGCACGCACCCCGATCGCATGTAAGAGCGGCAGAAAGTCCGCCAACTCACCCCGCCGAAGTAGCTGCGCAACCTCCGGGCGCAGGCAGCTGAGCACGTCCTCGAACCCAGGATTCGCCAGCTGCGCGTTGATCCGCTGCAGGTCAACCGGTCTGGCATGCAGCCCATTGTCTCCCCCGAGGCACACCGCTCTGGGCGAATGGTCGTCCCTCGGCCACCGGTGCGTCACGGTGATCGTGAACTCCCACAGGCCCCAACGGAACTCGAGGACGTCGCCGGCGGCACGAAGGTGGTGATAGAGATGCTTTGAGACGTCCACCCGCTCACCACGCTGCACAAACACAGCCGGCGCGTCATCCGCGGCGATGTCGAAGGCCACGCACACGACGTCGCGCAATGACGCCAACGACATGGTGTCCACCACTCCAAGGTGGCGAAAGCTAGTCCCGGCTGCCTGGGACGTAGCGACCTCGAGAATAAGAGTGTGAGCGGGGCGCGAGCCCGCGGTAGATACTGCTCGCGCCGCAGCGTGATCTGCTAGGTCGATGACCTTGGCAGCCCCAGCCTGCTGACGTTGCTGTGTCATGCCCGCCAGCGTAGAGGAATTTCTGCGGTTTTAGCCTTGGGCGGTTTCCTCGCTGCGGGCCGCACGCCGGTGGGCCGCCTCTGCGGCTACGAAGGAACCCACGCCGGCAATCGCGCCGATAATCGAGTGCGGATAGGAGACGCCGCGCTTGTCCAGGGCGCGGGCAGCGGCGCGCTCGGCCACATGGGCAAGGGCCGCGATTCCGGTGACGCCACCGATAATTGCCCAGGTGGTGGAGAGATCGGCTTGCGCGGCGTCGTAAAGCGCAGCGGGCTCGTCTCCCTCCTCCTCGTCGTAGGCGTTGAGCACCGCGACCAGACCCACACCACCGGCAGCGATGGCCAGGCGTGTTGGCAGCGCTGCGCGGGGCAGATCACCTGCGGCAACGAAGGCGGCGATGAGGCCGGATTGGGTGAGGCGGCCGGGCAGGGTGTCGTCGAGCGCGTAAAAATCAGGCTGGGCAGGTTGCGTCGTCATAGGTCCTGATTCTACGGAGTACTACCCTGGCCTTCATGATCCCGCAGAAGAATGTGGACCCGGAGGACGTCCGGCACGGCTCGCACGAAGCGGCCCACCGGGCAACTGCGCCGTTGAGCGACTTCATGATCAGGTTGATGGCCGAAGAGCTGCCGTTTCTCGACAGCACCTCGCGGGGTGTGGTCTACGACGCTCTGAAGCGCCATGCAGAGGCGGGCGGTCCCATCATCGAAAGCCAGGATCAGTTGCCGCCAGAGGTCCGTGAACTCATGGATCTTTAAGGCCGCCCAACTCGGCGGTACTCTTACAGGGCATACCTATACGTCGGTGAGGCTGGCGTGGGCCCGCATGGGGCGTGACCAGCGCACACACTGAAGTCAGGAAGTGGAAATAATGACAGGCACTACACACGTGAAGTCTCTTTATGGCTGGGGACGCACCTCGCCATCGACTGCTCATGTGCTGTCCACCCAGGATCCCGAGGCCATCATCGCCGCGGTCGCCGAGGTAGCGGAGCGAAACTCCTCCCTGCCGGAGAGCGCCCGTCGTGGCGTGATCGCCCGCGGAATGGGACGCTCCTATGGCGATCCGGCCCAGAACGGTGGCGGCCTGGTCGTAGACATGACCCCGCTCAACCGTATTCACTCGATCGACCCGGATTCGGCCCTGGTGGATGTGGATGCCGGTGTCACCCTGGACCAGCTGATGAAGGCTGCTCTGCCCTACGGGCTGTGGGTTCCGGTGCTGCCGGGTACTCGCCAGGTGACCATCGGTGGTGCCATCGGACCGGACATCCACGGCAAGAACCACCACTCCGCCGGCTCCTTCGGCGACCACGTGGTCTCCATGGAGCTGCTGGTGGCCGACGGCCGCGTCCTGCACCTCGAGCCTGAAGGGTCCGCTGACGATCCGGACGGCGAGCTGTTCTGGGCCACCGTCGGCGGTATGGGCCTGACCGGCATCATCCTGCGTGCCACTATCCGCATGACCAAGACCGAGACCGCCTACTTCGTCTCGGACACCGACCGCACCGACACCCTCGACGAGACCATCGCCTTCCACTCTGATGGCTCCGAGGCCGGTTACACCTACTCCTCGGCGTGGTTCGATGCCATCAGCCCGGAGCCCAAGCTGGGTCGCGCCACCATCTCGCGCGGCTCTCTAGCCACCCTCGATCAGCTCAAGGAGCTGGCCCCGAAGCTGGCCAAGGACCCGCTGAAGTTCAACGCGCCGCAACTGATGACGGTGCCGGACATCTTCCCGTCCTGGACCATGAACAAGCTCTCGCTCATGGCCATCGGCGAGGCGTACTACCAGATGGGCGCTCCGGCGCGGAATAAGATCAAGAACCTCACGCAGTTCTACCAGCCACTGGACCTGATCGGTGAGTGGAACCGTGGCTACGGTTCCAAGGGCTTCCTGCAGTACCAGTTCGTGGTGCCGATGGACGCTGTCGAGCCGTTCAAGCAGATCATCAAGGACATCCAGGCTTCCGGCCACTACTCCGCTCTCAACGTGTTCAAGCTCTTCGGTGAGGGCAACCGTGCGCCGCTGTCCTACCCGATGCCGGGTTGGAACGTGTGCGTGGACTTCCCGATCCGCGACGGCCTGCATGCCTTCCTGGACAAGCTCGACGAGCAGGTCATGCAGTTCGGCGGCCGCCTGTACCTGGCCAAGGAGTCGCGCACCTCGGCGGAGAACTTCCACGCCATGTACCCCGGCATGGCCGGCTGGCTGAAGACCCGCGACCAGATCGACCCGACCGGCGTCTTCGCCTCGGATCTGTCCCGCCGCTTGCAGCTGCACTAAGAGCCGAAACCCCAACTCGTTTTTCAAGGAGTACACACAATGCTGAACGCTGTAGGCCAGGCACAGAACATCCTGCTGCTCGGCGGCACGTCAGAGATCGGCCTTGGCATCGTCAAGGAGTTTCTGGCTAAGTCCCCGGCCAACGTCACCCTGGCAGCCCGCGCGAACTCCCCGCGTATCGACGCCGCCAAGGCAGAGCTGAGCGCTGCCGGCGCCAAGAACGTCGACGTGGTCGACTTCGACGCCCTGGACACCGACAACCACGCCCAGGTCATCGAGCACGCCGCTTCCCACGGTGACATTGACATCGCCATCGTCGCCTTTGGCACCCTCGGTGACCAGGAGCAGCTGTGGCAGGACCACGCTGCTGCCGTGGAGAGCGCACAGATTAACTTCACCGCTTTCGTTTCGGTCGGCGTGCTGCTGGGACAGCAGCTGAAGAACCAGGGCCACGGCCACCTGATTGCGCTGAGCTCCGTGGCGGGCCAGCGCGTGCGCCGCTCCAACTTTGTGTACGGCGCCTCCAAGGCTGGTGTCGACGGCTTCTACTCCCAGCTCGGCGTGGCGCTGAGCGAGTACGGAGTCAAGGTGCTGGTGGTTCGCCCGGGTCAGGTGCGCACCAAGATGAGCGCCTCGGCCGGCAAGGAAGCCCCGCTCACCGTGGATGTCGACGACGTGTCCAAGGCCACCGTCGCCGCCGTCACCGAGGGCAAGGAGTCCATTTTCGTACACAAGCTCTTCGGCCCGATCTCCCTGGTGCTGAAGAACATGCCGTCCTTTGTGATGAAGCGCCTTAATTTCTAAGGCACACGCCCTTAAGGGCGAATCGGGTCACGGGTGTGGGTATGTAAAACTGTTACCCATGAGTAGTCCTGTGACTAATTTGGGGGATTCGTCTGCCCAGGCGTCCCCCGCAACCGGCTCGTCGGAAAGCGTCGCGCCGCTCAGTGTTGGCCCCCGACGCGATGATGTCAGCCGCGTCGGGGTGCTCTGGCGCATGGCCGCCAGCACACTCGGCGGCGGGGCGTTCGCGCTCGTGTGTTGGCTCGTGCTCAAGATGACGAGCCTGCCCGCGTTTAACACCTCTATGGTCACCCGCGCACTGGCCACTGCCGGCACCGCCATGGTGCTGGTGATTACCGGTGTCCTGGCATTCCTTTGGGTCCGCAGCTCACGCGATCCGGGCCCACGCCCGATGTGGTTGCGCGTGATCACCAACCTGGTGTGCCACCTCAGCCCGGCAGCCCTGGTGGTAACTGCCCTGGCTGTGCCCCTGGCGGCCACCCGGCTGTTCCTGGACGGCATCCAGGTTGACCAGGGATTCCGCTCCCAGTTCCTCACGCGTATGGCCACCACCCTGGCCAACCAGGACATGAACTACGTGGACATGCCCTCCTACTACCCGATGGGGTGGTTCTGGCTCGGCGGCCGTTTAGCCAACGTGCTCAATGTTCCGGGCTGGGAGGTCTTCCAGCCCTGGGCGATCGTGTCCATCGCTGCCGCCGGATCCCTCCTGGTGGCGGTGTGGCAGCGCTTGACCTCGTCGCTTCCGATGGCCACGGCCATCGCCCTGGTAACGGTGTGCATTGTCCTGGTGACCACGCCCGATGAGCCCTACGCAGCCGTCGTGGCCATGGGCGCCCCGGCTGCCGTGGCCATGGCCCGCCCGGCAATGCGCGGTAGCTGGTTCGCCACCGCCGGCATCATGGTGTTCTTGGGTATCTCGGCGATGTTCTACACGCTGTTCACCGGTGCGACTGCCCTGGCAATCGTGCTCATTGCGCTCGTGAACGCGCTGGTGCGTCGCTCGTTCACCCCGATCCTGCACCTCGCCGTCATCGGTGTTGGTTCCGTTCTTATCGCGCTGATCAGCTGGGGCCCCTTCCTGTTTGCGGCCCTGTCCGGCGCGTACGAGCTGGAGTCCACGGCCAACCACTTCCTGCCGTCGGAGGGCACGGAGCTTCCCCTGCCCTTCCTGGCTCCATCCGTGGTGGGAATCCTGTGCTTCTGCGGTTTGCTGTACCTGGTGGTGCGCGCGCGGACTGATCAGGCCCGCAACTTCCTGGTCGCCCTTGCTGCCTTCTACCTGTGGTGCATCGCCTCGATGCTGGCGCCGCTGGTGGGCACGTCCCTGCTGGGATTCCGCATGGAAGTGATGGTCACGCTGATGTTTACCACCCTGGGTGTTATCGCCCTGGGGCGCGTGGCTCACCTGGATCTGCGCCGCTTCTACCCGCAGGGAGTTAGCGAGCGCACCGGTCGCATCGTGCTCACGGTGGCCGCCGTCATCATGGTGGCCTCCGGGGTGTCCTACGCCCAGGGCATCCCCGAGCACAACGAGGACAAGTTGGACCACGCCTACCGCGATACCGATGGGCACGGTGAGCGCGGCGATCGATACAAGGCCGACGCCGGCTCCTCCTTTACGGGGGTCAACGAGCACCTCCTTCAGCAGGGCTTCGACCCCAACGACACCGTCGTGCTTACCGACGAAACGCGCTTCCTCTCCTTCTTCCCCTACCACGGCTTCAACGCCTTCACGAGCCACTACGCCAACCCGCTCGGTGAGTTCTCCCAGCGCAACGCAACCATCCGCGAGTGGGCGGAGAGCTCCTGGGACGATAACTCTGACCCGGCGGCATTCCGCTCCGCGTTGGATAATGCCCCGTGGCGCGCCCCGGACGTCTTTGTCTTCCGTGGCGATGCCAGCGACGCAGAGAACGGGTGGAAGACTCACTTGGCGGAGGACATTTTCCCCAACCAGCCCAACGTCCGTTACGATGCGGTGTTTTTCAATCCCGCCGTCTTTGCTGATGAGTCCCTGTGGAACGTCGAGCAGGTCGGCCCGTTTGTAGTGGTGACCTCACATGCTTAATATTCGCGCGCTGCGCCCTCTGCAGCTGCTCGCTCTCATCAGCGGCGTTCTGGCCTTCCTGTGCTTTGTCGCCGTGCCGTTGATGCCGGTCAAACAGACCCAATCGTCGTTTGATTGGCCGCAGGGCTCACTCAACTCGGTGAATGCTCCACTGATCTCGGTGGCACCCGAGAGTTTCACTGCCGAGATCCCCTTGGCAAGCGTCGAGAAGCTCCGCGAGGGCGAGACCCTTCTTCTGGGAACCATTCCCCCATCGGGACCTGAGGCCAGCGATCGCGGGCTGTTTGTTACCCAGAACAAGGACCAGGGCATCGATGTCACGGTGCTTAACGACGTCGCCTTCCAGCTGAGCGCTAAAGACCTACGCGACATTCCCAAGGACGCCACCTTGAGCGTGGAGACCACCGCCGATGGTGCCTACTTCGGTGTGCGTGGAACGTCGTACGAGGAGGAGACCGAGGACGATCTGCGCCCGCAGGTCACCGGCCTCTACACCGAGATTGATAACTCCCCGCAGAATCTGCAGGAGCTTAGCGACGCAGGTTTAAGCGCACATGTGGAGATCAACTCGCGCTTTACCACCTCGCCGACGCTGATCAAGCAGGTGACCATGTGGCTGGGCACCCTCTTCGCGGTCATCAGTCTGGCTGCCCTGTTTGTGATGGAGCGGCGCCGCGCTAGCCAGGAGCCGGAGGACGGATCCACCCCGGCCAGCAGCCTGGAGCGCGGTAGCTGGCGGCGTCTGCGCCCGCTCGATGGCCTGGTCGGTGCCATTCTGGGCTTCTGGCACATCTTCGGCGCCAACACCTCCGATGACGGCTTCATCCTGACCATGGCCCGTGTGAGCGACCACGCGGGGTACATGGCCAACTACTACCGCTGGTACGGCGTTCCCGAGGCCCCCTTCGGCAGCCCGTTCTACGAGCTACTCGCCGTGATGACGCAGGTGAGCTCGAACTCCCTGTGGATGCGCGTGCCCACGTTGCTCGCCGGCATCGGCATCTGGCTGCTGCTTTCCCGCGAAATCCTGCCGCGCTTTGGCGCCGGCATCAACGGTCGCCGCGTGGCCCACTGGACCGCCGCCTTCATGTTCCTGGCGTTCTGGCTGCCGTACAACAACGGTCTGCGACCAGAGCCGATCATCGCTTTCGGTGTGCTAGCCACCTGGGCGCTGTTCGAGCGCGCAATCGCTACGGATCGCTTCTTCCCGGCCGCTGTGGCTACGGTGCTGGCCACCATCACGCTGACCTGTGGGCCGACCGGCCTGATGGCCGTGGGCGTGTTCCTGGTGTCGCTGCCGTCGCTGATCCGCATGCTCGCCCGCCGGGTGAGCGAGCTGCGCACAGGCAAGATCCTGACCATCGCCGGGATCATCGGACCCTTCCTGGCAGCCGGCACCTTTGTCATGGTTCCGGTGTTTGCTGACCAAAGCTTGGCCGCTGTCATGGAGTCCACGCGCGTGCGTGGCGTCGTCGGCCCGGCGCTGGAGTGGTACTCCGAGTACGTGCGCTACTCCACGCTGCTGGAGCAGTCCGTTGATGGCTCGCTGACGCGCCGCTTTGCCATGTTGACCATGCTGGTGTGCCTGGGCCTGACCCTGTACTCCCTGCTGCGTCATGGTCGCGTCACCGGTGCTGCTGTGGGGCCGACCAGCCGCCTGGTCATCATCATGGGCCTGAGCATGTTCTTCCTCATGTTCACCCCCACCAAGTGGACGCACCACTTTGGCATCTACGCCGGTGTGGCCGGGGCGTTGGCGGCACTGGGCGCGGTGGTCTTGAGCCAGATCGCTATCCGCTCCCCACGCGCCCGTACGTTCTCGCTGGCCGGGGTGACCTTCCTGATGGCCCTCACCTTCGCCGGATGGAACGGTTGGTGGTACGTCTCCAGCTTCGGTGTGCCGTGGTGGGATAAGGTCCCGCAGCTCAAGGGCGTGGAGTTCACCACGCTGATCATGTTGATGTCCTTGGTGATCCTCGCCGTGGGTATCTTCCAGAGCTTCCGGCACGACCTGCGTCGTTCGCAGGCCATCGCCGATGGCCGCGGTGAAGAGTTCGAGGCCGCACAGTCCGCGAAGGCATACCGCTGGGCCGGCGTGATGAGCGCGCCGGTGGCTGTGGTGTCCATCTTGGTGGTCACGTTCTCTGTGCTGACCTTCACCAAGGCCTTCGTGGACCAGTACCCCGCCTACAGCGTCGGCATGGGCAACGTGAAGGCGCTGGGTGGTAACACCTCCTACCTGGCCGACGAGGCCATGCTGGAGACCAACACCAACGACTCCTTCCTCACCCCGCTGGGCGATGTCCCCCTCGGTGAGTCGCTGGAGACTAACGCTCCGGAAGGCTTTGAGCCCTCGCAGATCCCGGAGTCGATCGTCCCCAAGACTAAGGCAGCCGCCAACGTCGGCGCGATTGCCAACACCCAGGTCAACGACAACACCACCAACACCACTGGAGCCGCCGATTCCCAGGGCCTGGGAACCTCCGCCGATTCGGGTAAGAAGTCTCAGGATTCTTCCTCCAAGGAGTCCTCGGCCAGCACGAATGGCGCTAGCCAGGACGTGACCGGCGGTGTGCGCGAGACCAAGGGTGTCAACGGTTCGACCGCGCGCCTGCCGTTCAACCTGGACCCCTACCGCGTTCCGGTTCTGGGTTCTTACGACGAGAACGCCACCACCGCCGCCGAGGCCACGACCAGCTGGTACCACTTGCCCGAGGCCACCGACAAGGCCCCGCTGCTCGTAGTTTCCGTGGCCGGCAAGATCGCGCACCACGACATCAACGGTGTGGAGCAGCCGGGTGAGGACTTCGTGCTGGAGTACGGCACCGCGGAGTCAGACGGCTCGGCCAAGAAGCTCGGCGAGCTGGAGATGCTCGACATCGGCCCGACCCCCTCGTGGCGCAACCTGCGCATCCCGCTCGATGAGATTCCGGAGGAGGCCAACGTCGTGCGCCTGCACGCCAAGGACGCCTCCCTGGATCCCGAGGACTGGATCGCGTTCACTCCCCCGCGTGCCCCGGAGCTGGCTCAGCTGTCGCAGCTTTACGACGATTCGAAGCCCGCTCTCCTCGACTGGTCCGTCGCCCTGCAGTTCCCGCAGCAGCGTACCTTCGACCACTTCGCGGGTGTGAGCGAGATCCCGGAGTACCGCATTGCTCCGGACAACGAGGGCAAGGCCGTCCTCACCGGTTTCATGGACTTCTACGGCGGCGGCGCGCTGGCCACTGTGGAGGCCGTGAACACCTCCTTCGAGGTTCCCAGTTACACCCGTGGCGACTGGCACCGTGACTGGGGCTCGCTGGAGCACTACGAGCTGCGCCGTGACTCGGCGGGCAACACCCCGGATCTGGCCGCGATCGATTACGAGACGATCACCCGTTCCGGTCTCTGGCACCCATCGGATATGCAGATCCGCGATCCGGAAAAGGCCCAAGAAACGGGCATGCGCTAAGCACAAAAATTGAGGGGCAGCAGGTGCTGCCCCTCTTTTTGTCGTGCTCCTACAACCCGAGCGGAGCCTTGGTCGGGCTGATCGGAGAAGGCAGGGCGCTTTCTCCCATGAGGTCAGCATCCACCGCCGCGGCGGCGGCGCGACCCTCGGCAATGGCCCACACGATCAGCGACTGGCCGCGGCCGTTGTCGCCAGCGATGTAGACCGGTTGCTCGGGAGCCTTCGGTCCGCGCTGAGCTCGGTAGTGCTCATCGCGAAGGGCTCGACCACGGTCGTCGAAAAGCACACCCAACTCATGAGCGAGCCCGCCGCGCTCGGCGCCGGTGAATCCCAGGGCGATGAGCACCAAATCCGCGTCGAGCTCGAAGTCGGTGTCCTCCATGGGCACGCGCCGCCCGTCGACCACCTTGACGTTGTTGCCACGCAGCGAGCTCACGCGACCGTCCTCGCCGTGCAGCGAGACGGTATTGACCGAGTAGACGCGCTCGCCGAGGGAGTCGCCGGTGCCGCGCACGGCTAGGCCCAGTGCCTCGATCTCAGCGACAGACTCGTCGCCGGTGATGACGTACTCGCCTTCCTCATGTGCGGTGGCCGTGCGGTGCAGGAGCGGATACATCGGCCAGGGCGTGGAGGCGGCGCGGTGGCGCGGGGCCTGAGGACGAATATCAAATTGGGTGACGCTGGCCGCGCCCTGGCGCAGGGCGGTGCCAAAGCAGTCGGTGCCCGTGTCGCCGCCACCGATGATGACCACCTTCTTGCCCCGCGCGTCGATCTCTGGAGTCTCGGTATCACCCTCGCACACGCGGTTGGCCGAGGTCAGGTACTCCATCGCCGGATACACACCCTCGAGTTCGCGCCCGTCAACGGGCAGGTCGCGCGCCAGCGGGGTGCCCGTGGCCAAGACCACCGCGTCGAAGCTGGCCAGGTCCCGGGCGGTGGGCGCGATGCCCACGCGGAAGATGGTGGACTCGGCCTTCATCTGCTCGATGCGCCGATCGATGTGTACCTTTTCCATCTTGTACTCGGGAACGCCGTAGCGCATGAGCCCTCCCAGACGGTCGTCGCGCTCAAAGACCGTGACCGAGTGCCCGGCGCGCGTGAGCTGCTGCGCGGCCGCCAGACCTGCCGGCCCGGATCCCACCACGGCGACGGACTGGCCGGTATGAAAGGAGGCGCGGATCGGCTCGGTCCACCCGCGCTCGATGGCCTTGTCGGCGATCGCCTGCTCAACGCTCTTGATGCTCACCGACTCATCGTTGATGCCCAACACGCACGCGCCCTCGCAGGGAGCGGGGCACAGGCGGCCGGTGAACTCGGGGAAGTTATTGGTGGCATGCAGGCGGTCGTACGCCTCGCGCCACCGTCCGGTGCGCACGAGCTCGTTGAACTCGGGGATGATGTTGCCCAGCGGGCAGCCCTCGTGGCAGAAAGGGACACCGCAGTCCATGCAGCGGCTGGCCTGCGTCTGCACAAACGCGTCGGTGGTGGACTCATAGACCTCCTTGAAGTCCATAAGTCGCAGGGGCACCGGCCGGTGCTGCGCCTCGGCCCGGGAGTGCTTGAGAAATCCTTGTGGGTCGGCCATTAGCTGATCGCCTCCATGATTGCGGTTCCCTCGTCGCGGCCTTGCGCCCGCGCCGTGTCGATGATGCGAAGAACTCGGGCGTAGTCACGCGGCATGACCTTGAGGAATTCCCGCGCCTGCCACTGGGGGGTGGTTCCGGTGGCTAGCTGGTGCTCGTCGAGGATTTTTTGGAGCTTCTCGACGTCCTTCTCACCCATCTCCTCAACGTCCACCATGCCGGTGTTGATGCGCTCCCGGTTGCCCGGCACCGGTGCCAGGTAAGCCACACCGCCAGACATGCCGGCACCAAAGTTGTCGCCGATCTCGCCGAGGACGACGGCCACGCCACCGGTCATGTACTCGCAACCGTGGTTACCCACTCCGTGGGCTACCGCGGTGGCGCCGG
This sequence comes from Corynebacterium tapiri, assembly GCF_006334925.1. GTDB lineage: Bacteria > Actinomycetota > Actinomycetes > Mycobacteriales > Mycobacteriaceae > Corynebacterium > Corynebacterium tapiri. Next base: position 12,491 of record NZ_VDHJ01000018.1, on the reverse strand, counting down.
AGTTGCGCACGCAGAAGCGCTCTCCGACCACGCCGGCGATGTAGAGCTCACCGCTGGTGGCGCCGAAGCCGAGCACGTTGCCGGCGATGATGTCTGGCTCGTTCAGGTCAAGCTGCTCTGGCGCATCGGTGTCTGGGCGCACCACGATTCGTCCGCCCGACAGGCCCTTGCCCACGAAGTCGTTGGCCTCTCCCATCAGGTCAAGCGTCATTCCCCGCGGAACGAAGGCGCCGAAGGAGTTGCCGGCCTCACCGCGGAAGCTCAGGGCGATGGTTCCCGGTTCCAGGCCCGCCGCTCCCGCAGCCCGGGTGAGGTAGGACCCGGTGAGCGTACCGACGCTGCGATCCACGTTGCGCACGGAGTACGACGTGGAGATCTGCGGGGGCTGCGTTGCCTTCATCCACTCCGGCGCATTCTGCGCACCCGCGGCAGCGGCGGCGTCGATGGTCAGGGACACATCGGAGAGAATGCGGCGGTCAAGAACATCGTCCAGACCATGTTCTTGGTCGTTGACCTTGCGCGAGGCTTGAGTCGGGAAGAACTCCGAGCGCGGCACCTCGAATACGGAGGACAGGTCCAACTGTGCTGCCCGCGGGTTCGCCGTGACGAACTCCTCATCGCGTCGCTGGCGCAGCACGTGCGCCTGGCCCACAGCCTCGTCGATGCTGCGGAAGCCCAGCTCGGCGAGGTATTCGCGGATCTCCTCGGCAATGAAGGTGAAGAAGTTGACCACGTGCTCAGCACGCCCGGTGAACTTTTCGCGCAGCTTCGGGTTCTGGGTAGCCACACCAACTGGACAGGTGTCCAAGTGGCACACGCGCATCATGATGCAGCCTTCCACCACCAGCGGTGCGGTGGCGAAGCCGAACTCTTCCGCACCCAACAGCGCAGCGACGACAACGTCGCGGCCGGTCTTGAGCTGACCGTCGCATTGGACGGTGATTCGGTCACGCAGGCCGTTGAGCAGCAGGGTCTGCTGTGTTTCGGCCAGGCCCAACTCCCAAGGCCCGCCGGCATGCTTCAGTGAGGTCAGCGGGGAGGCGCCGGTTCCGCCGTCGTGGCCCGAGATGAGTACGACGTCCGCATGCGCCTTCGATACACCAGCGGCCACGGTGCCCACGCCCTGCTCGGCGACCAGCTTGACGTGGATGCGGGCATCCGGATTGGCCGACTTTAAATCGAAGATCAGCTGCGCGAGATCCTCGATGGAGTAGATGTCATGGTGCGGGGGCGGCGAGATCAGGCCCACGCCCGGGGTGGTGATGCGCACTTCCGCGATCCAGGGATACACCTTGTTGGGTGGCAGCTGGCCACCTTCACCTGGCTTGGCGCCCTGCGCCATCTTGATCTGAATGTCCGTGCAGTTGTTCAGGTAGTGGCTGGTTACGCCGAAGCGGCCGGAGGCCACCTGCTTGATCGCTGAGCGCTTCCAATCACCATTGGGCTCCATGGCAAAGCGGGCCGGATCCTCTCCCCCCTCGCCGGAGTTCGACATGGCACCCAGGCGGTTCATGGCGATGGCCAGCACCTCGTGTGCCTCCGCCGAAATCGAACCGTAGGACATGGCACCGGTAGAGAAGCGGCGCACGATCGAGCTGACCGGCTCGACCTCATCCAGCGGGACTGGCTCGCGGTCGGGGACGAATTCCATCATGCCGCGCAGCGTGGCCAGCCGCTTGGACTGGTCGTCGACCGCGCGGGTGTAGTCCTTGAAGATCGCGTACTGGCCGGTGCGCGTGGCGTGTTGCAGCTTGAACACCGTTTCGGGGTTGAACAGGTGGAACTCGCCTTCGCGGCGCCACTTGTACTCGCCACCGATCTCCAGCTCACGGTGTGCCAGCTCCTCCGGGCGCGGCAAGAACGCGGAGCGATGACGGGCCTCCACGTCGGCGGCGATTTCGCTCAAACCAACGCCTCCGATTGGCGAGGGTTCGGCGCCGAAGTAGGCGTCGAGAAGCGACTGCGACAACCCGGTGATGTCCGCCAGCCGCGCGCCGCGGTAGGAGGCCACGGTGGCGATGCCCATCTTGGACATCACCTTGAGCACACCGGTGGTGGCGGCCGAGACGTAGTTGGTGCAGGCCTCGTCGAGGCTCAGGCCCTCCAGCTGGCCCTTCTGGATCAGTTCGTCGATGGTCTCAAAGGCCATGTACGGGTTGATCGCATCCGCACCGAAGGCGATGAGCATGGCCAGGTGGTGTACCTCGCGGGCGTCGCCCGCCTCGATGACCAGCGAGGCTCGGGTGCGGGTGCGCTCGGCAACCATGTGCTGGTGAACCGCGGAGGTCAGCAGCAGCGAGGGGATCGGGGCGAAGCGCTCGTCCGATTCGCGGTCCGAGATGATGATCAGCCCCACGCCGTCGTGGACGGCCTCGGACACCTCGCGGCGCACGCGGGCGATGGCCTCAGACATGCCCTTGCCGTGGTGCGCCACCGGGTAGAGACCGGAAATCACGCGGGAGGTGAACTCGCTGCGGGCACCTCGGGCAGCGGCCTCGCGCAGCGTGGTAAACGCGTGGTTATCCAGGATCGGGGAATCCAGCTGGATGCGGGTCGCGGCCTCCGGGCCCGGGTTAAGCACGTCGGACTGCGGACCAAGAAGCGTGTGCATGGAGGTCACCGGCTTCTCGCGGATGCTGTCCAGCGGCGGGTTGGTCACCTGCGCAAAGCGCTGGGCGAAGAAGTCAAAGAGCATGCGCGGGCGCTGCGAGAGAGCGGCGATCGGGGTATCCGAACCCATCGACCCCAGGGCTTCCGCGCCTGTGCGTGCCATCGGGGCGATGATCAGCTCCACGTCCTCCTCGGTGATGCCGAAGACGCGCTGACGCAGCACCGCGCGCTCGTGCGGCATGTACTCGTAGCGGGTCTGCGGCAGCTCCGAGATCGGGGTGAAGTGCTCCCGGATCCAGTCGCCATAGGGGTTCTTGCTGGCCAGGGTCTGCTTGATCTCATCGTCGGAGACGATCTCGCCGCGCTCAGTGTCGACGAGGAACATGCGGCCCGGACGCACGCGCGTGCGCTTGACGACGTCCTTGGGCTCCACATCAACAACGCCCGCCTCGGACGCCATGATGACCGTGTCATCTCGGGTCACCCAGATGCGTCCCGGACGCAGGCCATTGCGGTCGAGCAGGGCACCGACAAAGCGGCCGTCAGTAAAAGCGACGGCGGCCGGTCCATCCCACGGCTCCATCAGGCAGGAGTGGTATGCGTAAAAGTCGCGCAACTCGTCGCTGATGGCCTCGTTGTGTTCCCAAGCCTGCGGGATGAGCATGGCCACCGCGTGCGGCAGGGAGTAGCCGCCGAGGTGGAGTAGCTCGAGGGCTTCGTCGAAACGCGCGGTATCGCTAGCACCCGGAGTGCAGATGGGCAGCACGCGCTCAAGAGGGCCCAGGACCTCGGAGTTGATCAGGGCTTCGCGAGCGCGCATCCAGTTCTCGTTGCCCTTGACGGTGTTGATCTCGCCGTTGTGGGCGACGAAGCGGTACGGGTGCGCCAGCGGCCAGGAGGGGAAGGTGTTGGTGGAAAAGCGGGAGTGGACCAGGGCAACGGCCGAGGTCACGCGCTCGTCGTTCAGGTCCGGGTAGAACGGGGCGAGCTGGTCGCAGGTCAGCATGCCCTTGTACACGATGGTGCGCGAAGACAGCGAGGGGAAGTACACGGTGTCGCGCCCCTCGGTCTCGCCCAGCTCGCGCGTCAGCCGCTTGCGGATGAAGAACATGACGCGGTCGAGCTCGATCCCGCTGCGTCCCTCGGAAGCCAGGAATACCTGGTGGAAGTTCGGCATGGCGGCCTTGGCCATCTCGCCCAGCCCTGCCGGGTTGACGGGCACCTCGCGCCAGCCCAGAACCTCGGCGCCTTCCTCAGCCGCGATGGTTTCTACCGCGCGCTGGGCATCCAGCATGGCCATGCGCGCGGTGGGCATGAACGCGATGCCGGTGGCATAAAAACCGGCTTCTGGCAGGTCGAAATCGACGACGTCTCGGTAGAACGCGTCGGGAATCTGTATGAGGAGGCCGGCTCCGTCACCGGTGGCTTTTTCTGCTCCGGCGGCACCACGGTGCTCGATGTTGGCCAGAACGGTGAGGCCCTGTTCTACGATGCGGCGGTTGGCGCGTCCGCGCATGTCAGCCACGAATCCCACGCCGCAGGCGTCATGTTCGTGGGCCGGGTTGTAGAGGCCAATGCGGGATTGACTCACTGTAAGGGCACCTCGCTTCCTATTTTTCTGTCTATTGAACTATAGAAAAAGAGAACGCGCCACGTCCACACGAACCACCCCCAATCATTTTCCGCACCACCTGCCCTCCCGCTCGGCCTAGAGTGGGGCACATGAACGATCTCTACCGCTTTGTCAATGGCCCTTGGCTCGATACTCACGTCATCCCCGACGACCGCGGTGTCGACGGAACCTTCCACCAGCTGCGCGATCAGGCCGAGAAGGATGTGCACGAGATCGTGGCATCAGATGATGGTCGCGCCGGCACGCTCTTCGCGTCCTTCATGGACACCGAGGGGATCGACAAGGCTGGCCTCGACGTCCTCCTGACCGACTTTGACCTGCTCAAGGCCCGCGATGCCCAGGACTTCGCCTGCCGCCTGGGTCAGCTCGAGCGCACCGGCGTTTCCGGCCCGGTGACCTTCTGGGTGGAAAAGGACTCGAACTCCGAGGACGCCATCGCTTACCTCTACCAGGGTGGGCTGGGCCTCCCGGACGAGGCGTACTACCGCGAAAAGTCCCACGAGGACACACTGCGCAAGTACGAGCAGCACGTAGCCACCATGCTGGAGTTCCTGGATCCGGCCCTCCTTTTCGGCTTGGGCGCAGAGGCTGCCGCCACGCGCATCGTGCGTCTAGAGACCGAACTCGCTTCCCACCACTGGGACGTCGTCTCCGCGCGCGATGCGGAAAAGACCTACAACAAGGTCGAAATCGCCAGCCTGCCGCTGGTCATTCGTAATTACCTCGACTCCGCGGGTCTCGAGGGGGGCGTGGTGGTCAACATGATGCCCAGCTACGTCGATGCCCTTGCGGGGATGCTGAGCGACGACCGCCTCGCCGACTGGCAGCTCTGGGGAACCTGGCACATCCTGCGTGCCCGCGCTGGCCTGCTCTCCGAGGAGATCAGCGAGCGCAACTTCGCCTTCTATGGCACGGAGCTCTCCGGCGCGACTGAGCAGAAGGATCGCTGGAAGCGGGGCGTGGCACTCACCGAGTCGTTGGTGGGCCACGAGGTGGCTCGCTCGTTCGTCGAGAAGCACTTCCCACCCGAGTCCAAGGCGGAGATGCTCACGCTGGTCGACTACCTTCTTGCTGCCTACCGCGAGCGCATCAGTGCGCTGTCCTGGATGACCGAGGAAACCAAGCAGAAGGCCCTGGAGAAGCTGGAGGCCTTCACACCCAAGATTGGCTACCCGGATTCTTGGCGTAGTTACGACGGCCTGTCCTTCGATGTATCTGGCGCCGACTTGGTGGCAAACGTGCGCAAGGGCGCCGCGTTTGTCCATGATTACGAGGTCAACAAGGTGGGCAAGCCGGCCGATCGCTCCGAGTGGGTAACCACGCCGCAGACCGTCAACGCCTTTTACAACCCCGTGGTCAACGACATCACCTTCCCCGCCGCCATTCTGCGCCCGCCGTTCTACGACCCCAAGGCTGACGCCGCCGAGAACTTTGGCGCCATTGGTGCCGTCATTGGTCACGAGATCGGGCACGGCTTCGATGATCAGGGGTCGCTTTACGACGGCCACGGCAACCTCCAGTCCTGGTGGACCGAGGATGATCGCGCGGCATTTGAGAAGCTGACCGCACGCTTGGTCGACCAGTTCGATGGCCTGGTACCCACGGTGCTCAAGGAGACCGCCAAGGAGGGTGAGGAGAGCGCCGGCGTCAACGGCAAGTTCACGCTGGGCGAAAACATCGGTGACCTGGGCGGTTTGGGCATCGCCGTCGTCGCCTACAACAACTACGTGGCCGATCACGGCGAACCCGAGACCAAGCCCTTCGTGGTTGAGCAGGCCTCCGAGGAGCTGGCTAACGGCACCTTCACTGGCCTACAGCGCCTCTTCCTCTCCTGGGCCAGCGTGTGGCGCGCGGCGATCCGCCCGGAGCTGGCCAAGCAGCTGCTGGCCATCGACCCGCACTCCCCCAATGAGTTCCGCTGCAACCAGATCGTGGCCAACATCGACGAGTACTACGAGGCCTTCGATGTGCCAGAGGACGCCCAGTTCTACTTGGCTCCCGAGGAGCGCGTGACCATCTGGTAGGCGTGCTTGAGCTGGTTACTCGGTGAGCACGAGCTCGGCGAGGACCAGCGGCTCGCGGCATTCGCCGTGGCGCGGGGTGGCCACGAGGTTCAGGCGCGACGTGGAGTAATCGGTGCCGGTGGGACCACCCGCCGAGCGCGGGGCGTGCGGCAGGTTACTCATGCGCAAGATGTACCCGCGCACTGCCCCGTCGATGGTCACCGTTCCCTGCGCGCGCTGGGTGGAAAACTCCGCGATTTGGGCCTCTTGTACCTGAGAGTCGCCAGACCCCTCGTCCCCGCCGCTTCCCTGCAGGTCAAAGGCTGGCTCGCCGGCGGAATAGGCCGCGCCTTCGCCCGCGGTGACGATCGCCCGGATAATCGCAGTCACTGCCACAGAATCGCCCAAAGCAACACTCACCCACCGCGTGCCCAGCTCTGAGTGCTCAAGGGTGGTCAGTGTTGCGCGGTCGCCGACCTCCGCCGAGCGGTAGGTCACCGGCAGCTGGCGCAAGCGCCCAAACTCGTCATTTCCGAAGAGAAACTCAATGCCTACCTCACCGGCCGGGTCGAGCAGGCGCGCAGAGCCGATGAGCTCCTGGATCGCTCCGTGCTCCAGGGCGATCTCCTGCTTGGTGGGCGTAAGCTGGGCGTCTGCGTAAATTTGGGCTGTTCCACTCATGCGGGGCGTCCTTTTACCTGGTGCGGGGCTGGCCGAACTTGCATCGTGCCGCCTAATCTAGCGCCCCTTTTTGGCGCGCGCATTAGGGTGAGACGTATGACTCCTCCCCCGAAGCTGCAGCCCGGATCGCCCGATGACGAGTACCCGATCAACGACATGACGAGTGCCGACTTCAACGTCGGGGGCGTCAAACGAACCCTTCCTCCGGAACAGCAGCTTAAGCAGCTGACTTCCTACCTCGATGCCACCTATGAGCTGCCAGATTTCACTCCTCCGTGGAAGGGCGGCAACGGTGACCCGGCCCCGGCGGACGCCTATGTGGGCCGTCTGCCTGATCGCATTACACACGCTTCCATGCTGATGCTGGGATCGGCGGTGGATCACACGATGCCGGGCGTGGCATTTGCTTCTGGAATCGACGTGGAAGAGGTCCCCGAAATCCAGGGCACCATCTTCCGCCCCAGCGAGCCCACCGGGCGCTGGGCCGTTTCCTTCCACTCCGGCGGCTGGTGGCGCGGCAGCGGTGAGGCCCTGGAGCATCAGTGGCGTCCCGAGGTAGCAGCTGCTGCCCAATTATCGGGAACCACCATCGTTGACTTGGACCACCCACTGCTGCCTGGGGTTACCCTGGCCGAACTCGACGAGTTCGTCGCTAACGCTATCCAGTGGATCCGCTCCCAGAACCCCGCTTCGGTTACCGCTTGGGGTTACTCCTCAGGTGGCGCTTTGGCAGCGCTGCAGGCCGAGCGTGTCGACGCGCTGGCTCTGACTTTCCCGGATCTGAAGTCGATCGAGGGTTTGCCCGACGAGCTGCGCACAGGCGTCGAGCTGCCCACGCAATACCCGCGCACCTTTGTGCAGGTGGCCCTGCAGGACGAGATTGCGGGTAGGCCGGAGCAGGTGGAAAAGTCCAAGAACGCCGAGGTGCACGAGTACGTTTCGACCCACCGCGTCAGCACCCCCGAGGTGGCCCGCCAGCGGATCCAGGACCTGGCGGACTTCCTGCGCAGTGTTTAGGAGATTCAAGATAGCTGGTTCAGTGCGCAGAGTGCCAGCCACAGTCTTCGAGGGAAAGCAATTCCATCGGCTGTACGCTGCGTCTCCCCTATCGAGAGGGTCACAAATGGCATCGGGAGATCTCGCCAGAACTTCGTCTTACAGACAGGCGCTAGGGTGCGGAACCCCGTCTTTTCTACGGATGTGGCCCTAATGTTCGATCGCGCGCAGAAAGATCCGGCAACATAAAGTGCTTTTCAGATCTAACCACCCGAAAAATACGGCTACCGCAACTTCAAGGTTACGTACTGAGCTCTTGAAGCCTCCGGGAGCTGCGATAACCTCGGATAAGAAAGTATGAGTTACAGCAGTTTTGATCTACTCGATTTCCTGTGGGGGACCTTCATTCTCGTGGTGGTTCCGACAGCTGCCATTACACTAGCGCTGGTCAAGAAGGGATCGACCCCGAAAACGGGGACGAGATCAAGTCCCCTCAAGTTGGCGCTATCAGCGTTGCTCGGTTTTGGCATGGCCATACTGTGGCTTTCGTGGTCACCGACGAGCAGTGTTGAAGATTCACTCCGCTACGGTCCTCCAACTGACTACCCGCAATGGCAGATTATTTGCTGCGGAGTATCACTCATTGTTGGTGCAGCGCTTATTTCTATCGCTACTTCTAAGAACGTTAAGGAATCTCTACTTGTCGCACTCTTTGGAAGTGCAGGTTTTAGTACAGCTTTCGCGTTAGGGTCTTCGTTTGGAGATCCTTCTCAAAAGGGAGTTGGAGTCGTATTTTCTTTCGTGGGGATCTTCCTACTCTGCATTCCCCTCAACCTGGCGGCCATAGCAGCGAAACGGTTTCGTCAGAAGCGCTCTAACCGCTGACTCTCAATATGCAGAATGGTTTCCACACTCAGAGTTCACCTAAGTTACCACCTAAACATGGGCAGGACACCTACGAGGTAAAGCAACGAACCGGCATGTTCTGCAATCACGCAACTATGCCTGGCACCTCTCGCGAGGTAGAACGAATTGTGCACTAAAAGACAGGTCCAGCTCACAAGCGCGCTTCCGAGTTACATCGAGTTATACAACACCGAGCGATTCCCACAACACCCAGAGGAGTGCCCCGACACAAGGCCGGCGCTAGCCGCTTGAAGATCTATCTAAGGATAAATCTAACCCAACAACTAGGAGCTAGTTCAAAGCCAGCGCGAGCTATTCTCGCCACGCGCACGGGCTACCACAGTAGTGCAGCTGTGAAACGTCAATCGCATTCGGGAAGAGAACCTCGCGAAGGCTTGTGCGGTGTACCAGCACCTCAAACAGGTGCCTCCGAACAATAGATCAACTCCTAACAAGGCTCGAATCTGATCCAGCCCACGCTAAGGCTCAGATACCGAGCCTTGTTCAACGAGTATCCCCTACTGATAGATGCAACCCTCAAGTTCATGACCGGTTTGGCTCACTCGAATTCCACGTGTTCTACTTGGGAATTTCGCTGGAACCCCTGACTCGAAATCAATTTCTAATTTCGCAGACACGAACCGCACTTCATCATCAGCCGCATCTGGGCCATTAGGAACATCAACAATAGTCACGAAAAAGAAAACTGAATATTCCTCTTCCTCTGCAGGAGTTAGATTGTCACCTGGCGGGATAATCTCCGACAGGAGAAGTTTAAAAGTTGGCTCAACCTGACCAGCTTGATATGCCTGTTCCGACGAGAAATAAACCGTGTTCTTCTCACGAAGTACATCGACGCATCTTTGATGCCTTGCTTTTGCTTCGTCAAGCTGGTCGTAGCGACACACAAACTTGGTTAAGAAGCACCACGCAGAATCATCTTTCATGATAGTTTTCTCCCTTCCCATAAAAACAAAATTTGCAACAATGCGCAGCAGATTCCGACTGATCCACTAACCAAAGTGTCACCTTAAGAGGAGGTTAGCCACTAACCTTCGCACCAGAGTACAGGCACCACTTACCCCCAACCCTAATAATCCGAACACCGGGAATACGATGAAAAATACAGGTCCATCACCGATCGCCTTTATCATGACCAGTCCGACCACCCCTAAGGCTAAGAAGAAAAGGTCACCGTAGAAGTTACGAATAGAAAACAAATTGAGATTTAAGGACCCAACTAGTGAAATCATGAGTATTGGGTAGAGGAAGCCCACGTCAGCAACCGCAAACTTTCCCAACACGAAGGCCGTAGCCAATAAAGCGATCTCCAAGTACGGTATTCCATAAAAAGTACGAAATAACGCCTGAGCCCTTCTGTCCATATCCATTCCCTCACTCGATGGCCTAAGTTCCACATTCACGTTGCCGCATTAAGTTAATCAATTCAATGGCCTGATCCAAGAGATCTACAGAATCTTCTCTCCACATTAACTCATGAAAGTTTTTATAGCGATCTGTTCCCGTTTGTTCACTCTGGCCGCGACATGAAAGACGCAAATCGCACTGAACTTATAAATGATCTTGGGAACTCTTCTTCATCGGCGAGAAGCATGTCTTCCCACAATCGGGAGACCGAAGCCCCAGGTGCGATAGGCTCGTGAAGCGTCCCTAACACAGTGGAATAACTGTACATGTCCCACTCATCTTCATTGAGTGAATCATCGCTTTGAGCGCGAAGATTCGTCAGCAGATTTTCTCGCGCTACTGGATTTGCCTCATGGAACTCCGTATCAGCTACGAAATAGACGGTGGTGAATTGCTTCACGCGCTCGACTCGTTCTAAGTAACGTTGATAGCACCGAGGAAGGTCCCCCTCCCGCGCAAGAAAGTACGTGCGGGTCAGCGTGACTTCACCAGAGGTCATTTGGGGCTCCGATCGATGTTGCATCAAAATAGTCGATGAACAGGACTTACTCCGAACATTACCGTCACCATTGTTTTTCAAGGATCATTTGATCGGAAGGGTAGCGAAACATTTATCTGGTTGCACGAGATTATGGCGCTGTTGAGCGCGTAGGGCTCGTGCCCACCTTGCTCAAACAATGCGCGGACCGCGGTCATGCGCTGCAGCTACCGGGGCATAACCCAGGTGGAAATGTCGCGCACCTCTTAGGCCTTGTCGCTCCCCCGATCACCACTCCCGGGCTCCGGCTCGGGTACACCGAGTTGCGGTCGAGGCATCTGGTGCAGTCAGGGTCAACACTGAGAGGGGTGCAGATCTGCTTCTGAACGCAAGCAGTGCTACTAGGATGCTTTTACCAAAACCAGATGAGTTTCAACTCGCGAACACCTGCCAAGTAAGCGGCAGGTAGCAAAGTCGTGCGTTCGAAGACGCACAAGCTGGTTGAGCTGTGAGTTTGTGTGGCCACGCAGCATATTGAAAATGATTACCTCAGCGCCCGAAGGCTCTCGGTGAGTTAGCGCACCTGTCGCCCAGAACTCGAGACGGCGTTGTCGCCTATAAAAAGCAACCGCGTTCGGTCCAGAGCAGAAGAGTGGCTGCTACTAGCGATTTTCACTCGAACGAAGAGGCAAGATTTGAACTGCATGCAGCTACTCAGTAGCTGCCTTTCGGCTTTCCTCCTCGATGGCGGCCAGTGGAAGGAGTAAGGAATGAATCACCTGAATGGGATCAAATTCGTTTCCCGCTTCAATCCCGGCAAGCTGAGATCCTGCCCACTTCTTCATTCGTGGGGAATCCATCTCCTTCAGAGGGCCCTCTAGCGCTTTGGTCAGTAGCCAGTGGAAATTTTCTGTATTCACGGGTTTCCCATCTGTCACAGGGGTCAGTGTCGTGTATCGCTCTTTGCGCGAAGCCAAGAAAACTTAGGCAACTATCGCCGTCACCATTATTGCCGGTTCTGCGCTAGTCAGCATGACAGCGCAGCCAGCTTTACCCGACATTCCCCGAGACGACACCTATAAAGAAGGAATTGCAACGAGTTTACCCCGCACATCTCTTCGCAGTGGAGCGATAGCGTCTACACAGCCAGTAATAGTTCGTGCATTAGCGCAGTGTCCAGCGGGAAGCCGGCGACCAGGGCAATCACGACTAATGCGTGAGCACGGACACCAGCGCATGGGAGCTCAAGCACTTCATCTGTCTCAAGGTCTGATGTTTGTTTTACAGCTACTTGCCCTTCGACACTCTTTCATTCGAAGGGCCTATTCCATCACTTGGCACCGGCCTTGAGCGCATTCGCCCCTAGGGATTGCTTTGCCAGCGTTCGTCTCACCGGTGGTATGCCCCATCATGGTGCGTACTTCCTGGAGTAGATCAACAAGCCGATAAACACGCTTGTGCAGGCAATACCAACGATAAGCCGTCGGATCATCACCTTGATAGAACGGGGAGCGACTAAACCGGTGAGCAAAGTGCGGATCATGGTCAAGAAACTCCCCCAAGGTGCGACTAGCAGCCACCAGAAGCCCCATAGGCGCAGATTTCCCGGTGGTGATGGAATAAACGTGACCTGCGTTGGCGAAGGGTACATACCCTTAGACGTGCAAATTGAACTGCAAGAAGAGCATTTAGGGTTTTTCTACGAAACAGTCGATAGGACCTCGATGAGACTTCACGATGGTTATGGGTTCGTCCG
>NZ_VDHJ01000017.1 GCF_006334925.1 Corynebacterium tapiri | reverse complement strand
ATTCGGAAAGGCCCCCTGAAGTAGCAACCAGTGTGCCCGGCAGGCGACACGCCGAGCGGACACACATTTTGCACCTTAACCCCAAAACGCCCCGGTGCACATAATAAAAAATCCGCTCTGCCTAGAGTTGCGCAACTCGAGTCGGAGCGGATACGTGGAGGGGATGACGGGAATCGAACCCGCGTCTTCAGCTTGGAAGGCTGAGGTATTAGCCACTATACGACATCCCCATGCGGTGATAAGCAGCATACAACACCACACGCAAAGGATAAAACCCCCGGCCAGCGGGAACTTTCTGAGGTGCCTTAGCGTTAGATTTAAGTACACACCGATCCGAGGAGTGAACGAGCACCGTGTCCTTAATTCTCATCATCGCCATCGCGGTCATCGCCGGAGCTGCCGCCACCAGTATGGGCGGCAAGAAGAAGCAACAGCAGCTCACCCAGTCCCGGGCCGCCGACGCCCGCGCTGACGCCCAGCGCTGGATTGAACGCTTGGGTAGCCAGGTTTTAACCATCTCAGGCTCAGACACCGCCTCTACCCAGGCGATGGCCGACGCTTCGGAGCGCTACAACGCAGCAAACTCCGCCATGTCCACTGCGCAGACCGAGAAGGAGTTCCTGCTCGCCCGGGAATCCGCTCTGGAGGGCCTGCATTACGTCAACGCCGCGCGCGAGATCATGGGCATGCCCGCTGGCCCCGAACTGCCCCCGCTGGAGGGCCAGCGCAGGGCCGGCCAGGTCACCGAGCGCCGCACCATCGAGCACGAAGGCCAGACAATTACGGCTTCCCCGACTGCTTCCGACGAGACTCCGAACTACTACCCCGGTGGCAACGTCGCCGGACGCCCGGTGCCTGCCGGTTGGTACTCCACCCCGTGGTGGGCGCCAGCAATGGTCTCAGGAATGTGGTCCATGTCCTCGGTCATGATGTTCTCCATGATGTTCTCGGGCATGGCCGGTGCCCCGTCCGCGGCCGCTTTCGAAGCCGGTTATGACCAGGGATTCGAGGATGCTGGGGCCATGGGCGACGGCGCCGACATGGGAGGCGAAGACTTCGGCGGTGACGCGGGAGACTTCGGCGGAGGTGATGACGGCGGATTCTTCGGCGGCGACTTCTTCGGTGGAGACGGCGGCGGTTTCGACCTCGGCTTTGACCTGGGATTCGACTAACCCCTTATCCGCTACCCTTCCCGACGAAAAGGCCCCCGCGTTATCTCATGAACGCGGGGGCCTGGTGCGTACTCAGTACGAATTACTCCTCCGGCAGCTCTGGTGCGATACCGGTGTTCTCGTAGTCGCTCAGGATGTCGATGCGGCGCTGGTGGCGCTCCTCCTCCGACCAGGGCTGTTCGACGAATGCGTCGACAATCGCCTTGGCCTCCTCCTCGGAGTGCATGCGGCCGCCCAGGCCGATCAGCTGGGCGTTGTTGTGCTCACGCGCCAAGCGCGCGGTATCGACCGACCAGGCCAGAGCACAACGCGCGCCCTTGACCTTGTTGGCTGCGATCTGCTCACCGTTGCCGGACCCGCCGAGAACAATGCCCAGCGAGCCGGGGTCGTTAACCACTCGCTGAGCGGCCTCAATGCAGAATGCGGGGTAATCATCGGCGGGGTCGTAGGTGTGGGCACCGCAATCGATCACCTCGTGGCCCTGAGCCTTGAGGTGCTCGCTCAGGGTGCCCTTCATGTCGAATCCAGCGTGGTCAGCAGCAATGTATACGCGCATGGCTCACAGCATAGCGGGCAGGCGGGCCTCGTTGTCTGGAAAAACTACTTGGTCTGCGGAGCCTCGGTGCGCGAGCGCTTGAGCTCAAAGAAGTAGGGGTACTGGCTCAGTCGCACAGCAGCGTCGAAGATCTCTCCGGCTTCCTCGCCCTCCGGCAGGCGGGTGATCACCGGGCCGAAGAAGGCGGTATCACCCAGCTTGACCACGGGGGTTCCCACGTCGTCGCCGACCAAATCCTGCGCCTCCTGGTGGTAGCGGCGCAACGACTGCTCTGCCTGGCCGCCCTCATCATCGGCGTGTGCGGCGTAATCCGCATCCAGCCCGACCTGCTCCAACGCGCGGGCGATCACGTCATTGTAGGCACCGTAACCTGTCTTGCCGGATTCGCCCTCTACGTGCACGATCGTGCCCATTGCGGTGTAGAGCTCGTCCACCTTGGCAGCGCCCTCCTGGTCTGCCACCGCGGCAAACACTCGTGCTGGGCCCCAGTTTGCCTCCATCTTGTGTGCGTAAGACTCGGGGATGTCACGGCCGTCGTTAAGCACCGACAAAGACATAGGAACGAAGGTCACATCGATGTCGCGGACCTTTTCCACCTCCTTAATCCAGCGGGAAGTCATCCACGCGAAGGGGCAGGAGACATCGAACCAGAACGAAACGGACTGAGTCATGGGGTAATTCCTTTCGAAGGGGGAAAAATCTTGCCCGCCAGCCTAATGACACGACCTAAAGTGTGTCCCATGTCTTCTTTAAATCTCACCGAAATTGAGGCCCGCGAGCGCTCCCAGCTCATCGAGGCGCAGCACTACCACGTCGCTCTCGACGTCACCGGTAGCGAGCGCTTTAGCTCTCGCACCACCGCGATCTTTACCGCTCGCGCAGCCGGCGACACGTTTATTGATCTGAACACCGACGATGTCTCGAAGGTGCTTCTCGACGGCAGCGAGCTCGACCTGACCAATGTCAGCGCCGAAAACGGAATCCCCCTGACCGTGCAGCCGGGTGACCACGTCCTGCAGGTCGAAGCCACGATCGCCTATTCCCACACCGGCCAGGGCCTGCACCGCTTTGTGGACCCGGCCGATGACCAGGCTTATCTGTACACCCAGTTTGAAACCGCGGATGCCAAGCGCGTCTTCGCCTGCTTCGACCAGCCGGACATGAAGGCCACCTACGACCTCGAGGTCACTGCGAATGAGAACGACCGCGTGATCCTCAACGCGCCGACCACGGTAGAGGGCGCCACGCACCGTGCCCGCATCGACTACCCATTGTCCACCTACCTGGTGGCAATCTGCGTGGGCCCCTACGCAGAGTTCAGCGACACCTGGCGCGGCGAGCTCACCCACCACGAGCAGACCCCGCAGGACCAACCGCACGAGCTGGAGATTCCCATGTCGATCTTCTGCCGTGCCTCCATCGCCGAGCACCTGGACCACGAGCGCCTCTTTACCGAGACCAAGCAGGGTTTTGACTTCTACCACCGCAACTTCGGCTACGCCTACCCCTTTGGCAAGTACGACCAGCTCTTCGTGCCCGAGTTCAACATGGGCGCAATGGAGAACGCGGGCTGCGTGACCCTGCGAGACGAGTACGTATTCACCTCTCAAGCCACCCATTACCGCTACGAGCGCCGGGCAGACACCGTTCTGCACGAGATGGCGCACATGTGGTTCGGCGACCTGGTCACCATGCAGTGGTGGGGAGATCTGTGGCTCAACGAGTCCTTTGCCACCTGGGCCGCGGCCATCTCTCAGGCAGAGGAGACTCAGTACGACACCGCCTGGGTGACCTTTGCCAACGTGGAAAAGGCGTGGGCCTATGCCCAGGATCAGCTGCCCACCACCCACCCGGTGTCCACTTCCGCCGAGGACATCGAGACGGTAGAGCAGAACTTTGACGGCATTACCTACGCCAAGGGTGCGAGCGTGCTCAAGCAGCTGCAGGCGTACGTGGGGCGCGAGGAATTCTTCGCCGGGGTTCGTCTGCACTTTGCCCGCCACGCTTTTGGCAACGCGACCTTCGACGACCTGCTCTCCGCTCTGGAGCACACCTCCGGGCGCGATCTGTCCTTCTGGGCTGACCAGTGGCTGAAGACGACCGGCGTCAACCACGTCTCCTTCGATCGCGAGACCAGCGAACTCGTCCAGTCCGGGGACACGCTGCGCACCCACCGTCTGGCCGTGGGAACCTACAACGTCGAAGGCGACAAGATTGTGCGCACCGGCCGCGTCGAGCTCGACATTTCTGGCCAGCGCACGCCGGTGGAGGGCATCGATACGCAGGCAGATCTCATCCTGCCGAATGATGACGACCTCACCTACGCCCTGATCGACCTCGACGAAAAGTCGCTGGCCTGCGCGCTGGGCAACATCGAGAAGATGACCGATCCGATGGCCCGCACGCTCCTGTGGTCGGCAACCTGGGAGATGACCCGTGATGGCCGCCTCCCGGCGCGCCTATTCGTCGAGCTGGTCGCCCGGGGAGCTCAGACAGAAACCGAGTTGGCCGTCCTCGAGCGCATCCTGAGCCAGGCCACCACCGCCCAGCGCAAGTACGCCGATCCGGCGTGGGCTCAGTCCTCGACCGTGCTCGTCGATGCCCTGCTCGCCGGCGCGCGTGGCAGCAACCCGGAGGCTGCGCTGGTCTTTGAGCAAGCCCTGTCCAAGGTAGAACTCACCGACGAGGCCGCAGAGTTCTTCGTCTCGCTTCTCGACGACTCCGATGCCGAGCGTCGTTGGCGTGCCACCACCGCGTTGGTGGGACGTGGCGACCGAGGTGAAGACCTCATCGCCGCCCAGGAGGAGAGCGACCGCACCGCATCCGGTCGCTTGCACGCCCTTCAGGCGCGCGCTGCAGTGCCTTCGGAGGCCAACAAGGCGCGTGTCTGGGAGGAGCTGACCTCTGGTTCTCTGGGCAACCTGGATGCTCGCCACCTGGCGCAAGGCTTCCACTTCCCCGGCGGCGAAAAGTCGCTGCACCAGTTCAACGAGGCCTACTTTGGGCAGGTCGAGCGCATCTGGAATGAGTTCACCTCCGAGATGGCTTTGCAAGTTGCTCAGGCGCTCTTCCCCTCCTGGGACATCTCGCCAGAGGGTGTTGAGCGTGGCAAGTCCTTTGCCCAGCGCGAGGACATTCCGGCTGGCCTGCGCCGCGTGATCCGCGAGGGTGTAGACGGCGTGGAACGCGCCCTGCGCAACCGCGGCGTCGACGGGGCCAGCGAGGTCGCCTAACTCAGCGCTTGCAACGCGCGGGCGACGTCTGCCTCCAGGTCGTGGGCATCCTCGATGCCCACGGAGATGCGGACCAGCTCGCGCGGGACTTCCAGCTGCGAGCCGGCAGCAGACTGATGGGTCATGCTGGCGGGGTGCTCCACCAGGGACTCCACGCCGCCCAGCGACTCGGCTAGACAGATCAGCTCGGTGGACGTACAGAACTCACGAGCTGCTTGCTCGGTGTGGAAGCTGACTGACACCATTCCGCCAAAGCGGCGCATCTGCCGTGCGGCCACCGCGTGTCCCGGGTGCGTGCTCAACCCTGGGTAGTGGACTTCCTTGACGTGCTCGGAGGCGTCGAGTAGCGCAGCGATCTTCTCCGCATTCGTAGAGTGCTGCTCCATGCGCACCGCGAGCGTCTTGATGCCGCGGGCTGTGAGGTAGGCGTCGAAGGGGCTAGCAATTGCACCCACACCTCCCTGGTAGAAGCGCAGCTCCTCGTCGAGAGCGTCGTCGTTGCACACCACGGCTCCACCGACCACGTCTGAGTGGCCTCCGAGGTACTTGGTCGAGGAATGCACGATGACATCCGCACCAAGTTCCAGCGGCTGCTGGAGGTAAGGCGTGGCAAAGGTGTTGTCCACCACGAGCGTCGCCTGCCCCTTGACCTTGGCTACCTCTGCGATGTCGGTGATATTGAGGAAGGGGTTGGAAGGAGTCTCCAGCCAGATGAGCTTGGTGCGCTCGTTGATGGCGGCCTCGACAGCGGCGACGTCGGTGGTGTCCACGACGGTGTACTCGACTCCCCACGCGCCAAACACGGTGTCGATCAAACGCCAGGTTCCTCCGTAAGCGTCATTGCCCAGGACCAAGTGGTCCCCGGGGCGCAGCAGGATACGCAGCACCGTGTCGGTCGCAGCCATGCCCGAGGAAAACACCACAGAGTGCTTGGCACCTTCCAACGCTGCAATGGTGCGTTCCAGAGATGCCACGGTGGGGTTGGCAACGCGGGAGTACTCATATCCACCGCGCAGCTCATTGAGCCCGTTCTGCGCAAAGGTGGTGGAGGCGTAGATCGGGATGTTGATCGGACCGAGGTGGGAGTCCGGGTCATAGCCCGCGTGGATAGATGCAGTGGAAAATCCGGGCTTCTCGGCCATGGGGCAATGCTCCTGATAGTGCTAGTTGGGTGAATCAGATCGGTTATTCCGTCAATAATAGACCAAGCTGTTCATTGTCTGGCGATTTTAGCCCTTGGGACATGACCCCACGTGCACACACGAGTACGTTTGAGGCTGATGAGTATCTATACAGTTCAAGCAAGTGCAGGCCAGCAGGTCAGTGACGCCGGAAAGGGAGCCGTGGATGGAGTGTCCTCGTGGTTAGAGGATCCCATGACTAAAGAGTGGCTGATCACAAACCCGCTGCGCATCCTGCTGATCATCATCATTGCCCTGGTCTTGCAGTGGCTCGCCCGGAAGATCATCAACCGGGCGGCTCGTGCCAACATCGACAATGGGGGCAAAAAGAGCGGGCTGCAAAAGAAGCTGCGCGGCAAGAAGCACGTCAAGCCTGAAGAGACCGACCCGCGGGTGCAGGCCATGCGCGACTCGCGAGAAAAGCGCCGCCAGTCACGCGTGCGCACGCTCGCTGCAGTGGGTAAGTCCGCGGCGGGAATCGTCATCTGGGTCTGGGCCGTCCTGGCCATCCTTGACCAAGTAGGCGTGAACGTCGCGCCGCTGATTGCTTCGGCTGGTGTGATTGGCCTGGCCATTGGTTTCGGCGCACAGTCCCTGGTGAAGGACTTCATCGCCGGTGTGTTCATGCTTTTGGAGGATCAGTACGGTGTGGGTGACACCATTGATGTCGGCGACGGAGTCATCGGTGACGTGGAGGACATCTCGCTGCGCATCACCACGATCCGCGATATCGACGGAACTCTGTGGTACATCCGCAATGGTGAGATCCTGCGCGTGGGTAACCTCTCCGACGAGTACTCGATCGCCCGTATTGAGATCCCTGTTGCCCTGACCAACGACACGGAGAAGGCCTGGGACGTCATCCTTGATGCCATTACCGACGCAGCCAAGGATCCGTCGATTTCCGAGGGCATCATCGATGCCCCCGAGGTCAACGGCCTCACCACTATCAACCCGGACTATGTCACCTTCCGCGCCAGCGTGAAGACGCTACCCGCACATCAGTGGGACGTGCAGCGCATAATCCAGTCCAAGCTGATCAACCGCCTGCGTGAAGAAGGAATCACCCTGCCCTACCCCCACGGCATGGGCTTCCCCCGCCCCCAGGAGAGCTAGATGGGTTCCCTGTTTGAGGCCTGCGGTGGCGAGCCGACGTTCCGTGCCCTAGTGCGGGGTTTCTACGCCCAGGTGCCTAACGACGACATCCTGGGCCCCATGTACCCCAAAGACGACATGGCTGGTGCCGAGGATCGGCTCTACTGGTTCCTCTCCCAGTACTGGGGCGGCCCGACCACCTATGCCCAGGAGCGCGGCAACCCGATGCTGCGCCGCCGGCACATGCCCTTCCGTATTGATGCCGCCGGCGCAGAACGCTGGCTCGAGCTCATGGGACGCTCGCTGGATCAGATCGATTCAGAAACCATCGACGATGCCTCGCGTGCGGCGATCTGGAATCACATGCAGCGCGTGGCCTACATGATGATCAATACGCACAGCTAGAGCGCTAAGACCCCGCCCAGCCCTGTGGAGCGATACACCGTTCCATAGGGCGCATCTATGCGCGTCCACCGTCCGGCACGTGACACCTTGAGATGTCGGGGAACAGTGGTGGCCGCTTCGAACCCCGGGATCAGGCCCAACGAGGTGCAGGTAAACACCATGCGCATGGGGATCTCCACGGTAAGCGACTCGTCTTCCGGCGCCGTCACCGTGATAACCGTCTGGTCCAACAACGACGCAGGAGGGCCCAGCGGCCCGGAAAACTGCCGGGCCAGCCGCTGACCTTCGTCAGCGAGCGAACGCACCACTGCTACCGGGAGCGTGTCCACCAGGGTGAAACCGGCGGCCGGCGGCAGGGCTCCGGGCCAGTTTGGATCGCTGGCCGGGCCGATCTCGCGCTCATCTTCCTGGAGCGCAGCGAAGAGGTCGCGAGCGGAGACCACGGCCCCATCGCGAGAGATGTGGCCCTCGAAGCGTCGAGAAGCGATGACGCCGAAAGGCGTGGTCACAAATGCATCGACAAACCCCGAGCCGAGCTCGCGGAAGCGCACACTCGCCCCAGCATCAAGACTTTGGGCCCGGCTGACCAGCGCGAGCAGCCCCGGGTGGCCCCCGAGGACCTGGATCGTTTCCACTTATTCCGCTGCCTTTGCAGCACGAGACGGAGCAGTGATCAGCTCGACTTCCTGCTCGGTGAGCGGGCGCGGCCGCATCGTTTCCAGGTCCATGACCACCTGGGCGCACTCGACGACACATGCGATGCGTCCCTGGCGATCCAGGATTTCCTGGCGGGTGACAAAGGAAGTCGTACCGACCTCGGACACATCCGTGTGGACCGTGACCTCGGTGGTGTCCGGGCCCACCGGTAGGCGAAAGTCCGCGTTGATGCTGCGCACAAAGACGTTGAACTCTACGCCCTTGGAGTAAAAGTGCTCCTGCGCGAATACCAGGCGTGCTTCCTGCGCGAATTCCACGTAGTTGGCGTTCATCACATGCCCAAAGCGGTCGAAGTCAGACCACCGCACCGGGATTGTTGTGGTGTGTGCGTGAGATGTCGCAGCCATAAGAAACTCGCCTTACTTTAAAAACGGGACATAAAAATAGTGCGTGAGCGAGTGTAGTCTTGCTCGCCCACGCACTGGGTGGTTTGTTTCGCCGCTCGCGGCTGCGCGCTGAATTTAGCGCGAGAGCTTGCGGTGCGTCACGGAGCTTGGACGGGCAGCGTCCTCACCGTAGCGCTCCACCTTGTTCTTCTCGTAGTCGCCGAAGTTGCCCTCGAACCAGAACCACTTGCCTTCCTCGTGGTCGCCCTCCCACGCCAGGATGTGGGTACAGGTGCGGTCCAGGAACCAGCGGTCGTGAGAGATCACCACGGCGCAGCCCGGGAAGTTGGTCAGTGCGTTCTCGAGGGAACCCAGGGTCTCCACATCGAGGTCGTTGGTCGGCTCGTCGAGAAGGATGAGGTTTCCGCCCTGCTTCAGGGTAAGCGCGAGGTTCAGGCGGTTGCGCTCACCACCGGAGAGCACCTTGGACTTCTTCTGCTGATCCGGGCCCTTGAAACCGAACGCAGAGAGGTAGGCGCGTGACGGCATCTCGTTCTGGCCAACCTGGATGTAGTCCAGGCCACCGGAGACGACCTCCCAGACGGTCAGCTCGGGGTCAATGTTCTCGCGGTTCTGATCCACATAGGAGATCTGGACGGTCTCGCCGACCTCAACGGTGCCGGAGTCCGGCTCCTGGAAGCCCACGATGGTCTTGAACAAGGTGGACTTACCCACACCGTTCGGACCAATCACGCCCACGATGCCGTTACGCGGCAGCGTGAAAGAAAGATCCTTGATCAGGGTGCGGCCGTCGAAACCCTTGTGCAGGTCGTTGACTTCGACGACCTTGTTGCCCAGGCGCGGCGGGGTCGGGATCTGAATCTCTTCGAAGTCGAGCTTCTTGTATTTCTCGGCCTCGGCTGCCATCTCCTCGTAGCGCTCCAGGCGAGCCTTGTTCTTGGCCTGGCGGGCCTTCGGCGAAGAACGCACCCAATCCAGCTCGTTCTTCAGACGCTTCTGCAGCTTCTGATCCTTCTTGCCAGCAACCTCTAGGCGCTCGGCCTTCTTCTCCAGGTAGGTGGAGTAGTTGCCCTCGTAGGGGTAGAGCTTTCCGCGGTCGACCTCGCAGATCCACTCCGCGACGTTGTCCAGGAAGTAGCGGTCGTGGGTAATAGCCAGGACGGCACCCGGGTAATCCTGCAGGTGCTTCTCCAGCCACAACACGCTTTCCGCGTCGAGGTGGTTGGTGGGCTCGTCGAGAAGCAGCAGATCTGGCTGGGTCAGCAGGAGCTTGGCCAGCGCTACTCGACGACGCTCGCCACCAGAAAGGTGGGTCACCGGGGCATCGGCGGGCGGGCAGCGCAGGGCTTCCAGAGCCTGATCAATCTTGGAGTCGACCTCCCAAGCATCCGCTGCGTCCAGGGCCTCCTGGAGCTTGCCCATCTCGTCCATGAGCTCGTCGGAGTAGTTGGTGGCCATCTCCTCGGCGATCTGCTCAAAGCGCTGCTTCTTCTCGAAGATCTCGCCCAGGCCCTCTTCCACGTTTTCGCGGACAGTCTTGTCCTCGTTCAGCGGGGGCTCCTGAAGGAGGATGCCCACGGTGGCACCCGGATCCAGGAAGGCGTCGCCGTTGTTCGGCTCATCGATGCCCGCCATGATCTTGAGCAGGGACGACTTGCCTGCGCCGTTGGGGCCGACCACGCCGATCTTGGCGCCCGGGTAAAAGGCCATGGTGACGTTGTCGAGGATGACCTTGT
Organism: Corynebacterium tapiri; assembly: GCF_006334925.1. GTDB lineage: Bacteria > Actinomycetota > Actinomycetes > Mycobacteriales > Mycobacteriaceae > Corynebacterium > Corynebacterium tapiri. The sequence continues at coordinate 18,502 of NZ_VDHJ01000017.1, read as the reverse complement.
CACCGATGGCCCTGCGTACGTTTTTCATCGTGTAGATGAACTCCGCCATGTTTCCCCTTTGTTGAATGTGTATCTTAGGTTCTCACAAAGGGTACATGAGCAGCCTTAGAACGGAGGTTTACCTACCACCCTCCTCTGTCGACTCTTCGGAACCACCGGAACGTCCGGCTCCCACCCCCGCTAGGGCGGGTTCACGTGGCGTGTTCTGGGTGAAGGTCGTGGTGGTGGCGAGGGTCGGGCGCGCGGGAGCCTGCAACCCGTCCACGTTGTGTTCGATCTCGTCGGTACGGCGCGAGGCAACAACGTACCGGTTCAGATCGAGTCCGATCCTCTCGATCTTGAAAAGCATGCGCTGGTTGCGCTTCTTCTCTCCCTCCTTGTCATCACTTTCCCACTCCTGAACCACGAGGCGGCCCGACGCGATCACGCTCATCCCCTTGCGCAGAGACTCCGCGGCATTGAGAGCCAGCTGGCCCCACATTTCGCCCGTGAGAAAGAGATGGTCAGTGTCGCGCCACCCACTATCGGCATTCGGGTCGCGGACGGATCGGTGGGCGGCAATGCGTATCGACGTCTTTGGTGAGCCAGTAGACACCGTCTTGCAGTCAGGGTTATCGGTGAGGTTGCCGATCACGGTGATCGGGTAGTTGGGCATGATGGTCCTTTCGCCAGGAGGTGAGGGTCAGCGCCAGGTTGGTGCGCCTAGGACTCATCATGTGGGATCGGCAGCATCCGCAGTCTCCAGTGCAGCGGCTTCTGTGGATAAGCCGACGGTTGCTCCGAACGGTCAACAATTCCCCACTGCCGCACTTGCCCTGAGTGTGGTTAGAACTCCCGTGAGTAGTAGTCGCTGGCGGTGTCTCCACCTCCGCGGTGGTATCGCTGCAGCATGGCGTTGTACGCGGCGAGCTCGTCGATGGGCTCATCTTCGCCCTGCTCCGCGGAGGAATCGGAGTGTGCGCGGGATGCGGAATCGAGACGCGCGTCGATACGCTCCTCCGCAGCTTTGTCGTCGCGACGCCACTCCAACATCAACCACAGCAAGACAAAGGTCAACGGGAAGGAGCCGAAGGCCCAGGCGATGCCGCCGCCGTTTTTCTGGTCCTTGAGTAGGTCCGGGTTCCAGGGCAGCTGCAGCGAGCGATAGAACTCCTCGCCCATGACGGTATTGAGCTGCATGAGATACACGCCGAAGTACAAGTGAACCGGCATGGAAACCACCAGCCAGAACAGTCGAATGGCCGCGCTGCGTCGGCCTGGAATCTCATCGGGCCCCACCAGCTCCCAGAAGTAGAAATAACCGGAGACCAGGAACAATACGTTCATGGTGATGTGGCCGGCGTGCTCGGAGATTGCGAGCTCGTAAAGCGGGAAACTCAGATAGAGCAGGTAGAAGAACACGAGGAACTGCAAGAGGTTGACCCACGGGGTGGTCACCACAGCAAGAAAGCGCGAGTGCGTAAAGGCCTTTACCCACTGGTGCGGCCCTTCCTCGGGGCTAAATGCAGAGGTGATCAGGGTCAGCGGTGCGCCCAACGCCATGATCAGCGGCACCACCATGGACAGCATCATGTGGGCGACCATGTGCATGGAATAGGTGGCTGGCATGTACATGCCGATGCCCGAGCTCATCGTGATCACCAACGTGACGCACCCCGCCAACCACCAGGCAGTGTAAGAGGTCTTCCACTCCCCGCCACGCGCGCGCACTCGACGCACACCCAACAGGTAAAGCACTGCGAAGATCACGCCCAGCGCGCCGAAAAGGATGTCGAAGCGCCACACGGTAAATACGCTGAAGAAGGTCGGCTCCTTGGTCAATTCATAACCAATCTGGATGGCCATGGGGCTCAAGTTCGGGTTGAGCGGCGGGGGCGGCGGGGTCCGTCCCATCGTGACAGCCAAGCCAGCCACCGCGGCCATGAGCAGGATCTCTGCCAGAGCAAGACGCAGAAACGAGCGCGGGTTGCTGCCCAGCTGCGGGATAGTGAGCTGGCGATGAGCAAAACCCATCACGGCCAAAATGATGGTGCCCACGATCTTCCCGGTGATTACCAGGCCGTACTTCGTGGTCAGCAGGTCGCCGAGCTGGACGCGAATAAGGGCAGCCACCACGCCAGACAGCGCCACTGCCAGCAGCGCAAAGAGGGCGACCACGCTGTAGCGACGCACTGCCGTTTCCAGACTCGGCCCCAGGCGTCGTCCGTGTGCCAACAGCGCGAGCAGGCCTCCGATCCAAACCACCATGAGGATCAGGTGCCACAGGTACGAATTGGTGCCGTAATCGTGCGCACCTCCAGTCGCGTTGTGCCCCTCCATCGCCAGCGGAATGATCATCCCGATCGATCCGAGCATGAGTACTGGCTGCCACGCCCAGCGGTTGCTCAATCGCGCAACCAGGCTGACCAAACCTGCGATAATGGCGCTCAGCAGCCAGACCTCGCTCGCGGCTACCTGTTGGAGGGCGGTGCTAAACGACGCCGGATTCAACGTCTGTAGAAATGGCGTACCGGAAATGTCTGACAAGGTCATCGGCACCATCACTAGTCCGATCAGCGCAAAGACCAGGGCAGCATTCGCGCCCGTGCGCGACGCGATGTGCCCATCGACGCTCAGCCGTGTGCCCTTCAGCGGGCTTTCTGCCCCGACGTTCACCTTCTGCGGCGGGATGTAGAAGGCCGAGAACATAAACGAGCCCGTTGCCAGCGCCGCCATGATCCAGCTAACGGCACGCAAGAACGGCAGACCAAAAGAAGTCACCGGGCCGGGATCGGGAATTCCCAGGGCGGCAAGGGAGCCGCCAAGGAAGGAATAGCCGATTGCTCCTCCCACGATGCCTTCGATTAGTGCTGCCAGAAGATAAATGGGCCAGGTTCGCTTGGCCTCACTGTTGTGCTCTCCGCGCCTCGTGCTCGACATGGACCTCACCCTATCCGCTCTCACCAGCGAGGACGAAGCCACTAGGCGGGTGTGCATGATGGCCGCATGCTGTGGGTTAAGCTAGGGGCACTGGCCTCCATAGCTCAGTGGATTAGAGCAGCGGGTTTCTACCCCGTGGGTCGCGGGTTCGAATCCTGCTGGGGGCGCAAAACGGTTACACCCCATCGCGCAGCACACGATGCTGGCGGTGGGGTTTTTGCGTGTCGAGGGTTTGGGGGCTGGTTTTTTGGGGGGCTCGAGCTAAAGCTCTAAAGGAATAGGACCAAAGGAGTCAGTTTTTGGGCCTAAACCTCTAAAGGGCGCGTCCTTTGTGCCTATTCCTTTAGAGCTCTGGCGATGCAGGCCAGCTCAGCAACGCAGGCCAGCTCGGCGATGCAGAAGAACCCTTCGGCGCTAAGATCCATGGCCGAACTACCGCCCACACCAACACAAAAGCCCAGCAACCTCGATAGGTTGCTGGGCTCTAAAGCTGCCTCGCTAAGCGAGTTACTGGAGGAACCCCTCCGGAGGCATCGGAACGGTGACGGTGGAGGCCACGTTCTCGATTGCCGCCATGGCGGCGTAATCGGGAAGCGTCTCGGCGTAGTAGTTGCCTACCTTGCCTGCGGTCTCGGCCACGCGCTGGGCACGGGCCATATCTCCGGTGGCGACGGAGTCGCCGAACATCGTGCCCAGGGCCTGAACGTCAGACTGCGCCCACTTCACCTGGTTATCCAGCTGCTGCTGGAAAGTGGGCTGCGGAGTGAACTGCACGTCCGGATAGTTCTGCTTGGTCCACTCGCGGGTAGCCTGCTCGTCCTGCGATTGCGTGCGCAGGTCGGTGTCGTGGGGCTCGGTGGACTCGGCAAGCTGGAAGGCCTGGTTGACCTGACCGTCGGGGATTCCGTAGGCAGTTTCCAGGGCGACGTCGGCAGTCTGTGCGCGGCCAAAGTTACCCAAAGCCTGGGAAGCAACACCGATGACCTCGTGAGTGTTTGGGTCGAAGTTCACTCCGCCGGAATCGCCGTGCTCGTATCCGAGGTTTTGGTGGAACACGGAGTTGCGCGTGCGGAACAGTTGCTGTCCACAGGTTCGGCCGGAGACGTCGCCGTCCTTGCAGATCGGCTGGCCAAAGTTGTCAAAGCTGATCTGTCCGGGCGCCAGGTCTGGGTAGTCGCGGATACCGGTCAGTACCACGGGCGTTCCGGATGGGAGGCCGTCATGGTTACGCGACTGAGAAAGCCGAGAGGTCGTGGTGGACGGCTCCAGCTCCACGACAGACCAGTCCTGGCTAACCACCGAGGCAGCAAGGTCTGCGACTGGCTCCCCGGTCATGGGGTTGTCAAAGCCGGAAGGTCCGCGGTGGCCAATCAGCTCATTGCCATCCACACCGGGCGAGTACACGGCGTCCGTGGGCTGCCAGAAGGGATTGACCGCGTGGGTGCAGTGCCCGGCGGTAAGCATCACTGGGTTGCGGGAGGCGTCGTCAAGCGCAACGGTACCCACAGGCCCCTGAGAGCACGAGGCGAAGTCGAGTTGAGTGGGCATTCCGGGCAAGGTCGGTTCCGAAGCAACAGTGCGGAGAGGCGCACCGGGGGCAGCGACGGCTGCATGAGCTGCAACAGGCGACACCAGACCGGTGAGCAAGGCGACGACGGCCGTTGCGGTAGCGCGAGAAACAAACGAGCGCACGAGTAGGCGATCCTGTTCTAGAACATCAAAAGGGCGGGTAGGTGTGGCTTGATACTAAGACAGAAAAACGCCGTTACAGCCTCCAAAATGGTCACGATTAGGTTGCGTTATCGCCACCTGGAGCGACACCCATTAGCCTATGAATATTGACCTCGTCTCCTACCCCGGAAAGGGTGTGCCATCCCATGACGCTGCCCGCCCCCACCACCACGACCCGCGCTGTAGTCACCGGCGCTTCCCAGGGAATCGGTGAAGCCATCGCTCGACGCCTTGCCGCCTATGGGCACAATCTGCTGCTCGTGGCGCGCCGCGAGGAGGTTCTGGAAAACATCGCTGAGCAGCTACGTTCGGCACACGGTGTCGCTGTGGACGTCGTGGCGTGCGATCTCTCCCGCGAGGATGAGGTGACTCGGCTTATCGACGTTCTGAAAACCACTGAGGTCAACATCCTTGTGAACTCTGCGGGCATTGCTAGCTTCGGCCCGTTCCTAGAGCAGGATTGGGATTACGAGACCAACCAGTTCAACCTCAACGCTACTGCAGTCTTCCGCCTGACCCATGCTGTGGTCCACGACATGGTCGCACGTGGCGAGGGCGCGATCTGCAATGTGGGTTCGGCGGCAGGCAACATTCCGATCCCGAATAACGCCACCTACGTATTCACCAAGGCCGGCGTAAACTCGTTCACCGAGTCCCTCCACTATGAGCTCAAGGGCACCGGGGTGACCTGCACACTCTTGGCCCCGGGCCCGGTCCGCGAGGCAGAGATCCCCGAGGAGGAGCAAACGATCGTGGACAAGGTGGTCCCGGATTTCTTGTGGACCACCTACGAGTCCTGCGCCGAGGAGACGCTTAATGCGATGGCGAAGGGTAAGCGTCGCGTCGTTCCCGGGCCTTTGTCCAAGAGCATGGACTTCGTTTCCACCTACGGGCCCAAGGCCCTGCTGAGCCCGCTTATCGGCTCCTTTTACTCCAAGATGGGCTAAGACCTTTAGGCTGGTGAGCATGACTGAGGAGATTGCCGCCAAGAACAACCGGCTGGTCTGGATCGACCTGGAGATGACGGGCCTCGATCCGGACAACCACGTCATCGTGGAGGTCGCCGCCCTGGTCACGGACGCGAACCTGAACATCCTCGGAGAAGGCGTGGACTTGGTTGTTCATGCAACCGAGGACGAGCTCTCACGCATGGATGACTACGTCACAGAGATGCACGAGACCAACGGGCTCACCGAGGCTATTCGCGCCTCCACCGTGGATATTCGCAAGGCTGAGGATGCGGTGCTCGATCTGATTGCACAGCACTGCGATCCCGAGCACCCCGCTCCGCTGGCCGGTAATTCCATTGCCACCGACCGTGCGTTTATCCGCGCGCACATGCCCCGACTTGATCGGGCATTGCACTACCGGATGATCGACGTCTCCTCCGTTAAGGAGCTAACCCGCCGCTGGTTCCCCCGCGCATACTTCAACCAGCCAGAAAAGGGCATGGCCCACCGCGCGCTGGCAGACATCGTGGAATCCATCCGCGAGCTGGACTATTACCGTCGCAGCGTCTTCGTCCCCGCTCCGGGCCCAGACTCGGATTCCGCAGCGGCAAGCTCTCGCGAGGCAGTGGAGGCGTTTGCGGATCATCTGAAATAGGGCCTGATGACCTGGCGTTTTTTGGTTTTGGCGACGGTGCGTTAATCTAGTCAGCGCTGCTTCACGCAGCGATGGTGGCTGTAGTTCAGCTGGTAGAGCACCAGGTTGTGATCCTGGGTGTCGCGGGTTCGAGCCCCGTCAGCCACCCCAAAGTTTGAAGCCCCGGCCGGGGTTGATTCTCGGTCGGGGTTTCGCGCATGCGCTGGGAGCGCCAAACAAGCGCGGGGGCACACCAGCGCCGTAGCTCAGTAGACTTTGTTTTTATGTCTGTCGCTAAAACCCACCTGGAAGTTCTCACCGAAGTCGAGCGCTCTGCCGCCGCCCGGAGATTCTCCGAGGAGTGGGCTGACCGCGGGTATGAGAAGGGCGACACGGCCACCTTCTGGAATGAGCTGCTGCGCACCGTCGTGGGAATGCACGACATCGTGACGTCGGTGCGCTACGAAGAACGCACCGACGCGCGCGGCTTCATCGACGTCACGATCGCCGATGCCAAGACGATCATCGAGCAAAAGTCACTTGGTGTCAGCCTGGATAAGCCGGATGTGCGCCAGGGGCAACAGGTCACTCCGTTCGAGCAGGCTCGCAATTACGCCAACACGCTGCCCTATTCCCAGCGCCCGCGCTACATCATTGTGTGTAACTTCGGACAGTTCCGGATTCACGACCTGGAGCGCCAACGCCCGGATCAGAACTACCTCTCCTTCACTTTGGCGGAGCTTCCCGAGCAGTTCCATCTCCTCGACTTCCTCATTGACCCCCAGCGATCTCGTCAGCAGCGCGAGGAGCGGGTCACCATGGATGCGGGTGAGCTCATCGCAACCCTGTATCGAGCGTTGCGCCAGCAGTACATCGATCCAGATAGCGCGGCGAGCCAGCACTCGCTCAACGTGCTGTGCGTCCGCCTCGTGTTCTGCTTGTTCGCCGAAGACGCAGGGCTCTTTGGCAAGGATGCGTTCTACAGCTACCTGCACGGCACTCCCGCTAATCGCATTCGCGGCCGGCTCTTGGAGCTCTTCGAGGTTCTGGACACCCCGGTAGACCAGCGCGATCCCTACCTTACGGATGATCTCAGGTCCTTCCCTTACGTCAATGGCGGACTGTTTAGCGCCAAGGCCAACGGCGCAGTCGAGATCCCTAACTTCACCGACGAGATCAAGGATTTGCTTCTCGACGAAGTCTCGCGCGACACCAATTGGGCTGAGATTTCACCAACCATCTTTGGCGGCGTATTCGAGTCCACCCTGAACCCGGAGACTCGCGCCTCCGGTGGAATGCACTACACCTCGCCTGAGAACATCCACAAGGTGATTGACCCGCTTTTCCTCGATGATCTCAAGACCGAGCTCGCCGAGATTCTCGCCGAGAGCGGAGTGAGCGCCAACAAGCGGCGCAAGAAGATCACCGCGTTCCATGACAAGATCGCTGGCCTGACATTCTTTGACCCGGCATGCGGATCCGGAAACTTCCTCACCGAGACCTACATCTCCCTGCGGCGCCTGGAGAACAAGATTCTTTCGGAGCTCTCGAACCAGCAGACATTCTTGGATGTCGGCGGGGAGTCGCCGCTGAAAATCTCGCTCGATCAGTTCTACGGAATCGAGATCAACGACTTCGCCGTCTCCGTGGCATCCACCGCGCTATGGATCGCGCAGCTGCAGGCCAATATTGAGGCGCAGACGATCGTCACCGGAGTCATCGAGGATCTTCCGCTTGTCGACGCCGCGAACATCCACCACGGCAATGCCCTGCACAAGGACTGGTCCGAGGTGATTGAGCCTGCCGAGTGCGACTACATAATCGGAAATCCTCCGTTCCTGGGAAATTCGAAGCTCAGCGCGGAACAGAAGGAGGATCGCGTAACCATCTTTGGCAAGGATGGCGGACTGCTTGACTACGTAGCTTGCTGGTACAAGTTGGCCGCAGACTTCATGGCCGGGACCACCTGCGAGGCCGCCCTGGTGTCCACGAATTCGATCGTCCAGGGCCAGCAGGTCACTCCCTTGTGGAAGCCACTCTTCGCCGATGGCATCTCCATCAACTTCGCGCACCGAACCTTTACCTGGTCAAACGAAGCGAAGGATCAGGCGCACGTCTTTTGCGTGATTATTGGGTTCTCCCACGTGGAGCGACCGAACAAGGTCGCCTGGACTTATCGCCGCGCGAGCGCCGAAGAGCGCGCCGCGGGTGCGCCGCGCGAGATTGGCGAGCGCCACGCGGTCGAGCACCTCAATGGCTACTTGGTGGATGCTCCGAGCGTGTTCATCGAGCGCAGGTCAAAGCCGCTGAGCAATGTGCCTGGTATGGCTCAAGGCTTTAAACCAGCAGATGGAGGCAACCTCCTCCTGTCCCCCGAGGAGCGCGACGAGCTCATCGCCGCGGAACCCGGTGCTGGGAAGTGGATCCGGAAGTTCTCGATGGGACAGGAGTTCATCAACGGTGACGACCGCTACTGCCTGTGGCTCCCCGAGATCACAGGGCCCGAGCTCAAAGCCCTGCCGCACGTGCGTGCCCACATAGATGCGTGCCGAGAGTGGCGCTTGGTCCAGACTCAAACTGGCGATGCCTACAAGCTGGCCGATCGTCCGCACCTGCTCCGACCGACCTCGAAGTTCAAGGACGGAACCTATATTGGTGTTCCCAAGGTGTCGAGTCAACGCCGGAAATTTATCCCATTGGGATTTGTCGACGATGGAATGATTCCCGGGGACAAGTTGTACTTCATTCCGAGCGACTCGCGCTATATTTTCGGCGTCCTCATGTCGACCTTCCACAACGCCTGGATGCGCGTCGTCGGCGGAAGGCTCAAGAGTGACTACAGCTACGCCAACACCATCGTTTACAACAACATGGTCTTCCCTGATGCGACGGATGCGCAGGTCACAGCGATTGAATCGGCCGCTCAGGCTGTGATTGACGCCCGCGAACTGTACCCGGGCGAATCATTGGCGGATCTCTACGACCCGGACAACGACTTCCTCCACCCCGAGCTTGTCAAGGCTCACCGCACGCTCGACCGCGCCGTCGAGCAGGCCTACGGCGTGGACTTCAGTGCTCTGCCTGAGGCCGAACGGGAGCAGGCGATCGTCAATCACCTCTTCGAGCTCTACGTCAAGGAAACCGACGAGGCTTAAGGCGTAGGAATTACTTCCCCAACTCTCGTCGTCGCTCGGCAGCCTTTCGCAGGCGCTTAGCTCGCTCCTTCTTGGCATCCTCTTCGAGCTTGCCGGCGAGTTCTTCTTCCTCATCGCTCAGCGACACCACACCGCGCACACCTGCTGAGGCCACGCCAGCGACCGGGAAAGCTGCCCAGAAGTAGTCCCACTCAAAGACGAAGAGACCGAGGAAAAACACGAGCACGGCCACACCCCAGATGGCAGCGTCAGCAGACTGCACGATGCGGTTCTTGCGCATGACCGCATCCAGCTCATCTTCGGCGGATTCATGTACCGCGAGGCTGGGCTCGTCTCGCTGAGCCGGAACGTTGCGGGCGGGCAGATCGTTAAAGAGGGCCTCGAGGTCTGTACGCGTGCGAGCCTGAGCAGCATGCATGGTGCGCTGATCAAATTCATCGACATCGAGGTAGCCGTCTGCGAAGTACTCCCCCAATGAGTCGAGCGCTGCGTTGCGCTCTGGGTTGCCTATCCGTTCTGTCGACATGAGGTCAGACTATCCCAGCCTGGTGGCCAATGTGTGTCGTTGGTTAGGCACGCGAAATTCGGTTGGGAGGGCGTCGAAAAGCACTACCAAAACGCTTGTCTTATTTTGGTATGACCTTTTAATCTTAGGTCATGAGCAACCACATGATTCCGAAGCTGACCAAGGACGAGCTTCTCCAGGTCGATGCCTGGTGGCGCGCCAACAACTACCTCACCGTTGGCCAGATCTACCTCAAGGACAACCCGCTGCTGCAGCGTCCGCTGGAGGCAGACGACATCAAACCGCGTCTGCTCGGTCACTGGGGCACCTCACCGGGCCTGGCGTTCATCTACGCGCACCTGAATCGCCTGATCAAGCACACCGATCAGGACGTCATCTACATCACCGGCCCAGGCCATGGCGGCCCCGCCATCGTGTCAGCCTCCTACCTTGAGGGCACCTACACCGAATGCTTCCCAGCTGTGACCAAGGACGCCCAAGGGCTGACCAAGCTGTTCCGGCAGTTCTCGGCGCCCGGCGGCATTCCGTCGCACGCATCGGTGACCACACCGGGTTCCATTCACGAGGGTGGCGAGCTGGGCTACGCCCTCTCTCACGCGTTCGGCGCAGCGTTCGATAACCCCGACCTGCTCGTGGCAGCGGTCGTCGGCGACGGCGAGGCCGAGACTGGCCCGCTGGAGGGATCATGGAAGTCTATCTCCTTCCTCAACCCGGAGCACGACGGTGCAGTCCTGCCGATCCTCCACCTCAACGGTGGAAAGATCGCTTCCCCGACGGTGCTCTCCCGCAAGGACCCGGAAGAGGTTGAGTCCTACTTCCGCGGTTACGGGTACGAGCCCATCTGGGTCGAGGGCAATGAGCTGCCCTGGATGCATGAGAAGTTCTCGGACGCCCTCAACTACGCCTACAGCCGCATCGCCGAGATCCAACAGGAGGCACGCAGCGGTAACTGGGACGGCACGCGTCCGGTATGGCCGATGATCATCCTGCGCACGCCTAAGGGCTGGACCGGCCCACACCTGGTGGACGGCAAGGTCTACGAGGGCACCTGGCGCGCGCACCAGGTCCCGCTGTCTGGTGTCCGCGAGGATGCCGACCACCTGGCGCTACTGGAGAACTGGCTGCGTTCCTACCACCCCGAGGAGCTGTTCAACGCGGACGGCACCATTACGGAGCTGGTTGCTGCCAACAATCCGGAGGGCAACAAGCGCATCTCTGGCAACCCGCATGCCAACGGCGGCCTGCTTACCAAGGACCTTCGCCTGCGCGACCTCAGCGAGTACGCCACCGAGGTCACCGATGAGACGCGCGCCAGCTTCAAGCAGGAATCCACTCGTACCCTGGGCGCGATCATGCGCGACATCTACGAGGACAACCCGGACAACTTCCGTCTCTTCTGCCCGGATGAGACCAACTCGAACCGCCTCGGCGCCGTATTCGAGGTCACCGATCGCGCTTTCATGGAGCGCACCAACCTCGTGGATGAGAAGCTCTCCTCCAACGGCCGCGTCATGGAGGTCTTGAGCGAGCACAATTCTCATGGTTGGCTCGACGGTTACAACCTCACCGGTCGCCACGGACTCTTCGCCTCCTACGAGGCCTTCGGCATGGTGAGCGCCTCCATGACCATGCAGGCCGGCAAGTGGTTCCAAGAAGCCAACCACCTCCCCTGGCGTGCGGCGGTACCTTCGCTGAACATCCTGCTGTCCTCCACCTGCTGGCGCAACGACCACAACGGCTTCTCCCACCAGGCACCCGAGCTGCTCAACGTCGTGCTCAACATGAACAAGAGCGTGGGACGCATCTACCTCCCCGTCGATGCCAACACGCTGGCCGTCACCGCGGAAAAGGTGTTCTCCGACCGCAACAAAGTCAACCTGGTCGTGCAGGACAAGCAGCCACAGATGCAGTACCTCTCAATGGAAGAAGCCAAGGAGCACGTCACCCGCGGGTACGGCATCTGGGATTGGGCCGGGACCGAGGGGCTTGGCGACGACAAACCCAACCTGGTCATCGCCACCGCCGGCGACGTGGTCACCATGGAGGCCGTCGCGGCAGCTGAGATCGTTAAGACGGTCATGCCTGATCTCAAGATCCGCTTTGTCAACGTAGTAAACCTCATGGCGCTGCACCGTCCGAAGGATCATCCGCTAGGAATGTCGGACTCCGAGTTCACCCGCATGTTCACGGACGACGTCGACGTTCTCTTCGCGTTCCACGGCTACCCGGGCGCTGTTCATCAGCTGGTCCACGGCCGGCCCGGAACGGATCGCTTCCATGCACGCGGATTCAAGGAGGAAGGAACGACCACGACTCCGTTCGACATGGTCGTGCGCAACGAGGTTGACCGCTATCACCTGGTCATCGACATCCTGAACAACTCGGACTATGTCCCGACCAACGGCATCAAGCTCTACCACTGGGCCGAAAAGCAGCTGGCGCGCCATCACGAGTACATCGTGGAGCACCTCGAGGATCTGCCGGAGGTCCGCGATTGGACCCTGGGCACGTTCGAGGCTCCGGACTTTGAACGTCCCAACGAGGATGCCTACATCCCGCGTAAGCCGCTACCGGAGCGCTAGAGAGGCGTCGAAAAGCGCATAAAGAACCGGTCCCCGCTTTCCTTGTAGAGGAGAGTTGGGACCGGTTCTTCGGTGTTTAGTAGACGTCCAAACCACGTGCGCGGAACTGCTCGCGGATGCGCTCCACGACCTCCGCCTCCGGCGGCTTCACGTTCTCCAGGTAGTACTTCATGCCGAGGGACTCCCACTTGTCCTGGGCCATGTTGTGGAAAGGCAGGACCTCGACTCGCTCGACGGCGTTCTTCCAGCCACCGACAATATCGGCCGCCTTTTCCACGTTGTCCCAGTCGTCGGTCCAACCGGGAACGACCACGAAGCGGATCCACACCTTTCGGTGATTCTCATTGAGCCGGTTGCCAAAGTCGATCGTGGGCTGCAATTCCCGGCCGGTGACCTTCTTGTAGGTTTCTGGGTCGCCGCTCTTGATGTCCAGGAGGAACAGGTCGATGTCCTGCATCATCTCCTCATCGACGCGCGCACCCAGGAAGCCGGAGGTATCAATCGCGGTGTGAATACCTAGTTTCTTGGCCTCACGCAGCAAATTGCGGGTGAAGGGTTCCTGGAAAAGGGGCTCTCCACCAGAGATCGTGATTCCGCCACCGCTGGCTTTGAATACGGGCCGGTAGCGCTTCATCTTCTTCACGATGTCATCCAGCGACTGCAGCGTGCCGTCCTTCATATGAAGGGTGTCGGGGTTGTGGCAATAGACGCAGCGCAGCGGGCATCCGGACAGGAACAAAGTCATGCGGGTTCCCGGGCCGTCCACACTGGTCACCAGCTCCCAGGAATGAATGGAACCGGCGATGCCCTCACGGACCTCCTCGAACTTTTCTGCTCGTTCCAGCGGGCTCAAGTCCTCTGCTCCAGCAATACCGGAGGCGGCTCCGCGCAATTTCGGGGTGGGGATATCCACAGGTTTCGGGCGGAAAGGCCCGGTGGTGCCGTCAGAGACACCAATGGATGGCACGGTCATGAGCGAAGCCTCCTCTGGGATTGCTGGGTAGAAAACAAAAAGCTGGCCCAAAGGCCCGCATGGGACCCCGGGCCAGCGATGATGACGCTAATTAGGCCTTAGCGTGGAAGGTGCGGTGCAGCACGTCGAGCTGCTGCTCGCGGGTGAGCTTGACAAAGTTCACGGCGTAGCCGGAGACGCGAACGGTCAGGTTCGGGTACTTCTCCGGGTTCTCCATGGCGTCTTCCAGGGTGGACTGGTCCAGCACGTTGATGTTGGCGTGGTACAGACCGGAGTCCATGTTGTGAGCCTCGCGGTTGCTCTTCATGGAGTTCAGGCGCTCTTCGAAAGTCTTGGTGGACATGACTTCTCCTTTCAGAGATTTATGGGTTGTGCCCGTTGAGTGTGTGGTTATTACCTTTAAGCCTCATCCATGATGAAGCCAGCGTCAAGGATGCCGGTCAGGTTCTTGACCTGCTCATCCTTGGTGCGTCCCAGGCCGGACGGGGTGATCGTGTTGGTCAGCGAGATGCCGTCCAGCGCGTCGTTGTAGTCCAGCTTGCCCACGCTGAGCATGGAGGCAACCATGCCGTGGCTGTCCATGCCGTTCTCCGGGTTTGCACCAGGGGCGAACGGGGTGCCCGCGGTGTGGCCGGAGGGGAACGAACCGGTGGCACGGCCGTACACCACGTTGGAGGTAATGGTGAGCACAGACTGGGTAGGAATAGCATCCCGGTACATCGGGATTTCCTTGATCTTGCTCATCACGGTGTGGACCACGGTGGCGGCGATGTCGTCTGCGCGATCATCATCGTTGCCGTAGATCGGGAAGTCGCCCTCGGTTTTGTAGTCCACGATCAGGCCGGTCTCGTCACGCACCGGGGTGACCTTGGCGTACTTGATGGCGGCGAGAGAGTCAGCAACGATCGACAGGCCGGCGATACCGCAGCCCATGGTGCGCACGATGTCGGAATCGTGCAGGGCCATCTCCACAGCCTCGTAGGCATAGCGATCGTGGCAGTAGTGGATGATGTTGAGGGCCTCGACGTAGGTGCCGACGACCCAGTCCAGCATCTCCTCGTACTTCTGCCAGACCTCGTCGAAGTCCAGCGGACCGTCACCCTTGATGGGCTCGAAGAGGCCTTCCTCAGTGACCTGCTTGCCGGACATCTCGTCGCGGCCGCCGTTGATGGCATACAGCAGAGCCTTGGCGGCGTTCACGCGTGCACCGAAGAACTGCATCTGCTTGCCAACGCGCATCGGGGACACACAGCATGCAATGGCGGCGTCGTCGCCCCACTGGTCGCGGATCTGCGCGTCGGACTCGTACTGCAGCGACGAGGTCTCGATGGACACGGCGGAGCAGAAGTCCTTGTAGCCCTCAGGCAGAGCCGGATCCCAGAAGATGGTGATGTTCGGCTCCGGGGCCGGGCCCAGGTTGCGCAGGGTCTGCAGCAGGCGGAAGGAGGTCTTGGTGACCATCGGGCGACCGTCCTCGGTGAAACCAGCATCGGACCAGGTTGCCCAGTAGGGGTCGCCGGAGAAGATCTGGTCGTAGTCCTCGGTACGCAGGAAGCGCACGATGCGCAGCTTGATCACCAGCGCATCGATGATCTCCTGGGCCTCTTCCTCCGTCATGCGACCGGCCTTGATGTCGCGCTCGAAGTAGATATCGAAGAAGGCAGAGAGTCGACCAATCGACATGGCCGCGCCGTCCTGCGACTTCACGGAGGCGAGGTAGCCCATGTAGGTCCACTGCACGGCTTCCTGCGCGTTGCGCGCCGGGCGGCTCAGGTCCAGACCGTAGATCTCGCCCAGGCGCTTCAGGGCCTGCAGAGACTTGATCTGCTCGGAGTGCTCCTCGCGGTAACGAGCCCAGTGCTCGGAGAAGGCCTGCGTTGCGACGCGGTCCTTGTCCTTCTTCTTCTCTGCAATCAGGTGGTCAACACCGTAGAGCGCTACTCGACGGTAGTCGCCAATAATGCGACCACGGCCGTAAGCATCGGGCAGACCGGTGATGATGTGCGAGGAACGCGCAGCGCGGATGCGCGGCGTGTAGATGTCGAACACAGCATCGTTGTGGGTCTTGCGGTAGACGGTGAAGATCTTCTCGATGTCCGGGTCGGCTTCCTTGCCGGCCTCCTTGATCGCCTGCTTGACCATGCGCCAGCCGCCATACGGCATCATGGCGCGCTTGAGCGGCTCATCGGTCTGCAGACCAACAATGACGTCGTCGTCCTCGCTGATGTATCCAGCTCCGAACGCATCAATGCCGGCGGGAGTCTTGGTGTCCACGTCGTAAATGCGACGCTTGCGCTCTTCAGAGAGGTAGTTCTTCTCCAGGTGATCCCAGACGCGCAGCGTCTTCTCGGTGGGACCTGCAAGGAAGGAAGCGTCACCCATGTACGGGTCAAAATTGCGCTGAATGAAGTCACGGACGTCGATTTCGTCCTGCCAAACACCGGGGGCGAAGCCCTCCCAGGCGGATTCGGCGGAGTCAGCCGCCGTGCTGTTGTTGGCAGCCGTCGTGGTCATGACTGATGCCCTTTCCATTTCGCGATTAACTCATCCGCCAGGCTACGCGCGAATTAGGACCAGTCCTTAGGTTTTCCACAGGGCTTTCATCGTCCCAACAGGCGGTGCTTACCGACCGTCGAGACGCCAGAAACACGCGCTCTACCTAGCTGTTTTTAAGGTTAGTACTTTCCGTAAAAAATCACGGTGTCGAGAGCACGTGCCATTTGTCACAGCAAAAGACACCGGCGGCCTACTCCCCCACAGCCCCTACAGCAAGGTCCGCAAACGCAGCCCCACCTCTTGCCCCGAGGCGATGGCGGCAGAAAGATGCCCGGCTGTCACCACGATGCACGCCGCAGCCACAGGCACAGCAAGTTCCAACAAGGTGTGCGGGCGCGGCCACAAGTAGGCACCCAAGCCGACCCCTGCCACCAGCTGCAGTGCTCCAGCAAGGCGGGAGGAAACCTCGACGGCGCCGCCCAGAAGGCCGAATAGCCCGTGCAAACTCCACAGCCCCACCAGCCACCAGGCAGCTCGAGCCGTGGTACCTAACGGCTCGGGAAAACTACTCACGCCGAAGTACAGCATGCCCACCAGCGCAATCGCTCCCTGTGGCATGAGCACGGCAAAGACTCGCTTCAGCCCGCGGACGTGCGCGAGGTTGGCGTACCAAATGACTGCGCAGGCGTCGAGAAGCATCAATGCGAACACGAGCGTGCCAGCCAACGTGCCAACGACGGGCGCCCGCGAGTGCGAGACATAGAGGAACAGGATCGCCAGAGACGCTGAGATCAGTGCCCGCACCGCTGACGTAATGGCAGCATCTCGAGCGTTGACCTGCGCCAGACTTAAGCCGCGGATGCGTTGCCTGCCTTCCATGTCTCCCAGTCGATGTTCCAGTAGCCAAGGCCATCCCAGCCAGGCAGGGTGCCACCGATGGTGTTCTTAATAATCACGGGGTCGCCACGCTTCACGACGCCTTGGAACCAACCGGCAGCCTCCGTCGTAACGTTGATGCACCCATGCGACTGGTTGGTATTGCCCTGCGCCCAATTGGACCACGGCGCGGCATGGACGTAAATGCCGGAGTACGAAAGCTGCGTCGCGTAGTCCACCTTCGTTTGGTAACCGCCGTTCTCATGCGGCAAACCGAAAGTCTCGGAATCCATCATGAGCTGCGCATGCTCATCACCCACGACGTACGTGCCGTTCGGGGTGGCCCAACGGGAAGTGTCGCGCCCTAGCGAGACAGGGATTGAGCGCAGCAACTCCCCGTTCTTGTACACCTCCATGGTCTTGGTGCTGTCATCAACGATCGCGCGCACATCGTCTCCGATGGTGAAGCGGGTGGAGTTGTCGGCGCTGGCATAGAGTCCGTCACCCAGGTCCTTGCCGTACAGATCAGCGACGACCTCGACCTGCGTTCCCGGCTTCCAAAAGTCCTTCGGACGCCACCGAAGTTCGCGCGGGCCAATCCAATAAAAAGCACCCTCGGTGCCGTTGGACGTGTTCACCTGGATCGACTCTTCCACGGCCTTGCGATCAGACGGCGCAGAACTGAAGATCACGATCACGGCCTGTCCGACCCCCACCGTCGAATCTTCCAGGGGCCCCAAAGACACGGTGGTGGTGGCAGTGGGGCTCACCGTCGTGAACGTAGTCGTGGTGTCCTTGTACCCCGGCATTGTGATCGTGTACGTGCGGCCGTATCCCAGGTCCTCTGCACTCGACCATTGCGTGCCATCCGCGCTGAGCTTCGACTCCACCTCGTTGCCCGACTCGTTGACCATCGTCAGACCCTTGAGCTGTTCGGGCGTTCCCTTGACGGTGATCGGCTCGATGGGATCTACCTCGGTGTCGCCGTCTTCGACGTTGAGAACCGGCGGCTCATCCGGTTTAGGTGCAGAGTTTTCACCGTTCAGCGAACTCTTTGCTGCATCAACGTCTCCGATGGTGCACGCTGCGATTGTTCCGGAAAGCAAGGTCAGAGCACAACCAATCGCCAGTCCGCGCTTCACCCGCGCCCGAAAATCACGCACAGAACAATCCCATCTATTTCTCAGACAACGTCCCCGTTCCCGGGGAGTCTATAGCTCTGCCTTGTAGATCGGCCCGAGGCACGTCGAACGTTTCATATCGACTCAGTAACGGATGAAATTCGCTCCTGACCAGGCGATTTTGGGTTATGGGCTTTGATGCGTAATATTTCTTCCCGTTGCACCGCACAACAGCGGTTCACATGAGCGCCACTAGCTCAACTGGCAGAGCAGCTGACTCTTAATCAGCGGGTTCGGGGTTCGAGTCCCTGGTGGCGCACAACATTACCCCCGTCGAGGTTTTTGCTCGACGGGGGTTTTCTTATGTCCACCGAAGGCATCGGGCCGTGACCTCTTTAGGTTTCTGGCACTTGAGCGCTGACGCTGAGCGGATAAAGTCGAGGGCCATGAACTTAGGGGGTTAAGGTGCAAAATGTGTGTCCGCTCGGCGTGTCGCCTGCCGGGCACACTGGTTGCTACTTCAGGGGGCCTTTCCGAAT
>NZ_VDHJ01000016.1 GCF_006334925.1 Corynebacterium tapiri | reverse complement strand
TGCTGAGCAGGTGGGTATCAATCTTGTGGGGGTGCAGTGACTCCAAACAGGTTGACATCCACCGTCGTGCAGACATTTGCACTCGGCCCCAAAATTTAGCGTCGCCACCCGGGAAGCGTGCATGCCAACGCCGCCAGCATTACCAGCGCCAAGGCCTGGCTATCCCCGGCGTAGGTTTCCTGCGGCCATGGCGCCCGGGCAAGCCAGGCACCCGCCATAGCCATGAGCGCGGCGATGAGTGCGCGAGGGGTGAATACGGTGAAGCGTCGGATAGCGAGCACCAGACCAGCGACCACCAGCCCCGGCACACCACCCACCACCAACACGCTGGCCAGGCCGAGCACAAAGGTCCCGCGGCCCGGGGAGCGCAGAGAAACACCGGGGGAAGGAAGCTGCGCGGCGACCACCACGATGCACAGGAGCAATACGAGCAGCGCGAGGATCCCGCCGCCGATGAGCCAGGTGCGGTAGGTGGCATCCGGGGCGAAGGTCACCTCGACGTCGGAGGCGCGGGTGGCCGTGGGGACCTCGAAGGCCTGCATCCCCGCCGAGACCTGGACCGATTCGAGCTCGCGGCCGTGGGCCTGCGCTCGTAAACCGGGGTTGAAGCTCAGCCCGGGTAGGTACAGCGAGCGCGCACCCGAAGGGGCAAAACCCTTATCCAGCAGTGCCACGAACGAGGCTCGCGACTGCACTCGATGCTCGCCCGCCTCGAGGGTGATGAGGTCGCCTGGTTGATGCTCGGAGTCGTCGATAAGCACGGGATCATCGGAGCGCACCCGCAGCTCCATCGCGCGCGGCAGCACCACCGTGCAGTCGATGCGGCCGGTGTCTACTGCCAGGCGCTGGAGGAAGAACCCTTGCGTGTCCGCCGTGGCGCCGTCGACGACGATGCGCCGGGTCAGCGGAGCATCTTCCAGCTCGAGTTCGGCGATACCCGTCGGCGCTTCCACGAGGGTGACCCGGATGGCATCTGCGGCGGGCAGGTGAACGGTCGTGTCCTCGCTCAGTTCCACCTCCCGGCGCGCCCCGCCGGCCGTGACCACCGCCCGGGCGGGCTTGGTGGCCTGAATCCGCAGCTGACCGCCACCAAAGTCATCCGGGTGGAGCTCGATCCATTGTCCCTGCGTGGGCCCGGGTGTGGGATACCATGCGGTCGCCGGGTCCCCGTCGACCGCGGCAGTGAGGCTGCGCTCCGGGCGCGACCCGCCGAATGCGGTGGCTTCGGAGGCGCTTGACGACGCCACCACGCGACCACCACGCTCCTCCACCGCGATCGGTGGGCGCACCGAGGGGTAATCGCGCACCCTGTTGAGCACGTCCGAGCCCTCGGCATCGCGGGCTAGCGGGGCTGAGACCGGAGAGTTCAGGGTGCCGTAGTTGCGGGCGACCTTGAGTGGGGTGTCCGTGACGATCTGTGGTGAGGCCGGATCAAGGCGATACGTCGCGGGGCCGAGCAGCCCGCTGAGCATGGGAACAACCTCCCCGGAACCCGCCACGCTTACTACCGGGTCGGTGGTGATGGTGGGGCGCTGGTTGGTGTGGAACAGGATGACGCTCAACGGGCCGAAGGTGTGCAGGGTTGCCTGGGGTGAGGAATCGGCAAGCGCCTGCACGTCGAGCTGGACGACGGGGTCCTCCAGATCCTCGCGGACGATAAGCGCGCCAATTCCGAGGGAGGACAGCGCATCCGCGGCGTGCTCAGGGTGGTGTTTGAGCATGGCCATGGCGCCATCGAGCCCGCGGATGGCCTCGGGATTGACCAGCGGAATGGCGTCGCGAACCGCCCAGGGAACATCCAGCAGCGGCTGGGCAGGCTCGTCGCGGGTCCAACCGAAGTCCTGGCGGGCAAACTGCGCCTGGGGAGCAATGAGTGTGCGAGTATCCCCGGCGGAGGCGTTGATGAAGTCGGTGGCCTCATGCCAATAGGCGGGAATCTCCTGCCACGACCCGCGCGGAAGCAGGCGACCGGTGAGCGCAGGGGCCAGGCTGCCCAGTCCGATGACGATCACCATTGCGGCGGCAAGGTGACGGCGAGCAGGACGAATGGCGTCGTTTCGGTTTTGTGGGAGCGGGAGGTGGGACCCCAGCGCCACGATGCCCACGCATAGCGGGATCCGGACCAGCAGATCCGCTTTGTGGATGTTGCGGAATGCGGCAAGCGGGGCGTCGAGAAGCGAAACCCACCCTGCCCCAAATGGGCCGTGGGCGGCGCCGAGGACAGCGACTCCGACAAAAAGCATGGGCAGCCAGGGACCGCGTACGCGCACCAGGCCGATCAGCCCCAGGGCCGCCAGCGCCATGGTGACCAGGATGAACACGGGATGGGTGGCCAGGAGATGGCCGGCGGTGCGTTCGGTGTCCACAAACGGGGTCCAGCTGGTCGTGCCACGCAGAATCTCCGCGGGATTGAGCCAGCGGTTGGTGACGGCGGCGGACTCAATGAAGTCGGTAAACGGTGGGGAGTAGCGGCCGAGGAGCACCAACGGCCCGATCCACCACAAGCTCACCGCAGCGCACCCGGCAAGCCAGGCCACCAGGAACCTTCCCGCGCCCCGCCACAGCAAGACGATCGCGCCGGGAACACACGCCAGGAGGGTGGCGCTGGCGTTGACGGCACCCATCATCGCCACCGGAAGCACAGCGGCGGCCAAGGCGCGGCGATTGAGACGCTGCGAAAGCGCGGCCGCCACAATCCAGGGAGCGAGCATGCTGGGCCAGGTCTCCGAGGAGATGGCCGTCAGGGTCGTCAGGGTGTGTGGGCTTAAGGCGTAAAGGCCCGCACCGAGAATGCGGAAAGCTGGCGAACCGAGGTTGGCTCGCTGCGCCATAACCAAGAAGCCGGAATAGCCGATGCCCGTGACCAGCAGCCACCAGAGGCGCTGTGCTATCCAGTCAGGAAGCGGGTCGAGAAGCAGGAAAAACAGGCCGTGGGGAAACAGGTAACCATAGGCCTGGTTCTGCAGCTGGCCGAGCGTGAACGTCGGGGTGTAGGCGTGCAGTGCCTGAGCCAGAAAGCCGGAGGGGTTAACGACGAGATCGAGCTTGGTGTCCGCGGCAACATAGCCGGCCGGCAGCAGCGCGACGACGAGCGCGAGGAACGCCCACCCCGCAGCGTGGGGGCCTACCCGGTGCACTTATTGGCGGGTGCCGTATTCTGGCCCGCCCAGGAGCGCCTGCTCAGCGGGCACCGCGTTGGACTGCGGCACGGTGTTCTGGCCGGAGAAGACGGCCAATCCCACGACTCCAACCACGCCAAGGGTCACGCCGACCACCGCGCTGGCCACAACGGGACCAAGGGTGCGGCGGTTCAGGGAGTCAGATTCGTAGGCCATGGTTGCTCATCCTACCTGCTAAGGGTGCGTGGTTTTAAGAGGCCGAGAGGGTGTCGTCCTCGTCGACCGGGGGAACGATGAACACCGGAATGCCGGCGTTGTGCACCACCGACTCCGCAGTCGAGTTGGTGAACCACGAACGAACACCACCGATGCCGCGCGTGCCCAACACGATCACGTCCACCTGCAGCTCCTTGGCAGCATCCACGATTGCCTGTGGCGCGGTGCTGGAGCTCTCCACCAGGTGAGCGCGGGCCTCGAGGCCGAGTTGCTGGGCGAGCTCGACGCCCTCCCGCAACATGCTCATGGCGTAGTCCTCGGCCTCGTCGTACTCGGAGCCGAGGTGTTCTTGCTCCACGGTGGTCTGGGGCATGCCGGTGCGTCCCAGGGCGCGGGCGGTCTGCCGGGTGACGGGCTCCCACGCGGTCAGGATCTCTACGGAGCTGGGTTTAAGCAGCTCGGCGGCGCGCTCCAGGGCGAGCCGGGCACGGGTGGAGCCGTCGAAAGCGATCAGCATCTTTTGGGCCATAGCCATCGATGCTAGCGATTAGGCAGCCGGGGCGCTGTAACAATGCGACATTCGCGGGGCAGCCTATACACTCCAAAAGCACTATGGACAGGCGAGAACTCTTGGCAGCAGCCGGCCTCTTTGGCCTGGTCGCGTGTTCGCCTGCACCCGAAAGTCCGGCCTCGCCGACGACTGTGCCGCCGCAGCCTTTGCAGAAGGGGCCTGCCTCGGCTTCCCCACCTGTGCAGGAAATTCAGCAGCGCATGCCGGACGATCTGCGCGAGCAGGTGGCCAGCCTTATGCACGTGGGTGTCGCCTCCTTTGATGATGCCCGAGCCAAGGTCGAGGCCGGGGTTGGTGGCATCTTCATCACCTCCTGGGCCGACCCCGCAATGCTGACCCAACCCGGCCGAGACATCCACGAGCTCAAGCGCATTGCCGGGCGCCCGCTGATGGTGTCCATCGACTTTGAGGGCGGCCGCGTGCAGCGGCATTCCCAGATCTTGGGATCTTTCCCAGCGCCCGGTGCGCTCGCTGCTCAGGGTGAGTCTGGGGTGCAGGAAACAGCTAGTGCGATCGGTCGCAGCCTGAGTGCGCACGGGATTACCGTGGACTTTGCCCCGGTACTCGATGTCGACGGTGCCGGGTTACATGTGGTGGGCGATCGCTCGTTCAGCGCTGATCCCCAGACAGCAGGCGCCCTCGGAGCGGCTTTCGCCCGTGGCCTCATGGAGGCGGGGGTGCGGCCGGTGTACAAGCACTTTCCGGGGCATGGCCGGGCCTCCGGCGACACTCATGCCGGGGGAGCGGTGACTCCTGCGCTGCCCGAGATTAAAGAGCATGACCTAGCCTCTTTCGCCCAGGCGCTCGAGCGCACCCCGCACGCGAGCGTGATGCTGGGCCACATGATCGTGCCTGGGCTGGGAGACAGTCTGCCCTCTTCGCTCAACCCGGCTGCTTACCGGCTGCTGCGCTACGGCGACTACCCGGGAGGGCGCGGGTATCGCGGGCTGACTTTCACCGACGACCTCACCGGCATGCGCGCCATCACGGATAAATACCCGCTGGATCAGGCTGTTTCGCAGGCCATCGCGGCTGGCGCGGACCAGGCCCTGTGGTCGAACGGGACTGATCCGAACGGCGTTATCGATGCCGTTGTCCAGCGGGTACGCAACCAGGAGATCCCGCAGGAACGCATAACGGCGGCTGTTTTTCGCGTTGCGCGAGCACACTCGCTTTAGTCATGGGGCTGACCAACGTTTATCCTTAGTTCCTGTGACTTCTTCCCACTCGCGTGCCTCTCGCGCCTCTCACACTCGGCGAACCCTGGCGATCATCCTCGGCGTCTTCTTGGGCCTCGTGGTTGTCCTGGGTGGCCTCTACGCCTGGGACTACGCCAACACCAAGGGCAACGTTCCGCGCGGAACCACCATTGGTGGTGTTTCGGTCGGAGGCATGAAGCCGGCTGCCGCACATGACAAGCTCGTGCGCGAGCTTGGTGGTGTGGAAAACGAGGCCGTCACCGTCACCGCTGGGGAGAAGACCGCCCAGCTCGTGCCGGCGGAGTCGGGCCTGAGCATCGATTTGGAAGAGACCGTGCGTCGCGCAGGCACGGAGCCGGCCAACCCCTTGGCCAAGCTGCGTGGCCTGGTGAGCACCACCGAGATTCCCGTCGTCTCCTACGTCGACGAGGCCGCGCTGCAACCACAGCTGGAGCGCGTGCGCGGCGAGCTCAGTACCGACCCGATCAACGGCGGGGTCGTCCTCGAGGGCGGGAAGGTCAAGACCAACAAGCCCGTTGATGGCCAGACTGTGGACATGCAGCAGCTGCATTCGGCGGTCAGCGATCGCTGGCTGGATCCGCAGGGCGTAAAGGTCAAGCCCTCCCCGGTTGCCCCGGCTATTGGCCAGGAGGCCGTCGATGCCATCGCCAAGGGCCCGGCCGCCAAGGCGGTGGAGTCCCCGATCACGGTCCGCGGACACCAGAACGTCACGGGCACGATCGCCCCGGATCGCATGGGGGAGGTCGTCAGCTTCCCCGAGCACGAGGGAAAGCTCACCCCCGTGGTCAACACCGAGGCCGCCCAGGCGATTCTGGCCGAGCAGTTGGCTGCCTCTGAGGTCGAGGGCACCAACGCGCGCGTGAAGTCCGACGGATCGATCACCCCGCACGTCGACGGCGAGGTCGTTGACTGGGAGGCCACGATGGCCGGATTCGACAAGCGCGCTCTCGGGGAGGACGCCCGCGAGTTCGATGCGACCTACAAGCCGCAGCCTGCCGAGTACACCACTGAAGAAGCACAGAACGCCACTTTCAATGAGGTGGTGGGTGAGTTCACCACCGGTGAGTTCTCGCAGTCTTCGGGCAAGAACATCTCGGTCATCGCCGCGCAGGTCAACGGCGCGATCGTCAACCCGGGGGAGACCTTCTCCGTCAACCAGTTCACCGGCCCGCGCGGAACTGCCCAGGGCTACGTCGAGGGCGGCATTATCGAGAACGGCCGCGCCGGCAAGGCAGTGGGCGGCGGAATCTCGCAGTTTGCCACCACCCTGTACAACGCCGCGTACTTCGCGGGCATGAAGGACGTGGCCCACACCCCGCACAGCTACTACATCTCGCGCTACCCGGCCGGCCGCGAGGCCACGATCTTCGACGGCGCCATCGACCTGGTGTTCAAGAACACCACCCAGCACCCGGTCAAGATCGTCACGGAGATGGGCTCCGACACGATTACGGTCAAGCTCATGGGCGTGAAGACTCTCGATGTGCAATCCATCAACGGCGGCCGCTGGGCCCAGACCAGCCCCCAGCGCCAGCAGATCTCCGGCTCCGGGTGCATCCCGTCCTCGGGCATCCCCGGCTTCACCACCTCGGACACGCGCATCATTCGTGATCTGAGCGGCAACGAGCTAGACCGCCAGACCCAGACCACGGTCTACGATCCCCAGCCGATCGTGACGTGCACGGGCTAATGCACCTCTGGATCGATGCCACCGCCGGCGTGGCGGGAGATATGTTGCTGGGCTCGCTTATCGACGCCGGCGCCGACCTCAACGCCATACAACTCGCCATTGATGCCGTCGCGCCCGGTTCCATCGAGCTGCGCCGCGAACAGGTGATCAAGGAGGGGCAAAGCGCCACCCAGGTGCACGTGACCTCGCTAGTCGACGATCCCCCGCACCGCAACTGGTCCACCATCCGCACCATGCTCGAGCAGGCCGAACTGGCAGACCAGACCCGTTCGCGGGCGCTCAAAGTGTTCGAGCGCATCGCCATCGCCGAGGCCGCCATGCACGGCATGGACGTGGAGGACGTTCACTTCCACGAGGTCGGTGCCCTGGACTCGATCGCTGACGTGGTCGGAGTCTGCGAGGCCGTGCGCCTGCTGGGCGTGGACAGTGTGTCAGCCTCGGACATCGCGCTTGGCTTCGGGCGCGTCCGGGGAGCCCACGGAGACATGCCTGTTCCCGCGCCGGCCGTGGCCCGCCTCGCGCTGGGATGGCCCAGCGTGGATGGCGCGCTGCCTGGAGGCCAGACGCCCGGTGAGCTGGCTACACCCACCGGAGTGGCGCTCGTGCGCGAGTTGGCAGGCGAGGAGCATGTCGCAGGTGTTCCGGCGGGTGTGATGCAGGCGGTCGGCTATGGAGCAGGCACGAAAAATACTCCGGGGCGGGCGAACGTGGTGCGGGCGGTGATCGTCGAAAAGCGGGAAAGCGCCGGCGAGCTGCTGCAAATCGAGGCCAACATCGACGACCTCGACCCACGGCTGTGGCCCGGTGTGCTCGCCGCGCTGCTGGAGGCCGGCGCGCGTGATGCGTGGCTGACGCCGATCCTGATGAAGAAGGGGCGCCCGGCCCACACTGTGCACGCGCTTTGCGACGCTTCGGCTGCGCCGGCGGTGCGGGAAACCCTTTTTAGGCACACCACGACGCTGGGAGTGCGCTACTTTCCTGTGCAGCGCGAGGTACTCGAGCGCAGCTTCGACGAGGTGGTAGTCGATGGGCAGCGCATCGCCGTCAAGGTCGGCAGCCGGGGCGGCGAGGTGCTCAACCGGCAGCCAGAGTTCGAGGACGTGGCGCGTGCCGCGCGAGAGCTGGGCGTGAGCGAGGCGGAGATTCTGCGCCGGGTGCGATGACGTTTCAGGACTGGGGGAGGCGCGTGCAGCGGCACCCGCTGTACCGGGCGTTCGTTCCTGTAGGGCTGATTACGTTCGGGCTGGTCTACGGAATCATGGGGCTGATCGCCCTGCAGATCGCGTTCTCGGGTGGCGACGACCAATACCACGCCTCCTTCCACTCCGCCTTGCTGGCGGTGGCCAGGCGTCCGCTGGGCAACGTGTTGCTGCTCGTGGCGGTGGTCGGGCTGGTCGTGGTGGCGCTGTGGCAGGTCATCGAGGCCGGGGTGGGGTATAGGCATCTGAGTGGGATCCGGCGGTTCAATCGCCGCATCGCGTCCGTGGGGCGCGCGCTGTTGTACCTGGGCGTGGCCGCAGCCGCGCTGTTGGTGGCGCTGGAAGTGCGCCCGGGGTTCGCTGGCTTTGAGAGCGGCTCGGGTGCTTCCTGGAGCAGCTTTGTGAGCTGGCTTTTTGGCTTCTCCGGTGGGCGCTGGGCCGTGTGCGCTGGTGGGCTAGTTGTGGCCGGGATCGGGATCGGCCAGATCGGGCGCGGGCTGGGGCGCATTTTCGTCGACGAATTCGACGGCGACGTGCCGCGCTGGATCGTGGCCCTGGGGATGTTCAGCTACGTCATGCTGGGGATGTCCTTGACGCTGGTCGGGCTGCTGTTTTCCTGGGCGGGCGTGAGCGCGCACCCCGAATGGGCCGGAACGATGAACCACGCCTTCCACTTCGTGGTGGATCAACCTTTGGGCCGCTGGCTATTGGTGTTGATCGCTAGCGGGTTCATCGCCTTCGCGGTCTTCTGCATGGCCTGGTCCTCGCGGGCCTTCCACGCCCTGCGCTAGGGCGGGTTGGTTTCGGGCCGGGAAAACTTTCCGGTCGACCAGGGTAGACGAAATTCGGGTGTGCGGGGAGCAAAACCCCAGGTCGCGATCCGTCTCGTGAGGATCCTGGTCGACCGGAAGCTTTTCGGGCGCCTGTTGACCCGCCGAAATTCCTTCGGCTCGACACCTGGAGGATCTGCGCTGGGTAAAACCCCAGGTCGCGTTCCAGTTTTGGCTTCCAGGTGTCGAGCCGAAGGATTTCGGGCCTCGCAGGTGCGAAGTGCCCCGAAGCCAACGCTCCGGGGCACCGTGCTGGCACCGGGAATTACTCCACAGTCACCGACTTGGCCAGGTTGCGCGGCTTGTCCACGTCGTAACCCTTGGCCGTGGCCAGGGCGCAGGCGAAGATCTGCAGCGGCACGGTGGCCAGCAGCGGCTGCATGAGCGTCGGGGCCTTGGGAACGCGGATCACGTGGTTAGCGTGTTCGTCGACAGCCGTGTCGCCTTCCTCGGCAATGACCAGGGTGATCGCACCGCGTGCGCGGATCTCCTGGATGTTGGACACCACCTTGGAGTGCAGCTGGTTGCGACCGTTCGGCGAAGGCACGATGACAAAGACCGGCTGGCCCTCCTCCACCAGGGCGATGGGACCGTGCTTGAGCTCGCCGGCGGCGAAGCCCTCGGCGTGGATGTAGGCGATCTCCTTGAGCTTCAGTGCACCCTCGAGGGCGACCGGGTAGCCCACGTGGCGGCCCAGGAAGAGGACCGAGGAGGCGTTGGCCATCTCGGTGCCCAGGGCCTTGACCTGCTCCTCGTTGTCAATGACCTCCTGGATCTTCTCCGGCATCGCGGCCAGCTCCTCGAGGATCTGGCGGATCTCGTCGGAGAACTTGTTACCGCGCAGCTGGGCCAGGTACAGGCCGAGGAGGTACGCGGCCGTGATCTGCGCCAGGAACGCCTTGGTGGAAGCCACGGCGATCTCGGGGCCGGCATGCGTGTAGATGCAGGCATCGGACTCACGCGGGATGGACGAGCCGTTGGTGTTGCAGATGGCCACGACCTTCGCGCCCTGCTCGCGGGCGTGCTGCACGGCCATCACGGTGTCCATGGTCTCGCCCGACTGGGACAGGGCCACAACCAGGGTCTTTTCGTTGACGATCGGGTCGCGGTAGCGGAACTCGTGCGCCAGCTCGACCTCGCAGGGGATGCGGCACCAGTGCTCGATGGCGTAGCGCGCGACATGGCCGGCATAAGCGGCCGTTCCGCAGGCGACGATGACGATTTTGTCCACCTGGCGGAGGACGGATTCGTCGATACGCAGTTCATCCAGAACGAGGTGACCCTCGTCGTCGAGACGCCCCAGGAGGGTGTCGCGGACGGCGGCGGGCTGATCGTGGATCTCCTTGTCCATGAAGGAGTCGAAGCCCTCCTTCTCGGCAGCCGCGGCGTCCCAGGTAACGGTGAATGGGCTGCCCTCTGCGGGGTTGCCGGAGAAGTCGATGATCTCGTAGTCGGTGGCGGTGATGGTGACGATCTGGTCGTTACCCATCTCCACGGCCTGCTTGGTGTGATCGATGAAGCCGGAGACGTCCGAACCCAGGAAGTTCTCGTTCTCGCCGAGGCCGATCACCAGCGGGGAGTTGCGGCGGGCGGCAACGATGCGATCCGGGGCGCTGGCGTGGATGGCCAGGAGAGTGAAGGCGCCCTCGAGCTGCTGACAGGTCAGCTGCATGGCCTTGGTCAGGTCGCCTGCAGCGTCGGTGTTGAAGTGATCGGCCAGAAGCGTGGCTGCGACCTCGGTGTCGGTTTCGGAGGCGAACTCGTAACCGCGTGCTACCAGGGTCTTGCGCAGCTCGGAGTAGTTCTCCACGATGCCGTTGTGGACGACGGCGAGCTTGCCGCCATCGACAACGTGCGGGTGAGCATTTGCGTCGGTCGGGCCGCCGTGGGTCGCCCAGCGGGTGTGGCCGATGCCCACCAGGGAGTCCGGCAGTGGCTGCACCGCCAGGACCTCGTCCAGGGCCGCGACCTTGCCCGCGCGCTTGCGGAAGCCGATCGAGTCGCCATCGACCACGGCTACACCCGCGGAATCGTAACCGCGGTATTCCAGCCGGCGCAGTCCCTCGAGAATCACATCGAGGGCGAAGTGAGAGCGATTCGGCTGATCAGGCAGTCCGACATATCCAACGATTCCACACATGGGTGGAAGTCTACCTGAGGAGCGCGCACTCACTGTGCACGCCCAAACTAGCGTTTAAGCAGGCAAAACGTGGGTGGACTGACGTCTTATTTCCGTGCCGCAATCTGCGCGGCCAGGTGCCCGGCCCCGTAGCCGTTGTCGATGTTGACCACACCGATTCCCGGTGCGCAGGCGTTGAGCATGGTCAAGAGTGCGGCCACCCCGCCCTGGCCTGCGCCGTAGCCAACTGACGTGGGCAGACCCACCACGGGGCAGGATGCCAGGCCCGCCACCACCGAGGGCAGGGCGCCATCCATGCCCGCGGCCACAACGATGGCGTCAGCGGCCTGAATCTTCTCGGTATAGCTCAGCAACCGGTGGATGCCAGCCACGCCGACATCCGCGATTAGCTCGGTGTCGCGGCCCAGGTAGCGAGCGGTGAGCTCGGCCTCTTTGGCAACTGGCAGATCGGACGTGCCAGCACACAGGATGAGCACCGTGCCGCCAGACGGCTCCGGCGGCTGCGCCGGCCAGGCGGCAAGGCGCGCCACGGGATCGATCATGATCCCGGGAAGCACCTTGCGCAGCGCATCCTGCTGTTCCTGGGTGACTCGGGTGAACAGGGCACTGCGCTCGCGCACCGCCTCCGCAATGCCCACGACCTGCTCCACACTCTTGCCGGAGCAATAGATGGCCTCGGGGTAGCCACGGCGCTGCGCGCGATCAGTATCCAGGTGAGCGAAGTCGCCGACCTGTTCAAACCCACTCATGCCTGCGCCCCCATGGCGCGGCGAGTGAAAGCGCCCGAGTGCATCCCACCCAGATCGAGGGCGGCGTAGGTGAAGCCGGCCTTAACAGCTGCCTCCTGCACCGTCTCGGCACACTGTGCCAAGGCCACCAACTGCGCAGCCGGCACCTCGATGCGGGCGATGCTGCCGTGGTGGCGCACGCGGGAATCGCTAAATCCCAAATCAGCCAGGGCATTTTCCACGGCCTCGATCTGGCGCAGCTTCTCGGGCACCACCTCCAGGCCATGCGGCACACGCGAGGCCAGACATGGCGCCGCCGGTTTGTCGGCCACGGACAAACCCAGCTCGCGGGCCAGTGCCCGCACGTCGGCCTTGGTTAGGCCAGCCGCAGCCAGCGGGCGCAGCACCCCGTGCTCGCTCGCCGCCAGCGCCCCGGGACGATCCGTACGCACAGCGTCGTCGGCGTTCTCCCCGTAGGCCACGTGCTCCACATCCAGCGTGCTGGCGTCGATGCGTTCGAACATCTCGGACTTGCAGAAGTAGCAGCGATCTACCCCGTTGGCCTGGTACTCCGGGCGCTCGTGCTCGAAGACCTCCAGCTCAACCAACTCCACGCCGATTTCTTCGGCGGTGCGGCGGGCAGCCGCACGTTCGCGCGCGGCCAGCGAGGGGGAGACGGCCAGGATGGCCACGACTCGCTCGGGCCCCAACAGTCGCAGGCTCGCTGCCGCCAGGGTTGCCGAATCCACCCCGCCGGAAAAGGCCACGCCCATGCGGCCGGAGGCCGGGAGGTGGTTGGACAGGGCGTCGAGAAGCGAGGAACTACTCAGGGCGATCAGAGCTCAAGCGGTGCAGGATCTCGCCGGCGTGCTCGACGACGAGAGTGTCGGGGTCGTGGTCAAAGGCTTCCCAGTCGAGGGCGTCCGGGTCGGCGTAGGACAGGTTGTACTCCGCGCACACCTCGGGCGGGACCTGGGAGGCTAGGGTGATGCGGCAGCGCAGGCGCTCCTCGCCGGTGGCCGGATCGTAGGTGCCCAGACCACGCACGTGCGTGGAATGCGCGATCTCGCCCCAGGGGTGGTCCTTGAACTTGTCCCACTGCTTGGTGAAGTACTCGATGCAGTGGTAGCCGATCTCGCGGATGCCCGGGTGCATCTCGGAAATCTCGGTGATGTGCGGGGCGTAGACGATGATCTCACCTCCGTCGGCACACACCGGCTCCATCTTGTACACGCCCTTCGCGCCGGTCCACAGGTCCTCATACATCTCCGGGACCTTGGAGACGATGCGCTTGACCGGCTCGTCCAAGTACGTGATGTGCGTCTTCGCCGCGACCTTCGCGTTGGCTGCCCACGCGGACTGCGTATCGCCGAAGGCCACGCTGTGCAGGCCTTTCTCCGTGGCCACGTAGGTGATGGCCAGCTTCTCGCCGGAGATCATGTCCGAGGCGGCATCGATGAGCTGGCGAACCGGGGTAATGCCCAGGGTGCCGATGATGTCGCTGGCCGTAATCAGCGCACCCACCCAGTGGGAGACGTCAATGACATCGTGCACCGAACAGCCCGGGAAGAAGTACTTGTTGCCGCCGGAAAAACCCACCACCTCGTGGGGGAACACCGGGCCGACCACCAGGTTGACGTCGGCCTCGGCGACGAGTTTGTTGATCTGCACGTCCATCGGGCGATCCGTCAGCAGTCCCTGGGTCAGGCGGGCGATCTCCTCGGCCGGGACGGTGCCCAGCGTCGCGATCGCCTCCGGGTTCTGCCAATCGTGATTCACAATGGTGGCCTTGGGGAAGCGGCTCAAGGGGGCGTCGAGAAGCTTCTCAATCGCCTCCGTGCTCATCGCCGCATGCGTGCCCAGCGCAATGAGGATGGTGATGCTGCGCGCGCGTTCGGCCAGCGCGTCGTAGGCCGCCTGGATCATGAGTCCGTGCGGGCCCGAGCGGGTGCCGTCAGGGATGATGACTGTGACGTTCTTGTCGTCGATGTCCGCGGTGAGCAGCTGCTGAGTGATAAACGTGCGCGCCTGCTCCGGATTTAGCGTTGCCTCGGCGGATCCGATCTGGGCCGCGCGTTCGGCCAGTCCCTCCGGCATGGGCAGCGTCAGCGATTCATTGCTCATACCATTGAGTGTCGTTCGCCCGCCCCGAGAATTCAAGCGCGGGTTCGTATAAAAATGATGACATGACTAACTTCCGCTCCCGCGTCACCGTCGACGTCCAGTCCTCCGAGCACAACCACTCCGCGTCTGACGTGCTTTCTTCGCTTATCGACGGCCACCCCATCTCCCTGAACTCCAACAACGGCGCAAACCCTGGCGGCTCCACCGAGGTCACCATCAAGGCCGCCGACGCCGCGGAGGCCGACAAGGTGCTGTGCGACGCCCTGCGCCTGCGCCGCATTCCGGGTACCGACTACGCCGTGAAGTGGTCCCTGCCGGTCGGCGAAGACGGCAAGGTTTTCTAACTCGGGGCTTGCTGCTTGCGCCTCGGCTGGGCCGGGGCGCAGATGCTGGCAACAATGTAGGACGGAAGGCCAAGGTTTCGGCGCTGGGCGTCCTACAAAGTTGCCACGGCGACGGGCCGCAAAAACCCGCCAGCACGAAGCTAGCGGGCCAAAAGTGGAGCCGGCGACGGGAATCGAACCCGCACTCTCAGCTTGGGAAGCTGATGTTCTACCACTAAACTACGCCGGCATTTCGACCACAAAGGTGGTCTGCTCAGTAGGGTAGCACCGCGGTCGCGGATCGAAGCAAACGCCTGGCGTAAACTAGCGCCCGTGCTGCTATCTGATCGTGACATCCGTTCCGCCATCGACTCCGGGGACCTGGGCATTGAGCCCTTTGACGCCGCGTTGATCCAGCCGTCGAGCGTGGATGTGCGCCTCGATAAGTACTTCCGGGTTTTTAACAACTCCCGCTACACGCACATCGACCCCAAACTGGAGCTCTCCGAGCTCACCACGGAAAAAGAGGTAGCCGAAGGCGAGTCCTTCGTGCTTCACCCCGGTGAGTTCGTCCTGGCCGCCACGCTGGAGAAGTTCACCCTGCCCGCACACCTGGCCGGCCGTCTGGAGGGCAAGTCCTCCCTGGGCCGCCTGGGACTGGTGACTCACTCGACTGCCGGGTTCATCGACCCCGGCTTCTCGGGGTACATCACGCTGGAGCTATCCAACGTCGCTAATCTGCCGATCATGCTGTACCCGGGCATGAAGGTGGGCCAGCTCGCGCTGTTCACGATGTCGTCTCCGGCGGAAACTCCGTACGGAACCGGTGAGCTGGGCTCGAAGTATCAGGGCCAGCGCGGCCCGACCCCGTCGAAGTATTACCTCAACTTCTAACCCAGCACGTGCCCAGGCACGGCGCTATGGTTGCTGGCATGCGTATGTCGGTGATCGGCACCGGTTATCTCGGTGCGACCCATGCGGCCTGCATGGCTGAGTTGGGGCATGAAGTTGTTGGTGTGGACGTAGATGAGTCCAAGATTGCTGCGCTGCAGAGCGGTGACGTGCCGTTCTTTGAGCCGGGTTTGCCGGAGATTACCCGGCGAAATCTAGACAATGGCCGCCTGCGTTTTAGCACCGATTACGCCGACGCCGCCGAGGCGAAGGTGCACTTTCTGGGTGTGGGCACTCCCCAGCAGCGCGGGGCGTATGCCGCGGATCTGACCTACGTGCGCGCGGTGATCAAGGATCTGGTTCCCCGCCTCACCGGCGACAACCTCATTTTGGGCAAGTCCACCGTCCCGGTGGGCACGGCGGCTGAGCTTCAGGTGCTGGCCGACGAGCTGGCGCCCGAGGGCACGACGGTGGAGATCGCCTGGAACCCGGAGTTCCTGCGCGAGTCTCATGGTGTGGAGGACACGATCCACCCGGACCGCATCGTGCTGGGCCTGCGCGAAGGCTCGACCCAGGAGCCGCTGGTACGCGAGATCTACGCCAGCCAGCTGGCAGAAGACATCCCGTTCCTGGTCACCGATCTACAGACGGCGGAGCTGGTCAAGGTTTCGGCAAACGCGTTCCTGGCCACCAAGATCAGCTTCATTAACGCGGTAGCTGAGGTATGCGAGGCGGCCGGTGCGGACGTGGTCAAGCTGGCGGAGGCCATAGGATATGACGACCGCATTGGCCGCAAGTTCCTGGGCGCCGGCCTGGGATTTGGCGGCGGCTGCCTGCCCAAGGACATCCGCGCCTTTATGGCCCGCGCGGGCGAGCTGGGCGCCGACCAGGCCTTAAGCTTCCTGCGCGAGGTCGACGGCGTGAATATGCGCCAGCGCGACCGCGTGGTCCAGCTGGCCAAGCAGCTCTCGGGAGGCTCCTTGCTGGGCAAGCGAGTGACCGTACTGGGCGCGGCTTTTAAGGCGAATTCGGACGACGTGCGCGACTCGCCTGCCCTGAACGTAGCCGGGCAGCTTTCCCTGGCCGGTGCGGCGGTGAGCGTCTACGATCCCGAGGCCATGGCCAATGCTGCCAAGGTCTTTCCCACGCTCACTTACGCGCAGAGCCTGCGCGAATCGCTCGAGGGTGCCGAGCTTGTTCTCTTGGCCACGGAGTGGCAGGAATTCCGGGACATGGACCCGCAGGAGATAGCGCAGGTGGTGGATCAGCGCATCATTATCGATGCTCGCAACGTGCTCGACCCCGCGGCCTGGGCTGCTGAAGGCTGGCAGATCAAGGCACTGGGGCGCAGCCTGTGAGCACCCTCGTCGTTTTTTCTGACGCCCCCACCGACACCATCGCCGACTTCCTGCACTGGCTCGACCTGACTACCGAGTGGGTAGAGGATCGGGACTATTCCTCCACCGAGGGGACAGACCCGGCCCTGGCGGCGTGGTTCGAGGAGATGAGCGCGCGTTTTCCCTCGCGTGTCGACGGCCCCTCGAACACCACGCGCTACATCATCGCTTCAACGTGCATCTACGCCCGGTTCGCCGAGCGTGAATGGGAAAGCGCATGCGCGCTCGCCCGCGCCCTGGCCACTGAGCACAACCTGGGCTTCTACGAGTCCGGCTCGGGCGAGGTGCACCTGGCAGACGGGCGCTGCGTGTCCTAATCCGCGCCGGTGTCGTGCAGGAAACCGGTGGTGTGTTTCCGCCAGGTCTGCTCAGCGGCCTCGTCGTGGGCAGAAACGCCCATCGCCTGGGCTACCAGCATGCGCCCAGTGAGGCTGAGGTGTTCGAGCATGAACGATCCCGCAGCAGCGCGGTCGCGGGCTGCGATCGCGTCGATGATCGGATCGTGCTCCTGGACAATCGCGCTCAGCGTACGCAGGTCCTCGGCGGCGGTTGAGGTGCCGATGAGCTGTGTGATGTTGCGCAATTGTTCCACCGTGTTGGCGGTGCGTTGGCCGCCGCCCGCGGAGTTAATCAGGGCGTGCAGGTGGCGGTCAAGGCGGAAGAATTCGGCCTCGTCATTCCGATCAGCCGCCTCCTGCATGGCGGCTCGGGTCTCGCGCAAGGCGGTGACGTCGCCGTCGAGAAGCGCGGCCGCGCGCCGGGCAGCGGGCACCTCCAGGGCGATGCGCATGGTGAAGATCTCGGCGACATCGTCCCCGGTGGTGGGGATGACCTGAAAACCGCGGTTGTGTGTGAACCGGATGAGGCCGGCCTCCTCGAGGCGCAGCAGGCCCTCGCGGGCGGGCGAGCGGGAGATCTCCAGCTCATCCGCCAGCTGGTAGGCGCTGTACCACTGGTTGGGGGTCATGGTGCCTTCCCGGACGCAGCGCCG
Source organism: Corynebacterium tapiri (assembly GCF_006334925.1). Lineage (GTDB taxonomy): Bacteria > Actinomycetota > Actinomycetes > Mycobacteriales > Mycobacteriaceae > Corynebacterium > Corynebacterium tapiri. The sequence goes on along the minus strand of NZ_VDHJ01000016.1, from coordinate 12,914 downwards.
CACGTGCTCGACGACTCGATCTGCTTTGCTGGGGCGGGAAGGTGAGGTAGCCATAACCCTCATCATGCCTGACGCGTCAAGGCTCGCGGGATCACCTAGGCGTTAACGCGGATTCCCAGATCCTTGCCGAGCTGCTCGAGCGATTCGTCCATCTGTGCCTGGTACAGCTCGGTGGGTTCCGCTACGCGACGCCCGACGATCTCAGACATCAGGTCGATGTTGTAGTCGGTGCCCTGCTGGGCGTCGTCACGCGTGCCCTTGTCCTTGAGGTTGGACTGGAAGATGCCGGCCGCCGAGCGGGGCAGGAAGTCCTCGTAGACGATCGGGATGGCGGTGACCAGGCCGGCATCGATGAGCTCGAGGAGCTCGGCGTCGTCGTGAAGCTGCGCCTGAGCAGCTTCCGGGGTTGTCTCGAAAGTGAAGAAGGCCAGACCCTGCTCGAGCAGGCCACGCTCATCCTTCGGGAGGTTTTCCTCCCAGACCTTCCGGGCGACCTCGGTGCGCACGCTTCCTTCACCAGCGGCCAGGCGCTTATCCACCTCGGCGACCATGGCGTCGTAAAGCTCACGGCCCTTGGAGGTCAGTGCGATGCCGCGCTGCTCTACCTCGCCGAAACGAACGCGCAGCTGCCCGGGGCCAACGGTGCCGTCCTCGAAGCGGAAGATTCGCTCCTCGTCGAGCGCGCGGAAGGAGGTCTGGCGCAGCAAAACGTCCGGGCCGTCCCAGGCCGGCGGGCCCTGGACCTCGTCGATCATGGTGATGCCGCGGGCCTCCATGCGGGCGTACAGGTCGTCGATGTCCAGCACGCGTGGGGTCAGGTGGTTGATGTGGGTGGTGGTTACGCCTCCGATGTCGGCGGCGACGGCGGAGATCTTCTCCAGCTTCTTGTACCACTCGAAGTCGACCGGGTCCTCGGAGAGCTTGAAGGCTGCGGTAGCCAGCTCGAGGAGTCGCTCGGCCTCGGCGTCCTCCAGGCCTCCTTCGGCTGCGGCCTTGTCGGCAAGCTCGAGAAGCTCGGCGGGGAAGAGGGTGCGGTTGCCGATGAACTCCTTGAGCTCCTGCTGCAGCTGCTCGTCGAAGAAGCGCGGGTCGTCGGTGGCCAGCATGGAGGTGAACACGCGGAACGGGTTCTTGGCCAGCTCCTCGCGGTCGATCGGGCGGAACGCGGTAGAGACCACCGGGACGGAGGACTTGGCGGCGTCACGCAGGTCGTAATAGCCCACCGGGAACATGCCAAAGGCGGCGAACACTCGGGCGACCTGAGACATCTCTTCGGGCGAGCCCACACGGATAGCTCCGTGGCGCTCGGCGGTCACACGCTCGATGGAGCCTAGGCGCTCACCGTTGGCGTGGTTTTTGATGTAATCGTCGTTGACCTCCGTGGATACCTCCACGAGAGTGGTGTAGGCGGGGACTTCCTCGCCGTACATGTGAGAGAGGGCGAGCGCGAAGTCTGCGCGCAGCTGCCAGGTGGAACGAAAAGCCATGGGTATCAACCTTCCGGGGAAGTGGGGAGGTAGCATGTTACTGTAATGTAGATCATACAGAAGCCCACGCTGTGAGCAACCGATTTTCCGGCCACTACTGTGAGGAGCCACCGTGCAGGAACCTTCCCCAGCAACACGGACCACGTCCCAGCCCTCAGGCGATGCGGGGATCGAGGCGCGCTTCCGAACCGATTCCACCACCCGTGGCGCCTACACATCCGACGCCGGAATCTTCCGTCGCGTGCCAGCAGCCGTCTTCGAACCGGAAACCAACGAGGACATCCTGGAGGCCGTGTCCTACGCGCGGGAGAACGGCATCCCGGTCACCGTTCGCGGCGGTGGCACCTCTGTGGCCGGCAACGCGATTGGTGAGGGGCTCGTCATTGACGTCTCCACCAACTTCAACAAGGTCCTCGAGGTCGACCCGGAGGCACACACCGCCCGCATCCAATCCGGTGTGATCTGCGACGACCTGCGCGATGCCGTCGCTAGCTACGGCCTGACCTATGGCCCGGACCCCTCCACGCACAGTCGCTGCACGGTGGGAGGCATGATCGCCAACAACGCGTGTGGCTCGCACTCGGTGGCCTGGGGTACAGCCGCCGAAAACGTCGTTGAGCTGACGGTGCTGCGTGCCGACGGCTCCCTTATCACCCTGCAGCGCGGCGGGACCTCGGACCCGGAGGTCACCGAGCAGCTGCGCCAACTGCGCGACGAGTGGATCGCCGACTTCCGCCTGGAGCTGGGGCAATTCCCGCGCCAGGTCTCTGGCTACGGGCTGCATTATCTCCTCGATGAAAATGGCTTTGACACCGCTAAGGCCTTTGCAGGCAGCGAGGGAACGCTGGGAATCATCGTGGAGGCAGTGGTCAAGCTCGTCCCGCTGCCCACCCACCGCGCACTGGCCGTGTTGGCTTTCCCGGACATCTTCTCCGCGGCAGCCGCAGCTCCCCTGACCCGTCGCCCGGGCATCACCACCAGCGAGGGAATGGGTGGCGACCTCATTGACGCGCTGCGCATCTCCCAGGGCCCGGATGCCGGCAGCTCGCTTCCCGGGGCCGAGATCTTGCCAGAAACCGGCCAGCGCGCCGCCGGTGGTTGGCTGTACTGCGAGGCCGTAGGAAACTCCGCCGAACAGGCGCGCCAGCGTGCCGAGGACCTGCTGGCGGAGTTTGGCAAGCACCCCGAGCACGCCACCGTGGCCGCGGTCGTGGTGGAGGACCCGCAGGAGATGCGCGCACTGTGGAAGATTCGCGAGGCCTCCGCCGGCCTGGTCACTCGCCTCCCGGATGGTGGCGAGGCCTGGCCCAGCTGGGAGGATTCGGCTGTCCCGCCGCAAAACCTGGCGGATTACCTGCGAGATCTCTACGCCTTGTTGGACAAGTATGAGCTGCGCGGCATCCCCTTTGGACACTTCGGCGAGGGCTGCGTGCACATTCGCATCTCCTTCAACTTCGGAACCGAAGAGGGCATGGATGTCTTCCGGGCGTTTATTAAGGAGGCCTCGGCGATCGTCGCCAAGCACGGCGGATCCCTGTCCGGCGAGCACGGCGATGGGCGCGCACGATCCGAGCTCCTGCCGGTGATGTACAGCGAGCGGGTGCTCGCCTCCTTCCGGCGCGTCAAGGACATCTTCGACCCGAATAACCTGCTCAATCCCGGAATCCTTGTCGATCCCGAGCCCTTTGATCAGGGCATTCGCCCCGCGCCGGGCCAGCGCAAGCACGAGTTCTTGCCCATGCACAGCCTGCCGCGCGACAAGGGCAGCCTGGTCAACGCCGTCAACCGCTGTGTGGGTGTGGGTCAATGCCGCACGAGCACGGACGCGATGTGCCCTTCGTTCCAGATCACAGGCGACGAGGTTCACTCCACCCGAGGCCGAGCCCGCGTGCTCTCCGAGATGTTCCGCGGCGAGCTTTACCCGGAAGGAACCGGTTCGCAGGAGGTCAAAGAGGCCCTGGACCTGTGCCTTTCCTGCCACGCCTGCGCCTCGGAGTGCCCGGTCAACGTGGATATGTCCACCTACAAGTCGGAGTTTCTCCACCAGCATCACAAGCAGCACCGCCGCCCGATGGCGCACTACTCCATGGGGTGGCTGCCGCTGACCAGCAACCTTCTTCACCGCGTGCCGGGGCTGGCGCGAGTGGCCAACGCTGTCTTGGGTGTGGAGCCAATCAAGCGACTGGTGATGAAGCTGGGTGGCGTGGAAGCGGATCGCTCCATGATTACCTTCTCCCCGCGCAGCTTCCAGAGCGAGGCCAAGAAGCGTCGAGAAGCATCCGACGGCCCGACCGTGGTGCTGTGGCCGGACTCGTTCACCAACCACCTCGACGCAGAGGTCGCCCGCGACGCCTTCGACGTGCTCACCGCGTTGGGCTACCGCGTGGTGGTCCCCGGCGGATTCGTGTGCTGTGGCCTGACCTGGCACTCCACCGGCCAGCTGACGGTGGCCAAGAAGGTCATCGAGCACACGGTTAAGCAGATGCAGCCGTGGATTGATGGGCACACTCCCATCGTGGTGCTCGAGCCTTCGTGCGCCTCGATGCTGGCCAAGGAAGGCCCTCAGCTGCTCAGCGAGTCGGAGCTGGCGGCCACGATGGCCACGCAGATTAAGACGCTGGGCGAGTTTGTCGAGGCTCATGCCAGCAGCGCAGACGGCGAGCACACGTGGCCGTTTGCCCAGATAGATGGGCAAGCGCTGTCGCAGGTGCACTGCCACGAGCGCTCGCGACGCGCCCACGGAGGCTCAGCCTCGGTGCTCAGCCGCTTGGGCGTGGACGAGTCGACGATCCAAACCGGATGCTGCGGCCTGGCCGGCAACTGGGGATTCGAGCCCGGCCACGGCGAGATGTCACGGCAGCTCGGTGAGCGGGAACTCTTCCCGCGGGTCAGGGAGCTTGACGACGCCACCCCGATTCTCGCCGACGGTTTCTCCTGCCGAACCCAGATCCGCGATGGCCTGAAGGATGAGCCGGAACACCGCCACAAGCGCGGAATTCACCTGGCTCAGCTGCTCAAATCCGCCCTGCGCTCGTCTCGCTGAACTTAGGCTCGCAGGTGATTGACGGCGAACATCAGCTCCTGTAGGCGTGGCTTGGCCAGACGTCCGGAACGCCCAGAGTCCCAGGACTCGAGCGCCGTACTGCAGGCCTGCGCCAACGGTTCATGGGCCCGGAGGCGCTCCTCAACCTTGGGTAGCAGGTGGGCGATTGCCCGGGTCTGGGACGGGCTGACCAGCTGGGCTAGCCCGGAAAGATCCAGCGAATCATGCCCGATGCGGATGGCGTGCAGCCCCTTGGCCTGCGGCGGCTTCTTGCCCGAGGTACTGATGCGGATGCTGCGTGGTTGTGGCTTCGCGAAGCCCCGGTGCGGCGGCGGGGTCTGTGCCAGCGCGCGGGCCTGCTGCGTGCAGTCGCGTGGTTGGTAGGCGTCCATGAGAATGACGGTGTCCGCGACGTCCAGGAATGCTGACGTTCCGCCGGTAACCAACACGGTGGACACACCCGCCTCGCGCAGCCCGGTGACCCGGTGAAGCAGCGGCGTGATGGGTTCGCGCTCGTCGGGCACGAGGCGGCGCATGCGCTCATCACGGATCATGAAGTTGGTGGCCGAGGTGTCCTCATCGATGAGCAAGCAGGAGGTGCCCGCCTCGATCGCCTCCATCACCCACGCGGCCTGCGAGGTCGAGCCGGAGGCGTTGCTGGTGGAAAAGCGGGTGGTGTCCGCATTGGTGGGCAGGTTGGTGATGAAGGGCGAGATGTCCACGCGGTTGACCGCCCGACCGTCCTCGGCACGCACAGCCACCGCATCCGGGCGGGTAATAGCGAGCTCGCGCCCGTCGCCGGCCACATGGTTGTACACACCCTCACGCAGAGCGCTGAGCAGTGTGGACTTGCCATGAAAGCCTCCCCCGGCGATAACGGTGATGCCCTCGGGGATGGCCATGCCACTTACCTGGCGGCCACTCGGCAAGTCGAAACTCGTGCGCAGGGACTGCGGTGATTCGAAGGCCACGGCGTCGCGCAGCGGCACATCGCTGTCACCCGAGCGGCGCGGAAGCACCGAACCGTCAGCGATGAAAGCGACCAGCTGGTTGGATGCCAGCTGCTCGCGGAGGTAGGCCTGGTCTGCCAGCAGATCTGCAGCGTGCGCGAGCTCCTCGGCAGAAACATCCAGCGCGGCAGAAAGGGCCTGAGGTAGCGTGCGCGTCAGCAGCTGTGCGGCGGCTCGGCCACGGATGCGGCGGCCATTGGCTGGCAGGGCTGCCTCGATGCGCAGGAGGACCTCCCCCTCGGCAGGAAAGGAGACCGAGGTTCGCTCGAGTACGTGCTGAGTGGGGGCGTCGATAAGCAACTGCCCCTCCCTCTTGCCGCCCGGAACCTGCCGGAAACGATCGTGCACACGCCGGGTGAGCAGGTCGGCTGCCGAGACCGGGCTGGTCACAGGCAAGGGGAAGGGCATGCGCACGCTCAGCTGCGACGGCGGAGCGAAGGGGTCGGATTGCACCCGGTCGATGGACACGGAGAGCTCTCCGACGCGATGGGTGCCCTTAAGGGACTTGTAAGCCCCGTAGCTTTTGCCGTCGAGTGAGTTCAGGCGATCGCGCAGTGTCATACCCGCCAGGATGCGTGCGCGCGCCGGGAGAGTGCAAGGTGGGGCAGCGAAAGGGTTTCTCCTAGGCCTCCAGCCACGGGGTGATCGCCGCGATGGTTGCTCGGGTGCCCAGGTCAAGCGTGGGATCCAACTCCGGCAAGAACTGTGCGGAGTGGTTGCCCGGCGCGGTGGCGGGATCCCGGAATCCGCCGATGACCCAGTAGGAATATGGGGTGTTAAATGCGTTCGGGATGTCGGGGAAGTCCTCGGAGCCAGCCACGCGCGGGAAGTGGGTCGCGGTGTCTTCTCCGAGGTGCTCGGCAAAGGCGGCGTCGAGACGCGACGTCACCTCCTCGTCGTTGTCCATGAGCGGGAAGCGATCGGAGTACTCGAAGGTGGGGTCGTCGGCGCGGGCGGTAGCGGACAGACCCCGCACCATGCGCTCGATGGCAACGTGAATCTGCTCCTGGACCTCGGGGGAGTAGCACCGCGTGTTCAGGTCGAGGGTGACCTCACTGGGGATGACGTTGGACTTGGAGCCGCCGTGAATTGCGCCCACGGTGACGACTGCGGTTTCCTGCGGGCTCAGCTCACGGGAGACGATCGTCTGCAGTTGGTTGATCACCTGGGCTGCCAGGACGATCGGGTCGACAGAGCGCTCGGGCATCGAGCCATGGGAGCCCTTGCCCTTGAGCGTGATCTTGATAGAGGAAGCCGTTGACATCGCCACGCCGGCGTGCGTGCCCACCTGGCCGAAGGGGATGAATCCCATGACGTGCTGGCCGAACATCACGTCCGGGCGAGGCATGGCGTCGGTGATGCCAGCTTCCACCATGTCCTTTCCGCCCTCGGCAGTCTCTTCGGCGGGCTGGAACACGGCGACGAAGGTACCGCTCCAGGCGCTGTTGTTCTCGGCCAGGTACTTCACGGTGCTCAACAGCCAGGTGGTGTGGAAGTCGTGGCCGCACATATGCGCGACCGGTTCCTCCTGGCCCGTGCGATCCGAGACCTGCGTTGCGGTGGATGCGTAATCCACACCCGTGTCCTCCTTGATCGGGAGGGCATCGATGTCGGCTCGCATGGCCACCGTGGGGCCCTCGCCCTGGTCAAGTACGGCGACCACACCGTGCCCCACGCGGGTTCCGGTTACGCCGTATGAGTTGAGCTCAGCAAGGATGCGCTCGACGGTGTTGCCTTCCTGGAGCGAGAGTTCGGGGTGTTGGTGGAACCACTTGTAAAGGGCCTCGCGGTAGTCGCGGGTGGAATCCAAGAATGTGTCCAGTCCAGAATTCAGAGCACTCATAGCAGTTAATGATACTCCCAATGGGGAGGATTGTGGCGGGCGGAAATGCTCCTATGCAGCGTTGTTGTGGTGGTGTCGTGTGGCTTAAGTGGTTTGCACCGTGTAAGTTTCCCTTGAAAACTTATGCAGGCAAATTTTTGAAAGGCTCAATATATGGGATCCACCCCTGCGAGTGCTGGCGGCGTAACTGGTGTTGAACCGGCACAGGATGCGGCTCACAAGGGCAACTGGCTGCGTCGTCTCCTGGTCGTTCTCTTGCTGGTCCTGCCTTTGACCGCATCGGTGGTGTACATGTGGGCGATGTGGGATCCGCGCCCGTACCTCGAGGACGTGCCGCTGGCCGTGGTCAACGAGGACGAGGGCGCGATGTACAAGGGCGAGCACCGCAACTTCGGCCAGACCACCGTGGACTCCCTGCTAGGAACCGAGTACCTCAACTTCCAGGAGGTCTCCGCGGAGGATGCAGCTAAGGGCTTGGCGGACACCAACTACTTGTTCACTGTGCGCATCCCCAAGAACTTCTCGGCCGACGCCGTCTCGGTGATCACAGAGAACCCCCGCCAGGCGCAGATCTACGTCACGGAGAACGGGTACAACGGCACCGCCGGCGCCTTCCTTACTAATGGCGTGGTTCCCCAGATCAAGGCCCGCCTTAACCAGACGCTGACCGCTAATTACGCAGACAACGTCCTCAGCGGAATCATTAAGCTTCGCGACGGCCTGGGCCGTGGTGCCGACGGCGCGGAAAAGCTCGACGCCGGTGCGCAGCAGCTGCAGGCGGGCGCCACCCAGCTCAAGGACGGTACCTCCCAGCTCACGGAGGGAACGGGCACCCTGACCAACGGCACTGCCCAGCTCAAGGACGGTTCGGGACAACTCGCCCAGGGCGCGCAGCAGCTGGCAAATGGTACATCCCGTCTCTCTGAGGGCGGTACCAAGCTGCAGGCGGGCACCGATCAGCTCGCTGACGGAATGGGGCAGGTCTCCGGCGGCGTGAGCCAGTTGACCTCATTGCTGATCCCGCTATTGACGCAGGCGCAGCAAGTTGCACCGATCCTTAACCCGGTCATCGACGCCCTGCGCGCTGTGGGGATGAATGCGGAGGCTGATCAGCTTGCCGGTCTGCTGGGCAAGATCGATGCCAGCAACCCGGAAAACATGGTGAACAAGCTGGGGCAGCTCGAGGATGGCGCCCAGCAGCTGCACTACAACCTTTCCGACCCGTCGGCGCCCTACCGCGGCGGACTCAACCAGCTCACGGACGGCATCAACACGGCTAACGACGGCGCTCACCGCCTCAGCGATGGAGCCACCCGCCTCAACGATGGTGTGGTGCGTCTCGACGACGGTGCGCAGCGCCTCAACGATGGAGCCACCCGCTTGGACGACGGTGTGACCAGGCTCAACGACGGCACGACCCGACTTACCGATGGCACCGGCCAGCTGGCCACCGGCCTGCGCGAGGGTTACAACAAGGCTCCCGCAATTCCGAATAAGGAAGCCAGCGCCAAGCAGTTCGGATCCCCGATCGTCTATACCGAGTCGAACCTGCACCCCACCAAGACGGCCTCCGACCCGTCCGACCCGACCAGCGTGGTGGCAGACTCGGGTGCTTCGCTCCTGCTCATGCTGGTGATCCTGGGCCTGATCATGTTCATCATCGCCATACTGCAGCCGCGCCCGGCCTCAGTGGCGGGTGCCCTGCGTGGCTTCCTCGTCCTAGCGTTGGCTGGGGCAGGCGTGGCGCTGGGCCTGGGAGCTGTCTCGAGCGCCCTGGGCTGGCACCCGGTCAGCTGGCCAGGCATCATCGCGGCCATGGCACTGGTGGTGCTTTCCAACGCGGCCATCTTGTCGCTGGTGAAGTCGTGGTTCACTCCGCTGATCGCCGGCCTGGTTAGCTTCGCACTCTTCGCGCTGGGTTGCTTCTCCTTCGGCGGCATCTGGCCGGTGTCCACCACCCCGCTGCCCTTCCGCATCCTGCGCCCGCTGCACTGGATGTCCTACCAGCGCGATGCGTTCATCGGCGCTACCCAGGGGGATCTGGGCATGAAGTTCTGGATCGCAGTGACCGCGCTAGCAATCTTCACCCTGGTCGCGGCCGGGCTGATGGGGCTTATCGGTAGCCGGCGGCGTCGTTACGCCACCACCGCAACCGCCACCGAGCCGGTCAGCGCGGCCTAGCCCTCACTGCGGCTGACCGTCCACGCTGCGAACAGCGTGGCCAACGGAACAGCCAAGATGAGACCCAGGGCACCGATGCCGGAACGCACGAGCTCGGTGGCCATGATGTCGCTGGTCAGGGTCTCGCCTAGCGGGCGACCAGCGGCCGAGAGTAGAAGCAGCAGCGGAAGGGCCGCACCCACGTAGGTGAGCACCAGGGTGTACACCATCGACGCCACGTGGTCCTGACCCACCTTCATCGCGGCCAAGAAAAGACGCAAGCGCGAGGCGGTGGGCTCCAGCAGCGCGAGCTCGTTGACCGCGGAAGCCTGAGCAATGGTGACGTCATTGAGCGCGCCCAGCGCGCCGATCACGAACCCGCACAGCATGAGGCCCTCGAGCGAAATGTCCGGCAGGTAGAGCGCCAGCTTGAGGTTGTCCTCGTTGCCCAGCCCCTGCAGCTGGACGGTATTGATGGCCACCTTGGCCAGCCACGTAGTGATCCCCAGCGCCACCAGCGTTCCGCCCAACGCCGACGCCGCCTTCCAGTTCCAGCCGTGCACCAGAAAGACCACGGCAAAAAGGATGAACGATCCGGTCAGCACCGCCAGCGTCATCGGGTCGCCGCCGCGCAGCAGACCCGGCAGCAAGTAGATAGCTACCACGGCCATGGACAGCACCAAGCCGATCAGAGAGCGCAGACCGCGCAGCGCACCCAGGGCGAGCACGAAGACCACGATCACTGCACTCCACACGGACAGCGGGACCGTGCGCTGGAAGTCCGCGAATACCCACGTAGGCTCGCCCACCTGGCCAGTCATACCCGAGGTCGGCGGGGCAGGCGGCCCCTCGACCACGCGGATCTTGTCGCCTTGCTCCAGCTCAGCCTCGCCCTTGACCCCGTAGTGATGCAGGGTGCTGGTCGCTCCCTTGTGCGACCCGTCGGTGATCTCGATCTTGGCGTCGTAACACTGCGGGCCGCACTCACCAGGTTCGATCGCGGTGACGGTGGCAGTGGTTTTGCTTTGCGACGACGCGTAGGTGTTTTCAAACTCCGGACTTGTCTTCACCGGATCATCGCTCGGCCAGGTCAAGACCAGGCCGAGCAGGGTGGCGATGCCCGCGACCACTAAGAAGCCGAGGAGGATTCGCCGATAAATGTGGGTGTTCGGGCTGTTGTTGTACGCGGTCGAGCCGCGTGAGGAATGACGTCCCATGATTACTGGTGATAGCTCGCTAAGAAGTTGCCCAGGCGCTCAATGGCGTTTTCCAACTGAGACGCCCACGGAAGGGTGACCACACGGAAGTGCTGCTTATCTGGCATATTAAACCCAGTTCCCTGCACCATGAGGATCTTTTCCGCGCGCAGCAGGTCTAGCATCAGCTGGGTGTCATCGTGAATCTCGTACACATTCGGGTCGAGCTTGGGGAAGGCATAGAGCGCACCCATAGGCTTGACCACGCTGACTCCAGGAATCTGCGAGAGCTTCTCGTAGGCGATGTTGCGCTGCTTGAGCAGGCGCCCGCCCTCACCAGTCAGGCCGTAGATGGACTGACGCCCACCCAAGGCAACCTGGATCGCGTGCTGCCCCGGCACGTTCGCGCACAGGCGGGTGCCGGCCAGCAAGTCGAGGCCCTCGATGAAGCCGGACGCCAGCTGCTTCGGGCCCGTGATAACCAACCAGCCAGCTCGGTAGCCTGCGACACGGTAAGCCTTGGACAGACCGTTGAAGGTCAACGTGACCACGTCCGGGGCGACCTCTGCCATAGAGATGTGCTGGGCGCCGTCGTAAAGAATCCGGTCGTAGATCTCATCCGCCAGGATCATGAGACCGTTCTCGCGAGCGACCTGAGCGATATCCTCCAGCGTCTTGCGGGAGTAAACCGCACCCGTGGGGTTATTCGGGTTGATAACGACGATCGCCTTGGTGTTCTTGTTCACCTTGGAACGAATGTCCTCGATCGACGGGTTCCACCCATCTTCCTCGTCACACACGTAGTGCACCGGAGTACCACCGGCCAAGGTGGTCGCCGCGGTCCACAGCGGGTAGTCGGGCATGGGGATGAGGATCTCGTCGCCGTCGTTAAGCAACGCCTGCGTCGTCATGGAGATCAACTCAGAGACGCCGTTACCCAAGTACACATCTCCCACATCGAAATGCGGGAAGTCATCGATCATCTCGTACCGAGTAACCACCGCACGCCGAGCCGGCAAAATGCCCTTCGAGGTGGAATACCCCTGGGACATGGGCAAATTGGCGATCATGTCACGCATGATCACGTCCGGCGCATCGAAGCCGAAGATCGCGGGATTACCCGTGTTCAGCTTCAAGATCGCGTGCCCATCCGCCTCCATCCGTTCCGCCTCCACGGCCAGCGGACCGCGCAAGTCGTAGAAAACGTTTTTGAGCTTGTTGGATTGGTCGAATGTGCGAAGCGGACGGCGCTTCGGCATCGTTGGCTCGGGTTGGGGCTCGTTCTCGGTCATAGTGCACTATCGTGCCACTACTTCCGGGGTTAAGGGTAGCTACTTAAAGCGATCGAAAGACTTGCGCGCGAATTGCATGGCATCCATTTGCAGCTCGCTGGCGAGCTGCTTGCGCTGCATACGCTTCTGCATGAGCTCTGTGGTGTGCTGGGCCTGCAATTCCGCGTGATACGCAGCAGAGGCCATGCGGATCTCGCGCATGCGCTCACGCTCCACCTTGGCCGGCTTCGGCGCGTACCACTCTTGCGGTCCCGGCTTGAGCACGTAGAGGACGAACCAGAGGGCGGGGAGGAGGAAGATGGACAACGAGAAAAATTCATGGAAATTCGCGAGCCCGGCCGAGACGGGGATCCACACCATCGTGGCGACTCCCAAGATGCCGGCGCGAACGTTGCGCGAAGAGCGATAAGCCTTTTCCACCTGCCCGCGGGTGTACACCGCGACCTCGTTGTTTGCTGGCTGCGGCGTGACGAACGGGATATCAGCGAACAACGGATCCAGGTCAGCACGGTACTGAGCAGCGCCGATCTGCTGGCAACGTTCGTCGTACTCGGTCATGCTAAGGCGTCCGTCCGCGAATGCCCGCCCCAACGTATTCATAGCGTTTGCGCGGTCGTTGTCGCTGAGGCGGAGGTTTCGGGGATCGAACGGTGTGCTCATGTTTGCGATTTTAACTTTGGTGCTGAACTGCGTCTATGGGGGAAGTCCCGGGTTTTGCGTGGGGGCGTTTCTCGGGGTTGGGTTGGGTGTGGGCTGGGTTGCTGGGGGCGGGTGTGGTGGCTGAATGCAAATGTTTGCGTGACCCGTAGTGCCAGCCTTGTTGTGAGTCACCCTGCAACAAGGAGGCAATCATGTTCACACCCGAAGAAAAGCGTCAAGCAGT
>NZ_VDHJ01000015.1 GCF_006334925.1 Corynebacterium tapiri | reverse complement strand
CCGGATGTTGTCGATGCTGATGATGACAACGATGGCGTCAAGGATGCTGAGGAGGCGGTTGCTGGTACGGATCCGAAGGATGCAGGTTCCAAACCGAGTACTCCGGTAACTGATGCCAACTGGGCAACGTCCGCTACGGTCCGGCCAGGTAGCAAGGTCGACATCCCGGTGGTGAGTGGCGCCGTAAACGGCACCCCAGTGTTGGATGTATCTGGTCCGGGCACTGCCACCGTTGCTCCGGATGGCACGATTACGGTGACGCCGGGTGCGGATGCCAAACCGGGCGACGTCATTAAGGTGACGGTTAAGGACAAGAACGGTGATGTGATCGACACGATTGAGATCAACGTCGAAAAGACGAACTCTGGAACGGGCCTGAACTGGGGCGACGTCGCAACCGCTGCAATTGGTGGAGTGATTGCTGTTCCGATCATCGCTGGCGCTCTGGCTGGTGGTGAGTCCGTCGATGTGTCTGGTCCGGGTGCGGCAACGCTCGGCGAAGACGGAGCCATTAGCGTCCAGGTAGACCCGGATGCTAAGCCTGGTGACGTTATCAAGGTGACGGTCAAGGACAAGGACGGTCAGGCTGTCGACACCGTTGATGTCACTGTCACTGATAACGGGGACGGCACCACCGCGACTATTACGCCAATCGGTGATGTGACGGTGGATGAGGGTGAATCGATCACGCCGATAACGGTCACCACGAGTGACCCCAAGGCTGAAATTCGCGTTACCGGCCTGCCGGCTGGTGTGAACTTCGATCCGGTCACGGGAGCTATCTCTGGTACCCCGCTGGTACCGGGCTCCTACCCGGTCACGCTCACGGCAACTGTTGACGGTAAGCCAGTCTCGACCGAGAAATTCACGATCACGGTTGGCGACACTTCCAACACGGGTCACAACGCTGGCAGCTCCAATGGCGCTGGTCTGATCGGTGCTCTGCTGGGCGGTCTGGGCTTGGGAGCGATCCTGGGTTCCCAGGGTTCCTCGGAGAATCCGAACGCTGGCTCCAGCACTAACAACAACGCTGGCTCGAACAACGGTGCCTCCACCCCGGGTACTAACAACGGGGCGCAGCCTGGTGGCAACGACGCTGGCAACCAGGGAGGCCAGACCACTGGCCAGCCTTCCCAGGCACCTGGTGCTAACCAGGCTCTGGGTAACAGCCAGGCTCCGGGCAATGGTGCTGGTAACTCTGCACCGGGTAATGGTCAGGGTCAGTCGGTGACGACGCCGGCGCCGAGTTCTCCGAAGTCGACTGGTCAGCAGCCGGGCTCTAAGCCGGGCGGCGCGCTGGCAAACACCGGTGTGGACGATCTGATGGTGATCGTTGGCGGCTCGCTGCTGGCGATGACTGTCGGTGGGCTGCTCATTCTGGCTGCAAAGCGGCGTCGAGAAGCGGAGTCAGAGAGCTAAGGCGAGCTAGAGCGAACGCGCCTTAGGCGCTGGCTTTCCTCCCGCAGGCCTCACACCAAATACGGTGCTGGGGCCTTCGGCGTTTTTATCTCAGTAGGTAGCACGGCAGATATATTGATCTGCAAGAATTTGTCGCCCACTGAGAAAAGAGTGCTGCCTATGGCCGCTAAGAAGATTTTGAGCTCGCTGCTGGCACGGGTGATCCTGGCGATCATCTTGGGCGTGGTGTGCAGTTTCATCTTCCCGGAGCCGTTGGCCCGAGTGTTTGCCACTTTTAATGGGCTGTTCGGGAATTTCCTCAGCTTCTTTGTCCCTGTGCTGATCTTCGCCCTTATTACCCCGGCCATCGCCGGGCTGGGGCGCGGAGCCGGCAAGTGGCTGGGCATGACCACCGCACTCTCTTATGGTTCCACCATCGTGGCTGGCGCGATTGCCTACGCCACAGCGCGTGGCCTCTACCCCACCCTGCTCGGCTCGACCAATACCGTGGAGCAGGTAGAAGACGTCTCGGCCGGAGCGTTGACACCGTACTTTGAGGTCGAAATGACCCCGCCGTTTGAGATCATTTCTGCCCTGTTGCTGGCGTTTACGCTGGGTGTGGCCATGACCGCGGTGAAGTCGGATGTGCTGTATGAGGCTGCCCGGGAGCTGGAGGGTGTGATCATGAAGGTGATCGAGAAGCTCATCGTTCCCCTCTTGCCGCTGTTTATCTTTGGCATGTTCCTCGACCTGGGAATGAACGGCAACCTCAAAACCACCATGCTGAGCTTTGGCAAGGTCCTGGTTCTCGCTGTCGTATTGACACTCCTGTACCTGGTGATCCAATACGTGATTACGGGTGCGATCGTGGGTCGCAACCCCTTCGTGGCGTTGAAGAACATGCTGCCGGCCTACTTCACCGCGCTGGGAACCTCCTCTTCTGCCGCCACCATCCCCATCAGCATGCGGGCGACCATCAACAACGGTGTGCGCGAGAACGTCGCCGGGTTCACGGTTCCGTTGTGTGCGACGATCCACCTTTCCGGTTCGATGATCAAGATCATCCTCTTCGCGTTCGCCATCGTGTACATGAGCGGCCTTAATGTATCGCTGGGGCTGGCGATCGGGTTCATCCTCATGCTGGGCATCACCATGATTGCCGCCCCGGGTGTGCCGGGTGGAGCAATCATGGCTGCTGCTGCTCTGCTGCAAAGCATGCTTGGTTTCGACGAGGGCATGGTGGCGCTGATGATCGCCGCGTACATCGCGATCGACTCCTTCGGCACCGCTGCGAACGTGGCGGGTGACGGCGCGATTGCCCTGCTAGTGGATAAGTTCTCCGGCAAGGACGAAGGCGCGCAAGCGCCTGCGGATGCTGCGGAGGCTAAGGGTGGGAGCTCGCGCGCGACCACCGTCTAGGCGGCAATGTTTCACGTGAAACCTCCTGCGATCGGGTGACGGTCGCGGGAGGTTTTTCACACTCCAAGGCTTTTCGACGAGCTTCGCGCGCTACCTGTGGATACCGTGGGCCACGCGTGGCTAGGACAAACTAGACTATGGCCTTATGACGAATCCGAGCGAGAACACGACCCATCGCTATAACGCAGATCTAGCCCGCGAGATCGAGGGCAAGTGGAATGGCTACTGGCGCGAGCACGGCACGTTCCACACCCCCAACCCGGTGGGGGACTTAGCCACGGACGCTCCCCTGCCCAAGGACAAGCTCTTTGTGCAGGACATGTTCCCCTACCCCTCTGGCGTGGGACTGCACGTGGGTCACCCGCTCAGCTACATCGCTACGGACGTGTACGCCCGCTACAACCGCATGCTGGGCAAGAACGTTCTGCACACCATGGGTTACGACGCGTTTGGTCTGCCGGCAGAACAGTTCGCCATCCAAACTGGCACCCACCCGCGCACGACCACGATGAAGAACATCGACAACATGCGCCACCAGCTCTCCTCGCTCGGGCTGGGCCATGACGAGCGCCGGTCCTTTGCCACCACCGACGAGGACTTCTACCGGTGGACGCAGTGGATCTTCCTGCAGATCTACAACTCCTGGTTCGACGAGGATCAGCAGCGCGCCCGCCCGATCTCCGAGCTCATCTCCGAGCTAGAGTCCGGAGCCCGCACGACCAAGGACGGCAAGGACTACTCCTCCCTCAGCACCGCTGAGCAGGCTGCCGCGATTGACGAGTTCCGCCTGGTCTACCTGTCCAACTCCATGGTCAATTGGTGCCCCGGCCTGGGAACCGTCCTGGCCAACGAGGAGGTCACCGCGGACGGACGTTCCGAGCGCGGCAACTTCCCGGTGTTCCGCAAGAAGCTCTCGCAATGGATGATGCGGATTACGGCATACGCCGACCGGCTTAACGACGACTTGGACAACCTGGAATGGCCCGACAAGGTCAAGACCATGCAGCGCAACTGGATCGGGCGATCCCGCGGTGCTGAGGTGGTGTTCAAGGCTACCGACGTGGACGTGACAGTGTTTACCACTCGCGCCGACACGCTGTTTGGCGCAACCTTCATGGCTGTTGCTCCTGAATCCGAGCTGGCCGATGCCCTAGTCTCCGACCAGCCCTACGACTCTGAGGTCGACCAGCGCTGGACCTACGGCTCCGCCTCCCCCACGGAGGCCCTGGCTCAGTACCGCCGCGACATCGCCGCCAAGAGCGATGTGGAGCGCCAGGAGAACAAGGACAAGACTGGTGTGTTCCTGGGTGCGTACGCCACCAACCCGGTCAACGGAGACCAGGTCCCGGTCTTCGCGGCCGACTACGTCCTGGCCGGCTACGGCACGGGTGCGGTCATGGCCGTTCCTGCCCACGACGAGCGCGACTACGAGTTCGCCCAGGCCTTCGGCATCACCATCACCCCGGTGCTCGACGGAGATGTGAGCGAGGAAGCCTTTACCGGCGACGCCCCGCACATTAACTCCGCCAGCGAGGACGTGGACCTCAACGGCATGGGCAAGCAAGAGGCCATCGACGCCATGATCGCGTGGTTGCAGTCCAGCGGCAACGGCGCCGAGAAGATTCAGTACAAGCTGCGCGACTGGCTGTTCGCCCGCCAGCGCTACTGGGGTGAGCCCTTCCCCATCGTGTACGACGAGGACGGCCACGCCCACGCCCTGCCCGAAGACATGCTGCCGGTGCAGCTTCCGGAGGTCGACGACTACAAGCCTGTCTCTTTCGATCCGGATGATGCCGACTCCGAGCCCCAGCCGCCGCTGGCCAAGGTCAGCGAGTGGATCAACGTCGAGCTCGATCTGGGCGATGGGCTGAAGAAGTACCGTCGAGACGCGAATGTCATGCCCCAGTGGGCCGGCTCTTCCTGGTACCAACTGCGTTACGTCGACCCGACCAACGACGAGAAGTTCGTCGATCTGGAGAATGAGGCCTACTGGACTGGCCCGCGCGACGAGAACGACTGCGGCGGCGTGGACCTCTACGTCGGCGGTGTGGAGCACGCTGTGCTGCACCTGCTCTACGCGCGTTTCTGGCACAAGGTGCTCTTCGACCTGGGCCATGTGACCTCGTCCGAGCCGTACCGACGCCTGTACAACCAGGGTTACATCCAGGCCTACGCCTACACCGATGCCCGCGGCATGTACGTGCCGGCCGAGGACGTGGAGGAGATCGACGGTGAGTTCTTCTACCAGGGTGAAAAGGTCAACCAGGAGTACGGCAAGATGGGCAAGTCGCTCAAGAACGCCGTCGCTCCCGATGATGTGGTTGCCGAGTTCGGTGCCGACACCCTGCGCGTCTACGAGATGGCCATGGGGCCGCTGGACACCTCGCGCCCCTGGGCTACCAAGGACGTGGTGGGATCCCACCGCTTCCTGCAGCGCCTGTGGCGCCTTGCCGTCGATGAATCCACCGGCGAGGTCAACCTCAGTGATGCGGCGCGGGACGACGACACTCTCAAGCAGCTGCACCGCACCATCGCGGGCGTGCGCGAGGACTACGCAGAGCTGCGCCTGAACACCGTGGTGGCCAAGCTCATCGAGTACGTCAACTACCTGACCAAGACCTTCGCGGATTCCGCCACCCCGCGCGCTGCCGTGGAACCACTGGTGATCATGGTGGCCCCGCTCGCACCGCACCTGGGTGAGGAGCTGTGGTCGCGCCTGGGCCACGAAGGCACCATCACCTTCGTGGATTTCCCAGAGTTCGACGAGTCCTACCTGGTCGACGACGAGGTCGAGCTGCCAGTCCAGATCAATGGCAAGGTCAAGGCCCGCATCATGGTGCCCGCCGAGGCCGAGCAGGATGCTGTGCTGGAGGCGGCCCTGGCTGATGCGAAGGTGGCCTCCCTTATCGAGGGCAAGAACGTGGTGAAGAAGATCTACGTTCCGGGCCGCATGGTCAACCTGGTGGTCAAGTAACCACCAGGCAGATCGCCTAAGCGCGCACGTCGATGACGGTGCGCCCGCGGCGCTGGCCCGCCAGCAACTCAGCGCCCACCTTTGGGGCCTGAGCAAGCGGAACGACCTCGGTGAGTCCGTCGAGGACCTGCAGGTCGATGGTGTCGCTCAGCAGCGACCACGCCTTCAAGCGTTGCTCGCGCGGAGCCTGCACCGAGTCGATGCCAACCAAGCGCACACCGCGCAGGATGAAGGGCAATACGGTGGCGGGCAGATCAGCCCCACCAGCCAACCCGCAGGCAGTGGCGATTCCGCCATAACGCACGCGGGCCAAAGCGTTGGCCAACACAGTCGATCCCACCGCGTCGAGTACTGCGGCGTAGGTGCCCTTGGCCAGGGGCTTGCCGGCCTCCGCGAATTCGGCCCGGTCCACGATCTCGGCTGCGCCCAAGCCACGCAGCCACTCCCCGTGCTCCGCGGCACGACCGGTCAGTGCGTGGACCTCGAAACCAAGCTGCGAAAGCAGGTGGGTAGCCACCGAGCCCACTCCCCCAGTTGCTCCCGTGACCAGCACGGGACCGGCAGAAGCTGGGTCCGCGTAGTGCTCGGCGATCTCCACCACCGACAAGGCCGCGGTGTAACCGGCAGTTCCGATCGCTGCGGCCTGCTGGGCGCTGAAGCGCTCAGGAACGGGAATAATCTGATCGGCATTCACGCGAACCTGCTCGGTGTATCCGCCGTGGCGGAACTCGCCGAGGCCATGACCATTAATGGTGACCAGCTGGCCCTCGTGGGTCCCCACCACGTCGATACCCGGCACCAATGGCCGGGTGCGCACAACGTCTTTGTCGCCACGCATGACCTTCGCGTCTTTGAAGTTCAGGGAGGAATGGGACACCTCTACCAGGCAGTCCCCTTCACCGGCGAACTCTTCGCGGGTGTTTACCAGTTCGAGAGTGCTATCCAGCAAGAGAGTAGACATAGTGTCCACTGTATAGAGTGTGGGTCATGGCGCACGATCGTTCTCGTCTTCAGCGCACCGTTTTCCCACAGGGTGAAGAGCCAGACCCGCGATTCACACTCGCAAACGAACGCACCTTCCTGGCCTGGATACGCACTGCCCTGGCGTTTCTTGCTGGGGCGGTGGCGCTAGAGGCTGTCGACATACCGTCGTTAAGCGCCCACACCCAGAAGCTCGGAGCCATCGCGATCGCCGTCGTGGCAGCACTCATCTCCCTGGGTGCCGCGGTGCGCTGGGTGCGCGTCGAGCGGGCCATGCGCGATGGCCGGCCACTACCGGTTCCGGGCATCGTGCCGGTGCTGGTGGTGGCATGCGGAATTGGTGCGGTGGTGGTGCTGATGGGGATTCTGCGGTGACTCACGGAGATCCCGGTCTGCAGCCCGAGCGCACTGCGCTGAGCTGGACGCGCACGCTGCTCGCGCTGCTTGTGTTGTCGCTGACGTATGTGCGTTTTGCACGCGAATACCCTGGGGTGATCTGGCTACTCGTCGTGCTCATCGCAGTGACCTCAAGCGCAATCGTTCTAGGGCAGCGGCGTCGCTACGTGTCCACCGCGCGCGGACTGGACCAGGAAGTCGTGGAGCCCAAGGTGTTGAGCGTGGCGGCGATGTCGGTGGCCATCGGAGTACTCGCTCTGCTGGAAGTGGGGCTCATCGCGCTGGATGGGTAGTCGCGCCGGGGGCGAAGCGCTCGCGCTACACTGCCCCTAAAAGTACGACCAACTTGCCAAGGTGCCTTACACATGCCTGCTTCCCCGAAGATTCCGACGCTGTCCGTCCCCCTCGACGAGGCACGCGCACCATTCGTCCTGGGTGTGGACGTGGGGTCGACGGCCTCGCGCGGCGGGTTGTACTCCGCCTGCGGTCGCCCCATCAAGGGATCGAAGCAGCGCATTGCCCACGAGTTCACCACCGACGAGCATGGTGCATCCACGATGGATGCTGATCAGGTGGTGCGGGAATGTCGCGAGGTCATAGAGAAGATCGCGGAGTTTGCCCAGGACAAGAGCCTGGAGATTGCCGCGGTGGCCATGGATTCCTTCGCGTCCTCGCTGGTGGTGGTGGATGAGGGCTACCGTCCGCTGACTCCGTTGATGACCTACGCCGACTCACGCTCAGCCAAGCACGTTGAGCGTCTGCGCGCCCGCATCGACGAGCAGGCCTACCAGTCCCGCACCGGCGTGCGCCTGCACACCTCTTACCACCCGGCCCGGCTGGCCTGGCTCAACGAGCAGCACCCGGACATCATGGGCAAGGCGCACCGGGTGTTCACGGTCGGCGAGTACGTGTACCAGCAACTCGCCGGGCTCGAGGGCCTAGCTACGTCCTCCGCTGCATGGGCGGGGATCATCGATGCGCGCACCGGCGAGTTGGACCACGAGATTCTTCGGGAGACGGGCACCAGCGCTGATGTGATCGCGCCCATCGTTGAACCTGACCAACCCCTCTACCCCACCGAGGCTGTTGCCGACCTCGCGGGCATCCCCTGGTTCCCGGCCATCCCGGATGGTTGGTCCTCAAACGTGGGGCCCGGAGCCACAGACGCTCACACCGTCGCGGTGGCCGCTGCGACCTCTGGCGCCATGCGCGTGATCCTGCCGCGCTGCCCGGAGACCATCCCCGCGGGCCTGTGGTGCTACCGGCTCTCGGCTCGGCAGTGGATTCTAGGGGGCGCGCTTAACGACGTCGGGCGTGCCATCACCTGGCTCGAAAACACCATTGCCCCGGTGGAGGCCGCTGAACTCGAAGAACAGCTGCGCGCTCTGCCCAACGAGAACACCCCGAGCTCCCTGCCGTTCTTCTCCGGTGAGCGGGCAACGGGCTGGGCCAGTAGCGCTCAGGCCGCGATCACCGGCATCACCGCGGCAACCAAGCCCGTTGACCTATGGCGCAGCGTGATCGAGGCGCTCAGCCTTAGCTATCGGCGGATCTGGGATGAGCTGCTGCGATCGGGGGCCACCCCGCGCCGGGTGGTGGCTTCGGGCCGGGTGACCACGGACCACCCGGCATGGCTCGTCTCGCTTGCCGACGCCCTAGCTACCCCGATCGTTCCCATCAACATGAAGCGGGCGACGCTGCGAGGCACGGCGCTCATAGCGCTGGACGTAATAGACCCGGACGGCGAGCGTCACCCTGCCCCGCACGGCGAGGCCGTGGAGCCCCGGGAGGAGGCCCGCGGTTTTATGGACCGGGCGTTAGAAAAGTTTGGACACCTGTACCAAAAGCTGGTCTAGGGGAGCTTGTGGCGCAGCCGGTCAAAGTGAGCGCGCTCGCTTTGCTCGCTGAGGTAGATGTCTCTGATCCAGAGCACCACCCCTACTCCAGTGAGGGTGAACAGGGCGACGATGAACGCGGCAACTGGCACGATCCCCACGGTGGTGAAGACGAGGCACGCTGCTAATAGGAGGGCGATCGCGCCCAGTGAATGCCTAAGTTGACGGGTCATAAAGATACAGCCTAGACCTCTGCGCGTTGAAAGGAACAGGCTTTACACAACTGTGGCCAGTTTGTGACCAGTAACCCTGTACCTCAGCTTGAGATGAGCTTGCGCCGGCGGGCTTCCGACACAGCTGCCGTGCGGTTATCCACTCCGAGCTTCTGATACACGTGAATCAGGTGGGTCTTCACGGTGGCCTCGGAGATGAAGAGCTGCTTGGCCAATTCTCGGTTCGACGCGCCCGAGGCCAGAGCCTGCAGAATCTCGATCTCGCGGCCGCTCAGGGCCTCGCGGGGGCGGGTCAATCGCTCGGCCAACGTTGCCGCCACCCCTGGTGCCAGCGTGCGTTGCCCGCGAGCGGTGGCCACCACGGCGTCGTGAAGCTGCTCCTCCGGAGCATCCTTGAGCAGGTAACCCAGCGCACCAGCCTCTAGGGCAGCGACCACATCGGCTTGGGTATCAAAGGTGGTCAGCACCAGCACGGGCGGTCCGCCGGCGGCAGCCAAACGGCGGGTTGCCTCTACCCCGCCAACCCCGGGCATCTGCAGGTCGGTGATCACCACATCGATGTCCGCGGGCAGATCATCCACTGCTGCCCCGCTGGAGCCCTCGGCGGTCACCGTGATGTCCTCGAAGGAATCCAGGATGGCGCGCAGGCCGGCGCGAACAACCGGGTGGTCATCGATCAGCATGACAGAGATCATCAGGACTCCTTGGGGATTCGGGCGGCAATGGCAGTGCCGGTGGGCGAGGACTCAATGCTCAAGGTACCGCCCAGCTCGTCAATGCGGCGACGTAGGCCATTGAGCCCGTACCCAGAGTCCTGCTTGGTCACCACGGCCTGGGGGTCGAACCCGTGACCGTCGTCGACGATGTCCACAGTGATGGCGTCGGGCCACAGGGTGTAGGAGATGACCACCTGGGTGGGGTTAGCGTGTTTCAAGGCATTCCCGGTAGCCTCCTGGACAACACGCAAGGTGGCACCGGCTGCTTCGGAGTCGGGGGCAGGGTTCTCCTCGCCAGATATGTACAGCTGTACAACTGTTGAGCTGCCTAGTGCTTTGAGGCGCTTGTTGTGGGAATCAGCTAGCGCGCGCAGCGCGTCAGGCACAGAGTCCACCAGCGCCGGCGAGGTCAACCCGGCCACGAAACGACGTGCCTCGGCGAGGTTCTCGCCGGCAGCATCGGCGATGGCAGCCACCTGGTTGCGCGCCTTGGCCAGGTCCTCGGCAGCCAGTGACTTATCCGCTGCGCGGGTCAGCAGCACGATCGAGCTCAAACCCTGAGCGAGGGTGTCGTGGATCTCCCGGGCCAGGTGCTCGCGCTCTGCCAGGCGACCTGCGCGCCGTTCTGTTTCCGCCAGGGTGGCCTGAGTTTCTCTGAGCTTGTCGGCCACTGCCCGCTGGTGAGCGGCGTCGTCACGCAGCGCCTGATAAAACAAGAAACCCACGACCGCAGCAGCACTGCCCACTCCGGGTCCGAACGTGCTGCCAAAGGCGAGGGGCCACTGGCCGCTGACCACGGGCAACACCACGGCGGCTAGCCACGCGAAGCCGGTAATCAGCGCCCCGCGCCAGCCGCGGGCTACGTGCATAATCACAAAGACCAGAGGAAAGAGCAGCCAGACAAATTCGGCGGCCTGGATGATCAGATGCGCCCACAAGCCCAGCAGCACAAGCAACCACACCCACGGCAGGGCTCCGGAGATATCGGTGTTCCGGTTGTGGCGAACCGTGCCCACCAAGTACCACGCCGAGAGCACCGCAGCTTCTACGCAGGCCACCCATCCCAGACTCCCGGAGATCGTGGACACGCTCATGCCCACCACGATGAGCAGGGCAAAGAGCACGTGCACGCTGATACGCATGCTGCGCAGGAGGCGGGGCAATCCGGCAGTGGTATTCCGCATGTGTGCCCAGCCTAATCACTATGCGGTCGAGCATCAGTCAACCGATCGGTTGATCGCAGTTTCACCCGCTGAGGCGATGGGAGAAGCCCAGAAACCGAGGAATCTAGTAACCATGTTCTTAGCACTACGTGACATCACCTTCGCCCGCGGCCGCTTCAGCCTCGTCGCCGCCGTCGTCGGCTTGATTACCCTGCTCGTCGTTATGCTCTCCGGACTTACCGGGGGCCTGGGTAAGCAGAACACGTCGGCGCTTGAGGCCCTGAACCCGGATTACTTCGCCCTCGTTAACGACAACGGGGAGCACTCCTTTACGTCCTCGCGCGTCACCTCCGAGCAGGTTGATGCCTGGGCTGCTACCGAGGGAGTGGACAGCGCCGTTCCCTTCGGCTCTAGCCAGACCTCGATGACTACCGAGGACGGCACCAGCTCGGTTGCCGTTTTGAGCCTGCCGGCTGGCACGACCATCCCGGGCAGCGAGGAAAAAATCCCCGAGACGGGAGTTATCGCCTCCGAGTCCCTGCCCGTTGAAACGGGCACTGAGGTTTCCCTGGGTGGGGTTCCGCTGAAGGTCTCCGCGACCACCTCGGACGAGTACTACTCCCACTCCCCCGTCATTTGGACCTCCACTGACTCCTGGACCAAGATCGCCCACGTTGAGCCGGGCATGGTGGGCACCGCCGTCATGATCGACGGCAATCCGGCAACCAAGACCGTGGACGGAACTGACGCGATGACGGTCAAGGAAACCTTCAACGCACTGCCCGCCTACAAGTCCGAGCAGGGTTCGCTCTCCCTCATCCAGGTCTTCCTCTATGCCATCAGCGCTCTGGTAACCATCAGCTTCCTCACCGTCTGGACCATCCAGCGCACTCGTGACCTGGCCGTTCTGCGCGCACTCGGCGCCTCCCCGAGTTACCTGTTCAAGGATGCTCTGGGCCAGGCCGCTGTCATCCTGGCCGTCGGTGCCGGCCTGGGTGCCCTCATCGGCGCCGGCCTGGGCCTGCTGGCTCAGAAGGGTGTGCCCTTCCAGCTCGACGCCTCCACCGTCCTTCTACCCGCCCTCGGGGTGTTTGTCCTGGGCATCCTCGGTGCCCTGATCTCCACCCGTCGCGTGACCAAGATCAACCCGCTGACCGCGCTCAACGCAGCGTAATTAAGGAGTAACAAGCACATGTCTCTGACAGTTACCGACGCCACCGTTATCTACCCCGATGGCGATTCCACCGTCACCGCCCTCGACAACGCCTCGTTCTCCGTCCAGGCCGGCCAGATGGGCGCCATCGTCGGCGAGTCCGGCTCCGGCAAGTCCACGCTGCTCGCCGTTTCCGCTGGCCTTACGGTTCCTAACTCCGGGCTTGTCGACGTCGCCGGCCACCGCATCGACGGCAAGGACGACAAGGAGCGCACGGCCATTCGTCGTGACCACATCGGCATCATCTTCCAGAACCCCGGCCTGATCAGCTCTTTGAAGGTGCGCGATCAGCTGCTTATGACCGACCACATCCGTGGCCTGCGTGGCAAGAAGTTGCGCGAGCGCGCCGGGCGCGCCGACGAGCTGCTGGAGCGCGTGGGACTGGGCAACATGGGTGATCGCCGAATCTCCCAGCTCTCCGGTGGTCAGCGCCAGCGCGTGGGCGTGGCCCGCGCACTGATGGGCTCGCCCGAGTTGCTGCTGGCCGACGAGCCGACCTCCGCCCTCGACGGTGCCTCGTCCCGCGCGGTCATCGCCCTGCTGCGTGAGTTGGTCACCGAGATGAACGTGGCCTGCGCCGTGGTCACCCACGACCGCACGCTGCTCAGCGAGTTCGACACCGTCGCCGAGGTGTCCGACGGCGTGGTGCGCCAGTCAGACTCTCACCTGGTCTCTGCCTAAAGCCCCTACGATGGGCGGGCATGGATCTTGCCGAACTCCGTGCCCGCCGGCTCATCGCCCAGCGCCTCTCCCCCAGTGCCGCCGCGCCCGACTTACAGGTCGATGCGGTGCACTGGATGTTGTGCACTCAGGGGCAAAACGCAGCCGCCGGGCAGCGCGCGCTCAAGCTGCGGGGCCAGGAGGACTTCTCTGCCGTGGTGCGGTGTTGGCCGCAGCGCGGAACCTTGCATTTAGTCGCTGCCGACGACGCCCGCTGGCTCATGCGCTTGGGCCACCCCCGGGTTGAGCGCGCCGCCGCGTTGCGTCGAACCCGCATGGGGATTGATCCGGCCCACGTGGATACTGCCCGCGCAGCATTGCACGCGGCTCTTTATGACCAGCCCTTAGAGCGGAAGAAGATCTATGCGTTGTGGGAAGATGCCGGAATCGATACCGCACAGGGCCGAGGCCCTCACCTGGTGCGCGCTTTAGGGGGCGCGGGGGACATCGTCCAGGTAGAACCGGAAATCTTTGCTCACCTAGACACCCTGGGTGTTAGCCACCGTGAGCCGGAGCAGCCCCTCGTGGAGATGGCTCGCCGCTTCGCACATTCCCACGGCCCGGTCTCGGTTAAGGACCTCGCGTGGTGGAGCGGGCAGACCCAACGCGATTGCCGTCAGGCCCTGGACCAGGCGGGGTTAGAGCGTGACGACGATTGGTACGTGCCCGCCTGGCAAAAAGACATCACCGCCGGCGAGCTCAAGGAGGCACTAGAGCAGGAGTATCACCTCCCCGCCTTCGACGAATACCTGCTGGGTTATGCCGATAAGTCCTTCGCGCTCCCGGATGAGTTGCGGCCTCGGGTGCTGACCAAAAACGGGATCAGCTGGGACTTTGTGGTGCGAGACGGGGTGGTGTGTGGCCGGGAGGGTGACGTTTAGCTACCGGGAAAACCGCGCCAGGGCCTCGGAGACTTCCTGGAACTTGATCTCGGCTTCCTCGTCGGAATTTTTGACGGCTTCTGCGACGCAGTGGCGGAGGTGATCGTCGAGAAGCAATAAACCCACATTCTTCAGCGCTGAATTCACCGCACTGATCTGCGTGAGCACATCGATGCAGTACTGGTCCTCCTCGATCATGCGGGTCAGACCACCCACCTGCCCCTGGATGCGCTTGAGGCGCGCGAGGTAGCGTTGTTTGTCCTGGATGTAGCCGTGCTGGTGGGTCATTGGAGTTCTCCTTCGGGGGCAAAGCGGCGCAGTCGCAGAGAGTTGGCAACGACGAAGACGCTAGAGCCGGCCATGGCGATGCCGGCGAGCATGGGGTCGAGAAGCCCGAGCGCGGCGACCGGGATGAGGGCTGTGTTGTAGGCGAAGGCCCACCACAGGTTGCCGCGGATGATGCTTAAGGTGCGACGCGAAAGGCGCAGGGCGTCGACGATCGCGGCGGGATCGCTGGACATGAGAGTGATGTCCGAGGCCTCGATCGCAATATCCGTGCCCGCGCCCATGGCCATGCCCAGATCCGCGCGGGCCAGCGCTGCGGCGTCGTTGATGCCATCGCCGACCATGGCCACGGTGCGCCCTTGAGCCTGCAGCTCGCGAACGTGGGCCTCCTTGTCGGCGGGCAGCACCTGAGCACGCACGTGCGTGGGATCGATGCCTGCGGCCTGTGCGACCGCTGCTGCCGCACTGGGGTTGTCACCGGTGAGCAACCAGGGCTCCAGGCCCATCGGGCGCAGGTGTGCCACTGCGGTGGGTGCCAAGGGTTTGACCTGGTCCTCCACGGTGATCACAGCCGCGGGTTGGTCGTCCCATGTCAACAGGATGGGGGTTGCCCCGCGGGAAAGAGCAGTGCTGGTGGCCTGCGCCAGCGTGGGCTCGGTGAGGTCGGCAGGGGCTTGGGCCAGGCGAACGCGATGCTTATCGACGTGTGCCTCTACTCCCCGCCCGGCAGTGGACTGGAAGTCCGTGACCTGCGGAAGCGGGGTATCTGTGGCCAGGTCGCGGGCGATGGCGCGGGCGATGGGGTGCTCGGAGAAGCCCTCTACCGCAGCGGCAGCCTCGAGGAGTTCGCGCCGAGTTGTGTTTGGTAAATCGCGGGTGGTCACGTCGGTGACGTGCATCTGGCCGGTGGTCAGAGTGCCGGTCTTGTCCAGGACGATCGTGTCGATTCCCCGGGAGGACTCCAGCACCTCAGGGCCCTTGATCAGAATGCCCAACTGCGCGCCTCGTCCCGTGCCCACTACCAGCGCCATCGGGGTGGCTAGGCCCAGGGCACATGGGCACGCAATGATCAGTACGGCCACCGCGGCCGTGAAGGCCAGTTCTCCCCCGTTGCCCAGGAGCGTGTAGTGCAGCAGGAAGGTGAGCGCGGCGATCACCAGCACGGCAGGCACAAAGTATTGGCAGACCCGATCGGCCACGCGCTGGATCGGCGCCTTGCGAGACTGCGCGGCAGTCACCAGGGCGGTGATGTGAGCGAGGGTGGAGTCCTCCCCCACCCGGGTTACGCGTACCAGCAAACGACCTGAAACGTTCAGCGTCGCCCCGGTGACATGCGCGCCGGGATCCACCTCCACGGGGATGGACTCCCCGGTGAGCATCGAGGCGTCGATGGCTGAGGTGCCCTCGAGCACCACCCCATCAGCTGGGACCTTTTCCCCTGGGCGCACGATGACCCGGTCACCAACCGAGAGCTCGGAGGTAGGAACTTTTTGCTCCGCGCCGCTTACGAGCACCGTGGCCTCCTTCGCGCCAAGGTGCATGAGCGACGTCAGCGCGGCCGAGGAGCGACCCTTGGCGCGTGCTTCCCACCAACGTCCGAGGAGAAGGAAGGTGATCACGACCGCGGCGGATTCGTAATAAACACCGTGGTGAACGTTTCCGCTGATAGTGATCCACAGTGACCACAACATGCTCACGGTGGTACCCAGGCTGACCAAGGTGTCCATGGTGAAGGAGCCATGGCGCAGGTTGGTCAGCGCTGCTCGGTGGAAGGGGTCGCCGCCGTAAATAAACACCGGAAGCGTGAGCACCAGGACGACCCACTGCCAGCCGGGAAAATGCCAGGGATGGACCATGCTAATGAGCACGATGGGAACGGTTAACGCGGCCGACAAAAGCAGACGCGTTTTCAGCGATTCTGCCTCCGCGGCGCGAGCCTCTTCCAGCGGGTCGGCTGTGTCATGAGCGGATTGGTGCAGATCCACGGCGTCATAACCCGCGCCACGAATGGTGGCGATGAGCTCCTGCGTTCCCAGGAGCGTCGGGTCGTAAGCGATCGAGGCCGTCTCGGTGGCGAAATTGACGCTGGCTTCTACCCCGTCGAGCTTGTTTAGCTTTCGCTGCACCCGCGAAGAGCACGACGTGCAGGTCATGCCGGTGACTCCCAGCTCGACGCGAGAGAGATCGGCGGGTATTTCGCTGCTGTTCATGCCCCCATCCTATACCCCCAGGGGGTATGGCTTAGTCGCGGCGGGAGAGATAGGCGATGGCCGCCGGCACGGACTCCGCTATGCGCGAGGCCGAGGTGGGAGCCTCTCCCCAGGGTGTGCAGGCAGAAAGATAAGCCGCCACCGCGTGGACGCACACGCTCTCGGGGATGGCGTCGTACGTCCAGGAAGCGGGGACGTTAGCAAGCTCTGCATGCGCCACCCGCAGAGCGATGAACGCACCCAGAATCCCGGAAAGCACATCCCCCGAGCCAGGCGTAGCCGCCCACGACGAGCCCGCATCCACCACCACCGTGCTACGCGGGGTGGCGATCACACTAGCGCGGCCCTTGAGCAGCACGGCGCAATCCAGCTCGCGGGCAAGCTGACTCACAGCGTCCAGTGGATTGTCCTTCGCAGACGGCAGTCCGCATGCGCTGGCGAGGCGGGCGAACTCCCCGGCGTGCGGGGTCAGGATCGTCGCTGCCCTCCGCGAGCGCACCAGCTCCCGCAGGCTCGTGTGCTCACTCAGCAGGGTCAAACCGTCCGCGTCGATCACAACAGGAAGGTCGGTGCGCAGCAGCGCGCGCAGATCCGCGGGCTCGGTCGTTCCTGACCCGGGCCCATACACCCAGGCCTGGACTCTGCCCGCAGCATCGATGGACTCGGTAGCCACCACCTCTGGTAGTGCGCGGACCACCTCTCGGGCCTGCGGGCCGGCGTAGCGCACCATCGAGGAGGTCGCGCGCACAGCGCCCGTGGCACACAGCACGGCCGCGCCGGGATAGGTCGTGGAACCCGCAGCGATGCCCACCACTCCCCCGCTGTATTTATCTGCCTGCGGTGTGGGCTCGCTCACCAGCGGGGGCTGAGTCCCCACTACGTAGGCATGATCACCAAAGGAATACTCCGTGCGACGCCGCGCGTGCGCGATGCTCACCCGGGGTTCGGAAGTGTCTTCTGCCAATTGCGCACTTAAACTGTGCCCACCCGAGTGGGCATCGATGACCACCACATCACCACACCCGGCATACAGTCCGTGGGCATAGCGCAGGCCGCCAATCGTTGCCGTCACATCCGCCACCAGCGCGTTCTCCCCCGCCCGGCCGGTGTCCGCGGCCACCCCGGAAGGCACATCGACCGCGAGCACGGCCGCAGCACTGGGCAGATCGAGTGCTTCAATGTCCGTGCGCCCACCCAGGCCGAAGATGGCGTCGATGATAAGGGTGTAGTTCTTGGCTGGCTTGTCGACGACCTGCCCACCCGCATCCGTGAAGGCAGCCACCGCGCGCTCTTGGGCTCGGTCGGCATAGAGCAGCGCGTCCACGCGATAACCCTGGCGGGCCAGTTCGGCCCCGGCGTACAACCCGTCTCCCCCATTTCCACCGGGACCGGCCAGGATCAGCACCGAACCGGTATGCGGCAGCATGTCGCGGGCTACCAGAGAAATGCCCAACGCCGCCGAGCGCATGAGCTCGTCCGCCTCTGTTTGAGCGGCGAGCAGTGGCGCTTCGGCGGCGCGGATCTGGGCGGAGCTATACGCAAGAGCATTGAGTGCCATGCCCGCCCAGGCTAGCGAAAGTTAGCGCTGGTACAGGCGCTTCTTCCAGTACTTGGGCTCGGAGGTCACCAGAACGCCCAGGTTGCGGAAGATGCCCTCGTCCACCGATCCCAGGATGGTGGTGGTGTGAGCATCGCAGCCGCTGAGGTTCTTCAGCTGAGCCAACGCGTTGCGGGCATCCTGCGAGTGCGAGGCCGAGACCGACAGCGCGATGAGTACCTCGTCGGTGTGCAGGCGCGGGTTCTGGGAGCCCAGGTGGCGCGTCTTGAGGGTCTGGATCGGCTCGATCGACTCCGGAGACAGCAGGTGCACATCGTGGTCGATGCCCGCCAGGTGCTTGAGCGCGTTGAGCAAGACGGCTGCCGAGCAGCCGAGCAGCTCCGAGGTCTTGCCGGTGACGATGGTGCCGTCGTGAAGCTCGAGAGCCGCGCCGGGCTGGCCGTCGGTGTTGTTTTCCACCTCGAGCGCCGGGGCGACCACGCGTCGGTCCTCGATCGAGCATCCGGCCTTGGCCATGACCACGGCCGCGCGCTGCGAGAGAGTCTCACTGTCGGTGGCGGCCTTGCGCTCGTCCACGCGGGCCTTGTAGTAACGGCGGATGATCTCCTGCACGCTCGCCTCGCGGCAGACCTTATCATCGGTGATGCAGTAACCGGCCATGTTCACGCCCATATCCGTCGGCGACTGGTAGGGCTCCTTGCCGGTCGCGCGGTTCAGCAGAGCCTTGAGCAGCGGGAATGCATCCACGTCGCGGTTGTAGTTCACGGCAGACTCGCCGTGCGCGCTCAGGTGGAAGTGGTCGATGATGTTCGCGTCGTTGAGGTCCACCGTGGCGGCCTCGTAGGCCAGGTTGACCGGGTGCTCCAGCGGCAGGTTCCAGATCGGGAAGGTCTCAAACTTGGCGTAGCCAGCCTCGACGCCCGCCTGGTTGTCCTGGTAGACCTGGCTCAGGCAGGTGGCCAGCTTGCCGGATCCCGGGCCGGGCGCGGTGACTACGACGAGGTCTCGCGAGGTGATGGCGCGCTCGTTACGGCCGAAGCCCTCGTCGGAGACGATCTTGTCCACGTTGGAGGGGTACCCCTCGATGATGAAGTGGCGGGAGACCTTTAGGCCCAGGTTCTCCAGGCGCTCGGCGAACTCGATGGCCTTGTGGTTGGACTCCTCGAAGTGGGTCATCACCACGTTTTCCACGAGGAACCCGGAATCGCGGAAGGCGTCGATGAGTCGCAGGACGTCCACGTCGTAGGTGATTCCCAGGTCGGCGCGCACCTTACCGCGCTGCAGGTCACGAGCATTGAGACAGACGAGAATCTCGAGCTCATCCTTGAGGTTCTCCAGCATCGCGATCTTGTTATCAGGCGTGAAGCCGGGCAGGACGCGGGATGCATGGTGGTCGTCGAAGAGCTTGCCACCCATTTCCAGGTAGAGCTTGCCCCCGATTTCTTCACGACGGGCGTTGATGTGCTGCGACTGCAGCTGGATGTACTTGTCTCGGTCGAATCCGATCGCGCTGGTCATGGACTTTCAGTCTAAACCGACATCTGCCTCCAAGCGCAACACAGCACGTCAACGTACATCGTCGAAACCGGAGTCATCCGACAATGTGTGCGCCAGCGTCACCTAGAGTGTGAGCATGCCCGAAGGCCACGTCATCCATCGCCTCGCACGCGACTTTAACGACCGATTTTCAGGTGATCCCGTGCAGGTCAGCAGCCCGCAGGGACGTTTTTCGGCCGAGGCCCGCCACCTGAGTGGCCACCAGCTCCTGCGCGCCGAAGCCCGAGGCAAACACTTGTTCCTCTTCTTCGACGAGAAGATCGGGCCAGAGAACATCGTCTACATCCACCTGGGGCTCATCGGTTCGCTGCGTTTCGAGCCCATCGAGGATGTTTGGGGCCAGATTCGGCTACGCATCATTGATGCCGCCGAAACCCAAGCCGCCAACCTGCGCGGCCCCCAATTCTGCCGGCTCATCGATGCCGCCGAGTTCCGCTCCATCACCGCTCGCCTCGGGGAGGATCCGTTGCTTCTCGACGCTCCTCCAATCCAATTATTCGAGAAACTGACCCGCTCGCGTCGCCGCGTGGCTGCCCTGCTCATGGACCAAAAACTGTTCGCCGGCGTGGGCAATGTTTACCGGGCTGAGGTGCTCTTTCGGCAGGGAATTGACCCGCAGACTCCGGGCAATCAACTCAGCCAGGAACAGTTCCGCGCCATCTGGGAGGACCTGGTCTACCTCATGCACATCGGGGTGGAGCGCGGACGCATCGACACCGTGCGCGACGAGCACCTGGACCAGGCGCTGCAAGTTGAACGACACGGCCAGCAGCACGGGGGAGACGTGTACGTCTACCGTCGCGCCGGCGAGGCGTGTTTCGTCTGCGGCGAGCAGGTGCGCACCACCGTGCTGGAGGCGCGCAACCTGTTTTGGTGCCCTGCCTGCCAGGGCTAAGCTGAGAACACGTGGCACACAGTGAACTGAGCAAAATCCTTCTGTACTACCAGTTCCGGCCGATTGCAGATCCGCGAGCTGTCATGCTTTGGCAGCGCGACCTGTGCGAATCGCTCGGGCTGACCGGGCGCATTCTCGTATCCAAGCACGGCATCAACGGCACCGTCGGCGGCCCCATGAGCGCGTGCAAGCGCTACGTGCGCAAGACCCGCGAGTACTTCAAGGGAATGGAGTTCAAGTGGTCTGAGGGCGGGGCAGAGGACTTTCCCAAGCTCAGCGTCAAGGTGCGCGATGAGATCGTTGCCTTCGGGGCTCCCGATGAACTCAAGGTTGATGAGAATGGCGTGGTCGGCGGCGGCACGCACGTTAAGCCTGAGGAGCTGCACGAGCTCGTCGAGAAGCGAGGCGACGACGTCGTATTTTTCGACGGCCGCAACGCCCTCGAGGCCCAGATCGGCAAGTTCAAAAACGCCGTGGTGCCTGAGACCAACACCACCCACGACTTCATCACCGAGCTCGAGTCGGGCAAGTACGACTGGATGAAAGACAAGCCGGTCGTCTCCTACTGCACCGGAGGAATCCGCTGCGAGGTGCTCTCCAGCCTCATGATCAACCGCGGATTCAAGGAGGTCTACCAACTCGACGGGGGCATCGTCCGCTACGGCGAGAAGTACGGCAACAAGGGCCTGTGGGAGGGCTCCCTGTACGTATTCGATCGGCGTATGCACATGGAATTCGGGGAGGACGCTGCCCAGCTCGGGCACTGCGTGCAGTGCGACGCCCCGACGAACACCTTCCACAACTGCGTCAATGAGGACGATTGCCGTCGCCAGATCCTGCTTTGCGACGATTGCGCGTCCGACGCCTCGACCGCTCACTGCGGTGGCACGGTGTGCGCTGAGGTCGCGGCCGAACAGGCTTAGCTAGAGCATCAGCGTGGGGGAGAGTCCCACCTGGACAGTCACCACCAGGAACCACATGGTGAACGGAACCAGGATCCAGAACACCGCCATCCAGGACCGCCAACGCAGGTAGGCCTTGAGTTTTCTCACCATGATCCATCCGGAACCCAGCAGAAATGCGATGGGTGGGAGGGAGGCGATGATCGCCCACAGTCTTTGGTCTTCCAGGGTGCAGACTAGGCGCGCGTCGCACTCTCCGCTGTGGGTGAATCGGAAGATAAGAGCCACTATGAGGGCAAACAGTAGGCTGCTCATGATGGAAAGCGCGAGGTACTGCCAGGCCTGGCGGGTCGACTGGCGGTTGCGCTCCGAATGGCGAACCGGATCCTCCTGATCGGCCAGCTCGTCTACCGTCCGTGGCGCCGGCGGCTGCAGGTTGGCGTAGTCCGCATCGCTGGACTCGCTCAAGTCATTCTCGGGATGCTCGGGGCGAAACTGCGAGGAAGCCATAGGCCTAAGCCTAGAACCTGGCGCGCTAGAAGTGGGTGGCCGGCTGAATAACAACCGGCACACTCACGTGCCGGAGGAATTGTGCAGCCGTAGAGCCGAGGAATACGCGCTCGAGGTGACCCTGGGTGGAGGAGCCCAGGCTAATGATGTCGCCCTTCTTCCACTTCAGCGAGTCGATTGCGCCCTGCCAACCGGCCCCGGAGGCTAGCTCGATGTGCACGGTGAGGTCGGGGTAGTCATCCATCACGCGATCGCGTGCCTGGTCGCACATGCTCAAGGCTTGCTCGTGCCATTCGTCGGCAAGCGGGGAGGAGGACGTCAGTGCATGGCTGAGGTTGGCGTCGATAAGCCCCGTAGGGGAGAAAGCGACAAGCCGCAACGGAACCTGCATCTGGTACGCGGCCTCAGCGCCATAGGCGAGGCTTTCGTTGTTATCCGTGTCGTGCGCGTCCAGGAATGCCACGTTGACGCGAGTGATGCCGCGCTTGGAAAGCTTGGGCGCGCGTGGGGCCAGCGCAAGTGGAATAGGGGAGGAGTGCAGTAGCGCGTCGGTGGTGGTGCCGGCCAGAAAGCGGCCCTTGGGAGTAGCGGCTCGCGAACCAACAATGAGCAGGTCCGCGTTGAAATCTGTGGCTGCCTGGGTGAGTAGCGCGTGCTCGCTAGAGCCATCGAGGATGAGCGCAACCTCATCGTCCCAGTGCGACTTATCCACACCAGCCTCAGTGAGCACCTGGCGAACAGATTCTGCGAAGTGGCGATTCTGCTCGTCCATCCACTTCGAATACTTACGACGACGCTTGCCTCGCGGACTCTGGGGCCAGAGGTGCACGATGGTGTGAACGACCCGAATGCGCACCGGTGCGGTACGAGCGAGCCAGGCTGCCAGCTCGATGGCCTCGTTGCCGGCCGCGCCGGGCTGCCACGTGACCAGCAGGCGCGGAGGGCGCTGCTCTCCGTGAATAAACGGAGTAGAGGAGGGGGACTTCTTGTGCGACATCAGCCTGGGTGGGGTCTCTTCTAACTGGTTCAGAGTATGAACGTTTACCTAGGGTCCACCCAGTACTTTATAACTGTTAACCCGCCGTTGGCGATTCCGGTGCCTGCGTGTAATTCAGTGCCAAACGGTTAATGACGTCGGCAAAGTCCTCTGCCTTCTGCAGGTCCTCCTCGCTCAACGAGTCCAGCATCTGCGCGAGGTAGTGCTCACGCTCCTCACCGACGCGAGACAGTTCGCTCAGGCCCATATCGGTGAGCTCCACGCGTACTCCGCGGCGGTCCTCGCTATCGCGCACCCGCTGGACGAGCTCACGGCGTTCGAGCTGATGAAGCGTGTTCGACGCCGTGGGCATGCGGATGCCCTCTTCGCGAGCGATCTGGCTAATGCGCATCGGGCCGCGCTCCTTTAAGCGAGACAGCACCGACAACTGCGGCCCGGTTAGATCAGATTGCTCGGCTATGCGGAAGTACGTGACGTACAGCTTCGTCATCGCGGGGCGAATCTTGCGCGCAATCTCTGCGGACCTCGGGTTGCTCATAGCTTCCAGTGTAGAAGTATTTAGGGCCATAAAGCTATTGAGATGACACCTTTTGCCGGTAGGCGGGTTTTACCAGCGGGTGAGTAGGATGGGCCGCCATGATCAGCTACCGCGATCGCGTGTCCCATCGGCTCACTCGAGCCCGGGCGTTGCGCGAGATCAAAGCCGGACGCATGCGCGCCAGTGCGGTCAGGGAAGCCGATCCGCTCCTGATAGCTGCCTCCTCGTTCCATGGTCTCCCGGCGGACGTTCCCTGTCCGCTATGTGGAGAGGAACTGCGCTACGTGCGATGGATCTATGGGGAGAAGCTGGGGCGCCGTTCGGGCACAGCCCGCAGTGAGGAAGAGATCGCAGAGATTGCACAGGAGGTTGGCCCGGTAACAGTCCATCTGGTCGAGGTCTGCCGAGCCTGTGAATTTAATTATCTGGTCGAGTCCATGACCGCAATTGTGGATTGAGCGTTTCCCCGCCTCGCACCAGAGAAGTACAGTAGTTGCTCAAGTGGGGCGCACGCGCCCGTGGCACCGGAAGCTCTCGCGAGGCTCTCGCGGATGCTGCTGCGGCATAGGCGGGTGGGTCTCCAGACAATTACAGCACCGGTTCGACAACCACGCGGTAATCGTTGAGCTCAGCTATCTAGAGGCATGAGCTGCGAAAACCGTGGGGGAGTGGGCCGCAACTAGGACTTGGGTACGAACTACGTTGTCTCATTCAGCATCTGCCAACACCGAAGCAGCGACGTCACGGCCGTGGCTGAAGTGGTTACTCGGCGCTCTTGCGGCACTGTTCCTCCTGCCGTTGATCATCTTCGTGGTGTACTACTTCACCATCCGGATCCCGGAGCCCAACGAGGTGTCTACGGCACAGGTTTCGCATATCTACGCCTCGGACTCCACCACCGAGCTGGCGCGCATCGTGCCACCGGAGGGCAACCGCACCCAGGTGGGACTGGATAAGATGCCAGATCACCTGCAGAACGCAGTTCTTGCCGCTGAGGACCGGGAGTTCTGGTCTAACTCGGGCTTCTCCGTCACCGGCTTCTCGCGCGCAATTCTGGGTCAGATCACCGGCAATGACGCTGGTGGTGGATCCACGATCACCCAGCAGTACGTCAAGAACGTCATCGTGGGCAACGAGCGCTCGGTCGAGCGCAAGCTCAAGGAGCTCGTCTACTCCATCAAGATGACCAACGAGTGGGATAAGGAGCAGATCCTCCAGGCCTACCTCAACACCGTGTACTTCGGCCGCAACGCCTATGGTGTGCAGGCGGCGAGCCAGGCCTACTTTGGCAAGGACGTCAGCCAGCTCACCCCGGAGGAATCAGCCGTGCTGGCGGGTGCGATCCAGCTGCCTAGCCAGCTCGATCCGTGGACGAACCCGGAGGGCTCCAAGGCTCGCTGGGACTACGTCATGGACGGTCTGGTGGAGATGGGGGAGATCTCCCCTGAGGAGCGCGCTGCTGCCGAGTTCCCCCAGGTACGCGACCCCTCCGAGTACTCTGCCTACACCGAGGCCACCGGCACGAATGGTTTGATCAAGAACCACGTGATGGAGGAGCTGGCCACGGTCGGCATCACCGAGGAAGACGTGACCACCCGTGGCCTGCAGGTGACCACCACCATTGACATGCAGACCCAGAACGCCACGATGGACTCCGTTAACTCCGCTCTGCCTCAGCTGCAGGACGACGCCCGTGCGGCAGTCGTCTCCATTGAGCCAAGCACCGGTGCTATCCGCGGTTACTACGGTGGCGAGGAAGCTAGCGGCTGGGACTATGCCAATGCTGGCCTGCAGACTGGTTCGATCTTCAAGATCTTCGGTCTGGCCGCCGCCCTCCAGCAGGGCATTCCGCTGAGCGCTCAGTACTCCTCGTCCCCGGTCACTTTGCCGGGCAGCATCGAGGTGGATAACGTCACCGGTTCCTGTGGCACGTGCTCCATCGAGACTGCCCTAGTGCGCTCCTACAACACCTCCTTCATTCGTCTGCAGGACGACTTGGCAAACACGACCCAGGACACCGCAGACATGGCGCACGCACTGGGTGTCGCCCGCTCCCTGCCGGGCATTGAGAAGACCCTGACGGAGAACGGAAAGCAGCCCTACGAGGGCGTCATCCTGGGCCAGTACCAGTCCCGCCCGCTGGATATGGCGGTAGCAATGGCCACCCTGGCCAACCGTGGCGTCTGGCACCAGACCCACTGGGTGGATGAGGTCAAGACCGCCAACGGCGAGGTGCTGTACAAGTTCGAGCCCGGCGAGGGCGAGCGTCGCGTCTCGGCCCAGGTGGCTGACAACGTGCTCAAGGCCATGGGCCCGATTGCCGGCTGGTCCAACGGAAAGAACCTGGCCGGCGGTCGCCCTTCGGCATCCAAGACCGGTACGGCTCAGCTGGGTAACACCGGGGCCAACAAAGACGCCTGGATGCTGGGCGGCACCCCGCAGCTGGTCACCGCCGTGTGGATGGGTACAGCCGAGAACACCAACGCCATCTACGACGTGTACGGCGGCAACATGTACGGCTCGGGTACCCCGGCAACGATCTGGAAGCAGACGCTCGACGGCGCCCTCGAGGGCAAAGAGAACGTCCCCTTCCACCAGGCCGCACCGATCAACTTCGGCGGGTTCAGCGGCTCCTCGAACTACACCGGTTCGAGCTACGCGCCGCAGTATGACCCCCAGGCGCCGGTAGCCACCCGCCAGAGCAGCCCGTCCAGCTCAGCTGAGGCTCCGACCTCCGCTGAAGCCAGCACGGCACCCGCCCCGGAACCCGTTCCTGGGCAGCCAGCACCTGGCCAGCCGGCACCCGGTCAGCCCGCACCGGGGGCTCCGGCCCAGCCTGCGGAGCCCGCTGCACCGCCGGCACCGGACCCGCTGGCAGGACTCGAACAGCTGCTGAACCCTTAAGTAGCCCGCATGCGCCTTTCTCATCCGGCTCACCGCGTTTACCCCTCGCTTAGCGAGCCCGCCGCCCGCGGGTTCACCGAGTTCCTAGGGGGACCGGTGGGCCGTTTTGCTGCCGTGGGCCGGGCGCGGTTTTTTACCCCGCTGCGCGTCCTCATCGCCCTCGCGCTCACCTTCCTCTCATTCGGCTACCTGTCCAAAGCAGCCTGCCTCGGCGGAATCCGCCAGGATGACGGTTCCGTCAGCCTGAACTGGGCAGGAAGCCGTCAGTACACCGCTGCTTGCTACAACGACATCGTCCCGCTCTACAGCGGTCGCGGACTCGACCAGCCAGGCTTTGTCTACGCGTTCTCCTGGACCGAAGGCGATCTGACCCGATACATGGAGTACCCGGTGTTGGCCGGCCTCTTCCAGGGAATCATGGGCTGGTGGTCGCGCACCACGTTTCCGCTTATCGACGCCCTCGGCGCCCCGATTCCCGCGGCCAGCTGGTACTTCACTTCGACGGCCTGCGTGTTCGCGGTGCTCTGGGTCCTCACCATTGGGTTCGTGGCCGAACTAACCGGCAACCGGGTGTGGGACACGGTCCTGGTGGCGGCCAGCCCCATTGTGATTGTCCACGCGTTTAGCAATTGGGACATCCCGTCGATCTTCCTTGCTGTGTTAGCAATGTGGCTGATCGCGCGAGCCCGCCCAGGATGGGCACTGTGGGCTGGCGTGGCCATTGGCCTAGGCACGGCTTTCAAGCTGTGGCCCCTGTACCTGTTGGGGGCATACCTGGTCCTGGCCGTGCGCGCCCGCAAACTCGGGGCGTGGGTCGCGATGGCGCTGACCGCGGCAGCTGCCTGGTTGGCCGTCAACATCCCCATCATGTTGGCTTACCCGGAGGCCTGGCGAGAGTTCCTGCGCCTCAACTCGGAGCGCAGCTGGGAGTGGACCACCATCTGGGCCGTAATCTCGCGACGCACCGGATGGACGGGCTTCGACGAGGCCGGGGAGCCGACGATCCTGAACCTGGTGACCTTCTTGCTCTTTGCCGGGGCCTGCCTGGGCATAGCGATCTACGGCTGGCGGGTAGCCCGCACGCCGCGGGTGGCTGAGCTGGTCACGCTGATTCTCGCGGCCTTCCTGCTGTTCAACAAAGTGTGGTCACCGCAGTATTCTCTGTGGCTGGTAATCCCGGTTGTACTGGCTTTGCCGCGCTGGCGACTGCTACTGACCTGGATGACCACCGAGATGGTCCTCTGGCCGGTGCTCATGTGGCATTTGCTGGGGCAGGACAACAAGGGCGCGCCGGACTGGTTGCTCGACACGATCGTCATCACGCGTGACGCATTCATCGTGGCCATCTGCGTGCTCATCATCAGGCAGATGGCCCGCAAGGTGGCAGACCCGGTCCGCGCCGCCCACCAGGGGCACGATCCGCTGGCGGGGGAGTTTGGGGTGCACAAGGGGCGTCGACAAGCGAAAGAGAGAATCTAGGTGCTCATTACGATCTTGGGGATTATGTCCATCATCCTCGGTGCGAGCTGCTTCGGCTCGGCTTATCTCACCGTGATGCGCGGAGGGCCCGCGCGCCGGGCATGGGCATATGGAATTGCGGCGGCGATCTTTATCACCATCATCCCGGTGATCCTGGCCGTATTCTTCGCGGCCACCATGAACTAGAGCGATTTCCGGCCTGACCTGGATATGCGGTACGGTGGGCTGGTTGCCTGACGCAACGACCCTCCTGCCATGCCCACAAAGGGGTATGGCCGACAACAAACTAGACCATAGGAGGTGATGAGGTCCGTGCGTCACTACGAAACCATGATCATCCTGCACCCGAACCAGGATGAACGCACTGTCGCCCCGTCCCTGGAAAAGTTCCTGGAGATCATCCGCAAGGATGGCGGCACCGTAAACAACGTTGATGTCTGGGGCAAGCGTCGTCTCGCTTACCCGATCAACAAGCAGGAAGAGGGCGTCTACGTCGTTCTCGACCTCAACTGCGAGTCCGCTAGCGTTCTCGAGCTCGACCGTGTGCTCAACCTGAGCGAGAACGTGCTGCGCACCAAGGTCCTGCGCGTCGACAAGTAAACGCGGATACTGGTGGGTGCACTGGAAATCAATGCACGCACCCGTGCTTGAACTAATTCACGAGCACCGCTGACTACCTCTCAAGCAGGAAGGCAAAAGGCACATGGCACAGGGAGATACCCCAATCACCGTGGTAGGCAACGTTGTTGCTGACCCGGAACTTCGATTCATCCCCTCCGGCGCGGCAGTAGCAAACTTCCGCGTCGCGTCGACCCCGCGTCGCTTCAACCGCGACACCAACCAGTGGGAAGACGGAGAGGCACTGTTTCTCACCTGCAACGTGTGGCGCCAGGCTGCTGAGAACGTCGCGGAAACCCTGCACAAGGGCATGCGCGTGATCGTTACTGGACGTCTTCGCCAGCGGTCCTACCAGACCAAGGAAGGCGAAAACCGTACTGCATTCGAGGTTGAGGTCGATGAGGTCGGCCCGTCCCTGAAGTACGCCAGCGCTCAGGTCAACCGCAATCCGCGTGAGGGCGGAAATGGCGGAGGCCAGGGCTTTGGCGGCAACCAGGGACAGGGTGGCTTCGGTGGCCAGCAGGGCGGTAACCAAGGCGGCTTCGGCGGCAACCAGGGACAGTCCCAGGGCGGCTTCGGTGGAGGAAACCAGGGTGGTTTCGGCGGCGGCAATCAGGCGCCGGCGAACGACCCGTGGTCTTCGGCTCCCCCGAGCGGTGGCTTTGGCGA
This sequence comes from Corynebacterium tapiri, assembly GCF_006334925.1. Taxonomy (GTDB): domain Bacteria; phylum Actinomycetota; class Actinomycetes; order Mycobacteriales; family Mycobacteriaceae; genus Corynebacterium; species Corynebacterium tapiri. The sequence continues at coordinate 8,518 of NZ_VDHJ01000015.1, read as the reverse complement.
CGACCAGGACCCGCCGTTCTGATCCGCTGAACCTGCGGCGATGCCCCAGTAACAGCTTTTTTAAGTACATACATCCGTACATCAGCCACTCCCACACGCGTGGGGGACTATCCAACGAAAGGCAGGGATCATGAAACTGATCCTCACCGCTACCGTTGAGAACCTCGGCGTCCCTGGTGACATTGTCGAGGTCAAGGACGGTTACGCACGTAACTACCTGCTGCCGCGCAGCCTGGCTGTCGTAGCCACCCGCGCTGCAGAGAAGCAGATCGCTGAGATCAAGCGCGCACAGGATGTTCGCGAGATCCGCAACGTTGAGCACGCACACGAGGTGCGCCAGCAGCTCGATGCCCTGGAGAAGGTCATCGTCAACGTTCGCGCTTCCGAGAGCGGCAAGCTGTTCGGCTCCGTCACCACTGGTGACATCGTCGACGGCGTCCGCGCTGCAGGCGGCCCGGTTCTGGACAAGCGTACGATCAACCTGCCCAAGGGCATGATCAAGAGCACCGGCAACTACCAGGTGGAGGTCAAGCTCCACCAGGACGTGCTGGGCAAGGTTAACTTCTCGGTCGTTGCTGCCTAGTTCTCACTAGAGCGCAAGACGGCTCACCCGCCGGCTGTCCATATGCGGCAGCGGCGGTCAGAGCCCATTGACAACAGCAACCAGCAACCCCATCACCTCATTGCGAGGGTGGTGGGGTTGTTGGCGTTTTAAGGCTTATCGACGCTTGTGGAAAACATGCACCAAGCTACGCGCATTGGGTGCATCGGCAAGTGGTGTAGAGGGTGGCTATAAGCGGTTTGTCAAGTCCGCTGGTCAGAGTTGTCCACTGGCAAGGCAAGTGTTATGCACAGGCTGATAAATAGCGCATGACCTGCATAAACGTCTCGCCTTCTGCCCGCCCCCGTGGAAGTTTTCCACAAGTTATCCACAGGACGATCGCTGTGCGACACGCGGTGCCAACGGCACGTATGCACGTTATCCACAGACCTTGTGGAAAAAGGCTCAAAAGCTGTTCCACATCCCAGGGGCATACTGGGGAATTCGAGGTGATGTTTTAAGGTTTTGGGCGGGACCGGAAACACTGACTGTAAGGGCGAAAAGACCATGAGCGGCGACGCAGAATTCAGCACCTTCGACGACTACTCGCTACCGCCTGAGCCCGTCGAGCCGTATGGGCCGCCGGAGCCTGAGGACTTCCAGCGATCGTCGCGCAGCACGCGGTATTCCAAGAACCAATCCGAGGAGTACCGCAGCTTGCCCCATGATCCCGAGGCAGAGCGCGGTGTGCTCGGTGCGCTTCTGTTGAGTGCAGACCAGGCCATCGACGTGCTCGACGAGCTCAGTGCGGAGGACTTTTACAACCCCGCCCACCAGCTCATCTTCAAGGCCATCGTCGACTTATACGCCGACGGCACCACGATTGACCCGGTGATTGTGGGCGGACGCCTGGACCGCTTTAACAACCTGGACCGCGTGGGCGGTGCGCCCTACCTGCACACCCTGGTGCAGTCCGTGCCCACGGCAGCCAATGCGCGCTACTACTCGCAGATCGTCTCCGAGAAGGCTCTGTTGCGCCGTCTTGTCAACGCGGGAACTCGCGTGGTGCAGTACGGCTACTCAGGAGCCGAGGATGCCGATGTGGAGTCGGTGCTCGACCGAGCTCAGCAGGAAGTCTTCGCGGTTGCCCAGCGCAAGACCACTGAGGATTACCGCAACCTTTATGACCTCGTCCAGCCGACCGTTGACGAGTTGGTAGCGCTCCAGCGTGACGGTGGCCTGGAGAAGGGTGTTCCCACCGGGTTCATGGACCTTGATCGCCTTACTAACGGCCTCCACGCAGGTCAGATGATCATCGTGGCGGCTCGACCAGGTGTGGGTAAGTCCACACTGGCACTGGACTTCATGCGCTCATGTTCGATCAACCATGGCAAGACGTCGATCATCTTCTCCCTCGAGATGAGCGCCTCGGAGATCGTCATGCGTCTGCTCTCGGCGGAAACCGAGGTCAAGCTCACGGACATGCGCGCCGGACGCATGGAGCACAACGATTGGGAGAAGCTGACTGATCGCCTCCAGCAGATCCAGGAGGCGCCGCTCTACATCGATGACTCGCCGAACCTGACCATGATGGAGATCCGCACCAAGGCGCGCCGCCTCAAGCAACAGCAGGGCCTCGATCTCATCGTGCTGGACTACCTGCAGCTGATGAGCTCCGGCAAGCAGGTCGAGTCCCGTCAGCAGGAGGTCTCGGAGTTCTCCCGTCAGCTCAAGCTGCTAGCCAAGGAGCTCGAGGTCCCGCTCGTAGCGATCTCCCAGCTCAACCGTGGCCCCGAGGCACGTACTGACAAAAAGCCCCAGATCGCCGATCTGCGTGAGTCTGGTTCGCTCGAGCAGGACGCCGACATGGTCATGCTGCTCTACCGCCCGGACTCCCAGGACAAGGACAACGAGCGCGCCGGAGAGGCCGACATCATCCTGGCCAAGCACCGTGGTGGTCCCATTGACACCGTTCCGGTGGCCCACCAGCTGCACTACTCGCGCTTCGTCAACATGGCGCACCCCTAAGAGGGCGGCGCTTATCGACGCCTCCGTCCCGGCCAGGACGCACAAGCTCTACTGTTCGAGGGTGTATCCCGCCTCGGCAACCGCATCCGCGATCTGCTCCTGCGAGTAGCCCCCGCCCACCACGGCGACCTTGCCGGTGGTGTGGTCGGCCTTCACTTCCTCGACACCGGAGATCTCGGAGATCTCCTCCTGCACGCTGAGCTCGCAGTGGCTACATGTCATGCCGTTGACCTGGAAAGTCTGGGTGTTGGCCATGATCGTGGAACTCCTTGTTGTCGTCGCCTTTTCATCAACGGTAAGTCGCCCAAGCAGTGTTGGGCAATACGCACTGCTCCCAAATTTTTCCTCGCGGAATGAATCGCGGTGTGTTTTGGTTGAAAGGGCACGTCCCAAAGATCACGACAAAACCTAAGGAGTACATTATGGCCACCATCGAGCTGACCGAGGACACCTTCGAGCAGACTGTAACCGGCAACGGAATTACGATCGTTGACTTCTGGGCTTCCTGGTGCGGCCCCTGCCGCCAGTTCGCTCCGACCTTTGAGAAGGCCTCGGAGCAGCACACCGATGTCACCTTCGCCAAGGTCGACACCGAGGCCCACCAGCAGCTGGCCTCTGCCCTGGAGATCCAGTCGATCCCGACTCTCATGGTTTTCCGTGAGGGTATCCTCCTTTACCGCGAGGCTGGAGCCCTCCCGCCGGCGGCCTTCGAGGACCTGATCAAGCAGGTCAAGGAGCTAGACATGGATGATGTCCGCCGCCAGGTTGAAGAGCAGGCTAAGCAGCAGGAGGGCTAATCCTTCTTCGGAGGGTGTGAAGCCTCCAGAAATCCAGCAGATAACCCGTCGTTCCCTAATTGCAGGGCGGCGGGTTTTCGTCGTATCCGGCACACCTCGGCATGTTCTGCCTACACTCGGCAGGGAAAACGCGAACACGAGGAAGGATCCTGCGATGCCCAACCCATTCAGCAAAGGCTGGAAGTACGTCATGGCGAGCTTCGATCGCAAGATCGATGAGAATGCAGACCCGAAGGTGCAGATCCAGCAGGCAGTTGATGCGGCCAAGAGCCAGCACAAGCAGATCACCGAGCAGGCTGCCTCGATCATTGGCAACAAGAAGCAGCTGGAGTTACAGCTGGATCGTCTGCTGAAGTCGCAGGCGGAATATCAGGAGAAGGCACGCACCGCGCTCCAGCTGGCTGACAAGGCCGCCGCCGAGGGCAATTCTGCTCAGGCCACCGAATACACCAACACGGCCGAAGTCGTGGCGTCTCAGCTGGTGACGGTGGAGTCGGAGATCGAGAACACCAAGGTGATGTACCAGCAGGCCACCCAGGCCGCAGAGCAGGCGCAGGAGCAGCAGCGTCAGTCGGAGGCCCGCCTGACCGAGCAGCTGGCGGAAGTAGACAAGCTCAACGCTCAGGCCGACCAGGCCGAGATGCAGCGCAAGAGCGCGCAGGCCATGGACTCGATGAACCAGCTCGGTCTGAACGACGACAACGTGCCCACCCTGGACGGAGTGCGGGACAAGATTGAGCGTCGTTACGCAGACGCCCTTGGAGCCCAGGAGCTTACCCAGCACACCGTGCAGGACCGCATGGCCGAGATTTCCACGGCCGGCCGGGATATGGCAGCAGCTAGCAAGCTTGATGAGATCCGCGCGCAGATGGCCGGCTCGAAGGAGCTGGGCAGCAAGAAGGACACCGCTGAGCTCGAGGCCCCTGAGCAGGACGCACCACAAAAGGGTGCCTCAAACGAGGACACCCCTTAGGTAGTAGCCGGCGCTATTGCTGCGAGCGCCGGACGTTGATGAGCACCGCCCGGATTCCGGAATGGAATCCGTCGCGCAGGTGCACACGCTGCGTCTCGCTGAGCGTGTACTCGTGAAGAGTCTCGCAGGCGAACTGCAGCAGCGGACGGTCGATGTCCGGCGGGAGCCCACCACCCGAGAGCAGGTGGGCAGAATCGCGCTGCTCACTGGAGGCGATGTTGCCGTACCACCAGGTGGCATACTGCTCGCCGACGTCGAATGGAGTCTGCACTCCCGAGGAGTTCCAGACTTCCTCCGGCAGCGGAACATAGCGCGAGCGCAGCTTGCGGCGAGGCGCCATCATCGACGGCTTCGGGGCACTCGAAGACTTAGGCGAGGCCGGCGTTGACGAAGCCGGAGCGGGCGATGAAGTCGCCGGCGAGGTGTCTGGCGCCGACGCTTCCGCAGCGGGCTGAGCCTGAGTGCGTGGCGGACCGGGCTTGGGTGTGGCCTTAGGCGCGAATTCGGCCTCGGCCTCGGTGGGTTCGTCCTCGTTTGGCGGTTCGACCGTGGTGTTGGCGTCCTGGGCAGACGGCGTCTGCGGTTGAATACTGGGGCGATCCGCAGGCGACGGTGCCGGCTCGGGCGTAGTGCGCTCGCTCTCTCCCTTGGGAGCACTGAGCGGATCCCCGGTGGGAACAGCGGTCATGCCGGGCTCGTCCAGCGGTTCCGCGTCTCCGATGGGCCGCTCGCGTATCGACGGCGGCAGCGGGCCCTCCAGAATCTCCAACTGCATGGCGTCTGCAAAGTCTTCGCGCGCGTCCAGGATGGTTGTCGTATCGCACGCGTGCCGCAGTGCAGAAGACATGGAGTCCCAGCCGAAGCCGTAAAGATGCACGCGGACGCCGGCAGAGGAAGCCTCGGCCACGCCCGGAATCATGTCAGCATCGCCGGAAACGAGCACGATGTCGGATACCTGGTGCTGCAGGCTGGCCACCACCATGTCTGCCACGAGTCGGGTATCCACGCCCTTTTGGGTTCGTCGCTCGCCCCACTCAATGAGCTGGCCGGTGCGTAGTTGCACCCCGTCGCAGGAACGAAGGGCGCGCTGATAACGGTGCGGGCCAGAATCTGGAATGCCGTCGTACCAGTTCTGGCGATGGATGGGTTGGTTGAGTTGGTCGGTGATCATTGAGCCCAAGATGCGTACTACCTCGGGCAAGTCGATCTCTAGTTGTGAGCGAGCGCCCGTCTCCCACGAGTTGTAAAAGCTCGCGAGCAGGTAGGACGTGTCCACGAAGACCAATGTGCGTTCAAGCATGGCTCCTAAATTCCAGTTCTGTTCGTTCTAAAAGTGTTTTGTTTACTGCACCAGTGTGCCTGAAGTGAAGAGCGACTTCGATGTCTGCAGGTCACACGGCTACAGAAAAGAGGGTTGCGGGTTTGCGTGGTCGCTTCTAGGTTAGTTAGTGCAGTAACTAACCAACTGACTAACCAACCGATCGGCAGGTGAGATGGACAACTCCACCGAACCGCTGTTCCTCCAGGTCTCCGCCCTCATCGAGGACTCGATCGTCGATGGTCACCTGAAGCCAGGCGACCGGGCACCCTCAACCAACGAGCTTGCGGACTTCCACTCGATCAACCCAGCCACCGCTCGCAAAGGACTCACAATCCTGGTCGAGCGCGGAATCTTGGAAAAGCGCAGGGGAATCGGCATGTTCGTCGCCCCCGGGGCGCAGGAAATTATTAGGCAGCGGCGTCGAGAAGCGTTCGGCGAGCGTTTTCTCATTCCCCTGCTGGAGGAAGCGGACCGCCTGGGCATTACCCGCGCGGAACTGACCCAACTTCTTTCCACCACTCAGCAGAATCGAGGACTTTAAATGACCCCCATCTGTGGCCTAGAACAGGTGACTAAGAAGTACAAGGCGACCGTGCTCGACGAAGTCACGGTGGGCTTCGAAAGTGGCAAGCTCCACGCGATCGTCGGTCGCAACGGCGTCGGCAAATCCACGCTGCTCAGCCTCCTGGCCGGAACACTGCGCCCCACCTCGGGCAGTGTCACTGCATTTGGAGAGAAAGTCTTCGACAATGCCTCGGTGATGAGCCGCATCTGCTGCGCGGGTATCGACGTCCCCTACCCCGGCATGTGGAGCGTGCGCTCGATCCTCTCCATTGCTGAGCGACGTTGGCCCCACTTCAGCTCTGCGCGTGCCGACGAACTCCTGCGCGCCTTCGACCTCGACCTCAAGAAGCGCTACGGCAAACTCTCCCGAGGGCAGAAGTCGATGGTCGGAATCGTCGTAGCTCTAGCTTCGATGACTGAGCTCACGCTTCTCGACGAGCCGTACCTCGGCCTGGACGTGAACAACCGGGAACTCTTCTACAAATTCTTGAGGGAAGAAGTGGAGCGAGGCGGACGGACGTTCATCGTGGCCACGCACCATCTCGAAGAATCAGCAGGCTTGATGGACACGTTTACGGTGCTTGGCCGGGATGGCCGCGTGCGACTTCATGCGGACGCCGCAGAACTCGAGGATGCGTATGTGTACGTGACCGCGGGAACGCTGGCGCCTATCGACGGCGAAACCGAGCGCAGCGAGATTGCGGGTGTGACCCGAGTGCTCGCGCCCGCGGATGCGGCCGCACGGATTAGTGGCCCGAGGGTTTTCCCGGCCCCACTGGAGCAGACTTTGGCGGCACTAGTGAGGGAGTCCTAAATGAGCACCGTGTATCTGCGAATCCTGCAGGCGCAGGCAAGTTATGGATGGAACTGGTTTGCTGCCATTGCGCTGACGATGAATTTTGGCTTTGCGGCCGGATCTCTAAATGCCTGGCTCGTGGCCGTTCTGGCCGGAGCGGCAACGGCGGTGTTGGCCGGTGCGTTCCTGAACATTAGAGAAGTGGGCCGAGCGTACGGCCTGGCGACCTTCCAGCTGCGGAACTTCAAGCTCCTGGTGATCGGTGTCATCGCCGTGGTCTATGCAGCGTGGGCCGGTATCGCACGTGGGGTAGGGCTTGCGGCCCTGGTCGCCGCGGTGTGTGTTGTAGTCGGCTGCATCTTTGCACTGGTGTCGGCGGGAGGTCGCAGTGATTGGACCACGACGACGAGGACATTCGGCCATGCGCCGGGACTGTCGCTGGTCCTCATTCCCGTAGTTGCGAGTGGTCTTGGGGTCGCCGCCGTGTCCATTGGTGTCTGTCTAGCCGGGACGCTGCTGTTTCCCGATCTGGCAGAAGCACTGTATACGGCCAGCTTCTGCGTGTTGATGATTGGCACTGCTACAGGTCCGATCGTGCATGGTGGCCTCGGGGGATGGCAGGCGCTGGGATTGCCCCGCAAGCATTGGCTTGCGTGGTTGGCCGTCGCTTCCATTCCGACGATCGCTGTCGGTGCTCTATGCACGTACTTGGCCTTTGGCGTGGTGCTCGAGGCGGCGAATCCCTTAGCTCTATTCCCTGTGCTGGTATTTGCGAGCTGGCTGTGTTCGATGGCCGTGGCGCGGTGGCCGCGTTTTGGCATAGCCTTCATCGGCGGTGCTTCGCCCATATTGGGTGGACTTGTTGGCGGTGGGATTCCCACGGTGGCCTCACTGGTGGTCGCCGGAGTGCTCGGGGTGCTGTGCGTGTGGATTGGCACGTGGATTGTGAGGGGACGAGCAAGGGTGCGATTGGCGCAATAAACGCACTTTGTCCTGGGGATTTGTGTTTTTGTGTGGGGGTGCGTAACTTAATCCGGGTCAGCGCGACCGACAGCGCCCTGCACCACAGTGATCAACAGTGTGGTGAGTGTGAGGCGGATTAGGAAAACGAGCGTCTGGCGTCTAATATCTTCCAAGCTTCCATTCGATGGGTCACTGATTGTGGTTCATGTGAGTGGTGTGCGTGTGTTGTGTGAGAACTCAATAGTGTGCCAATAACAGCATCACCATTTTGTGGTGATGTGCACAAGTATGGATGTGCTGGCCTGTTTTTGTACCCCGTCAATGGGTGGGCCGGCATGTTGATATTTTTCATTCATACTGGTTGCTTCCCTTGTCGTGTCACCACGCTCTGTGTGTGGTGGGTGGTTTTTGTTGATCATGGTGTTCCGTCTGCTAGGCGGGAAGTAATCTTATTTTTATTTTTTCGGAATCATTGTGGTGCTAGCAGTTTTTGCTGGGTATTGGGCTCTGCCCTTATTTTTGTGGAGAGTTTGAT
>NZ_VDHJ01000014.1 GCF_006334925.1 Corynebacterium tapiri | reverse complement strand
GGGTGTGAACATGATTGCCTCCTTGTTGCAGGGTGACTCACAACAAGGCTGGCACTACGGGCGATGCAGGATTTTGCACTGTAAACGACTGCAACGTGCAGACATTTGCACTCTCGAGTTCGCGGGCGAGCCCGGCGTCAGCCTTGGCGCGGGCCGGGGAGCGTCGAGAAGCGCGCTCTAACCCCTAGCGCATCGAGGCGAACAGTGCCTCCGCGGCGGCTTCGTCCCACAGGACCACGTTGCCCACGCTGGTGTCGGTGAAGCCGCCGACCGGAATGGTCTCGGTCTCCACGCCGCGGGCCATGGCCAGGGCCACGCGGGCGAGGTGCCAGACGTGGTCGGACTCGTCCACGGTGAAGGTGCCGGTCGTGTGGGCAATCAGCGGGATCATGCGGAACGGGTTCAGGATCGTCTGCGGCTTAGTGATCTGCGTGACCAGCGCGGAGAAGAATTCGCGTTGGCGTTGGACGCGGTCGAGGTCGCCAAGCGCGGTGGCTCGCGTGCGCACGTAGCCCAGGGCCGTCGGACCCTCCATGCGCTGGCAGCCGGGCTGCACGTCGATGTTGGCCAGCGGGTCCTGGATGGGCTCCTTGACGCAGATCTCTACTCCGCCGACCGAGTCCACCAGGTTTGCCAATCCACCCATGCCGATCTCGGCGTAGTGGTCGATGTGCAGGCCGGTTTCCTGCTCGACCGTCTCGGTCAGCAGCTTAGGCCCGCCATAGGTGAAGGCGGCGTTGATCTTGTTCTCCCCGTAGCCAGGGATGGAGACGTAGCTATCGCGCGGGATAGAGATCAGCTTTGCCTTGCCGAAGGGCGTCATGTGCAACAGCATGATGGTGTCGGTGCGGCCTACGCCGACGTCGCCACCCGTGCCGAGCTTCTGGATCTGCTCATCGCTAAGACCCAGGCGCGAGTCCGAACCCACCAGCAACCAGTTGGTGCCGGCGGTGTTGGAGATCTGCTGCGCCGGCATGGCATCCACACGGTTGAGGCGCGCGTCGGCCCACAGACCGGTGACTACGGCGAGGACAAGGACGATGGCCATCATCCACCCGAAGCAGCCGAAGCATCCCATGCACCCGAGCGGATTGCGGCGCCGCCGGGGTGGCTTCTGGGCACGTGGAGCTACCTGCAGGGGTTCATCGTGCACGCTGGCTGGCGGGTAGTAGGCCTCGCGCGGGGGCTGCGCCGAGTAGCGCTGCTGGCCCTGCTGCGGCTGCTGCTGTCGAGGCGGCTGCTGGCGGGCAGGCTGGCGCGGAGGGATGTACTGGCGCGGGCGCGGCGGTGCTGGCTCGCTTGCCTGGTTTTGCGGCGGCTGCTCGCGACGCGGCGGGCGACGCCGCGGGGTATAGGTGGATTTGCGCTCCGGTGCGGGTCGCTGAGGGCTCGCCGCACGCGGTGCGTTACGACGCCGGATCGGCCGACCGTAACGGTCCACCATAGGCTTGCCGTCGCGACCAATGAGGAATTCCTCCCGCGCATCGCGAGGATCCCCCGAATGCCCCAGACGCTGGTGCTCGTCGTCTGGGCTGCGGTGGCGTCCCTCATTATTCATGCCCAACAGAGTAGCGGCCTGGGCGCGGTGTTGGTGAACGACGGTGCTGGTTGGGAGGGTTTAGCCAGGCAGGGCGAGGGCATCCCCGAGGAGGGCATATCCCAGGAAGGCAACGACGTCGATAAGCGCATGCCCCACGATCAACGGCCAGATCTTGCCGGTGCGATAGAACACGTAACCAAAGACCAACCCCATGATGATGTTGCCAAATCCAGCGGAAATCCCCTGGTAGAGGTGATAGGAGCCGCGCAAAACAGCGGAGGAGATCAGCACGGCGGGCAGGCCCCAACCGAGGGAGCGCAACCGCGAGAAGAGGTAGAAGACCACCACGATCTCCTCGGCGAAGGCGTTGGCGAGAGACCACAGGATGAGGACGGGGGCCTCGATGAGCGGGTGGCTCATGTCGCTGGGCACGACGACCTTGGATAGCCCAAAGTGCACCGCGCCCAGGTAGAACGCCAGCCCGGGAATGCCAATGAGGGCTGCCAAACCTGCCCCACTTAGTAGGTCGCGGCCACGCGGGCGGGGCAGGTGAATGTGGTCGCCGGCCAGCAGGAATAGCGAGAGGGCTCCCCAGGCGAACAGCGAGGCCGCCCCGACGATCTGCAGCGAGAGGTCGAGCCAGGCCAACGAGGACTGGCTGCTGTTGAGGGTGACTTCCTGCTCGTTGAGGGCTGTGGGTTGGGTGAGGGCGTCGATAAGCCGCAGGACCGAGCGCACTCCCGACATGCCGAAGGTGACCGCCAGGACCACCAGGATCTCGGCCTTGAGCCGCCTCATCGATGCAACTCGGCGGCGAGCGAGAGCAGCTGAGAGTCGTCGAGGGTGAGCGAACCCAGCTGGACGGCCGCCGGTTGGGGGCGCCCGGGAACAGGCCAGGGAATCGAAATGGCAGCTGCTCCAGCGATGTTGAACAGCGAGCTCCACGGAGTCCAGCGGGTTTGGGCCGCGAAGTTCTCCTCCGGAGGCAGCGAGCTGAACGCGCCGGTGCGGGGCGGGTCGCCTGCGATGGTCGGGTTGAGCAGGACGTCTACCCCGTAGAAGTCGCGCAACAACTGGGGCAAGGCGGCCGAAAAGGCGCGAGCCTCGGCCAGACGCTCGGGTGTGACCTGGCGTCCGCGTTCGCGCAGGAATTCTGCCAGGTAGTCGGCGTGCTCCAGGCGGGCGATCTTGGAGCTGAAGATGTCCGTGAAGTACTCGAAGGTCTGGGAAGCCTCCGGGAAAGCGGAGACCTCGACAACCCGGTGGCCTGCGGCGCGGAGCGACTCGGCGGCCTCGTGGGCGGCTCGCAGCCACTCGGTCTGCACCGACGTTTCAGCGAACAATGGTTCGGTAAGCAGGCCGATCGAGCGCGGGGCCGGATTGGGTTCTAGCTGGTGGAGGAGAAACTGATCCGCCACGCTGGTGGTGATGAACCCCTGAACCGCAACCGGTTCGCTCGCGGGCTTGAAGCCCACCAGGCCGCAGGCGGCTGCGGGGACGCGAATGGATCCACCGCCGTCGGAGGCGTGGGCAGCCCGCACCAGCCCGCGGGCCACCATGGCAGCCGCGCCTCCTGAGGAACCGCCGGGGGTGTGCCCTGGCCACAGCGGATTATCCACCGCCGGCAATCCGCGCGGCTCTGCATCCACGCTCAACCCCAGTTCAGAGGTCACCGACTTGCCGGGGACGAGTGCACCACGGCGCTCATAAGCGGCGACAAAGTCCTCGGTCTTATGCCCCATCTCGGTGCGTTCCTGGGAACCATAGGTCACCGGCATGCCGGCATAGGGGTAGAGGTCCTTGGCGGGAATGATCCACCCGCTCAAGTCCCCGCGCGCTGTGGTGGAAGCGTGGGGATCAAAATAGGCAAAGCCGTGTTCCTCGGGGCGCATGGAAGCTACGCGTTGCGCCAGTACATCCATCGATTCCATCTCAGCCATGTCGGCCAGCCTAACCCGAAGCCCCGTAGGCTGGAGAGCATGCAGACGACCGTGGCGTACCTGGGCCCAGAAGGAACCTTTACCGAGACCGCCCTGCTGGCATTTACAGAGGCCGGTGCCTTCTCGCATGAGGTGCGACCACTGCCGGTAAATAGCCCGGCCGAGGCTCTGGACGCTGTGCGCGCCGGGGAGGCGGAATACGCGGTGGTCGCGATTGAGAATTCCGTAGATGGCGCGGTGACGGGCACGTACGACGCGCTTGTCGACGGGGGTCACGACGTGCAGATCTTCTACGAGCACGAAGTGGACATCGCTTTTTCTGTGATGACGCGCCCAGATACCGCGCCGGAAAAGATCCGCACCCTGACCACGCATCCCATCGCCTACCAGCAGATCCGACACTGGTTGAAGGACAACCTCCCAGGTGTGGAGTTCGTCGCGGCCTCCTCCAACGCGGCGGCAGCGCGCATGGTGGCCGAAGGCAAGGCGGATGCTGCGGCAGCCCCGGCCCGCGCAGCGGACATTTACGGCCTGACAGAAATCGCGCGCGGGGTGGCGGATGAGCGCGGGGCGCGCACGCGCTTTGTGGTGGTGGGCAAGCGAGCTCAGCCGACCCCGCGCACGGGTAACGACACCACCCTGGTGGTGTTCACCCTCAACAACGAACCAGGCACCCTAGGCGCGGCGTTGCAGGACTTCTCGCTGCGGGGCATCAACTTGTCCCGCATTGCTTCCCGTCCCACGGTCAGCGAACCCGGTTCCTACCTGTTCTACGTGGACTTCGTGGGGCACATCGACGATCAGCCCCTGGCCGAGGCGCTGCGCGCGCTCTGGCTGCGATCGCAGGACATTGCCTTCTTGGGCTCGTGGCCCTCGGCGCGACCGCGCGATACCGATAGCGAATTCGCTGCCACCCTGCAGCGCCTGGACCAGGCCAATGCCTGGGTGGAGCAGGCCCGCCGTGGTGGGGCAGACTAGCTAGCCCCAGCCGAGCTCGTGGAGGCGGTCCTCCTCGATGCCGAAGTAGTGGGCGACCTCGTGCATCACGGTCACCTTGACCTCGTGGGCCAGCTGCTCCTCGCTGAAGCACATGTCCTCCAGCGCGGCCTTGTAGATGAAGATCGTGTCCGGCAGGTAACCGGTGTGATCGTGGGTGCGCTCGGTTAGCGGCACTCCCACGTAGAACCCGAGAAGGTCGTGATGCTCCTCATTGCGCTCGCGCACGAGGATGACCACGTTGCCCAGGTGATCGGCCAGGGCATCGGGGATGGAGGCAAGGGCGTCGTCGACAAGCGAGTCAAAACGCTCCTCGGAGACGGAATACGCCATTAGGCGGGCGGTTTACGCAGCGGCTCGCGCTCCGGCTGGGGAGGCGGCGGCGTGCCGTTGATGGTGAACCCGCTGGTGCCTGCGGTGGCCGAGCCGGCGAGCTCAGAGAAGCCGCCGCCCTCATTGGCGTGGACCAGGTAGCAGTTGGTCGAGTGCGACCCACCTGCCCACGACGCCGGCTGGAGAGGAATCCAGTAGGGCTGCAGCGTGGACTGATAGAGGTTTTCCTCGCCGCCCAGGAAATCCATGGCGGCCTTTTCGCAGGTTTCGCGCAGGTGCTTGTCTTGCTCCTCCACGCTCGGTGTGTGGTCGGGGAAAACGGGCTTCAGGTCCACGACCTGCGTGGCTTCGAGCTGGTGCGGGGCGGCGCAGTCGACGGCGCTGAGCTGCTGCTGATCGCTCACCGCAACACAGGTGCCGGCCACGAACGTGCGTGCTTGGTCCTGCTCGGCAGCAAAACCTTGCGTTTCCACGACCTGCCCGTGGGAGTCGGTGGATTGGACGCCACACAGCAGGGTGCGATCTCCCGCGGCCCACTTGTCGGCCGGGGGCAGGATGGAGGCGATGGAGTAACGCCCGGAGGGGTCGAAAGCGCCATCCAGGTACTGCAGGGTGGCGTTTTGGCAGAGCTCCTCACGCAGCTGCGCTTGCCTCTCGACGTCCGGACGCTGCGCCTGGGGACCGAACTCGCTGGTGGGGTATGTGGCCAAGTTCTCGCGCACGGAGACCTCGAAGCGGTGGGCATTGTTGCAGTCTGTGCGCTCAAAGTAGGTCAGTTCTCCCCCGTTGCCCACCTGCCAGGTCACGCACGATCCGGCGTCTGCCGTAGTAAACGGAGTGGCCTCAGCCGGGGCCTGGGAGGATTGGCCTGACGTGGACTGCATGGACGGCCCACTGGCGGTTGTTGCACCCGGAACCATGTCGGTGTGCTCGGAGAAGAACCCGTAGCTTCCCACGCCAGTCGCGCCCACCAGGGCGGCGACGAGGGCAGTGCGCACCGCGGTGGCTGAGCGGGCGCCAGCAGAACCTGAAGAAGTCATAGTGGCAACCATTCTGCCTGGCGCCGGGGCGGAAAGTCACACCGAGCAGGATCGTCGGCGTTGCCAGCGCAGGGCTCAGCGTTGTAGAGAGGGCGGCGCTATCTGTCCAAAGAGCTGGCGTTTTAGGCCAAATTCACAGCGCGAAAGTGCTGACATTAACCGGCCACCAGGCCTAGGCTGAACAAAGGAGGTTTCGCTGCTAAGTGTGACCTCGACAACTTCATCTCTTTCACTACGGATCGTTCGGCACGTACCTGCCGATGAAAGGACAACACCGATGGCTTCGGTCTCTTTTAACAACGCCACCCGTCTGTACCCAGGAGCAGACCGCCCGTCCGTGGACGCGCTCAACCTGGACATCGCGGATGGAGAATTCCTCGTTCTGGTCGGCCCCTCCGGCTGCGGCAAGTCCACCACTCTGCGCATGCTGGCAGGCCTGGAAGAAGTATCAGACGGCTCCATCCATATCGGCGACCGCGACATCACCAATCTGCCGCCGAAAGAGCGCGACATTGCGATGGTGTTTCAGAACTACGCGCTGTACCCGCACATGAGTGTGCGCGACAACATGGGCTTTGCCCTGAAGATCGCCGGCATGGATAAGGCCGAGATCAACCAGCACGTGGAGGCCGCCGCGCTGAGCCTGGGACTGACGGATTATCTGGACCGCAAGCCCAAGGCCCTGTCTGGTGGTCAGCGCCAGCGCGTGGCGATGGGCCGTGCCATCGTGCGCCGCCCGCAGGTGTTCCTCATGGATGAGCCGCTCAGTAACCTCGACGCGAAGCTGCGTGTGCAGACGCGTACGCAGGTGTCTCAGCTGCAGCGCGAGCTCGGGGTGACCACGTTGTACGTCACCCACGACCAGACCGAGGCCCTGACCATGGGCGATCGCATCGCGGTGCTCAAAGACGGTGTCCTGCAGCAGGTGGCCACTCCGCAGGAGATGTTTGATCGGCCGGTGAACACTTTCGTTGCCGGATTCATTGGCTCCCCGGCTATGAACCTGGGTACCTTCACGCTGACCGGCGACGGGTTTGCCACCCTGGGTGAGGCCCGCGTGCGCGTCAGCCGCGAGGCCCAGGCCGCGGTTACCCCGGAGGACAACGGGCAGATCGTGGTGGGCTTCCGTCCCGAGGGCCTGGACATTTTCAGCGCGCAGGAGCCTGGCGAGGACACGATCCCGGTGCGCATCGAGATGGTCGAAGAGCTAGGCAGCGACGCCTACATGTACGGCAGCTTGGTCGGCGGAGGCGATCTTGCCTCCGGCACAGATAGCAACCCGGACAACGTGGACATCGGGCAGGTCATCATCCGCACCTTCCCGCGCACCGCCCCGCCGGTAGGAACCGTTTTGCACGTGCGCATCCGCGAGGGACAGCAGCACAACTTCTCCGCTGCCACCGGCAAGCGCCTGCCCAACTAGCCAAGAGCATGCAATAAGGCCCCGAACACCTCATGTGTCCGGGGCCTTAACTCTTATTTAGGGCTCCTAGCGCTGCAGCCACACAGTCGTCGCTCCGGGCAGCTCACCCTCCTGGGCAAGCGGCCCGCTAGACAGCAGCACTTTGCCCGCGGGCAGAGCGATCGGATCGTCACCGAAGTTCATGACGGTAACCCAGCCGCCGGCGCGCTCAAACGCCAGGGAGTACTCGCCACACAGCTCGTCTATCCAGGTCAGCGACTCATCCTCGGTCAAGAGCTCGCGGCGCAGAGCCAGAGCCTCCCGGTACATGCTCAGAGTGGAGCCGTCCTTACCGTCCTGCTTTTCGACGCTGACCTCTGCAAACCAGGCAGGTTGCGGAAGATGGGGTGCCGCCTGGCCGAATCCGAAGGACTCACCCTCGGCTGTCCACGGCAGCGGAACGCGGCAACCATCACGGCCCTTCTCCACTCCAGGGGAGCGGAAGAAGGTGGGGTCCTGGCGCTGATCGTCGGAAATTTCGACGACTTCGTGCAGGCCAAGTTCCTCGCCTTGGTACATGTAAGCAGAGCCCGGAAGCGCTAGCTCGAGCAAGGTTGCCGCGCGGGCGCGGCGCAGGCCGAGTTCGCGATCCAGGGCGGGCTCGGCGCCGTCGGTAAGCACAAAGTGCTTAGCCTGATCAGCCTTGATCCACGTGTCCGGGTGTTCGATGTCCTCGGCGCTGCCCAGCAATGGCAGACCGAAGCGGGTGGCGTGGCGGACCACATCGTGGTTGGAGAATACCCACGTAGACGAGGAACCGGTCTGGTCGGACAGCTCCAGGTTGTGGGCGATGAGGTGGCGGAACTCTGGGGCGGAAAAATCGGCGTCGAGAAGGTCGAAGTTGAAGGCCTGCCCAAGCCCATCCGGGCTGGAGTAGTGCGGGCGACGGGACGTCTCCACCCATGCCTCGGCGACGGCGGTACGCGCCGGGGTGTACTCGTTGAGCACCTCGCGCCATTCGCGGTAGATCTCGTGGACCTCGTCGCGGTCCCACAGCGGGTGCGTACCGTCGACAGGCATCGCATCCAGTTCGGCCTTGGACGGCAGAGAGGCGGCGTCCTCCGGTAGGTCCTTGGCCAGGCCGTGTGCCACGTCGACGCGGAAACCGTCGGCACCGCGGTCGAGCCAGAAGCGCAGGGTCTTGATGAAGTCCTCGTGTACCTCCGGGTTCTTCCAGTTCAGATCCGGCTGCTCAGGGGCGAAGTTGTGCAGGTACCACTGGCCGTCCTCCACGCGGGTCCAGGAGGGGCCGCCGAAGATGGAGGTCCAGTCCGTCGGCGGCAGCTCGCCGTTCTCACCGCGACCCTCCCGGAAGATGTAGCGCGCCCGCTCCGGGGAGCCCGGCCCCGCCTTGAGGGCTGCCTGGAACCACTCGTGCAGATTGGAGGTGTGGTTAGGAACCAGGTCGACGATCACCCGGATGCCGCGCTCGTGCAGGACCTGGACCATCTCGTCGAAGTCCTCCAGGGTGCCGATGCGCGGATCCACGTTGCGGTAGTCGTCGACGTCGTAGCCGCCGTCGGCAAGCGCGGAGGGGTAGAAGGGGCTGAGCCAGACTGCATCGATATGCAGGGACTTGAGGTAGTCAGCCCGCGAGATCACACCCTGCAGGTCTCCGAGACCATCGCCATTGGCATCGGCGAAGGAACGGGGATAGATCTGATAGACCGCGGCCTGGCGCCACCAGTTCTTGTCGTCGATAAGCATGATTGCGAAGAATTCCTTTCTACTTAACTGCACCCTGGGTAAGGCCGGAGATGACCCAACGTTGCATCACTATGTAAGCAATGATGGTCGGGGCCATGGCCATGAGGTACGAGGCGAAGGCGATGTTGTAGTTGTTCGAGAACTGCGTCTGGAACATCTGCTGGATCACGGGGATCGTCTGCAGGGTCGGGTCGGAAATGATGAGCGAGGGCATCATGAAGTCGTTCCAGGACTGGATGAAGGCGAAGATGCCCACCGTCGCGCACATCGGAGCCAGCAGCGGCAGGATGAGCCGGCAGTAAACCGTCCAGGTGCCGGCGCCGTCGATACGCATGCTGTCTTCAAGATCCTTCGGAATGGTGCTCAGGAAGGCAGTGAACAGCATGGTGTTGAACGCCAGGGCGAAGCTGATGTGCAGGATAGCCACGCCCAGCGGGTTGTCTAGCCCCAGCAGACCCGTCAGGCGTACCTGCGGCAACGCCACCACCGGGAACGGGATGAACATGGCGGCGAGCAGGTAGAAGAAGCTGTAGCGGAAGAACCGGTGCTCCCAGTTACGCACGATGGCGTATGCCGCCAGTGAGCTCACAATGATTTCACCGACCACAGCGATGAGCGTGATAAAGGCACTGATCATGGCGGCTCGGGGGAAATTGGTGAGCTGCCATGCTTCGGCGAAGGAGCTGAAGTTGATGGGGCTCGGGAAGCTGAACGCGTTGCCATCCAGTGCCTGCTCGCTCGTCTTGAATGCCATGAAGACGGTGGCCACCAGCGGAATAATGACCGAAAGTGAACAGATCGCTAGCAGGATCGTGGCAGTCCAATTCGTGGACGACGAGGTGCGGGCCTTAGGAGTCCGTGCCTTGTTGTCGTTGTGCAGCGGCGTACTCATGATCCAAACACCGTCCTTGCCTTAGTGACGCGCAGCTGAACCAGCGCGATGACGATAGAGATGAGGAAGAACACCATGGCGTTGGCCATCTGGTAGGCGTAGTCGCCGCCCTCGAAGCCACGCAGGATGGACATAGCCACCGGTCGGGTGGCAGTGCCGGGTCCACCGTTGGTCAAGCCGACGATGATGTCGTAGGCGTTGAGGAAGTTTTTGAATCCCAAGATGGTGTTGATGACGATGAAGCCAGCCGCCATCGGGATGGTGATCATGCGCAGGCGCTGCCACCAGGAGGCGCCGTCGATGGCAGCTGCCTCGTAGATCTCGTCCGGGATGGTGACCAGACCGGCGATGTAGATCAGCATCGCCGAAGGGATGGCCTGCCAAGCAGTGACGAATACGATTGCCAGCCAGGCGTAACGCTCCGAGGCCAGGATGGAGGTGCTCAGCGTTTCGGACCCGAGGGCCGCGCCGAGCTCAGGAAGCGTCTTGGCAAAGAGGAACTGGAAAACGTAAGCGATCACGATGCCCGAGACCACCATCGGCAGGACAAACATCGTGCGCAGAGCGGTCATGGCCCGGATCTTGGACGTCAGTCCCAGCGCTAGGGCGAACGCGACGATGTTCACCAGAATCACGGTCACCAGCGCGAACATCAAGGTGAATGCGTAGGCGTCCAAGATGCCGGGGTCGGTCATCATGGCGCGGTAGTTGCGCAGCCCGATGAACTCGAAGTCTCCGAATCCGATGGAGTTGGTGAAGCTGTAGGCAAACCCCATCACCGCGGGAAGGGTGATCGCGATGGTGAAGATAACCAGTGAGGGGACAAGGAAGAGGTAGAAGAGGGTATCTACCTTGCGCCGCCTAACGCGGCGTTGTGCACGTGTAGTACTCATAGGTCAGCCTTCCTGTTTATGCGCGGAAAGCGAACCGCGCCCAGTCGGCGTCGAGCCGTGCCAGGACGGATTCCTGGTCTGCTCCGGTAGCGATTGCTTGGATGTAGTTCTCGGCAGGGATGGACTTGGGGATGAACTGAGAGGCGCCCATGTAGTAGCGGGCCTCGTCGTAGTAGCGCTGCATGTCTGCGATGCGTGGGTCGGCTGCCTTCGGGGCATCCTTGGTGGTGCCAAAGGCGAGGAAGGCCTCGTTGTAGGCGTTCTGGTTTTCCGGACGCATGAGGAACTTCAAGAATTCCCGCGCGCCGGGGATCGCGTCGGCCTTTTCCGGGATCCAGAGCGAGAGGTCGATGTTCACGCGCACCTTACGATCCGCAGGGTTGTCCGTCATCGGCAGCGGGAACGTACCCAGGTTCAGGTTCGGATCGATGACGTCCAGCTGTGCCAGCGCCCAGGGGCCCTGGAAGTACATGGCCGAAGCGCCGTCGGCAAACGCGCTATTGCCGTCGCCGTAGGCACGGCTCGTGGCGTCGCGGTTGGTGTATTCGATCAACTGCATCATGCGCTGCACGGGTTCGCGCAGGGTGTTTTGGAAGCTGACCTCAGAGTCCGGGCCGACATCCTTGCCGATCACCTTCATCTTGTCGTAGAAGTCCTTGACGTCCACGAGCCCGCCTACGGTGTAGTCGAAAAGACCCTGGGTAATCGTCCACGGGTCGAGGAATGTGGAGTAGATCGGCAGGACGTCCTTGGACTTCAGCGTCTCGCAGAGGTTGATGAATTCGTCCCAGGTTTCCGGAACCTCCAAGCCGTGCTGGTCAAAGATGTCACGGTTGTAGATCACGCTGGACGCCGTCACGGAGTAAGGGAGCACGCTGGTGCGCCCCTCGTATGTGGCGTAGGCCGTGGCCAGCTCTTTGACGTCGTCGCGTATGCGATCCGCCTCGGGCAGATCGGCGAGGTCGGTGAGGGCGCCGCGCTCCATGAAGCGGCCCATCTCCAGGTTGTAGTTCAAGCACCCCAGATCTGGTGGATTGTCGCGCACGAAGCTCGCGGAGAGGTTGGTCGCGGTGTCATGGGTGACGTGGAACGTGTTCTGGCTCTTGTTGAACTCGCTCGCCAGGTCAGTGAAGTAGGGGATAGCCTCGGGCTTCGACTGGTAGAAGCGGATATCCGTGGTGGTGGTGTTGCCGCGTGCGCATGAGGCTAGTGGCGTTGCCAGTAAGGCGGCCGAGGCGGCGAGGAAGGTGCGTCTGCTCAGCGGGGGCAGAGCTTCTCGACGGTGCATAGCCAATCCTCCGGGTACGGTGAGATTATTCGTATGGGTTCTAAATTAATTCCCCTTTCGAGTGAATGGACAGACTTGAGAAATCTCACTAACCCGGAAACGGCAGCTGCACACTCCACGAGCGCCATAAGGGCACTGAATAAGGAGGCAGTGGCTCGCTTCGCGTTGCACGGAAAACGGTTCACTGCCAGCGACGTTATGAAGTCCGTGGGGCTTACCCGCGCTACGGCACTGGCGGTGTGCGGTGATTTGTTGAACGCGGGTTGGATCAGAGAGGTCGTACCTCTTGGGGGTAATCGCGTGGGGGGAGAAACGGTAGCGGCAAAGCCGCGCCGGCGTGGACGGCCCGCGCAGGAGTATCAGCTGGCCTCCTTCGCTGTTGCGGTGATCGGTATCGAGGCCGGACAACACCACCTGACCGGACTCGTGTGCGACCTGACGGGGGAAGTACGGGTGCGCCGGTGGCAGGAGCTTTCCGAGGACGACGACAGGTTGGAGCGGATCCGGCAGTTCCGGGCGGAGCTTATGGGTGAATGCCCCGCTCATGCCCGGGTGTTGTGTGTTTTGGGCGTGCCGGCACCGGTTGGGGAGGACGGACTCTCGCCCGGAGAACCGGATAGCTTCTGGCAGGTGATGAACCCGCGCCTGGGGGAAGAACTCGACGGCGATGTACTGGTGTTCAACGACGCCAACCTTGCCGCCGAGGCAGAGGCGGCAGCCGCTGGGGATAGCACCGATGTGGTCGCGCTCATCGCCGGTGAGCGCCTGGGCGCCGGTGTCATTGTGGATGGACGACTGCTGCTGGGACCGCGTGGCGGCGCAGGCGAGATGCGTTTTCTCACGGACTACTTCGGGGATGAGGAAGCGCATGATGGCATGCGTCGTCTCATACGTAAATGGGCCCAGACCGAGATCGAAGCTGGAAGAGCAACTGAGCTTGCCGCAGGATGTACCGCTGAAGAAGTGATTGCTGCATGTCAGAGGGGTGATGAGGTTGCAGACGAGATAGTGCAGCGAGTAGCCGTGCGCCTTGCCCGCATAGGGAATGTTTTTGGCAGCCTGCTGGGGGCTATGGACGTCGCAGTTGTGGGATCTGCTGTCGAGATCGCCGAAGTAGTGGTGGAGCGTGCTCGAGTTGAGCTCGATTCACGCGCCAACGGCCCTGTTCCGACATTGAGGGTAAGCCACTTAGGCCGAGACATCGTGGCAAAAGGTGCGGTGGCAGCTGGAATGCGCCATGTCAGAGAGAACCCGTTGTATTTCCTGGGTTAGGCGGCAGCTGGCGGGGCAATGATCGGGGGTTGGGAACTTCTAACCGAAGCTCTAACTAGCGGCGAAAGTCTTCGAACCCGTACTTCTGACTCTTGCCCAGCTAGATAATATGCTTTAAGAAGGCTCGGAAAAGACTGGGAATATCATGTCATCATGATTGGCGGAAGGAACCAAAAGTAAACCATGAAAGGCCACGTTGTTAGCATCCTGACTCCGTTTGATGCTGCGCAAAGGTATCTGGTGATCCCGGTGTATCAGCGCAACTACGACTGGACGGCGAAGCAGTGTGAGCGGCTGTTCGAAGATGTCGAAGAATGCGTACGCAAAGGCGGAGAAGATAAGCATTTCTTCGGTTCTATCGTCGGAAACGCTGAGGACTCCTTCACTTGGGTAGTGATTGATGGGCAGCAGCGCCTTACCACTTTCAGCCTTTTTCTACTTGCTCTTATTCACGCTAGCGAGGCTGGTGACATCGAGGTTAAGGACCCGAAATTTGGCCAGAGGTTAATGCAAAGCTTTTTGCAGGTGCGTGATGGTGAGGACTTCAAGTTCAAGCTCAAGCCTGTCAAGGACGACCAGGATTCCTATCAGAAGCTCTTCGGCCCTGAGGAATTTTTCAATGAAAAGTCCAGTGTGACAGCGAACTACCGTTATTTTCGAAAGCGTCTCCGTGAGACTCAGTACGATGCGGAAACCCTGTGGAACAAAGGAATGTGCAATCTCGAAGTTATGCAACTCGAATTGGAGCGCAATGACGATCCGCAGCGGATCTTCGAATCCCTCAATTCTACTGGCTTGGCCCTCAAAGAGTCCGACAAGATCCGCAACCTCATCCTCATGGGGCTTCCACAGCACACCCAGACTGAGGTCTACGAGAAATACTGGAACGAGATGGAAAAGAACGTCGCGTTCTGGACGGATGGCTTCATCCGCTGGTATCTCGTAGCCCAAACCGCGAAAACGCCCAAGGAGTCCAACGTTTTTGAGGAGTTCAAGGCCTTTCTCAAGCGGACCAATCTGAGCTCCGTGGAAGTGGCGAAGGACTTGCACAGGTTCTCCATCCTGATGAAGGAGCTTGATTCCGCTTCCACCGGTTACAAACAGGTTGATCAGCAGCTTCGTCGGGCAAACTTGTTGCTTGGTGATGTCACTCGGCCCTTCCTCTGGTTGGTCTATCGCGACCTGAAGAGTGGAGTGATCTCCCCAGAGGACTTCACTCGAGTGATTCGGATCGTGGAAACCTACATCTTCCGTCGAGCGGTTGTCAGTGTGCCCTCCAACGCCTTGAATAAGATTTTTGCCAACGCGTATGGCGAGCTGCGCAAGCTACGGAAACATAATGAGGACTACTCGAACATCTTGGCCTACATGCTGCATGACCGGGGGCACAGTGGCCGCTTGCCCTCCGATGATGAGTTTGCGGAAGCCTTCAAGACCCGTGACACCTACAGGATGCGCACAAACTACCGTGCTTACATGTTCGAGTCCCTGGAATCAGCGGACTCCAAGGATATTGCGGGGATTGCTCAAAACTTGGCAAACGGCAATCTTTCGGTGGAGCACATCATGCCGCAGACGCTAACCAAGCAGTGGCGTTCAGATCTGGGAGAGGGCGCAGAGGACATCCACAAGGTATGGCGCAACCGTGTTGGAAACCTCACGGTGACCGGCTACAACTCTGAGTACTCCAACCAGTCCTTTGAACACAAGCTCACCATAAAGGCTGGCTTTAAGGACTCGCCTTACACCTTGAACTCCTACGTCAAGACCCAGAATTCCTGGGGTTTGAAGCAGTTGGAGGAGAGGACGGACGCGCTGGCCACACGCGCTTTGGAAGTCTGGGCCTACCCCGAGACGTCGTTCGAACCGGTGAAGGAAGCTCTTAAGTTCGAGCCGATGGGGGAGGACAACGTCTTTACCAACCGAAAGGTTGCTGCCGTCGAAGTTGAAGGCACTAAGACCCCGGTACGTACTTGGCAGGACGTGACGGTTGTGGTGCTCAGAGCACTGCTGGAGTTCAACCGCGAGGGAGTTCTGACGGCTGCCTCCTCTACCGGCAACCTATCTACTAATGACGTGGAAAAGTCAGGAACTGCTGGAAAGGGATGGAAAACGATCGATCCTGCGCTGGCCGTGTTCTTGCATAACAGCACGGATCAAAAGCTCACCACCCTGCGCAAAGTCTGCAGTGCTGCGGGTTATGACCCCGATGACGTTCTCTTCTACTTGCGGTCTGAAAAAACCGCGGATGCTCCTGAGCAGAATGACTCAGAGCCGGAATCCCCTTTCGCCTCCTTGCTTGCGCTTATTCCGCTGGTGGAAGAAGTTGAGGGGTCGGATCTGCAGCTGGATGAAACAACAGAGATCCGCGCAGAACTAGTAGAAGCGGTATCCACGTTCCCCGTTGACAACCCTCTGGCAGTGCTCGACGGCCAAGACCTAGCGTCGTTCTTGGCTTCCCGCCAGGCTTCCGAGATCTCGAACGATCAAGCACTTGGATGCCTTGCCCTGCTCCGGCAGAGCGAAACCATGTTTGGGCCGATGCTGTGGCACCAGAAGCTCCTCGACGGAACTATTGGAAAACTTCTGGCTGCCCTCGAGCGGGCGTAGGCGTTACCGACCCAGCGCCCATACGGTATTGCCCCGCCCGCGCACCCTCCGGGTTAGGATTGGCCTCGTGATTGATCTTAAATTCCTCCGCGACAACCCCGACGTCGTTCGCGCATCGCAGGTCACGCGAGGTGCGGACCCGGCGCTCGTCGACAAGCTCCTGGAAGCCGATGCTTCTCGACGCGACGCTATCCAAGCTGCCGATACCCTGCGCGCTGAGCAGAAGGCCTTTGGCAAGAAGATCGGCCAGGCTTCTCCCGAGGAGCGACCGGCCCTTCTGGAGGGATCGAACGAGCTCAAGGCGCGCGTCAAGGCGGCCGAAGAGGCTCAGAAGCAAGCTGAAGAGCAGGTCAATGCCCTCCAGCTGCGCATCGACAACATTGTTGAGGGCGCTCCCGCTGGCGGAGAGGACGACTTCATCGTTCTCGAGGAAATTGGCACCGTTCCGGAGTTCGACTTCGAGGTCAAGGACCACCTCGACCTGGGCGAGTCGCTGGGTCTGATCGACATGGCTCGCGGCGCGAAGGTCGGCGGCGCCCGGTTCTACTACCTCACCGGTGACGGTGCCTTCCTACAGCTCGGCCTGCTCACGCTGGCCGCGCAGAAGGCGCGCGAGCACGGCTTCAAGCTCATGATCCCGCCGGTGCTGGTGCGCCCGGAGATCATGGCTGGCACCGGCTTCTTGGGAGATCACGCGGAGGAGATTTACTACCTCGAGCGCGATGATCTGTACCTGGTGGGCACCTCTGAGGTGGCCCTCGCTGGTTACCACAAGGACGAAATTATCGACCTGAGCAACGGTCCGGTGAAGTATGCCGGCTGGTCGAGCTGCTTCCGTCGAGAAGCGGGCTCCTACGGCAAGGACACGCGTGGCATTATTCGTGTCCACCAGTTCGACAAGGTGGAGATGTTCGTTTACTGCGACCCGGCCGAGGCCGAGGAGCAGCACCGTGCACTGCTGGAGATGGAGCGCGACATGCTCTCCGCCATCGAGGTGCCCTACCGCATCATCGACGTTGCTGGTGGCGACCTCGGTTCGTCCGCCGCGCGCAAGTTCGACACCGAGGCGTGGGTTCCCTCCCAGCAGGCATACCGCGAGCTCACCTCGACCTCGAATTGCACGACCTACCAGGGGCGCCGCCTGAACACGCGTTTCCGCGGCCAGGACGGTAAGCCCCAGTCGGTAGCGACGCTGAACGGCACGCTGGCGACCACCCGCTGGCTGGTCGCTCTCCTGGAAAACAACCAGCAGGCCGACGGCAGCGTAGTGGTCCCTGAGGCCCTGCGTCCATTCGTGGGCAAGGACATTCTGACCCCCGAGAACTAAAGGCTGAACATATGCGTCGAGAAGGGCAATTCCGCGTCCCGCAGGACTTCACTGCGATTCCTGAACACCCGGTGGAGGCAGGGGAGCGTCCCTACGGCAGCCTCATCATTCCCGTGTTGCGGCGCATACTTCGGCTGCAGGGTATCGACATGACGGTCGTCGGGGCGGAGCACATCCCAGCAGAGGGACCGGCCCTGATCGCGTCGAATCACACCAACTACTACGACTTCATCTTCGCTGGTGTGCCTGCCTACCTGCGGGGCAAGCGCCTCGTGCGCTTCATGGCCAAAAAGGAAGTCTTTGAGGTCCCGGTTGTTGGCGCGTTGATGCGGGCAATGAAGCACGTGAGTGTGGACCGGTCGGCCGGAAAGTCGTCGATAAGCGATGCCATCTCCCACCTGAACGCCGGGGAACTCGTGGGTATCTTTCCCGAGGCCACGATCTCGCGCAGCTTTGAATTGAAAGACTTCAAGACCGGTGCCGTGCGGATAGCCACGGAAGCGGGCGTGCCGCTGATTCCGCTGGTCACATGGGGTGGCCAGCGCGTGTGGACCAAGGGTGGCAAGCTCGCGCTTCGCCCGCGCGTGCCGGTGCACATCCAGGTGGGCGAGCCGGTGGATACCTCGGGAACCCCGGAGGAAGCCACGCAGCGCCTCAAGGATGCGATGCAAGAACTCCTGGTCAAAGCACGTTCCGCATACGAGGATGAGCACGGTCCCTTCCCCGGCCAAGAGCCATGGCGCCCCGCCGCACTGGGGGGAGGAGCTCCAACCTTGGAGGAGGCCAACGAGATGGACCGCCAGGATCGCGAGCGCAAGGCTGCCAAGCGAGAGGCGCAGAAGTGACCACGTTGGACGAGCTCACGAGCGGATGGCGTCCGCGGCTGATTGCCTCTGATGTGGACGGCACCCTGATTAACTCGGCCGAGCGCGTTATTCCCCGGCTGGCGCAGAGCATCGAGCGCGCGGTGGACGAGGGTTGCGAAGTGGCCCTTGCTACCGGTCGACCGTTTCGGTGGATCCAGATGGTGCTGGATCAGCTGCCCGTTCAACCGGTGTGCGTGACCTCTAATGGCGCGGTCTTGTACGACTCCGCCGATGACACCGTGCTGGAGGCCCACCAGCTCCAGCCAGCAGCGATGGCGCATGCGTTTGAAGTGGCCAACGATCTGTTCACGGATCGTGGGGGAGTGTCCCTGGCCTGCGAACGCCTCGATGGCTTCTACGTTGCTCCCGACTACTTCCATACCTGGGAAGAACAGGGCTTTGAGGTGCTCGGCGCTGCTGAGGTCGTGGCGGAGCCCGCGGTGAAGATGATTCTGCGCAACGTCGACATGACGGCTCCGGAGATGTACGAGGCTCTGGCTCCGCTTATCGACGCCGATTCCCTCCACCTCACCTATTCCATCAACGCGGGCCTGCTTGAACTGGCAGCTCCCGGGGTGACCAAAGCGCTCGGTGTCCAGGCACTGTGTCGCCTTCATGGTGTGGACATTTCGCAGGTCGTGGCCTTTGGCGATATGCCCAATGACATCGAGATGCTGCGAGCTGCCCGCCTGGGGGTTGCCATGGGCAATGCGGATCCCCGAGTGACAGAAAACGCCGACTACGTGACCGCCACTAACGATGAGGGCGGAGTAGCCGACGTTCTGGAGCGCTGGTTCTAGGGCCGCGCTCCGGTCTTAGCTCTACCTGGTCTTTTTACTGGTCCAGCGAGATGTTGACCTTGTTGGTGGTCGAATCGTAGGTAATCGAGCCACCCTCGAAGGTCGCGCGGACCTGACCATTACCGATGGACACTTCCTCGCTCGTGGGCAGTCCCAGCGGGCCGAGGTCGTAGCCCTGGCCGGCCCAAGCATCCGCGATCTCACCCCACAGGGCGTGGGTGCCGGCCTCGGAGTCATCGACGATGATGCCGTTATCGAACAGAGCGAATGCGGTGGCCAGATCCGGTCCGCCCACGCCGGTGTGGGCAGTGCCGCCGGTGGGCTGGCCCAGGACGTCGCCATACGTGTTCGAGACAGCCTGCCACTTACGCTCGATGTTGGAATCGCCCGAGAGCTTCACAATCCCGTCGATGATCGGCGGCAGCTTCGACACGGCCAGACCCTCTACGATCTCCACGTCGCCAGCGTTGCGGACAGCGCTGTTAAGCACGCCAGACTTGCTCAGCGCAGACAGGATGACCGCAGCCAGCGTGCCCACGGCCGCCATAATTGCCGAAGCGTTGCCACTCTGCAGCTGCTTGAGCAGCTCAGACGTCGAGGACGTCTGCTGCTTCACCGGCTCCTTCGTCGACTGCGTCGTGCTCGCCGGCTGGGTGGTCGGCGTAGTGCTTGTCGAGGCACTGGGAGTCGTGGTTTTCGTTGCGCTCGGGCTGCTCTGAGTGCTTGTCGACGTCTGAGGCTGCGTCTTGCCGCTGACCGCGTTGTACTTCTGCTTGGCCTTGGAACGAATGGTGTCCATCTGGGCGTAGAGGTACTCACCCGGGCAGGTGTTGTAGTGGAAGTCGCGGTGGGCATTGATGTTCGGGAAGGTTGCGCCCTGGCCCTGGGCGAACTTCGAGCCACCGAAGCCGAACTCCGCATAGTGCTGGCCGTAACCGGTGGGATCGAACCCAGAGATGGCGGCCTTCCATCCGGCCAGCTCGCCAAGGGCATCAATGGAAGCCTGGGTAGGCTGGGCCTTCTCGTAATTGCCCAAGACGGATACACCCCAGGTGTTCATGTTGAAGCCACCGACGTGGGCGCCCTCGACACCGCGGTCAAGTCCGCCGGCACGGCCCTCGTAGATGTTGCCGTACTTATCCACCAGCGCGTTGTAGCCGATATCCGTCCAACCCAGGTTGCGCCCGTGATAGGTCTGGATGCCACGCACAATGCCCGGTGCCTGAGCCTCGGTGTAGTTGTTGGACCCGGCCGTGTGGTGCACGGTCACGGCAGTGACGTCGTTGATGGTCGGGTTAGAGAAGCGCAGGCTCTCGTCAGCGCCCCACTGCGCGCGCGAAATGACGTCGGGCATGCCCGTGGTGGACGAGGTATCCGCGACATGGTCAACACCGTTTTCCTGGGTGTTGCCGTCAATGAGTACGACATCGATCTGGTCAGCGCTGATCGGCTCGCTGTCGGCAACGGGCTTGATCTCTCCGTAGTTGCTGGGGATCGGGGCGAGCTCGTCGGACTTTGGTGCCTCGGCCTTCGGCTCCTCCTGCTTGGGCTCTTCGGACTTGGGCTGGGGCTGGGACGCCGGATCAATACCGGCACCGGCACGCGGGGCGTCCTCCGGGACGTTGGTCAGCGATGCCGTATCGGCC
Source organism: Corynebacterium tapiri (assembly GCF_006334925.1). Taxonomy (GTDB): domain Bacteria; phylum Actinomycetota; class Actinomycetes; order Mycobacteriales; family Mycobacteriaceae; genus Corynebacterium; species Corynebacterium tapiri. The sequence continues at coordinate 22,925 of NZ_VDHJ01000014.1, read as the reverse complement.
GGGGTGGCATCTGCCTCAGGCAGGCCAAGGTCGACGCCTGCCACTGAAACCTGGACGGCCTTGGTGGGCTCGACGTAGATCAGGTCCGTGCCCATGGTTCCGTTCTGCGGAGTCTCCTCCATGGGAGCCGCGGCATACCAAGGGCCCCACGATCCGTCATCGTTCTGAGCGCGTACATAGGAAGCGAATTCCTTGCCTTCGGGCCAGGTCAGCGCGAACATACTGAACTCGCTCGCGCTGGTGAATTCCTTCACGGTCTTCGGGCCCGGAGTACCGCCCTGAGAAGCGATAGCTGCATCATCCACCACGACGTTTTCGCCACCGTCGAAAGCCAGCGTCTGCTGGTCGACCGGGATAGGGCCGCCACCCGCCGCCTGGGTCTGATAGATGCTATTGCCGCCGAAGACAGCTGCCGTGCCGACGGCTGCCACGGTCAGCGTTGCCACGATGGGGTGGGCCGCCCATGGGCTCAGCGCAGCGCGGGGGGCGATGCGGCGTCGTTGCTGCACGATAAAACTCCTCGTCAATCAGGTTTCACGGGGGTGAGCCTGGTGGTGATATTGGTACTGCAGCGATCGTAGTGCATTTTCGTGACAAAAGGTAACCCTGTTCACCAAAGTTTCACATGTTTTGGTTTTGACATAACGACGTGGCGGGTGGGGCGTCGCAACGCTTTTCGACGATGCGTTCTGCCAAACCTCTAAAGGAATAGGCTCAAACCACGCGCCCTTTAGAGCTTTAGGGTGAAAATCCGCGTCCTTTGGTCCGATTCCTTTAGAGCTTTGCGGCGGGGGGATAGAGCATTGCAGCGGGGGATAGAGCTTTGCGGCGGGCGAGCGCCAGTGGCTCGTGCGGCCGGGCGGTACCCGCGCAGCACACCCGTGCGCCGGTGCCAAGCGCCCGAGCACTTACCGGCGAGGCGCCAACACTGGCGGCGCAAGGAAGCGATACGCTTCGCAGCATGACTTATGACCTCTTTGTTGTCGGCTCGGGCCTGTTCGGATTGACCATTGCGGAGCGCGCGGCGAATGAGCTGGGCAAGCGGGTGGTGATCGTCGAGAAGCGAAACCACCTCGGCGGAAACGCATACTCGGAAGCGGAGCCGGAGACGGGAATTGAGATCCATAAGTACGGCGCGCACCTGTTCCACACGTCGAACAAGCGCGTGTGGGACTACGTGAACCGATTCACCTCGTTCACCGACTACCAGCACCGCGTGTTTGCCATGCACGACGGCACCGCTTACCAGTTCCCGATGGGCTTGGGCCTGATCAACCAGTTCTTTGGGCGCTACTACTCGCCGGATGAGGCGCGCGAGCTCATCGAGTCGCAGAAGGGTGGCCGAGACCCGAAGGAGGCGAAGAACCTCGAGGAGAAGGCGATCGCGCTGATCGGCGAGCCGCTGTACGAGGCCTTCATCAAGCACTACACCGCCAAGCAATGGCAGACGGACCCGAAGAACCTGCCGGCGGGCAACATCACGCGCTTGCCGGTGCGCTACACCTTTAATAACCGCTACTTCAACGACACCTACGAGGGTCTGCCGGTCGACGGGTATGCAGCCTGGCTGGAGAACATGGCCTCCCACGAGAACATCGAGGTGCGCCTGGATACCGACTGGTTCGAGGTACGCGACGAGCTGCGCGCCGAGTCGCCCGAGGCGCCGGTGGTGTACACGGGTCCGCTGGATCGCTACTTCGACTACGCCGAGGGCAAGCTCGGTTGGCGCACCCTTGACTTTGACACCGAGGTCCTCAACACCGGTGACTTCCAGGGCACCCCGGTGATGAACTACAACGACGCCGACGTGGACTACACGCGCATCCACGAGTTCCGCCACTTCCACCCAGAGCGTGAGTACCCGACGGACAAGACCGTCATCATGAAGGAGTACTCCCGCTTCGCCGAGGAAGGCGACGAGCCGTACTACCCGATCAATACGCCCGAGGATCGCACGATGCTGGAGGCTTATCGACGCCGCGCCGCCGAGGAGGCGAAGAACAACCGCGTTCTCTTTGGTGGTCGCCTGGGCACGTACCAGTACCTGGATATGCACATGGCGATCGCTGCGGCGTTGACGCTGTTTGACAACTCTCTGGCGCCGTTCTGGAACGAGGGGGCGGCCCTCGAGCAGGAGCGCGGGCACTAAGCTCGCTTTCATGGATTACGCCGTCTGGGAATGGATGGTGGCTCACCGCCTGCCATCGATGAACCAGGCGGTGATTCTTTTTAGCGAGGTATTCCGGCCGCTTTATCTGGCACTGGCAACTGTCGCTCTTGCGGTGGTTTGCCGAATTCGGGGTGCGCGGGTGGCGTGGGTAGATGAGGCGGCCATTGCGGTGATTGTGACCAACGCCGTGGTCCATCTGCTCAAACCGATCATCGACCGTGCGCGGCCCGATGTGGCAGAACAGCTCGTGGTGCACACCAGCGGGGCCATGCCATCCGGTCATGCGGCGGCGGCAATGGCGCTGGCGGTGGTGGTGGCTTCTCATGTGCCGGCGCATGGACTGCGCGTCCTCGTCCTGCTGTGGGCTGTGGCGGTGGGGGCATCCCGGTTGTATCTCGGGGTGCACTGGCTGAGCGACATTCTGGTGGGTGTCGGCATCGGAGCAAGCATTGCGTTGGTCCTAAGGACAACGCATCGCGGGCGAAAGTTAACGCAAGGTTAACTAGAGGCGAATTAATTTTCGTGCAAGCTCCAGTACTGTGACCGGGGGTTTTGGCTGGAGCCTAGGTAATTTTCGAGGTTTTCCCAGGTGGGGTAGTTGACAGGGTTGCGTCTGCCCCATTAGGTTAACGGAATATGAACTACAGCGAGCCGCAACATTAACGTCCGTTAATTGCTTGAGGCCGCTAGCAGATCTGACACAAGAAAGGGGAGTGACCGCCGATGACCAATCGCACAAACACAGACGGGCATTCCGCCACAAACATTTCCACCTGTTAGATCCCCACAAACTTTGAACGCCTCGCGACTACAACGCTCGAGGCGAGCAGAAGGAGAATTCCATGACCATCAACCAGATTCTGGCCACCGTCCGCGAGGACATTCACAACCGCTACGACTACGCCCTGCACGCCGAGCAGGTAGACGCCGTGCTCGACACCGTGATCGAGGAGCACCTGGGCAAGGCCGAGATGCTTGACCTCGTGCCCGTCCTGGTGGAGCGCGATGCTTCCGAGCGTCTGGAGGAGATGCTTCTCGACGGCTCCGTGCACACCCTGCACCGCGCCCGCCGCATCGTCTTTGTTAACCGCAGCAACCGCATCATGGCCGAGCTCGCAGCCGCCATGACCCGCGCAGTTGCCGGCACCTCCGCGCTGGTGACCGTTGCGGCCACCGATGAGAACGTGGCCTCGGACATCAAGCTGGAGTCCGTTGCTCGCCGTCGCAGCCTGCCGCTGACCTTTGAAGAGAACCGCGAGCGCCGTGCCCTCAACTCCGCCGACGTTACCGTCTACCTGGATGAGGCCGAGGCACACGACATGGGCGGACGCCGTGAAGTGGTGTGGAACATCGCGTCCACCGAGAACAAGTCCGGCGCCGAGATCGACGCTCTGGCAGACGACCTGCAGGCCCGCGTGGAGGAGCTGCTGGCCGAGCTGGGCATCGTCGCGCCGCAGATCGCCGCAGCCTAAGGGCACGCCCACGAGCTTGCTTTTTAAGCCCGCCAAACCATTACTCTCAGCCAGCTTTTAGCTGGCAGGAGCATGTGGATTGGCGGGCTTTATGCACGTCGTAACGCACCAATGCCCACCCTGACCGCTACTGTGTTGACCTGATACGAAACGAAACGGCGAAAGGACAACGTTGACCAACGCCACCCCCAGCACTCACGAGGTGCTTCAACGCATTCTCATGCCCCGCCAGGGCGAACCGCACGATGTGCGCATGCTTTACCTCGTGGAGAGCGGGCAGAACAAGGAGCGCCTGGCCTGGAACGACCGCTTCGCGTTCACCATCCCCGGAGGCGCTGAGGCCTCGTTTGAGACGTACTTCAATGCGTTCCCGGCTTCCTACTGGCGTCGCTGGTCGCAGCTGACCGAGGTCATCCTGCGCATGCATGTCGCCGGTACCGCGGCGGTATCCATCTACCGCTCGAAGGCCGACGGCACCCGCGTAGCGGTGGCCACAGAGCTGGTCGTGGATGACACCGTCACCTTCACCCTGCCGCTCAACAACTTCGAGGATGGCGGCTGGTACTGGTTCGACCTCACCGCAGAGAGCGAAGCCACCATCACCGAGGCCGCCTGGTGCGCCCCGCACGCCCCGGGTCCGCAAACGCTGCCCAACGGAACGCAGATTCCGGCGAGCGAGAAGCGCGTGACGGTGGGGATTCCCACCTTCAACCGCCCGGCCGATGCTGTCACCGCCCTACAGGCGCTGACGGAGGATCCGCAGATCGACGCGATCATTGACTCGGTGATCATGCCGGATCAGGGCAATCAACACCCGGCAGATGAGCCCGGCTACGAGGAGGCCGTTGCCGCGCTCGGCGAGCGCTTCCATGAGTACCGCCAGGGCAACCTCGGCGGATCCGGCGGGTACTCCCGCATCATGTACGAGGCGTTGGCAGATACCGAGACCAACTCACCCTTCATCCTCTACATGGATGACGACATCGCAATCGAGCCCGACTCGATCCTGCGTGCGGTCCAGGCTGCGCGTTACGCGGCCTCCCCGATTCTGGTGGGCGGGCAGATGCTGAACCTGCAGGAGCGCTCCCAGCTGCGTACCACCGGAGAGCGCGTCGGCGGCCACGACTTCATGTGGACCAAGGCCAATAACGCCGTCTACGACCACGACTTTGCCAAGTACCCCCTGGGATTCCTGGGCAACGACAATGACCGCCGGGACCCGAACTTCTACGATTCCAGCAAGCTGCATCGTCGCATCGACGTGGACTTCAATGGCTGGTGGATGTGCCTCTTCCCGCGCGTGGTGGCAGAGACCATGGGGCAGCCGTTGCCGCTGTTTATCAAGTGGGATGACACCGAGTACTCGCTGCGTGCCAAGGCCGCGGGCTTCCCGACGGTCACCTGGCCCGGTGCCGCCATCTGGCACATGGCATGGGCGGATAAGGACGACGCCATTGATTGGCAGGCGTACTTCCACACCCGCAACCGCCTAATCGTGGCCGCTCTGCACCACGAGGGCGATGCCAAGGGCATCATCGGCTCAATGCGCAAGTCCCTGTTCAAGCACATTGCGTGCATGGAGTACTCCACGCTGGCGATCCAGATCGAGGCACTCAAGGACTTCCTGGCCGGCCCCGACAAGCTCTTCGCCGACCTGGACACCGCACTGCCGCGCATCCAGGCCATTCGCCGTAACTACTCGGATGCCGTCGTGCTGCCTTCCGCCAGTGAGCTGCCCGCCGCGACCGGCGCGCCGGGCGTGCCCACCAAGAACTTCGGCGGGCGATTGGCCAAGATCAAGAAGGTCCCGTGGCTGCTAAAGGGCGTCAAGCACCTGGTGTCCAAGGAGGACCCGGCGCACCACAACGCCCCGCAGCTCAACCTCACTGCGGAAGAGGCCCGTTGGTTTACGCTGTCCCGCCTGGATTCGGCAACGGTGTCCACTGCCGGTGGCACGGGCGTGGCCTTCCGCAAGCGCGATCGCGAGCTCGCGCGTGAGCTCATTAAGGAAACTCACCAGCTGCAGAGCGAGGTCATCGAGCGCTTCGAAGACCTCAAGGCCAGCTACCGCGCCGCAATGCCCGAGCTGACGTCCCGCCAGGAATGGAAGAAGATTTTCGATGCCCAATAAGCCTGCCTCCGTCGAGAAGCTCGAGGCCGTGGAGTCTGACCTCCTGGTCAAGATTCAGGACGTGGCCCTCAACGTCCCCGGAATCACCTCCGGGGCGCGCACGCTGTCCCATGTGGGTGAGCACGCTGCCGGTTGGCTAGCGCTGTCGGCGGCCGGTTTCGCCTTCGACCGCAAGCGTCGGCGCCAGTGGGCGGCCGTGGGTTCGGCGGCGTTTTGCTCGCACGCCGCCAGCGTGGTGATCAAGCGCATAGTCCGTCGCCAGCGGCCCACGGATCCGCGCATCAAGGTGGGCGTGTCCACCCCGTCGACCTTGTCTTTCCCGTCCTCTCACGCCACGTCCACGACCGCCACCATGGTGGGTCTGAGCCACGTGACCGGGTCGAGTGCGCCCTTGCTCGGTATCCCAGTAATGATGATCTCGCGTATGGTTCTCGGAGTGCATTACCCGACCGATACGTTGGTCGGCGCCGCAATTGGTGCCCTGACTACCCGCGCCGCATTCGACATCGAAAGGAAGACTCGGTGAGCCAGCAGTCCTATCCCGCGGAGTCCACTCCTGGAATCTTCCATTCGGAACCGCATACCGAGGGCCTGGATAACACGCGCAAGCGCCAGCCCCCGAAGAACTTGCCGGACGCCATGATCAAGGCTCTGCGCCCGAAGCAGTGGGTGAAGAACGTCCTGGTCGTGGCGGCACCGCTTGCCGCAGGATTTCAGGCCTTCACTGCACGCACGCTTCTCGACGTCCTTCTAGCCTTCATCTGCTTCTGCCTGGCCGCATCGTCGATCTACCTGGTCAACGATGCCAAGGATGTGGACTCTGACCGCGAGCACCCCACCAAGCGTTTCCGCCCGATCGCCTCGGGCATGCTGCCGATCAAGCTGGCCTACGCCATGGCGGTGGCACTGATCGTGCTGGCCATCGGGCTGGCACTGCTGGCTAGTGAGGGTGCTGGGCTGGCGGTCGTGGTGGCCGTGTACATCGTCCTGCAGCTGGGCTACTGCTTCGGCTGGAAGCACATCCCGGTGATCGACATCGCGCTGGTCTCCTCCGGATTCATGCTGCGAGCCATGGCCGGTGGCGTGGCCGCGGGCATCATCCTGTCGCAGTGGTTCCTGCTGGTGGCCGCATTCGGCTCCCTGTTCATGGCGGCCGGTAAGCGTTACGCCGAGCTGCTGCTCGCCGAGCGCACGGGTGCCAAGATCCGCAAGTCCCTGCAGGGCTACACCCCAACCTACCTGCGTTTTGTGTGGACACTCGCCGCCACCGCCGTGGTGATGAGCTACACGCTCTGGGGCTTCGAGCTGTCCGAGTCCGTCCATGGCATGGCTGCCCTGTGGTACCAGATCTCGATGGTGCCGTTCATCATCGCCATCCTGCGCTTTGCCGCCGACGTCGACCGCGGTGAGGGTGGAGCACCCGACGAGATCGCCCTGAGCGACCGCATCCTGCAAGCACTCGCTGTGCTGTGGCTGGCCTGCATCGTCATGGCTGTCTACATTGTTCCGGCCCTGACTTAAAACGCAGAGGCGGAACACTCTCTTGACCACAGCCACTGGCCGGCTCACCGAGCCAGAGTCACACGAACCCGCCCCGAATCTGGGGCGGGTTAGCCTTGCGGTGAGTACGTGTGCCGTCGTGCTCATCGCCGCCATCGGCGGTTGGATGCGCCGCTGGATGAGCGACGACGGGCTGATCGTTTTGCGCACCGTCCGCAATCTCGCCGCCGGAAACGGACCGGTGTTTAACGCCGGCGAGCGTGTGGAGACCAACACCTCCACTCTGTGGCAGTACCTCATACTTGTTGGATCCTGGTTTACGGACGCCCGGCTCGAGATCATCGCGCTCTACCTGGCGCTCGCTCTCACCATTCTTGGAGCCCTCATTGCGTGCTTCGCGGCATATGGCTTGTACCCACGGGCGCGCTCCACGATGTTTCTGCCCGCAGGCGCGCTCATCTACTTCGCGCTCCCGCCCGCCCGCGACTTTGCCACCTCCGGGCTGGAGTGGGGCCTATGCCTGTTCTGGCTCGCAGTACTTTTTGGGCTGCTCGTGCTCTGGGCGCGCGGCGGCAGCGAGAAATGGACGTACCTGCTGGCCTTCTGGGCAGGATTGAGCTGGCTGGTGCGCCCCGAGCTGGTGCTCTATGGCGCGCTGAGCGGACTCTTGGTGGTAATCACCGCGCGGTCCTGGGGCAAGCGAGCAGCGCTCATCGGGGTGGGGGCGCTCGTCCCCGGTGCCTACCAGATCTTCCGCATGGGCTACTACGGCCTGCTCACCCCGCACACGGCGGTGGCTAAGTCTGCCAGCGGGGCACGCTGGGGTACCGGCTGGGAATACGTCCTGGACCTCACGCAGCCTTACCAGTTGTGGATCGCGCTGGCCTTCGCGCTGGTGATCGCCACGGGCATTGTGCTGCGCGAGGACATCCGGTGGACCGGGCTGCGCTCGGCTCCGGTGGCAGCCGGGCTGGTGATTGTGGCGGGACTTCTTCATCTGCTTTACGTCGTGCGGGTAGGCGGCGACTTTATGCACGGACGCATGGCGCTCCTTCCGCTCTTTGCGGTGTTGCTGCCGCTGTGGGTTGTCCCGGGCGTCGAGAAGCACAAAGACAAGAACCCGGCGGGCCTTCTCACCAGCGGTGCGGTGGCAGCTCTGGCCGTGTGGGCTGGGGTGACTATGCACGGGGGTACTGAGCACACGTCCGCCGATGGCTTTGAGGTCGCGGAGCTCGGCGTGGTGGATGAGCGCGAATTTTGGACCTGGGCCACCGAACGCGCGCCCGGGGATGCCCCGCTTGTAGCCAGCGACTTTACGCCGTATGACTTGGCCGGACATTGGACCGAGGGCGTGGACTTGATGATGCGTAACGACGCCGCCTGGATGTTCCAATACATTGACCCCAAAAAGGAGCTGGCGTGGGCTCCGGTAGATCGGATGCCTGGGGAGAACGACCATGCCCCGACCGCCTACTTCATCAACCTTGGTTTGACCGGCATGAATGCGCCTTTGGATGTGCGGGTACTGGACACGGTCGGCTTGTCCACGCCATTAGCCGCGCGCCAACCCCGGCTTGAACACGGCCGCATCGGGCACGACAAGGAACTACCCATGCACTGGCAGGCGGCCGATACGGACGCCGCGCTGGACGAGCTTCCCCCGTGGGTCGATGCGGAACAGGTGGAGCGAGATCGGCTGGCGTTGAAGACGCCGGAAGTCCAGGCACTAGTGGATAGTTACCGGGCGCCACTGACGTGGGATCGCTTTGTAGAGAACATCCGCTTCGCCCTGGGGGACGGGCGTACGCTGGAGATTCCTGCCACTCCTTAAGGGAAAGCTCAGGTTAAAATCAGTTCGAGTTCAGTTTCAACTATCCCTCTGGGCAGGTTTGGGCTAGACTGCGGCCTAGAAAAGTCACGCCTAGGTAACGATCGCTGTTAACGCCGTGGCTTCCAGCCCCGATACACGGCATGTATCAAGAGCCCACCCCTCACTCCAAGGAGCCGCATGACTTCACTGCCGAAGTTGGCTAACGCCCCGCGTGTAGCCCTCGCCTTCCTGGCTTCCCTGCTCATGGTCGCTGGCCTGATGGTCGCCACGCCGAGCGCCGCGCACGCTGCCAACCGCGACTGGCTGCGCCCTGACGCCACAGGTACCTGTGATTGGGACCCAGCTAACTTCTGGGTTCAGCGTTGCGACGTGTGGTCTGAGGCCACCGGGCACAACATCACTGTCCAGATTCAGCCCGCCGCACGCGACGGCAACGCTGGCCTTTACCTCCTCGATGGCCTGCGTGCCACCAACGAGGGCAACGCCTGGATCCGCGACGTCAATGCTGCGAGTGTGTTCGCTGATTCCAACATCACGCTGGTGATGCCGGTGGGCGGCGCCGCTTCTTTCTATGCTGACTGGGATGGCCCGGCAACCTACAACCTGCACGACCCGGTCACTTACCAGTGGGAGACCTTCCTGACTCAGGAGCTCCCGGTTTACCTGGAGCAGAACTTCGGGGTGGCACGAAACAACAACGCCATTGCTGGTCTGTCCATGGGTGGCACGGCCGCTCTGAACCTGGCTGCCCAGCACCCGGGTCAGTTCCGCCAGTCGCTGTCTTACTCCGGTTACCTGACCACCACCCTGCCGGGTGCGCAGACCATTCTGCGCGTCGCGCTCCTGGATGCCGGTGGGTTCAACATCAATGCCATGTATGGCTCCATGCTTAGCCCGCGTCGTTTCGAGAACGACCCGTTCCTGAACATGGGTGGCCTGGGTGGCAACCCGGTTTACATCTCCGCTGCGTCCGGTCTGCCGGCACCGGAGGACGCCGGCGTCGCAGTGAACGATCAGTTCATCGGTTCTGCGCTGGAGATCCTGTCCAACCTGTCCACTCGCGCGTGGGAGGCAAAGGCCCGCGCTCAGGGCATCAACGTGAGCACCGACTACCCGATGGCCGGTATCCACAACTGGAACCAGTGGAACCACCAGCTGGTCAAGACCAAGCCGCTGATCCTGGACACCATGGGCGCCTGGTAAAACCCGGCTCTCTTGGGAGGTCTGAGCGCCGCACCGAACACGTCACAGTGTTTCCAGGTTGCGGCGCTTTTTGTATCCTGGGCGATGTCACGCTGGACGAACTTTCGGCGAGTCGCGTCCCAGAAAACTATCAAGCTCTACTTAAACTTGATCCAACCAGGCGGAGCGGCGCGCACTGTCACTCTGGCTGATCATTTTTGAATACCAGAACAGTGGGCCCTCGGAGAGGAATGCCGGCAGCGGGGAACTGCCGGCACACCGATCCGCAACCCTAGGCACCCCAACCTCGACGCTGCTGTGTGCAGGGGGCGGGGCTGGCCGCTAACGACTAGAAAACCGTAGAAACCACCGACGCAACGTTGGACACTCACCACGAAGGATTGCTGAACACCATGCGCGAGAACACTCGTTCCCCGCGGTTTATGAGCCGCCGTTTCCGCCTCGGCCTGCTGGCCGTTCCCACCGCGATGGCGCTGGGTGCGTCGATTGTTCCGCAGGTGGCTACTGCACAGGGGCTAGGCGGTCTGAGTTCCGGATCGAGCCTGTCGGATGGCGTGGCTCCGAGCGATCCGCCGGTTCGCACCCCGCTGGAGACTACCCACCCGAAGGTTGAGGGCCTGCCGGCTGGCGTGAGCATCGACCGCGTGGAGTGGCTGTCCGATCGCCACATCGCGATCTTCATTAATTCCGCAGCTATGCCGGGCGAGCCCATCGAGGTGCAGATGTTGCTGGCCCGCGACTGGCGCTCCCAGCCCAACAAGAAGTTCCCTGAGGTGTGGGCTCTGGACGGACTGCGCGCGCGTGACGACGAAAATGGCTGGACCATTGAGACCAACATCGAGCAGCAGTTTGCTACCCGCAACGTTAACGTCATCCTGCCGGTAGGTGGAGAGTCCTCGTTCTACTCCGACTGGCAGCAGCCGGACAACGGTAAGCACTACAAGTGGGAGTCCTTCCTGACCAAGGAGCTCGTCCCGATCCTGGACAAGGAGTTCAAGTCCAACGGCAAGCGTGCCGTGGTTGGCCTGTCCATGGGCGGCACCTCGGCTATGAACCTGGCGGAGCGCAACCCGCACCTGTTCAACTTTGTGGGTTCGTTCTCCGGTTACCTGGACACCACCTCGACCGGCATGCCGGCCGCCATCGCTGCAGCTATGCGCGATGCCGGCAACTACGACGCCACCAAGATGTGGGGTCCCTTCGGCTCCCAGGACTGGATCGACCACGACCCGAAGCTGGGACTGGAAGGCCTGAAGAACATGGGCATCTACGTCTCTGCCGGATCCGGACGCGATGACTTTGGTGTGGCCGAGTCCGTGGCCAAGCAGCCCGCCAATGCCGCTGGTATTGGGCTGGAGGTCATCTCCCGCCTGACCACCCAGACGTTCGTCGACGAGGCGCGCGCAGCCGGCCTGAACCCGACTGTGAAGTTCCGTCCGTCTGGTGTTCACTCCTGGGAGTACTGGCAGTTCGAGTTGTCTGAGGCCTGGCCGATGATGGCTGACAGCCTGGGCCTGTCCAAGGAGGACCGCGGCCTAGAGTGCTCGACCATCGGCATGATCGCCGAGGCAACCCAGAGCGGAGTCATCGGCAACTGCATCACCAACGAGTACGACGTGGCTGACCAGCGCGGCAAGGCGCAGGACTTCACTGGCGGCACCGCTTACTGGTCCCCGGAGACCAACGCACACGCCCTGTTCGGCGACATCAACGCTCGCTATGCCGGAATTGGTGGCCCGTCGAGCTGGCTCGGCTTCCCCAAGAGCGGTGAGCAGAAGACTCCGGACGGCAACGGCCGTTACGTGCACTTCGAGCACGGCTCCATCTACTGGACCCCGGAGACGAAGGCGCACGCCATCCCGGGGCCCCTGTTCGAGGAGTGGGGCAAGCAAGGCTTCGAGAAGGGCTGGCTCGGCTACCCGACGGGCGAGGTTAAGGACGTCGCTAGGGGCCAGGTTCAGCAGTTCCAGGGCGGTCAGGTGATCAAGCGTCCGGACAACAAGACCGCATTCGTCAATGGCGCGATCGCCGACAAGTACGCCGAGATCGGCGGCGTCGAATCCGGCCTGGGCTTCCCGACGGCCAACGCCATTGAGATCCCCGGTGGTGTATTCCAGCAGTTCGACCACGGCAACATCTACTTCTCCGAGGCCACCGGTGCGCATGTGATCTACTACGGCGACCTCTTCGAGGCATGGGGCAAGAAGAAGTACGAGCAGGGCGAGTTCGGCTGGCCGACCTCGGACATGAAGGACATCCCGGCCGGTGGAAAGCGCATCGAGTTCCAGCACGGTGTGATCGAGCAGATTAACGGACAGGTTCGGGAGGAGAAGCGCTAGATGGCTGCCCGAGCTGTACGACGCATCACCGGAGCACTCGTGCTCACCGCCGCTCTCGGGCTTTCGGCCTGCGGGGGATCGACGGTAACGAGCGACGAGGTTGCCAGCGCGACGTCGTCAAGCGTTGCCCCTCTCGAGCGTTCCTCTGAGTCTGCGGCCTCGTCCACGGAGTCGGCGCCGAAGTCCGAGTCGAAGAAGTCGGGCGGGGTAGGCCGTGATCAGTCCGCACAGGAGGTCTCCGAGATCCCCGCGGCGGAACCCGAGCTGAGCCCGAAGGAGAAGGACTACCTGAAGGCGATCAAGGACTCCGGCGTCAAGGTTGACGGCGTGGAAAGCCAGCTCCTGGGTACCGCCGCCACGGTGTGCTCGAACGACCCGGTTGCCTCGGCGACCTCGGGCGCTGTGGCCGGTCAGCTCATTCAGCAGGGCCGCTCGGACAAGAGCCCGGAGGAGCTGACTCGGATCATCGAGGATTCGGCTCGAAAGGCTTATTGCGCATAGGGGAACTTCACAGGTTCTAGACAGCCCGGTGGTACTTCGCGTAGATGGCGGAGAGGATGCCACCGGGTATCGTCATATGCGCTTTCAATTATCAAGGAGAGTTCATGAAAAAGGCCCTGGTGGCAATCGTCGCCATCGTCGTGCTCGCGGTCATCGGCACCGGAGTAGCCCAGTGGATGCGGACATCCCAGGACAACCCCCTGCAGGGAGCCATGGATGGCCAGCGTGCGCCGGGGGAGCCTCCCGCGCCCGCCGAGCCTGATTGGTGCCCTGCGGTGGAGTTCATCTCCGCGCCGGGTACCTGGGAGTCGAGCGCGAACGATGACCCGTTCAATCCTCAGGCGAACCCGCTCTCCTTCATGCTCTCCATTAGCCAGCCGCTGCAGAACTCGTACGACATCAATGACGTCCGAGTGTGGACCCTCCCGTACACCGCGCAGTTCAAGAACATCAACGCCAACCACGAGTTGAGCTACGACGAATCGCGCGACGAGGGAACGGCCAAGGTGAACGCGGAGCTGAAGTTCATTCATGAGACGTGCCCGTCGACCGACTTTATTCTGGCAGGCTTCTCGCAGGGCGCGGTCCTGCTGGGTGATATTGCCAACGAGATCGGTAACGGTCACGGTGCGATCCCGGAGGACAAAGTGCGCGGAGTGGCTTTGATTGCCGACGGGCGCCGCCAAAACGGTGTGGGCATGAACCCCGGCGTCGACGTCGCCGGCATTGGTGCCGAGATCGCATTGCAGCCGGTCAACGCCCTGGTGCAGTTTGTGACCCCGGGCGCCACGATGCGTGGCCCGCGAGACGGCGGGTTCGGCTCGCTGAATGATCGCGTTCAAGAGATTTGCTCGCCCGGGGACGCGGTGTGTGACGCCCCACTGGACGCGGGCAACGGAATCGAGCGCGCGCAGGAGCTCATCGCGGCTAACGGCATTCATGCGCAGTACGCCAGCAACCAGAACGTCATTCCTGGCACAACAACCAACCAGTGGGTTGTTGACTGGGCGCACAACTTGATCAATAACCACGGATAACCATGTGGTGCCTGGGGTGTAACGCTCACGAGGGTCCGAGTGACTAAGTTATTATCCCCTGGAAAATAATTTTTCCGACAAAAAGTGTTCGGACACCACGACGAAAGGTTGATAGATGGATCTCAATAGCGCACTGCGCCAATTCTTCACCGAGACCGGTGACATCCAGCTCCCGCCGCAGCTGACCCTGGCGGGCCTGTCCGAGCTGATGTATCAGGCCGACGTGGCTGCAGGCGGCGGCGAGCGCCCCTGCATGACGTTCTGGGATTACTCCGCCGACAGCGCGGGCGAGGCCCGGACCTTCAATCGCACCCAGGTCAATACCCGGATCAAGGCCGTGGCTGCTCGGCTGCAGCAAGTGGGATCCCGAGGTGGTCGCGTGGCCATCCTGGCGGGTAACAGCCCGGAGTACATCTTCTCCTTCCTGGGAGCCCTCTACGCAGGTATGGTCCCCGTCCCGCTCTACGACCCCAACGAGCCCGGACACGGCGAGCACCTGAAGGCAGTGCTCGGAGACTCCCAGGCGCAGATCGTGCTCACCAACCGCTCCTCGGCCGCTGCCGTGCGTCGTCACTTCGCCGAGAAGCCCGCCACCGAGCGCCCGCGCATCGTGTCCGTGGACGCACTGCCGGACACGCTGGCGGCAAGCTACGTCAACCCCGCCACCGATCCGCAGGTTCAGCAGGAGCTAGCGCAAAGCTCCACCATGCCGGTGGATACCACCGCGTTCCTGCAGTACACCTCCGGTTCCACCCGCACCCCGGCTGGTGTGCGCCTAACCAACCGGTCGATCGTGACCAACGTGCTGCAAATCTTTGTTGCCAACCAGCTGAAGACCCCGCTGCGCTTGGTCACCTGGCTGCCCCTGCATCATGACATGGGCATCATTCTGGCCTCGTTTGTCACCATCCTCGGCCTGCCCATGGAGATGATGACACCGCGCGACTTCATCCAACACCCCAGCCGCTGGACCAACCAGCTCGCTGCCCGCAAGGGCGGCGATGTGGACACTTACGGTGTGGTTCCCAACTTCGCCCTGGAGCTGGCTGTGCGCTACGGCGCCCCGACCGAGGACCAGGACTTCTCTAACGTCGCGGGCATCATCATCGGCTCCGAGCCCGTCTCGGAATCCGCGGTGAAGAACTTCTCGGAGGTCTTCGGAGCCGCCGGCTTGGACACCTCGGTGCTGCGCCCCTCCTACGGGTTGGCAGAGGCCTCGCTGATGGTGACCACCCCGCAGACCCCCAACCGTCCGCTGATCAAGCACTTCGACCGGGCAGAGCTGGAGGCGGGCCGGGCTACCGAGGTCGCTGCCGGCGCGGACAACGCCGTGCCGTACATCGCCAATGGCCAGGTCGTTCGCCCGCAGGCGCTGACCATCGTCGACCCGGAAACCAAGGCCGAGGTCGTCGACGGTGTGGTCGGTGAGATCTGGGCGCATGGTCAGAACATCGCGGCTGGATACCTGGATCGCCCGGAGGATACGGCGAAGACCTTCAACCAGACCCTGGGCGAGCGCCTGGCAGACGGAACCCGCGCTGCCGGCGCTCCGGATGAGGGCTGGCTGGCCACCGGCGATTTGGGCTCCATCATCGATGGCGAGCTCTACATCACTGGTCGTTTGAAGGACCTGATTGTGATCGCCGGCCGCAACCACTACCCGCAGGACATCGAGGCCACCGTCCAGGAGGCCAGCGAGCACGTACGCGCCGACTCCGTTGCCGCCTTCGCGGTGCCGGGGGAGGACGTGGAAAAGCTGGTCATCCTCCTGGAGCGCGCCGACAGCGCAGATCCGTCGGGCGACCAAGAGGCGATCGAGGACATTCGCGCCGCGGTCAACCGCGTACACGGCGTGAACACCCACGACATCCGAGTCCAGGCCCCGATGAGCATCGCCCGATCCTCGTCAGGCAAAATTGCGCGCCGGGTTAACCAGAAGGCGTATCTCTCCGAGAGCTAACGCCTGGCTGGCCTGGAGCGATAAATACTAACGATTCTCACTACTTCAAGGAGCTCTACCGTAATGACCGATCGGCACAACGCCGCGCCTGCCCCGCTCAGCGAGCCTGAGCTACGCGCCTGGATCACCAACTGGGTAGCGAAGACAACAGAGCAGCCGGTGGCCGAGGTCTCTGAGACCGCTCCTCTGGAGCGACTGGGACTTTCCTCGCGCGACGCGGTGGTCCTGTCCGGTGAGCTCGAGCAGCTGCTGGGGCGACGTGTTGATCCGACGGTGGCCTACGAACATCCGTCGATTAGCGCCCTCGCCCGCCATCTCCTCGCCGCACCAGTGGCCGCTCCACAGCAGGCGCCGCGCATGTCTTCTGCGCGTAGCGACGCCCCGGGGCAGCGCGACATCGCCATCGTCGGACGTTCCGGTCGCTTCCCCTCCGCGAGGACCGTGGATGAGTATTGGCAGCTCCTGCTCGAGGGCCGTAGCGTTACCGGTGAACTGCCGCTGGGGCGCTGGAGCGAGTACGCCGCGGACCCGACGATGAGTGAGAAGATCGCCACCCTCAACATGCAGGGCGGCTACTTGGAGGACATCTCCTCCTTTGACAACGAATTCTTTGGCCTCTCCCCGCTAGAGGCCGAGAACATGGATCCGCAGCAGCGCATCATGCTCGAAGAGACCTGGCATGCGCTGGAGGACGCGCACATCCCGGCCAGCTCCCTGCGAGGCCAGCCGGTGGGTGTGTTCATCGGTTCCTCGAATAACGACTACGGCATGCTGGTGACCTCCGATGCGAACGAGGCTCACCCGTACGCGCTGACCGGTACGTCCAGCGCCGTCATCCCCAACCGCATCTCCTATGCCTTCGACTTCCGCGGACCGTCCGTCAACGTGGATACCGCGTGCTCGTCCTCGCTGGTGGCCGTTCACCAGGCCGTACGTGCGCTGCGCGAGGGGGACTGCGACGTGGCAGTGGCCGGCGGCGTGAACATCATCGCGGCACCGTGGGTTTCCACGGCGTTTGCCGAGCTCGGCGTGATCAGCCCGTCCGGGGCCATCCACGCGTTCTCTGATGACGCGGACGGATTCGTGCGCGCCGATGCCGCCGGTGCGGTGGTGCTCAAGCGTGTCGACGACGCCCTGGCGGACGGGGACACCATCCTCGCCGTAATCAAGGGCTCGGCCGTGAACTCTGACGGACACTCCAACGGCCTGACTGCTCCGAACCCGGAGGCACAGGTGGACGTGCTGCGCCGGGCATATGCCGACGCCGGGGTCGATCCCACCGAGGTGGACTACGTGGAAGCCCATGGCACGGGCACCATCCTGGGTGATCCCATCGAGGCCAACGCCCTGGGAGCAGTCCTGGGAACCGGGCGTGAGGCCGCCTCGCCGACGCTGCTGGGCTCGGCCAAGTCCGCCATTGGCCATTCGGAATCGGCTGCGGGTGCTGCCGCGCTGATCAAGGTGGTCGAGGCGATCAACCACGACACGCTTCCGCCCAGCCCCAACTACTCCGGGCCAAACCGTTACATCGACTTCGATGCGGCCCGCCTCGAGGTCATTGAGGATCCCCGCGAGTGGCCGGAGTACTCCGGTCGCAAGGTCGCTGGCGTCTCCGGTTTCGGCTTCGGTGGAACGAACGCACACGTGGTGGTCTCCAGCTTCGACCCTGCCGATTACGACGACTACGGGCGCGTTGCCGCCGCGCTGGACGACGACTCCGGTGTGATCCTGCCTGTCTCGGGCATGCTGCCTTCCCGGCGTAAGAAGGCGGCCGCTGACCTGGCCGAATTCACGGCGACGCTGCAGGATAAGGACCTTCCCGCGTTGGCCCGTTCGCTGGCTCGGCGCAATCACGGGCGCTCCCGCGCGGTCGTCCAGGCCACCACGATGGAGGAGGCGACCAAGCGCCTGCTCAAGGTCGCCGAGGGCGTTGTCTCCGTAGGCATCGATTCCGCCGATTCCCCGAGTGAGCTCGGCCCCGTCTTCGTCTACTCCGGCTTCGGCTCGCAGCACCGCAAGATGGCCAAGGCACTCATGGAGATGTCGCCATTCTTCGGGTTGCGCATGACGGAACTGGACGAGTACGTCCAGTTCGAGGGTGGCTGGTCGGTCCTGGACATCGTGCGTGACGACGAACAGACCTACAACACCGAGACCGCCCAGGTTGCCATCACGGCCATCCAGATCGCACTGACCGATCTGCTGGAGTCCCTGGGCGCCACCCCCGCAGGTGTGGTTGGCATGTCCATGGGTGAGATCGCGGCTGCCTACGCCGCCGGTGGCATCAGTGACCGTGACGCTATGACGATCGCCTGCCACCGCGCCCGACTCATGGGCGAGGGTGAGGAGATGATCGCGGGCACTCCGGATGAAGGCGCGATGGCTGTCGTCGAGCTGACCCGCGAGGCGCTGGCCGAGTTCAACGCCGCGCACCCGGAGCTTAAGGACGTCGAGCCTGCCGTGTACGCCGGACCTGGCATGACCACGGTCGGCGGGCCGGTGGGCAGCGTGGACGCGCTGGTCGCCGAGCTGGAATCCCAGGACAAGTTTGCCCGCAAGCTGGCCGTGCGCGGCTCGGGCCACACCAGTGCGCTCGATCCCATCCTGGGTGACCTGGCCGCTGAGATGGCCGGCATCACCGCCATGCCGCTGCGTATTCCGCTGTTTAGCTCTGTGGACCGCAACGAGGTCTACCCGGCCGGCTCGCTTGTGCACAACGACGAATACTTCCTGCGCATGACCCGCCAGCCGGTCTGGTTCGAGGATGCGATCTCCCAGGTCCTGGCCGCCGGCCACAGCACGTTGGTGGAGATCGCCCCGAACCCGGTGGGCATCATGGGCATGATGAACACCGCGTTTGCCGCGGGCAAGCCCAACACTCAGCTGCTCTACGCTCTCAAGCGCAAGGTGGACGAGGCAGCGAGCCTGCGCGACCTGCTGGCCAAGCTGTATGTGGCTGGCCAGCCCATCGACTTCGCCGCGCTGTACGGAGATGGCGCCAAGGTGGCTGCTCCTCGCACGTCGTTCAAGCAGGTGCGTCATTGGACCAACGCCCGCCCTGCTGCCAGCGGTGGCGGCACGCTTCCGGGTGTGCGCACTACGCTGCCCGGTGGCCGCATTGCGTTCAGTGCCCAGGCTGACCA
Organism: Corynebacterium tapiri; assembly: GCF_006334925.1. Lineage (GTDB taxonomy): Bacteria > Actinomycetota > Actinomycetes > Mycobacteriales > Mycobacteriaceae > Corynebacterium > Corynebacterium tapiri. The sequence continues at coordinate 3,638 of NZ_VDHJ01000014.1, read as the reverse complement.
GGCGCCGAGTGCCATCGCCATCATGGAGACCGCAGTCGAGGCAGTCGAGGCAGGTGCACAGCTAGTGGCCACCCGCGATCACGCCACACTCGCCCCCACCGGCGAGGTGACCACGATCGTGGAGCGCGGCCTGGCCGGGCTGAACGTGTCCGTGTACCGCGTCGACGGCGATTCCACCGAGCTGGTAGCCGAAGGTTTCGCCACCGCCCTGGAACTGGGAACCCCGCAGCCCCCGGCGGGTTCGGTGGAGCCACCGGCCGAGATCATCACTGAGGAAGCAGTCGAGGAGGTCGACGCCATTCGCTGGGATCCCAACTCCGGCGAAAGCGTGGAGGACCGTCTGCGCTCCATCGTCTCCGAGTCGATGGGCTATGACGTGGACGACCTGCCCGGAGAGCTCCCGCTGATCGACTTGGGCCTGGACTCCCTGATGGGTATGCGCATCAAGAACCGCGTGGAAAACGACTTCCAGATCCCGCCGTTGCAGGTGCAGGCGCTTCGCGACGCCTCCGTTGCCGACGTGGTGCGCATGGTCGAGCAGGCTGTCGCCCAGCGCTCTGGAGACGACACCGCGGCTGCGGTCGAGGTGGAAGAAAAGAGCGTCGAGAAGCAGCAAACTCCAGGCCAGGGCGTGGGCGTTGCCCCGCGTGATGCCTCCGAGCGCATGGTCTTTGGCACCTGGGCGAAGGTGCTGGGATCTGCGGCGGCGGGTGTGACCAGCGAGCTGCCGGAGATCAATCAGGAACAGGCCGAGGCAATCGCGCAGCGCCTCCAGGAGCGCTCGGGCGTGGAGGTCACCGCCGCGCAGGTTCGCGAGGCACAGACCCTGGAGCCGCTGGCTGACCTGGTGCGCGAGGGCCTGGAGACCCCCGTCGACGGCAACGTGCGCATCCTGCGCGAGCGCCCGGAGGGATCGACGCAGCCGGCCGTGTTCGTCTTCCACCCCGCTGGCGGTACCAACGTGGTGTACCAGCCGCTGACTCGTCGTCTGCCAGAGAGCGTGCCGGTCTACGGCATGGAGCGCGTCGAGGGCCCGCTGGAGGAGCGCGTTGCGGGCTACCTGGAGGACATCCGCACCTACGCCAAGGGCTTCCCCGTCGTACTGGCCGGCTGGTCCTTCGGCGGCGCGCTGGCCTACGAGGTGGCTAAGCAGCTGAAGGACACGGACGTGAAGGTGGAGTTCATCGCTCTGCTGGACACCACCCAGCCTTCCGAGCCCGTGCCGGACACCCTGGAGGAGACCAAGAAACGCTGGGAGCGCTACGCCAACTTCGCGCAGCGCACCTACGGCCTGGACTTCCCGGTGCCCTACGAGTTGCTGGAGACTGCCGGTGAAGAGGCGGTGCTGGCGATGCTTGAGCAGTTCCTGGCCACCACCGACGCGTCCGAGCACGGCCTGAGTGCTGGCATCCTTGAGCACCAGCGAGCCAGCTTTGTGGACAACCAGATCCTGGCCAAGGTGGACTTCGCCCGCTGGGCTGATGTTGACGTCCCCGTTGTGTTGTTCCGCTCGGAGCGCATGCACGACGGAGCCATCGAGCTCGAGCCGGCCTACGCTCACATTGACCCAGACGGTGGGTGGGGCGCTATCGTGAATGACCTGGAAATTGTTCAGCTGCCTGGCGATCACCTCGCCGTGCCTGATGAGCCTGCCATTGGCATCGTGGCAAAGCACATCGTGCAGCGCATCGAAGGGAAGTAGGTCATCCGTGACTACGACGTCAACGGCCGACAAACTAGCCGATCTGCGTTCGCGCCTGGAAAAGGCCCAGGACCCCGGCTCTGAGCGTGCCCGCGCCAAGCGTGATGAGGCTGGCCGCAGCACGCCGCGTCAGCGCATCGCCGCGCTTGTCGACGAAGACTCGTTCACCGAGGTCGGAGCGCTCGGCAAGACCCCGGGCGAAAAGGACGCTGTCTACTCCGATGGCGTGGTCACCGGATACGCCCGCATCGACGGGCGCCCGGTGTGCATCTACGCCCACGACAAGACCGTCTACGGCGGTTCGGTGGGTGTGACCTTTGGCAAGAAGGTCGTGGAGATCATGGAGATGGCTATCCGCATCGGCTGTCCCGTTATCGGAATCCAGGACTCCGGCGGTGCCCGCATCCAGGATGCCGTGACCTCGTTGGCCATGTACTCGGAGATTTCTCGCCGCCAGATGCCGCTGTCTGGCCGCAGCCCGCAGATCTCCATCATGATGGGCAAGTCCGCCGGCGGCGCCGTCTACGCCCCGGTGACCACGGACTTTCTTATCGCCGTGGACAAGGAAGCCGAGATGTACGTCACCGGCCCTGCGGTCATCCGCGAGGTCACGGGTGAGGACGTCTCCTCTGCCGAGCTCGGTGGTGCCCGCCAGCAGGAACTCAACGGCAACGTGCAGGCCGTGGTGGATTCGGAGGAGGACGCCTTCGACTTCGTGCGCGACCTGCTGAGCTACCTCCCGCTGAGCTGCTACGACGACCCGACCGTGATGGACGCCCCCGACGACACCGAGGTCGCTCAGGACCTCGAGCTGGACTCGTTCATGCCGGACGACACCAACGCAGGTTACGACATGCTCGACCTGCTGCCGCTGCTAGGCGACGACGAGGATCTGTTGGAGCTGCAGCCCAACTTCGCCCCGAACATTGTCACCGCCTTCGGGCGTATCGACGGTCGCGCAGTCGGGTTCGTCGCCAACAACCCGCTGCACTTGGCAGGCTGCATCGATGCCGACGCAGCTGATAAGGCCGCGCGATTTATTCGCATCTGCGACGCCTACAACATCCCGCTCGTCTACGTCGTGGATACGCCCGGTTACATGCCGGGTGTGGAGCAGGAGAAGGTCGGCCTGATCCACCGCGGCGCCAAGCTCGCCTACGCCGGCGTGGAGGCCACCGTTCCCAAGGTGACGCTGATCGTGCGTAAGGCTTATGGCGGTGCTTATGCCGTCATGGGCTCGAAGAACCTGGCCGGCGACCTCAACTTCGCCTGGCCTACGGCCCAGATCGCCGTGATGGGCGCGGCGGCCGCCGCCGTGATGATCCAGGGCAAGCAGCTCGCTGCCATCGAGGACCCGATGCAGCGCGAGTACATGAAGAAGATCTTCATGGACTTCTACGACGAGAACATGACCTCGCCGTACGTGGCTGCCGAGCGCGGTTACCTCGACGCCATGATCGAGCCCAGCCAATCGCGCCTCATGCTGCGCCATGCGCTGCGCCAGCTACGCACCAAGCAGGCCTACGACCTGGATAAAAAGCACAACATCATGCCGATGTAACAGTCCAGCCGCCGCTTGACGATATCCCCTCTGGATCCCTGACCAGAAAACAGTGAAAGGCACTTTATCTGATGCTGAGCTCTGCCGTAGACCTCTCCCTCGAGCTGGCCAACTACATCTACATGCTTTTTAACTCCGTGAGCAGCCTCTTCACCAAGTAGGTAGACGCTCTCGAAGAAAGGCCGCCGCCCCGGGAACCATGTGGTTCTGTGGGGCGGCGGTCTTTGTGTGCGGTGCTGGGGAGGGTGGGCCTGGCGACGTCCTGGGGGGGCGATTGTGCAAATGTCTACGTGACGGTGGATGTCAACCTGTTTGGAGTCACTGCACCCCCACAAGATTGATACCCACCTGCTCAGCAGGCCCAGCAGCAACCGG
>NZ_VDHJ01000013.1 GCF_006334925.1 Corynebacterium tapiri | reverse complement strand
GCTGGGCCTGCTGAGCAGGTGGGTATCAATCTTGTGGGGGTGCAGTGACTCCAAACAGGTTGACATCCACCGTCGTGCAGAATCTTGCACTCCGAAAGGCACTACCCGGCCCGCGCCCGAAAGCACAGGCCGTAGCACCCCAACCAGGTGTTACTCCACGAGCGGGAGGCGGGAACCGTCGTCAAGCACGCGCGACCTGAGCTCGCCCTCGGGGTCGATGACGCCGATCTCGTGGCCGTCCTCGCGCAGACGACGCAGGCCCTCCTTCAGCATGCGACGCGCGATGGGGTGAGATTCGACGATGCGGGAGACGTCGAGAAGCACGCGGCCAGTGGTGAAGTCGTGCTGGTTGAGTACCTGAACGATCGCCTCGGCGGCCACAAAGTTGACGATTCCCTGAATGTGGACGGTCGTGCAGTCCCCTTCGCGGGTAATCGAACGAACGGCGTGGCTGCCTGCGCGATTCTCGGTGTTCATCAGGTGCATGCCCATGTCATCCGAGAGATGCTCAAACACGGTCACTCCGCGCACCGAATTGCCCACCTCGTCCAGGCGAGGTGACAAGGACGCGATGCCGAGCTGGCCCGGAAGCGCACCGATCAAGCCACCCGACACGCCGGACTTTGCGGGAATGCCGACCTTGGCCAGCCAGCGCCCAGCTGCGTCGTACATGCCGCAGGACGCCATGACTGCCATTGTGTGCCGGCAAACGTCAGCATCCAGGATCTTCTTGCCCGTCTTGGGGTTCACACCGCCGTTGGCCAGGGTGGCGGACATGACAGCCAAGTCCTCGATGGTCACCAGGATTGAGCACTGCTGCGTGTAGCTCAAGACGGCGTCGTGAGCCTCATCGTGGATGATGCCGTAGCTGCGCAGCATGTGGGCGATAGACAGGTTACGGTCTGCGCCTTCGAGCTCACCTTCGACGGCATCCTCATCGATGCGCAGGTCTCGGCCAGCAAGCTCCGAAAAGTACTTCCGGATGTATTCCACGCGGTCTTCCACGGTCGAATCGGTGCCGTTGAGCAGCTGGTTGATTGTGATGGCACCGACGTTGATCATCGCGTTGAGCGGGCGCTTGTCCTCTTCTTCGAGCGAGAGCTCGTTAAACGCCTCACCAGAGGGCTCCATACCCACGTGCTCACGCACCTTATCGATGCCAAACTCCTGCAGCGCCAAGGCATACGCGAACGGCTTGGACACCGATTGGATGGTGAACTCCGGTGAGCTGTCACCGGTCGAGTACACGTTTCCAGACACAGTGCACAGCGCGACCCCCAACCAATTCGGATCCGCCTTCTGCAGGGCAGGAATATAGGTGGGGACCTCACCGGCGGTGTCATCGCGGACTTCGTCGAGAACTTCGGCCAGGTAATCAGTGATGAGACTATTCACGTCTACGCACCTTAAACGACTACCGTGGCTGCCTATGTCGGGTGCCACGATTTATCAGGTCGCCGAAAGAGCCGGCGTCAGCGCGTCCACGGTGTCTCGGGTGTTCGCGCGGCCCGAACGTGTCTCCTTTGCCACCGCTGAGAGGGTGCGCGCGGCTGCCGCCGAAGTGGGGTACCGCCAGGACGTAACCACCCGCTCCGGCACGGGCCACAACACCGGCGCCATCGGGTTGGTGGTGGCCGACGGCTCGAACCCGTTCTTCCAAGACATTCGCGCCGGCGCCGACCATGCCGCCAAGGTGGTGGGTTCTGTGGTGCTTACGGCGGATATTCGCGAGTCGCTGCCCGAGGCCATGCGCGCGGTCGAACGGCTGGTTCCGCTTGTCGACGCCCTCCTGCTCGCCTCCTCCCGCCTCGACAACGCCGACGTGATCAAGGTCGCCCGCCGCATCCCCACCGTGGTGATCAACCGCCCGGTCCCTGGAGTGCCCAGCGTGATCGTGGACTCCTACACCGGCACGCTGCGCATCGTGGCGCACCTAGTCGAGCAGGGGGCGCGCACGGTGACCTACATCTCCGGGCCCCGCAATTCCTGGGCGGATTCGATCCGCTGGCGCGCGCTTATCGACGTCTCGCAAGGCCCCAAAGAGGATCCCCCCACCGATCTGGGTCGCTTTGCCAAGGACGCCTACGTGCAGGCTCAACAGCTGGCGGGCCTGATCGATGTGCGGCAGATGCAGGCCGACCAGCCCAACATTCGCGGCGGCAGGCGCGCCTTCGAGGCCTGGCGGGATCAACCGACCGACGCGGTGGTGTGCTTCAACGACCTCGTCGCCATCGGGTTCATCGATCAAGCCGCCCGCGAAGGCGTGCGCGTACCCGAACACGTCCTGGTCGCAGGCTACGACGCCACGGACCTGACTGGGTTAGTCAAGCCATCGTTGACCAGTGTGGCCGCTCCCCTGCGCGCCGTCGGCCGGGTCGCTGCCGCCAATGCTTTGGCTATGGCGCGTAGTGCTGGCCCGGCGATGAGTGCTCCGCGCGTCTTGCCGACCCGCCTGGTGGTGCGCGAGTCAACAGTTCGCCGGGTCTAAAGCTCGCGCCGGGTGAGCAGTTACACCGGGGCCGCGCTGTATCCACGGGCCCTACTCGCAGGCATGTGCCTGCTTACCTCTAAAGGAATCGGACCAAAGGGCTCAGTTTTCCGCCCTAAACCTCTAAAGGGCACCTCCTTTGGTCCTATTCCTTTAGAGGTTTAGACCAGCTAAGCCTCCGGCCAGCAGCGGAGGGCGAGCGAGCCCTGGGTAGCACCATTGGTGCAACTTTTGGCAACTCTTTGGCCACCGCCCCAGGCGTGCGTTCCAATGGTCATATGAGTAAGTCACATGCCGCACACCCCGATCGTCTGCTTCCAGCGGACCCGGCGACCCGCGACATCGCTCGTCGCCTGCTGGCCTCGGTCGAGGATCTGCCCATCATTTCCCCCCATGGTCACCTCGACCCGACGATGTTCACCACGGACGAGGCCTTCCCTAACCCCACTGAGCTGCTAATTAGCCCGGATCACTACCTCACTCGCGTGCTGCACTCGGCCGGTCACAGCCTGGCAGACCTAGGCGTAGGTGGGCACGAGGTAGACCCGAAGGCAGCCTGGCGCATCTTCTGTTCCAACTGGCACCTCTACGCCGGCACCGCTACTGGTTACTGGGTCGAGCAGGAGTTTGAGCACGTCTTCGGCATCGATCCCACCCGTATCAGCGCCGAGAACGCCGACACCATCTACGACGAGCTCAACGAGATCCTCTCGCGCCCGGACTTCCGCCCGCGCGCACTCGCCGAGGAGTTCAACCTCGAGGTTCTGGCCACCACCGACGACCCGCTGGACGATCTGGCTGCGCACAAGCAGTTGCGCGACGATGCCAGCTTCACCACCCGCGTGCTCCCCACCTTCCGCCCCGACGCCTACACGAAGATGTACAAGGACGGGTTTGCGGAGGGCGTCGAGAAGCTCATTCAGACCGCCGGCGGCGGCAAGACTGGATACGCCGGGTACCTCGAAGCCATGCGCAACCGCCGCGCGTACTTCATCGAGGCCGGTGCAACCTCCGCTGACCACGGCACCCACAACACCGACTCCACCCCGCTCAGCGACGCCGAGGCCCAACGACTGCTGGACAAGGGCATGCGTGGCGAGGCCACCTTCGAGGAGGCACTGGCGTTCGAGGCGAACATGACCTACCGCTTCGCGGAGATGAGCCAGGACGATGGCCTGGTGATGACGCTGCACCCGGGTGTGTACCGCAACCACTCGGCAAGCGCTTTCGAGCGATTCGGCGCGGATGTGGGAGCGGACATCCCGTTCCAGCTCGACTACACCCGCGGCCTGCAGCCCCTGCTCAGTGCTTTCGGCGAGAACCCGGATTTCCACTTTGTCATGTTCACCATCGACGAGACCGTGTTCTCCCGCGAGATCGCCCCGCTGGCCGGCTACTACCCCGCCGCTTACGCGGGCGCCCCGTGGTGGTTCATCGACGAGATCGACGCGATGAACCGCTTCCGCCAGTACACCACCGGAACCACCGGCTTCAGCCGCTACTCGGGCTTTATCGACGACACCCGCGCCTACTGCTCGATCCCGGTGCGCCACAACACCTCTCGCCGCGTGGAGGCCGCCTACCTGGCCCGCCTGGTCGCGGAGCACCGTATCTCCGAGGACCGCGCCGCCGAGGCCATCGTCGAGCTCATTGACGCTTCTCCCCGAAAGGTGTTCAAGCTGTGAATCAACCGCTGAATCGTTCTACCCACGCCGAGGCCAAGACCCCACCGGTCCGCCTGGTCCACCTGGGTCTGGGCGCCTTCCACCGAGCTCACCAGGTTTTTCTCACCCGCCAGGCAGAGCAAGAGTCCGCTAACCCGGAGTTTGGCTACGCGTCCTTTACCGGCCGCAGTGCCGGTGCGGCTCTTGAGCTGCAGCCGCAGGATGGGCTCTACACGCTGGTGACCCGCTCGGGTGATGGAGACGAGTGCCAGGTCATCGACACCCTGGTGGAGGCCCAGCCCGCCGACAACGTCGAGCGCCTGGTCGAGCTCTTGGCCTCGCCGGAGGTGTGCGTGGTCACCATGACCATCACCGAGGCGGGTTACTACCTGGCCGATGGCTTCCAGCTGGACACCGACAACGAGACCGTGGCCGCAGACATCGAACTGCTGCGGCAGGGCCTGGAAGGTACCCCGCAGGCACAGACCGCTGCCGGCAAGCTCCTGGTGGGCCTGGCTCACCGACGGGCCGCCGGGCTCTCTGGGCTCGCAGTGATGAGCTGCGACAACATCGCTGCCAACGGCGCCACTACCCGCGCCGCAGTCCTGGGTCTGGCCCGCGAGGTCGACGCGGAGCTCGCCCAGTGGATCGAAAACAACGTCACCTTCCCGTCGAGCTCCATCGACCGCATCACCCCGGCCACCACGGACGAGCTCAAGAATGAGGTAGCCGAGATGACCGGCTACCACGACAACTCCCCGGTGGTCACCGAGCCATTCTTCAGCTGGGTCATCGAGGGCGAGTTCCCGGCAGGCCGGCCCGAGTGGGAGCGCGCTGGCGTGGAGTTCGTCGACGACATCGAACAGTTTGAAAACCGCAAACTGTGGCTGCTCAACGGATCCCACTCGCTCATGGCCTACTTCGGCCAGCTCCGTGGCCACACCACCGTGGCGGAGGCCATCAACGATGAGGAGGTGCGGGCCCGCGTCGAGGACCTGTGGGACGAGGCCGCAGCGCACCTGACCCGCCCGGAGCTCAACGTGCCCGAGTACCGCACCGCACTCATCGAGCGCTTCACCAACCCGCGGATTCGCCACAATCTGGCGCAGATCGCCATTGACGGTGCGACCAAGCAACGCATGCGCGCCGCCGCGATCCTCAAGGCCGAGCGCTCCGCTGGCCGCTCGGGTGAGGCCGCCGCGTTCTCGATCGCGTCGTGGATTGCCTTCGCTCAGCAGGCCCTGCAGCAAGACCAGGAGCTCAAGGACTCCCGCGCCGACGAGGTCACCGAAGCACTCAGCGCCGAAAACCCCGTCCCCGCCATGCTCGCACTCCTGGATTCGGAGCTGGCGCAGGACGCCGAGGTCATCGACGCCATCACCAATCAGCTGAAGGAGCTCTAAACCATGCTCTACCCACAAGAAACTCCGACTCGCTCCCGCATCAGCCTCGACGGCTTCTGGGACTTTAAGGTCGATTGGAACAACGACGGCGTCGAAGCTGGCTGGCAAAACGCCTCCCTGGAGACCACCCGCGAGATGGCAGTCCCGGCCTCCATCAATGACGTGGTGGCCGACGAGCGTGTGCGCAACCACGTGGGCCGTTACTTCTACCAGCGCACCATCCAGGTGCCCAGCGAGTGGGACGGCAAGCAGATCCTCGTGCGCTTTGGCTCGGTAACCCACCACGCCATAGTCTTTGCCAACGGTCAGGAGATCACCCGATTTAAGGGTGGCTACCTGCCCTTCGAGGCCGACATCACCGAGCATGCTCGTGCCGGCGAGCGCGTGCAGCTGACCGTCGTGGTGGATAACCGTCTGGATTACACGACCATCCCGCCCGGAAAGGTCATCGAGCATGCCGACGGCACCCGCGAGCAGGAGTACCTTCACGACTTCTACAACTACTCGGGCATCCACCGCAGCGTGTACCTGGTGGCTCGACCACAGGTCCACGTCGCTGACATCACCATCACCACCGACTACGAGGGCTCGACCGGCCGGGTGGAATGGGACGTCGTAAAGCAGGGCGAAGCCCAAACCACCGTACGCATCCTCGACCAGCGCACCGGCGAGGTCGTGGCGAGCGGCGAGGGCGATCAGGGCACCGCGGAGATTCCGAACGTGCGTCTGTGGGAGCCCGGCAAGGGCGGGCTCTACGACCTGGAGGTATCGCTTCTCGACGCCTCCGGTGCCGTCCTGGACGTCTACCGCCAGCACTTTGGTGTGCGCACCGTGGAAGTCAAGGGAGCGCAGTTCCTGATCAACGGCAAGCCGTTCTACTTCACTGGCTTTGGCATGCACGAGGACCACGAAACCCTGGGCAAGGCGCACTCCGATGCCCACCTCATGCAGGATATGGAGCTGCTGAGCTGGATCGGCGCGAATTCCCTGCGCACCGCCCACTACCCCTACTCCGAGGAGTGGATGGATTACTGCGATCGTCACGGCATCGTGGTCATCGACGAGACCCCGGCCGTGGGGCTGAACCTGGGCGTGGCCGGCGGAATCCTGGGTGGAACAGAGACACGTGCGACCTTCAGCGAGGAGACCATCGGAAAGGCTGCCCAGGAGCAGCATCGCCTGGAGATCGAGCGCCTGATTACCCGCGACAAGAACCGCCCGAGCGTGGTGCTGTGGTCGATCGCCAACGAGCCGGAGTCCGAGACCCCCGAGGCCCGCGAATACTTCCTCCCGCTGGTCGAGGCCACACGCCAGGCCGATCCCACGCGTCCGGTGGGATTTGTCAACGTGATGCTGGCTCCCTACGACAAGTGCCAGATCTCTGACCTCTTCGATGTGCTCATGCTCAACCGCTACTACGGCTGGTACGTCAACACCGGAGACCTGGCCCGCGCTGAGGAGGGGCTGCGTGCCGAGGTGCGCGGCTGGGTAGAGCGATTCCCGGACACCCCGATCATCTTCACCGAGTTCGGCGCCGACACCGTGGCCGGCATGCACTCCATCTACAACCAGCCCTTCACCGAGGACTACCAGGTGGAGTTCTTGAAGATGTACGCCCGCATCTTCGACGAGTTCGACGAGATCATCGGCGAGCAGATGTGGAACTTCGCAGACTTCCAGACCAAGTTCGGCATCGTCCGCGTCGACGGCAACAAGAAGGGTGCCTTCACCCGCGATCGCCGCCCGAAGGCTGCCGCGCGCTTCCTGCGCCAGCGCTGGACCGAACTCGAAGCCGCCAGCTACGGCCGCCGCGATCCCCGAGCCGAATAATCACCGGAATGTAAGAAGGACGACTAACGATGACTACTACAGCGGTGGCCAACAACTCCCTTGGCCGGATGCCGCGCAGCAAGGTGATTGCGTACTCGCTTGGCGACGTCGCCAACAACCTCACCTTCATGATGACCTCGATGTTCCTCACGGTTTACATGACCGAAATCGTGGGGCTCTCGGCCGGAGTGGCCGGACTTGTCTACGGCTTGACCAAGATTTGGGCCGGTGTTGCCGACCTCATCGCCGGCCAGACCGTGGACCGTGTGAATACCCGTTTCGGCCACCTGCGCCCCTGGTTGCTCATGGGATCAACGCCGCTGGTCATCGTGTTTGTCCTGCTCTTCTCCGTACCGGCAGGCCTGAACCCCACGATGACGCTGGTGTGGATCGTGCTCTTGGACGCAGCCTTCCAGCTGGCCTACTCCTTCACCAACATCCCGTATGGCTCGCTATCCGCAGCCATGACGCAGGACCCGGTGGATCGCTCCAAGCTCTCCGGCGCGCGCTCGATCGCCTCGGCGATCACCGGCGTGGCCCTGACCATCTTCATCGCGCCGCAGTTTAAGGACACGGCGGCCGACGGCATCCGCCTGCGCTTCACCCTGATCATGATTGCGCTCGCCGTCGTCGCACTCGTGCTGTACTTCATCTGCTTTGTCAACGCTCGCGAGAACGTCCCGCGCGGAACCGGCAAGATCTCGTTCAAGTCCACCTTTGCCATGCTGCGCAAGAACCGCCCGCTGCTGATCCTGTGCTCCGGCGCGTTCTTCCTGCTGGGCGCAATCTTCACCGCCAACGCCATCGGCATGTATGTGGCCATCTACATCCTGGGTAACGCCTCGTGGATGTCGTGGCTGATGGCTGCGCAGACCGTCGGCACGATCGCCATCGCCTCCCTGGTCCCCACGATCACCGTGCGCTTTGGCAAGCGCTATGGCTACGTGCTCAGCGGCATCATCCTGGCACTCGGCTACGTACTGGTCTTTCTCATGCCCGAGAACAACCTGGTCATCGCGATCGTGGCGTGGCTACTCATCGGCATTGGCACCGGCGGCACCAACTCTCTGATGTTCTCCATGCAGGCCGACACCGTCGACTACGGAGAATACGTCTCGGGCATCCGCGCCGAGGGTGGCTCCTACTCCATCCTGTCCTTCATTCGTAAGTGCGGCCAGGGCCTCGGTGGCTGGCTCGGACTGTTCGTTATGGGCCTGTTCGGCTACGTCTCCGGTGCTCACGAGCAAACCGAGGAAGCTATCCGCGGCATTCACGTGGCAGCCGGCGTCGTACCGGCCGTGCTCGCCGTCATCGCGATCGTGATCATGCTGGCTTACCCGCTCTCGGGAGAGGCGCACGAGAACGTCATCGCACAGCTCAACGAGCGCCGCACCCAGGACTCGGTGGCCTCGACTGCCGGCGTTGACCGCGCGCGCGTCATCAGCGAGCAAAAAGGTGATGGCCGTACCACGCTGCTGCGCAAGCCCGGTGGGGTGAACCCGCCGATCGTGACCATCTTTGGCCAGCGCGGATCAGGAGCCACCTCGATCTCCCCGATGGTCGCCCAGATGCTGGGCGTGCCCTACATCGAGCAGAAATTCAGCTCTGCTGAGCTAGCCCAGGTCGATGAATCCCAGCTCATCTCCGACTCCGGATTCGACCGCTGGCTACGTGCTGTTTCCTACAGTGGCTCCCAGGAAACCGACCTGGCGGTGGCGACTGAGCTCTCGGCCAACCACAAAGCCGCGCAGACCAACACCCGCGAGGTGCTGGAAAAGGTATCCAACGGTGGCGTGATCCTGGGCCGCAATGGTGCCCTGGTGCTGGGACGTGCAGTGGGCACTATGCACATCCGCCTCATTGCTCCAGAGGATAAGCGGGCCGAGCGCGTGGAATACCAGACCGGTCTCGACCGCTCCGCTGCCCTGGCCCAGTGCCGCATGGAGGACCGGATCCGCGCCGAGATGGCGCACAAGCTCTACCGCTTCGACCCGAACCAGGACGAGTATTACGACCTGACTATTAACACCGCGTCGGTCACCTACAAGCAGGTGGCGGAAACGATCGTCGCGCTGTACCGCTCCAAATACCCGGATAATATCGCCGCAGCTCCCCAGGAACCGGCCTCGATTGACGCCCTGGCGGACCCGGAGAACGAGCCAAACCGAGAAGAGAAGGCACGCGGCACCGAGCCGGGAACGGCGGCCCCACCGGTCGACGTGGACGTCACCGACGCCGACCCCACCTCCCCTGAGGCGGATCGATGACGGCACTGGATACGCACGCGACAGAAGCAACGGAAAGTGAGACGGCCCCTATGGCGTCAGGTTTGCACATTGTTGTCATGGGAGTCTCGGGCTCCGGAAAGTCCACCGTGGGTGAGCTGATCTCGGAGCGCCTGGGGCTGCCCTACCGCGACGGAGATGATCTGCACCCGCAGGCGAACATCGACAAGATGTCGCAGGGTTCTCCGCTGACCGACGAGGATCGTTGGCCCTGGCTAGAAAAGGTCGGCGACTGGCTGGCCGAGCGCCCCGAGGGTGGGATCATCGGCTGTAGCGCACTTAAGCGCTCCTATCGGGATCGCATCCGGGCTGTGGCTCCCGATGCTGTTTTTATCCACGTCCACGGGGACTATGACCTGCTGTACTCACGCATGGAAACCCGCCCTGGGCACTTCATGCCAGCCAGCCTGTTGGATTCTCAGATGGCTACTTTGGAGCAGCTCGACGAGGACGAGCAGGGCGCAGTCTTCGACGTCGCCCAGCCCCCCGCGACGGTCGCTGATAACGCCGTTTCCTGGATAAACTCCCAGCAAAGCAACTAAGCTAAGCCAAAATTGCTGGTCCTGTAACCGGAAAGGCGTATTCCCCATCATGCGAGCACTCGTCATCGTCGATGTCCAACCCGATTTCTGCCCCGGGGGCTCTCTTGCCACCGAGCGCGGTGATCACGTCGCTCGCCTGATCGGGGGTTTTGTCGATTCCGATGTCGCCCAGGCCACCAACTACGCGGCCGTGGTGGCTACCCAGGACTGGCACATCGATCCCGGCTCCCACTTCTCCGATGAGCCGGACTTTGTGGACTCCTGGCCGCGCCACTGCGTGGCGCATACCGAGGGTGCGGAGCTGCACCCGGCGCTGCGCGACGTGGATTTCGACGCGCTGTTCAAGAAGGGACAGTATGAGGCGGCCTACAGCGGCTTTGAGGGCACCTTCGAGGGCGAGTCGCTGGCACACTGGCTGCGCTCCAGCGGGATCACCGCCATTGACGTGGCAGGAATCGCCACCGACTTCTGCGTGCGCGCAACCGTCCTCGACGGGCTGAAGGAAAACTTCGAGGTCCGCGTGCTCACGGGAATGTGCTCAGCGGTTGATCCGCAGCGCGGTGACGCCGCCCTGGCGGAGATGGAAGCTGCCGGAGCGCAGCTCATCTAGACCAAGAAAATCGGCCCGGATCCCCACCAAGTGTGTGGATTCCGGGCCGTTGCGCTGGGTTAAGCGATTAACGCTCCAGGCGGGAGGACAGCAGGCGCTGGATCTCCTTGATGTCGTTCTTCTTCTTGTTGCTACGAGCAACGCTCAGGGCAATCAGGCCGACAACTGCCACGCCCACGCCAGCCAGGATCTTCTGCACGGTCGGGTCCTGCAGCTTGGTGGTGGCCTCGCGCTTGGCGTCTGCTACTACGTTGGCCGGCTTGCTGCGATCGGCAAGCTCATCGAGCGTGCTGGCCAGCTGGCGGCGGGTGCGCTCGATGTCGCGCTGGATGTCGTCGATGTTGCGTGCCACGAAAATGCTCTCCCTTAAAAACGATTGACTCGAGGGTTATGTCTTTCGCTCCAGATTACTGCACTGCGTCGCATACGTGCACGGCCAGGTTCTTGCACGGGCAATAGCAGGCAGGCAAACGTCGTTAGACTGGCTGCCATGTCTGAGACTTCTGCTGCCTCCAATGAACCGATCCGCCTTCAGCCGGGCGATAAGGCCCCAGCTTTCACGCTGCCTAATGAGGACAACTCCCCGGTCTCGCTGAGCGACTTTGCCGGCCAGAAGGTCGTGGTGTACTTCTACCCGCGCGCCAACACCCCGGGCTGCACCACCGAGGCCTGCGACTTCCGTGATTCGCTTGCCCAGCTCAATGACCAGGGCGTCCAGGTGGTGGGCATTTCCCCGGACACCCCGGAGAAGTTGGCTAAGTTCAAGCAGGATCACGACCTGAACTTCCCGTTGCTGTCTGATCCCGACAAGACCACGCTCCAAGAGTGGGGTGCCTTCGGCGAGAAGAAGAACTACGGCAAGGTCGTCCAGGGCGTCATCCGTTCCACCTTTGTAGTCGCCGAAGACGGCACGATCGAGCTGGCCAAGTACAACGTCAAGGCCACCGGACACGTCGCGCGCATCATCAAGGAGCTCTAAAGGTTTTAGAGCGCGAATGCGCACACGGCGGTGGCGTACTCTCCGTCGTGCGAGATCGAGAGACTGGTCTGGGCTGCACCCACGTGCTTGTCGACGCTTCCCCGCAACCGAAAAGCCACCCGCCCCCAGCGATCGGCGACGACCTCGATCTCGGAAATATCCACCTCATCGGGCCCCAACGGGGGCGGGGTGCCAAAAAGAGCCTGCGACCAGGCCTTGATGAAGGCCTCTTTGGCCGCCCACCGTCCAGCCAGATGTTCGGCGCGATCGATCTTGGTTCCCGCCACGCGCAGCTCGGCGCTGCTGAACACGCGCTCAAAGCGCGATCCCGATAGCTCAAGTTGCTCCCTAAAGCTCGGGATATGCACCAGGTCGATGCCCATGGCTGGAACCTTCACGTGGCCTACTTCCCTTCTGTGCTGCGCAGGCGGGCGTCGATAAGCCGAGCACCGGCATCGAGCAACACCTCTGCCTCGCGCTCCTTGACCTGTGCCGCCGAACCCGGCCCCAGATTGCGCTCGGCGGGGCGCTCGTAGAGGGAGGCCCCGGCAAAGATCGCCTGGTCGAGACGCTGCAACGCTGCGGTCTCGCGCCTGCGTGCCGCCTCGAACCAATCCTGGGCGGCCTCTAGTCCGCGCTCGGCGGCAATCGCCGCAAAGAACGCCGCCGGGTGGACCACGGCAACCAGCGCCGAAACGTGGCCAAAGCCCAGGGAAGTGAGCAGGCCCGCCTTCAGCATCGTGGAGGAACGCAGCACCGAGCGCGGCCAGACCAGGCTGGGGTGCTGTGCCAGCTCAGCATCGACGCAGTCTAGGCTGCGGTTGGCCGGAATGAGCCCAGTGCGCAAGACCTGGGTCAGGCCCGCGAGCTGGAAGGCAGCCGCGCCTCCCTTGGCATGGCCCGTCAGGGACTTTTGGCTCACCACGTAAAGCGGGTTGCCTGCGCTGCGGCCCAGGGCACGCGCGATGCGCTCATGCAGGTCGGACTCGTTGGGGTCGTTGGCGTTGGTCGAGGTGTCGTGCTTGGACACCACCGCGATCTCGTCAGCCTCTACGCCGTGTTCCCGAAGCGCTACGGCTAGGCGGGAGTCAGTTCCCCCCTGAGCTGCGGACAGGGCGCCCAGACCCGGTGCCGGGATCGAGGTGTGGGCGCCGTCGGCAAAGGACTCCGCGAACGCCACCACAGCCTGCACCGGCAGGCCGAGCTTGAGGGCAAGGCTACCGCGGACCAGAAGGGCCACACCTCCGCCCTCGGACTCGACAAAGCCTCCGCGCCGCCGGTCGTTCGGGCGGGAGACAAAGCGATGCTCGATTCCCTGCTCCTCCAGGTCAGACGTGTTGGCGGTGGCGTTCATGTTGCCAAAGCCCGTCACCCCCTCAATCGAGAGGTCATCGATTCCGCCGGCTACCACGGCGTCGGCCTTGCCCAGGCGGATTTTGTCCACGGCCTCTTCCACAGACACCGCCGCCGTGGCACACGCGGCCACCGGATGCACCATCTGGCCGTATCCGCCCACGTAGGACTGCATGACGTGCGCGGCGACGACGTTGGGCAGCGCCTCCTGCAGCACGTCGTTCGCGCGCGGCTGGCCCAACAGGCGTTCCACGTAGATCGAGCGCAGCGAGCGCGAGCCGCCCATTCCGGTGCCCATGGTGGAGGACACCCGCGCCGGGTGGACGTGTTCCAGCAGTTCAGCGGGGCTAAATCCAGCCGAGAGGAAGGCCTCGACAGCGCACACCAAGTTCCAGACGGCCACGCGATCAATCGAGGTGAGCATGTCGGCGGGAATGCCGTAAACGGCCGGATCGAACCCGGTGGGAATCTGGCCGCCGACAAACCGCGACATCACCGTGCGCCGCGGCACCTGGATCGGCGATCCTGCCAGCCGGGTGATCACGAAGTCCCCGGCGTCAGCATCTTCCTGAACACGCGTGCGCTCCGGGTCTGACTCCACGTAGGTCTGCGCCTCCTCGGCGCTGTCCACGCGGAAGGTCAGATCACGCTCGAGGTAGATGGTGGTCAGCTCGGGAGCCAGCCCCTCGACGCTGCCCAACTCGTCGTTGTAGCGGCGTACTCCGCAACGGGCGAGGACCTCGTCGTGGTAGCGCTCGTAGACCTCCGATTCATCAATTTCAGCGCCCTCGGCATCCAGCAACACACCGTCCTCGGACCGGATGAGACCGGTCGACCAGGCAAGCTCCAGCACTCCTGCGGCGCTCAGCGTATCGGACAGCTCTGCCTCGAAGCGGGTACGAGAGCTGCCATACGGGCCCAGCTCGCCGATGCCGGCCAACACCACCATCTGGTCCAGAGAGGTGGCCACACTCCCCCACTCGCCCGGGGACCATTCCAGGGGCTGCCGGGGAGTGGGCAGCGCGGGCACCTGTGCCGGGCTGATGTTGTGCTGCGGCTGGGGTGCAGTGTCGCGCTGGCTGGCCAGCTCGGCCAGGTTGATGTCCGCGTTGCCCAAGCCGCCGGTGAAGTCAGCGGTGACCGGAGCGGCGGCGGCACGCTGGCGGACCTGTGCGTTCGTCTGACCCAGCAGTTTCTCGGACATCTCTGCGGTAGAGAAGGTCGTTACCCCGGCATCCTCGACTGCAGCCACGAGCGGGTCGTTTCCTCCCATGAGCCCCGTGCCGCGTACCCAGCCGATGAGGGCGTGCACCAGGCTCGTGCGACGAGCCCACACCGGTTCTGCGTGCCAGCGGGTGACCAGCGCGTCGAGAGCGGCCTTGGCCTCGCCGTATGCTCCGTCGCCGCCGAAGCGACCCCGGTTGGGAGAGCCGGGCAGCACCACATGAAGTCGGTTGTTCACATGGGTATCCGCCCCGATGCCACTGAGCTGCGCGATCAGTCGCTCCACCGACCACAGCAGCAGGCGCATTTGGCTCTCTGCCGTGGCACCAGCGTCGGCTAGCGTGCCGCTCACGCGCGGCGCGGCGAAGGGGAACAACAGGGTGGGAACCAGCGCCGGCTTGGTCTCCTTCACGCTCGCTCCGACGGTGACTGTCTGGCGCTGGGATATCCAGGTGGCAAGTGCGTCGACGTCGCTAAACGACGCCATATTTGCCGGCACAATCCACAGCGCAGCTCCCCCACGTGCGTGGGTGGAATACAAGCGGCGATAGAACTCAATACGGTCGTGATTCAGACGGGAGGCCGTAGCCACGACCACTGCCCCGCCGCGCAGCAGGCCAGCCACCACATCGGCTGCGATGGAATTCGGCGAGGCGCCGGTCACAACAGCGACGTCCTCGGAAAATTCCAGGGTCTGGTTATCGCGGGCCTGAGCGGCAAGATCGTTCAGGCCAAAGTACTCCGCATGTTGGGCGGCCGCCTCACCGGCGCCAGTAACGTCGACGTCTGCCGCTGCCAGCAGGCCGTGGTGCACACGGGAGATGTCTTCGCGGGCGGTGGCCCAGCGATCGTCGAAAAGCACTGCCTTGCGGGGATCAAAGCTGGAGGCAACCGCACGTGGCCACTCCGGCCCCAACTCGCGGCTGACCAGATCCATGACTCGGGCAGGCTCCGGATCTTCGGTCCGGTCCTCGGCGTGCTGAGCCAGGCCGAGCGCATCCAACAGCGTGCGCGCGGTGGTGGCCAGCACGCCGTTCTCGCCGGTGATGTGCTCGGCGAACTGGTTAAGCGCCTGCGAGTCGACCATCGACTCGACGCCAGCTCCTGCGCTGGGCGGCGCGACCGTGATGCCGTGGGACTGGGCGACGTGGGCGATTGCGGCGTCGATAAGCGCATCGAGCTCGCTGGCCTTTTGCGGGGATACCGGTTCGAGGTACGCCAGTGGCCCGCCGCGCAGGCTCATCCCCTCGCGGGTGCCCATCACTACCGTGGCCACGACGTGATCGGCCCACCCCTGCCCAAGCTGCCAGTGGTTAAGCACTCGTTCCGCGATGTAGGTGGGTTTCTTTCCGGCCGGGCCGGTGAGGCGTCGCAAAGCATCAGCAACTGCGTCCTTGAGCACGGGGCCAAAGGGCTTATAACCACGGGCGGAGGCGCTGACCGTGTCCCGCAGTGCATCCAGCGGGGCGTCCGCGGCGCCATCGATCGAACCGAGGGCGAACTCGTTGCCCAGGTCGAGCAATACCTGGTTGCGGCGGGAGGAGACGCCCTCCACCAGAGTCTCGATGGTGTCCGTGGGCGCCATGTCCCCCGGTCGCACCGAAGTCCACAGAGCCAGCAGCATGTCCAGGGCATCTGCAGTGGTCAGAGGGATATCCGCGGTCTCTGCGCCAGAAGCTGCGGCCGCGGAAGTCGCAGGTGCAGGTACCGGCGCGGCGGGTACGGGCTCTGCAGCGGGCTCGGTTGCCGCGGCGGGCTCATCCTCGCTGTGGTCTTCGTCGGCGGCAAAGGACACCGCGTCCTCGGCGAAGACCTGCTTGCGGTCCCGCTCCAGGTTCAGGGCAGTGACCGCGCTGTCAGCGTATTGGGGCAGGTTGAGGGTTTGCCCCAGCATGTTCACCAGGGTCGGGGAAGCACCAACGCCGACCTCGACGAAGTGATCCACCCCGAGGCGGGTCAGCAATAGATCCTGCGTTTCGATCCAACGCACCGGCGAGGCGAATTGCCAGGCCAGCAGCTCAATCAGGAGGGTGCGACCCGTGCGCTGGCGATCCTGGAGAGCCGCAGGAACATCCGCCAACAGCGCGGCAATGGCGTCAGATTCGACGACCTCCGCGATGGAGGCGATGAATTCTTCGGTGAGCTCGAAGGGCCGCGCGACCAAGTTGGGGATGTAGTACCCCTCCAGGGCCGTGAGGTCGATGTGCTCTGGGATGAGCTCGTCCAGGTGAGCGCGGAAGTCCCCCACGCCGTCCAGCAGGTGCGAGGAGTGGAAGGGCACGTCAATACCCGGGATCATCACCAGGGCCTTGGCACCCGGCGCGCGTCGTTCAGCCTCGGCATTCAGGGCGGCCAAACCCTCCCGCGTACCGGCAACCGCGTACTGGCGGCCCGCGATGTTGTAGTTCACGATCTCCAGGAACTGCCCGCTGGCCTGTGCCACCTGTGCAACAAAGTCAGCGACGTTATCGGCAGAAAGGCCCATCTTGTAGGGGCGCAGCGCTGCCAAGCCGTACGCCGACATGCCGTGCTGATCGCGCTCCACTAGGTGATGCATGGTCCGGCCGCGCCGGTAGACGATCTCCACGACGGCCTCGAGGGAGAGCACCTGCGCGTAGGCGGCAAGCGCGTTGTACTCGCCAACGGAGTGGCCGGCGAAGTAGGCGGGTCGCTGCAGGGCCCCGGCCTCGGTCAGCTCGGCGATCTGCGCACACCCCAGCGTGGCCATGGCGACCTGGGTGAACTGGGTCAAAAAGAGCACGCCGTCCGGGTGGGTGTAGCGCACTCCGTCGACTACGACCTCGCGCGGGTTCTCCCGCACGATGTGCAGGATAGAAAAGCCCAGGTGGCTGCGAGTATGGGCATCTGCTCGATCCCAAATCTCCCGGGCCGCTGCCGACTGTGCGTAGGCCTGCATGCCCATTCCCGGGGACTGGATGCCCTGCCCGGGGAACGCGTAGAACACGGTCTCGGCTGCCATGATGGCATGAGCGCTCAGCGCGAGCTGCCCATCAGCTTTCACGGTGATGGCACGCACCTCGCCAAAACCAGGTCGAGTGTCCCGGCCCACGCGCGAGACCTCAATATCAAGGCGTGCCCCCGGCAGGATCGGCGCGAGCATCGTGGTGGTGAACTCGCGAATCTCGGCAGGTGAGGTGCGCACGCCTGCCGCATCAAATCCGGAGCTAGCAGCAACTTCCGCCAGAGCGGACGTCCACATGCCGTGGACGATGACGCCTTCTAGCCCCGCCAGGCGCGCGGCGGACTCGTTGACATGGATGGGGTTGCGATCCCCGCTCACCACCGCAAAGGGCTCCATCGTCTCCGGTGCGTGCAGGCTTATCTGCGCCCGCGCGGACTGCGGGGTCTCGACCACACTGTCCGGCAGGGAGTCGCTGGGAGCGGGATCTGCTCCACGGCGGGTACGAATGGCAAAGCGCTCCACTAGGTCCGCCACATGCTCTCCCTGGTGCGAGATCTGCGCGGAGATCTCCACCACGCGGCCCACCTGGGTATCGCGCACGCTCTCGACGCCCGCGCTGATGTCCAACCGCTCTCCAGCAAGCTCGCTGAGCTCAGCGAATACCTGGATGCGATGCGTTAGGTGCACCAACGAGAGCATGCCCTCGACGACGCGTGCCTCCTGCTCGCCTGGCACCCGTGCCGAGGCCAAGCAGGAGAAGATTGCCGGCCAGGCCAGGCCAACCAGGGCATCCGGCACGACGCTCGGCTGGCTCACGATGCCCTCTCCCGCCGGCACGAATCCGCCGGTTACTCCCTGGTAGTCCGCCAGGTATTCGGAAGTCAGCTCGCACGTCGTGTGTGCCCGGCCCTCCTGTACCGGCACCAGGCCTCCCCCGGCAGCGATGGTGACCAGGTCCGTCATGGCGGACTCGGCATCGGCTACGAGCACTTTCGGGACCGCTCCGGCAGGCGCAGTTTGTGGCAGCGTCAACAACAAACGCAGCTGCGGAGTTTGCTCGGTAGATGCGGACTCCGGCAAGGCGATACTGAGCTCGGCGGATTCCTCCCCCTGCGCCTGCAGGGTCGCTCCCGAGCTGTGCCGGGCGCCGTCCTGCTGGATCGTCCACTCTCCCCCTAACGCACGCAGCGGGTTGGCCTGCTGCCGGCCTGCCCATGACACCATCGGCGCTGCCAGGAGTCGCTCGAGCAGGTCTGGCCGGTGTGCGGATTCCTCCACGCCCAGGGCACGCGCTCGCTCGATAGCAACGGAGTGGAAACGGCCGAGCAGCTCGGCAACGGGCTCGTCGATACGCGAGATTCCTTGAACCGCAGCCGGCCCCGGGATGATGCTCACGCGATCCGCGTCAGCGCCGTAGACCTCATCGTGAGCCTGCCACAGCGAGTCGGCACGGAACCAGCCGCGCACCCCAGCGTCGATGACGGGGACAAAGTTCACGGGCTTGCCCGGCTGGCGGCACAAGCGGATGAACCAGGCCTGATCCGCGGCCGTGAGCAGGGTGCGCTCGGCACCGCTGTAAGCGTGGGTGAGCTTGTCGACGGCCGCCTGCGCATCCTCGTAGTCCAACTCAAGCAGCTCGATCTCCCCGTGGTCGCGGGGATCCAGTCGGGCCTGGGTGCGCTCGCACATCTGCACAAATCGCTGGCGCCAGGACGGATCCAACCAGCCGCGGTGATCCGGGCCGGACAGTTCCAGGTAGCGCTTGAGCCACTGTGCGTACGTCATGGTGGCGGTATCGCCAAAGTACGGCTTGCAGGTGGAATTCAGCGCCGCGATGATTTCCTCGCGCCGGGCCGCGACCTGATCGGCGTCACCGGCCACTTCATCGAGCAGCCGGCCGGCGCGCGTGAAAGCGTTGTCTAGCTCGTGAATGTCTGCGCCCAGTTGGCTCAGCCCCGAGGCGACTCCCCCGCGGGCTGCTCCGGCCGGAACCACCTCCTGCGAGCCCTCCGCGTCAACCAGGGCACGCTTGACGGCTTCGGTGGCCGTCGATTCCCTGGTCGCCATCGCCGCGGTGCCCACCAGCACGCCGTCGACGGGCATGGCGGGTAGCCCGTACGCAGTGGCCCACGTGCCCACCAGGTATTCGGCGGCGCGCGCCGGAGTACCCAGCCCGCCGCCCACGGTGAGCACCACGTTGGTCCGCGCACGGATCTGATCGTAGGTCTCCAGCAGCAGCTCATCGAGGTTTTCCCACGAGTGGTGGCCACCCGCGATTCCGCCTTCGACCTGCATAATGATCTGCGCATCAGTAGCGTCCGCGATGGCCAGAACCTGGGAGATCTGGGAGCGGGAGCCCGGCTTGAAACAAACGTAAGCAAAGCCATCGGCCTGCAACGCGGCGATCAGCTCTACAGCCTGATCCCGCTCGGGGACGCCCGCGGAGATAACCACACCATCGATGGGAGCGCCCGCGGCTCGTGCCTTGGGCACCCAGCGCTCGGTGCCAAAGTGGCGACCCCACAGCTTAGGATCCAGGAACATCGCGTTGAACTGCGCAGAAACCCCCTCCTGGAGCTGCGCGGTCAGAGCCTCAACATTGCGATCAAAGATCTCCTGGGTAATCTGCCCGCCGCCGGCCAACTCAGCCCAGTGTCCCGCGTTCGCTGCCGCTGCCACGATGGCCGGGTCGACAGTGGTTGGCGTCATGCCGGCCAACAAGATCGGGCTGCGCCCGGTCAGGCGGGTAAAGGCCGTCTCCAGCCCGCGGGGGCTCAAGCGCGGGGCAAACTCGCTGTAGGCACGCGGTCGTTGCGGCGCCTTGCCGAGGTCAAAAAGCGCCTCTTGGCCAGCAGCGTGCGCAACTGACAGGACTCCGGTGCCGGTTCCGCGTGTTGCCTGCGCCGTGAGCTTCTCGACGCCCCGGCCCGGCCCCACTTCCAAGAACCAGTCCACATCCTGCGCCACGGCACTAACTGCGGCGGGCCATTCGACGGCGCGAACCATCACTGCGTCTGCAAGCTCATAGGCGAGCTCAGCATCCAGGCCGCATTCCTTAGCCCAACCGGTGACGTAGTCGACGCCAGGGTTCATCAGCGGGTGATGGAACCCGGCGCGCACCGGAAGGTCGCTGACGGTGGCATCACTTAGACGGGCAGCAAGGCGGGCAAGATCCGCCGGGCGGCCTACGGCCACAACCTGTTGGCTCCCATTAATCAGCCCCACGACCGGCCGGAGGTGAGCGTCCTGCTCGCTGAACTCGAGCTCGTCAATAGCAGCGGCAACCGCCGCTGGTGGCATCCCCTGAACTGACATCATCGGGGCTGATCCACCCGTATTGATCAGCCCGGTCTCCCGCGCTCGGCGGTGCACAGCAGCGCCAATCAGTTGGGCAATCGCCAGTACCTCGGCTACTGCATCCTCATCATTGGCAGCCAGGGCCTGCGCGATACGCGCTCCCAGCACGCCCTGCGAATGCCCCAGGTAGGCCTGAGAGTGCTGCAGCTGTAAACCCTGGTTCTGCAAAGAAATACAGGTAGCCAGCTGCGCCAGCGTGATGGCGGGGACAGAAATCTCGGGCGAAGCCGCGTCGATACGCGCGGCCTTGTCTGCGTCGGTGGCCCACTCCAGAGGCAAGAATCCATGGGGCCGCACGGACAGCAGCTCCCGGGTAACCGGACGAAGCATCTCCTGCGAACGCTCCAGGTGGGCACGAACCGGAAAGCTCACTCCTGCCGTCAGAGCCTCGGACAGGGTTACGCGCCAGTCATTTCCCTGACCTGCAAAAACCAACGCAAAGCGTGCGGGCTTCTCGGATGAAGGGTCAAGGTGGGAGATCAGGCGATCAGTCACAGCGGCTTTCAGCTCCTTGGTTTTCGCACGCACACGGCGTGGTCTGGATAAAGCAACCAAACTAGTTCGGTGCACAAAATAATGCCATAGATCGCGGAGATCCCATCATTTCTGGCAAATTTTAGTAGCCCGGTACGACAAGAAACCCCACACAACGAAAATCCGTTGCGTGGGGCTTGCCTGTCATCGTGCGCCCGGAGGGACTTGAACCCTCACGTCATAAGACACTGGAACCTAAATCCAGCGCGTCTGCCAATTCCGCCACGGGCGCGTGAACGTGATTGCCAAGTGTAGCCCAGCGGCCGGAATGGCCGGAAATGAGGGCACGTCCGTTACCATCAGGGTGTGAGCGAGCAGCAGGAAAAGAAGAAGCGTGGCCAGGTTAAGGCCTGGCACATTGTCTTCCTGGCCATCGCCGTCGCCTCCACGATTGCGTTGGCCTGGTGGCAGTGGACCCGATTCCAATCAGGGTCGGGTTCCTTCCAAAACTTGGGGTATGCCCTGCAGTGGCCGTTGTTCGGTGCATTTTTCGTCTACGCCTACCGCATGGGCATGAAGTACGAGCGGGAGGCGGCTGAAGCAGCCGAAGACAACCCGGACGCCCTGTACGAGGCCGATGCCCAGCGCTTCGACTCCCAGCCGACCGAAATCGACCAGGACTTTCTCCCTGAGCGCCCGCAGATCGACATTGAAGAATTCAACCGGCTGAACACCCCGCGTCGCGGGTCGCAGTCGTGAGGAGGACCCACACGCAGATGACCACTTCCCAAGCCCCGCGCCGAGTCCATCCCGAGCGCCAGCGCCGCGTGCGCACCGCATTCCTGATCTTCTCCGCTTTTGCCTGGCTGACCGGTATTTTGCTCCTGGCCCTGGTCACCCGCATGATCTGCGAGTACCTGCTGGGCATGGACATCCCCGTGTGGGCCGAATGGATCGGCCGCGTCCACGGTTGGGTCTACGGCGGATTCCTGCTGGCCACCGTCAACCTGGGCACCACCGCACGCTGGAAGCCCATCGAGTGGCTGCTAACCGCCCTCGGCGGCGTGGTACCTCTGCTGAGCTTCTTCGTGGAAGAAAAGCGCCATAAGGAAGTGCGGGAGCAATTCCAGCTCGCACCGGAATCCATCAGCATGGGAACCCGCCTGGTGTGGTTCGCCGGCCTGGTGGTCGCGGTCACCGTGGTGACCGCGCTGATCGCCGCAGTGTTTGCTGCTGCGCTCTAACTCTGCGGGCTGAGCGCGGCGATCGCCGATACCAGCCCTGCTAACGCCTTTCCACGGTGCGACACCGCGTCCTTGGCCTCGGGCGTAAGCTCTGCCGCCGAGCAATCCTGTCCCTCGGGCTTGAACAACGGGTCGTATCCAAAACCACCCTCGCCGCGCGGCTCGGTGAGCAGCTCCCCGTTCCAGCGCCCCTCGGACACGGTCTCATGTCCCTCCGGGGTAACCAGCGCGCACACGGAGACGAACGCGGCGTTACGACGCCCCTCCCCAGCATGCGACATCTGCGCCAGCACTAAGTCGTTATTAGCACGATCGTTGCCATGCTCCCCGCTCCAGCGGGCGGAAAGCACGCCCGGCATCCCGCCGAGCTCCTCGATGGTAATGCCAGAGTCGTCGGCGACCGTCGGCAAGCCCGTCGCCTGCACACCGGCCCGCGCCTTCAGCAGCGCGTTGTCGGCGAACGTGCGCCCGTCCTCGACTGGTTCCTCATACGGCTCAACATCGCGCAGCGGAACAAGCTCTATGCCGTGAATCCCGGCGCGCTCGAGGATGCGCTCCAGCTCCTTAAGCTTCTTGGCGTTATTCGAGGCCACCAGGATCTTCACACTTTCGCTCATCGGGCCAGCGCCTCTCGCTGGGCCGCATGCAGCTGCGCGATGCCGCGCTCCGCGCTATCGAGCATGGCGTTAAGCTCCTCGCGCCCGAAGTCTCCGTGCTCGCCGGTGCCCTGCACCTCGACGAACTTTCCGTGGGCGGTCATCACCACGTTGAGGTCGACCTCGGCACGAGAGTCCTCCTCATAGGGCAGGTCGAGGAGGACGCGGCCGTCGATAAGCCCCACCGATACCGCCGCCACCGGCGCCTTCAGCGGCGCCCCCGGCACCACACCGCGATCCTGCAGTACGGCGATGGCATCCGCCAGCGCGACGTATGCGCCCGTGATGGCCGCCGTGCGGGTTCCGCCGTCGGCCTGCAAAACGTCGCAGTCCAGGTTGATGGTGTTCTCCCCCAGCTGGGACAGATCCACCGCGGCACGCAGCGAGCGACCGATCAGCCGCGAGATCTCGTGAGTGCGTCCCTTCACCTTGCCCTTGAACGATTCACGCGGCATGCGCTCGTGGGTGGCGGCCGGCAACATGGAGTACTCGGCGGTCAACCAGCCCTCGCCGGAATCGCGCTTGAAGCGCGGCACGCCTTCCTCCACCGAGGCGGTACACATCACGCGGGTGTTGCCAAACTCCACCAGCACGCTACCGGCCGGGTTGGAGGTAAAACCGCGGGTGATGCGCACGGGGCGCAGCTGATCGACGGCGCGGCCGTCGGCACGAACAAAATTTTGGGAATCTGGGGTGGTCATGCGCTCCACCCTAACCGCGCGCCTATCTACCGCGCGAGGCTGGTGCTAGACCTCGAGCTCGAGCCCCGGGCGCGCCAGCAGGATGGCGCCGGAAAACTCCTTGCGCGCAGCCTCTGCTGTTGCTTGGGCATCCGACCACGGCGGAATGTGGGTAAGCACCAGCGTCTCTACCCCAGCCAGTGCGGCAATCCGTCCGGCCTCTGCCCCAGACATGTGCATCCCCTCCGGAGCACCCGCCGAATCCGGACCCCAGCCGGCCTCGCACAGCAGCACCTGAGCGCCGCGGGCTGCTTCCACCAAGGACTCGGTGAAACCCGTATCGCCGGAGTAGACCAGCGTGCGCCCCGAATCTGTCTCGGTCACCCGCAGGGCGTAGGCCTCCACGGGGTGGTGCATGGCAAAGGGCGTCACCGTGAGGGACTCCACCCGCTCTGCCCGACCATCCTGCCAGGTGAGCAGGGCAAAGGTGTCAGACATATCGTCAATGCCACCCACCTCATCCGAGCTCAAGCGCCCCATCTGATCAGCGGTGTTAGCAGGGCCAATGCAGAAGTGGCGCCCCTGCGCGGCCAGCTGCGGATGAAAGCGGCGCCAGACCATCAGCGAGGGAAAATCCAGGCAGTGATCTGCGTGCAAATGGCTCAGGAGCACGTGAGCCTGGGAAGGATTGATTACTTGCTGCAAAGCTGCCAGCGTTCCCGGCCCCAAGTCCATAACGGCGTGCGTGGAGTCCGCGGAGGTCACTAGGTAACCGGACGCGGGATTGCCCGGCGCGCCAAGGCTTCCGGAACATCCGAGAACAGTCAGCTTCATGCGTCATACTCTGCCACGATCACCGCGCCGTTTCTATCTCGGCTGCAGAAACGTGCGTTACGCAACGATGCTGGGCCCCAGAAAACGAGAAGCCAAGCGAGCGAAGGTTTCCGGATCACCGGTGGATTCGAAGGTCCGCGTGGTCGGGCTGTCCGGATCTGCCAAAAGATCGCGCTCCGTCAGTTCGCGCAGCACGTCCTTGGCGGTTTCCTCCGCGGACGAAACGAGGGTGACCTGGTCCCCCATGACCAGCTGAATCACACCCGACAGATGCGGGTAGTGCGTGCACCCGAGCACAAGCGTGTCCACCTCCGCTCGGCGCAGCGGCTCCAGGTATTCCTCTGCGACCTCGAGGATTTCTGGCCCGCTGGTAATTCCCTTTTCCACGAATTCCACGAAGCGCGGGCAGGCAACCGCCGAAACCTGCAAGGAGGGATTAAGCGAGAACAGATCCTGGTATGCACCGGAGTTGATCGTGCCGATCGTTCCGATCACGCCCACCTTGCCGTTGCGCGTGGTGGCCATGGCACGTCGCACGGCGGGGCGAATCACCTCGACCACCGGCACGGAGTAGCGCTCGCGAGCGTCGTGGAGAAACGCCGCCGTGGCGGTGTTGCACGCAATGACGATCATCTTGCATCCGCGCTCGACGAGGTCGTCGGCGATGTTCATGGCGTGCGCACGCACGGCAGCAATACTTTGCGGTCCGTAGGGGCCGTTGCGCGTGTCTCCCACGTACATGATGGACTCGTTCGGTAGCTGGTCGATCATGGTACGTGCGACGGTGAGCCCACCGACTCCGGAATCGAAGATACCGATGGGGGCGCTTGAGTCGGAAGAGTTGGAGTTCACGTGGGTCATGGTAGCGCTTGTGCTTATCGACGCCCCAGCTGCTGCTGTTGACGTTTGCGCTGCAGCGCCGGCGGGTCGTCAGAAGTAATCGTCATGCCGGCCAAGATGCCGCCGATGGCGCCGAAGAGGTGCCCCTGCCAGGACACCCCGGGAGTCCCCGGGAGCACCCCAAAGATGAGGCCGGAGTACATAAAGCCCAGCACGAGGCCCAGCATGGTCTGGCTCAGCGAACGGTTGAAGATGCCGCGGATAACCAGGTAGGACAACCATCCGTAGAGCAGGCCAGAGGCGCCAATGTGGTTGGTTCCCGCTCCACCCAGCAGCCAGGTTCCGGCCCCTGCGACGAGCACCGCGATCACCGTGACTTCCCAGAACACTCGCTTTCCCGAATACGCCACAAAGAAGGCGAACACGGCCCCGGGAATGGTGTTGGAGATTAGGTGCTCCAGATTGGCGTGCAGGAACGGCGCGAAGAGGATGCCGGGAAGGCTTGCGGGGTCGGTGGGATGGATCCCCCACAGGTTCAGATCGCCATTGAAGAAGATCAGGTTGATGAAGAAGACGGCCCAGATCACCACGATGTAACCCAGCGCGTGGCGGATTCCTGTGCCCATTCCGCCGCGTCGGCGCACGGGCGGTTGGCTGGTCGGGTGTGCAGGCACCGGGAAGTGTCCAGGCGTGTTGTAGTAGCTCATCGGGTTACTCGCCCATCAGGGCGGTCAGCAGGCTGTCCTGGTTGAAGGCGAGCCACTCAACGAGGTTATCGCGATCGGCCCCCGGCAGCTCCTTGATCACTGCGCTGCCTGCGTCGCTAGTCAGGTCGCTGGCAGCGAGGTAGAGGCGCAGATCGTTGAGAGCCGCGATGAACGCGTGCGCCTCGGACTCGTCCAAAGAGACGGCCACGTTCCCATCCGGGCCCAGGGCGTTGCTGATGACCTGTAGGTTGGTCAGCTTGCCCGTAATGATGTCGGCTTCGTGCAGGCTGCGTAGCAGAGCGTTATCCCCATCAAACTCCTCGTCGCCCTCGCGCTCGAAATTGGGCAGCAAGCGGGCCAGGGCAGGATCCTGCGGAGCCTCCGTGTGACCGGTGGGCATATCCATCATCTCCGCCAGCTCATCCTTGGGGGCGGAGCGAGCACGCAGCATGAGTTCATTGGCTACGGCGGCTGCGAGGTTGCCCAGGACCTCGCGTTCCAACGGGTCGTAGGTGCACACGTACTTGGCCGCGCGCATGAGCTGCTTCTTTTTAGTCCACGGGGTCATCCTGGGAGCACCTTTTCCTATCCGGCCTGCTGCATGGTGGCCCACAGGCCCGCGGTGTGCAGCTTCTTCACGTCGCCCTCTACCTTGTCACGTTCCCCAGAGGAGACGACGGCTTTGCCCTCGGTGTGGACCTGCATCATCAGCTCGTTGGCACGCTTCTTGTCGTATCCCAGGACAGTCTGGAAAACATAAGTCACGTAGCTCATGAGGTTGACGGGGTCGTCCCACACGATGCACATCCACGGGAGGTTCTCGGCGGTGGCCATGTCTACGTCGAGTTGTTCATCGAGCTCAGGCGTGGCCATGGGCGAGCTGGCCTGCACTGGTGCGGACGTCAGGCGGGCAAGCCTGCGTGAGCTGAGATCCATCATGGCACCCCACCTTAGCCCCGCTGATGCTTTTCGGTCACTAAGGTGGTATCTCGTGACTGATGATCTCTCCGCGGACCACTCGGCCGCTCGCAAGCTTCCCGCCTCTTCCATTCCGGAGGGCCGCTCGACGTCCCTCTTGACGGACAAGTACGAGCTGACCATGCTGCAGGCAGCACTACGCGACGGCACTGCCCACCGCCAGGTCACCTTCGAGGTGTTCGCGCGCCGGCTGTCCAATGAACGTCGCTACGGCGTCGTCGCCGGCACCGGGCGTGTACTGCGCGCCATCCAAGACTTCGTCTTTACGGAAGAGCAGCTCGCGCACCTCGACTTCCTCGATGAGCAGACGCTGGACTTCCTGCGCAACTATCGCTTCACCGGCCACATCGATGGCTACCGCGAGGGCGAGCTGTACTTCCCGTATTCGCCGATTCTGACCGTGCGCGGCACCTTTGCTGAGTGCGTGATCCTAGAGACGGTCATCCTCTCCATCATGAACTCGGACTCGGCGGTGGCTTCGGCTGCCGCGCGAATGGTGACTGCGGCCGACGGCCGCCCCATCATCGAGATGGGCTCGCGACGCACGCATGAATACTCCGCGGTCACGGCAGCACGCGCCGCCTACCTCGCCGGATTCGTGGCCACCAGCAACCTGGAGGCCTCGCACCGCTACGGTATTCCCGCCTCGGGCACCTCCGCGCATGCGTGGACCCTGCTCCACGTCGACGAGAACGGACGCCCAGACGAGGAGGCGGCCTTCCGCGCCCAGGTGGAGACTTTGGGCATAGACACCACCCTGCTCGTCGACACCTTCGACATCACCAAGGGCGTGGAGACGGCTATCAAGGTTGCCGGCCCCGAGCTCGGAGGCGTGCGCATCGACTCCGGCGATCTCGCAGCTCTGACCCGGCGCGTGCGTAAGCAGCTTGATGACCTGGGCGCATACAACACCAAGATCGTCGTCTCCTCCGACCTGGACGAGTTTGCCATCGCGGGCCTGCGCGGTGATCCGGTTGATGCCTTTGGCGTGGGCACCTCGGTGGTCACAGGTTCGGGTGCGCCCACCGCCAGCATGGTGTACAAGCTCGTGGAGGTCGAGGGGCACCCCGTCGCCAAGCGCTCCTCCGGAAAGGCCATGACCGGCGGCGCCAAGCGAGCCCTGCGCGCCTACCGCGGAACCGGTGTGGCGGTAGAGGAAGTCGTCTACCCCTTCCACGGTGAGCGGCCAGATACCAGCCGACTGGACACCACCGACCTGACCATCGCCCTCATGCGCGATGGCGCCCTGGTCGATGACTGCCCCACCCTCGAGCAATCTCGCGACCACCTCGCGCACCAGCTGACCACCCTGCCCTGGGAGGGCCTGGCCTTGTCGCGTGATGAACCGGCGATTGCCACCCGGTTCACCGGTTTCACCGATTCCGCCGCCACCCAGTAGCCTGCCGAACGTGTCAGGCACCGAAGAACGTCTCAACCGCTCCACCGAGGAGCTGCTCAGCGCAGCCGTAACCGCTATCGGCGGGGCACCGCGCGACGGGCAAACCGCCATGGCCAAGGCCGTGACCAAGGCCCTGGACTCCGAGCGACATCTTGCCGTGCAGGCGGGAACGGGCACCGGTAAGTCTTTGGCCTACCTGGTGCCGGCGATCCGGCACGCCCAGCTAACGGACTCCACGGTGATCATCTCCACGGCTACGATCGCCTTGCAAAGCCAGCTGGTGGAGCGAGACCTTCCGCGCCTGGCCGACGCACTCGAACCCGAGCTCACCCGACGCCCCACGTTCTCCATCCTCAAGGGCCGCTCGAACTACCTCTGCCTCAACAAGCTCGCGCGCGCCGAGGACACCCCGCAGGAGGAGGCGCTTATCGACGAAGGCGATCTCAGCTGGATGGAAAAGCACATCCGGCGGGTGTGGGACTGGGCAGATGAGACGGAAACCGGTGACCGCGATGAGCTCAAACCCGGGGTCCACGACCTAGCCTGGAAGCACATGTCGGTGACCTCCGCCGAGTGCGTGGGCGCAACGCGGTGCCCGCATGGCGAGGAGTGCTTTGCCGAGATCGCGCGCGCGGCGGCTCGCGAGGTGGACATCGTGGTAACCAACCACGCCATGCTTGCCATCGACGCGCTCTCGGACGTGGATATCCTGCCAGAGCATGACGTCGTCATCATTGACGAGGCCCACGAGCTGGATGGTCGCATCACCTCGGTGGCCACCGCCGAGATTTCTCCTCGCACCGTCACCATGGCGGCCAAGCGCGGAGGCAAGCTCAATGCCGACGGCGCCGACTCAGCCCTGGAGGATGCCGCTGACGACCTCGCGGCAGCCTTGGCGACCATGGATGACGGGCGAGTAGTCTCCGTCGACCCGACGGTTACCGGTGCGATCACCGGGGTGAAGGACAAGCTGTCCTCCCTGCACACAGCGATCTCGCACGGACCTGACGGAGAGGCCGCCAACGATCCCGAGCGAGCCGCCGAGCGCCAGAATTTGTCGAATCACCTCAGCGAGCAGCACGACACCCTCGTGCGCATCCTCGAGGTGGTCGAGTCCGGCTCGCAAGACGACGTCGTGTGGCTGGACCGATCCGAGCGCAACGGGGACGTGCTGGCAGCCGCTCCCCTGTCGATCGCTGGGCTGCTGCACGACCGACTCTTCGGCGAGAACACCGTGGTGCTCACCTCGGCCACGCTTACGGTCGGCGGCCGCTTTGACATCCTCGCCGCCTCCTGGGGCATGCCCAAGGGCACATGGGATTCTCTCAACGCGGGAACACCTTTCGACCCCAAGAAGGCCGGAATCCTCTACACCGCCGAGCATTTGCCCACCCCTGGGCGGGAAGGTCTAGCCCCGGAGACACTCGACGAGATGGCCGAGCTCATCCTGGCCGCCGGCGGGCGCACCCTGGGCCTGTTTTCCTCGCGGCGAGCCGCGCAACAAGCAGCCGAAGCCCTGCGCCCTCGCCTGCCTTTTGACATCTTGCTGCAGGGGGACGACTCGATCTCTGCGCTCGTGGACACATTTAGCAAGAACGAAAACACCTGCCTATTCGGCACCCTGACTCTGTGGCAAGGTGTTGACGTGCCGGGGCGTTCTTTGTCGCTGGTACTCATCGACAGGATCCCCTTCCCGCGTCCCGACGATCCGCTCCTGCAGGCCCGCAAGGAGGCCGCCGAGGCTGCCGGCCGCAACGGATTCATGGAGGTCGCAGCGACGCATGCTGCCCTGCTTCTGGCGCAGGGAGCAGGGCGACTGTTGCGCTCGGTGACCGACCGCGGGGTAGTGGCGATGCTGGATAATCGACTGACCACCAAGCGCTATGGAAACTTCCTGCGCGCTTCCCTGCCGGCTTTTTGGAACACCACCGACCCAGAAGTAGTCAAAGGCGCCCTGAAGCGGTTGGTGGCTAGCTAGAATCGCACCGCATGGAACGTGTGATTCTTCGCGATCCCACCATCGCGGACGCCCCGGCACTGGTGCGTTGCTCCGAAGACCCGCTCACCCAGCGCTTTACCACGATTCCCGCCAATTACACGGAAAAGATGGCGCACGATTGGATTGCCTCACCGCGCCCTAACACGCACAGGTGGGTCATTTGCGATTCCCAAGATGCGAGTTTCCAGGGCGCCATCGATATCCGCGTAATTGATTCGCACCGGGGCAATATCGGATACCACGTCAGCCCGTGGGCCCGCGGTCGAGGCAGAGCAAGCGCCGCGCTGGAATTAGTCAAAGAACGCGCCCGTGAGCTGGGGCTAACCCACCTTGAGCTAGAGGCTCGGGAGGATAACCTGGCAAGCCGTCGGGTCGCCGAAAAGTGTGGTTTTACACAAACCGGAAGCCGCCCAGACGAGCGCGCCCCGGAGTTCCAGCTCATAACTTATGAGCTGCAGCTATCGCAGGAGGCTAGCGGAAGGTAACCCCAGGGCAGTAAGGGATCCGGGGACGACCTCGGTGAAACCTGCATCCTGTACCACGGCTGCCTCCGGCAGTGCGGCTGCGCGGTCGAACAGCTCACCACCCACTTCGCGCACGCTTAGAGAGCAGCCTGCCAGTGCCCATGCTGTCGCGGCCGACGGATCGGACCGATACCACTGGGCTGCCAGCAGCATTGCGGCGTGGCCAGCCTGGGCGGCGGCTTTTCCTGCGCTCATGGTCAGCCGGGCGTCGATAAGCAACAACGGCAGTGAAGACGGTGCCGGGTCGGGCGAATCCATTTCCAGGTCCGTGCCCTTGACTTGCAGCTTAGAGATCGGCGCCGGAACCTCATGCACCGCGGAGGGCGCGAAGGCCCGGGCTTGGGCACCGTCCACCTCAACCGTGACACCCGGAACTCGCTGGGCGTTGTCCCACCCACTATTGCGGGCACGACGGGTGACCTTGCGGATTCGGTGGTCGTACCAGGGCTTGAGCTGGCGAGCGAAGTCATCTGCGAGGCACACCCGCATGCAAGCCTGAGCAGCTGCAGCCAGTGCGCTGTGACGCTGCGGCGGATCGCTCTTGGGGATGTGCAGAACGATCTGCATCGCCTGCACGGTCGCGGGGTCGTCCGGGTCCTCGTGCCCAGCAGTCTGCAGAGATTGCGCCAGCGTCTCTAGTGCCTCCATAGCGCTAGATTCTACGAACCACTCCCCTAGAACAGCCGCTGGGTCTCCCCCGTCATTCGCTCAGCCTGGTCAATGTCCTCTCGAGGAATACCCAGCATGTACAGGACTTCATCGAGGAACGGGTGATTGACCGAAGCATCAGCGTGCTCCTTGAGCGCCGGCTTGGCGTTAAACGCGATGCCGAGGCCCGCTGCCGAGATCATGTCAATATCGTTAGCGCCGTCACCCACTGCCACCGTCTGGTCCATGCGCAGGTGCGAGTCGCGGGCGAACTCCTCAAGCAACCGGGCCTTAGCTGCACGGTCGACGACCTCCCCGACCACTCGACCTGTGAGCTTCCCGTCTTCAATCTCGAGGGTGTTCGCGCGCACGTAGTCCACCTCGAGGTCGCCTACGAAGGCGTCGAGCACCTGGGTGAAGCCACCGGAGACCACCGCCGTGCGGTATCCCATCTTGTTGAGTGTGCGCAGCGTGGTTCGCGCGCCAGGAGTGAGCTCGACCGCCTGTGCCACCTCCTCGATGACTGTCGCATCCAAACCAGCCAGTGCTCGCACGCGCTCGTGCAGAGACTGTGCGAAGTCGAGCTCACCGCGCATAGCGCGCTCAGTCACGTCGGCGACTTCCCTCTCCCGGCCGGCATGGCGAGCCAGCATCTCAATGACCTCGCCGGTAATCAGGGTCGAGTCGCAGTCAAAGCAAACCAAACGCTTGGAGCGCCGCGCCAGCCCCGCACGCTCGATAGCAATATCAACATTCTGAGCATGGGCCACCTCTGCCAGCGCGGCACGCAGCGAGTTTGCGGCTCCCGGCGTCGGATCGGCCACTGTGATGAACAGTTCCAATCCCGTAATGGGGTAATCCGCGATCCCGCGGATGCGGTCGATGTTTGCTCCAAAATTCGCCAACGTCTGACCGACCTGGTGCAGGTGCTGGGCGGTGACTGGATCGCCCAGCAGGACCACGGTGTGCGTGGATCGTCCCCGCGAACCCGTCGGGGCTCCACTGCCGGTCTCTACGCTGACGACCTGCCCAAAGCTCGCGAGCTCCTCGCTGAGCTCCTGCTGCAGAGCGTCCTTGCTCACAGCGTCGATTCCCACGAACGCGGCCAAAGAAATCCGGCCGCGGAAGAGTGCTTGCTCAACATCCAGTAGTTGAACTCCGTTGGCGGCGAGCACGCGAAAGAATGTCGCCGAAACTCCGGGCTGGTCGGGCCCAATAGAGGTGATCACTGCGTGATCCAGTCCGGGCTGGAGCTCCACTGTCGGGCGCTGGGGGGTTGCAGGCAGGTCAGGGTTCAATGCTGGCTCGGTCACGTCCCTCATTGTTCCACGTTCTCATACCTATGAGTAGATAGTTTTCACCGAGCACAAAAAGACCCGCCACCGCGGATGTGCGGTGACGGGCCTGAGAGGTTGAGGCGGCGTCAGGAGGTGCGCGCCTCTATCGACGCGGTGTTAGCGCTCGATCTTGCCCTCCGGGTTCGTGCGGGTAACTTCCTCGCGCGGATCCGCGTGGTGGCCGGAGTGCGCCTCACGGCGCATGCGCTCCACCATGTGCGGGTAGTGCAGCTCGAAGGCCGGGCGCTCGGAGCGGATACGCGGCAGGGAGATGAAGTTGTGGCGCGGCGGTGGGCAGGAGGTTGCCCACTCCAGAGAGTTGCCGTATCCCCACGGATCGTCAACCGTGACGACCTCGCCGTAGCGCCAGGACTTGAAGGCGTTCCAAATGAACGGGATGACGGAGGCACCGAGGATGAAGGAGAAGATCGTGGAGATCTGGTTCAGCGTGGTAAATCCATCGGAGTCCAGGTAGTCGGCGTAACGACGCGGCATGCCCATGTTGCCCAGCCAGTGCTGGACCAGGAAGGTGCCGTGGAAGCCAACGAAGGTCATCCAGAAATGGATCTTGCCCAGACGCTCGTCCAGCATGCGACCGGTCATCTTCGGGAACCAGAAGTACACAGCCGCGAAGGATGCGAACACCACGGTGCCGAAGAGGGTGTAGTGGAAGTGAGCGATGAGGAAGTAGGACTCAGCCAGGTGGAAGTCCAGCGGCGGGGAGGCCAGCATGATGCCGGTCAGACCACCGAAGAGGAAGGTGCTCATGAAGCCGACCGCGAAGATCATCGGGGTCTGCCAGGTGATGTGGCCCTTCCACATGGTGCCCACCCAGTTGAAGAACTTCATACCGGTCGGCACGGCGATCAGGAAGGTCATGAACGAGAAGAACGGCAGCAGGATGGCGCCGGTGACGAACATGTGGTGAGCCCACACAGCCATGGACAGGGAGGCGATGGACAGAGTCGCGAAGACCAGGCCGATGTAGCCGAAGACCGGCTTGCGGGAGAAGACCGGGATGATCTCGGAAATCACACCGAAGAACGGCAGAGCCAGGACGTACACCTCGGGGTGGCCGAAGAACCAGAAGAGGTGCTGCCACAGGATTGCGCCACCGTTAGCGGAGTCGTAGATGTGGCCGCCGAGCTTGCGGTCGTACAGGATGCCCAGTGCGGCGGCGAGCAGCAGCGGGAAGATCATCAGAGCGATGACGGAGGTAGCGAAGATGGACCAAGCGAACACCGGCAGACGGAACATGGTCATACCCGGAGCGCGCAGGGTCAGCACGGTGGTGAGCATGTTGATGGCGGAAGCCACGGTACCCACACCGGTAGCACCAACACCGACGATCCACATGTCTGCGCCGATGCCGGGGGTGTGAACGGAGTCAGCCAGCGGCATGTACATGGTCCAGCCGAAGTCGGCTGCACCGCCCGGGGTAAGGAAGCCGGACAGCATGGCCACACCACCGATGGTGGTGATCCAGAAGCCGAAGGCGTTCAGACGCGGGAAGGCCACGTCGGGTGCGCCGATCTGCAGCGGCAGAATGTAGTTGGCAAAGCCCCACACAATCGGGGTACCAAACAGCAGCAGCATGACGGTGCCGTGCATGGTGAACAGCTGGTTGAACTGCTCGTTGGACAAGAACTGCAGACCCGGCGTGAACAGCTCAGCACGGATCAACAGGGCCATCAGGCCGCCCAGGAAAAAGAAGCTGAACGACATGATGATGTACATGATGCCCAGCTGCTTGTGGTCGGTGGTGGTCAGCATCATCCAGGCCTTGGAACCCTTTTTGGCGTATCCCGTCGGCTCTGGACGTTCCGGCGCGACGTAATTGTCGAGCCTTGGCGCCACAGCGGTCATTCTTTCCTCCTGACTACAAAACGCTCATTCCCCGCCAGTGGCGTGTCATGACACGTCGCAAAAGTGTTTTCCCCAGGACACCGCACCTTGAAAACGGTGCCCTGACACACGTCCAGCCTGTCAACAGACTGGAGACATGAGTAGTTTAGCCCGTTACCGGCCTAAGCCAAGTCCAAAGATCCCCATTGGTCACAGGCGTAGCCTCCGAATCCTCACCGATATCCCAGCACACGGCCAGCAATCGGGGCCCCGGCAACTCTGACGGTGACCGATGCCACAAAGCCCGGAGCGTTCCCAAGTTCAGGATGCCCCGGGCCCGGACCTTTCTCACCCCCACCTCGGGGTAGCTCAAAAGGTTGATGGGGGTTGGTGACTAGAAGTCCCAGTCTTCGTCCGTGGTGTCCTCCGCCTTGCCAATCACGTAGGAGGATCCGGAGCCGGAGAAGAAGTCGTGGTTCTCATCGGCGTTCGGGCTCAGTGCCGAGAGGATTGCGGGCGCGACCTTGGTCTCATCGGCCGGGAACAGACCCTCGTAGCCGAGGTTGTTCAGGGCCTTGTTGGCGTTGTAACGCAGGAAGCGCTTGACGTCCTCGGACCAGCCGAGCTCGTCGTAGAGGTCCTCGGTGTACTGGATCTCGTTGTCGTAGAGGTCGTAAAGCAGATCGAACGTGTACTCCTTGAGCTCGTCCTGACGCTGCTGGGACTCCTCGCGCAGACCCCGCTGGTACTTGTAGCCAATGTAGTACCCGTGGACGGCCTCGTCGCGGATGATGAGGCGAATGATGTCCGCGGTATTGGTCAGCTTCGCGCGCGAAGAGAAGTGCATAGGCAGGTAGAAGCCGGAGTAGAAGAGGAAGGACTCCAGAAGCGTGGAGGCCACCTTCTTCTTCAGCGGATCCGCACCCTCGTAGTAGCTCATGACGATCTTGGCCTTGCGCTGCAGATTGTCATTCTCCTCCGACCAACGGAAGGCATCGTTGATCATCGGAGTGCTGGCCAGGGTCATAAAGATGTTGGAGTAGCTCTTAGCGTGCACTGACTCCATGAAGGCAATGTTGGTGAGCACTGCCTCTTCGTGCAGGGTCTTGGCGTCGTCGAGAAGCGACACCGCACCGACGGTTCCCTGGATCGTGTCCAGCAGCGTCAGACCCGTGAACACCCGCATCGTGGTCTCGCGCTCCTTGTCGGTGAGCTTGTTCCACGTGGGGATGTCGTTGGATACCGGGATCTTCTCCGGCAGCCAGAAGTTGCCCGTCAGACGATCCCACACCTCGAGGTCCTTCTCATCCGGAATCGTGTTCCAGTTGATGGCCTTCACCGGGCGGGTGTGGTCTGCAATGTAGGCGTCATAGTCATGCGACTCATCGAACGCAGTCAAGGACGTGCTCCCTAGAGATAGAGGAATGGAAATGGGAAAAATCGTTCTTACGAATGCGCCCTATCCTACCGATGCACCGGGCAGCTCCAATCCGCGCCGGAAGATGAGATTTCTCGCTTTTCGACGCCCTCCTTTCCCACACCTCACCCCTTAACAGGGACAATCTTTCCCACTAGAGGCGGGATACCTGGGAGTTCGATGTAAAATACTTTCATTTATCAATCCCGCAGCGCACTGTGGACCCAGGAGGTTGACCACCGTGTTTGCTCCTGCGATGAATGAGGAAAGGACGTGCCGGTCAGATGGCACACGACAAGACCGCTGCCTCAACCGAACCACTGTTGACGTCCGTGCTGGACGAACTGGGGCGCGATATCATCTCTGGCCGTCTAGAGACCGGCCAGACCTTCACGCTGCAAAGCATCGGCGAGCGCTTCCAGATCTCGCGCACAGTGGCCCGCGAGGCTATGCGCGCACTCGAACAGCTGGGCCTGGTCAGTTCCTCGCGGCGCGTCGGCATCACGGTCCTGCCCCGCCAACGCTGGTCTGTGTTTAACCCCACTGTGATTACGTGGCGCCTGCAGACCGAGAGCGAGCGTGCCCGTCAGCTCAACTCGTTGACGGAGCTGCGCGTGGCGGTAGAGCCGATTGCCGCCTACAACGCCGCCACCGCGGCTACCCCGGAGCAGCGCGCGGAGCTCAAGGAGCTGGCCACGACGATGCGTGAGCTCGGCGAGCACACACATGGCGCTACGCAGGACTTCCTGGAGGCGGATATGCGCTTCCACTCCCTGCTGCTCGAGGCCAGCGGCAACGAAATGTTTGCCATGCTCGCCCCGTCGCTGATGCGCGCTCTGTACGGACGCACCGAATTTGGCTTGCAGCCGGAGACGCCGGCGTCCGAGGCCCTAGACGCCCACGAGGAGCTCGCCCAAGCTATCGCACGCGGAGAAGCACAGGCAGCAGAAAGCGCCGCACGCGCCCTCATTGGTGAGGTGCGTACGGCGCTGGTGCCTAATCAATCCGCTTAGAGCATGCAGCTCACGCAGCCGTCGACCTCGGTGCCGGCCAGCGCCATCTGACGCAGACGGATGTAGTACAGCGTCTTGATGCCCTTGCGCCAGGCGTAGATCTGGGCGCGGTTGATGTCGCGGGTGGTCACCGTGTCCTTGAAGAACAGGGTCAGCGACAGGCCCTGGTCAACATACTTGGTGGCCTCGGCGTACGTGTCGATGATCTTCTCGTAGCCGATCTCGTAGGAGTCCTTGAAGTACTCCAGGTTCTCGTTATCCATGTGCGGCGCCGGGTAGTAGACGCGGCCGATCTTGCCTTCCTTGCGGATCTCGATCTTGGAGGCGATCGGATGGATAGAGGACGTGGAGTTGTTGATGTAGGAGATGGAACCGGTCGGTGGCACCGCCTGCAGGTACCGGTTGTACAGTCCGTGCTCCTGCACATCAGCCTTGAGCTGTGCCCAGTCCTCCGCGTTCGGAGTCGTGATCGACGAAGCAGCGAAGAGGTCCTTGACCTTCTGCGTCTTTGGAGCAAAGTCTGCCGGGTCATAACGGTCGAAGAATGCACCCGAGGCGTACTCGGAGTCAGCGAAGTCGCCGAAGGTCTCCCCTCGCTCACGCGCGATCTTGTTCGAGGCCTTGATGGCCGCGTACATGATGGCAGCGAAGTAGGCGTTGGTGAAGTCCAATCCCTCCTCGGATCCGTACTCGATGTGCTCGCGACCGAGGTAACCGTGCAGGTTCATCTGGCCCAGGCCGATGGCGTGAGCGGAGTCGTTACCTTCGCGCACGCTCGGCACGGAGTGGATGGCCGTCTGGTCTGCCACCGAGGTCAGGCCACGCACAGCGGTCTCGACGGTCTGGGCAAAGTCCGGGGAATCC
Source organism: Corynebacterium tapiri (assembly GCF_006334925.1). GTDB lineage: Bacteria > Actinomycetota > Actinomycetes > Mycobacteriales > Mycobacteriaceae > Corynebacterium > Corynebacterium tapiri. Next base: position 15,666 of record NZ_VDHJ01000013.1, on the reverse strand, counting down.
ATCGTCATCGCGATGTTCAAGGATCCCAGGTTGCAGGAGATGTCGTGACCGATGGTGTCGTAGGTCAGATCATCGTTGAGCACCGACGGGGAGTTGACCTGGAGGATCTCCGAGCACAGGTTGGACATGTTCACGCGCCCGGCGATCGGGTTCGAGCGGTTAACGGTGTCCTCGAACATGATGTACGGGTAACCGGACTCGAACTGGATCTCAGCCAGGGTCTGGAAGAAGTGCCGGGCGTTGATCTTGGCCTTGCGGATGCGATCGTCCTCGACCATCTCCCAGTAGTGCTCGGTCACGGAGATGTCGGAGAAGGCCTTGCCGTAGACGCGCTCGACGTCGTACGGGCTGAACAGGTACATGTCGTCGTTGTTCTTAGCCAGCTCGAAGGTGATGTCGGGGATGACCACACCCAGTGAGAGCGTCTTGATGCGGATCTTCTCATCCGCGTTCTCGCGCTTAGTGTCCAGGAAGCGCATGATGTCCGGGTGATGAGCGCTGAGGTACACCGCACCGGCACCCTGGCGAGCACCCAGCTGGTTGGCGTAAGAGAAGGAGTCCTCCAGAAGCTTCATCACCGGGATGACACCGGAAGACTGATTCTCGATGTGCTTGATCGGCGCGCCCGACTCACGGATGTTGCTCAGCAGCAATGCCACGCCGCCGCCGCGCTTGGACAGCTGCAGGGCGGAGTTGATGGAACGCCCGATGGACTCCATGTTGTCCTCGATGCGCAGCAGGAAGCAGGAGACCAGCTCGCCACGTTGCGCCTTGCCCGCGTTAAGGAAGGTCGGGGTGGCCGGCTGGAAGCGTCCGCCCATGATCTCGTCAACCAGGTTCTCAGCGAGCTTTTCGTCGCCACGCGCGAGGAACAGAGCGGTCATGGACACGCGATCTTCGAAGCGCTCCAGGTAGCGCTTTCCGTCGAAGGTCTTGAGCGTGTAGGAGGTGTAGTACTTGTACGCGCCCAGGAAGGACTTGAAGCGGAACTTGTAGGAGTAAGCGCGCTTGTACAGGGTCTTGACGAACTCAAAGCTGTACTGCTTGAGCACGTGCGGCTCGTAGTACTTGTTGTCTACCAGGTACTTGATCTTTTCTTCCAGGTCGTGGAAGTAGACGGTGTTCTGGTTGACGTGCTGCAGGAAGTACTGGTTGGCCGCCTCGCGGTCCTTATCAAACTGGATGCGCCCCTGATCGTCGTACAGGTTCAGCAGCGCGTTGAGTGCGTGGTAGTCAAGCTGGTCGTGTGGCGAGTGCTCGGAGCTGGACTGGCCCAAAACAGTTGTGGTCACGGCGAAATCAATGCCTTTCTAGATGACTGCTGACGTGGAACTTAAGTTTTTAAGCGGATATGAGGCCCAGTTTGTGGGCGTTATCGGTGAGACCGGAACGAACGATGGCGACGTCCTCTTCAGTACCCATGAGCTCGTAGCGATACACATACGGCACCTTGCACTTCGCAGCGATGACGTCACCTGCTTTACCGTAGTCGGCCCCGAAGTTCGTGTTACCCCCGGAGATTACTGCACGCAGAAGTGCGCGGTTGTGCTCGTTATTGAGAAACTTGATCACCTGCGGCGGAACCGGACGTGACTCCTGTCGGCTTATCGACGCCCCTCCTCCGTACGTGGGGCAGACAAGCACATAGGGCTCATCCACTACGAGGGGTTCGTCTGTGCGCTGGAGTGGGATGCGCTTGGACGGAAACCCGAGCTTGTCCACGAAACGTCGGGTGTTTTCCGTGACGGAGGAGAAGTAGACGATGAGCATGGCCCGCCCCTTATGCAAGCTGAGTGAAGTGGTGTTTCTTAACCCCTGGAAGCGTGTGTCCAGGAAAAAGAGAAAGCCGCCGAGTTCAGATGATCACGGCGACTAGGTACGGCTATAGGAGATGCTTAGGCTGCCTTGGCGGCGATCTCGCGGATGCGGTCCGGGCGGAAGCCGGACCAGTGCTCGCCGTCAACCTCTACGACCGGAGCCTGCAGGTAGCCCAGTGCCATGACGTAATCGCGAGCCTCGGTGTCCACAGAGACGTCCACCATGGTGTACTCCAGCCCAGCACGATCCAGGGCCTTCTTCGTAGCGTTGCACTGAACACAAGCGGGCTTGGTGTAGACGGTGATGGCCATGGCACAGACTCCTTGGAACTAAAGCTGGAACGTTTTGTTGGTCAATGGCTGCAAGCAGCGAACCGGGCATGCCATGCCAAAAAGGGGATCAGTCCGGCGCTGAAGCGAGACACGTTTATAACGAGTTTCAAAAGCGTTCACCGCGTCTCGCGGCAACACCAAAGACACTATACGTTGTGGCCGAAATGTGCAACAGATACTACATATAGTAGTTACACCCCTGAAATTCCCAGGACAGGAAATCCCGCAACCCCAGATGTAGGGATCGAGAAACTACAACGTTGTAATCTTCCCCCAAAGCAAAAGCCGGCTGCCCTTCCCATGGGAAGAAACAGCCGGCTTTTAAGCAAGCGGTAACCGCGACGCTTAGCCCTGGCGAGCCTTGAAGCGCGGGTCCTTCTTGTTGATCACAAAGACCTTGCCGTGGCGACGGACAACCTGGGCGCCCGGCTTGTTCTTCAGCGACCGAAGCGACTTGCGAACCTTCATCGGGCGCTCCTTTCTGATTGCGCTGTAACTAGCGAGTAAAAAACACACTGACTACACGCGGGTAGCCAGAACACGAAAGATAAAGATACCCCGGCGTGGCGCAGTACTCCAAACCGGCGTGGCAGCTAGCTGCGGGTGGCCCGCTCGAAGCGCTGCCTGAACTGCTCCCCTACTGCTTCCAGGCTCCGCCCCTTGGTCTCCGGCACCATCACGCGCACAAAGGCGAAGGCTGCCAGACCCAACGTGGCAAAGATCAGGAACGTCGCCCCCGCGCTCAGCAGCGACACGAGTGGGAGGAAGAATTGCGCCACTGCCCAGTTGGCTCCCCAAAGCGCCAGTCCAGCCAACCCCATGCCCACACCCCGAACGCGCATGGGCACGATCTCCGAAATCAACAGCCAGGTGGTGGGTGAGACAGCCGCCTGCTGGGAAGCAATGAAGATGGCCATAACCACCAACGAGAGCAGAGCCAACCCCGGATGGCCCTTGGCCTGGCCGTAGACCACCGCCAGCACCACCAGGGAGATCACGTTAATCATCAGCCCGCCCAGGAGCAGGCGACGGCGCCCCACTCGGTCGATGATCTGCAGACCCACCCAGCAGGCAACCACGCTGACCAGTCCGATCACGATTGAGGTGTATACGGAATTGGTCGTAGACATCCCCACCTGATTCATCAGCGTCGGGGCGAAGTAAACGATCGCATTCACGCCTGTAACCTGCTGAATCACTCCGATCACCGCTGCCACCGCCACCGTCAGGTACAACCACCGCGAGGAACGCAGAGCTTGCCACTGCCCACGCCCCTCGGCCGCAGCATGATCAGCAATAATCTCGTCGACTTCCTGTTGGCTCATTCCTGCTCGTGAGGCAACCGCGCTAGCTTTGTTGGACCGGTGGGTGCGCGCGTAGAACACCGGGGTATCCGGCAAGAACGCCATGCCGATCGCCAGCATCGCTCCCGGTACAGCGGCCAGCCCCAGCATGAGATGCCAGTTTCCCGTGTGCGCCAAGGCCGAGTTGACCAGGTACGCCACCAACTGCCCCACGACGATCATGAGGGTGTTCAGCGACACCATGCGCCCGCGCACTGCGGCGGGTACCTGCTCCGACAGGTACATCGGCACCACGATGCTCACGGCACCCACCGCTACGCCGAGCAGGGTGCGAGCTGCGCCGAGGGACGCTACCGAACCAGCCACTGCACACCACAGGGAGCCCAGCACGAAGACCACGCCTCCAATGATGAGTGTGGTGCGGCGCCCAATTGCATCAGCTACACGCCCGCCGCTCATCGCTCCTATTGCTGCGCCTACCAGGAGCATGGAAGTAACCCAGCCTTCCTGGGTTGGGGTCATGCCAAACTCTGGGCCAATAAAGAGCAATGCTCCGGACATCACTCCGGTGTCATAGCCAAAAAGAAGACCGCCCAAGGCGGCGATCCAGGAGACGAGGCGGACGTAGCGCCGCGATTGTGCTGCAGTTGCCATGAGAAGAGATAGTGCCTGACACTACGATGACTCACATGGTTGAAACCTCGAGAAACATGCAAGACGAGATCCGAAACTCCCTGCATGTTCGCCCCTTTATCGATCCAGAAGCTGAAGTCCGCTCGCGCGTCGATTTCCTCGTGGACTATCTCCGCGCTAGCCGAGCCAAGGGCTTTGTCCTGGGAATTTCCGGTGGGCAGGACTCCACGCTGGCCGGTCGCCTCGCCCAGCTGGCAGTCGAGCGAGTCCGAGCTGAAGGAGACTCAGCGCACTTTCTTGCGGTTCGTTTGCCATATGGGGTGCAGGCGGATGAGGCTGACGCGCAGATCGCTCTTTCTTTCATCCGACCCGACGAGTCAGTAACGGTCAACATCAAGGACGCGGTCGACGCGCTTGACGACGCCTGCGCCCAAGCACTGGGCAACTCCGACCTCGGCGATTTCAACCGCGGGAATCTCAAGGCACGCATGCGCATGACCACGCAATACGCGTTGGCCGGCGAGCGGGGTCTCTTGGTAATTGGAACCGACCATGCTGCCGAGAACGTCACCGGGTTCTTCACCAAACACGGCGATGGCGCCGCGGACGTCTTACCGCTGGAGGGACTGAACAAGCGCCAAGGCGCACAGATGCTCCAAGCATTAGATGCACCTGAGTCCACCTGGCAGAAGGTCCCCACCGCGGACCTAGAGGACGATCGCCCGTCGCTTCCCGACGAAGAAGCGCTCGGCGTGCGTTACCAGCACATCGACGACTACCTGGAGGGGGCAGATGTTCCCCAGGAGGCGAAGGAACGCATCGAGCACCTCTGGCGGGTAGGCCAGCACAAGCGCCACCTCCCGCCTGGCCCCCACAGCTCGTGGTGGCGATAGCACCCTAGACCAGGTGCAAGGTCGCCTCTGCGGCCTGGACCAACTCGTGCCCGTACGACGGTCCATGGCCAGCGGCGTGAACCGCTAGTGGGTGCAACTGGTGAATGGGGGTGTTCTCCAGCCACCCCGGTTCTAGCGGGTGGACTTCCTGATAACCGGCGCGAATTTCCTCCAGGTAAGGCGCACCGAATAGCGCCAGCATTGCCAGGTCAGTTTCGCGATGCCCGCCATGTGCCGCCGGGTCGATGAGTGCGGGCCCTTGGGGACCGAAGAGTAGGTTTCCTGCCCAGAGGTCGCCGTGGATTCGCGCGGGTTCGGCTTTCATGTCGGCTGCGCACAGCGCTTCTAGCGCCTTCTCGACGGTGCGCATCCCTGCTTGATCCAGATTTCCGTTGTCCACTGCTACCTGGGCGAAAGGCAAAACTCGCTGTTCGGCGTAAAACGGCGCCCACTCCTCTGTCAGCTGGCATTGTTGCTGCCGACGCCCGATGTAATTGGGACCGTCCCACCCCTCGGGTGGCGCCCCGAAGCCAGCTACTGGGCAATCGTGAATCTTGGCTAGCTCCCGCCCAGCAATCCGCGCGTGTTCGGGGGTGGGGCGTGACGACGCGATCCTTTCAATCGTCAGGCTGTGCTCGTCCGCGGCTATGACTTTTACGACGATGTCACTGCCCTCCCGCAACCAACGCAGGCCTGCGGCCTCCGCTAGTGCTGCTCGGTCTCCTGGAGGTCGCTTCGTCAGAGTGTCCATGGGCTTAACGGTACGGCCCTAGGCATGAAAAAGGCCATCACGGTAATGTGATGGCCTTTTTAGACGTGGAGCTAACGGGACTCGAACCCGTGACCCCCACACTGCCAGTGTGGTGCGCTACCAGCTGCGCCATAGCCCCTTAGGAAAATATTGAATTGTGGAGTGGAGCTAACGGGACTCGAACCCGTGACCCCCACACTGCCAGTGTGGTGCGCTACCAGCTGCGCCATAGCCCCGCGTCATGCGACTCGTTTAAACCTACACCGGGCAAGCGAACGCCTCCAAATCAGCAGGTAGCGATTTGGAGGCGTCAAACAGCAAGCTAAAGGCTAGCTCAGGACCTTATCGATCCACTGGGCCGGATCCTGTACCTCAACATCCTTGCCGTCTTGCAGGATGCGCGGGGAAGACACGTTGCCGGTCTTCTCCTGCAGGTAGTTGGCGTTGGTCTCGGCGATCTTCTTGGCCTCATCGATGTAAGCACCGTCGCGGATGGCCTTCACGGCATCCTCCGAGGCTCCGAGTTCCTTGGCTGCATTAGCGAAGTCGTCATCACTCCACTGGTTGTAGATGTCCTGCTGCTCTTCAAAAATAACTTCGCGCAGGTTCCACCAGGCGTTGGTCTCACCCTTGTCGGCCAATGCCAACAGCGCCGCCAGCGAGGCGGTGGAGTGTCCTTCGGCGTTACGATCCAGGAAGTTCAGCGGGTGCACGTTGACAACGAGCTTGCCGTTATCAATCTCCTGCAGCATGCGCTCGTCGGTAGCATTAGCGAGCTCTCCACAGTGAGGGCACGAGTAATCCTCGTACAACCCAACTTCCTCGGCGTTCTCCCCAGCGCTCTGCGACTTCAGGGTGATTGCCCCATCGGCCGGGTTGTATTCCATCACCGCATTGACTTCGGTGTTGTCACGCTCCGCGAGGTGGGAGGTGCGCTTGCCCTGCGACTGCCACACCACCAGGCCGATAACCAGCGCAGCAACGAGCAGCAGCGCCAGCAGCACCCAGAGGAAATTAGCCGAGGACTTCTTGTTGGGATCAGAGACTGAGCGAGTCTTGGTACTCGACATAAGCGCTCGTCCTTTCACAGTAGGTATTTGATGAGCTACACCGCCCACTCCCCCTACGAAAGGTGGACGGGCACTGTGCCCAAAGGTATCAGCCGAGGTGCGATCCGACTACGGACGCACAGCCCAACGCGTAAACGGTCGAACCATCGTCCACACAGAAAGCGCGATGAACACCAGGTCACGCACGATCGTCTCGAAGTACTGCTTCGGGTAATTGGTGGTTGCTTCCTCTGGCCCGAAACAACCACAGTTGAGTTCGAGGCCGCGGATCCACGCCTGGGAGATGCCGATAATGAACAGCACCAGGACGATCGTGCTAACCAGGGAACTCTTGCGCAGATACAAGCCCATCAACAGCATCAGGCCACCTGCCAGCTCCAACGGGCCAATGAGCTGGGCGAGGATGTGATTCCAGGCTGGAGTGAAAATGTCGTAGGCCTGGATCGACTGCGTGACGTTGAGATTGTTGCCAATCTTGTGCAGTCCCGCGGTAATCCAGATGTATGCCATGAAGAAGCGTGCGACAAAGCTCACTCCGTCGAGAATGCGGGTCTTCATGCTGACTGTGGAAGTGCTCACCCTTGGTGATGCTACTTGAGGCCGACGGAAAAGAAGCGCCGGTCGCCAATTCTCTATGCAACACATGTGCGATTTAGGCCGACGGGTATTGCCACCTTGCCAACTATGGTCATTTCCAGTCAATTTGCTGAACACAACCTGTTAAGAGGAGATGGCCCATGCACAAGTTCCGCATCTGGCTGGTGTGCACCACCCTGCCGCTAATTGCCTTAAACTCTTGCGGCCAACCACCCACGCCCGAGCCCACCCCTAGCTCGGTGAGCTCTGAGCCATCGAGCACAACGGTTACCACAACCAGTCCCCGCATATCGACTACCTCCGAGCCGTCACCCGTTCCCGCGGCGCCCACGCTTGCTACCGACCAGGCAGCTACCGAGCCCTACGTCGTAGAGTGCCTAGTGGGCACGCCAGGCCCATCGCTTATGTCCGACGGAACCACTCAAACCACGGAGTATTGCCTCAATCAGCCCTGGGCAAAGGATTACCTCGCAGCTGAGGCGGCCGCCGGCCTGGACCCGTCAGAAATTCCGACGACAGTCTCGTGTCCTGCCTTCCTCTGTGGTTACGGATACGACGAAAACGGGAACCCGCGCCCCAGCAGTGGGGAAATTCAACTGCGCCACGCGTGTGAGAACGGAACCGCTAGCCCTTCTCAGTGCGCAGCCTTGGAGCAGTAAACAGCTACTGCCCCAGCACACGCTCCACGAGTTCCCGTGCCTCCTCCTGCACCTGCTTGAGGTGCTCGGGCCCACGGAAGCTTTCGGCGTAGATCTTGTACTTGTCTTCCGTACCCGAGGGGCGCGCGGCGAACCACGCATTCTCGGTAGTCACCTTCAGACCGCCAATGCGAGCACCGTTTCCAGGAGCTTCGGTGAGCTTGTCGACGATTGCCTCTCCAGCAAGCTCGCTCGCACTGACCGAGTCGGCGCTCAGATTCTTCAGCAGGGCCTTTTGCTCCCGGTTAGCTGGAGCATCGGTACGGGCATAGGCCGGGGCTCCGAAGCGGTCTGCCAGCTTGGCGTAGCGCTGGGAGGGAGTCTCACCCGTGACCGCGGTGATCTCCGCGGCCAAGAGATCCATGATCAGGCCGTCCTTGTCGGTCGACCACACCGAGCCGTCGCGACGCAAGAATGACGCACCGGCGGATTCTTCTCCTCCGAATCCCAGGGAGCCGTCGACAAGCCCGAGCACGAACCACTTGAACCCAACGGGGACTTCCACGAGCTTTCGTCCCAGCGAGGAGACGACTCGGTCGATCATCGAGGAGGACACGAGCGTCTTGCCCACGGCCGCGCTCTCGGGCCAGCCCTCGCGATGCGAGAACAGGTACTCGATCGCGACGGCGAGGTAGTGGTTGGGGTTCATCAGGCCCGCATCCGGGGTGACGATTCCGTGCCGGTCGGCGTCGGCGTCATTTCCGGTGGCCAGGTCGAAGCGGGACACGTTGTGGATCAGGCTCGCCATCGCGTTGGCCGAGGAGCAATCCATGCGGATGGCACCGTCGGTGTCGAGGGTCATGAAGCGCCAGGTGGGGTCAACGCGGGGGTTGACCACCTCGAGGTTCAGGCCGTAGGCCTCAGCAATCGCACCCCAGTAGTCGACCGAGGCTCCACCCATCGGGTCGGCGCCGATGTGCAGGCCGGACGATGCGATGGCATCCATATCCACCACATTCTTCAGATCCGCCACATACGTGTTGAGGTAGTCATATCGTTGCGCGCGCTCGTCCAGGACGCCGTTCACCGATACGCGTCCCACGCCCTCGAGACCGGCGCGCAAATACTCGTTAGCGCGTTCGGCAATCCAATCCGTGGCGTCTGCACCAGCGGGTCCACCAGTCGGCGGGTTGTACTTAAAGCCGCCGTCGCGCGGCGGGTTATGCGAGGGGGTGATCACAATGCCATCTGCCCAGCCAGGTGCACTGCCTGCAGTCCCCTCGTCGAGTTCGGCATTGTGACGCAGGATCGCGTGAGACACAGCGGGCGTGGGCGTGTAGCGCCCGGCGGCGTCGACAAGCACCGTCACGTCGGCAGCCAGCAATACCTCCAGCGCGGAAATCATTGCCGGCTCGCTCAACGCGTGCGTATCGCGACCGATGAACACCGGGCCACCGATCGACTGCTCACGGCGGTAGTCCACGATCGCCTGGGTGGTGGCCAGAATGTGGGCCTCGTTGAACGCGTTGTCCAAGGAAGATCCTCGGTGGCCTGAGGTGCCAAAGCTGACTTGCTGTGCCACATCGCTCGGGTCGATCTCCCGCGTGTAATAGGCACTCACCAGCGCCGGAACGTCGATGAGGTCGGACTCGCGGGCGGGTTGCCCGGCGCGCTCGTGTGCCATGGAACTCCTAAGAAGCGGGATGAATGTGGGCGTTTTCCACGCTCCATTGTTGTCCGGCGGTCTATTACCTGCAGCGGGTTCACGGAGCAACCCACCCCGGCTCTACCCCCGCTCGGGGGAATCATTTGTAATACCTATCAGCCTATTGGCTAGAAATAGTTACTTTCGCCACAGTTGCCACTTAAATTCAGTCCATGGTCGAGACCCTAAATAACACGCTGAGCGCGATATCCTCCGTCGTCTGGGGACCGTTCGTCCTCATCCCCCTCTTGCTAGGCACCGGCGTCTACCTCACGATCCGCCTGGGTGGCATCCAGTTTCGTACCCTCGGTCGGGCCCTCCGACACGCCTTCTTCGATACCTCCGAGAGAGACAACGAGGCTGGCGCCGGAGACATCTCGAACTACCAGGCGCTGACTACTGCCTTGGCAGCCACGGTGGGAACCGGAAACATCGTGGGCGTGGCCACGGCAATCTCCGTCGGCGGCCCCGGCGCACTCTTCTGGATCTGGGTCACCGGCCTGCTCGGCATGGCCTCCAAGTACGCCGAGGCCTACCTCGGTGTCCGCTTCCGCGTTACCGACGAGAAGGGCAACCAGATGGGTGGCCCGCAGATCTACCTCAAGCGCGGCATCCCCGGCCCCGTCGGCAGCGTGTTGGCCTTCCTCTTCGCGCTTTTCGCCTTCTTCGCGTCCTTCGGCATCGGCAACCTCACGCAGGCCAACTCGGTAGCTGCCGGAATGGAAGACACCTTTGGCATCTCCCCGGTTCTCTCCGGCGTGTTGATGTTCGTCGGCGTCGGCGCCGTCCTCCTCGGCGGCATCCAGGGAATCGGTCGCATCACCAGTGCCTTTGTTCCGCTCATGGTGGTTCTCTACGTCGTCGGCGGCATCGTGGTCCTCATCCTGCTGGCCGAGGACATCCCGGCGGCTCTGGCCACCATCTTCTCTGACGCCTTCACTGGCACCGCAGCTGGCGGCGGGTTCCTCGGCTCCACCATCATGCTGGCCGTGCGTTATGGCGTGGCCCGCGGCATCTTCTCTAACGAGTCTGGCATGGGTTCGGCTGCCATCGCCGCGGCCGCCGCCCGCACCTCGCACCCGGCCCGCCAGGCGCTGGTCTCCATGACGCAGACGTTCATCGACACCATCATCGTCGTCTCCATCACCGGCCTGGTGATCGTCACCTCGGGCGTATGGACCCAGGGTGAAGAGTCCGCAGCCACCATGACCGCCGACGGCTTCAGCGCCGGCCTGCCTGGCCACTGGGGCGGAACGATCGTCTCGGTTTCTCTGATCTTCTTCGCCTTCTCCACCATCATCGGGTGGTCCTACTACGGAGAGCGCGCACTCACCTCGCTCGTGGGACAGTGGGCCTCGGTCCCCTACCGCATGCTGTTCACGGTCATCGTGTTCGTCGGTGCAATCTCCGAGATCAAACTCGCCTGGACCTTCTCTGACCTGGCCAACGGCCTGATGGCGCTGCCCAACCTCATTGGTCTGCTTCTGCTCTCCGGCCTCGTTGCTCGTGAGACACGCGAGTACCTCCGCTTCGATCCGGGCTTGAACAAGCCGGCAGCCACCGTCCGAGAGTTCGTGGATCGCCAAGAAATGCAGTGGCGCTAAAATCTAAAGACTTGTGAAAGATGGGTTGGTCGTTGCTCTCGGCGCGGGTCTCGGCGCCACCGCACGCTTTTGGTTGAGTTCGCTTCTCGACGCCCCTCTATCCATCACTCTGGCCATCAACCTGGTCGGATGCTTTGCCTTCGGACTATTTCGCCCCGGCCCCTTCTGGGGGTCCGGGGTGCTTGGCGGTTTTACCACCCTGAGCACTTTTGCCCTGCTGGCCGCAGACCTGCCCACAGGCACGGCAATCTTCTATGTTTTGCTGACGATGGTGGGCAGCGTGGCCGCCGCACTCCTCGGTCGTAGGTTGTCCGCATGATCGGCGCACTTCTTCCTACCGCGGCGGTCTTTGGTGCAGCCATGCTCGGTGGCCTAACCCGTTGGGCACTCACCCGCATTTTGTGGCCCAAGGTCGGTCTATTGCTTGCAAACTTGTTGGCCTGCGCCGTCCTTGCTTGGGCAATCGTGCACCTGTCCGGGCTGGTGGAAACCGCTATCGGCGTGGGATTCGCGGGTGCGTGCTCCACGCTGTCGACTGTGGCCAATCAGGTTGCGGAGGACGTCGAAAAGCGAAAAACCCCCGCGGCGCTGCTGTACTTGGGCGCCACGGTGGGTTTGTCCGAATTGATTGTGATCCTACTTAGTCGCTGATCGCATCGAGGGGCGGAGTCTTTGCCGCCCGCTGGGCTGGCCAAATGGCAGCGAACAGTCCGATGAGTACAGAACCAGCCAGCATGGCCGCGACCAACGGCCACGGGATAACCGGATCCCCTAGTCCCTGACCGTCCAGGGACGTGATGAAGGCATAACCGATGCCCAGCCCCAGCAACACACCAGCCAGGCCACCAAAGAGCGCGATCTGGACCGACTCCAGGGTGATCAGTTGGCGGATCTGCCCGCGGTAGCTACCCACCGCGCGTAGCATGCCGATTTCCTGGCGGCGCTCGATGACCGACAGCGTCAGCGTATTCACGATGCCCAGGATCGCGATGATCACCGCGAGCGCGAGCAACCCATACAGCAGCGAGAGGATCTGGTTGATCAGACCAGCCACCATGCCCGCCATGTCCTCGCTACTCATAACCTGAACCACGAGGAACGGCTTGACTGCCTGCTCAAGGCGGGGACGCACGTCGTCGGGATTGACTCCCTCGGCAACTTGAACACCCACCATGCGTATGCGCAGGGCGTCTGCGGGGACGACGTCTGTGACCTCGGCGTGCGACACCACGATGGAGCGGAACATCTGACTGTCATCGAGGATTCCCACGAGCTCGACTGGCTTGGTGGGCGCGGCCGGATTTGGCCCTGCGAGCTGCAGCTGTTGACCAACCCGCCAGCCGTGAGCGTCGGCAAGTGAGCGCGTCGCCAGGGCGCCGCCATTGCTGAGGTCACTCGTCCCCTCGGCTACCGTCAGCTTGCCGATATTCCCCGGGTCCCCATCAACCACGTCCGTAAACCCACCGTGCGGTCCCAGCTGGGAGGAAAATACCCCGTCGAGGGACACCGGAGCCACCATGTGCGTGGTTGCCCGTTCAACGCCTTCGACCCCGCGTACGGCATCGGGAACCTCTGCCGGGACGGGGAAACCACCGGCCGCCGGAGCCGTCAGCGCGAAGTCAGCTTCCAGGTTGGACTCCATCTGGTCCGCAACCGACTGCTTCATCGTGGCGCCCAACATGCCGATCACCGTTACCAGCGCCACCCCCAGCGCCAGTGCAAACGAGGTTGTGGCGGTCCGACGCGGATTGCGCCGAGTATTCGTCGACGCCAGCCGGCCCACCGCGCCAAAGGGCAGCCCCAGAAGCCGGCCAAAGGTGGGCACCACCGGCAGCGAGAGCGCTGGCGCCGCCAAGAAGAATCCGATCACCAAAAGTACGGCGCCCACCCCCACAGCGATCGCGCGCGTCTTGGTTTCCTGCTCGTCCCAGAACACACCCGCGAGTGCAGCCAGAACACCCAATGCCAACAGGATCACACCCGCAGTGGTGCGCCCCAGGAGAGGTTGGCTTGTCGACGACTCGTTCGCCCGCATAGCTTCCACCGGCTCCACGTCGCCGGCACGACGAGCAGGTGCCCAAGCAGATACGACAGTCACCGCGGTGCCCAGCAAAATGGGGACGAGGACTGCCGTCGGGCTCAACCCCAACCCGGAATCAGGGAGAGCCATGCCGCGGGAGGTCATCACTGCCTTGATCGCTGCGACCAGGCCCATGCCCACGAGAACACCGATGGCGGAGCCCAGAACGCCGATGATGACTGACTCCAAAACAACCGACCGAGTGATCTGTCCCCGCGAAGCACCTAGCGCGCGCAACAACGCGAATTCCTTGGTGCGCTGCGCGACGATCATTGAGAAGGTATTAGCGATCAGGAACGTGCCCACCAGCAGACCCACCAGGCCGAAGGCGACCAGGAAGTAATTAATGAAGCTCAGAGCGCTGGTGACGGCCTTAGAGGTGTCATCGGCGAGCTTCTGGCCAGTCTCTACGTCACGCTCTGGCAGGGCCTGCTTGAGCTCATCAACGACCTTCTGGGGCGCAACGCCTTCGGCAGCATCCACGATGAACTGGTCCACCACGCCGTCCTTGGCGTAGGAGGCCAGATAATCCTGCTCCGGGATGAGAACCTTGAGCTGGCCCGCTTGATCGATCGGGCTATCAAAGAGTCCGGTCAGGGTGACCTGATGCCGAGCCTGCGGGTCGACCACGATGAGCTTGTCGCCGGGGTGAAGGTTCTTCTCCTTGGCGGCCTTCTCGTTGATGATCACTTCTTGAGCGTTGGTCGGTGCATTGCCCTCAACGATCGTCTTAGTGTCGCCTACCTGCTCATCCGGCTCGTACCACACGCCAAGCGACGCCGTTCCCGAACCAGTTTGGATCGGTTCCGGCTCCGCGCCGTCGCGAGCAAGCACGATCGTCTGGCTGGTGGACACGTTCGTGCCGGCGACGTCTGGGTTCGCCTCGACCGTTTCGCGGTCCTCGACGGTTGCTTCCTTGGACACCACCGCATCGACGCCAGTAAACGCATTATTGACGGCCGCGTCGAAACTGCTCTTGAGCGAGTTGGTGAACATGAAGGCACCAGAAATGAACGCAGTGCCCAGCACCACGGCCAGCACTGTCAGGGCCAGGCGCAGCTTGTGCGCTGCAATGTTGCGCAGAGAGACCCTGCGCATTGTTGATTTCTTAGCCACCGTCTATCCCTCGATGCTGCTCATTTTGGCCAGGATCTTCTCAGTGGTGGGCTCACGCAACTCGTCGACGATGCGTCCATCAGCGAGGAAGATCACCCGGTCCGCGTAGGACGCCGCGCGGGGATCGTGCGTAACGATCACCACGGTCTGGCCGTCGTGGTCCACCGCCGTGCGCAGGATGCTCAGCACCTCCGCCGACGAGTTGGAATCCAGGTTGCCCGTGGGCTCGTCGCCGAAGATGATGTCCGGGCGAGAGACCAGCGCACGAGCACAGGCCACGCGCTGTTGCTGACCACCCGAGAGCTCCGCCGGGCGGTGGCTCAGGCGCTTAGACAAGCCCAGGCGAGTCGTTACTTCTTCAAACCACTGCTTATCGACGCTCTTGCCAGCAATATCGCTGGGCAACGTAATGTTCTCAGCCGCAGTAAGCGTGGGCACGAGATTGAAGGATTGGAAGATGAATCCCAGGCGGTCACGGCGCAGCGCAGTGATCTGCTTGTCCCCCATTCCGGAGAGATTGGTCTCGCCGATGATCGCGTCGCCGGAGGTGGCCGAATCCAGCCCTGCCATCGTGTGCATCAGAGTGGACTTTCCGCTTCCCGACGGCCCCATGATCGCCGTGAACTCATGTGCAGCAAACTCGACGTTGACGTGATCGAGGGCAGTCACTGCGGTGTCGCCTGAGCCGTAGCTCTTGTAGAGCTGGACTGCGCGGGCCGCCACGCTCTTTACGGGCGTTGCGGGGCTGTCCACCTGAGTGGCGGCACCAGTGACGTCGCCACTCAATGCGTGGCGCGGCCGAGAATCGCCTTCTGAACGGTCCTGATTCCCCGATGCGGGCGATGATCCCATAATGGCGCTCCTCTGTGAACCTTAAACTTTTCCTTATCAACCGTACTTGGCTGACTCTGGTTCACGCATCAGGGGTTCTACCTATTTGTATGAAGGGAATGTTTCCCTACCTTCAGACGCGCAAGTGGGGTGTGCCACCAAGACCTACAAGTCCAGGTAACACACCCCACATCATATTTACTTATCTTTCTTTTTTGGTCGGCGGTAACCTACTCTCCCACACCCTCCCGAGTGCAGTACCATCAGCGTGGACAGGCTTAGCTTCCGGGTTCG